>NZ_CP063353.1:0-1277244 GCF_014931565.1 Clostridium sp. 'deep sea'
CAAACATTTATTCAATTGTTAAAACAACATAAAAGACAGATACCATGTTTATATATTAAAGATAAACCAGCCTTTAATAATAGAGGTTTTTATCATGATGTTACTAGAGGTAAAGTACCAAGCCTTAATAGCTTAAAAGAATTGGCTGATTTATGTGCTTTTTATAAGTTAAATCAATTACAGCTGTATATTGAGCATACTTTTTTATTTAAAGGACATAGTGAAATATGGAATATAACAGAACCACTAACTGCTAATGAAATTATAGAGTTAGATAACTACTGTGCCCAAAGACAAATTGAGTTGGTTCCATCTTTAGCTACTTTTGGTCATTTATACGAAGCATTACGCTCTGAGAGTTTTAAAGAACTAAATGAATTAGAGAATGTAAGTGATAAACCCTATAGTTGGGTTGATAGAATGAATCACTATACTTTAGACGTTAGTAATGCTAAGAGTATAAAGTTTGTTGAAGATATGATAGATCAATTTGTTCCCCTATTTAGGTCTAATCATTTTAATATATGTGCAGATGAAACTTTTGACTTGGGTCAAGGCAAAACCAAAGAGCTAGCTGAAGAATTAGGACAGAGTAAGTTGTATGTTGATTTTTTAAATAAAGTAGTGAATTGTGTTAAAAAACATAATTTAAAGGTAATGTTTTGGGGAGATATAATAATTAAACATCCTGAGTATATTGAACAATTACCTAAAGATATTATATGTTTAAACTGGTGGTACTGGTTAAACTACGAAGAAGAAAAAGTTAAAATGATTAAAGATAGGAATTTCAAACAGTATGTTTGTCCTGGTGTACATGGCTGGAATAAACTTATGAATGATTTTAACCTTGCTTATGATAATATTAAAATGATGAGTGATTATGGTAAAAAATATAATGCAATTGGTTTACTCAATACTGATTGGGGTGACTATGGTCATTGGAACTTTTTTGCATCTTCGATACCTGGTTTAATTTATGGGGCACAGTTCTCTTGGTCTCAAAAAGAGCTAAGTTATCAAGGAATGAATAATTATATAGATAAAATACAGTTTGGCTTAAATGATATATCATTAATGAATTTACTAGATAAAGTTGCTAATAAACATCACTTAACGCTGTTAGCATTAGTACAGTGGCAAGAAAAAAATGAAGTAAAATACTTAAAGAAAGTTACTAATGATACTGAAAAAATTGTTTTAGATAATATTTTATTAAATACTATTAGTTCCAGATTATTAGATTTACAAACAAGTGTGAGTGTTGAGCAAAGAGAATATTTGCAGGCATATTATGTAGCTACACAAGGTATAATTATTTTTAATAATCTAATACCACATATCAAAAACAAGGCACTTAAAGAGAATTTATCTACTGTGGGTTTTAAAACCCCGACTCAATGTGCACTTGCTTTGGAGGATTGGCTTTATCAGTTTAAACAAGTTTGGTTAAAACGTAATAAACCATCTGAACTATATAGAATTGTTGAGTTTACTAAAAATCTATGTAAAACCTTAAGGTGTTATTAACTAACATATATTTATTCTAACATTAAGATAATTATTAATATAAAAATTTACAAAAACAAACAGACACCAAAATTAAGATGTCTGTTTGTTTTTTTGAATAATTATAAATAATTGAATGATCCTATAAACTTAAGTTTGTTTTCACCAACATTAACTTCTGAGATGGGTTTGTTATAATTAAAATTGTATAAAAGTATTATTGCATTTACCATTTCATTAAATTTGTCGCCACATAATTTTTTGATTTTTGGAATCAAAACCTCATCGTGTGAAAAACCTTCAATTAATGTTGATACATCATTCGTTTGGGTCTCAATACAATCAGCTTCTTTTAACTCATCATCATAATAATCAATATGAAAATCCTTTTCAAATTGAGAGTCAATAAATCCCTCATTGTAACTTACCTTTATGTAGTTATCTAGTTCTAAAAATGAGTCAAATGTACCAATCCACAGTGACACCCGGCCTTCTTTATCCAACTTAACCTTATCCTCCTTTTAATACTATATCCAAAATGAAAATAGTATTAAAAAAATTATAACATCAAAATAATAATCAATAAAGATGTAAATATCATATTAAGGTGTAAAATAACAAGGTAACTGAAATAAATACTATTATAACTAAACTAATTTAACTTAATTACCTAAAAATTATTATAGGATGTTAAACTTTTGCAATATTATTAAGTTATAATTAATCTAGCATACCTAAGTGGAGGAGACATATGGGTAACATACTTAAATTAAAAACCATTATGGTTGTAGAAGATGACATAAATATTGCTAATTTACTAGCTAGAGTTTTATCTAAAGAGCAAGCAAATGTAATTGTTTGTTTTAGTGGTAAAGAGGCACTCAATAAATTAAAAAAGATAAAACCTCATTTAATATTGTTAGATATTAAATTGCCTGATATAACTGGTTTTGAGCTTTGTAAAAGAGTTACTAATGTTTATAACACTGCAATAATAATGATTACTGCCAAGAACCATATAGAAGACAAAATTAAAGGACTAGAATTAGGTGCTGATGACTACATAACAAAACCATTTCATATAGCTGAGGTTTTATTAAGAATCAAAAAAATTATATCAAGACTCTATAATGATAACATTGATAACAAAGTTATTAATCTTAACCCTAATATTGAAGTATTTAAAGATAGCTATAAGATAGCTATAGATAAAAATGAAGTAAAGCTTAATCCAAAAGAATTTGAGTTATTAATGCTCTTCATAAACAATGCCAATAAAGTACTAAAACGAGACTTTATCTTAGATAATATATGGGGTAATGATTTTTTTGGTGATATAAGAACTGTTGATGTTAATATACAGCGTTTGCGTAAGAAACTGAAAAGCACAAAACATAACCCCATTATAGAAACAGTATTTGGAGTAGGTTATGTACTAAAAAAAAGTGTATTGAGTGATAATTAATGAGAATATCTATTAAGTCAAAAATGTTTATAATGTACACATTAATTAGTTTGATAGTTTTTATAAGCCTTAATTTTGTAATAGTAAACCAACTAAAATCTTACAATAGGAATGTAATAAAAAAAGACATGTTAGAGCTCTATGAACGAACAGCTAACTATATAGGTAAAGACTTAGACTTTAATACGGTAGAGAAAATAAACTCTAATAATCATTATGCCTTAAAACAGTTAAGTACAATGTTAGCTATGAACTTTAATGAACAAATAATTATCTACCTCAATAATGAAATTATAGCTGAATTTGCACCCGATTATAGAGCATACGAGTTCAGTGAAATTAGCTTTAATAAAAACAGTTTTAAAACTTCATATGATATAAACTATTTTAAAGATAAAGCAATAGTAGATTTTCCTATAAGATATGATGGATTTAATAGACAAATAATTATAAGGTATTTTGTTGACTATACAGATATGTTGCAAACTGAAAAACAAGTTAAAATTATAATGTATATTATGTCTGTAATTGCATCAATAATTATTATTGGTTTATCAATGTTAAGCTCAAATAGCATTATTAAGAGAATACTTACGATTAAAGCATTTACAAAAAAAGTTGTAAATAATGAGTTTAATAATCAGCTTATAATAAAAAGTAATGATGAGTTAGGTGAGTTAGCAGTAGATTTAAATGATATGACAACAAAGCTTGGTCAGCAAATAACTAAAATAAAAAACGACAGAGATGAAATAAAAAGAATAAGTAATTATAAAAAAAACTTTTATGACAGTGTTACCCATGAGTTGAAAACTCCATTAACTACTATTATAGGTTACTCGGAACTGTTACTAGCTGAATGTGTAGGGAGACAGGAAGATATCGATTCAATAAAAATAATTAATAATGAGAGTATGAGGCTTTATGATTTAGTTAAATCTATACTTGACATATCTTTTTATAATGAAGCTGATTTATATAACAATAAAGAAATAATTAACCTAACTGATCTTATAGCTAAAATTGTAATTAAGATGAATATAAAAGCTCAAAAGTACTATGTAACACTTAATAGTAATGTGGCAGATAATTTACAGGTGTATGGTAATGAAGGCGCCTTAAGGTCACTTATTGTTAATTTATTAGATAACAGTATTAAGTACAATAAAATTAATGGATCAGTAACAGTTATAGCATTTAAAGAAAATAATTACATAAAAGTTATTGTTGAAGATACTGGCATAGGTATAAAAGAGCAAAACTTAAGAAATATCTTTAAACCATTTTTTAAGGAAAATAGAGCAACTATAGTTACTGAAAGTAGTGGCTTAGGATTAGCTGTAATTGAAAATATTATTAAATCACATGATGCCTCAATTGATATTATAAGTGAACTAAATAAAGGAACTAAAGTTACAGTATTAATTAATGCAAATAAACCTAACTTTTATTAACTTATTGTAATAAATTTGCAATATTTTATATGTATAATGCAGTTGTGAATGAGTTACATGAAAGTGAGGTAATAGTAGTGAAAAAATTGATAAGTATTATTTGTATTAGTGTTGTATTAATTGGGGGGGGATACATGTTACTAAACAAGATACCCCAAACGGAAGTAGTAGAGCTAGGTAATAGTGTAGAAGTAAACAAAGATAAAACAGGCATGACTTATTATATAATGCCATTAGATGTTTCTAAATTACCAGCAAATGAAAACTATGAAAAAGCAACAGAGTTTAATTATGTTATTGATTGGATAAACAATGATACATTATTATCTTTATACAGAACAATAGACTTTAAAGCAGAAAATAATCGCTACATAAAAAGGATAATATTTAAAAAATTTAAGTATACAAGAAAAGAAATTAAAGAGTTAAAAAGCTTTAGTGTAGATATACCACTGGAGGTAGTAAATGAGAATATAAATTACCACATTTCAAGCCCATTTCTCATGAATAATACAACTTACTATGAAAAAAAGTACATATTAAAGGTATCACCAGACAAGAAAAACTTGTTAATATCTATCGATAGCTTAATTCCTGAAGAGAAAGAGACGGGTTTTAGTGTATACAATAAAGGATATGGTTATATATATAATTTAAGTACAAATAAAGCTAATAAAATTGCAGATGATGCACGGTATATAACATGGTCTAGTGACAGCAAGAGCCTATATGGATCTAAGTATTGTGTAGCAGAAGATGAGAATAACGATTATAATATGAATGAAAAATATATAGAATTTATTGGAAAAGTATATAAACATACTAAATACGACTTAGAGAGCAATAAAGTAACTAACATTGTTGAAGATTTAACTATTAAGCAAAATAATACTATCTCTAAACCAGTTTATAATGATTATTTTAATGTAAAAGTAGAAGCCACAAAAGATGGATGTAAACCATTTTATAGGTGGGTTGGTCAGCATTTTTTTAGTAGCAGCGATAAGTATGAACTTAATAACTTTATTCAAAATTCAGAAATACTAGGAGAAAATAACGGTAAGTATGTACTTGCAAGTAATCAAGTTTGTGCTACTTTAAAAAATAATGAAATCAGTTTTGTTGGTAGAAAAAATTTAGCTCGTCAGTATAATCCCTTACTTAAGCAGTTAATTAATGATAATACAATGTTAAGTAGTGGGTCTATAGGTATGAATAGCACATTAAGCAGTGTTAACTGCGAGACAGATGAAGTTGAACATTTATATTACGGAAACGTTAGTTGTGTAGCATACTCTAATTATAAAAATAGGCTTGCATTTTATGATAACAATAAAAAAGAAATTTTTGTGGCAACCTATAAAGATGGCAAACTTACTAATATAGAAACAGTTTACAATGATATTTATGCAGTTGGAGAGTTAAAGTTTTCTGCTTACGGTGATAAGCTTTTTGTTTTACGTTCACCGTTTGCTGGTAGTTTAATTATTGATGTTTTTACAGGAAAAGTAACAGAATTAAAGGGTCGATTTTGTACTAAGAAGTAATATAGCTACTTGGCTGTCTTCTCTATACTAAAGTAAAAACTTACACGCTTGTTTAAATTTATAGTGTAGTTATTTAAATACATACAATTGAAAGTTGCCTATAGCTTAGGTAGCTTTTAATTGGCTATGTAATTACATAAACACTAACTATAGTTAGTTTTACAAAAAGCTTGAAGAAATTTGCCCATAAAACTTAAACTATAAAAATAATTAAAAAAATAAATATTGATTCTTACATAAAAAAGGTATATAATGTTGAAAATAAATAAATCAGCTACGACAAAAGCTACGATTTTGAGTTTCTGCAGAGAGCCGATGGTTGGTGAGAATCGGTGAAATTATAAATCTTTCCACTTTTAGAGCTGTTAATGGGTTGGTTACCTTTATAAAACTGGCGAGTGGTAGTTAAAATTTAGCTGCAATTTGGGTGGCAACGCGGAGTTCTTCGTCCCATATATAATATGTGGATGCAGGGCTTTTTTTAGTTTTAAGGGTTTTTAACTTATATCAACATCTTAAAAAGAAGGAGTACTATAATGTTAGACCTAAAGTTTATTAGAAAAAATCCAGAAGTTGTTAAAGAGAATCTTAAAAAGAAATTTCAACATGAAAAACTAGAGCTTGTAAATAAGGTTTTAAAACTTGATGAACAGCGCCGTAAAGCACAGCTAGAGGCAGATAATTTAAGGGCAGCTAAGAAAAAAATATCTAAACAAATTGGGTCAGCCATGAAACAAGGCAATAAAGAGCAAGCCGAAGAACTAAAAAAACAAGTAGCTTTAAACGCCCAAAGACTAGAGCAGATTAGTGCTAAAGATGATACCTTAGCCGAAGAAATAACTAAAATACTAATGATTTTACCCAACATTATTGATGTAAGTGTGCCAATTGGTAAAAATGACAGTGAAAATGTAGAATGTGAAAGATTTGGGGAACCAGTTGTTCCTAATTACGATATACCATATCATATTGACATTATGAATAAACTAAATGGTATAGATTTAGATAGTGCTCGTAAAGTTTCAGGAAATGGATTTTATTATTTAATGGGTGATATAGCAGAGCTACATTCTGGTGTTATAACTTATGCTAGAGATTTTATGATTAAACGGGGCTTTACATACTGTATACCCCCATTTATGATAAGAAGTGATGTGGTTTCTGGCGTTATGAGTTTTACAGAAATGGATGCTATGATGTATAAAATTGAGGGTGAAGACCTATATTTAATAGGAACTAGTGAACACTCAATGATAGGAAAGTATATAGATACAATAATACCAGAAGAAGAATTACCTCAAGCCCTAACAAGCTATTCTCCATGTTTTAGAAAAGAAAAAGGGGCTCATGGCTTAGAAGAACGTGGGGTATATAGAATACACCAGTTTGAAAAACAGGAAATGGTAGTTGTTTGCAAGCCAGAAAATAGCATGCAGTGGTTTAATAAACTGTGGAATAACACAGTAGAATTTTTCAGAACTTTAGATATTCCTGTGAGGACATTAGAATGTTGTTCTGGTGATTTGGCAGATTTAAAAGTTAAATCAATAGATATAGAGGCATGGTCTCCTCGTCAAAAAAAATATTTTGAAGTAGGAAGCTGTTCAAATTTAGGTGATGCCCAAGCTAGAAGATTAAAAATTAGAGTAAGAGGTGAAGACAATAAATATTTCCCTCATACTCTAAACAACACAGTTGTTGCGCCACCACGCATGTTAATTGCTTTTTTAGAAAATAATATGAATGAAGATGGTTCTATAAACGTACCAAAAGCTTTACAGCCCTACGTAGGTAATAAAACAGTTTTGCAAATTAAGTAAATACAACGTAAAAGGATATTGTTTCTTAACAAATACAATATCCTTTTACATTTAACATTAATCTTATATTGTTATTTTTTCATCTCAAATTTGGTTTTAGTTGATTACCTAAAGAATTATCTCATAATGTATGGTAAAATAATTGTAAGTATTAATGAATAATAAACTTAAATAGTTAGAAGTGATATAAATTAAACTTATTTAGGAGAGTATAAATGAAAAGAGATGTAAAAATATCTGATGCCGAATGGCAGGTTATGGAGATTATCTGGCAGAATAAAAAGATTAGGGCTTACGATGTTGTTAAAGATCTAGAGAATATCTCAACATGGAGTAGCAAAACAATTAGAACCTTAATAAAACGACTAGTAGATAAAGGTGTTGTTGGTGTAGAAAAAGAGAAATTTAATATGTATTTTCCTTTAAAAACAAAAGAACAATGTGTTAAAGAAGAAACAAACAGATTTTTAAACAAAATATATAACGGTTCTTTAGGATTATTAGTAGCTAGTTTCGCAAAAACTAATAAGCTAAGTGACCAAGATATATCCGCATTAAAAGACCTATTAGAAGAGCAAAAATAAATTATAATTAGAACAAAAACATGTTAGTAACAGTAAATATTACTAACATGTTTTTAGTTTTATATTAAACATAATAAAGTTATTAATATACCTAATAACGAATTTTTTAACCTAATAAAGTAATTCTTAAAAGAGATAAGCTATTTTATACTTAAGTAATTATTATAAAATCTTAAGTCATTTCCGTTTGTTAGTCCAAAAAATGATCCTAAAATAGACTCATATGTGATATAAATATCTTTATTTTTACTCTCTACAGGTAAATCTATAACAGATGATATCAGCTTACTAAGACCTACCCAAGCCTGTTCAAAAAGCATGATTTTAATGCTCTTACTTTCATTTTTATAATAATAAACGCTAATTTTATATTTATTGTTAACAACCCATTCAGTTGTTTCCTGAAGATATGACTCAAAAAGCAACTGGGCGTTATTATCTTGCCAGGCTTTTTGATAAACAGGCTCATATTTAGGTATTTTAAAAGTACAGTAAAAATTTTTATAATCTGCATCGGTATACATGCCTGTTGAAATGTTTTCTTGAGTTATAATAGCGTTATTTGATTTATATACATAATCTTTTGCTATTGTTAATAAATTCACAGAATCTTTAGATATTAAGGGATTATTAGGATAATTTATGTGAATATCCTCAACAAAAAACATATAGAAGACAATACTTAACACTGCAATAAAAGACAAGATTATTAATTTTTTTTTAAGACTCATTGTTAACCTCAATATAAAGTAATGCTATAAATCTTATTTGTTTTATTATCTGCTATAAGCATCACTTTAGTACTATTATGTTGATATATATATTGATTATAATCATTATTGATACTAAGCTGTATTGGTTCTCCAAAATTTTCTTTTGCTCTTACTAGAGCATTACTAGTTTTTGTACCCCTACTAATATTTAAGTATTTTGTTGTAGTAATTTCAATCGGCTTCAAGCTGTCATTATAAGTGATGGCATTATACCAAAACTGATAGTGAACACCCTTAATATTGTAGTAAAGTATATAGTATGGTTTTTCATCACTAATTAAAAAAAAGGAGTGAATTGGTTGTGCTTTTACTAGTGTCTTTAACTCTTGTTTTGTCATGTTTAAACATGAGGTAATGTTAAGATTATTAGTTAAAGACAGAGGTCTAGTGCTTTTGTCCTCATTAAAACTTACTAAAATAAATAAAATCAAGAAACACGTAGAGAGTATTAATATAGATTTATGTTTAGGTTTAAATCGAGAAATTTGACTAATTCTTTCATTAGCTTCACTTCTGTCATTAACAAAGGCTTGATTAATAATTGTTTTATGATAATTATTGTTTATACTGCATTGCATAACTTCAATTAAGGTTCTACCATATTGTAAATACTCTGTATCATTTAAAAGCAGTAATACTTTTTCATCACAAGCTAACTCACAATCTTTTTTTAGTCTAAAATAAATATACCAGACAAGCGGATTATACCAGTGAAAAACACAGGCTATTGTACATATAAAATTAAATAAATTATCATGATGTTTTATATGTACTAACTCATGTAGAATAATATGTTTAAGCTTGTTTTCACTAAAATTAGTTAATATATATTTTGGCAAGATAATTTTAGGTTTAAAGACTCCATAAGTTATTGGCGAACTTAAACGTGTTGTTGAGTAGACGGAAACATGTTTTGAGTATTTTAACAGCTGTTTACTTTCATGTAATAGCTCAATAATTTGAGGGTTTTTATTTATACTTTGCTGTTTAAGTCTTTTAAAAAAAATAAAATTAAGAGCAATAAAACCAATAGCAAATGCAAAAACACCAATAATCCAGATAGTACTACAAAACTTAAAACAATTAAATGAGAGTGATTCGCTAATAAAATTTGCTACATTATATTTACTATCAATAAAATTAAAGCTGTTACCTACAACAGCTGATTTTCCTAAGATTATGTCTTTTATATTAAAAGAAAATCTTTTATACAAAAGCAAATTATAGAGAGACAAAACGTTTACTAAAGGACTCCTAGGAAGCAAAAGCCTTACTACTGCAACTACTGATAGTATGTATATCCACTTTGAAGTGAAATTTCTCTTAAAATAGCGTTGTATGAACAAAACAAGTAGTATCAAAATACTACCTTTAACAGATGTTAATAAACATATTTTAAATAGATATTGTATAGACATTTACCTTATCACCTTTGATACTTTTGTTTTGTAGCTAAATTATCATTAATCTTGAGATATAAATTATACTAACAATATAATAACATATGGCATAAAAAAATATTTTAAAACAATTGAAAATTACTAGGATATCTATATAATAAAGAGATAAAACATAGCTTAACAGGAGAAACATAATGGACACTACAATATTAATACTTTCTATGATAATAATTTTTGTTTCAGGGTTAATTCAAGGAACCACAAGCTTTGGTTTTTGTTTGGTTGCTTTGCCACTCATTAGTTTATTTTTACCGCTAAAATTAATTGTACCTGTTTTGGCTTTGTTTAGTTTAATAATGAATACTATAATACTTTACGATGTTCGTAAAAGTGTAAAATTTAAAACAATTTCAACCCTAATTTTGGGTGGAATAGTAGCTACGCCTTTAGGTACTAAGTTACTAATGGTTATTGATGATAAAGTTCTAAGGCTAATTGTAGGAATTACAATTGTATTATTAGCTGGTCTTATGTATTTTAATATAAGCTTTAAAATAAAAAAAACAAATGTTGCCTATATCCCAGTTGGATTTGCTAGTGGTTTATTAGGGGGTAGCCTTAGCTTAAGTGGTCCCCCTATAGTTTTATTCTTGACTAATATAGGAGTATCTAAAGAGACTTTTAAAGCCACCCTTACAGCTTATTTTTGGGTTTTAAATATAATAACTATAATAACCTATTTCTTTAATTCGTTAATAAATGCAAGTGTTATAAAAACAGCTACTTATTTATTGCCAGCTATGTTAGTAGGTGTTTTTACGGGAATTTACTTGTGTAAAAAAATAAATGAGTCAGTTTTTAAAAAGTTGACTTTAGTTTTATTGCTGGTAATGGGTTTAATTGCTATAACAACAGCACTTTTTGCTTAGTAAATAAAAATTTAATAGCTAAAATAATTAGTTGCCTAATATGGGCAACTAATTATTTTTAAAAAAGACTTTACAAACGCCTTATTCTAGTGTACTATTTAACTAGTGCACTAGTGTTGAAGGGCGAGTGAGATATGAAATTTAATAACAGTTTGCCAATTTATAAACAAGTAATAGATAAGTTTAAAGCAGACATAATATCAGGGAGAGTTAAATTAGGTGATAAAATGCCATCTACACGAGATCTTGCTAAAGAGTTAGGTATAAATCCTAATACGGCAACTAGAATATATAAAGAAATGGAGTCACAAGGAATTTGTTATAAAAAACGTGGTTTAGGAACTTTTATTACAGAGTCAGCTGAAACTGTTAATGAAATAAAAGTTGATATGGCTAACAGATTAACAGCAGATTTTGTTCAAGGAATGATAAAATTAGGAATTTCGTATGAAGAAATGGTCAGCCTAGTTTTACAAAAAAAGGCTATAATGTTGGAGGATTATAATGAGTAATATAATTAAAATAGCTAATTTATCAAAAAAATATTTTTCAAAAGTAGCACTTAATGAGGTATCAATATCCTTTGAAACAGGAAAAATCTATGGATTATTAGGACCAAACGGTAGTGGTAAAACTACCTTAATGAAAGTAATTGCAGGTTTACACAAACATACCTCAGGTGACGTAACAATTAAAGACTTGCCTATTAGTTTTAAAACAAAAGCTCAAGTTGTGTTTATGCCTACAGAAGATTACTTGTACTCTTTTATGAAATTAACTACAGTAATAAAGTATTTTAATGAAATGTACCAAGATTTTGATTTGAATAAAGCCCATTCGTTGCTTGAAAAGTTAGAACTTAATCCTAAGCAAAAGGTCTCTGATCTTTCAACTGGCCTTAAAGGCAGACTAAAAGTATTATTAGCTGTATCGCGAAAAGCACCAATATATATGTTTGATGAGCCGTTAAATGGTCTTGACCCTATATCCAGAGAAATTGTTCTACAATTAATAAATGAGGTATCTAGTGAATCAAATTCAGTTATTATCTCAAGCCACTTGGTAAGTGAACTTGAAACTATTTTAGATAGAGTTGTTTTATTAAAAAATGGTGAAATTGTAGTAAATGAAGATGCCGAAGATATTAGATTTAATAAAGGTAAATCAATTGAAGAGCTTTACAAGGAGGTATATTTATCATGTTAAATTTAATAAAGTATGAGTTTATGAAAAAATACAAAATGTTTATAGCTATTTTAATAACAACAGTATTAGGTAATGCATTTTTTACAATAAAGTTTGGCGAATTAGGTTTTGGTCCACTAGCAGCGTTTTTAGCTTTTGGTCTATTAATCTTATATGTTGTTGATGTAATACAGATGTATAATAAAGATATATTTAAAAAAACAGGTTATATGGTATTTATGACCCCCAATAGTGGTTATAAAATTATAATTTCTAAAATAATTACAGCTTTATTAGAAGGCTTTTTAATGTTATTTTTCTATTTAGCAGTATTAACATTAAATAACATAATATTATATGGTGACATTAGTGATGTAGTAATCTTAAATATGACTGTCCCACTAGGCACTTTTTTGCAATTTTTACTAATTGCCTTAGTTGCAGCTATTTTATATTTAGTGCATCTGATTATGGTTGTTTATTCAGCAATAACTCTTGGCAAAAGTATTTTTGCCAACTCAAAATACAAAGGACTAATCTGTTTTGGATTTTTCTTGGTGATTGGTTACTTAACTACAAATGCTTACTGGATACTATATAGATCTTTAAATTTTCAAATATCAGGATCACCAATACCAGCTCAATTTCTAAAAGTCTGTTTACCATCCATGCTTTTATCTGCTGTATTTTGTACCGTATTTATTGCTGGTTCGGGTTATTTGTTAGAGAAAAAAATTAATTTATAGATAAGTTATCATAGATAAAGAACTACCCATGTATTATATGGGTAGTTTTTTAGTACAGATTAACAAATATTATGCTTAATAATACATACAGTAGAGCTATTATATTGTATTATTAATATAGCTATTAAAATATAGGAGCGTAGATAGATGAAAGATACTAAGCTGGTGTGTACTCAGTGTGGTAAAGAATACTCAGTAACTACCATAAACTATAGGTGTTTTAGCTGTAACGAACCACTTGAAGTATCGGAGATTAAAACAGGTTCTATAAATCAAAGTAATAATCTGAACCAAAATATTTTAGAACGTTATCAAGATTTTTTTCCTTTTAAGTCTATACCTAAAAGTGTATCCTTAGGTGAGGGTTTTACCTCTCTATTTGAATCAAAAAATCTTGCAGAAAAAATAGGTTTAAAGAACTTATATATTAAAAACGAAAGTGTTAATCCAACGTGGTCATTTAAAGATCGAGGAACTTTTGCTGGAGTGATACACGCCTTAAAGCTAGGAATTAAACACATAGGAACAGTTTCAACTGGTAATATGGCTCCCTCTGTGGCAGCTTATGGAAGTAAAGCGAATCTAAAAACAACTATCTTAGTTAACGATTCTATAGCTGATGAAAAGCTAAAGCCGATAGCTATCTATCACCCCAAGTTAATAAAAGTAAAAGGGGATTATGGCAAACTATATTTTGAAAGTCTTAAGATTGGTAAAGAGAAAGGAATATACTTTATTAATTCTGATGTACCATTAAGAGTGGAAGGATCAAAAACAATTGCCTTTGAAATATGTGAACAGCTTAATTTTAATATGCCTAGTTATGTAGTTGTGCCTACGAGTGCAGGCGGAAACCTACGTGGAATTGCTAAAGGGTTTAAAGAGTTTAAAAACTGTGGTCTTATAAATAAAATTCCTAAGCTAATATGTGCTCAAGCGGCAGGATGTTCTCCTATTTTTAATGCTTACAGTAATAATAAAATTACAATAGAGCGTGTTAATAACCCTAAAACAATTGCTCATGCTATCGAAAATCCTTTGCCACCAAGTGGTAACGCAGTTTTAAGGTTGATTAATAAAAATGGGGGAGTAGTTACAGCTGTTAATGAACAGGAAATTATTAAGGCTCAAGCTTTACTGGCTAAGGATGGTGTATTTGTTCAGCCAGCTTCAGCCGTATCACTGGCAGCAGTTATAAAACTTAAAAATAATAATTACATAAGAAAAAGTGATACTGTTGTTTGTGTTGTTACAGGCAGTGGTTTAAAATATACAGCTGCATTTAAACACCATAACTTAAACGTAAATAGCTGTTCATTAGCAGAATTATCAGGATTTATATCATAGTATCTTAGTATTATATTAACAAGTTATATAAGGAGATTAATAATGAAAATCGAGCAAAGGATTACCCAACTCGGACTAAAACTTCAAGAGTGTCCACAAGCAGCTGCTCAATATGTACCTTACATAGTTTCCGGTAAGTATATTTTTACTGCTGGTCAAACTCCCAAAATAGGCACTGAACTTAAATATATAGGCAAAGTAGGAAGAGATATAGAAATAGCAGAGGCCTATAAAGCAGCTGAGTTATGTGCTTTAAGATGTGTAAGTGTTTTAAAAGCCAGTATAAGTGATTTAGATAAGATTAAAAGAATTATTAAAGTAGTTGGTTATGTTAATAGCACCGAAGACTTTACCTTACACCCCAAGGTTATTAATGGTGCCAGTAATGTGCTAGAAGCCATATTTGGAGATAAAGGTAAACATGCTCGTGTGGCAATTGGTGTTAACTCATTACCTGGTGGTGCTCCTGTAGAACTTGAGCTGATTGCAGAGATACAATAAAAAAAGCGGTGTTTAGAAAACAAACCTAAGCGCCGCTAAAAATACTCTTATTATTACTAAAAAAATTCCTCCACCTATTGCCAGTACTGCTATTACAGGAGCAAATACAGCTAAAGAAACAACTGCAACAAGTCCTGCTAACAATTTAACTAATAGGATACCTGTATTAAAAACCAATAATAGTATTGCAAAAACAACTAATAAACCCAACATAATAGTAACCAAAAAATCACCTTCTATTAAAATCTAATATACTTATATTATATTTAACAATAATTAAAATATGATTAGAAATAAGTTAAAAGTAGTGTTAAAGATTTTATTGAAATCTTTATATAACTAACTATATGTAGTATAATTAGACTCTATATAAACATAAATTAAACCAAAAGATAACACAGGAGTGATATGTACTGTGGCAAATTATCTTATAATTGAAGATGATATAATTCAAAGAGAAAATCTAGTTAAAATTATTAAAGAAATAAATATAAATTGTAATATCTTTGAGTCTGATAATAAAAATGATTCTTTAAAAAAAGCTAGTCTTAATAAAATAGATGTAGTTTTTATTGATATACACCTTAAAAAATCTAATGGAATAGAGTTCGCTAAAGAGTTTAGGAAAATGCATGGCTACAAATTAACTTGGATTATTTTTATTACAACCCACAAAGATTATATGATGCAAGCGTTTAAACAAGTTCATTGTTACGACTATATTCTAAAACCTATAAAAAAAGAAACAATTGAAAGTATAATTAAAACACTAAACAGCAGTAGTTCTTTAAACAATAGTTATGAAAAAGAATATGTAGTATTTAATAAAAAAGACATGATAATTAAAATTTGTGTTGAAGATATTATTTTTATAGAAGTTAATGTAAGAACCTGTACAGTTCATGCTAAAACAGGAATCTATTTTGTTAATAGGATTTCCTTAAAAAGTATACTTATTAAAATTAATAAAGACTACATAATTAAAACCCATCGATCATACGCTGTTAATGCTTATGAGGTTGATAAAATTAGTAGAGCTTATCGAGGATGTTGGCAAATATCTTTTAAAGGATACAATCAGCAGGCTTTATTAACAGATGCGTATAAAGAAAAACTAATGGAAAAAATGGGTGTAAATTAGAGAAAGGCAACGTGAAATTATGAATACCTTTTCTAGCTTGTTTGAGTTGCTTAGTATTGTTATTCTCTGGTCTACATTTAAGTATAATCAAAAGCATAGAATTATTAAGGTTTTAATTACTTCATTGATAACACTTTTAATTTTAAAGTTAACTAATAGTTTTAATCCTGTTGCAATAATTTTTATAAACTATTTTGTATTGTTAATTTCTGTTGTTTTAATATTTAATACCCAATTTTTTTTAGCTTTTGTTTCGTTAACCTTTTGTCATGTTTTAGTAGTTTTTTATGAATTTATACTTGTGCTTTTATGTAATACAGTGTTTGCTGATTTCAATATTCTTGCTAAATATGATTTCTTAATACTATCTTTCTTTATGTTTATAGTAATGTTTTTTGTTCATAGAAGTAGAGTATGGAAAAACATAGTTAGTAATATTTCAGACTATATTGGTAGATTAAGTATAAATCCAAAATATCTCTGGATACTTAATGCCCTTGGTTATTGTTGTATTATTGTTGTATTGTGGGATTCATATCCGAAATTTTTTGTTAGAAACAAGGCATTTTTATTTTCTATTTTTACATTGGTTATGTTTGTAAACTACTATATGTATCGTAGTGATATAGCTCTACGTGAAAATGAAGCCATGCAACAATACTATAAAAAATATTATCCTCAATTAATTAATATAGTAGAGGACATTAGAGCCAAACAACACGAATATAAAAATCACCTAAATACTATTTATGGAATTATTGAGGTTTCTAAAACCAATTTACGTTCTGACTTAAAGAAGTATGTTGATACTGTAAGTGTAGATTTAGACGACGTAATGATTATAAAAATAGATAACGTTGTTATAAATGCAATTATATATAGTAAATTAGTTGAGGCGAAGAGCCTCAACATAAAGTTTACTTATCAAGTTGAGAACCTTAATAGTTTACCTCTAGCAGACTATGAATTAACTGAAGTGCTCTCAAATTTAATCAACAACGCCTTTGACGCAGTAGCAGGGCAAGAGTCTCCAGCTGTTTATCTCGAAATGTATAAGGATGAGTTGCATAAACTTCACATTATAGTAAGTAACAACGCCCAAAATATCAAATCTCAAGAGCTTACAACGTTAGTAAATAGAGGATACTCAAGCAAAAAGAAAAATAGGGGCTATGGCTTGTATAATATTAAAAAAATAATTAATAGTAATAATGGTACGTTAAGTATGACAGCTGAAAAAAACAAAACAATATTTGAAGTTGAAATACCAAATAATGATAATTAACTATATTTAAGGACCTAATTAAGAGGGTCTTTTTTATATTGGTATGAATATGCACCATAAAGGCATGAATAAACATATACATCTATGATAAGGTAAATTATCATAGAGGAGTAGGTATTTAATAATAAGTCTACAAGTAAAGCTAAAGAGGAGATGGAGTTAATGACAAAAACATTATCAAAAATATTAATTATTACTATGCTTTTAACTGTAATAGTTGTGCCAGCTTTTGCTGAAGACAAAGTAATGCAAGAAGATAAATGCAAGATTACTATAACAAATATTGTAGGACAAACTAAAGAAACATTAAAAATGTATAATCAAGAAAGAGAATATGATATTTATTTAGTTACAAAGGGTGCAAGAATAACAGTATCAGCAACTGAGGGGTTAAGTTGTGGTGTAAGTGCACTAGTAGAAGAGGATGGATCTTATTACGGTGATCCTTGGCCATGGGAAGGCACTGGTGAGTTTAGATCTTACATAGATGCTAACCAAACTGCTTATAATGACTTAGAAGGTTGTACCTATTATAAATTCTTTTATGAAAAGAATGATGAACGTGTAATTATGATGTTTAAGTTAGTTGAGGATTCAGCTACAACAGCTAAAGAAAAAGAGTTTAAACAACCAGATTTTAATACAGATAAATACGAACTAACAATTACCAACATTATTGGAGAAACAACAGAAACCTTAACAATTGATGAGCGTGAAGAAGAATATAAAGTTTATTTAATAAGTAAAGACTCAAAGGCAACAATAAAAACTACAGCAGAATCATACGCTGGTGGTGGCATTGTTCGCAATGAAAACGGTTATATGTATTCTGATCCCTGCTTAGTGTGGAACATGGATAATGATAAAACAAGCTATTCACCACTTTTAAAAGCTAATACCAAAGCTGATATGAATTTTGAAGGTAGTACATATTACTACTTTAGTACTGGCGAAGGTGATAATCGCAATCTATTTCTGTTAAAAGTAGTAGATAATAACGAACAAGAAAAAGTAGATGGTGACTTAAATCATGAGCTTTATGATTTATCAATAACTAATTATGATAAAGTTGTAAAAGAAACACTAACCTTTAACAATGAAACAAAAGAGTATGATGTTTATGTTGCTAAATCAAACTCTTTATTAACTTATAAACCAACTGATTCATTTTATGCTGGTGTTTTAGAAATTAACCTTGATGAAGGCTATGCAGCTCCAATGATGTGGACAATTAATGGTCATCAAGAGTTAGTAAACTATGTTGAAGCAGATACTGTGGCTACTTGTGAATTAAAGCCAGGTTATTATCAGTTTGCAGTAGATGATGATAATGGTTCTATTTCAGAGGTTATTATAAAAGTTGTTGCTGGTGAAAAAGTTACTGAGCCAATAGCTGTAGAATTTGATGAAAACGATGCTCCAGATAATTGGGCAAAAGGTGATATAACTTCAGCAATTCAAAAAAACTTAGTACCTCTAAATCTACAAAACAACTATAAACAAAACATAACTCGTAAAGAGTTTTGTCAGGCAGTTATTCAGTTATTAGAAACAAAAACAAGTAAAACAGCTGAACAGATTTTAGCTGATGTTGGTAGAAGATCTAATGAAAATGATCCATTTACTGATACAAGTGAAGACTATATTTTAGCAGCATATCAGTTGAAAATTATTGGTGGTCGTGGTAACAAGATTTTTGATCCAAATGGTACAATTATTCGCCAAGAAGCCGCAGCCATTTTAACAAATGTAGCTCGTGTTTTAGGTGCTGATGTTAATGGAGTTGGCAAAAAATTTGCTGATGATGGTGATATTACTAACTATGCTAAAGCGTCTGTTGACTATGTATCATCAAAAGGAATTATGGGTGCTATGGGCAACAATAAATTTGGACCCAAAACTACCTATACACGTCAGCAATCATATATAACATTGTTAAGATTATTTAATGCCCTTAAATAATCAATAAACTAGCTGTTGCTTTAAGCTTAATCATTGGAACTTGTTTCCGTGGTTAAGCTTTTTTTATACATAAATATTTTTTATACTTTAGATAGACCCTTTTTTTGTAAATATTAAATCTTATGCAGGAATGTAGCTTTTCTTAATGAATTAAAGATAAGGAACTATGTAGTATTATATAAACTGTTAACTGGTTTCTTTCAAGAGCTTTAATTTCAATTTTTTATCAACTTTTTTTGTTTAATTTGGGGTGATATTAGTGGTTAGTTTTTTGATAGTGGAAGATGATAAACAGCAACGTAATAATTTAGCACGAATTATCAAGAGCATAGTTGATGATTGTAAAATATATGCTGCAGATAATAAAGATGATGCACTTGAAATTGCCAAAAAGGTTTCAATTAATCTAATGTTTGTGGACATAAAGCTTAAAGACTCTAATGGTTTAGATTTTGCTAAAGAGGTACGAAAGATTTCGCAGTATAAGTTAACATGGATAATTTTTTTAACTACGCATGTAGATTTTATGTTACAGGCTTTTAAAGAAATACATTGTTACGATTATATACTAAAACCATATAGCAAAAAAAAAGTAGCAGAGACCATAAAATTACTACTTGAACACAATAGCAGTAGTGTTGATGACAAAATCAAAGAGTATGTAGTATTTGAACTTAAAGGTGTAACTTTTAAGGTTTGTTTAGAAGATATTTATTTTATTGAAGTACAATTGAGAACATGTACTGTACATACAAAATCTGAAGTATATGTGTTTAGTAGAATGCCACTTAAAAGAATACTTGAAATGATTGAAGTTAATTATATTGTAAAAACACATAAATCATTTGCTGTAAATACAAACCATATAAAAAAAATAGAAAAAGTTTCTCGTGGATGCTGGGAAATTGATTTTTGGGGCTACGATAAAAAAGCGCTGTTAGCAACAACGTATAAAGATGACCTTATGTTGAAGATAAATTAATACTTTATGGTTAAAGGGGAGATGTATGTGCCTGGATTATTAGCTGGTTGGCTTGAGTTAAGTAGCTTAGTACTTATATGGTCTGAGTTCGAGCAACCAACAAAAAATAGATTAATCAAAAATCTTGCTATAATTTTAGTAGGATGTATTTTATTTTACTTTACAATAGATTTATATCCTGTAACTGCTTTGTTTATTAATCATGGATTTTTAATTATGTTTATTAGCTTAGTTTATAATAAAAATACCTTTGACGTTATCCTAAAGTTAATTATCTCATATGCGTTAGTTGTATTTATTGAGTTTTTATTACTAATTACTTTTTCTCCAGTTATAGATAACTTTGAGTATTTAAAAGAGTATAAGTTAGTTGAGCTAGCTGGATTGTTATTGTTCATTGTAGTAATTTTGTTAATTACGCCTGTTTTTAAAAAGTTTATTTCTTCAATTAATAGTTCTATCAGCAAAATTAACTTTCAGTTTAAAAATATTTGGTTAGTTAATACTTTAGTTTATTGTTTTATAGTAAAATTAATTTGGGATTTTTCACCTCAATTTATTATTAATAATAAGGTATTTATATTTTTAGTATTTGTTTTAGTATATGTACTCAATATTTTTGTATATCGAAACGATGTATTAACTTATGAAAAAACAACTATGGAGCAATATTATAATCAATACTACCCTGTATTAACTAATATTGTAGAAGATATGCGCTCCCGACAGCACGAATACAAAAACCACCTAAATGTTATATATGGTATAGCTGAAATAACAAATGAAAAAAACGTTAAACAAGAGTTAAGGTCTTATATTGAGTCAGTAAATTACTCATTTGAAGATGTTAACATTGTTCGTAGCTCTAATAATATTTTAAATGCAATTATATATAGCAAAGTGGTAGATGCTGAAAAACACCATATTGACTTTACATATCGAATAGGTGATGTAGATGAGTTACCTATAGAAGACTTTGAACTGACTGAAATATTAGCGAATTTATTAAACAATGCATTTGAGGCAATAGTAAAAAGTGAAACTACTAAGAGAATTGTTAGACTTGAATTATGTAAAACAGAAGAGCCAAACATGTTTATAATGGTAGTTAAAAATAATGGCACAGCTCTTAAAATGAAAGAAATAGATAAGCTATTTAAGCGTGGCTTCTCAACCAAAAATAGGGGAAGCGGCTATGGTCTATATAATGTGAAACAAATTATTGATGATAAAAAAGGAAATATTGAAATTACTGTAGAAGAAGGCATAACTACTTTTAAAGTAAAAATTCCATACTAATTTAAATACCAAAAGAGAGCCATAAAAAGCTCTCTTTTGGCAAAAGTATAAGTGCATGTAAGTAAGTAAATCAATTTTGTATATTACTTCAATAAACTTTTTGGAGGCTCAACTTCGTTGAATAACAACCATGATGAACTATAAGCCAAGATTTGAGAAAGAGCAACTAAAGTTATGCCAAATAAATATCTAGGGCAATGTTTTCTCATAAATTTCACTTTAAACCCTCCTTTTTAAAAATAATTGAACCGACTCTAAAAAGATAGTTAAAACACCAACACTCACATAAATACTGTCTTTTATCCATATCATTAAAGCTAATATCCATAACAAAGTGGTTACTACTGCTAAAATCTTAAGCATTATATAGCGCTTTTTACTCTTGATGGGTCTAAATTTGCTGGTTATAGGCGCCTTATAACCAATTAGTAATGTACTTATCAGTAGTAATATAAATGAGTTATTAACAATAGTTTTTTCAAATAATTGAGTGCCGAATATTGCAATAGTGAAGAATGTTGTTGAAAATAACAGACATTTCAAAAAACTATCTGCATGATAACCGCCAGCGAACACCCTTAGAGATGCAAGCAACACAAAGGAGAAGACAAAGTAATGGAGTTTTCCAAAGGATGCAAAGAGAATCAAAAGTATGCCTAATCTCAATGCCTCCCCAATGATAGCCTGCAAAGCATAGGAAATTTGTTCACGGTACATGGTATTGTCTAATTTTGTATTAATACTAAGGTAATTGGCTAAATCATCAGAAACATTTTTAATAAATTTAATTTTTATTCCTCCTCTAATATGAGGTTTTGTGAGCTCATACACACATATTATAATAATTATATCTTACATTTCATATGGAGGTCATTATTAATTTTATTAAAATAATAAACAAATATTATATTTTGTAATAAACACTTTAGAAAAATAAGCTTAAGTGTTTTTTTTGTTTGTACTGTCAGTATAGCAAACAAAATTACAACTAACTATTGTTATGACATAAAAATGCAAATTTCGTACATAAAACAGCATATCCTAACAAAGTTCGTCTATTTATAACCTTTTATAGCTATTTAGAACCAATTTTATTGAACAATATTATAAAAATTTTATAATAAAACTATATATAATAACTTAATTAATTTAATAATTTACTATAAAATCTTAAAAATTTACGAAATCGTATTTATAGAATTAAGATTTTTTAGAGTGTTTTTGAGCTATTTTATTGACTTTCTAAATTAGTTATGTGTATGTTTTATTTGTATTTAAAATTGAGAGGGTGATATCTGTGATTAAATTGTATCCAAGTTTTAATAATATAGCCACTCAATCTACTCAAGCAACTGCAGATTATGCTAACCTAGGTAGTTATCCATTAGTCAATTATCACAAAAAGTCTGTTTTTAAGAGTACTAGTAATATAACTCAAAATTCAGCAAAGAGGTGTAAACCAAACAATGAGTTTACACAATACTCTTTTACTAACTTGATTTTGGCTACCTGTAATGTAGTTTACAAATCATATAATGAAATTAAAAACTTGGGTAAGGTTATGCCTCTTGATTACATTAATTCAATTAATACAAGTGAGATAGGAAATAATCAAATTACAGATTATAATGTATTACCATGGACAAAATGCCTCTCACTAGTAAATACTGGTGAAAAAATATACGTACCTATACAAATGCTATTTACAGACTGTAGCCATAATAATAATGATGATGAGCAAAGTAACATATCTCCACTTGGCACAGGTATTGCATCTCATAGTTCATATTTTAAAGCAATGGAAAAAGCTATCCTGGATAACATTAGTGTAGATGCCTTTATGTTAACTATGTTGACAAAACAAAAGTATAAAAAAATTATATTTAATAACAGCGTGTTGAACCTACTTCAAGAGCACAAACTCCTTGGTGACGAATGCGATTTTGAGATAACACCGCTATATATAACGCAGCCAGATCTTAAGGTGCCAACTTTTGCAGTTATCTTAAAAAGAAAAAATCAATTATCTCCTTATATGTTAATGCCTATTCAGTCTGATTTAGATCCATTAGAGGCTCTGTTATACGGTATTATAAACTCTATATCAAGAGCTAAAAGTATCTTAAAAAACACTATGATTAGTTCTAATAAAATAAGTGAGTTTTATAAAAACTCACTATACTGGGTAATGCCCCATGATATAGTTTTAAAAGATAAGTCAGTTTCTGAGTTAATAGAAGGAGACATTAATTTTTCTGAGATTAAAACTTATCATCAGCAAAGCAATCAAAAGAATGTTACGTATTTAATAAATGAATTGCAAAAAATAAGTAATTATGCAATATTTATGAATGTTATGCAACCTAAATTTAGAGCTCAAAATAAGTATGTAGTAAGAGTTTTAGTACCAGAATTATTAAAAATGCCGATGTTTGATGGCAGTTATGTAAATCACCCTAGATTACAACAGTTTGATTCACGAATTAATAATTATAATTATTCAATATTTTAAATAAAGATAAGAATTATATATTTTACTTTGCTAGTATTCAAATTAAACTGCTATGTAATTACCTATTATATATTACCAAAGAGAAATGAAAATAACACAATCTCATATTCTGCCAATTTTATTTAAGTGTTCCCTTATGCTGTGCAGATTTAAGAGTATTGATTTAACAGATGCTTTACCTCAAATAAACATACTGCATTTGCTGTTGTTACAATTACAACATATATAAAAAATTAAAATAATTATAGAGTAAGTTTAATTTGAGATGTATAGGGTTGCCTAATTTAGGTGACCCTTTTTTTAACTAACAAGCTTATAAAAGTAAGTCAATTGCATTTTGATGGACAGTTTAATTGTACAAATTGTCCATCATTGTCTTGACATGTCCATTTATTAGTAGTAATATGAAGCTGTATTAAGGAGGTAAGTATGGAAAAAGACTATTACTCAGTTGAAGAAGCAGCCGAAAAAATTGGTGTACATCCTAAAACTGTACGTAGATACATTTATGCTGGGAAATTAGAGGCTCAAAAAATTGCTGGTCAATGGCGAGTGTATAACTATGCTATAGACCACTATTTAAATAGTTGTGAAAAATCTAACTCCAAAAATGAAGTTAGTCATGATGATTTTTGTGTATTCATGGATAGTAATTACTTTGATTCAGATGAAAAATTGCAGGTTTGTTCTATAGTTGATTACTATGTTGAGAGTAGTAAAGAAGTTAAACCTCTTGCTACTATAGTAATGGATATTGTAACAGATTTTGAAAATGATCAGGGTAAGTGTCGTTTTAACTATGTGTTTGATCATATAGAAAACAAAGCAAGGTTTATTTTTTGGGGCAGCCCAACCTTTATTTCTGCAGTAGTGGAGGCCTTAAAAAAATTTGAGTAATTAATAATAAATTTGCATAAAAATGAGGTGAAAATATGTTAGTAGAGAAATACTATCTTGTTGAGGGTATGTCTTGTTCAGCTTGCTCTGCAGCTGTAGAAAGAATTACCAAAAAAATGCAGGGTGTTGAGAGCTCCTCAGTAAACTTAACAACCAATAAGTTATTTATAAAATACAATGATGAAATAGTTACCAAAGAGCAAATCTTTAGTAAGATTGAAAAAGCAGGTTATAGCCCTAAATTAATTATTACTGAGAAAAGTGTAGTTATACCAGTTAAGGGAATGACTTGTTCAGCGTGTTCTCAGGCTGTAGAGAGAACCGTGAAAAAACTCAACGGGGTTATTGAGGCTAATGTAAATGCCGTTACTAATAAAGCTCATATTAAGTATAATAGCCAAGTTATTCGTTTATCGGAAATTAAGCAAGCTATAAAAAAGGCTGGCTATCAGCCATTAAGTATAGAAAAACAAAATGCCTTACCAACAGAAGATAAACAGCAAAAAGAGAATCGTTTAATGTGGTTTAAGTTTAAAGTTGCAGTAGGATTTGGCATTCCACTTTTATATGTAGCTATGGCCCACATGGTGGGATTACCCGTACCTAAAATTATTAACCCTCATTACGCACCTATTAATTTTGCCTTTGCTCAAATAATACTATTGATACCTATTTTAATAGCAGGCAATAAGTTTTATACAGTTGGTTTTAAAACCCTATTTAGTGGTCACCCTAACATGGATTCTTTAGTAGCTGTTGGTACAAGTGCTGCTATAATTTATGGAATATATGCCACATATATGATTGTAAATGGTGATACTAGTTATGTAATGGAGCTCTATTTTGAAACAGCAGGAGTAATTATCGCTTTAATTATGTTGGGTAAATCTCTTGAACATCGTTCTAAAGGCAAAACAACAGAGGCTATTAAAAAGCTTATAAATATGCAACCAAAACAGGCAACGGTTCTACATGGTAATGATGAACTAGTTATCCCAATAGAAGAGGTTGAAACTGGTGATATTGTTTTGATAAAGCCAGGAGAAAACATTCCAGTTGATGGTGAGGTTATTGACGGTTACAGTTCAGTAGATGAGTCTATGTTAACTGGCGAAAGTTTGCCAGTTGAAAAGACTATAGGCTCACAGGTAGTGGGTGCTAGTATTAATAAAAATGGTTTACTTAAAGTTAAAACCTTAAAAACCGGCAATGATACTGCTTTATCTAAAATAATAACATTAGTTGAAAATGCCCAAGGTACTAAAGCCCCTATCGCAAAATTAGCAGATATAATATCTGGTTACTTTGTTCCTGTGGTAATAACAATCGCTTTAATATCAGGAATAGTATGGTTTGTAAGTACAGGAAATCTTAATTTTTCACTTAGAATATTTATTTCTGTATTAGTAATAGCGTGCCCATGTGCCTTAGGTTTAGCCACTCCTACCGCAATTATGGTCGCTACCGGAAAGGGAGCAGATAATGGTATTTTAATAAAGAGTGGAGAGGCATTAGAAACTGCTCATAAAATAAATGCTATAGTTTTTGATAAAACAGGAACAATAACAATGGGTAAACCTATTGTTACAGATATATTACCTACAGATGATATTAGTGCCGATGATTTATTAAAATATGCCGCCTCTGCAGAAAGAGGTTCTGAACATCCTTTAGGAGAGGCAATAATAAAAAAATGTGAAGAAAAAGACCTAGGTTTTATAACTGTTAAAAGCTTTGAAAGTATTCCAGGTCATGGAATAACTGCTACCCTAAAGAATGGTGTAGAACTTAGTATTGGTAATGCCAAAATGATGAATTTAAAGAGCATAAATATAAACAGTAACAACATTCATCAAACAATAGCAAGTGAAGGTAAAACCCCAATGTTTGTTGCTTTAAATGATAAATATGCTGGTTTAATAGCAGTAGCTGATGTAATTAAAACTACCAGTAAAGAGGCTATTAAGTCATTACACAATTTAGGCATTAAGGTTGCTATGATAACTGGTGACCACAAAGCTACAGCAGAAGCGATAGCAAAACAAGTCTCTATAGATATTGTTTTGGCAGAGGTGTTGCCAGAAGATAAGTCAAAAGAAGTGTTAGCTTTACAAAAACAGGGTTATAAAGTAGCTATGGTCGGTGATGGTATTAATGATGCTCCAGCACTAGCACAGGCTGATGTAGGTATTGCTATTGGTTCTGGTACAGATATTGCAATGGATTCAGCTGATATAGTGTTAATGAGAAGTGATTTAAATGATGTGTCTACTGCTATTGAGCTTAGCAAAGCAACTATCAAAAATATAAAACAAAACCTTTTTTGGGCGTTTGCTTATAACTCTGCAGGAATTCCCTTGGCAACAGGTTTATTTCACTCGTTTGGATTACTATTAAATCCTATGTTTGGTGCTGCAGCAATGTCATTAAGTTCAGTATCTGTAGTTACAAATGCTTTAAGACTTAGAAATTTTAAACCTAAAAAGGAGAAAAATAATGCATAACGTATTGAATATTAAGGGTATGAGTTGTAGCCATTGTGAAGCAAGAGTAAAAAAAGCTTTAGCAGAATTAGGAGTAAAAGTGTTAAATGTGAATGCCCAGGAGAATTGTGCTGAGGTAGAATTGAATAATGTTGACCTCAAAACAATAAAAGAAGCTTTAGACGACATTGGTTTTAGTTTGGTTTTATAATAATGCATTTAGGAGCTTACTTAAGCGAAAAATCATTTAGGTAAGCTCTTATTATATATATATTAGCTGTTTTATTTTAGTTGTAGGCATATTATCTTAGTATTTATTAACCAATAATACTTTCAGAAAATAGTATAATATAGTACAATAGCAATTAAAACTTCTAGAAAGTAAGGTGAGTATATGACGAATATAGCCGCATTTTTTGATATAGACGGTACCCTTTATAGAGAGGGCCTGATAACAGAGATATTTAAAAAGATGATTAAGTCAGATATTATTGATATAGAGCGATGGTATAATGAGGTTAGAGAAAAATACTTGAGTTGGGATCGTAGAACAGGTAACTACGATGATTATTTACTAAAAATAGCTGAGATATATACAGATGCCATTGCTGGTCTACATAAAACTCAAATAAAGTTTATAGCTAAGAAAGTTGTTGAGCAAAAAGGAGATAGGGTATATACCTATACCAGAGACAGAATTAAATTTCACCTAAATGAGGGTCATAGAGTTATAGTTATTTCAGGATCTCCTGCAGAGTTAGTTGAAGAGATGGCTCAAAAACATCATGTTCATGATTTTATTGGTACAGAATATTTAGTAGATAAAAATGATATCTATACTGGAAAAGTAAAACCTATGTGGGATAGTGTTCATAAAAGGGTGTCTATAGATTTTTTTGTAAACAAATATAATCTAAACCTAGCGCAATCATATGCATATGGTGACACTGCTGGTGATTTTAGTATGTTTAGTGCGGTAGCTTATCCAACAGCAATCAACCCTACACGAGAGTTAATGATTAAAATAAAAAACAATAAAAATGTTTTAAATAAAACAAAAATTGTAGTAGAACGTAAGGATATGATTTACAAGTTAACCCCCAATGATATAGAAATAGAATATTAAAAATGGTACAAATATTGTATTGTTTACATGAAATATTAAAGAATATGTAAAGGGCATATCAATTTAAGATAGCCTCTTTACATATTATAAAACTATTAGTTAAGTACTTCCTTAAAAAAATCTCTGTACTGAAAATCTGTAGAATTAATATGCCTAAAGATCCATTTAGAAATAAATTTTAACAAGTCCATTATGGCATCCTTTTGATTATCATCAATAACACCAAGGTTTAGTGAGTTTAAATAATCAATGAAATATTGATGTTCTTTTATATGTGATTCAGTATCAGGATAATTATATTTATTAAAGAGCTCTTCCTCAGTTTGAAAATGATATGCAGTATAGTTAGATAGTTCACCTATTAAATTAGAAATTGTGTTAAAACTATCTTGACCACTGTAAGTAACTAAAAGTTTATGTATTTTTCTACCTATTTCAAATAACTTTTGATGCTGTTGATCAATAACATCTACACCAACAGAATACTCATTCTTCCACTCAAACATAATTAACCTCCATGTTTAATATTTATAATATTACAATGAGTTTATCACACATTTTATGTTAAATAAAGGAAAGATTATAAAGTTGTTTGAAGATAAATTAAGATGGGTAAGTATAATTATACTGTTATATGTTTAGGAATAAAAGAAAGAAGAGGTTCTAAAAGATGTTGAAAAATAAGATGTGGAAAAAAGTAATTAGTAGTATGTTAATAGTATTAACAATTTTAATTACTATTGTTCCAAGCTTGGCAGAGGCACCCGTAGCTCAACCAGTTCCTGACATAAGCAATTGGGCTAGAGGTACGTTAAATGAGGGTGAGCGGCTTGGTATTTACCCATTAACATGGTATTACGATAATTTTAGAGGTGAGATAAGTACTGAAAAATTGTCTGAGTTAGTAACAAAAACTGCAGAAAAATTTGCCTCATTAAATTTAGAAGTTAACAATAGTTTTCAACCCATAGTCACAACAGGAAATACAAGACAGGATGTATTAATGTTACTCTATAACTGTTTAGCAAAATATAAGTTGCCAAGTGACTTAAAACTTAATGAGCTTACTGCTATGCAATACTTAGTTGAAAGAGGTATTGTTAAAGGATCAGGTACAGACCTAATGCTAGATAGGGCTTGTAAAACTGAGGAAGCAGTTATATTAGCTACCAGACTAATTCATGATACATATGAGGTATTAAATGCAGGTGCTAAAGGTTTTTTATGGAAAGCAAGCAAAAACAATAATACTGTATATATGTTGGGTTCTATTCACTTAGGATCTTCTGCTATATATCCTATGCGTAAATCTGTAATTGAGGCCTTTGAAAGTTCAGACCAACTAGTAGTAGAGGCTAATATTTTAAACCAGCAGGCTATGTTAGGGGAGTTTATTCAAAGAGCAATGTATCAAGATGGCACAACACTTAAAGATCATATAAGTGAAGAGTTATTCAATAAATGTACTAAATTATTTACAGAGCTAGGTTTACCAACTGAAACAATGGTTGGCTTTAAACCTTGGAGTATAGCTAATGATTTAACTGTATTAGCTTCTACAAAATCAAAAAATGTTGAAGAAGCTTCTGAGGTTGCTAATGCTGGAATAGATATGTACTTTTTATCTAAAGCATTATTAACTCAAAAGCCAATTGTTGAACTAGAGGGTATTGTTTTTCAGGCAGAGTTGTTTAATGGATTATCAGCAGAAACTCAAGAAGAATACCTTACCCAAGCAGTAGAAAATATCAATAATAAAGGTGAAGATATCTCCGAAGATACTACCGAAAAAAATGCAGTTCACATTTGGTTGGACTTATGGAAAAAAGGCGATATTGAAAGCTTTAAGCAGTCATATAGAGGTTCTGTAGAATCAGATGAAAATGAAATCACTAACATGCTCTTTGGTAAAAGAGATGAGGGTATGGCGAATAAAATTGAAAAAATGTTAGAGGGCGAAGGTTCAACTACCTACTTTGTTGTAGTTGGAGCAGGTCACTTAACAGTTGATAATTCGGTTATTGATAGACTAATTGAAAAGGGTTATGAAGTTAAGGCTTTATCATAAGTTAAGAGCTTAGTAAGTAGGGTTGTAGCAAAAAGCTACAACCCTATTCTTAATTAACTTATGGTAAGCTTCAGTAGATTGATTATATATATTGAACTAGGTGACTTAAACTATATTTCTTAAAACTATTTAGATAAATTTACTAAAGGCTTGACTTGTGGAAATAAGTATCTTAAGATAACTGTAGGACAGTTGTCCGAAAAAAGGGGCTTTAGTAAGATGAAAAAGAATGATAAAAGAGAACAAATACTTAGTGCTGCCTCAAAGTGTATAGCTAAAAATGGTTATGCTAATGTTTCCTTACGTGATATTGCAGATGAAGCAGGTGTAGTTTTAAGTCAACTCAATTATTACTTTGGTAATAAAGAAGTGATATTTAGCGAAATAATAAAAAATTTTGTAGATAGCTTTTTAGAGGGATTTAAAAATTACTTAAATTTAGGGAAAATGGTAGAAAACAAAATAGAATTATTATCAAATTATCTTAAAAAAGTGTCCCAAGAGGATAAGCTTTCTTTTAAACTTTTATGTGATTTAGTGAGTATGTCATTATGGTCTGATTCATTTAAAAAAATATTTAATGATTTATTTGCACGATTTAATACATTAATAGAAGAGCATTTATTTAGCAAAAAAAGTTTAAATGAAAACTACAACAAATACCCTAAAGCAACTTTAGCAAATGTTGTCGCCAATGTTATGTTTGGCATAATGATGAAAACATCAGTGAGTACTGCTGATGGAAATAGCAATATAAATTCCTTAGATGTTATGAATGAGATTTTTAAATAATATTGTTAGAATGATTCGTTTATGTTAGTACGTTTGGCAAATCTATTACAAGCACATAAATGTGCAAATTCATTTAAGAGGTTTAACTATGAGTATTAAATTAATTACAGATAGTTCAGCAGATTTACCTAAGGAGTTGTTACAAAGCTATAATATTGGCTTAATTCCATTAACTGTCCATATGGATGATGAGGAGTTTTTTGATTGTATTGATATAACACCAGAAGAATTTTTTGAAAAGCTAGATAGCTTAAAAACAATGCCAAAAACTAGCCAAGTAAGCCCACAGCAATTTGTTAGTGCTTTTGAAAAAGATTTAAAAGAGTATGATGAAATAATTTGTGTTACAATTAGCTCAAATGCTAGTGGTACCTATCAGTCTGCTGTGTTAGCAAAAAATGAAGTTGGTAGTGACAGAATTCATGTAGTAGATTCGTATGTTTTATCAATGGGAACGGGTCTGTTAGTATTAGAAATTGCTGATTTAATCAAAGAAGGTAAAACTGTTAATGAAATTTTAGCTAAAGTAGAGTCAATTAAAAGTAGAATAGACCAGCGGTTTACGGTAGATTCTTTAGAGTATCTCCAAAAAGGTGGACGCATTAAAAAGAGCAGTATGGTTATAGGTAAGTTACTTAATATTATACCGATTTTGTCAGTAGAAGATGGTTTAACAGTTGCAATTAAAAAAACTCGTAGTTACAAAGGTGCTTTTAGGTTTTATAAAGACTTTGTAAATGAAAGCCCTGTTAAAAGAATCTGTATTGGCCATGGCAATGACATTGAAAAAGCTATGAAGCTAAAACAATATTTTGATAAAGAGCTTAGTGAAAAACATGACTTTATAATCTCAAATATTGGTGCTACCATAGGTTGTCATGCTGGACCAGGAGTATTACATGTTGCAATAGTTAGAGAAGAATAAACTTAACATATATAGTGGGCGTATATTAACAAATGTTAATAATGCGCCTTTTTTGTTATTTCCTTAGTTTACAAACACATTTTTATATAGTATATAGGGAAAATTTTAATGCATTTTTGCAAAACATATTCTTTATGTGCTTTGAGGTTTACAAAAAAAGCAACAATTATGAAGAGATACTTGAGCGAATAACAGCTGATATAACTACTTATAGAAAGAACCTACACATAAAGCTAGTTGAATAAGCCGTTTTACATTTATTCCTAATTACAACTGTGAGATATTATTTTAACTTAATTATAAATTAATATTACTATAATTATATTATAATTAATAAACATTGCTCTAAGTTATTGACTAATATTTACTAAGTGCCATATAATGTTCAAGCATAATTAAATGGGAGGCAATATTAATGAGTATTATATTTGGTTTGTTAGCTTTAATTCTTAGTATTATAGTTCCAATATTAATTGAGTATATAACTAACTTTCAAGTTATTCACTTCTCACTGTTTTTTATAATTCCAGTAGGGGCTTTAGCTGTAGGTTATTTATGTAGCATAGGGTATTATTTTGGTTTAAAAAAATCCAATATAAAGATTACAAAAAGTAGAAAGAGAGTAGCTTTGCTTTTAGCTATTATTTGTATAGTAGGAATTTATTACTGCTCTTATGCGATGGCACATGTAGATGAAACAGGAAATTTAGTTATGGCGTTTGAAGGTGATCATGTAAGTAATTATGCCGTAGATGGATATGGTCGACTAACTTTTGGTACATATACAAAGTATATCATTGAGTCTACACCAATATCTTTTTCTTACAGACGTACATCTTTAGGAAACGTAAGTAACCCAATTTTTTGTTGGATTTTTGCTGGCATAGATGTATTAGGCGTTATTATTGGTAGCTTTTTAGCCGCTTCTTATATTAAAGACAATAATCCTTATTGTGATAACTGTAATAAATATAAAAAGAAAAAAGCTATATTTAAAATTCCTAAGCAAAATGGTGATGAGTTTTTTGCAGAGTTAGCCAATTATGTAGCTGATATTAATTCTATAACAACTCTAAAATCTATAGTAGATAAATATACTGATACTGAAATAAAAGAGTATTATGAATGTGAGCTTATACATTGTAGTGATTGTTATGAAACAGAGTTAAAGTTTAGCTTATATGAGATAAAAAAGAAGAGAAAAGCCGAGAAAAATGATAAGTATTCTTATTCGGTAAAAGTAAATCACACTTTAATGAGAGATTATTTATAAAAAATAGATAAAACCTGTGTTCTTAACAGAATACAGGTTTTTGCTATTTTTAGCTTTAACTAAGCTTATTATGATAAGCTATAGCTAGTGGTATAACTTATAGTAAAACAAGGAGATAAAATGAAAAATCCAATAATAACCCTACATATGAATAATGGAAAACAAATAAAATTAGAGCTTTATGTCAACGTAGCCCCAAATACGGTGAGTAGTATTATTACCACAGCTTTAGCAGGTCAATATAACGGTAGTGAATTTTATAGAGTAATAAAGGATTTTGTTTTACAAACAGGATGTAGTGAACATGATAACTATAATATGTATTCTAGTTATAGAATTAAAGGTGAGTTTAAAGCAAATAATTTTCTTATAGAACAACCTAAATTTAGGAGAGGTATAGTTGGCATGGGTGGTATAGAACCTAAGAGCTCAAATAAAACGTCATTTTTTATAATGACTAGTGACCTAAAAGATAGACCTCAAAAAAGAAAAAGCCTAGATGATAATTATGCTGCAATAGGCAAAGTAATAGAGGGGCTAGAGGAAGTAATGAGAATTAACGAGCTAGCAACACACAACTTGACTTACAATGGAATTGACTTTAACACTCCTAAAATCCCTCAAATTATAGAAAAGGTAGTAGTAGAAACCTTTGGTCAGCCGTATTTAGAGCCTAGCGCAGTTGAGTATGGATTAGAAACTAAAGCTAAAATTGCTGCAATGGGTAAATTGTTAAAGACTATAAAAAATTAAAACTTTTTGCTTTAAACAAAAGGGGCTGTTGCATTAGTAACATACTAATGTGGCAGCTATTTTTGTAACAAAATACTATATTTTTGCTTTATATTTAAAAACTCTTGACTTTAATTATAACTTATACTAATATAAAGACATACGATATATAGAGAAGCGATAGATAGCGAAGCGATTGATAGAGTGACGATAGATGCTTGGAGGACAATCAATGGATATAAATAAGTTTTCACCATTAACAGAGGCTTCATATTATGTACTTTTAGCATTAGCTAAACCCCTACATGGATACGGAATTATCAAAAAGGTAGAAGAAATGAGTGCTGGTAGAGTTGTATTAGCAGCCGGAACTTTATATGGCGCTATAAGCACCTTGCTTAAAAATGATTTAATAGAATTAGTAGGAGAAGAGAGTGTAAGTAGAAAACGTAAATTGTATACCATGACTGCCAATGGAAAACAGCTAATTAATTATGAAATTAAGAGACTGCAAGAAATGATTAAGAATGGTCTAAAAGAAATGGAGGACTTATAATGGAAAAAATTGTAAGAAAGTTCTTTGTAGCTTGGCAAGAGGAAAAAGAAAAAAAGTTTCTAGAGGATATGGCATTACAAGGTTATATCCTAACAAAAGCTAGGTTTGGTAAGTATGTATTCGAGAAACAAGAATCAAAAGAGCTTATATATGAGTTTGATTATAATAGTTTTAATACTCCAGAGCAAGAAGCAGAATATATCCAGATTTTTAAAGATGCTGGTTGGGATTTAAGATGTAAAAATACAGGTTGGTACTACTTTTGTACAGAAAAAAAAGTAAATCAAGACTTAAGTATTTTTAGTAACAATAAATCCCGTAAAGCAAAGTATAAAAGACTAGGATTTTTTTTGCTATTAACAGGTTTTCCTTTGTATTCATATATAATTGTATTAAGAAATTCTTATAGAATTATATTAAAAAGTCCAGAGTATAATTCGTTAAGAGTTTATTTCTCATTCATGGATTGGATTGTATATCCCGTAGCTGTTTTGCATTTAGTAGCTTTATTTTATGTATATAAAAAATATTCTAGCAAAGATAACGATTTAAAGGAGTAATAAAAATGATAAACAAAGAGTTTTGGCTAACACTTGATAAACTAGTTAAAGAAAGCAAAATAATTATCGACAGACCTAAAGGTACAGTTCATCCTAGGTTTAAAAATTTCGTTTATAAAGTTGATTATGGTTATTTAAAGGGAACTAACTCCATGGATGGTGGCGGTATAGATATTTATTTGGGTAGCAACAAAAACAAAGAGATCGATGCAATTATGTGTATAGTAGATTTAATGAAAAGAGACTCAGAAATTAAAATACTCATAGGCTGTAATCAGCAAGAGAAAGAACTAGTTTACCAAACCCATAATGAAACTGAGTTTATGAAGGGTATTTTAATAAAGAGAGATTAAGTGCTAGTTATATATAATATGTCTTTTTATTGTGATAACACTATAAATAGCAAGGTAGTGTTTTCAACATTGTTTGCTTATTTTAACTGTGCTTATATATAGTAATAAAAAAAGTTGAATACCTTAAATTATAATGCTGAGGCGATTAACTATAGTATTTGTAAACATCTTTAAGGAGACTCTTTTAAAACATGGAATGACTCTAGATGGAGGTGCTGAGGCGTAAGGATTACCAACAAGCAATACCATCTTTTTTCATATAGTATTTTTTTAAGGTAATGATTTTACTCCATTCTATTACATAAAACATATTCTTTGTGCACTTTGTGGTAAAAAACTAAATTACATTTATTCTGAAAGAATAATTTTAAAACTTTTACTTTAGTCTAAAAACTGTAATCAGTAGTTTATAAATCAAGCTTTATAATATATACTATAAATTTGTTAACACTAAGTGCACCAAGGGCACGAAGAAGGTTACTTATAGGTTTATTTTAGTTACTAATTCATATGATAGCTAAACTAAATAACAGACTAATATGATTTCTTATATTAAGTCGACGACATTGGGGGTTATTCCTTATTTGGTAAATTTTACTGAAATGTGATTGGTTACTTTAAAACTATATTTAAACTTCAAAAAACCTACTTAATACCAGAGTTTTTAATAAACTCAGCAATATCATTAATAACTGCACTATCAACGGTGCCTTTAAGGTAATATTCTTGAGGGTTAGCAGGACCTTCTCCAGCCATAAATAAATGATTTAGCTTTGGATAGGACTTAAAACTAAAATTACTTAAGCCTTTAACTGCCTCTTGCCAAGCCTTAAATGAATTCATATCTACCTGATAGTCTCTTTCTCCCTGTAAAAACATCACAGGTCGTGTAATGTTTTTTATTTCTTTTGTAGGTTCGTAGTCAGCTAGATCTAACCAGTAACTTCTAAAAGCACCTAATACGTTAATATCAGCAGGCTGATTTTTTATATCTTTAATTATTTTTTGAGCCTTTATACGTTGTGCAAGAATTTGCTCTTCTTGTTCAGTTACTATGCCATCTAAATTAATTAAGTATTTGGTTTGTATTACAATGGCATCTTCGGCTCTTTGCTCGGCAGCAGCTAAAGCTATAAATGCTTTAACATCTGGGTTATTTTCTGCAATTCTAGGTAACAGATAGCCACTCTGGCTATGAGTCACTATAAAAATATTCTCAGCATCAATCTTATCTTGTTTTTGTAAAAACTTAACTGCCTCTTGTGAGTCATATATATACTCATCATAAACAGTTGCATTTTTATTGTTGGCAATCTCTTTACCATAAGTGAAGGTGCGTTTATTAAATCTTAATACTGCAATTCCTTGTTTTTGAAGCCCGTTAGCAATATCTCTATAAGGAGCATTTTCTCCTACAGTGCAATTCATATCAGTGGGTCCCGAGCCATGCATAATTATAAGCACCGGAAAAGGTCCATCACCACTTGGAATAGTAAGTTTGCCTTTTAATTTATACTTCTCTCCAATCTCAATTAAACCATCACCGGTTGCATTATCTACATTAGTATAATAAAATCCATTAATAACTTTAGAGCCGTCAAAAGATATTATGATATTAAGCTTTTTACTACCAAACTTACTTACCTGATTTATTACTTGTAAGTTGTTTTCCTGTTCGCTTTTAACCTCTATAATTTCTTTAAACTCACCATAAGTAGAGATTAGTTGGGCATGAATTTGCTTTAATAGGTCTACTGTTAGTTTACTTTTAACTGTATCAGATAAACGGTAATTTTGGACCATTTTATTAAAGTTTTTATTAACAAAATCAGCTAAAAAGCTTTTTGCTAACTGCTCAGTATTTAAGTTATCATCAACTGGGGTACTGTTATTTATGCATCCACTAAAAGTTACTAGTAAAACTAATAAAGCTAATATAAAAGTCTTTTTCATTTATAACACCTCTCTTGAATTATGTTGTTCTATCTGTTATACTTGAAGTATATCAACAACATCAATAAGTGTCAACATTAACAAGTAGTTACAGCACAGAAATTTGCTGTGCTGTAAGATGTATTACTATATCTATTAAACTTAGAACAGCAGCTTATACTGGGTATTTAGCTATGAGGTAGGGGGTGTTTTAATGTATATAGAGCTTAATTTAGATTCTGAGGTGGCTTTATATCAGCAACTTAAGAACAGTATTATTGAGGCTATAGCCAAGGGTGAACTTAAACCTGGTGATACTCTCCCAAGCATGAGGCAACTAGCTTCCCAATTATCGGTTAATACCCTCACTGTTAACAAGGCTTACAACCAACTAAAAATAGCTAAATTTTTAGTAATTAATCGTAGAAAAAATGTTGTAGTAAATGATAAGGAGCAGTTTAAAGCAACCGCTAAAGAGTTAAAGGATATATCAGAGCAACTAAAACCTATTATTGCCGAAGTTATTGCTCGAGATATTAACTTAAAAGAGTTTGAGCAAGTCTATAAGAATATCATTAGTTCAATAAAAGGTGGGGATATTTTTGAGTAGAGTGGTGACAATAATTGTTATGTATTTAATTGGTGTTATACCGTTAACAATCATTAACTACATTATGCCTAGCTTATTAAGAAAAAATGTTTTTTTTGGTGTTACAGTACCTAATAATGCTAAAAAAGAGCCTGAATTAAGTAATATTTTAAGGCAGTACAAAAAAAGAATACTATTAGGTACCACTATTTTATCTGTTGTATATTTTATTACGGCTTTTATATTGCCAATTAAAAGAATCTCTACTGCTTTACTAACTGTGGTGTTTTTGTATATAGTTTATTTTTATATTATTTATACTAGTGCTTGGAGAAAAACTAAAATTATTAAAAAGCAAAAAAACTGGGATATTCAAAGTAAAAATATTGCAGTTGCTAATCTTAATGTTAATGCATTAAAAACAAGGCTTAGTTTAAAATGGTTTATTTTGTATCCTATAATAATATTATCAACAACATATGTAGCGTACAAATTTTACCTTATTGCTCCAAATCAAATCCCCATTAACTATGATTTTGCAGGTAACATTACTAACTATGCAGTTAAGTCTATTAAAATGTTTTACCCTACTATTGCTTTACAAATAGGTTTATCAATATTAATGTTTGCTGTATTCTTAGTTAATAATAAGGCAAGGGTAGATATTGACCCAGACAACATTAATACTTCTGGTATTCAAACTGTATTGTATAAATATCGTTGGAGCATATTTGTATATGTTATGGGCTTATTTTTAAACCTTATGTTTGGCTTCATACACATAGCTATTTTTGCCATGTTTAAACCAATAATAATGACAATAGTTCCACTACTGTTTACTATTATAATATTAACATACGCCATAATACTGTCTCTTAAAACAGGACAAAGCGGTAACAGAATACAGGTTGGCAAAGATACTAAAGGTGAGGTTGCTACAAAAAAAGATGATGATTACTGGGTAGCAGGTTTGTTATATTACAACAAAAATGACCCCTCTTTATTTATTGAAAAACGTGCTGGCATTGGTTATACAGTTAACTTTGCTAATAAAATTAGTTGGCTACTATTGGCAGTAATAATAGCTTTTATTGCTTTATCAATATATTTTTCTATAAATAATTAATATATTAAGTCAAAAAGAGTTACTTTTAGCTCTTTATTATGGAATGTACAGCAGAGAGGACATAATAATGAATAAAAAAATATTATCAAAACAAAATACCATTTTTAAAAATGCTAAATCGGCGTTTAATCCTAATGTATTTATTTTGGTATTTTTGTGTTTTGGCTTGTTATTAGCTGGAGAATTTTTAGCAAACTTTATTTACAAAGCTCTTTATAGATTGTTAAGTAGCGTAAATTATATTACTCAATTTACAGTTTTTCAACTTATAATTCCGTTTCTTTCTATAATTTTAGTTACCTTTGTTTGGGTAAAAATTATTGAAAAACGTTCTGTAGCTAGTATGGGTTTTTCTTCTCAAGGTTTAGTAAATAAATACCTTAGAGGTTTCATTATAGGTACAGTATTAATACTTATATGTACTATTTTGTTAGCCTTTTTGGGAGCAGTGAAAATAAATACTACTAATCTTAGTAGTGCTACAATTACATCTGTATTTGCAGTTTTAATAGGCTGGTTAGTTCAAGGTGCATCGGAGGAGGTACTGTTACGAGGTTGGCTATTACCAAGAATAGGATACAAACATAATGTTCTATTAGCAATAATTGTTTCTGCTGGTTTTTTTGGATTTTTACATTTAGGTAATAGTAATGTAGCAGTTCTACCTATGATAAACCTAATATTGTACGGAGTTTTTGCCTCAGTGTATGTAATATGGGAGGGCGGTTTATGGGGTATATGTGCCCTACATTCCGCTTGGAACTGGGCACAAGGTAATATTGTAGGTTTTGAGGTAAGTGGTATTACAGCGGTTGGTGGAAGTATTATAGATTTTAAGACTGTTAAAGGTTATGATTTATTAACAGGAGGAGCTTTTGGTTTAGAAGGTGGCTTAATTTGCACTTTTGTTTTAGTTATAGCCACAGCTATTATTGTGTACTTAAATAATAAACGTGCTTTTAAACTTAACAACTAAGGAAATGTTTTAGGGTACTGTGGTTGTTATACTCAGTTTAGAACAGAGGTGGTTATGTGAAACCTATAATCAAAACACTACAAAATTGCTTAAACTATATTGAGCAAAACCTTAAATCAGAAATAGAACTCAATGAAATAGCTGAGTTGTGTGGCTACTCTATCGATCATTTGTATAAGCTTTTTAAACAGTACTTAGCTATGCCTATTAATAGTTATATTGTAAGCAGAAAACTAAAACATATTGCTTATGAACATTTATTGGGTAAAGGATTAAATAACCTTGTATTGAACTATGGTTTTAGTACCTATTCTGGTTTTTACAAAGCATTTTATAAGTGGTTTTCTTGTTCTCCAAGTAGGTATAAACAAAGCAAGTTAGCACAACAGCCTCATGTTCTAAATTTAAGTTTAGAGGTGAATAGAATGCATAGTAATAAAGAGCTTAAAACTATACTTAAAAACTGGAACATTAATGTTATAAGTATAACACCCTATGAATATTCAGGAGCAGGTAGTATAGCTAATAATGTATGGTATATTAATGATAACTATGTACTAAAAAAAGGGTTAAATATTAGTGGTCTAAAAACTCATATTTCTATAAGCAGGGCATTAGCCAAAAAAGAATTAAATGCTGCAATCCCTATGCAAACCTGTAAAGACAAAGATTTTTTAGTTGATGGTGAGTTTTATTATCTTTTAGCAAATAGAGTACCTGGTAACTGGTTAACTAAAGAACAAAGATACGGTGAAGATTCTTTACATTATGCAAAATGTTATGGTGAGTCGATAGCGAAGCTACATTTGGTTATGGCTGAAATTAATGATGAAGTAGAAGTTAAAGATAAACATCTTTACAATATAATTAATGAGTGGGCAATTCCTATTGTAAATAAGATGTTAAGACGTTTTAACTATCAACTACCAAATTATTTTTATAAAAAATATCAACAAGAGTTTGGTGAGTTATATGAAAATTTGCCAAAACAAGTTATTCATCGAGACCCTAATCCCAGTAATATTTTATTTAATAATAACAGAGTTAGTGGCTTTGTGGACTTTGAAATAAGTGAAAAAAACACGAGACTTTATGATGTATGTTATTGTGCAACAGGAATATTGTCCGAAACAGAAGATAAACCAGAATTATATCAAAAATGGTTAAGAATCTTTAACCAAACTTTAGATAGTTATCACAGACTTAATCCTCTAACAGAGGCTGAAATTAAAGCAATACCATATGTTTTGTATTCAATTCAATTGAATGTAATTGCTTACTTAAGTGAATATGATAAATATTCTCATTTAGCTGAGAAAAATATAAAAATGTTATTATTTTTAATAGATAATACAGCTCAAATTATAAACAAATTAATTCCAAATATTTAAGATTTAGTATTGTTTTTTTATCCTAATTGTGGTAATTTCCATACTGTATATACTACCAAATAGTAAGATTAAATAGAATTGAATCTTTTGAGGTTGTAAAAAATAATTAAAAAGGAGAACTATATTGATTAATCTATCATCAAAAATTAAAGAAGATTATCCTCATATTAAAAGCATTTTAGTGTATAAAGAGAATAAAAACATTTATGAACAATATTTCAATAATACAGATATACATACTTTGCATAACACAGCCTGTATATTTAAAAGCTTTTTAACTACTTTAATAGGAATTTGTCTAGACAAGGGATACCTAAAATCACTAGATATAAAGCTTATAGATATATTTAAAGAAGAAGTGACAGCAGATGTTAGCGAAAGAATGAAGGATATTACGATTGCCCATGTTTTAAGTAAAACCACAGGAATTAAATGGCCACCTCCCATTAACAATATTAGTGATGAGCAGGCAAATAACATAGAATTTGTATTTACTTTACCAACAGAGAGTAAGGCAGGAGAAAAATTTGCCTATAAACCAGATCCTTATATAATACCTTTTATCATCGAAAAAGTAAGTGCTATGAGGTTTAATGATTTTTTAGACAAATATTTGTTTGAGTTATTAAGTATTTATAATTATGAATGGCATAGAGGCTTTAATGCTAGAGCAACACTTAAACTAACTACTAGAGACATTGCCAAGCTTGGATTATTGTATTTGAATAAAGGAGTTTATAGTAACACTGCTGTTGTATCAAATAATTTTCTTGTTGATGCTACAACAACGAAAACAGCAGGAGGTATGCCCGAGTTTAAAGACTATGGGTATTTGTGGTGGATTACAAAAATAAATAGCAGTAAGGCATACTACGCCTCTGGTTTTGGCGGTCAGTATATGTGTGTTATTCCAAATCAAAACTTAGTAATAACAATAACCTCTAAACTAGATAGGCCACATCCAGAGAACCTTAAATTAATTGAATTAATAGCAGCAGATTTGTAAATAAAATCTAAAATTCAACGTACCATACCTATGCAATTAATAAAGCAATGGGAGACTAAAAAATGAAAATCAGAACAGAAAAGAAAAATGCATTCACTGTAGTAGGAAAGTTAGGAAAGGGTTATGCCAGTAATAGTAAAGAGTGGATACCTCAATTATGGAAAGATGCTACTGCTAATTTTCATGAGATAAAACATTTAGCACTTACAGATGAACAGGGTAATTATAAAATTTGGGGAGCTATGAGTGATATCAATACTGAATTCAAACGCTGGGGAGAACAGGGTCTTTATATGGTAGGTTGCGAGGCACAGGAAAATGCTATTGCACCTGATAAATGGGTTAAGTGGACTATACCCTCTTTTACATATTTAATTGTTGAATGCGATATAAGTAAAAGTGTAGAGGTATTTAATAATATCTTAAATAATTATTTCCCAGAAAATAACCTAACACTAGTAGGTGCAGTTCATGAGTTTTATCCTGCATATTTAGGAAAAGATAAACTAGAGCTTTATTTCCCAATAGAGAAACCCTAATTACCTAGTTGAATAATTAGGATAATTAACCTATAATAATATTATTATGACACCCATTAAATGTTGACTTTACTAAAGTGAAATTTAATGAGGAGAAAAACAATGTTACAAGAGTTGAGTAAGAGTGATTATTACAAAGTAGCTAAAATGATGACTGGTGCTAAAGTTAATTTAGAACCAGAGGCCGTAATTTGGGGATATAACCCAGGAACTATTTACGTTGATGATGTGCTTGAACCAAAATCAGCAGTGATTTGGGTTGAGGGCATGAAGGGTTTTTATTTTGTTGGTGATGCAAACAATGATAGATTTAATAAATTTATAGTAGATTTTTTTGATAAAGTACTTATAAAAAAGGCTAAAAAAATAAACTATAAATGGATAGAATTTAGTGGATTAAATACAGATTGGGAGATAACTTTAGCAAAACTATTTAAACACAAAGAGAAGTATGATGAGTCTAAACAATTTGTTTACAAACATAAAGAGATTAAAAACTTTAATGAGCCTAGTTATGAGCTTAAACAAGATTACACGGTTAAAGCAATTGATTTGCAATTATTAAATAGTGAAATAAGTAATTATGATTTTTTAGAATCAATAATAATTACTTGGTGGGGCTCTATAGATAACTACTTAAAGCATGGTGTCGGTTATTGTGTTATGCATAATAATATGGTTATAAGTAGCTGTGTGACTAGCTATAAAAAACCAGGTTTTATGGAATCTCATATTCATACCTTAGAGGACTACCGAAAACAGGGTTTTGCTACCATTGCTGTGAGTAAGTTCTTAAACTATTGTAGAGACAACTACTTTGAACCATACTGGGATTGTATGCAAACAAACTATGGTTCTCAGGCCTTAGCTGAAAAGCTGGGTTATGAAAAGCAGTTTGAATACACCTTATTTGAATATATAATTTAACAAAAAGGTCGTTCATTATGAGCGACCTTTTATAAATCCTAGTAAGCTCAGCAAAATAAAGTATCATTAAGCCTAAAACCAAGGAAACCTAAATAATTTCACCCGTTAAATTATAAATATGTTATGCTTGTAGTATCCATAAAATACTGGAGGTAAAGTAATATGAGCTTAAACTTAGGAGTGGCTTCACAAATAACTTGGTTATATTTTAAAAATATTAGTGAAGCAGATGTATTTTTGCAAAACACTTTAAAACTAAAACTGGTAGAGGATCATGGCTGGGCAAAAATATATTCAGTTGCTAATAAAGCATTTTTAGGAGCAGTAGAGAGCGGTAAAGGGACCTTAGAGGCTAAAGATGAACATGCTATGTTATATACCTTAGTAGTTGATAGTGTTGAAGATTGGCATAAACATATTAAAGCCAGTAATATGACAGAGGTATCAGAAATAGGTGGCATGAGAGATGTGCCTATTAAAACCTTTTTTGCTACAGGGCCGGGGGGTTATAAGTTTGAGTTTCAGGCTTTTTTAAACAAAGATTCTATTAAAATATTTCATAATAATTAGCTAAAAATCTATTATTGTTTAAGTAAGGAGGTTTATCATCAATGATTACCTTAAAATCGTTTGCAAGAGCCTATATTTTTAATAATAATAAACTCTTAATGATGAAGAGATCACTGCAAAAAAAATTTGCCCCTGGACTTTGGGCTGCTATTGGCGGACATATTGAGCCTGCTGAAATGAACGAACCTAAAAAAGCCTGTATTAGAGAGATAAAGGAAGAAACTGGTTTAGAAGAGACTGATATAAATAGCCTAAATCTGCAATACATTATTATGCGCAAAGCCGCATCCGAAATAAGAATACAATATGTGTACTTTGGTACAACACTTAAAACTCAATTATGCCAAACAGAAGAAGGAGAATTAAACTGGATAGCTAAAAATAACATTCTAAACAGAGCTATGTCAGCTACAACTAAAGAAACTCTTAAGCGATATATTTTACATAATAATCCCAAAATAATTGAAGTTGCTATAGTAGATTGTGACAATGAAAAACCAGTTTTTAATTGGAGTAAAATAGAAGATTGGAATGCTAGTAGCTTTATATAAATTATATAAATGCAAACTAAATATGAATAATACTATAAAAGAAAATGGAGGTTAATAATTGGATTATTATATTGTGAATAGCTTTGCAAAAGAGTCTTTTAGGGGTAACCCTGCTGCAGTTGTACTAGTTAAGCAATTTCCTAAAACCAAATTAATGCAGAGTATAGCCAAACAACTAAACTTAGTTGAAACAGTTTTTATTAAAGTTATAAACAAAAGCAAAATAGAAATAAAATACTTTACACCCCTAAAACAACTACCGATAGCAGGACACCCTACTATAGCAGGTTTAAAGGTGTTGTACGAGCAAAAGTTAATAAATGAAGGTTCAATAGATGTACTAACCGATACCAGTTATTATGTTGCATTTGTAAGGAATAATAACAATAATATCATATATAGCCTTTCATTTAATGAAATAAAACATAAAGAAGTATTAACTAATAAAGAATTAGTAGCTAATGTATTATCGATTAATGCAAATGATTTACAGACAAACTTACCTGTAAAGGTAGTAGATTCTGGTTTAGGACATATTATTGTGCCTGTAGTATCTTTAGAGGCTCTAAACAGAGTTAAAAGAAACATAGGTAAGCTTAAACAGCTTTGTAATGATTATAATGCCAGAGAGGCCCAAATTTTTACCTATGAAACAATAAGCAAAAATAATGACTTACATACCCGTAATATTTGCCCCAGAGAGGGTGTAGAAGATCCCGCCTGCGGGGTAGGAAATGCAGCCTTATTATCTTACTTAGCTAAAGAATCACAGGCCTTAAATACCTACAAAATAGAACAAGGTTATATCAATAATTTTCAGTCTCTTATAATAGGTTCTGTTACTAAAGATCAGCGTGTTTTAATTGGTGGAAATGCTATAATAATGGGTAAAGGTGAAATTTATGTTTAGTTTATACCTAAAAGAAAGGAATTTTATACAATGAAATATGTACGACCTCCCTGTTAGTATGTAATTGTTAGAGATCGAGCACCACCGTAAAGGTATTGAAAGTTCAATACAAATTAAAAATTTACGGAGGTGTAGAAATGAACTATTTAAATAATATACAAAAACTAGGAATAAGAGTATTCTTTCATAACTTAATATTTGCTTATGTAATTGAGAGACTTTTTTGGCAACAACGTGGCATGACTGTGTTAATGGTTGTTTACACTGAAATAATATATGCTGTTACAATAATTTTTCTGGAGATACCAACTGGTATATTAGCAGATAAATTTAGTCGTAAAAAAATGATTGTATTTGCATCGTTTTTAACACTTTGTGAGTTTATAATTATTATATATGCAAATAACTTTTGGCATTTTGCTTTGGTTGTATTTATAGCAGGAATTTCTACAAGTATGGTCAGTGGTTCTGAAACAGCCTTATTGTATGATACTCTAAAAAAAGCTAATCAAGAAAACAAATTCGAAACAGTTTTGGGTCAAATAAAAGCAGCAGATTTTAGCGCAGCTTTAATTGCTGCTCTTGCTGGTGGCTTTTTAGCTAATAAATTTAACTATGAGTTTAATTATTATTTATCTATTGTTAGCGTTATGATTTCTTTTATGGCTTCTTTAACTCTAGTAGATGTAAAAGTAACAAGTAATAATGATAAACCCATACCTTTAAAGCAGTATATAACTAGTTCACTACAGGTATTTAAAAATAACCCTAATATTACTATTATAGTTGTTAGTGGCATGTTTTTAGTAGCAACACTGACCTATTTAGATGAGTTTTGGCAAGTTTACTTAAACAACCTTAACATACCAATATACAGTTTTGGGATATTTGGAGCTTTATTTTTAATGGGAAGAATACCTGGTAGCCTAGCTGTAGCTAAGCTATTAAAAAAATATAGTTATAAACAGTTACTGTCTTTTAATTTATTATTAAGCATAGTAGGTTTTATATTAATGGCTGTAATAAAAACACCACTTAGTTTAATTGCATTAATTCTGGTGTTTTTAGGTTCAGGATTAACTGAACCCCTAGTTACAGGTTATTTGCATCACCGCATTGATTCTAAAATGAGAGCAACCATAGATTCTTTTTTATCTTTAGGTTTAAGAATAGCTACAATCATTATTGGTTTAGTTTTTGGCTATATAGCTTCTAAGTTTTCCATATTTAGTGGTTTTGCAATTTTAGGATTTTTGTGTTTGTGTTATTATATATATTTTGTAATATCAACTAATAAAATAAAAATGTAATTTTGTATAGGCGAACCTCGTGTTCGTCTAAGTAATACCTCAAACAATAAAAAAGGCGAAGACCAGCTTCGCCCCTACGAATGGGATGGGAGTTGGATAGCTATTATAGTGAGTAAATTATGGTTAAACCGAAAAGAAAACAAACAAGATTAAAGAATTATGACTACTCGAGAGCAGGTTGTTATTTTGTAACGATGTGTACCCAAAATATGCGTATGTTACTTGGCGATATTGTAAATGGCAAAATGATATTAAGCTATGCAGGATTAATGGCAGAGAGAATATTAAACCAAACACCCAATAAATTTAATAATATTGAACTAAATAAATACATAATAATGCCAAACCATGTACATACAATACTTAAAATAAAATCTCAAAGTGATTTGGTAGGGGCGAACCTCGTGTTCGCCTGTAGTAATGCCTCAAATAAACCTAAAAAGGCGATGACCAGCTTCGCCTCTACAATGGGTAACTTTGTTAAGTCTTTTAAATCTAAAACCACGGTAGAATATATAAAAGCAGTTAAGAAAGGTACTTTACAACCTTTTGAAAAGCGTATATGGCAAAGAAATTACCACGATCACATAATCCGTAACCAAAAAGACTATCAAAGAATCTGGCAGTATATAGATACAAATGTGCAGAAATGGGAGTTAGATAGATACTATAGTGAGTAATTATTCTTAAACCAAGAAATATTAACCTTAAAGTAACTTCGGGTGAACCTTGTGTTCGCCTGAGTAATTCCTTAAAAAACCAAAAATGGCTAAGAATAGATTTACTCCCACGGTAGGTAACTTGAATTAACCAATAAGTATTTCAATCAATTATTAAACCACCAATTAAGTTAATTAAGTTTACATACTCGTAGGGGCGAACCTCGTGTTCGCCTAAGTAATACCTCAAACAACTCAAAAATGGCGAAAACCAGCTTCGCCACTACGGTGGGTAACTTGGTTAAACCTCTTCAATTGTTATTAAGGTGATAATTTAATCAATTTAAGGAGGCACTAAGATGAAAGATTATAATGTAGTTACTTTATGTGGTAGCACTAAATTTAAAGAGGAATTTCTACAGGTTCAAAAGGACTTAACATTGCAAGGAAATATTGTAATCTCCGTTGGACTGTTTGGACACTCTGGCGACAATGAAGTATGGGAAGAAGGCACAAAAGAGATGCTTGATGATATGCACAAGCGGAAAATTGATATGGCAAATGAAATTTATGTAATAAATAAAGATGGATATATCGGCAGTAGCACAAAATCAGAAATTGAATATGCAAAATCAGTAGGTAAAGGTATTAGATATCTTGAGTGATAATCAAATAATTTAGTAATTTTGTCATTAAAATCATTTTTAAACCACTAATTAATAAAATTGTTTAAAAAGGGGTAGTACGGGGTGAACCTCATGTTCGCCTGAGTAAGACCTCACTTGAGGTTTAAAAATTGAGCTTAATGTTAATAGTTAAGGGATTAGTACCACAAAATGCACGAAGGGAAAAGAAAATGTTATACGTAATGAAATGAAGTATAATCATTACCTTAAAAAATAATTAATAAATAGATATTATTGCTGAATGGTAATCCTTACGCCTCAGCATCTTAATTAATAGTCAATCCATTTTTGTAAATCTTATTATATAGTCTCATTTTTAAACCACCAATTAAGTTAATTCCTCAACCCTCTTTGTGCACTTTGTGCCCTTAGTGGTTAAATAATTATTTTAATCTAATTGGGAAGTGTGATTTTTAAAGCTGTTAGCTAATTAGGTATATTGAGGTTTAAAAATTGAGCTTAAAGTAGATAGTTAATGATTTAGTACCACTAAGTGCACGAAGGGAAAATAAGATGTTATTGCTGAATGGTAATCCTTACGCCTCAGCATCTTAATTAATAGTCAATCCATTTTTGTAAATCTTATTATATAGTCTCATTTTTAAACCACCAATTAAGTTAATTCCTCAACCCTCTTTGTGCACTTTGTGCCCTTAGTGGTTAAATAATTATTTTAATCTAATTGGGAAGTGTGATTTTTAAAGCTGTTAGTTAATTAGGTATATTAAGGTTTAAAAATTGAGCTTAATGTTAATAGTTAAGGGATTAGTACCACAAAATGCACGAAGGGAAAAGAAAATGTTATACGTAATGAAATGAAGTATAATCATTACCTTAAAAAATAATTAATAAATAGATATTATTGCTGAATGGTAATCCTTACGCCTCAACATCTTAATTAATAGTCAATCCATTTTTGTAAATCTTATTATATAGACTCATTTTTAAACCACCAATTAAGTTAAATCGATACCTCTTCGTGCCCTTTGTGCCCTTAGTGGTTAAATAATTATTTTAATCTAATTGGGAAGTGTGATTTTTAAAGCTGTTAGCTAATTAGGTATATTGAGGTTTAAAAATTGAGCTTAAAGTTAATAGTTAAGGGATTAGTACCACAAATGCACGAAGGGAAAAGAAAATGTTATACGTAATGAAATGAAGTATAATCATTACCTTAAAAAATAATTAATAAATAGATATTATTGCTGAATGGTAATCCTTACGCCTCAGCATCTTAATTAATAGTCAATCCATTTTTGTAAATCTTATTATATAGTCTCATTTTTAAACCACCAATTAAGTTAATTCCTCAACCCTCTTTGTGCACTTTGTGCCCTTAGTGGTTAAATAATTATTTTAATCTAATTGGGGAGTGTGATTTTTAAAGCTGTTAGTTAATTAGGTATATTAAGGTTTAAAAATTGAGCTTAATGTTAATAGTTAAGGGATTAGTACCACAAAATGCACGAAGGGAAAAGAAAATGTTATACGTAATGAAATGAAGTATAATCATTACCTTAAAAAATAATCAAATAAATAGATGTTAATGCTGAATGGTAATCCTAACGCCTCAGCATCTTAATTAATAGTCAATCCATTTTTGTAAATCTTATTATATAGACTCATTTTTAAACCACCAATTAAGTTAAATCCCAAAACCACTTCGTGCCCTTTGTGCGCTTAGTGGTTATAAATTTATGTAAACCACTCGTAGAGGCGAACCTCGTGTTCGCCTTATCTTGTAAAAAACCTAAAAAATATGATAAAATTATAAAGTACCTTTTAAGGTGTAGTCATTATATAGAAAGGAAAATTTATTTATGCATATTTTAACTAAAGCAGCTAGTGCTGGTGGCTCTGAGCAAAGACTACATCTAATTAAAGAACATAGTCGTGTTCAGAGCCTAAATAAGAAGTTGTTACAGGCTTAAAATTTTATGTAGTTTTTGCTTCAATTTATTTTTCTATAACCAAAGAGTAAAATAAAAGGAGCAAAAATTATGAAATATGAAAATGCACAAAATGTGCTACCTAACGAAATTATTGAGATTATACAAAATTATGTTGATGGAAGTTATCTGTATATACCACGCAGAGAAGATAATAAAAAATCTTGGGGAGAGAATAGCGGTACTAAAAAAGTGCTAGGCACAAGAAATAAAGAAATGTACCAAAAGTATCAGCAAGGAATATCTATAAAAGAACTTGCTGCAACCTATTTTTTAACAGAACCAAGCGTGCGTAGAATAATACGCAGTGAAAAATGTGGTACTTGAGATTAAAAATTTTATATTTAATTTTAGCAATTATTGAGCCAATGGTTAAAATAAAGTGACCATTGGTTTTAACTTTTAAACAATACAGATAGCTTTTAGCCCTTAATAACGAACATATTTAAGGTAGAAATGTTTATGATTATCTTGTAAGCTCAAACACATTTCTATATTATCTATGTCCTTGAATTTAGGATAATTGCTTTGGTACTATGTTAGTGTAATTAAAGAGAGTGTGGTTTTAATGAGTATTTTAGCAATTAGTAATTTATATCATAGTTTTGGAGATAAAGAGATATTTAAAAATGTATCAATAAGACTTTTAAAATCAGAACATGTTGCTTTAGTAGGCGCTAATGGTTTTGGTAAATCTACTTTAATGAATATTATTACCAATAATCTTTTAGCTGATAATGGTACAGTAGAATGGAGCAATAGGGTTAAAGTTGGTTACATGAATCAACATAGCCAGCTTACAGCCCACAAGAGCATAAAAAATACTTTAAAAGAGTCTTTTCAACATTTATATGATATTGAGCATAACATGAACAAGCTCTACTCAAATGCCTATAATTTGAGTGAGGCTGAGATGACAAAGGCATTAACTAAAGCTAGTGATTTTCAAAACTATCTAAATACTAACGATTTTTATAATATTGAATCTAAAATAGAGGCTGTTGCTTCGGGGTTAGGCCTTAAAAAACTAGGTTTTGATTCTAAGGTATCTGCTTTAAGTGGTGGTCAACGAACCAAGGTTTTATTAGCTAAGCTATTATTAGAAGCACCAGATATTTTACTGCTAGATGAACCAACAAACTATTTAGATGAAGAGCATATAGAGTGGCTTACAGTGTTTTTAAAAAGTTACGAAAAAGCCTTTATTGTTATTTCACATAATATGGATTTTACTAATAGTATTTCTAATGTTATTTGGCATGTAGAAAACCATGTAGTAACAAGATATATAGGCAACTATGAAGCTTTTTTAGCTTGTTATGCTCAAAACAAAAAACAAGTTAGGGCTGAGTTTTTAAAGCAACAGCGTGAAATAGCCAAACTTGAGGACTATGTTCGCAAAAACAAAGCCCGAGCCTCAACAGCTAAACAAGCTAAATCTAGGCAAAAAAAGTTAGAGAAAATAGATCGAATAGAGCTCACAAAAAGCAACCCAAAACCCTACTTTAATTTTAAAGTGGCCAGAGACTCTGGGCAGATAATTTTTGAAGCCACAGATTTAGTTATTGGTTATAATAAACCCTTAACTAAACCCCTAAATCTAAAAATGGAGCGCGGTCAAAAAATAGCCTTAACAGGTGCCAATGGTATAGGTAAAACAACCTTGTTAAAGAGTTTACTTAACATAATAAAACCTTTAAACGGATCTGTTGAGCTAGGTTACTATCAACACATTGGTTATTATGAGCAAGAGATAAAACAACAGAATACTAATTTTGTATTAGATGATGTAATGGCAGAACTAAGAGGTTTAAACAAACAAGAGGTACGTAGAGCGCTAGCCCAATGTGGTTTAACCTATAAACATATAGATAGTCAAATTAATCTTTTAAGTGGTGGAGAGCAAACTAAAGTTAGGTTATGTAAACTTATAAACGTTGCCACAAATATATTAATACTAGATGAGCCTACCAATCATTTAGATAAAGATGCCAAAAAAGAACTTAAAAGAGCACTAATAAAATACCCTGGTAGTATTTTGTTAGTGAGCCATGAGGCAGATTTTTACAGCGATATAATTACAGACATTTGGAATTGTGAGTTATGGAAGTTTAATAAGTAATTAAAGTCTTAAAGATATGAGCTAGTTTAAAAGAGTTATAGATAAACTGTTGTAAACAGCAAGTTCTACGAAAAAACAAATATAAATAGCAATTTTTAATAATATATAGGCTTTCATTAACAGTTACTGTTGGTGTAAGCTTTATTATTATAGATTTAAATTGAAATGGTGATGACTAAAACTTAGTTTGCATAAACTAAAAATACAAAGTTTTACAAAAATATGTAGGTATTTTAAATAGTCTATTTGTTATATTTAGCGTATTTTGTGGTATATACAATTAAGAATCATTTGAGGGAGATGGTTATTTGGTTAAGTACAATAAAATAAAACCGTTGTTTGTAGTTGTACTTATTGTTTTAATGGTTTTTATAATTAATTTAACTTTTAAACCTAAACCACTAAAACTTAAGAATATTGAATTACCGGAGTATAGTAGGTATGAAAAATTGAATCAAGTATTTACAGTTATTACAGGATAATATGTAAGTAATCTGTATAGAACCTGTGGTGTTGAGAATAATGAAGTATAGATAGTCAATACTATTTAGGTAATAAGTTATTTAACATTAGCTTAATAATTACAGCATCTTTTAGTTGATATAATAGCTTATAACTAATTATAAGGACAGGGGATTAAATTGAGGTACTTTATACACTTTGGAACAGACATGAAACTATCTTATAAATACTGGATGCCTTTATTTAATCAATTTATTAATAAAGCTAATACAATAAGAATAGGTTGTTTTAATAATGAAGCTGCCGTTATAGAGTATGTGAAAAATGTTGGCAAAGAGATTATTAATATAGACACAGAAGATAACGCAAACATGACTCTATTTATGATTGATTTAACTGAAGAGAGTATAAAGTATTTATTAAAAGATAGCTTTTCAGATAATAACCTCTTAAAGTATTTTAATTTTAGCTTGTGGCATAATAATGTGGAATTAGTGTCATCAGAACACTATGGTAATGAGTGCACAATTTGTAATATAGATTACGATGAAATAAACAAGTATAGGTTATTTATACCTAAAAGCTCTAGTATAATAGTGCATGATGAAGAGGGAGTAGTATTTAAACAAAGTGTTAAACTTTAGTAAATATAATATTAAGGTTTTACAAACTATGGTAAAGTAGTATTAATAGCATTATCATTATGCTATTAACACTACTTATTTTATTTAGATTAAAAAATTATTAAAAGGAGTAATATAATGCTACTTCAAACATATCAGCAATTCATAAACAAGGTTAATGAACTGGGTTTTATAACTCTGTCAAATGTCGTAGAGGGTTTTCCTTCATTAAGTTCATTAACAGCTAAAGAACAATGGCATACAAATGAGCTAAATACTGATCCCTGGAAATGGAAGGATAGGGTTGCTAAAGAGCAAAAACTAGCTTATGGCTGCATTATTAACGGACACAAGGGTTTTGTATCAAAAGACTTTTATAGGGTTTTTTACGGCTTATTTCATCCACATAAAACTATGCAAAGTAGATGGAATAGTGGAGAAGTAAACCAAATGACCTATGATTTATATCAGCTATTTACAAACAATAAAAGCTACAGCACTAGCGAAATTCGCAAAGCCTTATCTGTAACAAAAAAGAATGGGGGCAGTACTCTTAATAATAGCATTAAGCAGTTACAAAAAGAGTTTTATATTACTGTTGTGGGTAACAAAAGAAAACTAAATAAACAAGGTGAACCTTATGGATGGCCTTCAGCAGAGTTTAATACTGTGGAAAATCATATTGATAGAGATTGGTTAAAAGTTAACGAACAGTTATCTAAACAGCATTGTAGTGAGTTAGTTTTAACCAGGGCTTTGCAGATTGGCAATAATATAAATAAAAATGAATTAGTGAAAAAGTTTGCTTTATTATCATAAGTTAATAAAATAAAAATATAGAGGCTCTATAGGTTATTATATTCTATGAGCCTCTATGATATATTATGGTATCTAATTTCTTTTTTTAACAATAAAGTAGTTTACACATAATAATACAACACAAAAAGCTAACAAATAATATTTTTCAGCAAAACTAGTTTTAAGTAGACTTAAGGCATATAATTTACCAGTAAATTTTCCTCTGGTAAATAACTCAAACATATAGTAAGAAAAAGCTACAAAATACCCTGCTATAGTATTACTAAAAATATTTGTAATAGTTAAACCAACTAAACCAAAATACAGTGCCGAAATACTAATGCCTAACCATATTTCAATTAAGGGAAAACTACCACTATGGTTATAGGCTAAAGCAATAGGAATTAAAATTAATATAATTAATATTACTATAGTTACTAATAACCTTAAAATATAAATTACAGAGTTATTAAGTACTTTGCTTCTAGTTATTTCACATATGTTATTGATATATTCAATACCAGTTAAGTAGGGCAATAACAAGATACCTATAATAACTAAATATATTTCCCCAATTATAGCTATATCTTTGTAATTTAGTTGTTCAAAGTTAAATAATAGGGGTGAAATTAGTACTATAAATATGCTTGCTAAAATATTATGGTTAAATATAATTTTTATGTTATATTTTATTACGGCTAAATAGTACTTTACGTTCACCATTATAGTTGCTCCTATTTCTTTTAAAAATAATTGATGTTAAAACGACTAAAACAATTGAAAGAAAAACGTAAAATATTCGATTAAACATTATTTGATTACTGTATTGGCTAAAGTCAGCATAACTAATAACACTATTTAGCCTTATAAAAAATTTCTTTAACCCATATGATCCTACTAAGGGGAGCATAGATGTCATACATAAAATAAACTGAATAGGAATAACAACTATTCCGTTATTAAATAACACTGACAAAAACATAGCTAAAGCGGTAACAAACATTACTGTTGGCATAACCCAATAAAGAGTATATTTAAAAAATGCTAATTTATCTATTACTAAATTACTTGAATTAGCTATTTTAATGAAGCTAGATGTTGCTAACCCAGCTATAAACATATAACCTAAAAATAACAGAATAACAATAGCTAGGTATTTAGCCAAAACGTAGCTATAAGATTTTATTTTTTTACTGTTTATAAGCTCATGCATTTTAAAACGTTTATCTCTTGGCAGTACAAATGCTGCCAAAAAAATAGGAAACAATGAGGCTGTAATACCCATATAATCACAATAACATCGGGCAAAAGAGTTAGAGTATTTATCGTCTTTAACTATGCTTTGGTAGACAAGCATTGCTTCATCATAGTTTCTGCTCTCACTATAAAAGTACGATGATCTTCTATTAGAGTCATAAACACTACCTCCACCTAGCTGCCGATTAAGCTTATCCATTATGGTGTTAAACTCATCAAAAGTACACTTAAACTTCATATTGCTTATTGCTTGTTTATTATCAATGTAGTTAGCACCATTTTCTACTACTAAGTTTACTGCATTTAACATAGCTTGTTTTCTTTTTTCTGTTAAAATCACCTTTTTGTAAAAGCCAATAGGGTAAGTATAAATACTGTTACAATGGTAATCTCCTATTAAGTTTAAAATAACTGCCTTCATTTTTTTATGATCATCAACCATTTCTTTTGAACCATAGTTAAAGGCTTTAGAGAAGAATCTATTGCGTGTAGATTCACTAAGAATGGTATTGCCCCCTAATTTAGTATTAAGGGTATTTAAGATATTTGCAAAATCATTAGCAGATTTGGCTTGGTTATTGCCATATTTATCTTTCACACTTATCTTTTTTAATTGAGCTAACGCCCATTCTACATCTATTAAGTTAGAACTTGTAAGCTTAACTTGTTGATTACTAGAGTTATTTATAACACTTGTTTTATGAACATGCACTAAATATTCTTTAACGATCTGCATTTCAGTAGTAGGCTTTAAACTTATTACATCGTCTGTTGTTATACTATATTGTGAGCTATAAAATAAAAAAATAGTTAATAAAAGCAGGTATAAAACAATATTTTTTAACTGGTATTTTAGCTCTTTTGTTACAAGCCCAAAAAACATTTTATTTAACCTCCTTCATTAGCTTCATATAGGCATCTTCAATAGTAGGTTTAACCATAGTAGCATGACTAAAAGGTTTATTTTTGCTTAATAGCTTTATACGAGCTGTATGACCCTCAGAAACTGATGAAATAATAGTGTTTTTTTGTCTTAACTCATTTAATTTACTTCTATCAATAATTACAGACCAAACACTATTCTCTGCATTTTTAAGTAAATTAGTTACTGAACCTTGATATACAATATTGCCTTTGTTTAAAATAGCTAAGTCATTACAAGTGAATTCAATATCTCCTGCAATATGAGTTGATAATATTACTATGCGATCTTTTGCAAAGTCACTTAGTAAGTTTCTAAATCGTATTCTTTCTTCTGGGTCTAAACCAGCAGTAGGTTCATCTACTATCAATAGTTGGGGATTATTTATTAAAGCTTGAGCTATTCCTAAACGTCTTTTCATACCCCCAGACAAAGCCCTTACCTTAGTTTTTTTAAACTTTAAGAGATTTACTTTTTCTAAAAGCTCTATAATATTTTGCTTTCTAAACTTTGCAGATTTAATTCCAGCTAATAAAGATAAATAGTCCATAGCTTCAAAAACAGTCATTTTAGGGTAAAGAGAAAATTCTTGAGGTAAATATCCAATTATCTCTCTTATTTGCTGTTTATTTTCAATGTCTATATTATTAACTTTAACTGTTCCACTTGTTTTATTAAGTAACGTAGTAAGAATTCTCATTAAAGTTGTTTTACCTGCCCCATTAGGACCAAGTAATCCAAACATGCCTTTATTAATAGTTAAATTTATGTTGTTAAGAGCAGTTGTTTTGACATATTGTTTACTTAAATTATTTATGCTTATTTCCATAGTATTGTTCTCCTGAGTTGTTCTCATATATTACTCCTGAACATAGTAACATTGCTCCAATAATCATTGATAAAAATTGGTCTAGGCCATATTTTAGATAAATAACTAGAGAAAAGATTAGCGGTAATATAATAAGACAAATAGAGTTGTAAAGGCACTGTTTAAAAAAATTACGGTTATTTCTTTTAACTATCTCTTCTTCTTGTTTTTCATAGTTAAGAACATTTATCTTTTGACAAATTTTATTTATAAACTGCTTATCATTCTTGAAATAACTCATCTTATAGCCTCCTTTTCACATAGTTTTTGCAACTTTTTTTTGGCTCGGTAATTTAATACTTTTATTTGAGCTACTGACTTATTCATTACTTTTGCTATTTCCTTTTGTTTAAGATTTTCGTATTGTGAAAGATATAAAACCGTTTGATACTCCTCTTTGAGCTCTGAGAATTTTTGCAGAATTACACAAGTTTGCTCCTGTTCAATTACTATATCCTCAGGAGATCTATAAATTTTAACCTCATACGGTTGGCTATTTATTTTCTTAAGTTTTCTGAGTTTATCAATTGCCTTGTTACGAATTATGGTAAATAAATAGGTTTTAAATGGGTACTTATTATTGTATCGTTCTTTATAAACATAAATCGTTGCAAAGCTTTCTTGAACAATATCTTCAGCAAAATAATAATCCTTTAGGTACCTAATAGCAAAAGAGATAGCATTAGCTCTATATTTAATTATTAATTTTTCAAAGCTCTCATCATCGCCGGCTAAAAATTTTTGAATGAGAGTTTTATCATTAAGCAAAATAGCTCCCTCCTTTGCATATCTATTATTTATTCGTGTAACTACTTAAAAGGTTACACTATTTTTTATAAATATTTTATTTAAAATCATTTTTAGAGTAAACTAAGTATAATAGCATAGTAAATTAATTAGCGAGTTATTCAATAGTTTAGCATAATAAATTATTAGCAAGATAAGGAGCATACAATGAATTTTAAAGGATATGTACAAGTTTATACAGGAAATAATAAAGGTAAAACTACAGCTGCTTTAGGGTTAGCTTTAAGGGCAGCTGGTCGAGGCTTAAAAACCTATATAGGTCAATTTATGAAAGGACAAAAATATGGAGAATTAGAAAGTGCCAAGCTTTTAAGTGAGTATATTATTATTGAGCAGTTTGGTAAAGATACTTTTATCCATGTTAAAAATCCACCTAACCCTCAAGATGTAGAGATGGCTTTATTAGGTGTGCAAAAATGTATTGAGGCTATGCTTTCTAAACAGTACAATCTTGTAGTGTTTGATGAAATATGTGTAGCCAACTATTATAATTTAATAACAGTAAAACAAATGCTAAACATTATAGAACAAAAACCTAAAGATGTAGAAATCATTTTTACAGGTAGATACTGCCCTAAAGAAATAATTGAAGCTGCAGATTTAGTGACTGAAATGAGAGAAATAAAACACTATTATAATAATGGGGTTGAGGCCAGAGATGGTATAGAGCGATAAAAAGTGTGAATCAGTAGTTAGCATCATGCTAACTACTGATTTTTTTTAAATACTTTACTATAATAATTCGTTTCCAAAATATAAGCAGAGTAATTAAAGATATCCGCAACCTTATTATTGATTATATTAATATAAGTTGCTTCATTATCTACACTGCCACTAAACTGACTTGTTAAAGCATTGTATTTACCTTTGTCAGTTATCCAACTTCTATTATTAAATACTACTAATGGTTTAGCAGTTGATAAAATATCTCTACCAAATAATAACCTAGAGTCATATTTTAAACCAAATAAGTTTGATAATGTTGGTAAAATATCAATACTAGAACAAGGTTTATCAATAATAACTTGTTCCATACCCTTTTTCCATAGAATAAAATCAGCTTTATATAGTTCAAAATTTTCCTCAATCACATGACTACTTAGTTCATCAATTTGCTTTTTAGGTAAACCATACGGATAGTGATCTGGACTAATTGCAATAATTGTTTTATCTGCTACACCAGCTTCTTCAAGCCTCTTGATTAACTCTGTTAAAGCAAATTCAAACTCTAAGTTACAAGCAAGATAGGCTTTTGCAGGGTCAGAGTAGTTAAGATGTTCCACATACTTTTTATTTTTTATACTCATATTATTGCCCTCAAAATTATATTCGAAGTGGCCACTAACAGTCATATAATAAGTATGAAATGGTTTATCACCAATGTATTCATTAGTAGATTGCTCAATAAGCTCAAGGTCTGATTCTGGCCAAGCCGGTGAGATTTTTAGTCCATTACCAACACCTTTATAGTCATAACCTAAGTTAGGGTGAGAGATATCTCTATTGTAATAATTATAGGTATGATTATGATATGCTTTTGTAATATAACCAAGTTTTCTAAGCTGGTTGCCAAGGGTAAAACGCATATCATTTTTGCTAGAGTTAGACATACTCCATACACCTGCTTTAGGCACTAATCCTGTACAGGCAGCGTATTCTCCATCCGATGTACTAACTCCCCAAAGTGGGTTGTAAAAATTACTAAATTTAAAACCCTCATTAGCTAATTTATATAATGTTGGTGTTAAATCTTTATCTATAGCATATGGGTAAAATGCTTCAGCTGTTATTAAAATTAAGTTGTGACCCTTAAACAATCCTGTATATTTATTTTGAGAGCTAGGTTGAACTGAACTAAAGTATTTATGCATATCTAATAGCTTGTTATTATTTTCTTTTGTAAGTAAATCTAAAAAGCTAATATCCATAACATTATATTTTGATTGGATATTAAACTTAGGTTCCTTTGTTAAAAATTTTTTAAGGTTTAAGTTTTTGATATATTGCAGCCTATTTTCAGTTGCAGAGTTAGGGTTAAAACCTAATAATAGTCGTTTGCAATCTAGCCTTATTGTCGTTAATAGACCAAGTTTTTTAACCATTAGGTGAGGAGAAGTAGATTTATAATACAAACTATGTTGAGAATTAGGCTTATTAGCTGTTGTTTGCACAGCACCTATAGCTAACACAAAACTAAACAACATTAAACAAAGAAGTAAAACCTGCATTTTAATAATTCGCTCAGATAAACTAACTTTTTTGTGAAAGTAAACAGCTATTGCTAGGGGTATAAAAAATAATAATATCGAAAATAAGTTAGTTATTATGGATGACTTAATAACACTACTAAATTGTAGGGCATCTTTGGCTCCTACAAAAGAATACAAAGAAAAAGTTGTTTTAAATATTTTAAAATACACTAAATAAAAGCAATATGTTAAACCTAATAAAGTAGTTACTAAATAGGCTATTATTTTATTAACTTGAGGTTTAAATATAGAGCTTAATATGGTAAATAAACATCCTGCTGATATAGAAAATAAAACAGGGTAAATAAAAGCAATGTCAACTCTCTGAAAAACACAAACAGCGTATACAAGCTCCATATAAATAATGGAAATTATGAAAAATAATAACAGTTTATTTTGGGTTATATCTAAAACATAAGATTTAATTTTAGTTAAAATACTCTCTAATTTCATTTCCTAACTCCCTTTAATGTATCAATCACATTTAATCATTTTTTTTGTAAAATATCAAATGGAAAAAGGTGTTGTTAATTACTTTAGAAAACATTTGACTATAACTTATTACATAATATAATTATAAAGGCGTAAAAAATAGAATTATGTCTATAAAATATTAGTTGAAGGGTGTGAGCAGTTTAAAAAAAGTTATCTACCTAATAAGTACTTCCTTAATAGCTGTAATCGTGTTATATTTTATAGAACAATATCTACAAGTAAATTATTTAATTAAAACAATATTAAAGATAACATTATTTATAAGTATTCCTATTATATACAGCAAACTAATTAGTAAAGAAACTATAATTAGATTAAAATTTCAAAACAATAATTTTAAACTAGGCGTAATTTTAGGAGTTTCATCTTTTGCTGCAGTAATAATTTCTTACTTAATATTTAAGGGATTAATCGATTTCCAATCCATCGTAACTGAAATTCAAACAAAATCCAAAATAACACCAGCAAATTTCATTTTTGTGGGCTTATATGTAACCTTTTTAAACTCGTTTTTAGAAGAGTATTTTTTTAGAGGATATATATTTTTAAGCTTTTATAATTCAGGTCAAAAAAAAATAGCCTATATATATTCTGCAGTTTTATTTGCTATTTATCATATAGGTATTTTTAAAACTTGGTTTAAACCTCACATAACGCTTTTAGCTATGTTTGCTTTAGTTTTAATTGGTTTTGTTTTTAATTATGTAGATGTAAAATCTAAAAATCTCTTTAATTCTTGGATAATTCACATACTTGCAGATTCAGCAATTGTATTAATTGGTTTAAGGCTTTTTAATTTAATGTAAGGGGTGATTAACTATGGTAAATTTAGCTGATATTAAGGGCTATTCGAATTGGAGCAATATCAAACCTATAACTCTTGGTTGGTCAAATGATTTAAAGTATAAAGTTTTAATAGGAGAAGATTATTATATATTAAGGCTAAGTGATATTAAGTATTATGAGCATAAAAAAAGAGAGTATGAAATGCTTCAGCAAATTAATAGTCTTAATTTAAATATCACAAGACCCGTGGACTTTGGGGTATGCAATAATAATCAACATGTATATCTACTATTAACATGGCTTAAAGGTAACGATGCAGAACAAGAGTTGCCTAAGTTGAGCAAGAAAAAGCAGTATGATTTAGGTGTAAAAGCTGGTGAGAATATTAGTAAAATACACTCATTAAAACCTACTTTTAGCTATATGCCATGGCATGAACGCTTTAATAAAAAAATAGATAAAAAAATTAAGAGTTATTTAAATTGCTCTGTTAAGTTTAATTATGAAAAAGAGTTTTTAAACTACATAGAGCAAAACAGACATTTATTACAAAATAGGCCAACAAGATTACTGCATGGTGATTTTCATGTTGGCAATATGATTATTAATGAAAAAGAGCAACTTGGCATTATTGATTTTAATAGACAAGATATTGGTGATCCTTGGGAAGACTTTAATAGAATGCCTTTCAGCGTTAGAACTAGTCAAGCGTTCTCTGTAGGCATGTTAAATGGCTATTTTAATAACAGTGTTCCTATTGAATTTTTCTCTTTATTCTGTTTGTATTTAGTTAATAATGCTATATCATCAATACCTTGGTCAATTCCCTTTGGTAAAAAGGAAGTAGCTGTTGCATTTCGGAATATAGAGGCCATATATAGTAGCTATCAAGGATTCGCCACTAGAGTGCCGCAGTGGTATTCACAATATCAAGAATAATGGAGATATAATGAAAAATAATATCAGAGTAAGTCTTTTAATAGTAGTTTTACTAGTAGTATCAATATCAATTAATTTTACGTTGTTTTCTGAGGTTAAGATGTTAAAACAGACTGTTTATAATGTGAAAAACGAGCTAGTACATTCTATGAATAGCTATAGTAGTAACTTTAATTCGGTACTTAATAACTTAAAGAAAACTTCAATGTGGATTAATAAAAGAAATTATGTAATTGAAAGCGTTAGTGATGATTTTAAACAATATACAATAAAGCAATCAATAGCTCTTAATCAACTCAAAAAAAATGAACAACTAAGCATTAATGTTATTGATTTAAATACTGGATTACAAACAAATATCGAAGTTCCTAAAAATAAGAGCTTAACATATGATATAGACTTAAAGTTAGCAGATAGTGACTATCAGCTTAATTTAGTAGGTGTTAGCGAAGATATTACCCGAAATGAAGAAATTAATAGAATCTATTTAAGTAACTTCAAGAATAGAGTAGTTAGGATTGATGGTGATATAGTATCAATTACATCACAAAAAGATGGCTCAATGAGTTTGGACTTTTATGTTGCTGTATTTGGCAAAAGTAAAGAGGACTTTAAAGAGATGCACCTTTTTGAAAATATTCTAATTACCGAAATAACGGCAGAAGTAAGAATTGGTGACACAGTTATAGGTGAGATAGACTTTACCTCAGGCAGTGGCTATGAAAGCAAACCTATTGATAAAATTACAAATAGTATACCAGAATATGTTTACGAGCATAAAGTACATTCAAGTAGCAAAGAGAGTATCTATTCCGGTACGTTTACTATTAGCAAAAAAGATGTTGATAATTTAAGAAGTGACGAATTTTTTGAAGAGACATACTTAGTTGTTAAAGCTAAAGATATTAAAGGAAATGAATACATGGATATTGTGGGATCGGTTTTTTACACAATAGAAAATGGCAAGATTATTAAACTAAGATAATATAAATAGGTGTTTACTGGTATCTTATACTGGTAAACACCTTTTCATTATGGGTTTTAGCCAGTTGAGCTCCAGAATCTAATGTCAGTATTCCAAGGAATGAAGCTTACCCTAAGTGAATAAGGGAGAGTCATTGAAAAACGAGAGTTGAAATAAGTACATTACCAGTAATAAGATAAAAAATTTGAATTTTAAATTATATAGCTGTTGTTATCAGCTAAGAGTTATGGATAAAGCAGAAAAACTGCCGATATCAATAATAGCTATAAGATATATAAACAAAGTTTCACAAAAATAGTTGTTATTATTGTTGAATGTTACTTTTTAAATATTATAATAAATAATATTTGGTTATTAAAAAATATATTTTATAATAATTTTAACTTACAGTAATTAAATTAAATAAAAATACTAAAAATAAAGCCAATAAACTCTACATTTGATATAATAAGAATAAGTGAGACTAAACGTTTTTGTTACTTATGTTAGATATAAATAATAATAGATATATAAAGTGCTAAACTTACATATTATGTAACTAGTTTTTTAGATTTAAATTGTTTAAAAAACCTCTCAAACAAATTTATTTAAGGACTATACTTATGACTTTTTTAGATACACTATTTAGTCAAATAGATTTATTTATTTTAATCCTTTTAAGAATTTCTGGCTATGTATTGGCTTCACCTATATGGGGTAGACAAGAGGTTCAGAAGATATTTAAGGTATGTTTTTGCATATACTTTGCTTACATAATGATACTAACTGGTAAGGCTCAACTAGTTACACCTACTATCGGTATAGGACAATTCTTTTTAGTTTGTATTTTAGAAACGTTTAAAGGTGTATTAGTTGGATATATAAGTAGTATATTCTTTTCAATCTTCTTAATAGCTGGTCAAATTATTGATATGCATATAGGTTTTCAAATGGGAGGTATCCTAGATCGAAATTATGGTGTAAAGGTATCGCAAACAGCAAAACTATTAAACATTACCTCTTTAATAGTGTTTTTACGTCTTAATGGTCATTTACAGTTAATTAAGATAATGTCAAACTCCTATACGGTTAACCAAATAGGTAGTGGAATAAACTTTGATTCACTTTACAATATAGTGGTTAGTTCGTTTTCATTTGCAGTTGTAATAGCCTTAAAGATAGCTTTACCGGTTATTTTAATAGTATTATTTGTTAATGTAATATTAGGGACTTTAGTAAAGTTTGTACCTCAGTTAAATATTTTTGCGGTAGGTATACCATTAAAAATAGTAGTTGGATTATTTAGTATAATTTTTTTAATTGAACCGTTTATAAAGTATTTAGATTTTATTTTTAATCATCTTTTTGATGTATTAACACAATTGTATACATAAAGGACAGATGTAAATGGCAGGTGAAAAAACCGAAAAGGCAACGCCCAAAAAAAGGCGGGACGCCCGCAAAGAAGGACAAGTTCTTAAAAGTAAAGAGATAAATAGTAGTGTAACAATGATTATAGCTTTATTGGCTATGGTTATATTATGGAGGTATATGTTTCAACATATGCTTAACTTTATGGTGCAAATAATTACTACTGGTTATCAAGACTTTGGAACTGATGGTTTTAGCTCACTTCAAAACTTAGTAGTACTCGCTATTAAAACAATTGCAGTAGTAGCAGGGCCCATTCTTTTTGTAGTGTTAATATCAGGTGTGGCAGCCAACTATTTTCAAGTAGGATTTTTGTTTACCCCTAAAGCTATACTGCCTAAGCTAAATAGAATTAGCATAATAGGAGGCTTTAAAAGGCTCTTTTCAATGACTACATTACAGAATTTAGTTAAATCATTATTAAAGATAGGTGCCTGTATGTATGTGGCTTATGGGGCCTTTAAACCTTTAGTTCAGAGTACGGTTAACACTATGGGTTATGATATTTATGAATCAATTAATTATGGTGTTAAAAACATGACTAATATAGCTATAAAGCTAACAATTGTTATGATTTTCATCTCTATTATAGATTTTTTATTCCAGTGGTTTGAGAATGAAAAGAAACTCAGAATGAGTAAACAAGAGATTAAAGATGAGTACAAAAATACAGAAGGTAATCCAGAAATTAAATCTCGAATACGTAATATTCAAATGAAAATGGCTTCAGCAAGAATGATGCAACAGGTACCCGAAGCAGATGTAGTTATAACAAACCCAACTCATTATGCTATAGCCTTAAAATACGATAAAAAAAAGCATGTTGCGCCAGTTGTTGTAGCTAAAGGTGCAGATTTAATAGCTAAAAGAATTAAAGAAATAGCTAAAGACAATAAAGTTGAGATAGTAGAAAGCAAAGAACTAGCACGTGCTTTATTTGCTTCTGCTGAACTTGGTGATCAAATTCCGCCAGAGTTTTTTACCGCTGTTGCAGAAATTTTGGCTTATGTATACACATTAAAGAAAAAGAAACTATTTTAGCTGTTTATAAAGAATTATTAGCTTAATTTGTTGTTTATATGTAAAATTATGAGTAAGATTGTCTTAATAAAATATTTAAATAATTTTTAACTAAATTAAAAAAATGTAAAAAATCATTAATATATTTTTGTTTCTGACGAAATTAAAAGAGTAATAATGTTTTACATAAAAAGTGTAAGTGTGACTCAGTTCAAAGAGGAGATGGGTTTAGAATGGGCATAATAAAAAAGAATTTGATAGATTTGGACTCACCACTAAAAGTTGTTATATCTAGTAGTGATAAACCAGACAAATCAACAGCAAAAACTACTGATCCAGCAATAGAGTTAGAGTATAATCAAAAAATAACTGAAGCAGATAACTTAGTGAAAGAGGCTAAACTAGAAGCTCAACGTATTATTAGTAATGCTAAAAGAGAGGCTTTAGAATTAACGGATTTAGCTAAAAAAGAAGGCCATAAAGAGGGTTATGATAAGGGCTACCTAGAAGGAAAAATACAGTATGAGGCTTTAATCCAGGAGACAGAAAATCTTAAAAACAACACCCAATTAAAATATAAAGAATACTTAAACACTGCTGAACAAGATATTGTTGAAATAATAATGTCTATTGCTAAAAAATTTACAATAGATAGTGTAAATAATAACAAAGAAGTGGTACTAAACTTAGTTAAACAAACCATTGAAAGCTGTAGTAAAAGAACTAACGTAAGCTTAAGGGTGGCTGAAGCAGATTATGAGTTTATCTACAATAATCAGGACAAAATCCTTAAAGATATTAGTGGTATCGATGAACTAAATATCATTTCAGATGAAGAGCTACAGGCAGGCAGTTGTATTGTAGATACGGATAGTGGCAGTATTAACTCCAGCATAGATATTCGACTGAATAAAATTGAGGATTCTCTAAAAAGAATTTTAGCAACGAAATAAGCTAATTTATAGATATATAGCTTAAGGAGGCATCTATTTGACAGGCAAATTAGAGTTATACAAAAATGCTATAAATGAGTCGGACTTTATTGAATATTATGGAAGAGTTTCTAAAGTGGTTGGCTTAACAATAGGTTCAAAAGGTCCAGAGGTTAATATAGGTGATTTATGTTACATTCATTCAGCTAAAAAAATTGTAAAAGCTGAGGTGGTAGGCTTTGATGAAAGTAACATGTTACTAATGCCGCTTGGAAAAATGCAGGGAATTGGGCTAGGAGACAGAGTTGTATCCACCAAAGAAACATTGAAGGTTCGGGTTTCAGATAAGCTAATAGGAAGAGTATTAGATGGATTAGGCAATCCTATTGATGAAAGCACAAAAATAGAGGATAAGGATTTTTATCCTATAGACAGAATAGGGCCACATCCCTTACTGAGAACCAGAATACAAGAGCCCTTATCACTGGGTATTAAAGCCCTAGATGGATTGCTAACCATTGGTAAAGGTCAAAGAATTGGTATATTTGCTGGTAGTGGGGTCGGAAAAAGCACATTATTGGGTATGATAGCTCGAAACACAATAGCAGATGTTAATGTTGTGGCCTTAATTGGTGAGCGTGGTAGAGAGGTAAAGGAATTTTTAGAGCGTGATTTAGGGCCAGATGGCTTAGCTCGGTCAGTTGTAATAGTTGCTACCTCAGATCAACCTGCTTTAGTAAGATTAAAGGCTGCTTTTGTAGCAACCGCAATAGCTGAATATTTTAGAGATCAAGGTAAAGATGTACTCTTAATGATGGATTCTTTAACACGATTCTCTATGGCCCAAAGAGAGATAGGCTTAGCTATAGGTGAACCCCCTATTTCAAGAGGCTATACACCCTCTGTATTTGAAGTAATGCCAAGGCTGTTAGAGAGAGCAGGTAGTACAGATAAGGGATCTATAACAGGTATTTATACAGTGCTAGTAGATGGTGATGATTTTAATGAGCCAATAACAGATGCGGCAAGAGGTATTTTAGATGGACATATTGTTTTATCAAGAAAAATAGCTAGCAAAAATAGATATCCCGCAATAGATATTTTAGATAGTGTTAGTAGAGTAATGAGTCAGATTGTAAGCGATCAACACAAAAATACTGCCTCTAAACTAAGAAAAGTATTGGCTATTTATCGAGAGTCGGAAGATTTAATAAACATTGGTGCTTATGTAAAGGGTAGTAACTCTAATATAGACTATGCTATTAGTAAAATTAATAAAATTTATGCCTTTATAGAGCAAGGAGTAGAGGAAAATATTACATACGATGAAACCTTAAAATTACTAGAGCAGGTATTTAAATAATCATGAAAAGATTTGAGTTTAAGTTTGAAACAGTTCTTAGCCTAAAAAAACAAATTGAGCAAAATGTTAAAAATAAACTTTCTAATGAAATACAAATTTTAAACGATGCTAATAGTTATTTAACAAATACTATAATAAAACGAGAAAGCTTAATTGCTGAGTTTGAGTCATCTAGGCAGGAGCAAACAACTATCTATCAAATATTAAGCTATTACGATTACCTGAATGTTTTAGACCAGAGAATTGAATTTCAAAAAAAAGAAATAGCTGAAATAAAGAAAAGAATAGCTAAAATTCGTTTAGAACTATTAAACGCTGTTAAAGAAAAGCAAATATTAGTAAAGTTAGAAGAGAATGAGTTCGATAAATATAAAAACGAGCTTAAAATAGAAGAACAAAAAACTAATGATGAAATTAACAGCTATAAATTCTATAAAAAACTTAAGAACAGATATGAGGTATAGTTATGAATGAAATTCTATCACAATCAGAAATTGATGCTTTATTAAAAAACATATCATCGGGCGATGCAGATTTAGATAATTTATTGCATGAGGATGAAACAAAAATCACTAAATATGACTTTAGAAGACCAAGCAAGTTTGCTAAGGAACATATCCGAACACTTCAAATAATACACGAAAATTACAGTAAGATGGTTGCAAATATTATAACCAGATATTTAAGAACATCTTTTCAAATTGAAGTAGTTAGTATAGAGGCTCTCACCTATCTTGATTTTGATAAATCAGTTCCTAACCCTTCAATACTTGCTTTAGTTGATATGAATCCACTAAAAGGCTCAATAGTTTTAAACATGCCACCAAGTATTGTTTATGCAATTATTGATAGATTATTAGGGGGTTCAAGTGGATCTACAGAGGTTGTTAAGAATTTTACAGCAATAGAACTTTCAACAATAAACGGAGTTATTCAACACTTTGTTAAACAGCTTGCTGAGCCATGGAAAAACGTAATATCTTTAAAGCCAACAATTCAAAGAATTGAATCTAATCCTGAACTAGCCCAAATTACATCGCCCAATGAAATGATTATTTTAGTAACTTTTAAAACTTCGGTTGATGGTGTTGATGATATTATAACAATTTGTTACCCTCATATTGTAATAGAGTCTGTTATGCCCAGATTAAATGCAAAGCTTTGGTTTACCTCTGCAAAAGCTAAACAGTTTGAAGAAGAGGCCAAAAAACTAGTTGAGCTGAAAGCTAGTAAAACAAAAGTTGATGTAAAAGCATTATTAGGAAATGCTAGTGTTACTTTTGATGATGTAGTAAATTTACAAGTGGGAGATATAATATCTTTAAACACAAATATCGATGATAAACTCGATATTTTCATAAATGATTACATTAAATTTAAGGGCAATCCAGGCTCAAATAATAAGAAGTTCTCATTAAAAATAACCGACATAAAAAAGCCAGAAGCAAACATTAAATAAGAGCATTTTTCTACTCACTCATTAAGTATGAGTGAGTTTTTAATTTTTACAAAATTTCAAAAAAATCAGCGTATGTAATAGTTTAAAATAAACCTAAAATATACTAATAATATATATAATTATCAGTTTAATGTAACTACATAAAATAGTTATTATGTACGAGAAAATAATGTAAAATAAGCATTAAAACAGTGGGTATTTTATATTATTCATGCCAAAATCCATTTAAATTAATTTTTTAGTTAGTTTTTTTTTCTTTTTTACTTTAAACTTACCTTAAATCAATAATAATTAAGTAGAATTTTATTGTACTGATATGTAAAATAGTAATTTTAAAAGAAACTATAATATTTTAATAAACTACCGAAAAATTTAGAGCAGGAATAAACTAAGTGCAGATATATTGTAAAATTAAGTAGAAGCAGTATAAGTAAACAAAAAGATATAAAAGTTTGTCCTGCTAAATAGATCAAGGGAGATTTAGGAGCATGTTTAAATCACTAAAGATTGGCATAAAAATTACGCTTACAACTGTTGTTTTAACTGCCCTCATTTTAGTTATAGCTTTTGGTTACTTAATTAATTCTAGTGTGCAAAAAGATATAACACAGGCTAAACAGTATGCAAACTCTTTAGCTAAAGACAATGCATCAATGATGGTACAAACGTTTGATGATGTTTACATTACTCTCAATACCTTAGCGGATGTATTTGATGGCTACAAAGACATAGCAGCTAGTAGACGTAGAGATTACTTCAATATGCAAATGAAAAATGTAGTTGAGCAGAACTCTAATTTGTTAGGAGTTTGGACTGTATGGGAACCTAATGCCTTAGATAACTACGATTATAAATATAAGAATGCAAAAGCCCATGATAAAACAGGTAGATTTATACCTTATTGGATAAGAATAAATGGTGAAGTTGTAGCAGAGCAGTGTAAGGGTTATAACACAGCTGGCGCTGGAGACTATTACTTGTTAGCAAAAAACTCTGGAGATGTTATTATAACTGAACCATACCTGTATGAGACCCATGGCAATACATTCAAGGCTGTAACATTATCTTTTCCTATTAAGGATGATGACGGTAATGTTTTAGCAGTAATAGGTGGCGAAATGTCTTTAGAGTCACTAGATCATTTTCAGTTTAGTGTTGGCAGCTATAAAGACCCACAGTTCTTTATGATAACTAATGAGGGTGAATTTATAGTACACAATAACCAAAATGTTAAAGGAAAACATCTTGATATTTGTGGTTTGCCAGATGATATTTATCAGAATACCTTAAATGCTATTAAAAAGGGCGTGCCTCTTAGTTATGAAGAACAGAGCATCGCAACAGGACTTCAGAGCCTAATTTGTTTTAACCCTGTTAATATAGGTGAAACAAAAACACCATGGGCAATTGGTTTGGTACTGCCAATGAAAGAAATAACAGCAAACTCAAGGTCTGAGGCTTATATGTTAGCCTTAATTGGTTTTTTAATTCTGCTAATGATTGCTGGAGCTACAGCACTTTCTGTTAACAGAATTGTTTCACATCCTATTAAAAATATTGTTGCCCAAGCTGACCTATTGGCTATTGGTAATGTTAATTTTGATATAAATACTGAAAATATAAATCAGGATGAAATAGGTAAACTAACTTTATCATTTAAGCAATTAGCAGAAAATATAAAAAATGTATCTTTAAATGCCCAAGAAATTGCTAATGGAAACCTAGATATAGCTATTAAAGCAAAATCCGATGATGATACATTATCAAAAAGTATGCAGCTAATAATTGATTCTGTAAAAGAACTAATAATAGAAGCCAATATGTTAACTAGAGAAGCGATTGCTGGTAATATGGCAGCCCGTGGCAAAACAGATAAATTAAAAGGGGGATATAAAGAGGTGCTAGATGGTGTTAATAAAACTTTAGCAGCTATAAATACCCCAATTAGTGAATCTCTACAGGCCCTAGATGAACTAGCTAAAGGTAACTTATCTATTAGAGTTACAGGGCAGTATGAGGGTGATTTTGAGCATATTAAAAACTCTGTAAATACTGTAGCAACTGAAATAAATGGTTATATTGCTGAGATGTCTCAGGTGCTTTCACAAATGGCTAACAGCGATTTAAATGTGAATATTGATCGTAATTACTTAGGAGATTTTAGTAAAATGAAGGACGCTCTTAACTATATAATTAAATCATTTAATGATATAGTTGCAGAAATTAAGCAGTCTTCAGAGCAGGTTGGTTCGGGTGCCAGAGAGGTCTCAGACTCAAGTCAAAGCTTATCACAGGGTGCAACTGAACAGGCTAGTTCAGTTGAAGAAATGTCAGCAACAATAACTCAAGTTTCAGAGCAAACCAAGCAAAATGCTGTAAATGCTAATAACGCAAATGAGATTGCTAATAGTACGAAGGCAATGGCTGAAGAAGGCAATTATCAAATGCAAAGCATGTTAGAGTCTATGAATGCTATAAATGAATCATCTAAAAATATCTCTAAAATAATTAAAGTTATTGATGATATTGCTTTTCAAACTAATATATTAGCCCTAAATGCCGCTGTAGAGGCAGCAAGAGCAGGTGAACACGGAAAAGGATTTGCTGTAGTTGCTGAAGAAGTAAGAAGCTTGGCTGCTCGCAGTGCTGAGGCAGCTAAAGAAACAACAGAACTAATTGATGACTCAATTAAGCAGGTTAATGAAGGTACATTAACTGCTAATGAAACAGCTAGTTCTTTGGCAGAAATTGTAACCAGTATAAATGAAGTTAGTAGTATTGTTGAGGATATAGCAAATGCCTCAAATGAGCAAGCATCTGCTATAGCTCAAATTAATGATGGTATAATACAGGTATCAGAGGTAACACAGTCTAATACTGCTACATCAGAGCAAAGTGCCTCAGCCAGTGAAGAAATGGCGGCACAAGCAGAGTATCTTCAGAGCTTGGTAAGCCAGTTTACACTAAAAGGAACAGCTTTAAATCACCATACAATCAAAAAAGAAACAAAAACTGTCAAAGCTAATAAGGAAAACAATAAAGAATCTGTTATTGAAATATCTCTAGACGACTCTGATTTTGGTAAGTATTAATACTAAATAGATAGGAGAGATACTATGTATAATGCAAGCGATAATAATACCCAAAAAGGCAAAAACTTAACCTTTATAGTTAATAATGAGACCTATGGAATAGACATAAAGTATGTTAGGCAAATTATTGGAGTTCAAAAAATAACCATTATTCCCAATCAACCAAAGTACTTAAAAGGTGTAATTAATCTTAGAGGAGAAATAGTACCGGTTATGGATGTAAGTTTGCGCTTTGGTAAAGACGAAATAGCTTTTGATGATAGAACTTGCTTTATTGTAGTTGATATAGATAACACAACAGTTGGCTTAATTGTAGAAAGAGTATCAGAAGTTATTGTACTTAACGATGAAAATATCTCTGATCCACCAGACTTTAATAATGATATGAGTAATCGTTTTGTTAGAGGAATTGGCAAGATTGGTGATGAAGTGTATATTTTATTAAATAGTAGCGAGCTGTTAAAATAGGTTAAACATTATTTTTACTATACTAAAATATAAAGTATAGCCCACTAAATAAGCGATATATTATTTAAATGAATACCTTAGTCAACTTTATTTAGCAAGTATTTTACAAATACTTGCTATTTTTTTTATCCATATTATTTATATATAGCTAAATATACAAAAATAGTATTATTACAATAATAACTACTTTATTAATGTAAAAATTAAACAATAACATTAAATTAATTGTTAAAAAATAGTTAAGTGTTGATAAATTTTACCGATTAATTAGTCAGTGGACTGATTAAGCATAACTGTGTTCTTTGGCTAAAGAGATAAAAGGTACTTTTTACAGTATTGAGTCACAAGGTATTATGCTTAAAATATTAAATTGAGGGTGGCTATATAATGTTATGGTTGAAGGATTTAAAAATTGCAACTAAATTAAGAATGCTTGTAGCAGTAGGCCTAATAGTGGTGTTAGTTATGTGTGGTGTAACTTATTACTCACTTAATGACTTAAAAACACTACAAGAGAAGAACTACGCTGGCTCATCGATAGCTATATATGCTACTGAGGGATCTTCAATTGGAGCTAGACTTTATCAAGTAATTGCAGACTCAATTATTAATAGAGACATAGAAGAATCAGAGGTACTATGGCAGTCAGAAAAAGTAAAGGCTCTTGAGTTAATTAACAAAATTAAAAATAATAGTATATCTGAAGAAGACCTTAAGCTAATAAACGAAGCTAAGCTTGCTTTAGAAGATTTAATAGATATTTACGAAAATAAAATGTTACCTGCATTAAGTAAAACAAAATACACAACAACTGAAATAAAAAACCTACATAGTGATTTAGATAATAAATTTAAACAAATACAAGTTCCCTTAGCAAGCATAACAGCTAAAATGAATGGTAATATGCAAGCACTAGGAGATGAATTTACTAATACAAGTAAAGCATTAATGAAGAAGTTAATATATTTGAGTGTTATAGCAATATTCTTAATGGTAGGGCTGTCATTACTAATAATTAATTTAATTATAAAGCCTATTAGCGTACTAGTAGATGTCTCCAATAAACTAGCTAAAGGTGATGTTAATATTGGTGTTGAGCAAATAACTAAAGACGAGGTTGGCATTTTAACCGGTGCATTTGCTCAAATAGTCGAAAATATTCATTTGCAATCAGAGATTGCTGAGAGTATTTCAAATGGTGACCTAAGTATGGAAATTGTTCCTAAATCAGAGGGTGATATACTCTCTAAGAGTATGAAAAAAATTGTAGAAACCCTTAATGATCTTGTAACTGAAACAGGTAAATTAACTACCTCAGCTATTCAAGGTGATTTAGATACTCGAGCTAATATTACATTATTTAACGGGGTTTATGAGGATATAGTTTATGGAGTAAATCAAACACTCGATGCCATAATGATACCTATAGAGGAGTCATTAGAGGCCTTGAGCGAGTTGGCAGAGGGTAACTTAGATGCTCGAGTAGATGGTGATTATCGGGGCGACTTTGCTCGTATTCAGGACTCAGTTAATACTACAGCTTCTGAGATTCAAAATTATATTAAAGAAATATCTACAGTACTAGATCAAATTGCCAACAATAACTTAGATGTTGAAATAAATAGTAACTTCTTAGGAGATTTTAAACAACTTCGCGACTCTATTAATACCATTATAAATTCATTAAATCAAATCATTGGTGAGATTCAAGAATCATCAGGACATGTTGAATCTGGAGCCAGAGAGGTTTCAAATGCCAGTCAAAATCTTTCAAATGGTGCTGCTGAACAGGCCAGTTCAGTTGAAGAAATGTCTGCAACCATTACTGAGGTAGCAGAACAAACACGTGAGAACGCCAATAATGCTAACCAGGCCAATGAAATAGCTACTACAGCAAAAGCAATGGCTGAAGAAGGCAATGAACAAATGAAAGATATGTTAGAAGCAATGGAAGAAATGAATATTGCATCTAAAAACATTGGTAAAATTATTAAAGTTATTGATGATATAGCATTCCAAACCAATATCTTAGCGTTAAATGCTGCTGTAGAAGCTGCAAGAGCTGGTGAGCATGGTAAAGGCTTTGCTGTTGTAGCTGAAGAAGTAAGAAGTTTGGCTGCCAGAAGTGCTGAAGCAGCTAAAGAAACAACTGATTTAATTGATACCTCAATTAAAAAAGTAAAAGATGGTACCCAAATGGCTGCCGAAACAGCAAGTGCTTTAGCTGAAATAGTAAATGGAATAACAGATGTTAGTGTTATTGTAGATGATATAGCTAATGCTTCTAACGAACAGGCAAGCGCAATAGCTCAAATTAATGACGGGATAATGCAAATATCAACTGTTACACAATCTAACACTTCAACAGCTGAAGAAAGTGCTTCTGCTAGTGAGCAAATGGCTGCTCAAGCTGAGTACCTGCAAAATTTATTACAAAAATTTGTTACTAAAGCAACAATCAATGCTCATAAAATAGAGTTAGTTACCGCAACTAAGGCAGTTGCAGCAACAAGTGATGTTGTTAATAATAAGGACCTTGAAATAACCTTAGATGATGAAGAGTTTGGAAAGTATTAAAGATAATTTTTAAACTGATAAGACTAAACATATAGTTAAGGAGTTGTTACCAAAGCAACTCCTTTATTACTTAAGTAGAGCTATTGCTAATATTCAATAAATTTAAGTAATTGAAGATAAATTTAAGAATAGTAAAATAAATTAAATAATTTTACAAATGTAAATTTATTTGTATTTTAGTATTAATATTCATAATAAAGTGACGATAAGATAAGTGAAGTTAATAATCAAAGTGCCTTAAAAGTATAAGTTTAATAAATTTGCACCAGGTATTTTGGTATCAAAATACTATAAGTTGCCATTGTATAAAATAGATAAATATTTTCTTAAAAACTTTTATAGGAGAAGCGATAATGAACTTTTTAAAAGAAATGAAGCTGGGAGCAAGAATAAGTTTTTCAACAGTAGCTATTACGGGATTAATATTTTTAGTTCTTATTTCTTACATACTTTATACTTTTAATAATAATGAGCTAAATAGTGCCTACGAATATAGTGAAGTTTTAGCTAAAGAAAATGCATCCATGGTCGAAGGAGAGCTTAAACAGGCTTTAGATAGCGCCAGAACATTGGCTCAATCCTTTACAGGTTACAAAGATATTAATGAAAATGATCGTAGAGAATACTATAATTCAATGCTAAAACATGTTTTAATTGCTAATAAGAATTATTGGAGTGTTTGGAGTTGTTGGGAGCCAAATAGCATTGACAAATTAGATAAAAAATATGTTAATAAAGATGGACATGATGCAACCGGTAGATTTATTCCTGCATACACACGCTCTGTGTGTGATGTTGTTTTAGAGCCTTTAGTTGGTTATGAAAATGGTGTTAGGGATTATTATAGTAATATAAAAAAGAATAAAACAGAAATTATTTTAAACCCTTATGAGTTTGTTTCTAATGGAAAAGAGAGAACCATGACCTCTATTGTTGTTCCTATAAATGACGATAATGGAAAGTTTTTAGGGGTAGTTGGTATTGATATTTCATTAACTGCTTTAAACGTTTTACCATATAACTTAGGCAAATATGATGAGAGCTATTATTTCTTAATGTCTAATAATGGTGAGTATGTAGTGCATGATGAAAAATTAATAGGGCATAATTTTGGTGAGACTTCCTATAAACATAAACTTGGGGGAGATGTTCTTAAAACAATTAGTAAAGGTGAAAGTTTTAGTTATAAAGCACAAAGTAGTTATAAGTATAAAAAATGCTGGTTCTCCTATGTGCCTGTAAAAATAGGCAATACCAATACTCCATGGGTATTTAGCTTAGTTATTCCAATGAATCAAATTACAAAACAAGCTAGTGGATCTTTGCTGGTATTATGTTTAATATTAATAGTTGTGTTAGCAGCAATTGGTTTTGCTATAGTAATAGTAATATCTAAACAAGTTACTAAACCTATTGCAAACTTAGTGGAACAAGCCAATATCTTAGCTACAGGTGATACTCATATAAAAATTGATACATCCTCTAAAGATGAAATTGGTGACTTAATGCGTGCTTTTGATGCTTTAGTAAAAAATATTAAACAACAAGCACGTAATGCTGAGCAGATTGCCCGAGGTAATTTAAAACTACAGATTAAACCTAAATCAAATAAAGATGTACTATCAAAAAGCATGCAATATGTAGTAAGAACATTAAATAAACTAGTCTCTGAGGCAGATACTTTAACTAACGCTGCTGTAGAGGGTGATTTAACAATTAGAGGAAATGCAGACTCCTTTAAAGGTGGTTATAAAGAAATAGTAGCCGGTTTTAACAAAACTTTAGATAAAATGGTTACCCCAATAAATGAAGCAGCCATAGTACTAAACCAACTAGATCAAGGAAACTTAGGTGCCAGAATGACTGGTAATTATCGAGGCGATTTCGATAAGATCAAAACTGCCGTTAATGCAACAGGAAAAGAATTGCAGGCATACATAGCTGAAATGTCTGAAGTATTAACTAAATTATCTAGTAAAAATCTAAATGTAGAGATACATAGAGAATACATGGGTGACTTCAACCAAATGAAGGTAGCAATTAACCATATAATTGATTCATTTAATCTTATGGCATCCGAGATGCAAAATGCTGCTGAGCAAGTAGAGTTAGGTGCTACTGAGGTTGCGAGTACTAGCCAAGTATTATCACAGGGCGCGGCTGAACAGGCAAGTACAGTACAAGAAATTTCAGCTACAATCACACAAGTCGCAAGTCAAACAAGGCAAAATGCTGAAAATGCTAACAACGCTAATGACATTTCAATAGAAGCAAGAGAACAAGCTGAGTTAGGTAATCAAAAAATGCAAGATATGTTATTAGCTATGAATGGAATTGATGAATCATCTAACAATATATCTAAAATAATTAGAGTAATTGATGGTATTGCCTTTCAAACTCGAATTTTATCCTTAAATGCCGCTGTTGAGGCTGCAAAAGCTGGTGAATTTGGTAGGGGTTTTGCAGTAGTTGCTGACGAGGTACGTAACTTAGCAACAAGAAGTGCCAATGCTGCTCAAGAAACAACAGACCTAATAGAAGATACCTTAAATAAGGTAGAGCAGGGTAAGAGTATTGCTAATAATACAGCTAAAGCACTTTCTCAAATAGTGGGTAGAATAACAGAGGCTGGTGAAATAGTAGAAGAGATAGCAGAGGCATCTTTAGAGCAGTCTGCTGCTATAGATGAAATTGGAGCAGGTATATTAGAGGTTTCTAAAGTTACCCAATCTAACTCAACTACGGCTGAACAGAGTGCAACAGCTAGCCAAAATATGTCTAAACAAGCTCAAATGCTTAATGACTTAATAAGTGAGTTTAGCCTTAAAGATAAAGAAATAGATAAAGATATGCTGTTTGCAGAAATAGAAGCAGCTAAAGCGAGAGCTGAAGCAGCAGCTGATGACTTAAGAAATGACAATAATTATGATTTAACAACAAAAGACTCATCTTTAATAAATAATGAAGATCAGATAAAGCTTGACTCAGAAATAGAAAATTCTGAGTTAGCAGGTATAGATGATCATTTAGAACTCAGTGAAAATATAACAACAGAAAAAAATGATGATACAATTAACAATGAGTCAAATAATGATATACAAGCCAAGATAACTGAGGTTATTGATGATGTAGTTAAAGATATTAGCGAAGAAGAGCAAACAGCTAATATAGAGTTAGCTCAAGAAGACAATGAGGAATTTGATTTTTCATTTTTAGATGATGATGAAGAACCTCAAATTCAAGAGCGAGAAGAAGAAATAAAGGTTATTGATGATTTTGCAGATGAGATAGATAAAGAACAAGTAAATGATATATTACAGAGTGTTTTAGGTAACAATGTTGAAAAGAAAAAAGAAAACTTAGCTAAAGATAATAAATTGAAAAATGGGTTTATGGACTTTGGCAACAAGCTAAAAAATAAATTTGAAAAATTGAGCAAAAAGAAAGATGATTAATGTCAAAAGGAGAGGTAAACATGAGTGATTATGCAGTAAGTTCAATAGTTGCATCAGCAGATTCTCATGCAGATAAAAAACTAACTTTTATGGTAGCAGGTGTTACCTACGGAATTGACATTGGTTTTGTTCGACAAATTAGGTTTGGTGTCTCCAAAATAACTAAAATACCTCAGCAACCTGTGTATGTAAAGGGTGTTGTAAATCTACGAGGTCAAATTGTACCTATTATAGATATGCATTTAAGATTTAATAAAGCACCTGTTGAGTATCATGATAGAACCTGTGCAATCATTTTAAACATTGATGATATTGTTGTTGGCATTATTGTTGATGCAGTAACTGAAGTAATTAACATTAGTGAAAAAGATATTGCAGTAGTTCCTGAATTTGATCAAGGTATTAAACAAGATTTTGTTAAGGGAATTGCCAAAGTAAATGAAAATGTTATTATTATCTTAGAAGCACATGAAATAGTAAAACACGATAAAGAAACCTACAACAATGTAGTGAGTAAAAAATAAACTTAGTATTAAAAAAATCTAATATAAATTAGTAAAATTAGGTGGCTCCTGTACTAAATGGGAGTCATTTTTTTTTATAAACCAATACACTCACTTCTATTTAAAGTTAAAGGTAATTTAAAAAGCCATATATTACTAATGAATTATTATGGTGAAAAGTGTTAAAAAAAACAAGTTTACTACCGAAGAATACTATATAGAACATATTGCTATGAAAAGGTAGGTGAACATATACATAAGCCATATGTTTATAATAAAAGTCACTAAAACAGCAAACTGTTTAAAAATTTAATATAACTATAAGAAGCTATAGTTAGAAAAAATACAGATACAGATATAGATATATAAATAAGGATTTTAATTGTTAAAAGGGGAATAGAATTGCTTAAAACTTATCTACCTTAAACCTAGGTAATCGGTATTTTATTACTTATGTTTAAATCTAAACAATTAAAGGAGAAAGCATAATATGAAATGGTTTCTAAATCAAAAAATTGCCTTCAAGCTTCTTTCAAGTTTTATTATAGTTGCATTAGTGTCGGTTGGAGTAGGTGCCTTAGCTGTAAAAAACATGACAAACTTAGTGAAATCTAGCGATGAAATGTATGAAAAAATGACTGTACCAATAGAGCAATTAGGTTACATATCAAAACTATTTGAGGAAGTTCATTCTGTTTTAAGAGATATGATAGAAGCAGATAGTGAAAAAGATGTAAAAAAATATGAGTCAGCTTATCATACAATAAGAGAGCAGTTTGGGATTCATGTTACAGAACTAGAAAAACATATAGACTCAGCAGAAATGAAAACTAAGTACCAAGAATTTTTAAACGCCAGAACCATTTACGCAAATTCACTTAATAATGTTTTAGAACTAATAGCTGATAATCAGGATAAACAAGCTTTTTATGAGATAGGTGAAAACGGTAGCTTGGGAAAAGCTATTGTAGTAGAACGTAATACAATAAAAGAGTTGGTTAATCAAAAAATTAAAGAGGCCAATGATCAAGCAATAGCAAATAGAGCCCAAGCCAATAAAGCATATAAAATAATGGCATTATTTATTGCAATGGGAGCATTAATAGCGATAGTATTGGGTTTACTATTAAGTAATATTATAACAAAACCCCTTAAAAAAGTAGTTAATGCTATTTCTGAAATTAGAAAAGGACACTTAAACAATAGGCTACAGCTTAACACCAAGGATGAATTGGGTGAAATGGGTGAAGTTATTGATGGCTTTGCTGATGATTTACAAAATGTAATTGTTGGTTCTATGAAAAGAATATCTCAGGGAGATGTAGATTTTGAGATTGAAATTAAAGATAATAAAGATGAAATTGGACCAGCTTTAGTTCAAACTATTAATTCAATTAAGGGTTTAGTTAATGAGGCTCAAATGCTAACTCAATCAGCTGTAGCAGGTGATTTAACTACCCGAGGAGACGTTAGTAAGTTTAAAGGCAGTTATAGTGAAGTAATTAAAGGTGTTAACGATATCTTAGATGCCATTTCAACACCAGTAGAAGAGTCTATGAACGCTTTAAGTAGTATGGCTGAGGGTAATCTTAGTGCTCGAGTTAACGGTATTTATCAAGGCGATTTTAGTAAAATTAAAGACTCTGTTAATAGCATGGCAGCACAAATTCAAGGTTATATAGCTGAGATTGCTGATGTATTATCACAAATGGCAAATAATAACTTTAATGTGGGTATTAACAGAGCTTATATGGGAGACTTCTCTCAACTTAAAGTTTCAATTAACGATATTATTAATTCACTAAATGTAGTTGTAAGTGAAATTCAGCAGGTCTCTGATCAGGTTGGGGCAGGAGCGCAAGAGGTAGCAGACTCAAGCCAAGCATTGTCTGAGGGTTCTACTGAACAAGCCAGTGCTGTAGAAGAAATATCAGCAACAGTAACTCAAGTAGCAGAGCAAACCAGACAAAATGCTATTAATGCTAATAATGCCAATGATATAGCCACAAATGCAATGAGTGTAGCAGATGAGGGCAATGTAGAAATGCAAGAAATGTTATTAGCTATGAATGAAATTAATATTGCCTCTAGTAATATATCTAAAATAATAAAAGTAATTGATGATATAGCATTCCAAACAAATATATTAGCTCTTAATGCTGCGGTTGAGGCAGCTAGAGCTGGTGAACACGGCAAGGGATTTGCGGTTGTAGCTGAAGAGGTAAGGAGCTTAGCTGCTAGAAGTGCTGAGGCAGCTAAAGAAACTACTGATTTAATAGATACCTCAATTAAAAAAGTTAATGACGGAACCGCACTTGCTGACGATACAGCCAAAGCTCTAGGTCAAATTGTTAAGAGCATAACAGAGGTTAGCTCAATTGTTGAGGATATAGCAAATGCATCTAATGAGCAAGCTTCAGCTATAGCACAAATTAATGATGGAATATTACAGGTCTCTGATGTAACACAGGCTAATACAGCAACGTCAGAGCAAAGTGCCTCAGCTAGTGAAGAGATGGCAGCACAGGCTGAAAACTTAAATAAATTAATATCTCAATTCCAGCTTAAAAACAGTATAGCTGTTAAATCAATAAAACAAGTAGCTGCCACTACTAAACAAGAACCAACCCGCTCTTCTATTAACAAAAATAATGATATTAAAATAACATTAGATGATATGGAATTTGGAAAATATTAGTAAATAAATATAGAAGTAGGGGTCGCTATAATATGCGACCCTAGCTTAACCTTATTATTAATCCAAAAGTATAAGATTAAAATCACTATAACCCAAAATATAGAGTATTATATAGATTTAATACAAAAATATCTTATCAACTATTAATAAAGTATATTTTGACAAGTTAAATTTTTTGAATTATTATCCGATAAACATAGTAGGGTATTATGTTTAAATACAGATATGGCGGTGGAGAATATGGCAAGCTATAATAGTAATGATCCAATGGTTGAATTATATATACATGAAACCAATGGCTTAATTGAACAGTTAGAAACTAGAATAATCGAGAGTGAGCGTGAAGGCACTATTGTTAGTGCCATAAACGAAATTTTTAGAGTTATGCATACCATAAAAGGTAATTCTATGATGATGCAGTTTCATGGCATTGCTAGTTGCGCTCATGCACTAGAAGACTTATTTGATTTTTTAAGGTCGGAAGAACCAGATGTAGATTACAAAAAAATCACAGATTTTGTGCTTGAAACAGTTGATTACATAAAATCCGAAACAGATAAAATTATGAATAATTTTGAGTTAGAGGATAACGAAGACCTACAAGAGAGAATTGAGACCCATTTAGAATCATTAAAGGCAGTAGATTTAAGCAAACGAGAGGCAGCTGCTGCTACAAGTACAGAGCCAAAAAAAGAGAAACAAGACATAAAGGTAGAAACTAAACTAAATAATGAAGAAGAAAAACATGTAGTTAGCGAAAAAAATAAGCAATACTATCTTTGTAACTTACGTTACGAAGAGGACTGCCAAATGGTTGGTGTAAGGGCCTTTTCAGCAATAAGTCAGCTAAGTGATGAAACGCTAGAAATAAATCATTTTCCAGCTGATTTAGATGATGAAGAAGCCTCAACGGTTATTGAAAATGGGGGGTTAAAAATAGCTTTTGTTAATGATAAAGGCTATGATGAAACATCATCATTTTTTACAAGAGTTGCCTTTATGAAAAGCTTAGACCTTCATAAAGTAGACAAAAAAACCTATTTAAAATATAATAAGAATTTGCAAAACGGTGACAATCTTGATATAGAAGACTTTCTTAAAAAAGAGCATGAAAAAAAAGAGAGAAAAAATAAAGAAAAAGCCGAAACTAAAAGCACAACTACAGGACAAAAGTTTATTAGTGTAAAAGTTTCTAAACTAGACCAACTAATGAATTTTGTATCAGAATTGGTAGTATCAGAGTCAATGGTTACTGGTAATCCTGATTTAAATGGCTTAAAGCTAGATAATTTTAGAAAAGCAGCTAAACACATGAAAAAAATTATGAATGATTTACAAGATGTTGTAATGGAAATTCGTATGGTACCTTTGGCTTTAACATTTCAAAAAATGCATCGTTTAGCTCGAGATATGAGTAATAAAACTAGCAAAAAAATGGAACTAGAATTACTTGGTCAAGAAACAGAAGTAGATAAAAATATAATTGAACATATCTCAGACCCAATTATGCATCTTGTTCGAAATGCTATTGACCATGGCTTAGAGTCTAATGAAGAGCGTTTGGAAAAGGGAAAGGATCCCATTGGTAAAGTAGTGTTAGAAGCCAAACACGCTGGCGGAGAGATTCTAATAATGGTACGCGATGATGGTAAGGGTTTAGATCGAGAAAAAATATTATCAAAGGCTGAAAGCAAAGGTTTATTAGTAAAAGCTAAAGAAGAATATAGCAATGAAGAGGCCTTTGAATTAATTTTTAATGCCGGATTCTCAACTAGAGAACAAATTACTGGATTTTCTGGTAGAGGTGTAGGAATGGATGTTGTAGCTAAAGGTATAGAGCGTATTGGTGGACAAATTCAAATTAAAAGTGAATTGGGTAAAGGTACCGAGTTTACAATAAGAATACCTCTTACATTAGCAATCATTGACTGTATTTTAGTTAAGGTTGGTGAAGCTAAGTATGCCGTACCTATTACTGCCATAAAACAGCTATTTGAGGCTAAAGAAGAAGATATAATTAAAGATCCAATGGGCCATGAAATGATTATGATGATGAACAAGTGCATAAAGGTTGTTCGTATTCATAAAATACATGGTGTTGAATCAGCTGTAACTAAAATTGATGATGGAATATTTGTATTAGTTGAAAACAATGACAATAGCGTAGGTATTTTTGTAGACAAGCTTTTAGGAGAATATCAACTAGTTGTTAAAAACTTCTCAAAATATATTAATTATGTTCAGGGTGTTTCTGGCTGTGCTTTACTTGGTGATGGAGACATCAGTTTAATACTAGACCCATTAGGATTAAGTAGTTAGTTTACTAAGTAAGGAGGTTAAAGATGATTACTAGTGCCTTAGATGGCAAACACCTAACCTTTGAGTTAGGTACAGAAACCTATGGTATTGATATAGCCTATGTGCGACAAATAATAAGTATTATAGATATCACAAAAATTCCTGAACAGCCTAACTATGTGAAGGGTGTAATTAACTTACGTGGAGAAATAATACCTATTGTAGATTTGCGATTAAAATTTGGTAAGCCAGAAAAAACATATGATGAAAAAACTTGCATTATAATTTTAGACGTAAAAAAACAAAGTGTAGGTGTAATAGTTGATAATGTTGCAGAAGTAATTACACTCAAAAATGAAGAAATTTCAGATATACCAGAGTTTAACCATGGTACAAGTAATAACTTTATACATGGTATAGGTAGGCAAAAGAAAGAAGTTTTTATATTACTTAAGTGTGCAGAATTAGTGAAATTAGGTATTACTGAATAACAAAATAAATATATAAATGTTTTAGAGAGATGCTTTCAGTTTTTAACTGGAGGCACCTTACATTAGGAGAGTGTAGATTTGCTAATAACAAATAATGAATTTCTGAAACTATCTCAGTATATACGAGACAATATAGGTATAGACTTAAGTGAGAAAAAGAAAAATTTATTGAGCAGTAGACTAGGTATGGTTATTGAAAATGGTAGCTTTGGTAGTTTTTCTGCATATTATGACTATGTAGTAAATGATAAAACAGGCCAAGCTGTAAATCAATTAATTGATAAAATAACCACAAACCATACCTACTTTTATAGAGAAAAACAACACTATGAATATTTATCAGCAGAGGTGCTTCCTTATTTAGTAGAAGCAAATAAAGAGCATCGTGACTTAAGAATATGGAGTGCTGGCTGTTCTTCTGGGGAGGAACCTTATACCATAGCTATGGTTTTAGCCGATTTCCTGGGAAATAAAAAAACTCTGTGGGATAGCAAGATTTTAGCTACCGATATATCCAATAATGTGCTTGCAAAAGCTAAAGAGGGTATTTACACAGAAGAGAATTTAAAAAACAATCCACCGTTGTGGAATTATAAGTATTTTAAAGCTTTAGAAGATGAAAAGTTTATGATTAATGATGTTATAAAAAAAGAGGTAATCTTTAGACGACTTAATTTGTTAAGTACCTTTAATTTTAAGAAAAAATTTCATATAATCTTTTGTAGAAATGTTATGATATATTTTGATGCTCCAACCAGAAATAAATTAATAAAAAAATTCTTTGACATACTTGAGCCAGGTGGATACTTTTTTATTAGCCACTCAGAGAGTATTGATCGAGGGGTTTCTGGTTTTAAGTATATTAAGCCTTCAATATATAGAAAAGAATTGTAATATGAAAAAAAGAAAAAAACTTAGAGTATTAATAGCTGATGACTCAGCACTTTTTAGAGCTGTTTTAGAAAAAAAACTCTCAGCTGACCAAGATATAGAAATAGTAGCTAAAGCAGCAAATCCGTATGAAGCAAGAGATATGATTATTAAACATCGCCCAGATGTAATGACCTTAGATGTAGAGATGCCTAAAATGAATGGTATTGAGTTTGTTAAAAAATTAATGCCCCAATATCCAATGCCAATAGTAATGGTTAGTTCTTTAAATGATACCGTATTTGACGCATTAAACGCTGGCGCTGTTGATTTTGTAAATAAGCCAAGCAGTAGTGATGGTGTGGATATGTTCATAAAAGAATTAATTGTAAAAATTAAAATTGCTTCAACAGTAAATGTTGGGGATTTTAAACACTTAAATAAAAAAGTGACATCATTAAATGAGGTAAACTACAATTCTGATATTAGGTTGATTGCTATTGGAGCTTCAACTGGTGGCACTATTGCCGTTTCCAAGGTTCTGAAAGGTTTAACTCGGGGTGTTCCTGGTATTGTAATTGTGCAGCATATGCCTCCAGTGTTTACAAAAATGTTTGCAGAACGTATGAACAATGAATGTTTGTTAGCAGTAAAAGAGGCGGAAGACGGTGATGAAATTACTCCAGGCAGAGCCTTTATAGCACCAGGTGATAGCCATATAAGGGTAACAAGAAAAGGCAGTAAATACATTATTAAAACCGAAAAATATAATGAAAAAAATAAAGTGAATGGGCACTGCCCTTCGGTAGACGTTTTATTTAACTCTGTATCACAGAATGTAAGAGATAAAGCTATTGGTGTTATTCTTACGGGTATGGGTAAAGACGGTGCTTTAGGATTAAAACGTATGAAAGCTAGTGGTGCAATAACAATTGGTCAAGATCAATCTACTAGTGTTGTTTATGGAATGCCGAAGGTTGCTTATGATTTAGGTGCTGTTAAGTACCAGTTACCTATTGAGCAAATATCTGAAAAAATTCAGATGATTCTGAAAAAAAATTAATAAAATATAAAAGAATATTAGTAATAATGCATGGTTTTTTATATAATAGTACTTAAGATTAAGATAATATTGGAGTTGTAAGGTTGAAAAAAGAGTTTGTTGTAGGCATATCTGACTATAAAATAACTAAAAATCCAAATAAACTAATTACATATGCACTAGGTTCTTGTGTAGGAACTGTTATTTTAGATCCTATTAATAAAATTGGTGGATTATCTCATATTCTATTATACGATAGTACATTGTTTAATAAGAATATTGAAGTAAAAAAATATGCCGATACTGCTATTCCTGATATGGTTAACAATCTTATTATTTATGGTGCGAAACGCAGTAATTTAATGGCATATATAGCAGGCGGTGCGAAAACGTTTTTAAAAGAAAAAGTCACATCTTATTTTGATATTGGTAATTCAAATATAAAGGCAGTAAAACAAGTTTTAAAGGAATTGAAAATACCAATAGTACAAGAAGATGTAGGTGGAAGTGTAGGCAGAACTATGTCTATAGACCTTGAAAATCTAAAAGTTTTCATTAAATATGCAAAACACTTAAATGATATACAAGTAAAACAGCTTTAAGAGTTTTGGGGAGATAATAATTAATAATCTTATAAATAAGGGAGATTTTTATTATGGCTAAGAGTATCTTAATTGTTGATGACGCAGCTTTTATGCGTATGATGTTAAAAAACCTTTTAGAAAAAGAAGGTTTTGAAGTAATTGGTGAAGCCCAAAATGGCAAAAAGGCTGTTGAAGCTTATCAAGAATTAAATCCAGACTTAGTTCTAATGGACATAACAATGCCTGAGATGGATGGAATTGAAGCCTTACGTTGGATTAAAAAAATAAATCCAAAGGCAAAAGTTATTATGTGTAGCGCTATGGGTCAGCAGGGTATGGTTATGGATGCAATTAAGTCTGGTGCTAGCGATTTTATTGTAAAGCCTTTTGATAATGTGAGGGTGCTTGAGTCATTGAATAAAGCTTTAGGTTTATAATGAAATACAGGATTTTTAACTATAATACTGCACTACAAGGATGTGACATGAATGAGTGAAGGCACATTAACTCAAGAGCAAATTGATGCTTTACTAAATGGTGGAATGAAATCATCAGAGCCAGAACCTGAGGAAGTAAGCCATGTTGTTTTGTCTGATGATGAAAAAGATGTAATAGGTGAGGCTGGTAATATTTTTATTTCAACATCTGCTACATCGTTATCAAAAATACTTAACAAAAGAGTACAAATTACCACGCCAGTTGTATCAGTTTCTAATCTTAAAAAGATACACGCTGGTATGCAAATACCATATGTAGTTTTAAAGGTAAGGTTCGAAAGAGGCATAGTAGGAACTAATCTTTTACTTATTAAAACAGAAGATGCTTCTGTAATTGCTGATATTATGATGGGTGGTCAAGGTACAAACAAAAAACAGGAGCTTAGTGAAATAGAACTAAGTGCTGTATCAGAAGCTATGAACCAAATGATTGGATCAGCAGCAACCTCTATTGCTCAAATGATGAGTAGAGTTGTAGACATTAGCGCCCCAGAGGTTGAGGTATGGTCTACATTGTCTGATATAGAATCTGGTGATTTTTCTGGAAATCAAGAGTTTGTTAAAATTGGTTTTGTTATGTCAATAGAAGGGCTGTTAGAGACAAGCATAATGCAGTTATACTCTATTGAAACAGTAAAAGAGATTGTAGAAGTATTAACTAATGGCCTTAATAATACCAGCCCCCAAGTTTCAGCCAAGAGTGAACAGACAGAAAGCCCTGAGCCTCAAAAAGAGAGCTTAGTTGGTGAAACTGAAAGGGTATATATAGATAGAGAATTACCTGAAAATATGGATTTATTACTTGATGTTCAACTCGACTTAAGTGTAGTATTTGGAAAAACTCGTAAGACAATTAGTGATATACTAAAGTTCGGAACAGGTACTGTAGTAGAGCTAGATGGTTATGTTGATGAGCCTCTGGAGATATACGTAAACAACAAGCTAATAGCCTACGGTGAAGTTGTTGTAGTTGAAGAAAAATACGGTATTAGAGTAACAGATATTGTAACACCTCAGAGTAGATTAGCTACATTAATGTAAACAAATAGTAGCAATGTCTATTAACTAAATAATCAATCTGTTAAAGTAGATTGTTACCTTAAAATTAACAATAATAAAGATAATTCTCAGAATATCACTACATTATAGTGACTGGGAGTTATTTTTTTTATTTTTTTTTAATTTTTTTGATAAATTTTTTTGCAATAGTTTAGCTATTAATTAAAAATAAGTAAAATAATGTAAATTATCTTGATAGATTAAATTAGGTTATGTATAAAGAAATATCGCTTTTAAAGAATGCATCTTTAAATAAATTTTAAATTACATGTATTAATAGTGCTTATCTAGTATCTTAAATATCTAAAACTTAAACTTAAATTTATATTAAAATGTAATGTATCACTGTTGTAAGATGTCGAATTATGGATTATAATTATTAAAAATAGTATATTTTGTACCTAAATATGGGTATGCTGTTAATTCAAAAAAAGGAGAATGCCAGTGTTTAGCAATATGTATAGTCGGTTAGATTTCTTTCAAAAAGGCTTAGATGGATTACAAAAAAGACATGAAACTATTGCCAATAATATAGCTAATCATGATACCCCAGGCTTTAAGGCTAAAGATGTTAATTTTCAACAGGTTTTAACAAGGCATCTAAAAAACAATAAAGTCAGTGATCCCGAAGTAAAAACTATCAAAAAGCAATTTAATATGTTCTCTATTTATAATAAAAAGGGACTCTTAGAAAACATTGATGGAAATAATGTTAACGTAGATAAAGAGATGGTGGCACTCTCCGACAACAAAATGCAATATGACCTTATGGTTGAAGCATTAAGATCACAAATGAAACTATTTGATATAGTTATTGATTCTACAAAGAGGTGATGTAAATGAGTTTTTTAAGATCGTTAGACATTAGTGCAACTGGATTAATTGCTCAAAAGAAGAGAATTGAAGTTGTAGCGCAAAATATCTCTAATGCTGAAACTATAATTACAGATTCTGGAGACCCATATAGAGCCAAATCAGTTGTGTTTAGAGAAAGCAAAGAAAACAAAACTTTTAGTAGAACTTTAGATAGTTTTAGTAGACCGCGAGAAGGAAGTGGTGTAGAAATTGACAACATAGTAGAAGACCAAACACCATTCAAGCTCTCATATGATCCTACGCATCCACTGGCTAATAAAGATGGTTATGTGAAGCTATCTAATGTAAATACAACCGAGGAAATGTTAAAGCTAATGGCAGCATCTAGGGCATACGAAGCTAACTCAATGGTATTAACAGCTACAAAAACTATGTTTTCAAAATCGCTTGAGATACTCAAATAATACATAAAGGATACATACTATGAGAACACAATCCATAACCCCTGTTATAAAGGGTAATTTAGGTTCTATAAAACAAGTTGCAACTGTTTCTAGCAATGTAAGTTTTGGCGATGTGTTACAAGAGGCATTAAATAAAATAGACAATGATATTAATACATCTGGTTCATCATTTAATACTTTGGCCACTGGTAATAGTGATGGTTATCATAAATTTTTACTTGAAACAGAAAAAACAGCAATGAACTTACAACTAACGCTTCAAGTCAGAAATAAAGCAATTGATGCCTATAATGAAATAATGAGAATGCAGCTATAGTTTTTGATATTTTTGAATGGAGTATTAAATTATGCCCAGTAAACTAAGTGATTCGATGACAAAGATTAAAGATTCTTGGTCAGGTTTAGAGTTTAAAGTAAAAAGGCGAATATTGTTTTGGGGAATGTTAAGCTTAATTGCTTTAGCATCGACGGTATTGCTGCTAAATCGTACAGATTATGTTGTATTGTATAGCAAGCTAGATGTTAAAGAGGTTGCTGAGATAGATAAACTTCTTACAGATTTAGGAGTGAAATCGAAAAATAGTAGTGGAACTATACTTGTTGAAAAGGGTAGAGAAGAAGATGTAAGAATGAAGCTGGCAGTTCAAGGCTATCCCAAAACAGGACTAAACTATGATTTGTATTTAAATAATATAAACTTTTCAACATCTACACGTGACAAAAATATAATGTTACGTTATCAACTACAAGATAGACTAAGCAATACCATAAAGCTGCTTCAAGGTATTACAAATGCTGTTGTTACTATTAGCATGGATATGCAAGAAGATTTTCAACTTGGTAGCCAAAAGAATCCTGTTACGGCAAACGTATTATTAGAACTTGAGCCGATGTATGTACCAGAGAAACAACATATAAGGGCCATTCAAAAGCTCATGATAACAAGTATTTCAGGTTTAAAAGAAGAAAACGTTGCAATTATAGATTCGGAGGCTAATGATTTACTTCCTAATACTAATAATGATCCATTAAGTGCAATTACAAGCTCACAGTTTGAGTTGAAGAAGAGTGTTGAAAAAGAACTGCAGAATAAAATAATATATATGTTTGAGCCTGTATTTGGCAGTAAAAACATAAAAGTTTCAGTAAACGCTACGTTTGACTTCGATAAACGTAAAACGCAGCTAACAGAATATACCCCTATAATAAATAACGAAGGAATACCATTTACCATAGACGAGCTTACAGAAAAGTTTTCTGACTCATCTACAAATGCGGCCTCTGGCAGTGATAGCTTAAACGAGAGAGTTCAAAAGGTTGTAAACTATCGAGTTAATGAATTAACACGAACAATAGAAGAGGCTCAAGGAGTTATTAAAGATATTTCTATTTCAATATTAATTAATGACACAACATTAGATCAAGATGGTTTATTTAATATATCTCAAATAGTTGGTGCTTCTGTAGATGTAGATACCGCAAACATAAACGTTAGCAATATGGACTTTACAGCAGATAAGGTTGAGGCTCAAAGGCTAAAAGATGCCTTAGATGCGGCTAAACAGGAGGTAGAAGAACCATTTCCTATATCGGAGCAAACTATGATTATTATAGCTGGAATGTTTTTTGCCTTTATCTTTGCCCTTATTTTATTAAGAACTATTAGAAAGGCTATGGCAAAACCTAAAGTAGATATAGAAGTACCACAGGTAAGTAGCCAAGAGCTTGAAGAACTATTAACCTCTGAAGAATTAGCTAAGGTCAAAGAAGAAGAGCGAGTTAATAAAGAAAAATTAGCTGAAGAGCAAAAAATTATTGAGGATATTACTCAAATAGCTAAGGTTAATCCTAAAAATGCAGCGGATTTAATAGCTTATTGGATGGAAAAAAAGGATGAAGAAGATGAAGAAGTTGTAGGGGAGGAGTTGAGCTGATGGCAGGACTAACTCCAGATCAAAAGGCTGCAATTTTACTTTTGTCACTAGATAAATCGACTTCTGCTGAGGTGCTGAAATACCTAAATGAAGAACATATTCAGCGAGTAGCCTTTAGAATGGCGGAAAGTAAGGCGGTATCTCAAAATCTTCGTAGCACTGTTTTAGATGAGTTCTACCAGTTGTGTTTAGAACAGGGCTTTTCCATTGGTGGTGGCTTAGAGTATGCTAAAGAGCTTTTAACAGAGGCCCTTGGACAAGATAGATGCTCTGAGATCATTAGTAAGATGTCAACCTTTATAAAAAGTAAGCCTTTTGATTTTCTAAAAAAAGTTGATCCAAATGAAATAATCGATTTTTTAAAGGCCGAACGTAATCAAACTGTTGCTTTAATACTTTCATTCATAGATTCAGCACAGGGCTCAGTTATTTTATCATCGTTTGATGAGGAGAGACAGGCCGACATAATTATAAGAGTAGCAAAAATGAGTAAAATATCACCCGAAATAGTTAAGGATGTTGAGCGAGAAGTTAAAAATAAAATTAGTAATTTCCTCGGTGAAACTACCTCAACTGACATTGTAGGAATTAATATAGCGGCAGATATTTTATCATCAATAGATAGAGGAACAAAAGTTAATATCTTTGATAGAGTTGAAGAAACAAATCAAGAGCTAGCAGAAGAGCTTAAAAAGCGCATGTTCTTATTTGAGGATATTGTTAGCTTGGATCCAAGGCATGCTCAAATTGTATTATCGAGAGTACCAAACTCAGACCTAGCAATGGCACTTAAATCAACAAGCGATCGTATGAAAAACTTTGTATTTAAAAACATCTCAGCTAGAGCCAAAGAAATCATTAATCAAGAGATGGATATGATGGGTCGTATCAGACTCAGCGAGGTGCTTGAAGCCCAGCAGAAAATTGTTGGCATTGTACATGAGTTAGAGCAGAATCAAGAGATTGTGATTAGCAAAGATTCAAGTGATAAGTTAGTAGGATAAACTAGCAAAATATTAATGTAAACATCAGTAAACATAACTAAATGTTGGTAATGGTTTCAGTAGTGCTATGCATTACTGAAACTTACACTATAACTTTACTAAAAGGAGGTGAAAAAGTGATTAATAGCATGGAGCTATTACTAAGTACAGCAACAAAAGTCGATAGTAAACTAGCGAATAAGTATGGTAGTGATAGGGCTGAAAATGGCTTTGAAAACGAGCTAAAGAAAGAACTTGATTTATTACCAGAACAAAACAAGGTTAGTGCAGAGGCGGCCGATAAGGAGCCTGAAGAGGTAGATCAAAGTGATGAGAAAAATCAAATAACTGAAGATAGTGAACCCCAAGAAATTATTGATTTATTATCGCTGCAAAATCAAATTGTTGTTCTTAATGTCAATCAAGATTCCCAGCAAAAAACAACTACTGAACTAACAACAAGTGATCCTGAGCACAGTGAGTCAGTAGCTAGTGAGGCAACAAAAGTAGACCAAAGTGAGATACTAGTTGCTAAAGAATTTAACACAGAACCAGAGACCGATAAAGATTCCCAAATAAGGGCTTTGACCGATTCGGTCAGTGTTAATAAAGATGATAATAATAATGTTTTTGAGGAAGTTGAACTGCAAGATAAAATATTCAATACTAAGCTACAAAGGCTGATTAAAGCTAACAAAAACAAGCAGTTATTTAACGCTGAAAAAAATACTGCCGAGGTTAAACCTAAAACAGATAGTGACCTTTTGCAACGAACAGAGCAGCAAAAAACATCTGCTATGAATAACCTACATAGCGAAACGAATGAAAAGGAATCTAGTAGAGAATTTATAGCACAATTGCTAAAAAGTGAACAGCCACTTAACAAAGAGGTAAGTGATTCTAGGGTTTTGAACACTCCGCTGGCTAGTAACGTTAAAGTAGCGCCTAGTTTTCAGAGTGCATCAGTAGAAACACAGCAACAGTTTTCAGAGGAGTTATTTAGTGCAGAACCCAAAACTGGAGAAAGCATAATGAACCAAATGACTGAAAGTATTAGTTATGGTAAGTTAGCAGATGGTGAGTATATGCACGTTAAGCTTAAGCCAGATTACCTTGGAGCTATGAGTATTAATATTCAAAAGACTCAGTCGGGTAGTGTGTTAAATATTCAGGTCGAGAGCGAAGCTGTTAAACGTATGCTGAACGAAAAAGTTGAGGACATGATATCGGTATTGTCTAATAAGTCTGTAACTATAGATAAGGTGCAAATAACTACGGATTATCAAAATACAAATAGTGACTTAAGTCAGCAATTAAATCAGCATAGTTTTACAGGAAGTCAGCAACAGGATCAGCAACAGCAAGAGGCTAAAAGAGATTATATGATTTTAGATGCTGTACCCAGTAATAATCAATCAGAGCAACCAGAAGTGATTCAAACTGCCAACAAAGTAAGTATATATATATAGGGAGTGATAACATGGATGTTAATAGAGTTACCAGCCAGCAAACCTCTTTAGATAGTCTTAATGAAAACAATAAAAAAGATAAAAACACCATAGATAAAGACTTCTTTTTAAAGATGTTAGTGGCCCAACTTAAACACCAAGACCCATTATCACCTGTTGATAATAATGAGTATATGAACCAGAGTGTACAGTTTTCAACACTAGAAGCCATACAGGCCTTAAATGATAATCTAACATTAAATTTAAACCAAACTAAAGCCTACTCGTTTCTTGGAAATACAGTAGGAACTAATGCTTTAAACACTGATACCAATGAAGTTGAGTATATAGAGGGCAAGGTTGATAGCATATCTTACTCTAATGGACAAGTATATATTCATATTGGTAAACATATAGCAAAGCCAGAAAACGTACTTGCTGTAACAACAACCACCTCTAGCGAAGAATCCGATGAAAATGAGCCAAGTACACCGCCAGCTACTAGTGAGGAATAAGTAAATGTCAAGAAAAATTACTAATTTTTCAATTAATGAAATAAGACTTCAACAATCACTTAAATCTAAAAAGGCACCACAAAGTAATAACAATTTTAATGATATCTTACAGAGTAATATCAACAATTTAAGAAAAAGTGAAGTTAAGTTTTCTAAACACGCTAATGAACGCCTGGCAGAAAGAAACATTACACTTACCGGAAATGACCTAAAAAAGGTTTCACAAGCAATAGACATAGCCAAGCGTAAAGGTATTAATAATTCGTTAATTGTTACTGACGAGGCGATATACATTGCTAATACTAGCTCTCGTACCGTAATTACAGCTATGCAGAGCATGAAAGGCAAAGTATTTACCAATGTAGATGGAGTAGTAAACATATAGCTGGACTTTTTTGAGGCTATAAAAGCCCTGACCGACAGACGGGCTTTACCAAAAAAAATCAATTGGAGGACATTATGTTAAGATCAATGTATTCCGGAGTATCTGGACTCAGAGCTCACCAAACAAAATTAGATGTTATTGGAAATAATATTGCCAATGTAAATACAGTGGCTTATAAAACTTCAAATATAACCTTTCAGGAGGTCTTAAGCCAAACTTTATCAAAGGCTCAGCCCCCCTCAAGTGGTGGTTTAGGTGGTAAAAACCCTGCCCAAGTAGGCTTGGGGGTATCAGTAGGTAGCATAACTACCAAACACACACCAAGCAATCTACAACCAACTGGCAACCCTAATGATTTAGCAATAGATGGTCACGGTTACTTTGTAGTAAGTGATGGTTTACAGACCTACTATACTAGGGCTGGTAACTTTTCTCAAGATGTTCAGGGTAACTTAGTTACTGCTGGCGGATGTAAAATAATGGGTTGGATGGCAGATTCAGCAGGAAATGTTAATACAACAGGGCCCTTGCAGTCACTTGATTTATCTAGCTTAACAATGCCAGCTAAAGCAACCACCGCAATGATTTTAGAAGGCAATATCGATAAGGACGATGCTAGCTTTACATATGATATGACAGTATATGATTCTTTAGGTGTTTCTCATAAAGTTACGTATACCTTTACTAAGACAGCAGCAGATCGTACTTATTCATATGAAATTTCATCAGCAGAGGCAGGAGTAACAATAACACCAGCAGCAGTACCACATGGAACTGTTTCTTTTAATACCTCAGGCGTTCTTAATACCCACACACCTCATACAATTACAATTGGTGGTTTAGGAGGGGCAGCCGATATATCAACAACAGTGAACTTTAATGCCACTAAGTTTACCTATAGTTCAAATAAAAATACTGTAGGTGGTGAACAAGATGGCTATCAATCTGGCTCCTTGCTTAGCTTGGGCGTAAATGCCATAGGGGAGGTTGTGGGTACATTCTCTAATAGTAGAGATAAAACAGTAGCTGCTTTAGCAATTGCGTCTTTTATAAATCCCCAGGGTTTAGAGAGAGCAGGCAATAATAACTATATAAAGTCTTGGAACTCGGGGGAGCCTCAGTATAGCCTTGCAGGCACAGGGGGCAGAGGTCCTATTAGAGATGGTGCTTTAGAGATGTCTAATGTCGACCTAGCTAAAGAATTTACCGAAATGATTGTTGCTCAACGTGGATTCCAAGCCAACTCAAAAATTATTACAACCTCAGATGAAATACTACAAGAGTTAGTAAATCTTAAGAGATAAATAAATATTTAAGCCAAGGTATAACGGCTACTAAGGTAGCCGTTATACTCATAACTTAACTTAATTCGAATTATACAATTTAATAATTAAGGGGTGATGAACAATTGATAAAGTTAACAAGGCTTAATAATGAAGTATTTTTCTTAAACTGCGACATAATAGAGCAAATAGAAGAAGTACCTCACACAGTTATAAGAACAGTTAACGAGCATACTTATGTAGTTACTGAAAAAGCTGAAGAGATAATAGAGTCAATAATTAACTTTAGACAAAAATATATGCAGTTGCCTGTAATAATAAAAGAAGGAAATTAACTTATGGATATTACATCAGTAGCCGGTTTAATTCTAGCGTTTATCTTATTTATTTTAGCAATTGTAACTCAAGGCAGTATTAGTGCATTTTGGAGTACATCATCTTTAATAATTGTGATAGGAGGTACTCTTTGCTCAACAGCTATAAGTTATCCAGTAGAAAAACTCAAAGGTTTTTTAGGTATATTTAAAAAGGCATTTACTAAAGAAAACTTCGAAATAAATCAAACTATTGAAATTCTTAGTGAACTATCTTTAGTGGCAAAAAAGAATGGCTTATTGGCTTTAGAAAAATATACAAATGAAGTTGATAACGAGTTTATGAAAAAGTCAATTCTGTTAGTTGTTGACGGTACTGACCCTAAAATGATTGAGAAAATGCTCAGTTTAGATCTCGAGAATATGATAACTCGTCATCAAGAGGGTCAAGGTGTCTTAAAAACAATGGGCAAATATGCCCCTGCAATGGGTATGCTTGGCACCCTAATAGGACTTATTTTAATGCTTAAAAAGCTCAATGACCCATCCACACTTGGTCCTGCAATGGCACTTGCATTAATAACAACCTTTTATGGATCTTTTTTTGCAAATATCGTATTTTTGCCTTTAGCTGGCAAGCTACAGTATAAAAGCGATCAAGAGGTTATTTACAAAATGATGATTATTGAGGGGATTTTGGCTGTACAAGCTGGTGAATCACCTTTAATGATTAAAGAAAAATTAAAAACCTTTGTAGCCAATAGCGAACGCCAAACCGCCAAGGATGGTAACAATGAGAATTAACAAACCTAAGCCACAAGAAGATGCTCCAGATGAGTGGATTGTAACATATAGTGATATGGTAACACTGTTATTGGCGTTTTTTGTATTGCTCTTTGCCTTCTCAACTGTAGATGCAACTAAATGGAAAAAGGTTGTAGAGTCTTTTACTGGTGAAATCTACATTATTGAATCAGATAATTCAAGTTCAATTTTAGAAGGAGATTTAGGTATTGTTGATAAAAGTGAACCCCCTGTAATTGAGGCCGTATCAGAAGTAGATAATGCCACAAATCAAAAAATACAAGAAAACTTTAACGAACTTTATGATGCTTTGGTTCAATACAATATGCAAAATGGCATGCAAATGCAGGTTATGATGGATGGACCAGAAATAAGAATAAGATTATCTAATCATTTATTATTTGCTTCAGCGAGGGCTAATCTCAATAACAAAGCCCGGGAAACTCTAACCGAAATAACGGTGATAGTAAAAAAATATGATGGCATCTTAAAAAAATTAATATTAGAGGGTAATACAGATAATTTACCTATACATAATGAACAGTTTAGAGATAATTTTGAGTTATCTTTAGAACGAGCGCTAACCGTATTGTATTTCTTTAAATATGAGGGAGACTTTTCTCCTCAAAAACTTGTTCCTCTAGGTTATGGTGAGTTTAATCCAATTGCAGATAACGATACAGTAGCTGGTAGGGCTAAAAATAGGCGCACCGATATTGTACTAGTAAAAGTAACATAGGCTTTTGGGTAAAGATATAATTTTGACACTAAGCAAAAGGAAGGCTATAGATGAAACGCAAAAGATTACTAATTATCTTACTAGTTGTGCTATTGTTAATTGTAGTAGTTGGGGCTTTAATGTTTTTTGGTGTAATTGATGTTTCACAAATACTAGGCAACACAGGCGAACCTGTTGTTTCCACTAAAGAGTATCAGGTAGCTATTCCTGGTAACATCATTACTAATATAAAAAATAGTAGAAGATTTGTAAGGTGTGAGATAGTCTTAATCTTAAACAATGAAAAAGAATCTACTAAGCTTGTAAGTGAAACATTTAAGGTTAAGGATGTAATGCTAGAAATCTTAAGAGGTACTGAAGAACTGGAATTTAGAGCTGATGATATTCAAGACAGAATCAGTGAAAAATTAATAACAAAAATGAATGAATTACATGAGTATGAATCAATAACAAAGGTATATTATAAACAGTTAATAACTCAGTAGAAACTCTTAAATTTAAATAACAAAAATATAATATTTAGGAGAATTTCAATGCAAATATCTTTTACAAAGGACAATACAACAGACACTGATGGAAAAATTAAAAGAAGCAATCTTGTAAAAAAAACCAAGGTTTATAAAGCTACATTCGAAGAGTTTGATGACATAAAACAAAGTCAAAACGAAGAAATGCCAATGAGCTTTTTAGCAGACTTAGCAACACATGTAGTAGTTGAGCTGGGTAGAACTACCAAAACTGCTAAAGAAATATTAAAGCTTGAAAAAGGAAGCATAATTGCCTTAAATAAAGCTGCTGGCGAAAATGTAGATATATTATTAAACAAAGAGTTTTTTGCAAAAGGCGAGGTTGTGGTTTTAGATGAAACATATGGCGTAAGAATCACCTCCATCATCAAAGAGTAGAGGTTAGTTATGGTAACATGGGAGGTCTAAAATGGACGCTATTACCGAATTAATTATAAAAATAGTAATATTCCTAATCATTTTGTTTGCAGTAGGTTATTTCTTTAAACGCTTTGCAGCTAACGGAAAACTTTCCCTCAATAAGAGCAAATATATTGAGTCAATTGATAGATACATAATAACAAATGACAAATGGCTAGAGATAATAAAGATAGGTGATAAAAATTTGCTGATAGCAATAACACCACAAGGGGTACATGAGTTAAGAGAACTTGATGAGGAGGATTTACATGAGATATATAGAGAAGAAAATGTTAATCTCTTTGCATCAGTGCTTGAAAAATATACTAAAAAGTAAACAACTAAAAACCCTATTATTTGTTAATATGCTTGCTATTATTGTATTAATTAATTTAGTGCCAGTAATGGCTGAACCAGGCGACTCGGTTATTTACGATTACTTAAATGAGAACGGAAAAACTACAGATATAGTTAAGCTAATTGTTGTTCTAACAACCCTTACAATATTACCAGCTATAGTTTTAACAATGACAGTATTTCCTAGAATACTAATTGTACTGTCGTTTACACGTAGTGCCATGGGTACTCAACAAACGCCACCAAATCAAGTGTTAATTGGAATTGCCTTAATATTATGTTTTTTTGTAATGTCTCCTATCATAACTGAGATTAAAGCAGAGGCTTATGATCCTTATATGGCAGGTGATCTTAAAACAGAAGAGGCTTTTGATAAAGCAATGAAACCCATGAGACAGTTTATGTTTGATAAGGCTAAAACAGAGCCACAAACTATTAACTTTTTCTTGGGGCTAGCTGGCAAACAAGAGGTGCCAGAAACCATAGATGATATACCTTCGTTGGTATTAATGATGTCGTTTATAACTAGTGAACTTAAAAAAGCATTTATAATGGGATTCATTATCTATATACCATTTATTGTAATAGATATGATTGTAGCAAGTGTATTAATGGCAATGGGTATGATGATGATTCCACCAACTACAATATCACTACCTTTCAAAATATTATTGTTTATTATTGTAGATGGTTGGACCCTATTGTTTAAAACGCTAGTAACAAGTTTTGGATAAGGCAGGTGAATTGATTGGATGTACAAGATGTTGTTTTTATATTGAAAAACGCCATAATTACTGTATTAAAACTGGCCTCTCCTATGTTAATTGGAGCCTTAGTTACCGGTTTTATAGTCGCCTTGTTTCAGGCAACAACCCAAATCAATGAACCAACTTTAGTATTTGTACCCAAAATAATAGTTGTTTTATTAGCAATAGTAATTTTTGGTCCGTGGATAGCAGAGTCTTTAAAATCTTTTACCATAGAGTTATATAGAAGTGTATTAAAATTCATTTTATGATTATTGTAAGTTTATATTTACTAACTAATAATGTAGATTACAAGAATTAAGAAATTGGAGGAAAAAACAATAAAATTAAAAGATAGTTTCATTGCAATTTTTGTAATTGGTATAGTACTGCTTATTATTTTACCAGTTAGTACAAAATTACTTGATATATTATTAATAATTAACATTGCAGCCTCATTAATAATTATTCTAATAGCAATGTATGTAAAATCACCTTTAGAACTAACTTCATTTCCAACAATTATATTAATAGCTACATTGTTTAGGTTAGCATTAAATATATCGTCAACAACCTTAATTTTAGGTAGTAATGGTAATGCTGGTGACGTAATTAAAACCTTTGGTGATTTTGTGATACAGGGTAATCCTGTTGTAGGATTAATAATCTTTATGATCATAATGATTATTCAATTGGTTGTAATAACTAAAGGTTCAGAGCGGATATCAGAGGTATCAGCAAGATTTACCTTAGATTCAATGCCCGGAAAACAAATGGCCATTGATGCAGACCTTAATGCTGGTTTAATAGATGAAAAGCAGGCCAAACAAAGGCGTGAAGATATACAGCGTGAAGCAGACTTTTATGGCTCTATGGACGGTGCCAGTAAGTTTGTTAAAGGTGATGCTATTGCTGGTATAGTTATAACATTTATTAACCTGTTAGGTGGAATAATTATTGGTGTTGTAATTGGTAAACAAAGTTTTGGACAGGCTGTAAATGTTTACACCTTAGCAAGTGTAGGTGATGGTTTAGTATCTCAAATACCAGCACTTTTAATCTCTACAGCATCGGGTATCATTTTATCTCGTAAAGCTTCATCCGATACCCTAAATAGAGAGATTGTAAGTCAGTTAACCTCACAAGCTATTGTATTATTTATAGGTGGTGCTGCTTTAATCCTTATGATGTTTATTCCAGGGCTACCCAAAATACCATTAATGGTTGTTGGTTCATTTTTACTTATTTTAGGGTACAGAATATATTCCGATCAAAACAAGCCTGTTCCTGTAACGGCGCCTGCGGCAGCTCTACCTAAGGTAGAAGAATATGATATAACAGAGTATATCTTTACAGACCCAATTGTAGTTGAGTTTGGTTATAGCCTAGTGCAACTTATAGATAAAAAACAGGGTGGTAAATTACTTGATCGATTAGTAATGATAAGAAGACAAACCGTAGTTGAATGGGGAGTTATCCTTCCTAAAATACGGGTTAAAGATAACCACACTTTAATGCCTAATCAATACAGCATTAAAGTAAAAGGTTTTAATGTTGCCTCAGGTGAAATACTACCAGACTATTATTTAGCAATGACATCGGATGAACATGCAGGAGAAATAGATGGTATAGAAACAACTGAGCCAACCTATGGAATACCGGCATATTGGATTAGACCAGATGCCTTAGATAAAGCTGAAATGCAAGGATACACAGTTGTAGATGCTGTATCTGTAATAGCTACTCATATATCAAAAATTATTACAGACTATAGCTATGAGTTAGTTGGCTTAGAAGAAGTAAAAGAACTTGTAGAGGCTTTGCAAAAACGGTATCCAGCATTAGTTGAAAACGTTGTGCCAGAAATAATTACCCTCAGAACATTACAAAAAGTACTTTGTAATCTACTAGAAGAGGGTGTGAAAATAAAAAATCTACCTAAAATTCTAGAGATATTAGGAGACTATGGTAGAACAGTTGCTGATGCAGATGAGCTTACAGAGTTTGTAAGACAGGGTATTAAAAAAGAAATTTGCTCTAACTTTATTCATGATGATCAAATAGACTTGTTGGTAATAAACCCAGAGCTTGAACAACGCTTAACAGATACATTAGTAACTAGGGACAAGCCAGATGGCAAATTTTTAAGGCATGATGAAATAAAGCAATTTATTCAAAATGCTAATGAGCAATTTAACTCAGCCTCGGATTTAGGTTATAGCCCTGTTTTAGTTACAACTCCTGTGCTGAGAAGCTACTTAAAAGGCTTACTAAAACAAAATAGATGTGATATAGATGTATTATCTGTACTAGAGATTGATGAAATGTGTGATATCAAAATAGTTGGTAATATAAATATTTAACAAATGGGGTATGTATTGTGGACAACATTCATCTTTGGAATGAATATAATCAAACAAAAAACATAGAGTGTCGCAATGAGCTGGTACTGCAGTACCTACCTATTGTTCAAAAAATAGTTAACTCTCAGCTTTATGGATCAGAAAATATTCATGTTAGGGAAGAGTACTACAGCAATGGTATTTTTGGATTAATAGACGCAGTACATAAATACGACAGCAGAAAAAACGTAAAATTTGAAACCTATGCTTCTATACGCATACGGGGCTCAATTAAAGACTACATGAGAATGCAGGATTGGTTGCCTCGAGGAGTGCGAGAGAAGCAAAAGAAAATAGAAAATGCACGAGAAAAATTATCATCAAAACTGCTTAGGAATCCAAGCAATCAAGAGTTAGCAGCTGAAACAGGTATGACAATAAGTCAAGTCAACAAAATAATTGGTAAACTTACTTATTCCGAAATAGCCTCTTTTGAGGAACTATTAAATAAAGGACTTAATCCAGTAAGCAGAGATCCCGAAGACAATCTGGAACAGGTAATTGAAAAAAAAGAACTAAGTCAAATTTTAGCTAATGAAATAGAAAAACTTACTGAAAAAGAGCAACTAGTTATATCTTTATACTACAAAGAAGAACTTAAGTTAAAAGATATTGGTAAAGTGTTAAAAATATCAGAGTCTCGTGTTTCGCAAATAATGAAAAAAGCTATTCAAAAATTAAGAAAAAATATTTCTGAATACCTGTAGTTTAAGTTTGAAATTAATTAACCGATATACAAGTAAGGGGAAAAGTAATGGATAAAAGTATTTATAATGTTGGAAGTACCATGAAGTTCTTTCAAGAAAAAGTAAATGTAATATCTAATAACTTATCTAATAGTGCAACAATGGGCTTCAAAAAAGATACCATTGTTTCAGAAAGCTTTGATAAAATATTGCTGAGAAACTTTAAAAGCCAAGTATCAGTTTTTGGCAATGATGACATAACCAAAACAAGCTTTATGGAAGAGTATACCCCCGGTGTTTATGCCAGTGAGGTAATAACTTCGTATGAAAAAGGTAACCTTGAGGATACAGGTCGTAAATCAGATATAGCCTTAGCAACCGATAGTTACATGGTTGTTAAAACTAAAAAAGAAGATGTGTATATAGGATCTGCTACTACTAAAAGAGATAACGAAGGTTATTTAATTGTACCAACCCTAGGTAGAGTTCAAGGTGAGAGCGGAGATATTCAAATTGAATCGAATGACTTTACAATTGATGAAGTAGGACGAATTTATGTTGATGGTGAAGAGGTTGATAAAATAAAAGCTGTACAGTTTAGAGACATGAAACAAATCAAAAAAGTTGGAGACGTATCATTTACAACACCCAAAAGTAATGTGCAGGATGACGATGAAGCTATGTTTCAACAAGGGTTCTTAGAAGGCTCTAATGTAAATATGACTAATGAAATGGTTGACTTAATAGAGGTATCAAGAAGATATCAAACAGTGCAACAAACAATTCAGATGTTAGATGAGATTTTTGGCATAGCTGTTAATAAAATAGGAAGGGTGTAATAAAATGATACAGGGTTTTTACTCAGCCAGATCGGCTTTATTAAGAAGACAAAAAGGCTTAAACGTTGTGGCAAATAACATGGCTAATACTAACACCCAGGGTTTTAAAAAGAACTATGCTAGCTTTGCTGATGCCCTTTACTACGAGACTAATAAAAACTACCCCAACAATATTAATACAACTTATCAAACAGGTAGTGGTACCTACTTTACAACTATAACAAGAGACTTTACCCCCGGAGCAATAATAGAAACTGGTAGAAAACTAGACCTAGCGTTAGATAAAGAAGGATTTTTTGCTGTGCAAAGTGAAGGCAGTGATGAGCTATATAGTAGAGGTGGTAGCTTTACTTTTGTAGCCGGTGATGGCTCTAGTACTAAAAATATTGTAAACGGACTTGGTTATTACTTACTTGATGAAAATGGTAGTAGAGTTGAAATACCAGCAGATGTAAGTGATATTACTGTTGATTTAGCTGGTAATATTAAATATGAGGGTATGTCGGATGAGCAAAAACTTAAGGTTGTAAATTTTGCTGATCCAACAAACCTAGAGATGCATAGTTTTGGCATTTATAAAGAAACTGCATCTTCTGGAGAGCCTTATGAAAATCAAAAAGCTAAAGTTCGCCAAGGATTTACCGAACTATCTAATGTAGACACTGCATATGAAATGGTTGAGCTTATGAAAACTCAGCGCATTTTTAGCATTAACTCTAGGGTAGTTCAAACTGTTGATGAAATGGCATCGATGGCAAATAGATTAAGGAAATAATGTAGGAGGCGGTTGTATTGAAAATTACGCCCTATAATAAAGCAATACAAAAGTACAACGAAGTTAAAATGAAATCACAAACAGGTTTTGAAAAAAATAACCCAGTAAACGATACTAAGGTTTTGACCTGCGATGACAAAAGCTTTAATAAAGAGGCAGATATTAAAATCTCTAAAGACTATCAAATTTATGAAAAATCAATGAAGAAACTGCTCAACATGGATGATAAAGAATCAAAGCTTCAAGAAATATCCGATTTGATTGAAAAGGGAGAATATAAAATAGCCTCTAAAGAAATTGCCAATTGTATTTTAGATAAATGTAAGTAGAAAGGCTAATAGCATATGGTTGATAATGTAATTAATATTTTACAACAACAACAAACTATTTACCAAAAACTAATTAAATATTCACGTCAAATGCAAAAAGCCATAGTTAAAGATGATACAACTGAAATGAATATCTTAATTCAGGCGGAATCTGCTTTAGCTATGAAGTTCTCTGTTTTAGAGAAAAAAAGAACAACTTTGGTTAATAATATTGCTAAAACTGTTGGTTATGGTGGCAACAATTTTAACATAGATGAATTAAAAAAACACTCTACTGCTATGCAAATCCAAAAGTTAAATACTTTAGAGAGTGATATTGCTGATATCATTGTTGAACTAAATGAATTAAATACCACCAATGGTAGTCTAATTAAAAACAGATTAGATGTTGTAAATTTCTCATTAAATTATTTAGGCTTGGCCACTAATGCAGTTTATAACAAAACAAATCTTAATAATTCATCTCAAAGCAAACTTATAGATGAATCTATATAAGGAGAATTAAAATGAGTTTTTATTCACTAAATATAGCAAGAACTGGTCTTTTCGCGAGCCAGAAAAACATGGATGTAACTGCTCATAATATTGCAAATGCAGATACAGAAGGCTTTACACGTCAAAGAGTAGAGCAATCAGCTATTACAGGAGTAAGTGATGGAGTGGCTTCGGTAGGTGGCGGTGTTAATATAGACAAGCTAACACAAATTCGTAATAAATATCTGGATGCACAGTACCGATTTGAGAATTCAGAGAGTAATACCCTACAAACCAAACATCAATCCTTAGAGTATATTGAGGGTGTAATGTCCGAGCCTTCTAAGCACGGACTTAATCAGTCCTTTATGGATCTTTTTAAGTCCATTGAAAACTTAAGTAATGGCGCATATGATCAAAGTAATAGAGAAATTGTGGTGCTAAATGCAGTTAAACTTTGTGATACATTTAGAACAATTAGTAATAATGTATTAACTTATCAGGGTGAAGTAGATCATAACATAGAGTTAATGGTTGATGAAGTTAATATGTATGCGGAAGAGATTGCAGGCTTAAATAAAACAATTTTTGCCTATGAAAACCATGGTCAAAAGGCCAATGACTTAAGAGATAAACGAAATCTACTAGTAGATAAATTATCTGCCTTAGTTCCTGTACAAACTAAAGAAACAGAAAATGGAGAGTTTATAGTTAAAATAAATGGAGTTTCTTTAGTTGAAAATGAAACTACAGAGAAAATAGAGTTGCGACCTGGTTCAACTACTAATCCATTTACGGGAGATGCAGTACGCGAAGTATACTGGCAAGGTTCGTCATCTAATGTGAATATTACTGGCGGTAAAATTAAAGGTCTATTGGATATTCGTGATGGTAATAGTAAAGATAATCAAGGTATTCCTTTTTATTTGAACGAAATAGATACCTTAGCAAAAAAAGCAATTGATAACTTCAATACTGTAAATAGAGCTGGTTATACTATACCCATAGGTGGCAATCCATCTAGAACTGGGGTAGACTTTTTTAACTCAGATGCAGCAAACTATAGCGCTTTTACTATTAGAGTATCTGATGATTTATTGGCAAGTGGATTTAATATTGCTGCCTCTAAAACTCTAATTGTGGGAGACACTAATTGGGGTAGTAGTGAAAATATAGTAGAATTTGACAAGATGCGTAATAGCTCAAATATTGAGGAGCAATTACAAGGCGTTATTTCCGACATCGCTATGAATACTAACTATTATAAAAATAGAAGTAAAAGTCAACTAACCTTAGCTAATCATATCGAAAATCAAAAGTTAGCAGTAAGTGAAGTATCAATAGATGAAGAATCAGTAAACTTAGTACAGTTTCAACACTCTTATGGTGCTTCTGCTAAAATGATATCTGTTATAGATGAAATGATTACGACATTAATTAACTTAAAATAGGAGGTTGAAAAATGCGTATAACAACTAAAACACTCTCTCGCAGAGTGTTGAATAACCTTAATAATGTTTATAGTAATTTGGATAAGTACCATACCCAAGCCTCTACTGGTGATAGATTTCAGCGGGCTTCAGATGATCCTGTAAATGCTATAAGAACTATGGATGTGCAAATTAAATTAGATAGAGCAGAGCAATATGCTAGCAATATTGCTGACGCAAAAGCAGTATTTGAAGAAGCTGAATCATCTTATAACTCTATGACAAAGTCTTTTAAAACAATAAAAACATGTTTAAATAAAGCCTTAAATGGTAGCTACAACGATGAAGACAAACAGGGCCTTGCCAATGCAATAGAAACAGAGATAGATACCATTGTTGCCCAGTTAAATAAAGAGTATGCTGGAAAACATATTTTTGGTGGGTTTAATACCTTTGAAAGACCCTTTAAAGTAACTGCAGCAGGAGATATTACTTATAATAATGTTAGTATTGAAACTATGACAGCTGCTGAGTATGATGCTTTTTCGGGCGAAAAGCTAATTGTACGAACTGGTAAAGCAACAGAAATAGATACGTCATTGCCAGGTATTGAACTAACAGGATCTGGACCAGATAGTCTGTTTAGTGTACTAAAGAGAGTATGTACTAATTTAAGAGATCCAGCTGCAACAAGAACAGAATTAGAAGATTTAAACACTAAGGTAATAGATTTTTCTGTTAAAGTGGAGAATTTTAAATCTATAGTTGGTACTAAGACATGTAATGTTGAGAGTATGTTTGAGCAAAATGAGGGAGTTAAAGGCAGCTTAGATGAACTATTATCTAGAGTATCGGGCGTAGAGTATGAAGAAGCTATTATTAACTTTAAAATATCCGAAATGGTATATAACTCTGCATTAATGGCTAGTTCAAAGATTATTCAGCCAACTTTGGTTGATTTTTTAAGATAGGTAGTTTTATATGACAATAAATACTCAGGATTATCCAGCAAAATTGTTTTCTCAAGATACAGTTTTTACATTTAAAAATGGTATATACGGCTTTGAAAATCATCATCAGTTTGGATTTGTAAACCAAACTGATGATATTGATAACCCATTTAGGCTTATGGTATCAATTAACAACCCTGATATTAGCTTTGTTGTGGTACCCCCAACTTTTGTTCATGAAAACTATGAAATAAAAATAGATGACCTCGAGTTACAGGAGTTAGATGTCTGTGATTCTAATGATATTGTGGTTGTTTGTATTGTTTCATTGGCACAAGATGGTAAGAGTATTTATGTAAACTTAAAAAGCCCAATAGTGTTAGCATTGTCTAAAAAAAGAGGCAAACAAATTATTCTAGACAATAGTCCTTATGATATTAGGCATGTAGTAGAGCTAGGCAACTAACTATGAGGACGGATGGATTAATATGCTAGTACTTACAAGAAAGCTTAATCAGTCATTACACATAGGCGAGAATATTCAGTTAACAATTTTAGAGGTTCAAAATGGTAGCGTAAAAATTGGCATAGAAGCTCCTCGTAACATTAGAATAATGAGGCAAGAAATCATTGATCAAGTAACCGAGCTTAACATTAATTCTAGTTTAAACGCAAAAAACATTAATCTAACAGAGTTAGCAAAAAAACTTTCTAAATAATAGCTATAAAGAAAATACTTGCTTATCCGATAAAATTAATAGAAAACAAAATTAGTTGCATGATTGTATAATGCAGCTCGTTTTATTATTGTAGGTCAGCAAACAATAATAAATGAGAGATTGTTATGAGTTGAACAATCTATGTTACATTTCATCACAATGCAACTCTAATATTTAAAGGAGTTAACACTTATGATTAATTCAATCAATCCTGTAGACTCAATAGTTATTCAACTAAACAACAGTAAACTATCTAATAATACTGATCCCGATAAGTTTATAAAACAGCAAAACAATTCTGTACAAATTAATCTAGATATAAAAGAAGATCAAATTATTAGAGCTGTTGAAAATGTTAACAAGAGCTTTATGCTGGAAAACAAACGTATGGAATACGACTTTCAAGATGAAACAAACACAATTGTCATTAGAATAATAGATGCTCAAACAGATGAAGTAATAAAACAAATACCTAGCCAAAAATTACTCGATTATGCAGCTGGTTTAATGGAGTATATTGGTCTTAATTTAGATACTAAAATTTAGGAGAGATATTATGGGTAATAATATTAGTGCTTACTCCAAATATAATGGAATAAGTGGTTTAGCCAGTGGACTAGATACAGAAAATATCATTAAAAAGCTTTTATCAAAAGACCAAGCAGGCATTGACAAGCTTAATGCTAACAAACAAAAAGAAACTTGGACTCAAGAAATTTATCACTCAGTAATGTCTAAGTTCAAAACCTTTTCTAAAAAGTACTTCGATGTATTAAGCTCAGATACCTACCTTTTTAGTAAAGGAAGCAACAAAAAAGTAGTAACATCTAACATAGCGAATAATTCCAGTAGTTTTGTTGAAATAACAGCAAAATCACAAGCAGCAGAGGGTAGCCATACAATTAATGCCATTACCCAATTAGCAACTTCTACAACAGTTGTAAGTACTGGAAAAGTAGCAAATGGACTAAATGGAACAAAAGCAATTAGTTTTCCTTTAACGATACCTGCCAATACCTCTTTCGGCATTGCTTTAGATGGTGCTTACTGTGAAGTTCCACTTGCTGCAGGAACCTTTAATTCTGCAGATGATTTAGTAACAGGCTTAAACAATTACTTTAATCAAGTATTTGGCACCGATCGTATACAAGCTAGTGCTACGGACGGTAAAATAAGCTTTAACTCTCAAAACAGTGTTGTGCAAGTGTTTGATGGTACTACAGCTAACAATTTTTTAGAGACACTTGGCATGAAAAATGGTCAAAAAAACATAGTTAACTTAGATAGTTCTGTTAGTGATTCACTAGGTGAAACATCAAGTAATATAAAATTTAAAATAAATGGTCAACAGTTTGAGTTTAGTAACACAACATCTATGCGTAAAATAATGGACACCATAAATAACTCTAAGGCCAATGTAACCATGACTTATAGTAGCCTTAACGATAACTTTACTATAAAAACCAAAGATACAGGAGCGGTATCTGCCGTTATGATAGAAAATCAAGAGGGAAATTTATTTGGTACTAATAGTAAAATAAACATTACTCAAAATATCTATGCTAATGGAAAAGATGCTATGTTTTATCTTGATGACCCATCTAAAGCTAGCCCTATCACTAGGAGTGATAACAACTTTACTATAGATGGTGTGCGTTATTCGTTAAAAGAGGTTACTAACGAAGCCATAAGTTACGAAATAAGCCAAGATACCGAGGGTATGATAGATACCATTAAAACATTTGTGAGTGATTTTAACGAATTAATAAGTAGCCTTGAAGCAAAAGTTAGTGAAAAAATTTATAAAGATTACCAGCCATTAACTGCAGAACAAAAAAAGGAAATGACTGAAAATCAAATAAAACTATGGGAAGAAAAAGCTAAAAGTGGTTTAGTAAAGTATGATTCAACCTTAAATAAAATAGTTGATGATTTAAAAGATGCTTTTTGGAGTAAGATAGAGGGAGCTAGTACTACTCTATATGAGGCAGGAATAACTACCACTAAAAACTATAATAAATTTGAAATAGCAGTTGATGAAACAAAGCTAAAAGAAGCAATTCAAAAAGATGCTCAATCAGTATGGGATCTCTTTAATAAAGAGGGAGATATAGACTATAGTAGGAGACTTGATTCTGAGCAATATGCCCAGAGACAAAAAGAAAATGGTTTTGCTCAAAGAATATCAGATATAATAGAAAGTAATATCTCTACCTTTCGTGATGATTACGATCTAAAAGGTATATTAGTAGAAAAAGCTGGCGTTGATGGTGACGCTTCTCAAAAAGAGAACACCTTTTCTAAAAACATAGAAAAACTTGAAAAGCGAGTTAAAGAAGCCATAAAGCGAATGAATACTAAAGAGCAAAGTTATTGGAGAAGGTTCACTGCTATGGAAAGAGCCCTTTCTCAACTAAATACCCAAAGCAGTTGGTTAGCTTCACAGTTCTCAGGTCAATAAAAGAAAGGGAGTATGGTTATGCACAAGAATAGAAAGTCAGTAACCAACATTTATAGACAGCAAAGTGTTATGACAGCTTCCCCAGGAGAACTAACACTTATGCTTTATAATGAGTGTGTTAAAGACATTAATATTGCTATAGAAAGCATTAATGAAAGTGATATGGAGAAAGCCCATAATTATATTACTAACTCAATAAACATTATTAGAGAGTTAGTAAAAACCCTAGATATGAGTATGCCCATAGCTAAAGAAATGCTTAAAATATATGATTTTATTATGTATAAATTAATGCAAGGTAACGTTAAAAAAGACCCCGAGCAACTCAAAGAAGCCTTAACACTGGTTGAAGAGTTTAGAACAACTTGGTATCAGGTTATTAAAACTGTAGAACGAGAAGGCGCTAAAAATGCCATTTAATTTTTTACAATGTTTAGAGCAGTTTCATAAACTAACGTTACAACAACAAGACGCTATAGAAACAGATAACATAGAGTCGTTAGAGGAACTAAATAAAGCCAAGAACAAAGTAATTGAGCAAATGAAACAATATATTACCCCGGAAATAAAAAACGACAAAACTATTCAAAAACAGGTAAAAGTAGTTTTGCAAAAACATGAAGAAACAGTAAAATTATTAAATGAAATTAAAACAGAATTAGGAAAAAATATCTCTTTATCAAAAAAACATCAAACAGCTTTAGAGGGGTATTCAAAACTAATGCAGTAAAATGAAATTATTTAGAGGAACGCTAAGCGTTCCTCTTGTCTTATGTTAAAAAAAGGAGAACCGTAATGGAGAAGCTATATAAATTAATTTTAGATAGTGCCTTTGAGGTACATAGTTTGTTAGGCCCAGGGCTTTTTGAGAATACCTATAAACAATGCTTGTCGCACGAGTTAAAGCTTAGAGATGTAAAAGTTGATGTAGAAAAAAGATTACCGGTATTCTATAAAGGCATAAAACTGGACTGTGGTTATCGTATTGATATGCTGGTGGAAAAGCAAATTGTAATTGAATTAAAATCAGTAGATAAATTGACAGCTTTACATATGTCTCAACTACTTTCTTACATGAGATTATCAAACAAAAAGTTGGGTTTGTTAATTAATTTTAATACAAGGTTTTTAAAAGACGGAATTAAAAGAGTAGTTTTATAAATAATATATATCAATTGTTTACAAAACATTAATTGATAATTACATATACATGCCAAGTAAACAGTAAAATAAAGACTTAAGTGGAATGACTACAAATTTTGATGCTGAGAGGCAACTAGATTTTCATTAAGCAATACCATCTTCTTTTCACTTTGTGCCCTTTGTGGTTAAAAATTTATTTAGACTAATTGGAGAGTATGATTTTTAAAGCTGTTAGTAAATTAGAAATATTGAGGTTTAAAAATTGAGCTTAAAGTAGATAGTTAATGATTTAGTACCACAAAGAGCACGAAGGGAAAATAAGGTGTGGTAGGTAAATGGTAATCCTTACGCCTCAGCATCTTACTCTATAGTCAATCCATTTTTAGAAATTATATTGTAAAGTCTCATTTTTAAATCACTAATTAAGTTAAATCTGAAACCTCTTCATACCCTTTGCGCCCTTAGCGGTTAAAAACCATTTTAATCTAATTGGGGAGTATGATTTTTAAAGATTAATGTAACAATATTTGAGGTTTAAAAATCAAGCTTGCAGGAAATAGTTAAGGGTTTTTAGTACCACAAAGTGCCCGAAGGGAAAAGAAGGTGTGGCAGGTAAATGGTAATCCTTACGCCTCAGCAGCATAATCTATAGACAATCCATTTTTTTAAGTCTTAATTATTAATCCTTCATTTTTAAACTACCAATTAAGTTAAATCCAGAAACCCTTTGTGCACTTAGTGGTTAAAAATTTATTTAGACTAATTTGAGAGTATGATTTTTAAAGCTGTTATTAAATTACAATATTTTAGGTTTAAAAATTGAGCTTAAAGTTAATAGGTAATGTTTTTAATACCACAAAGTGCACGAAGGGAAAATAAGGTGGTATTGCTTAATGGTAATCCTTACGCCTCAGCATCTTAATTAATAGTCAATCCATTTTCAGGAATTTTATTGCAAAGTTTTATTTTTAAATCACCAATTAAGTTAAATCCAGAAACTTCTTAGTGCCCTTTGTGCCCTTAGTGGTTAAAAAATTATTTAGACTAACCGGAGAGTATGATTTTTAAAGCTTTAATTATATTACAAGTATTAGAGATTTAAAAATCAAGTTTGCAGTTAATATTTAATGGTTTTTAGTACCACAAAGTGCACGAAGGGAAAATAAGGTGGTATTGCTTAATGGTAATCTTTACGCCTCAGCATCTTAATTAATAGTCAATCCATTTATAGAAAATTTTATGAAAAGCTTCATTTTTAAACTACCAATTAAGTTAAATCCAAAAACCTCTTCGTGCCCTTTGTGCCCTTTGTGGTTTAAAATTTATTTTAACTAATTGGAGAGTGTGATTTTAAAAGCTTAATGTAATAGTTAAAAAGATACTGTTACACGTAGTCCAGCTAGCATTAGTCAATAAGAAATAAAAAAAATAAGAGTAGGTATAAGAGTACACTTAATAAGGCTTCCGAAAAAGCCGAACAATAAAAAATGAAGTATAGTATTAGGCAGCTAAGATATTTTTCTTAGAATTGTTTTCAACAAACATCCTTTTATGAATTTTAGGGTCTCTAACAACATAAGGATTTCTATTCTTAAGAACAGAAAAAACATATCTAAGTAACTTATTCATAACAGCAACAACGCGAACTTTCTTTTTCTTATGCTTTAATTGCTCATGGTAATAATGATGAAGAGTAGAGTTTACAGGTTTTTGGTTAGGGCTTTTTCTAATACAGTGTAGAGAAAAAGAATATAATACCTTTCTACCAATAGAAGTACCTCTTTTAGACATCTTATTTTTGTCACCTTTAAACTTACCAGATTCATTAACACTAGGATCAACACCAAAAAAGGCAACTAATTGCTGTGGTTTAGAAAAATTATCAATAGAGCCTATAGCCGAAAGTAAGGTAATAGCAGTCATTGAACCTAGACCTTTAAAAGAAGATAATAGGTCTAAATCCTCATGGAATTTAGCTCCAAAATCAGCATCATTAATATAAACATTAATTTCAGCATAAAGATCATCAATCAGTTCAGTATGGAACTTATAACTAGCAAGAAAACGTGTAACCTTACGAGCAAAAAAATTGAGTTAATGCCTAAAAAAGAGCCTCATTAGCTATTTGAAGTAGTTCTAGATACTTTTTGTTAGACCATTCTAAGCCACATTTTGCAGTTGTTCTTAGTAAATGAATTACATCATCTTGCACTGCATCAATAAAACTTTGAGGAGTAGGATAGTTTTCAAAAAAAGCGAGAGCTGTCTTAGAACATATATTAGAGAAAGCTTTCTTTAACCCAGGGTAATAAACATTCAAGGAATTAGAAAACTCTTTTTTAACATTAGCCCTATCATCTATCCGGTTATAATATTCTCTAACTAAAAATTTAAGGTGCAAAAAATCTTCTGGAATATCCATTGAAGTTTTAACATTGTCGAATTTACCAAGCTTTGCAAGAGAAAGAGAGTCTCTTTTATCATTTTTCACTTTTCTAATATTAAAATTCCTGTTAGAATTAGATATCAGAGGATTTATCACAGATATATCCTTCTGGTTTTTTCTAAGGAAATGAAGAAGAGTTAAGTGATATATTCCCGTGCTTTCACAAAATAACTTGGGACTATCACCAAACTCTTCTTCTATTTTATTAATAAGATTTACAAGCTTGGTTAGTCCATCAAGATTATGATGAAACTTCAAATTTTTTTTATAAATATCTCCATTAGGAGATAGAATTGTAACAACTGAGAAGTTTGCAGCAACATCAATTCCAGCAACAGGTACGTTATAATAATTAGCCATAGTAAGTTCCTTTCTATCCAAAATGAGAGTAATATTGTGAGTCATTAACCTTGTTCGTTACCCGAATAGTTCTCTTGCTTATGATCAAGAGAAATTCAACCAGCTAAACCAATGAAACTCACATAATTACAGACTACGTCACGAATATAAACTCTTAAGAGTCATTCAAGGGGCGTACGTATATCTCTCATAGCATTATGTTACTATGAATTTAGAGTAAGGTTAAGTGGTTGAACTTCTATTCAATCACAAACAATACTTCTGAATACCTAACTATTATTCGTTTTAATCCTTATTCATTTTTTATATCTTAATTATACAAGGGGCGAATCTTGTGTTCGCCTGAGTAAGATCTCACTTGAGGTTTAAAAATCGAGTTCTTAGAAAATAGTTAAGGGATTGATACCACAAAGTGCACTAAGGGAAAATAAGGTGTTATTGCTGAATGGTAATCCTTACGCCTCAGCATCTTAATTAATAGTCAATCCATTTCTTTAAGTTTTTATTATATAGACTCATTTTTAAACTACAAATTATGTTAAATCCAGAAACCTCTTCGTGCCCTTTGTGCCCTTAGTAGTTAAATAATTATTTTAATCTAATTGGAGAGTGTGATTTTTAAAGCTGTTAGTAATTAGAAATATGGAGGTTTAAAAAATTGAGCTTAAAGTTAATAGGTAATGTTTTTAATACCATAAAGAGCACGAAGGGAAAAGAAGGTGTGGCAGGTAAATGATAATCCTTACGCCTCAGCATCTTAATTTATAGTCAATCTATTTTTTTTAAGTTTTATTATATAGTTTCATTTTTAAACCACCAATTAAGTTAAATCTAAAAACCTCTTAGTGCCCTTTGTGCCCTTAGTGGTTAAATAATTATTTTAATATAATTGGGGAGTGTGATTTTTAAAGCTGTTAGTAAATTAGAAATATTGAGGTTTAAAAATTGAGCTTAAAGTAGATAGTTAATGATTTAGTACCACAAAGTGCACGAAGTGAAAATAAGGTGGTATTGCTTAATGGTAATCCTTACGCCTCAGCATCTTCATTAATAGTCAATCCATTTTTTTAAATCTTTTTATATAGACTCATTTTTAAACCACCAATTAAGTTAAATTCCAAAACCTCTTCGTGCCCTTTGTGCCCTTAGTGGTTAAAAATTTATTTTAATTAATTGGGGAGTGTGATTTTTAAAGCTGTTAGTAAATTAGAAATATTGAGGTTTAAAAATTGAGCTTAAAGTAGATAGTTAATGATTTAGTACCACAAAGTGCACGAAGGGAAAAGAAGATGGTATTGCTTAATAGTAATCTTTACGCCTCAGCATCTTACTTTATAGTCAATCCATTTTCAGAAAATTTAATGCAAAGCTTCATTTTTAAACCACCAATTAAGTTAAATCCAAAAACCTCTTCGTGCCCTTTGCGCCCTTAGCGGTTAAAAATTATTTTAGCTAATTGTGAAGTATGATTTTTAAAGCTTATATTTAAATATTTACATTAGTTTAAAATCTTAAAAACTTTTACAAACTTAGTGGTTACAAAAAAACATATCGACATTTTTCTTAATTACAAACATTACTAAATTAAAGAAAATAACTAACTCACCGAACATAAAGGTAACAGGGGGTGGTAAAGATGAAAATTCGTAACTTTACCTTTAATAAGTCTACAGTTACAGCAAATGTGGCTAATAAACAAACAGCTGTTAATAATAAATTGTTACAAAACTTTAGTTTAAACCAAAACCAAACTAATCAGCTTTTAGCTCTTTTTAGTACTTTGCAGATTACCAGCTATGAGCAATTAATTGGTTATTTAAACAACCCCCAAGTAAAACAGTATTTTAATAAAACTCAAAACCCCAAACTTGCCCAAAACATGCCCAACCCCAATGCCGTAAAAGAGGTGCCCGAAATAAGCAAAGACCTCTATAAACTAATGCAGCAGTTTGCCCAGTCTGCCACTAGAGATCATCTTATTTATGACATGGTCCGCAAAAACATGTTAAAAACAAAAGTAAAAAAAGATTTAACTAAAAACACCACTTTTGTTTTTACTGAAAACTTAACCCATCACAAAGTAAACGAAAAACCCAAAGCTGAGCTAGCTATCAACGAATATGCTTCCGTTTTAATAAATAAACAGCTACAGCCCATAGCCAAAGAAAAACCAACAACCCTAAAAGAAAAAGATAACAGATTACTTAAAGCCGTAGCCTGGACTTGTGCCTTTATGATTCCCCTCATTTTTATGCTTGTTTGGCTTTTAAAATGAAAAAATATTAAAGTAAAATAAATCAATACCGATATAAATTATGAAGGCTTAAAAACCTGAAAAACAGTATAAACACGGATGTTTATACTTAAAACATGGAGGTAATTTATAATGAGAATTAATCACAATCTTATGGCAATGAATGCCAATCGTTACTTAAGTGCAACTGGTTCAAAACAGTCTAAATCTTTAGAAAAAATCAGTTCTGGTTTAAGAATTAACACAGCTGCTGATGACGCTGCTGGTTTAGCTATTTCTGAAAAAATGCGTGCCCAAATTTCTGGTTTAGAGCAGGCTTCTGATAACGCTTTAGACGGAATTTCTTTAATTCAAACAGCTGAGGGTGCCTTACAAGAAACTCACAGTATTCTTCAAAGAATGCGTGAATTAGCAGTTCAATCTTCAAATGATACAAACACTCAATCTGAGCGTGATGAAATTCAAAAAGAGGTTGACGAATTAGCTAAAGAGATTACTCGTATTGCTAACAATACCGAGTTCAATAGCAAAAAAATCTCTAATGGTGGATTAACAGACGGTAAAATCGGCGAAGTTAAATTCCACATTGGTGCTAACACAGGTCAAGATATTTCTTTATCATTAAGTGCTATGGATGCTAAAACATTAGGCGTTTCTAGAGATGTATTGGGTGCTACAGTGGCAGCTGGTGCTGTAAAAGTTTCTTCTGTTGAATTAGGAACAACAACTGGTACAGCTGTTGTAGATGGTGCTTCTCTTGCGTTAACTGCAGATAATAGCCCAGATAAAGCTGAGTGGGATATTGCATCTTTAGGAAATGGAACATTAGCTCTAGCATCAACTAACGATACTTCACTATATAATGATTATAAAATAAATATTGTTGGCGGTGCTGCTGTTGCTGCTTCTATTGATCATGATGCAAAAACAATTACTTTAACGCTAGAAAATAACCAAGCATTTGCTGCTTTAAATACTGCTATGACTAATGCAGGTATAGATTTAACAGCTGCGGGTACTGGTGCAGCTGGAGTTACAGATAAAAATGATGTTGCTGCTACAACTTTAGGTGTAGGTGCAGGTGAAGTTAAACTTACATTTAATAGTGAAGAAATGGTTGTTAAAAATGATGTAGAGTCTGTAACCTTTACAAGTGCAGCAAACAATGGTGTTACATTGAATTTTGATGGTACTACATTAGATAGTACTGTAGATGCTACAGTAGATATAAAATTAGACTCAGCAAGCGCAGCAACATTTGCAGCTGGTGAATTAGATCAAGGTGCTCACACAGCAGCTGGTGTAAACATATCTAGTCAACCTGCAGCAAGTGCAGCTATCACAACAATTGAAGATGCTATTATTAAGGTTTCTGCTGAGCGTTCTAAATTAGGTGCTTACCAAAACCGTTTAGAGCATACAATTAATAACCTCAACACAACAACTGAGAACTTACAGGCTTCTGAGTCTCGCATTAGAGACGTAGACATTGCTAGTGAAATGATGAACTATACTAAGTTAAACATTTTACAGCAAGCTGCTCAATCTATGTTGGCTCAAGCTAACCAAGCTCCTCAAGGCGTTTTACAGTTATTAAGATAGTTAATTAATAACCTTAATTAAACAACTAATTAAAGCAAGGGATTGCTCCCTTGCTTTAATTGCAGTTATAGTAAAAAATTTATAATTTTTCTTGAACTAGTAATAAAAAAACGTGTATAATTATATTAGTAATTTTATTACAGAGCTTGTTACTTAATGTTTTATTAGTATTTGTATTTTATTGATATTATAATTTTATTTTTTATTAAAAACTGTTTGATAAATGTAACAGGCTACTTATAAATATTATTAAATTTAGGAACTAATTAGTATTAGCTCTATACCACAAAAGGGGGTGCAGCTTAATGCACGTATATGTTGCCAGACAACCTATTTTTGACCGTAAAATGAGGGTGTATGGTTATGAGCTTTTCTATAGAGGCGGTACTAAAAACTACTTTGAGGGAATAGAAGATAATCAAGCAACCTCGGAGTTAATTAACAATGTATTTTTAACAATGCAACTCGAAGACCTTACTTTTGGTTCACGGGCGTTTATCAATTTTTCTGAAGATTTAATTGTTAAAGGTATACCCCTTGCTTTGCCCAAAGATGAAGTAGTAATTGAAATTTTAGAGAGAGTTAACCCTACCCCCGAAGTAATTGAGGCATGTAAAAATTTAAAAGAACAGGGCTATATTTTAGCTTTAGATGACTTTAATTTTAACCAAAAATATTTAAGTTTAATTGAACTAGCAGATATCATAAAAGTTGAATATGGTAAAATTGATATTGAAGTTCAAAAAAGAATTATAAAAGCCTTTAAAGGAAGAACCAAATTTTTATCCGAAAAAGTTGAAACCCGTGAGCAATATAAAATAGCTCGAGATATGGGGTACGACTATTTTCAGGGTTACTTTTTTAGCAAACCTATAATTGTAAAAAGCAATGAACGCAAAGTTCTTAATACCTCTTTATTACGCATTGCCACAGAGCTTAATAAACAGTTTGTGGACTTTAATAAAATTACTGAAATTTGTGAACATGATGTTGACCTTACCTACAAAATTTTAAAAATTTCTAACTATGTGCAATACGGAACACGTTATGAGGTAAAATCAATTAAACATGCTTTAGCCGTATTAGGCGTAGATGAGCTCAAAAAATGGGTTTATTTAATGATGTTTAAAGACACACGTGATAAACAAAATAATGAGGTAATTAAAAACAGCTTAATAAGAGGCAAATTAATGGAGTTACTGGCCAAAGAAGCCGGTTTAGGACGTAGGTCGGAGGAGTACTTTGTAACAGGACTATTTTCTTTAATAGATGTATTATTATGCAAAGAAATGAAAGAAATTGTTAGTGAGATACCGTTTTCGTCAAGCATTAAAGATGCCTTATTAAAAGACGGAAGCGATATAGCAAAAACTTTAGATAAAATAAATAGCTTCGAAAAAGCAAAGTGGGATGAGTTGCAAAATAAAGGCACATTTAACGTAGAAAACGACCGCTTTATGGAGCTATACGTTGAGGCATTAAAATGGGCTGGCGAAATAGAGCTGTAACTTAATTATTATTAAAGGGAGCTGAATATAGTGGTAATAAATTATATGGAGTTAGTAGTAGATAAGCTATTACCTAAAGTACTCGATGATTACGATGATATTTGTAAATGTGAAACATGTATTGATGATATGAAAGCCTATGCCCTAAACCACCTCAAACCCATGTACTACGCCAGCGAAAAAGGCGAAGTATTTATGCGTTTAAATCAATTCTTAATGCAATTTAATGCAGACGTAACAAGAGCCATAACAAAAGCCATAGATACAGTATCAAGCAACCCTCGTCATAACGAAGAAGAAGAGATCTAAAAAAACGTCTATATAGACGTTTTTTGTTAATGTAAAGAATTACCTACAAACATCATTTATAAAGCAATAATTAAAGCCAACCACAAACCCTCTTTGTGTCCTTCGAGTCCTTTGTGGTAATAACAAAACCAGTAAGGTATAAGATTTAGGTAACATTTTTAAAACTGTAAATCATAATTTAGGCTTAAAAAATCAAACTAACAAGTATAACAAAGTTTTATTAATAAACCACAAGAACACCAAGAACACGAAGAAAAGAAAAAGAGGTGTTACATTAACTGCAAACATCATTTATAAAGCAATAATAAAAGCCAACCACAAACCCTCTTTGTGTCCTTCGAGTCCTTTGTGGTAATAAAAAACTACTAAGATATAAATAAAGTGACATTTTTAAAACTACAATTCAAAACCTAAGGTTTAAAAATCAAACTAACAGGTATAACCTAACTTTTATTAATAAACCACAAGAACACCAAGAACACGAAGAAAAGAAAAAGAGGTGTTACATTAACTGCAAACATCATTTATAAAGCAATAATTAAAGCCAAACCAGTAACCCCTTTGTGTCCTTCGAGTCCTTTGTGGTAATAACAAAACCAGTAAGGTGTAAGAATAAAGTGACATTTTTAAAACTACAACTCAAAATAACGTAACCTGAGGGTAGGGGAAGCATTTTATGCTCCCGCAGTATTAAGGGAAATTATGTTTTTATAAGATATATCCCTCAAACCTTTATGGTAATACTAAAAAAACTAAGCTCTTACTTCTCAACTTCCTCAAGCATGATTTCTAAATACTTGGCTGTGGTATTAACAATACTGAACTTTTTATTTATAATATCTTGCATGATTTTATGAGCTTCGTTATTAGCTAAATTATATAATTCCTCATTAATATCTCCACTCTCTAACGCCTCTGCTAGTTCATCTTCATCTAATAATAAAATTTCGCCAGAGTTTAAAATAGCTATATCTAGATATAAATCATTGTAATTAGGCACATTATCTGGGCCAATTTCATAGCCACTATGAATATCTATGTACCATTGAATAATTTGTTTTTTATCATTATACATGCTCATTAAACAGTAGTTTTCATTTTTAGGGTATTGTAAAAGCCAGTAATAACCGTTATTAACTAAACACATTTGTTTATTAATAATATTAACGTTTATTGGCTCGGTTATGTTATCTACACAAATTAAAGAAATATGCCCTTTAAAATCGGTATTATTAAAGTGTTTTAGGTAAACACGTTTTTTTGTAATTTTACTAAGATTTCGGGCATCTCCGTATTTTCTTTTCATATTTCAACTCCCATTATTTTTTTATTAAAATAAGTGTTTTTAAAATTACAAGCTGTTATTAACTTCTTGTAACAACTCCACTAAATGTTCTTGGCTTTTTGCTAGTAGCTGATATTCATTGTTAACTATTTTAGTTAACAAACTCTGACCATCTTTTATAGCTTTGTTATATTGGTTTTGGGTTATATCACCTGTGTTTAGGGCATCTTCTAACTCATCTTCATCTAAATAAAAGATTTCTCCGCTTGGTAAAACCTCTATGTCTAGGTATATATCATCGTAAAATGGCAGACCATCTTCTGTAAATTGGGTACCTGTTGTTATGTCAATATACCACTCTACAGCTTGGTGTTTTTCATTAAAAATAGCCATTATACAGTAGTTTTCGTTATCCGGAAAGTAGCGAATATATACATAGCCATTATCTGCAATACACATTTTTATGCCAATATTATCATCAATCATGGGGCTAGCTATTTCATCTATACATAATAGATAAGCCCAGCCGGTAAACTCTGGCTTTTGCATATAAGTAAGCATAGTTCGTTTTTTAGCAATTGCAGTTTCTCTATAATCTGCATATCTACGTTTCATAATATTTCTCCTACTATAATAAGTAAAATTAATTATATCACAATTAATTAAATGCCTGTGGGATTTACCAGTTGCTTATAAAGAAATATTGTAAAGTATAAAAGTTAAAGTATTGACTAACTTTTAGGGGGTTGATATAATGCTTAGGTAAACGTTTTACTAAAACGTTTACCTAAAAATAACAATGGAGTGTATTATGGCAATTACTATTAAAGATATTGCACGTATGGCTGGAGTTTCCACAACTACTGTCTCTAAAATTATCAATAAAAAAGATAACAATATTAGCCAAAAAACTCGTGATAAAGTTATGAGTTTTATTAATGAATACAATTATATACCTAGTAATATTGCCCGCAGCATGGTTACCAAACGCTCAAATACCATTGGTTTAATTATTCCCGATGTCTGCAACCCCTTTTTACCAGAGTTGGCTCGGGGTGTTGAGGATGAGGCTGGCAGAGAGGCTTATAGTGTGTTTTTTTGTAATACCGATGAAAGCTTAGCCAAAGAAATAGCTAGTGTACAAGCCTTAAACGAAAAAATGGTGGAGGGAATTGTTATTGTACCTGCTATTATTCGAGATAATGAACAAGAGCTTAAGCTTACTACCAAAATTCCTATGGTAACAATAGATCGTGAGGCCAATTACTCTAACATAGTGGGCAGGGTTATTACCGATAACTACACTGGCTCGTATGAAGCAGTACAATACTTAATAGCTAAAAATCATAAAAAGATTGCCTTTATCTCAGGCCCAATAAACATTATGCCTTCTGTTGAACGAAAAAGAGGCTACTTAACAGCCTGTAGAGATGCTGGCTTAGAAGCCTCAGATAGCGATATTTATATTGGTCAATTCGACCCTGCTTGGGGAGAACAGGCTATTGATATGTTAAATAGAGATTATACGGCATTTTTTTGTGGTAACGATTTAATAGCAGCTGGGGTTATAAAAGGCTTAGCCAAAAAAGGTATAAAGGTTCCAAATCAAGTCTCGGTTATTGGTTTTGATGACATTACCTTAGCTAGCTACTTACACCCAGAGTTAACAACCGTACGGCAAGAGTCCTATGAAATTGGTAGGCAATCTGCCAAAATACTTTTTGATTCAATAAAAAACAAAGATACAAATATCAAAGACTTAACCCTTAAAGCTAAACTAATTATACGAAATTCAACAAATTAAAAGTTATAAATACAAGGAGTGGTCTAGTTATATTCTGTAAGAGCCAAAGTTTTAATAGTTATGATTAAAATAAAAAGCCTTTTTAATTAATAACCACCACTCCTGGCTCTTTTGAAAGGTAGGATTATCACTGTGATACTTGTAATAGGAAGCATAAATCAAGATATAGTAGCAAAGGTTAATCACTTACCTAAGGTAGGTGAAACAATATTGGCGAGTAGTGGAGAATACTTTTTTGGTGGTAAAGGTGCAAATCAGGCCATTGCTTGTGCAAAGTTAGGGGCTGAGTGTGCCTTTATAGGAAGAGTTGGTGCAGATAAGTTTGGTCAAGCTTATCTAAATAACTTTAATCAACATAATATAGATTGCCAAGGGGTAATTGTTAGCAAAAGCTCAGGAACAGGGTTAGCTTTTATTACCGTAGATGAACAAGCCCATAACAATATAGTGGTTATGCAAAATGCTAATAAAGAGATTACTATTAATGATGTATTAGCTTATGAAAAGCTAATAGACCAATGTGAGTTTATTTTATTACAGCTAGAGATACCACTAGAGGCTGTAAAGCAGATTATTTCTTTGGCTTATCAAAAGGGTAAAAAAATAATCTTAAACCCCGCACCCTGCCAAAAACTAAACCCAGAGTTACTAAGTAAATTATATGTTCTTACACCTAATGAAACTGAGGCTTATCAAATAGTTAATAAAGCTTTAAATACTGATACGACCAATATTAATAACTTAGTAGCAGTTGGTCAGCAAATTTTAACACAGGGTGTGAAAAATTTAATCATTACAATTGGTAGTTATGGGGTATTGCATTTTTATCAAAATGAAGTTTATCACTATAAAGGTTATTTGGTTAATGCCGAGGATACCACAGGTGCCGGAGATACCTTTAATGGAGCATTACTGTATTATTTATCACAAGGATATTCTTTTCCAGAGGCCATTACAAACGCCCAAGCAGCGGCAGCGCTTTGCACCTTAAAATTAGGTGCCCAAACAGCAATGCCCACTGCCCAAGAGGTTAGTGAGTTTGTAAACAAAGTAGGGGTTTCTGAGAGAATGTTAATAAAAAGATAATTAAGTGGTTGAAGAGGAGAAAAACATGAAAAAGACTTTAGTATTAGCTTTATTGTTGTCTGTATTAGTCTTTACTGTTGCTGGTTGTACTCCAAAAGCAGAAGCACCCGAGAATCAACTAAAAGTAGCCCTTTTAATTGCCGGTACTTTAGGAGATAAGTCCTTTTTTGATGCGGCTAATAAGGGTTTAGAATTAGTTAAAACTGAGTTAAATGCTGACACCAAGGTTTTTGAAATGGGCACAGATTCTACAAAGTGGGAGCCATATTTCTTAGACGTAATTGATGGTGATTATGATGTTATCATTTCTGGTAACAGTACTACAGAATTAATGAATCGCTTAGCAGGTGAATATCCAGAAGAGCGCTTTATTAACTTTGATACATCAATTACTGAGCATCCTGATAATGTTTATTCAATGTTTTATAGCACCAATCAACTATCATTTATGGCAGGTGTATGTGCTGCATTAGTTACCGATTCTAACATGGAGTTAGCCAATGAAGAATCTACTATTGGATTTTTAGGTGGTATGGATTTACCTGGTATCAACGACTTTTTAGTTGGTTATATTGAGGGTGCAAAGTATATTAATCCTGAAATTAAAATGTATATCTCTTATGCAGGTGATTTTGCTGATCCTGCTAAAGGTAAAGAGTTAGCTACAATTCAATATAATGCTGGCGCAGATGTAGTATTTAGTGCAGCAGGTAAAACTGGACTAGGCGTTATTGAAGCCGCAAAAGATTCAAATAAATATGCCTTAGGTGTAGACTCAGATCAAGCCGAAATGTTTAAAGATACAGCCCCAGAAAAGGCTGACCATATTATAACCTCTGCTGTTAAATACTTAGACAAAGCTATTTTAAGAGCCGTTAAAAAGCATGTTGAAGGTACATTAGCTTATGGTACACATGAGGAAATGGGACTAAAAGAAAATGGTGTTGGTTTAGCTAAAAACGAATACTACAATAACCTTTTAACAGATGAAGCAAAAGCTAAAATTGAAGAGGTTGAAAAGGCTGTTACCAATGGTGAAATTACCATTAGCTCTGCCTTTGGTATGACAACACAGGAAGTAAAAGATATTAGAGATTCAGTTAAGCCAGTAAATTAATAAAAAAAGAAATAAGGATAAAAACATATTATTTATTTTAATTACTAATATAGTTTAGATTCGTAAAAATATGTAGTGGAGGGCTTTATGTCCTCCAATTACTTATAAAATACTAACAGTAACAGTTTGTTAAGCCAGTTAAAAATGCAATTACAAAGCTATAACTTTGTTTGTGAGGGAAAGCTTATGAGTGAATATATATTACAATTAAAAAATGTTACTAAGGTTTATGGAAATGGTGTAGTAGCCAATAAAGATGTAAATTTTGCTTTAAAAAAAGGCGAAATACACGCCGTAGTTGGTGAAAACGGAGCAGGAAAATCTACTCTCATGAAAATTCTATTTGGTATGGAACAGCCAAACGGTGGAGAGATTTTATTAAACGGTCAAAAAACTGTGATAAATGATAGCAATAAAGCCATAGAGTTAGGCATAGGTATGGTTCATCAACACTTTATGTTAGTGCCTTCGTTTACTGTAAGTGAAAATCTTTTGTTAGGATTAGAGCCTAACAAAGGCCTCTTTATTGACCTAGCAAAATCCAAACAAATAAGCCTTGATTTAGCTAAGAAGTATAACTTTAAAATCGACCCCGATCTTAAAGCAGAGGACTTAACTGTTGGAATGAAACAAAAGGTTGAGATACTAAAGGTGTTATTGAGGGGTGCAAAAATAATTATTTTAGATGAGCCCACAGCTGTGTTAACTCCCCAAGAAACAGTGGAGTTATTTGTGCAGTTAAAAAAGCTCAAAGAAGAGGGACATACCATAATTTTTATCTCTCATAAACTAAAAGAGGTTAAAGAGATAAGCGATAGAGTAACAATAATTCGTAAAGGGCAAACAAAAGGTACCTTTAAGATAAGTGAGGTAAGCGAGCGTAAAATCTCTAACCTAATGGTGGGTAGAGATGTAGTGTTATCTTACGATAAACCCTCTCAAAAAACAGGAGATGTAAAATTACGAGTCAACAATTTAAGCTTTGTTTCTAATGATAATAAGCAGATATTAAAAGACATTAGTTTTTCTGTAAAGGCTGGTCAAATCCTAGGTATTGCAGGAGTAGAAGGCAATGGACAAACTGAGCTAATTAACATGATTACCAGAAATAAAGCTATTCAAAGTGGAAAAGTATTTGTTAATGATGAACTAATTAACAATTTAGATATAATTTCTTTAAGAAACAAAGGCTTCTCGTATATACCCGAAGACCGTATGTCATTGGGTATAGCTGGCAGCGCTTCAATAGAAGAGAATATAATTACAAATAGAATTTTAGCCAATAAAATGGCAAAAAAAGTGTTGTTAAAGGGTAAACAAATGGCAGCTGTTTCTAACTCTTTAATAGAGCAGTATTCGGTATTATGCAGTTCTAAAAACCAAGCTGTTAATAGCCTTTCGGGTGGTAATATTCAAAAGGTAGTGGTAGCCAGAGAGTGTTCTATAAACCCTCAGGTATTAATAGCAGAGCAGCCAACCCGTGGAGTAGATGTAGGCTCTATTGAGTTTATTCATCATAAGCTATTAGAAATGCGTAAAAACAATACGGCAATTTTATTAGTTTCAGCCGATTTAAACGAAGTTATGGAGCTTAGTGATCAAATAATTGTGATGTACGAAGGAGAAATTGTGGCCTATTTTGAAGACAGCAAAAGCCTCACCGAAGAGAAACTAGGAATGGCTATGTTAGGTATAGAAAGGCATACGCCAGAATTAATAAGGAGAGCATACCATGATTAGCGAGCGAAGATATCAATTAATAAGAACCTTGCTGGCTATTGCTATAGCCTTGCTTATTGCTTTTGCAATTATCCTTTTTGTTTCCGACGACCCTTTAGCTACAATTAGGGCTTTTATTATAGGCCCTTTAACCAATAAACGATATATTGGCAATGTTATAGAGGCGGCAATACCATTGGCCTTTGCGGGCTTAGCTACCTCAATTTTGTTTCAAACAAACCTCTTTAACCTTGGCTCAGAGGGCTTGTTTTACATTAGTGGTTTAGTTGCTACTATAGTGGTATTAAAGCTACCTCTTACAGGATTTTTACTGCCCACAGTTGCTATTATTGCTGCTGCTTTGCTCTCGATGTTATTGGGTGTAATACCTGGGTTTTTAAAGGCGAAGTGGAATGCCAATGTTTTGGTTACCTCACTGATGTTTAATAGCATATATTTTGGTATTGGTTTATATATTCTTAATTACTATTTTAGAGATGCTTCACAGGTTGCTATAGTGTCTTCTAAGTTTCCGTTATCTGCTAGGTTAGCAAAAGTAGTACCGGGTACCCGTATTCATGCAGGTATATTTATATTAATAGCTGTAACTATTTTAGTGTATTTATTTCTTTATAAAACAAAATGGGGTTATGCCCTAAGAATGACAGGTATCAACCAAAAGTTTGCCAACTATTCGGGTGTTAAAACATTTAGAGTAATTATTTATGCTCATTTGTTGGCTGGTTTAATTGCTGGCATAGGTGGCTCAGTAGAGGTATTAGGAATGTATACTCGTTTTAGATGGACAGCCTTACCAGGGCTGGGTTTCGACGGTGCTTTGGTAGCTATGTTAGGCAAAAATAAACCCTTTGGCTCTGTGGGGGCAGCCCTATTTTTAGCCTATATTCGCATAGGAGCAGACCTCATGGCTCGTTTAACTAATGTGCCAGCGGAAATGGTAGCTATTATTCAGGCGGTAATTATTTTATTAATATCAGCAGAAAGATTTTTATTCTACTGGCGCCATAAAATGCTCTTAAAGGAGGCTAAGTAGTATGAAAACCCTATTTACTATTATCTTTTCAACTAGCTTTATATACACCATTATTAGGGTAACAACACCCATCTTATTGGCTGCTTTAGGTGCCCTAATATCCGATAGAGCGGGTATTGCTAATATTGGTTTAGAGGGCATTATGCTCATGGCGGCTTTAGCAGGAGTAATTTTTAGTGCTTATTTTAGTAGTGCGTTAATTGGCTTTATTTTTGCTTTGTTAACCGGAGTATTTATGGCATTTATTTTGGCCTATTTTACCTTAAAGTTAAAAACCCAAGTAATCCTAGGTGGTATAGCTCTAAACCTATTAGCTAGTGGTGGATCGGTATTTATTTTGTATTTAGTAACTGGAGATAAAGGAACATCAGCAGCCTTAGCATCTAAGGTATTGCCTAATATTGATATCCCTTTATTAAAAGATATACCTATCCTAGGAGCAATACTTTCGGGACATCATTTAATAACCTATTTAGCAATTTTATCAGCAATAGCATTGTATTTAATGCTTAATAGAACTGCACTTGGTCGTAAAGTACGGGCTGTTGGTGAAAACTATCATGCAGCCGAATCTGTGGGTATAAACGTACGTAAAATTCAGTACCTAGCATTACTGCTAAGTGGTTTATTTGCTGGCATGGGTGGGGCATTTTTATCTATGGGATATGTCTCAATTTTTACAGCCAATATGTCGGCAGGCAGGGGTTGGATAGCCCTTGCGGCAGAGGCAATGGGTAGGGGAACTATTATCGGAACCACCCTTTCATCACTACTATTTGGTTTTGCTAAGGCTATATCTAATGCCCTACAGGTTATTAACTTACCTAACGAGTTAGTATACACAGTTCCCTACTTGGCAACTGTATTGGGTTTGACTTTTTACTCTATTAAAGCAAGCCGCAAAAAAAATATAAAAAAGAAGTAAAGAAAGGCTGTCGTTATGAAACATATAATAATAGATTGTGATCCAGGGCACGATGACGCTATAGCCCTACTTTTAGCACTGGCCCATAAAAATGAACTAAAAATTGAGCTTATTACTACTATTGGTGGAAATCAAAGTCTTAATAAAGTAACAATAAATGCCCTAAAAGTATTAGAGCTTACTAATAATAACATTGAGGTAGCTAAAGGTCAGCTAGGACCCTTAGTGAGACCCTTAACAATTGCTCCCGAGGCCCATGGTGATACAGGCATGAATGGACCTATTTTACCTAACCCTCAGTTACAAGCAAGTGCTGTTCATGCAGTAAAACGTATGGCAGAGGTAGTGCAAAACTCTAAGCATAAAATAACCTTAGTACCTCTTGGTCCGTTAACAAATATTGCCTTATTTATTAAGTCATATCCCCATTTACTTAATAAGATAGAGCTAATATCTTTAATGGGTGGTGGTTTATATCAGGGTAATGTTACGAGTGCGGCAGAGTTTAATATTTATGTTGACCCAGAGGCCGCGGCTATTGTCTTTAAGAGTGGACTTCCTCTTATAATGAGTGGCTTAGATGTTACCAATAAAGCCTATATCTTAAATACCGAGTACGAATCCTTACGCAGTAAAGGCAAAATAAGTAACTTTGTATGCGAATTATTAGACTTTTATTCTATTTATGGTAAGCGCTTTGGATATACAGGCAACGCTATGCATGACCCCTGTGCCATAGCTTATTTGTTACAGCCCCAGTTATTTAAGGCAAAAGATTTGTATGTACAAGTAATAACAGATAGTGATAGCTGTAGGGGGCAAACCTTAGCCGATAATCGCCCAAAGCCTGCCCATGAGCCTAATGTAAAGGTATTGCTTGATATAGATAGAGAGTTTTTTGTACAACTACTCTTTGATGCTTTTAGTAAATTAGATAACACATGTAGCTAACAAGGGAGAGTCATTATGAATATAATTGAGTACAACAAGCAGTTGGTTGCTAATGCTACCGTAAGGCTTGTACATGAAACAGAAGAAGATTGGACTCAAAGTGTATCTCAAAAAATAGATGATCAGCGTACCCAAATTCTTTGGCAAAGTGAGGCTCCAGGTTCTGGTGCCCCAAGCTCGGTTTTAGCTGGAGCTATTCAAGCAAGCCAAAACCTCGGTTATGATGTCACTAAAGCAGAGAAACTTTTTTTTGAGGCCATAACAGATTTAAACAATATACCTAAACTTAATCAATACCTTTCTAAAATCTTTTATGAACTAAACAATGCCCCAATCAATAAAAGTGCAGATTACTGGAACTACTGTTGTTATACTAACTGGCAGCAGTATGAGCAGCAAATAAAACAACAAATAGTAAATCATGAAGTTATTAACACTGATAACATAAAGCAAAAAATAAAATGGGGTTTTATCGGCCAAATTGCGGCTGGTGCCTTCGGAACAGCCTTAGAGGGTTATAATAGGCAGAGTATAGAGTCTTTTTTTGGAGAGGTTACTAGCTATTTAAAACAACCTAGTACCTATAACGATGATATTACCTTTGAACTGGCTTTACTAAAGGCGTTTGATGAACATGGTAAAAAAACAAACTCTCATCATATTGCCGAGCAGTGGGTAGCCCTAATACCATTTGCTTGGTCGGCTGAAGATATTGCCCTAAAAAATCTCCGCTTAGGAATATATCCACCCCATAGTGGTATAGTCTCTAACCCCTATAGAGAGTGGATAGGTGCCCAAATGAGAGGCACTATTTGTGGTATGTTAGCCCCAAATAATCCGTTGTTAGCGGCTAAAATTGCTTGGATGGATGGTGAAATATCTCATTTTAATAATGGTATTTTGGGTGAAGTGTTTAATGCTGTACTGGCTTCACTAGCCTTTGAGATTAGTGATATAAAAGAGCTTATAAGGTTAGCTATTAGCTATATACCGAATAATAGCTTGTATTATAGCGTAGTTGAAACCTGCTTTAAGAAGTGCCAAGAGTTAAACAACGAAGATTTAGTACTAGACTTTATTGAAGAGCAGTACCAGCAATATAACTTAGTACATGCCCTACCCAATGCTGCAATAGAAGTAGTCGCCCTGTATTTTGGTAAAACAGACTTTACCGAAACCATGAGAATAGTGGCCAAAGCTGGGTTAGATGTAGACTGCAATGCCGCACAAATTGGTAATATAGTGGGAATTATAAACCATAAAAGTGGTTTACCAGAGCAGTGGGTAAAGCCACTAGGTAATAACCTTAAAACCTATGTAAGAACAATTGAGCAAATATCTATTTCGGAATTAGTAGATTGGACCTATCGTGTTTATGAAAAAATAGCTGATTAATAATTTAATAAGTAGCTAAAAAACTTGCTAGAGTGTTAATTCTTTGGTAAGTTTTTTTATTAAGTAGTAGTAAATATTTCATTAGAGACCGCCAGTAGAGATACTACTTAGTTAATTAGTTAGTCTAAATATTTAGGTTTTTTTAGATAACTATTCAAAAGTTTACAAATTAAGTGTATAATTTAGAAGAAAAAGTTAATGGAGGTGTATATTATGGCAAAGAGATTATTACGTTCTGAAGTTCCAGTAGAAATGACTTGGGATTTAACTGATTTATTTAAAACACGTGAAGAGTGGCAAAAGGGTTTAAAAGATTTAGAAGGCGATATTGGCAATATTACAGCTTTTAAAGGTCGCTCTTGTGAGAGTGGTAAAACACTATTAGAGTGTGTATTACAAATTGAAAAAGCCTACATAAAAATTATTCAATTAGGTACATATGCTAGCCTTAAACAAGCTGGCGACGGTACAGACCCCGTAAACCAAGAAGATAGCATGGTATTTGATGCAATAAATACTAAGGTTCAGGCTGCTGCGTCTTTTTTAGATTCTGAAATAGTTGCTTTAAGTGATAAACAATTTAATAATTTACTACAAGAAGAGGGTCTTGAGGTATTTAAAATTTACTTAAAAGACATTCATGATAAAAAACAATATATGTTAACACCAGAGACTGAACAGGTATTGGCTTCTTTAGGAGAGTTAACTGAATCTCCATATCGCATTTACTCTATTAGCAAAGCCGCTGATATGAAATTTGATTCATTTGTGAATGAAAAAGGTGAAGAGCTACCAAACTCTTTTGCTTTATTTGAGAGTAAATATGAGCAATCAGAGAGTAAAGTTGTGAGAGAAAATGCCTATGCCTCATTTGTAAAAACTCTTAAACAGTATGTAAATACTTATGCTGCGGTATACTCTACCGAGGTTAAAAAGCAGGTAGCAGAGGCTAAATTAAGGGGCCATAAATCTACCGAAGAGATGTTATTAGTAGATCAAAAAGTTAGCTTAGAGATGTATGAAAATCAGCTAAATATAATTTACAAAGAATTAGCTCCTCATATGCAGCGTTATGCAAAGCTAAAGCAAAAGCTATTAGGTTTAGACAAAATTTGTTTCCACGATTTAAAAGCACCTATAAATGCTGGTGTAGATATGCCTGCTACTTTTGAAAGCGTTAAACAAACTATTTTAGAGGGCTTAGAGGTAATGGGAGAAGAGTATCAAAGTATGTTAAAAACAGCCTTTGATAGCCGTTGGATTGACTATAGTGATAACGTAGGTAAATCCACAGGTGCTTTCTGCTCATCTCCATATGGTGTACATCCCTATGTTTTAGCTACCTTTACTAACAATATGCGCTCAGCTTTTTTATTAGCCCATGAGTTAGGTCATGCAGGTCATTTCTATTATGCTAATAATGAACAGCGTGTCTTTAATACCCGACCATCTATGTACTTTGTAGAGGCTCCTTCTACTATGAATGAGTTATTGGTTGGCCAACACTTAATAAAAAAATATGATACACCTGAAATGAAGCGTTGGGTAATATTACAGCTATTAGGAACATATTATCATAACTTTGTTACCCATTTATTAGAGGGCGAGTTCCAGCGTAGAGTTTACAGGGCTGCTGAAAAGGGTGTTTCCTTAACAGCAAAAATGCTGTGTGAAACTAAGCTAGCAGTTATTAAAGGATTCTGGGGTGATAGCGTAGATATTGACGATGCAGCAGGTATGACTTGGATGCGTCAACCACACTATTACATGGGTTTATATCCTTATTCATACTCAGCTGGTTTAACAGCCTCTACAGCTATAGCTCAGCAAATAAGTGAAGAGGGACAGCCTGCAGTAGATAGATGGACTAAGGTACTAAAAGCCGGTGGAACTTTAACTCCTCATGGTTTATTAAAGCTTGCTGGATTAGACATGACCACACCTGAGCCCATTAGAAAAGCTGTTAATTATGTTGGCGGATTAATCACTGAACTAGAAGAATTATTTTAAGTGATAAAACTGTCGCATTATATTTTACCACAAAGGAATTGAAGGACACGAAGAGTATAGGTTAGATTTAATTATTGTTATTAAATGATACTTCCTGTATTTAACTAATGCTTTTAGGGACTTTGTTGCTTAGTTATGTTTAACTAACAGCAAAGTTTCTTTCATTTATTTGTAAGGTTCTTTATTTTCTTCGAAAAAAATATCTTCGTGTTCTTGGTGTTCTTCGTGGTTTATCAAAAAAACTATTGTTATACCTGTTAGTTTGATGTTTAAACCTTAAAGCTTTGTATTGCAGTTTTAAAAATGTTACTTTACTCTTATATCTTACTGATTTTGTATTACCACAAAGGACTCGAAGGACACAAAGAGTTATAGGTTGGCTTTAATTATTGGTTTATAAATGATACTATCAGTTAATGCTTTAATATTACTAAGTTTGTTATAAAGTTTTGCTTAATAAAAACAACCCTATCTCTTACATTTCTTTTAATCTTTAAATTAATATATGTAGTATACTATCATTGTAGTGAACGATCTCTGTGTCGTTCAACTGTTTGTAAGAAGGTGTTTTAAATTAAAAAAACTATTTTTGTAATGTTTCTTATAATTGCTGTTGGTAGCTCAGTTTATTTTATATATGAAAGCAATAAATATAACTACATACATACTTTTAATAACAGCCTTGCTTTTAATACAAAGTTATTAGTTGACCCACAGTCAGAGCAAATTAAAAAAATTATAGAAAAAAACTATAGCTTTAAGGGTGGTTGGGGGTGTTCTGTTTTTGAGAGCCATAATAAACTTACCACTATAAAATTTGCGGGATTTCCAGATGTTTTAGATAAATATATTTTAAGATATATCAAAACTAGTGATAAAGAGCTCAAAATTTATGGCTATGGGGTAGGAGATCATAAGGAAAAAATAGTACAAACCCTGCAAAACAAAGCATTTAAGATTGTTTTAGATACTAAAGATAAAAACAAAATACATTTAGCCTATAAAAAGATTAATATAGAATTGATATGTGAAAATAATTATGTTGCTTGTATTTGTATTCATTTAACCTATAGCAATAAACAAAACGTAGTGTTTTAACATCTTACTATTTAAACTAGACTAATTAAAAATTCTACCACTAAAACAATATAAAAAAACTGTTCATAAAAATGAACAGTTATCTATTATAAATCTAATATATTTTCTTGATAGTCCTTTATTTGGTCCACAATAGTTATTGCCTTTGTACCAGGATCCCACAGGTCTAGCACAAATGGTCTTATTTTTTTGCCATCCTTTTTAACAACCTTAACAACTGGTCGTGTAGCTCTACCGGGGTGGTTTTCAACTACTATTCCAACTAAGTCATTAGATAAGCTAACAATAGTTCCTACTGGGTATGGGGCAACACGTTCTGTGAAAATTTTAACTATTTCGGTGTCGAACATTGTTCCTCCTCCACCCATTATGTATTCCATTGCCTCAAACGGCGAAAAACCCTTTCTGTAGGCTCTGTCTGAGATAAGTGCATCATATACATCTGCCACTGCAATTATCCTGCCAAAAAGCGAAATTCGCTTACCACTTAGTTGGTAAGGATAACCTCTGCCGTCCCAACGTTCGTGGTGTTGTAATACCCCTTGATAACACTTGTGATGTACCTCAAACTCATCCTTTAAGTAGTTATAACCATTAGCTGAATGATTCTTAAGAATCTGCCACTCTTCTGGGGTTAGTTTACCACTCTTGTTTAGAATATGTTTTGGTACAAAAACTTTACCTATATCATGTAAAATTGCGGCAGTGCCTAAATTATGTAAGGTAGTACGGGGTAGCTTTAAGGCTATACCAACTACAATAGATAAAACGGCCACATTAACCGAATGATAAAAAGTGTAATCATCAAATACCTTTAGGTCAATCATGTTAATAATCATATCTTTGTTTTTAGAGATATCATCAATTACGCTATCTACTATATCCGAAATGTTTATTAAGCTTCTTCTTTTCTCCATTTTAGAGGTATTAGGTTTGGCAGCAAAGATAAAGGTATTTTTAATGTTTTGTACAGCATTATTTTTTAAACTATCATTAATAACACTAACGACCTCTATATTATCCGAGATATTATCATGTACATATACCCCATTTAATCCTAGTTCAATTAACTTTCGTTTATAATGCTGATTAAGCACTACCCCAGCATTTAAAAGCATCTCACCATGAGTACCATAAATAGATTTCATTAATATTGAGTTATCTTTAATGCTTTGAACGGGTACAAATCTCATATTCCAAAGTCCTCTCGATTTATGTAAAACTATTATGCTCTATGTTATTTTTATAGTATTTCATAAAAAAACACTAAATTTCTTTTAGTAATTTAGAATCTTTAGAACAAGTTTATTTCATATATTATTTCATACTTGAATTATATGATATGACAAGCATGCACTTCAATATTAAAATGAATTTTTAGTACTTTTTTTATAAAAAAAAGCATAAATATTGTTTAATAAATCCAAAATTTAATGTAATGTAAAATATATATACGTAAATGTTTAAATAATGTTTAATTTGCAGAAATATAAAGTTATTTTAATTATGATTTATTTTTTACTTTAACAATTAAATTAATAAGCATTTTTTCAAATATAATATTATCGCTAGATTTTCGTTTGGCTTTTTTAGCTTTAGGTCGTTTGTTTTGGCTTTTAAGCATTTGGGTAATATACCTAGAGTTCAAACAACTAGCTAGATTATTATCATTAATCTCTTTACCATAAGCAGTTATAAAGTAGGCATTACGGGCTATAACCATTGCTGCTAAACCATAGTCCTGAGATACAACAATGTCGTTCTTTTTAAGGTGATTTACAATATAATAATCTGCACTATCTTTGCTAAAATCTACACTTATTATTTCTGCATAGTTGTCTTTTATTACATGAAAATGATTTTTCACAATAACTACTGGTATTGAATATTGTTTGGCAATTTTAATAGTGTTTTTAATAACAGGGCAGGCATCACCATCTATAAATATTCTCATTTAATCACCTTTACATTAATTACTGCTAAGAGTATTCTAACATAATATAGTGTTTACCTTAAGAAAATAGATAAACATTAATATTAACTGAGTAGTTACGGTATTAGTAATAAATGATTTTTATAGTTTATGATTAGTTGCTTTTAAGTAGTAAATGATTAATAAAGTTATTGTTTATGATAAATTTTATAAAAATACTTGCTAAAACATCAATATATCATTAAAATTGAGTACAGTGTTGGAGGTAGTGTGCATGTACAAATTAAATGTAAAAAGAGTAACTGAGCTTGTATCAGCTAATTGGTCGGGTGGAACAACTACTGAATTAGCAATTTATCCAGAAAACTCTGTATACAGTAAGAGAGATTTTTGGTGGAGAATTAGTTCTGCTACTGTAGACGTTGAACAATCAGATTTTACTATTTTACCAAATATAAATCGAATAATATTGTCTCTTAATAATACGTTAACTTTACAACATGAGAGCAATAACCCCATTCATTTACAACCCTTTAAACCATATAGCTTTAAGGGATCAATCAATACTAAATCATTTAGTAAAGTAAAAGACTTTAACTTAATGTATACCGATAACTGTGAAGGCAAAGTTGAAGTTTTAGAAGTTAAAGATACTAAACTTACTGACTTAAAACTAAAATACTTAAGTGGATTTAATAATACATCTGTAGTATTATACTGTGCAGTAGGCAAGGTAGAAATAAACTTTATAGGTAGCGAACCATTAACACTACATGAAGGTGATGTAATGATGGTAAATCTTAATGAAGAGACAGACAGTGTAAACATGATAATACGCAATTTCATGCTTAAAAACTCAGTATTAGTTAAAGCAGAAGTTCGGTATTAAACAGCGTAGTGGAGACGAGTAATGTATTCGTCTTTTTTGTTTCACAAAAAAGGGTGCAATATTAGTAAAGAGAAAAAAGTCACCGCCTAGTATAAAAAAAATACACTTGATTAAAATCTAAAACTTAAATTTTAACTGTAGTGAACGACCTCTGTGTCGTTCAATTTTTTATTAAATTGTACTATCATTTATAAAGCTATAACTAAAGCTAAACCACAAACCCCTTTGTATCCTTCGAGTCCTTTGTGGTCATACAAAACCAGTAAGGCATAAAATTAAAGTAGCATTTTTAAAAACTGCAAATCATAATTTTAAGCTTTAAAAATCCAACTAACAGGTATAACCTAACTTTTCTTAATCGACCACTGATTTAAAATAATAGTATCCTTTCATTAGAGTAACTAAAAAGAGGACAAACACACCTTACCACGAAATTATATGTAAGTATTAAACCTATCTTATAAGGAGAGCAAAATGAAAAGATCTTTAATTAATAGTGAATTAAAATGGGCAAAAGGGCTTTTAAAAAGCAATAATATTAGTCTTCCGGCCTTTGCTTATTGGTCGTTGAGTGAGTGGCAAAACAATAACTCTAAGCTAAATACTATAAAAGAACTTATGTTAGGCTGGGATATTACAGACTATGGCAGAGATAGCTTTAATGAGCTAGGTGCAGTGCTTTTTACCTTACGAAATGGCTCTTTAACTAATCAAAAAATAGGTACACCTTATGCTGAAAAACTAATTTTATTAAAAGATGGCCAGCGTTTGCCTTTGCATTATCATGCTAGTAAAACCGAAGATATTATTAATAGAGCTGGTGGAGTACTAGCTATTAAGCTCTATAATAGCTTAAAAGATGGTAGTGTAGATTATAATAACCCTGTTGAAGTAGATTTAGATGGTTTAAAACACATCTATCAAGCCGGAGAAGAGGTTCATATAACAAATGGACATAGCATAACCCTAAGACCATTTATGTATCATCTTTTTGGGGCTAAAGAGGGCTGTGGAGATTTAATTTGTGGTGAGGTATCATCAATTAATGATGACAATATAGATAACTACAATGCTGAAGAGGTCAGCAGGTTTGCCCAAGTAATAGAAGATGAAGCCATTTTACACCCCCTATGTAATGAATACAAACGAGTGTTAGGAGAGTAAGCTATGTATAATATTGTTGCCTTAGGGGAGTTATTAATAGACTTCACCCCTATAAAAACAGCAGATGGCATCTTATATAAACAAAACGCTGGCGGTGCTCCCTGCAATATGTTAACTATGGCAAGTAATTTAGGATCTAAAACAGCCTTTATTGGTAAGGTTGGCAGCGATGAATTTGGGGTGTTTTTGGCAGATGTTTTACAAAAACATGGTGTTGATTTAAGTGGCTTAGTTATAGATAATAAATATAATACAACCCTAGCCTTTGTTCATCTTAATGAGCAAAATGACCGTAGCTTTAGCTTTTATCGTAAAGGCTGTGCTGATATTATGTTAAGTAAAAATGACATAAACTATAGCCTAATAAATAAGGCCCAAGCAGTTCATTTTGGTTCACTTTCATTTACCAACGAACCAAGTAAGTTTGCTGTAGAAGAAGCAATTAATTATGCCAAATTACAGGGTAAGTTAATAACCTATGACCCTAATTACCGCCCTGCTTTGTGGCAGAGTGTAGCTTGTGCCATAAAGGGCATGAAAAAAGGACTAAAGTATGCAGATATTTTAAAGGTCTCACAAGAAGAAGCTCAATTATTAACGAATGAAAAAGATATAAAAACTGCTGCTATCAAGCTAAGTGATTATGGTATAAAGCTCATTTGTATTACCTTAGCTGAGCAGGGCTCTTTTTATTACCATAAAAATGGTAATGCAGTAGTAGCAGGGTTTAAGGCTACCGTTAAAGATAGCACTGGTGCAGGAGATGCCTTTTTTGGAGCAGTAGTTCACCAAATATTAGAACAAAAAGTTAATCTTAATAATATTAATAATGAAGCCTTAACAAAAATCTTTAAATACGCTAATGCAGCTGCCTCACTTTGCATAGAGAGCTTAGGTGGAATAGCTTCATTGCCAACAATAGAAGAGGTTGAAGAAAGAGTATATAAATAAAATGTACAGTTGTAATAAAACTAACTCTGCTACATCAGAGGCTTCCATGCCACAACGGAGACTTGTTTTTTTTGTTGTAAATATAATGTATTTATAGAAGTTGATATGTAATATGTCCTTAATGGAGATATAATTGCAAATGAATCTGTGTTCCAAAACTAAATAAAACGTAACGAAAGACCTAAAAAGAAATACTGATACTTTAACTAGTTAACAATCAAAGGGTTGGCATGGAAACCAACCCCTAAAAAAGAATTCACTTGGAGGTTAAAATTGAAAATAACCAGCCACTTTACTCAATCTTACACTTCGCCTCCTTAGGCATATCTATTAGCTGTACTTCACGCCAATAGGTTACGCCTCTTAGCTTTAAAAAAGCTTTGTTTTAGAAATAGTTTTGAATACAGTAGGGCAGTAAATGTAGTTATTGTATGATAGACTAGGAGAACCTTCAAATATACCAGTTAAGAGATAATCATAAATATAATAGCAATAATATTTGGGAGTATTATTTGGATGAAAACTTATAAAACACATGAAATAGCTAAAATTATAGGTGTACATCCTAACACAGTGAGGTTGTACGAGCGCATTGCCTTTATTGAAAAGCCACAAAGGCTTAAAAATGGCTATCGGGTGTTTACCCAAATTCACCTTGAGCAAATGAGAATTGCTCGTTTGGCTTTAAAAGGTGAGCTTTTGCAAAATGGGCTTAGAAAAAAAGCTATTAATATTATTAAGTTAACAGCTAAGAGAGATTTTGATAAAGCTATATCACAAACAAAACAATATATAGATAAGCTACAAAATGAGGCAAGTGAGGCAAGGCAAGCAATAGTGATTGTAGAGAAAATTATGCAGGGCTTTAATAGTTATGATAAAACTATTGTTTTTACAAGAAAGCAGGTTGCTAATTTACTAGATATAACAGTAGATACCTTACGGAATTGGGAGCTTAATGGCTTAATTACTGTTAAAAGAGCAAGAAATGGATATAGAATTTACGACAATTATGATATTGCTAGGCTTAAAATTATACGCACATTAAGATGTGCCAATTATTCGTTAAGTGCTATTAATCGACTGCTAAACAGTATAGCTACGCAAGTAGATGTTAATATAGGTCAAGTTCTTAATACTCCAAACTGCAATGAAGACATTATTTCAGTTTGTGACAAATTGTTAGTTTCATTAAAAAATACAATAATCGATGCCAAAACAATTTTAATACTACTAAAAAAACTAAAGAAAAATACTCAACCCTCCACTATAACACCAAGCTTTTAAATGGTGTTATAATTTTTTTAAAGGAGGGTTTTGCATATGAAAAACGTTATTACGGTAAATAATTTAGTGAAGTCTTATGGTGATTTAACTGCTGTTAAAGATGTTTCAATAAAAGTTAATAGGGGTGAGGTATTTGCACTTTTAGGTGCTAATGGAGCAGGCAAAAGTACTACCATTGAATGTATCTTAGGTACAAAAAAGTTTGATAGTGGTTTTGTTAGCATACTAAACATGGATCCCTTAAAAGATAGGAAAAAACTCTATGAGCGAGTAGCTGTTCAATTTCAAGAAAACTGTTACCAAGATAAAATTACAGTTTCTGAGCTATGTGAGGTAACTGCCTCTCTTTATAAAAATACAACAGATTATCAATGCTTATTACAGCAATTTGCCCTGGTAGATAAGAAAAACAGCTTGGTAAGTGAATTATCGGGAGGTCAAAAACAACGCTTGTTTATTATCCTTGCCCTCATACCCAACCCTGAAATTGTGTTTTTAGATGAGCTAACTACCGGGCTTGATACAAGAGCAAGAAGAGATATTTGGAATAGTTTATTAAAATTAAAAGAAAAAGGACTAACTATCTTTCTTACATCTCATTATATGGATGAGGTAGAGGTATTATGTGACCATATCTCTATTTTAAAAAAAGGTGAATTAATATTTACGGGATCAGTAAAACAAGCAATAGAAAATAGTCCATATCAAAAATTAGAAGACGCTTACCTTTGGTATACAGAGGAGGAGACAGAATATGAAAACGTTTAGTACTATGCTTAAAAGCGAGTTAAAGATATCTCTACGTGGAATGGATATGGTTATTTTTGCACTCTGTGTTCCTGTAGTGGTAATGGTTATTCTTGGAGTTATCTATGGTAATAAGCCAGCTTTTGAGGGAGCAGAGTATACATTTTTGCAGCAGTCATTCGGTGCAGTTGTTACCATTGCCATTTGTGCTGGAGGTGTTATGGGTTTACCATTAGTTGTTTCGGATTATCGTAACAAGAAAATTCTCAAACGATTTAAGGTCACACCCACCAGCCCAGCAATGATTTTAATAGTCCAAGTTGTAATTTACACAATCTACTCCTTATTATCACTAATAATGGTTTATTTCACTGCTAAAATTATGTATGGATATCAACTAAGCGGGTCATGGCTTCAGTTTTTAGGTGGTTACTTTTTGGTGATGCTGTGTATGTTTAGCATTGGTATGATGGTGGGTGGCATTGCTGCCAATAGCAAAATAGCAAGTGTTGTAGCTAGTGTGTTATATTTTCCAATGTTAATATTTACGGGCGCTACACTTCCCTATGAAGCAATGCCCAGTAATATGCAAAAAGTAGCCGACATATTGCCCCTCACACAGGGTATTAAAATATTAAAAGCTACATCATTAGGTTTACCCATGCATAATGTTTTACTGCCAATTGTAATAATGACAGCTATTGCATTTATTTGTATTACAATTTCGGTGAAATTTTTTAGATGGCAGTAACGGTTCAAGGTTTATTCTATTTAACAATCATACTATATAGTAATACATAAATTATTCATAAATAATACTCCTATAATAAATACTATACGGGGAATAACTATATTTATGGGGTGATTGCTAATGTTTAATTTAAAAAAATTCTTTGGATTAAAACCTAAAAGTAAACAAATCAACAATTACGTGGTTGAAGAACAAAACAAACAAGAAATATACCTAGCAGGTGGCTGTTTTTGGGGTGTTGAGGCTTATTTTAGCAGAGTAAAGGGGGTTTATGAAACCACAGTTGGCTATGCCAATGGCACAACCGAAAACCCTACTTATGAAGAAATAGCCCGTACAGGTCATGTAGAAACAGTGCATGTTAAATACGATAAAAGCATAGTAAGCTTAGCTGTATTATTACATCATTTTTTTAATATAATTGATCCAACCCTTAAAAATAAGCAGGGTAATGATGTAGGAACCCAGTATCAGGTAGGTATATTCTATAACAGTGAAGTTCATTTACCTGTTATTAAAGAAGCCCTTAAACGAGAGCAAAAAAAATATACTAAGCCTCTAGTAGTTGATATTAAACCACTGCAAAACTACTATTTGGCTGAAGAATATCATCAAAAGTATTTAGAGAAAAACCCTAAAGGCTATTGCCATATAGATATATCTTCAGTAGCAAATATCAGTGATAAAGACAGTAACAATAAATATAATAAGCCAAGTGACGATAAACTTAGAGAAAAACTTACAGACATTCAATACAAAGTAACCCAGCAAAATGCTACCGAAAGACCCTATGATAATGAGTATAATAATTTTAGTAAAAAGGGCATTTATGTAGATATAGTAACTGGTGAACCACTCTTTTTATCTAAAGATAAATTTAATTCAGGTTGTGGCTGGCCTAGCTTTACAAGAGCAATAAAAGATTCAGTAACAGAAAAAAAAGACAAAAGCCATGGTATGAATAGAACAGAAATAAGAAGTAAGTTTGGTGATAGCCATTTAGGACATGTTTTTAATGACGGACCACAATCTAAAGGTGGTATGAGGTACTGTATAAACAGTGCATCACTACGCTTTGTGCCACTAGAAAAAATGGTAGAGCAAGGTTATGAAGATTTTGTTTCATTATTAAAAAACACTTAAAAGTTTATTATTTGTAGGGGTCAGTTTGCATACTGACCCTTAATTATAGACATAAGTGTGTTACATTTAGTTACTTAGCCATTAGCTCTTTTTTACGATCTTTAGCTAATTTTTCTAAGGCATATCTAAAGGCAGTTCTTGGCATAGTTGTTTTATGCTTTTTTAAGTATTTATAAACCTTTTCGGGTTCTTTAACAGATAATACTTTTAGCATCCAGCCATAACCTTTTTGTACTAAGTAATGAGTATCGTGCATTAAAATATCCGATACTAATAGAGGGTTAATACTAGGGTATTTATCCTTGTTGATAGGGTATATCAATACAACTGCTGCAGCTCTTCTTACTGCAAAGTTCTCACTGCTTGTCCATTTTAGTATTTTATCAAAATATTGATTACGCTGGCTTACCAGTTCTCCAAAAGCATGGGTGCAAAAGTCATCACAGTCGCCCCAATCCACTACGTATTTATGTAGCCAGTCTTCAAATATATTAAAGGTACTATCATTATAGCTCTTTTTCATTCTAAATGCCCAATCGTAAGCAATAACAGCTAAAGCCCAGCTTTTTTGCTCCAACAACTGCTCACATAACCTAAAAACATTCTCTATACTTTTATTTTCTATGGTTTTAAAAATCTTTGCAGATAATGCCCTAACATCACCTGTTTTGGGTTTTTTACGTTTAGGTAGCTCATTAATCTTTAGGTTTATTATTTCTATAAATTGATTCAAGCTTAATTCCTACTTTCATAGTGTTAGATATTATTATTATACAAGAATAATTAAAAAATTCACAATCATTATTGACATTTTGTTTTAGGTAGAGTATTTTTAAATTAATTAGATAATTAGATGAATATCTAATTAAGGAGTGATGTCATGATTTTTAGTAATTTACATGTTGAGCTTAAAACATCAACTGTTTTAGACTTGTTTTTGTATTTATTAGCAAAACAAAATACAGGTGTATTTTTTGAAAACGAAGAAGAAATAGATAATAGTATATTAACTGAAATATCAAGTTTTATTCCTAAAAATAATCTTGAAGTTGCAGAAGAAAATTTAATTGAAGTTATTAAAGGGGAGTTTATTAACGATGATAACTCAAAATCTAAACATAAATTGCTTACGTTATTACATAACATGGTTAATAAAAATTATTTAGCCTTAACTAAGAACAAACATTTTTATATTAAGTGGTGGCAAGAAACCTGCATAAATAGCATAGCTGAGGTACCTAGTTTTATTGAAAATGAAACAGGTCAAAAAGTTAGCAAACAGCATTACGATTTAATTTTAGAATCTAAAAAGGTTTTTATCATACCATCACTGTATATTTACCCACAAATTGGCTTTAACTTCATTAATAATAATGCCTATATATTGCTTGGACTTGCTAAGCAAAAAAGTGTAAATACACCAACTAATATTATAGCTCAAGGTTTTAGCGCTTTAGGTGAAATAAAGAGATTAGCTATTATAGAATTGATTTGCCAACATCCAAAAATTCAGAGCAAAGAAATTGCTGAAAGAGTAAGTTTAAAACCGGCTACAGTTTCTCATCATTTAAATACCTTAGTGCAGGCTGGAATTATATCTCGTTATAGAAATGGGCGACAGGTAACATTTTCACTGGAAAAATCTCGAATGAATTTATTAGTTAATTACCTAAAATTAATAAGGCAGGTGAAATAAATGAAAATAATAAAAGTTAGTTCATCTCAGTATGTATCGTGTTGTTATTACGGATTAAAACAAGCAGGTTTGGTTAAGTCGGACATAATTCCCCAATACCTAAGCTTTGGACAGCAACTAGCTGCTTTAGGTGATGAATTTGCTTTTAAATCACCAATGGCGGGTGGTCCTATTTTTTCACTTTTGTATCAAATACCGGGCTATTTAGATGCTAGTCCAGCTGACTTTGAAAAGGTTTTAACTGGTATTAAACAGTATATTGAAGATTGTACAATTACTTATTTTTTAAAGACCTGGCCTATTAAAACAGCCTATTGGCAGTTATGGTATACTCAGCCTTGGAATAATTATTTACATCAAAAATTAAAATTAAATAAAAGTAAAGCAATACTAATTATTGAAAAATTTTTGGATTATTTGCAAGATATCTGGAATGATTATAGCCCTATATATTATCAAAATAGAAATCTACAAAAGCAAAACTCAGTGAGCAAGCTACTTAATAAACTAAAACCATTTAGTAAATGGAAAACTGACTTAGGCATAAGTTATCCCTATAACAAGTTTGAGATTGTTTTTTGCTCTCAAACAAAATCTATGGCTAGTAGCTTAGGACCCGAAAAAGTAGTTATATCATCAAATATTAATGAACAAGATTTAATCAATTCTTGTTTTCATGAAATAGGTGTTAGAATGTATGGTATCCATAATTTTGCCAATAATCCAGCCACTAAACAGCTATTTATTGATGATTATTTAGCTATAATTAAACTAATTGAAAACGAAATATGTTACCGTAAACCTCGGGTAATAAATATTGATTATGACCCATTTATTAAAGGAATGAATTTAAGTAAATTATACAATTGGCGTATAAACCAAACACAAAGCAATGACATATTTACTTCGTTTGCAAAGTGGTACTCAGAGTTAAAAGCTGATAAGCTATTGTAAGTGCTAATTCTTGTGGTATAAATCGGTAAAAGAAAATTAAATATAAATAAAATCTCATAAGCTAAAAGGGAATATTGTTATTAAAGAGAATATAGTAATGTCTGCTTTGTATAACATGTTCCTTTTTCGTTGTACTTAAGCAATAAATACTATAATATTTGTTATTGTATTATAGTATTAAGATATCTAAAACTAAAAAATCAATGATTCCGAGCATATTAGTCTAAATGTTTAACACATGATTCATATGCCGATAGGGTGTAATTGGAAACGATTAGGCCTCCCAGTGTGGAAAGGAAATTTAAACAAATAGCAATTTTTTGTTTGTTAAAAATCTTCCTTTTGGAAGATTTTTTGGTTTTAATTATTAATGGGGAGGAATGAAACATAACTAAAAAGCCATTTTATATTGCCTTAGTTTTAACAATATTGTTTACTGTATTAATACTTTGCTATAGTAATACAGACTCTTATAAAGATGTTATGAAAGAGCAAGGCTATAGTGTAGTCCATAGAGTTAAAAAGGCCGAAACAAGTAATATTATTCGAGTCTATAAAACTAAAGAGGGCAGTATCGTGCAAATAGTTCATAGCGAAGGTTACAAAAGCACAATAGAGCTTTTAGTAGCTATAAATAATAATTATGTAGAAAAGGTAAATATACTTAGCCAGCATGAAACCGAGGACTATGGTGGATATATTAAAGAACAATGGTTTTTAAATCGCTTATGTTTGCCTATTACTCCCAAGCTTAATCTAATAAAAATAAATAAAGTTAATGCTAACGATGTTGTTGCTGTTACAGGGGCAACAATATCTTCACAAGCTGTTGTTGATGGTGTCAATTTATGTATAGATAATTACGGAGGACTTAAAGATGAATAAAAGAATAATTAAGAGTGTTTCTTTATTTTTAGCAATTATTTTAGTATTTTCTTTAGCAGCATGTTCTAATAAGCAGACAGATGTAGTATTTCAGTATGATGGTAACCTAAAAATAGTTAATGGCGATACCAGTTTTGAGATTGCTTTTAATGATATATTTAAAATGAAGTCTGTAACAAAAACAGTTAAATCAGTAAGCTCTAGTGGTGAAGAATTAACAAGTGAAGTTAAAGGTGTTTTATTAAACACTTTATTAGCAACTAAAAACCTAAAACGAGAGGACTACCATTCTATTAGATTTATAGCTGGTGATGGTTATCAAATAGATGTTCCTAAAGAAATAATTTCACAAAAAGAAATTATTTTAGGCTATGAATTTAATGGTGAGCCTCTTGAAGAAAAGAAACAACCACTAAGACCTGCTATAGATGATGTCCGTTCTATGTACTTTGTATCTAATTTAGTTGAAATTCAATTGAATACTGCACCCAATAATGGCGAAGTAGAGAAAGTTGATAAAGTCATTATTTTAGAGACAGAGGCTAAACATCTAGAACAACACGACTACACTTATTATGAGAGTACCGATAAAGCTATAAAAGTAGCAGATTTGTTTACCAAGTATAATGTAAGTGCTGATTTAAGTGCTAAAATTATTGCTACCGAAAACTTTGTTAAAACAGAAAAAAACAATGTTTTAACTACTGGTTTCTTTAAAATTACGGGTGAAGCAAGGCCATTATTCCTTTCACCAGATTTGCCAAAAGGCATGCATGTTAAAAATATTGTTACAGTTAGTACTAATAATAAAGTATTTTTATCTGCTGAACAGGCTATTGCCACCTTACCAACACGAGACGTTAATGGCACTACCGGTGCTAAGCTTGAAGAGGTAATGAAGTTAGTGAATTTAAACGAAGAGTTTTATGTGTTAACAGCAGATGATGGTTATGCAGTTGAGGTAACTAAAGAAAGCTTAGAGCATGGTATTTTATATATTAATGACAAGGGTCAATATAAAATAACATTTGATGAAACCATGCCAAAATCTACAACAGTTAAATATATTCACAGCTTTAGCAAAGGTGATGGTAAAAACGCGATAGCTACTACCGCAAAAAGCGACTCAACACCTACTGGTTCAGATGCTGTTGCAGGTGAATGGTCTATTATGTTTGAGGGATTAAGTGATGGCTCTTTTGAGTTTACCAGTGATAGAGCTGAGCGCAAACTAGAGTTAGTAAATATCGATACAACTATTACTAAAAATGATAAAGAAGTTAAAGATAGTTATTCCGGTTATCGAGTGTTAGATATATTAAAGTTTTTAAAGGTTACAGACTTTAATAAATTGGTTTTAACAGCTAGTGATGGTTATGCATTAGAGTTTAGCAAAGAGGAAATAACTGAAAATACTATTTTTGCAGTAGCCAAAAATGATGAGGCTATGAAAGATGAAGATTTAGTGCGTTTGGTGCAAGATTCACAGTTTGCTACAAAATGGATAAAAAGTGTAAATAAAGTTACTGTAAAGTAAACAAACATACAATCAACAGATGTAATTGAAAAATTACGTCTGTTGATATTTTTAAAAGTTGTAAAAAAAATAGCTACACTAAATGGGTGAGTGAGTAATGAAAAGCAAAGGTATAATTAGTAACTTTAGTATATTTGAGATTGTCATAATAGCCTTAATGGCGGCTTTAGGTTTAGCCTCAAAGCCAATAGTAGTACCCCTAGCGCATATGATTACAGCTCCACTTTTTATACCGGGTGGTGCAGTTGCAGGTGGCTTTTATATGATGTGGATAGTGTTAGCAGCTGCCTTAGTTAATAAAAGAGGAGCAGCTACCTTAACTGCTTTTGCCCAGTCATTAATGATTATGATAATGGGGTCATTTGGTAGCCATGGAGCGATAAGTGTATTAACCTATACATTGCCTGGTTTAATGGTTGACTTATGTTTTTTAGTATTTAGAAGACAAATAACTATACCTTTAGATTTTTTTGTAGCAGGTATAATTGCCAATTTAAGTGGCACATATTTATCTAACCTAGTCTTTTTCAGGTTGCCAGCGATTCCTTTAACATTGAGTTTAGCTAGTGGGGCTTTATCAGGAGGATTAGGCGGGATTATTGCTTATTATATCTCCAAGAAAATAGCAGACTTAGGATTTGATCGATACGAAGGTGTAAATAAATGAAAAAAACTTTAATAATAGTAATTACCATATTCTTGTTGTTTACAGGTTGTAAATCAAGTAATGATGTTTTACCAGACTTAACAATTAGGGGAGATATTAGCCAAGTTATAAAGTTAAATGACATTTGGGAAGAGCTTAAAACAGAAAAAATTGAATACAATAGCGAAAAAATAATGGCAATTAAAGTACAGGATTTACTCAATAAAATAGAGTTGCTTAGCTCAGAGAGCGAGATATATTTTAAGGCAGTTGATAGATTTACCATAAAGTTAACTGCAAAAACCATGAGTAATACGTATATAGGCTACTCACCTACCAAAAAATGGGTATATATATCTAAAAAACACCCTGTAAATAGTGGCATAAAAAATATCAGTGAAATGATTATTGTTAATAGCTCACAAGAAAAAAACTATGAAAAGGGTCTTAATATAATTGTAGCAAATAAAACCATACATTACTCTACTGGTCAATTACTAACAATGCCCTATACTGTTCAAAATTTTTCGGATGGTATCTCACGTAAAGAGGCTGATGGAGCCGTATATACAGTAGATGTAATGCAGCAACGTAAAGTTTTAGAGCTAACTAATTTTGTTAAAGAGCCTATTAAAAGCACGTTAGTTATGGATAGTCAAGGTGAGTATGAGTATATTACTTGTAATGGTTTAGTTGAAGTAAGTGATAAAGGTATTAACTACATTACGCAAGATAAAACATATCGAGATATAGTGGGTATAATGGTTAACCCTCCTCAAACCACTGTAATGGATTGCTTTAATGATAGTCTACATTATTTAAAACAAAATACCGATGTAATGGTACTATTTATTGATGGATTTTCTTATAATCAGTATTTAACAATTAAGGATAATAAAGATTTGTTTATTGCCAATTTGCAAAATGTAAAAAAAGCAAATACTGTATTTAAACCTGTTACCAATGCTGGTTTTGCTGCAATGATTACTGGTGAACCACCCAAAGTAAATGGTGTGTTAAATAGAGACTATCGGGAGTTAAAGGTAGCTACCATATTTGACAAAGCTAGTGAGTTAAATAAAAAAGCCATATTAATAGAGGGCAATATAAATATTTTAAAGACTAATTTAATGCCTACCTTAAATATTGACCTTAACAATAGTGGCTCAAATGATGATGAAATTTATAATACTGCTTTAGCAGAAATTGATCAAGGATATAATTTATTTTTTGTACATTTTCATAGTGTTGATGACTATGGTCATAACTATGGTGATATGAACGCTAAAACACTAGCCAATATTAAATTAATTGATTCTTATGTTAAAACATTGGTTGAAAAATGGAGTGGTAAAGTAATTTTAGTTGCTGATCATGGTATGCATACTACAGCAGATGGTGGTAGCCATGGAGAGTTTAGAGCAGAGGATTTATTTATTCCTTATGCAGTATTTGAGGGAGGAAAAAACTAGTGAAAAAAAGCAACAAGTTAGTTATATTTGCTATTGTTTTATTGGTAGGTGTTGTTGCTATAATGGCATTTTTAAACCGTGATAATGCAGCAAAAAAACAAACCCTTATAGATAATGCCGAGTTTATTGTTATGGAAAATGGTCAAGAGGTTGCTAAATTTACCATGCCCCAAATTAGTGAAATGGGAGAGACAACTTTTAAAGCAAATTACAAAACCAATGGTAAACCTCCTATAGAATATGAATATACAGGGGTATTGTTAAAAACTATTGTTGAAAAAGCGGGAGTTTCTTTAGAAGGAAAAACTATGGCAACTGTAATGGCTGTAGATGGTTATGCCTCTGTTGTAGAGATGAAAAAACTTAATCAAGAAGGCAATGTCTACTTAGCCTATAAACGTGAAGGTAAGTTAATAGGGACTAAACAATCTGGTGGCAAAGGTCCGTATCAAATGATAATTAGTAAGGATCAGTTTAGTCAACATTGGTGTAAGTATGCTGTTTCTGTTGATATTAAATAAGGAAAAATATTATGCTTGATGTGAATAATGTTAGCTTTAATTATAAAAACAGTAACATACCTATTTTAAACAACCTAAATCTTCAAGTAAAACAAGGTGAAGTAATTGGAGTAGTTGGTTTAAGTGGTTGTGGTAAAACTACTCTTATGCATGTTTTAAACGGCTTAATTCCCCAAAGAATTAACGGAGAGTTTACGGGTATTGTTAAAATTAATAATATTAATATAGCTAGCAAAGATTTATCTGAGCTAGCTACTATTGTAGGCACAGTATTTCAAGACCCAGATAACCAGTTGTTTTTTTCACGAGTTGAAGATGAAATAGCCTTTGGCCCAGAAAACCTTTGTGTAGAACCAGCAGAAATAAAACAACGAATAAAATCTGTAACACAGCTTTTAAATATTGAACATTTATTACCTCGTAACCCTAACACTTTATCCGGTGGAGAAAAACAACTGGTAGTAATTGCAGCTATTTTAAGTCTAAATGTAAAGCTCTTAATCCTCGATGAGTGTATGACTCAGGTAGATACTCAAGGTAAAGAGTTAATCATGAATGCTATTAAAAAACTAAAACAAAATAAAACTACCATAATAATGGTGGAGCATGATTATAATAACTTGAGTTTAGCAGATAAAGTGTATCATCTAAAAGATGGACAACTCACACTCTTTAATGGGGACATGAAAAAATGAGTTTTATAACCTTGCAAAATGTTAACTATAACATAAAAAATAATCAAATTCTCAAAAATATTAACCTGCAACTATTTCAGGATCAGTTTACAGCATTAATTGGTCATAACGGTAGTGGCAAAACTACCTTAGGTAAAGTAATTGTAGCTATTATTAAAGCAGAAGGCACAGTGGTTATTGATTCGCAGAATATTAGCTCATTAACATTACCCGACATTGGCAGAAAAATAGGTTATTTATTTCAAAACCCTAATCGCCAAATATTTGCCCCTACCGTAATAGAGGAACTAACCTTTGTTAATAGGTTTTGTTCTGCGCCTATTAGTAAAGAGCAGGTAGATGATATGCTAAATATATTTGATTTAAACCACCTTACAGAAGCTAAGACCTATTTTTTGAGTCAGGGTGAAAAACAGCGGCTGGCATTAGCTACTATTATGCTGAATAAGCCCAAATATCTTATTTTAGATGAGCCTACAACTGGTCTTGACTCGCTTCGCAAACAACAGCTTAGTATACTTTTAGGAAAAATGACTAGTTTAGGGATAGGTACACTTATGATTAGCCACGATTCTGAGTTTATTAATAAACATGCAACAAGAACAATTGAGTTAAGTAAAGGGGAGATTATTAATGACACAAATTGATCCCCGTACTAAACTTTTTGTTATTGTATGTTTATCTACTTTAGCCATAACATTTGAAAACCTAGCAGTTTTAGTAACTATTTTATGTTTAGAAATATTATTTGCCTTAATGCTTAAAGCTCAGGTATTGCCTATATTTAAAAAATTGCGTAAAATACTCTTTTTAATAATAGGTATTATTCTTTTGCAAAGTATATTTATAACTAATGGTAATGTTATTTTTGCTTTAGGCAAGTTTAAGCTGCTTACAGATATAGGTTTGATAAAAGGTTTAGGTTACTTATTGAGAGTTTTAATTATTTTTTTATCGGGTATTATTATATCTACCTCTAGTATGCGAGATTTAATTCAAGGTTTAATTCAAATAAAGTTGCCTTATGACATTGCTTTTATGGTTTCAATAGGCATTAAGTTTGTGCCTTTATTAATGGAACAGTTTCAAGATACTTTAAGGGCAATAGAATTGCGGGGTATAGATATTAAAAGACTTAAGCTTAAACAAAAAATAGAGGTATATAGTTATATTTTTACACCTGTAATAGTTAGCACCTTAAACAAAGCTAGGTATTTAGCTATTTCTATAGAAACAAGGGGTTTTAGGGCTTACCCCCGTAGAACAAGCCTTTATTCATTAAAGTTAAAATCATTAGATTATTTTGTAATGTTTATTAGTGTAATTATTACCATATCTATAATTTATATAAACTTAAAAGTTATTTAATGGAGGCCATTATGAAAGTATTTGCAGTTACAGGCTTTACAAAGTCTGGTAAAACAACCACTATAGAAGAAATAATTAAAGAGTTAAGGCGCAGAAATTATACAGTTGGTAGTGTAAAAGATATTCATTTTGAGCAATTTAAAATAGATAAAGATGGCACCAATACTCATAGGCATAAACTAGCAGGTTCACAATTAGTTACTGCCCGTGGTTTACATGAAACCGATATTTTATATCAAGATCAATTAGATATTTATAAAATTGCAAGTTTTTACGACCATGATTATTTAGTAGTAGAGGGTTATGATGAAGCAAATATTCCTAAAATTGTTACAGGCAAAAACACCTTGGACCTTGATGGAAAAATAGATAATAGAGCATTCGCAATTTCTGGCAGGATATCTGCTGAGTTAAAGCAATATCAAGGTTTAAAAGCAATAAATGCTTTAACAAATGTCACAGAATTGGTAGACTTAATTGAAAAAACAGCCTTTGAAATACTACCAGATTTTGATGAAAAATGCTGTGGAGCCTGTGGTTTTAACTGTCGTAAAATGTGTGAACTAATAATAAAGGGTGAAAAAAAGCGAAGTGATTGTATTATAAGCGATAATAATATATCCTTAAAAATAAACGATAATAACATAAAAATGGTTCCTTTTGTGGCTAAATTAGTAAAAAAAACCGTATTAGCAGTAGTTGGTGAACTTGATGGCTACCAAAATAACGCTAATATAAAAATAGAAATTGGTTACGATAAATCAAATTATAAACAGAGCTAAACTATGAAAGAATTAAAAAGATTTAAGTCTAAAAAAAATAGGGTGTATTTGGTAGAATATCATGGAAAAGAACTAGTAAAAAAACAGTTTAATAATAATATCAAATACAGTATAGAGAAAAAATTTTATATTAACAGTTGTTTTGAAGCTATATCAAAACCTCAGCTACTAAAATACGATGATGAAAATACAACACTTTATCTTGAGTATATAAATGCCCAGACCTTATTAACTAAACTCGAGATATGTGAAGCTAATAATAAGATAGAACAAGCAAAAGAGTTGTTACTAAAACTATGTGATTATATTATTCAGTTTAGCAATTTAAACTATATAAAAAAAAATTATTTATGTTTTAATGACATGAACTTTAGAAACTTTTTAGTCTTAAATAATGAGTTAGTTGCCATTGACTTTGAGGATATTTGCCAAGGCTTAATAGTTAATGATTTAATAAAAATTGTGGCAATGTACTTAATGTACACACCTCAATTAACCCACTTTAAAACTAAGGTAGCTGATTTTATTAAACAACATATTAAGCAAATATTGAGTTTATCACAGGTAGAAGTTGATATGTTAGTTAAACAAGAGTTAGAGCTTATTAAAGTTCGTAGAGATGGAGCCTAACATGAAATCACTAACAGAGAAACAGCTAGTTAGTAAAATGATACAGATATATTGTGCCAAACACCATCACCCACCAAATGATATTTGTAGTGAGTGTTTACAACTCTTAGAGTATTGTCATTTAAAATTAGATAGCTGCCCCTTAAAACAAGCTAAACCCTCTTGTGGTCGCTGTACTATAAAGTGTTACGCTAAAGATATGCAAGAAAAAATAAAGGCTGTAATGAGATTTTCGGGACCTAGAATCTTGTTTTATGAACCAATTGCTACTATACATTACTTTATTAAAAAGTTTTATAAATAAAAGCTAATGGGACAATCACATGTCGTATTAGCTTTGTTATATTAAGCTATATTATATATGTAACATTAAAAATATTTGTAAAAAATGAACTATGGTAGCTCTATAAACGTATAATTTTTAAATAGGGAGTGAAAACTTGAACTTGATAAATTTAATTGACATTATTAAACAAAAAGATTTTAATAAACAGTACTTTGTTAATTTAGTTATTACTAATGGAGTGGCTAGGGATATAGTGATAGATAACTTACTAAATAATGAACATATTATGGTTTACTATCACTGCTATTATGTAGTAGATTTAGCTAGTCTACAGTCTCCGGAATTGTTTTACTGCTATTTTAACAATTTTGCGAAGCTTTTATACCATAAAAATTCTTATCATAGAGATATTGCTTTAACAATACTTGCTAATTTAGCAAAGGTTGATCAAGAAAAAAAGCTAGATAGTATTTTTAATGAGTATTTACTATTAATATACGATAAAAAGTTTAATACAGGAAAAAGTTGTATTAAAAACTTAGCTAAGATATTTAATTATAAGAGTAACTTGGTTATGGCAGTAATACCCCAATTACTTTATATTCACTTACAAAGTGATTATTCAAATAAGCAGCTAGAACTGCTTAAGTACGATATATTGGTGTTGCTGGAAATGGCCTATCATAATTACCCTAATCAACAAGAACTACTAAACTATATATATCAATGTGCTAATAGCATTAGTCCTAAAACAAAAAAGAAAGCTAAACAAATATTACAACAACTAATATAGATAATGGTATGTTATTAATGATATAAATTAATAATATAATTAAATAAAACTTCAGGTTGTTGTTAAAGACAAGTTTTATTTGGGCATAACAATATATAAGTATGATTGGGGGGCAAAAAAATGGGTAAAAAAATTGTTTCTACTATAATTGTGACAATATTTATTGCGTATTTTTCTTTTGCTTTAGCTAGTATTCTAAAAGCACCTTTGCTTTTTGGATTTAATATCGAAACATTTTTTGTAGTATTGGCAGCTTTTGTAGTTGGATTTTTAATTATTTCACTAATCTATACTTTAGTAGAGCGATTTAATGAAATTGATAGGGAGGATAAAGATGATCTTAGTAAATACTGATTATATTGAAGGTAAAAAGTTTGAAATGTTAAGCATTGTTAAGGGTTCTACAATTCAATCTAAAAATGTAGGTAAAGATATTTTAAGTGGATTTAAAACCCTAGTAGGTGGAGAAATTACGGCCTATACGGAAATGATGAACGAAGCTAGAGCAATTGCCACCAAAAGAATGGTGCAAGAGGCAGAAAAGCTAGGGGCAGATGCAGTAGTTAATATAAGGTACGCCTCAAGTGCTGTGATGTCGGGTGCTGCTGAAGTAATTGTTTACGGTACAGCTGTAAGATTTATTCACATGTAAAAAATTGCTTGTATGCCTAGCTTATGGTATTATTTGTGGTTTCAATAAACGATAGTAAGACGATTGTTATTAAAGGTGGTTTTACGCAGTATAAATTTCAAGTTCTTTGATGTACGAATGTTGTATATGTTGTAGTGGCTGGTCTTGTGCCAGCCTTTTAATATTTAAATTGAACTACAAATTACTTAACTCTTCGTGTTCTTGGTGTTCTTCGTGGTTTCACTAATCTTTTTTATTCTATTTTTATTACACTGTTCCTAATGACTTACACGGGTTTATGTAAAATTAAACCATATATGGTGATAGTTGCTGTAATGAGTGATATTATTTTCAATTTTCATTTTTTTCTTCGTATCCTTTTTAAAAGGTTTAAGATTATTGTTAAGATAAGGTAATGCTAGGGTATAACACTATATAAGAATATCATTGGAGAGTACTAATATTTTTTTGCTTATTTTTCTTTTGCTTTGATGGCAATAATAAAAGCTTCCATAGATGTGGGTGTGATTATGGAGACATTTTTTTGTAGTACTCACAGCTATTATATAAGGATTTTTAATTCTTCACTAATTTACACTTTAGTATACAGGGGTTAAGTTTCAAAAGAAGATGATAACTAAAAAGGTAATTAGAGTGGGATAAAAATGAGAAATACATAAACATATTTTAAAAGAGAGGATATAAAATGAAAAAAATATTATGTTTCTTTATTGTTGTGTCTATTCTATTAACCGGATGTACACAACAACCAAATGCCCAAAGAGGTAGTGAAGACCAAGATCAGTATAATACTATACTCTCAAAAAACGGTGAGTTGAGTATTGTAACTAAACCTGAAAACCTATACATAAACCGTGGAGTTATTACTAAAATGCCAAAATATTATGGATCTGAAAAATCATTCAGTGTGGATATAAGAAGTGGTGATTTGACAAAACTTGATTTAAGTAATAATTATAATGACTTAATGCATGCTGATTTTGATAGTAAAACACAATGGCCAAGTAATTTACCTGAAGGATTTGATCCTCAAAAAATTATGGAGTTAGGTAAAAATCCTGGGTTAGGTTTATATGATATTCATAAAAAAGGAATTACTGGTAAGGGAATTGGTATTGCAATTATTGATGGGAGCCTGTTAGTTGACCACATTGAATATAAAGATCAGTTAAAACTCTATGAAGAGATTCACCTTTTGAACGGAGATACAGCATCTATGCATGGCCCAGCTGTGGCATCAATAGCAGTTGGTAAGACTGTTGGAGTAGCACCCGAAGCAGATCTCTATTATATTGCTTGTACTCACGGTGTTTATAAAGAGGAAGGTGGGTTTGAGCATGACCTAAAATGGTACTCAAAATCAATTGATCGTATTATAGAAATCAATAGAACTTTACCAAATGAAAATAAGATTAGAGTTATATCAATCTCATTTGGTATTAAATCAGGGCGAAAAGGAAAGAAATATGTACTTAATTCAATAAAACGAGCCGAAAAAGAGGGTATTCATACTGTGTTTGTAGGTAGTAATAAATTTTCAGGTCTGGGACGTGACCCTTTAAAAAGTGCTGATAATAGTACATCATTTACAGAAGGTAAAATCTTGCAAAAACTTATAAAAACAGGATATGAATCCTCTAATGAACACTGGAAAAATCAAATAAAATTAAAATATGGAGATTCAATATTCGTTCCAATGGATTCTAGGTGTTTTGCTAGTCCTACAGGTAATAATGATTATGTCTTTAATAGAATTGGTGGCTGTAGTTGGACTGTACCATATGTTGCTGGTTTATATGCTTTAGCTTGCCAAGTAAATGAAAATGTAACACCAGAAACCTTCTGGAAAGAGGCTTCCAATACAGCGGATATACTAAAATACAATAATGAAGAAAAACTTGGTCTATTAGTTAACCCTAAAAATTTGCTAGAAAAAATTGAGAAGTTAAAGTAGTTACATAAACATAATTGCTTAACAATTAGAGACAAAACGATAGTAGAACGGTTGTTAGAGCAATGGTTTAGCGATTGATATTAAAAGTAGATTTTCGTTTGTGACAGCCTAAATATTAACCTCTTACTTATTAGGTAAGAGGTTTTTATATTAATAAATGTTACTTTACAAATTTATATTGATTTTTTCCTGCTTTTTTGGCAGCTAACATGGCTGATTGAGCTTGATCAATTAAATCTATATTATCGTCATTAGAAATTGAAGTAATACCTATACTAATGGAGATAGGTACAAAAATAATATTATGTTTAAGACCTTTATTCACTTCTATTAACATGTCTTTACACAATTGTTCTAAGTGGTTTGTGTTAATATCAGTTATTACAATTGCAAATTCATCACCATGTATTCTTATTACCTTTGATTTTATACTATATTTTACTAAAACTTCTTCCAGACTCTTCTTTACTTTAACTATTACCATATCCCCTATATCACTACCAAACTCTTTATTGATATTAAGAAAATGGTCAATATCTATATCTAGTAAATATCCTTTTGCTGAGTTACTTATTACACTATTTAAAATGGCAACGTTTTTGATATGACAATTCATTAATTTCCCTCCAGTATTTTGATTGATTAAAATAATCCTAGGAAAAGCATCATAATATTTACCGAAATTTTTATAGTGCTGAGGTGATAAGCCATATAGCTGTTTAAAGCTTCTTGAATAACTGGCAGACGAGCTATAGCCATATTTAAGAGCTATATTCAATATATTTTTATGTGAAAATATTAAATCATAAGCAGAGTGGGAAAGCTTACGTTGCCTAATGTATTTTTTTATAGGCACACCTAATACCAAAGAGCACACATTATAAAACGATGATTTTGACATATAAACTAAATTAGTTAAATCAGTTATTTTAATAGTCTCTAAGATATTTTCTTCAATATAATCAATAACAGATTGAAGTTGTTTAAACAGCTTTTTATTCATCTAAATCACCATACTATAATAAGATATCTTAATGTAATTATATATTTATTAAAACAATAATGCATTGCATTTTTTCCAGATTTATAATGATGTTTTCTTAGCTAAATTTCAAATAAGATATGAAATTTAAAAATGCACAATATGTTTACACTTATATTCTATATGTGATAATGTAATTTAGTAGTGGAATATCTAATAAAAAGGAGAGGGTTGTAATATTATACTATAAATTAATTAAAAGAGTAGTAGGTTTTCTTTTTATTGCTATAATTTTGGTGTATACAGTGCCAATACCAATTAATAGAGAACTTACAGCTGTAGAAATAAAGCTCGATGATCCTGGGTATTTAGAGACACGAACAATACAGATTAAAGGTAGTTATAGATTTAATTTATTTAAAGATAACATTTTTAAAGGTCAAATTTTTGTTCCTAAATATCCAACAACAGCGAAGAAAATGCAAAAACTACAATTTATAAGAGATGTAGGTAATGAAGCAGTTATGTCTTATGTGTATACAACTGGTACAGATGCAGATGGTCATGAAAATTACGAGCATTATAACTTCGGAAAAATGATTTGTAAACCCCTGTTATCAAAAATGGTAATCCTAGTTTATGAACAACAAGATAATAGTGGTTGGAGTAGTAAGTTTGGCTACTGTATTGTAACCTCAGCTAAAAATCGTGAAGAAGCACTAAATATTCTAAAAAAATATGATATTAGTCCATATTAATTTATCAATAAATACCTAATAAATAAGTAGATAATAAACCCTGTTAAAACTTTGCCGAAAGTCTTAACAGGGTTTTTAATATTTTTACCCACTAAAATAAAATATCCTAAAATTAAATATTGACAAAATTCACGTTGCAGTGTATTCTTTAATTTGTTTAGAGTATGTAAGTTATAAGTTTAGTATTAGTAAACCTTTTTGCAGTTTTGGAGGTACTATGAATATTGGTAATAAAATTAAGAATTTAAGACTTCAACAAAGCCTTACCCAAGAAGAGCTTGCAAACAGGTGTGAGTTATCTAAGGGCTTTATTTCTCAACTCGAAAATGACCTAACCAGTCCATCTATAGCAACTTTAAAAGATATTTTATTAGTGCTAGGCACAGACTTACAAGAATTTTTTAATGAAAAAGAAACCAAACAAATTGTATATAAAAAAAGAGATGTGTTTGTAAAACAAGAAGAAGAGCTTAAACACAATATAAGCTGGCTAATCCCTAACTCTCAAAAAAATGCCATGGAGCCTATATTATTCGAACTAGCAGAGAACGGCAGAACCAAAGATTTACATCCCCACGAAGGTGAAATATTTGCTTATGTACTAACAGGCAGAATTGAGTTATGGCTAGGTACAAAAAAATATAGGGTATCACGTGGTGAGAGTTTTTATCTTTTACGACCCCGAAAGGTACATCATATTGTTAACGCTGCAAGTAAAACATCAAAATTTATTTGGGTATCAACACCCCCAGTTTTTTAGGAGAGCTAAATATGGCTGAAAAATTAATTGAATTAAAAAACTTGTCAAAAAAATATGCTGATAACTTAGTTGTAAATAATATTAATTTAGATATCTATAAAAATCAGTTCATAACCTTGTTAGGCCCAAGTGGCTGTGGTAAAACTACTATTTTAAGAATGATAGCAGGCTTTGAGGAAATAACTAGTGGCACTATATTATTTCAAGGTCAAGATATAAATAATATTCCTGCCCATGAGCGACAAATAAATACGGTTTTTCAAAACTACGCCTTATTTCCACATTTAAACATTTACGATAATATTGCTTTTGGTTTAAAACTAAAAAAACTACCTAAAAATGAAATTGAAAATAGAGTAACAAAGGCACTAAAAATGGTAAAACTAACTGGCTATGATAAACGCTCAATACATGCTTTAAGTGGTGGTCAGCAACAACGAGTTGCCTTGGCTAGAGCAATTGTTAATAGACCTAAACTTTTATTGTTAGATGAACCTTTATCTGCCCTTGATTTAAAATTAAGAAAAGATATGCAATATGAAATAAAAGATATGCAACATGACTTAGGTATTACCTTTATTTATGTAACACATGATCAAGAAGAGGCCTTAACAATGTCGGATAAAATTGTTGTTATGAACGATGGTGTTATTCAGCAAATAGGAGCTCCTCAGCATATTTACAACGAACCAATTAATAAATTTGTGGCATCATTTATTGGTGAAAGCAATATTATGCCAGGTGTTTATAAAGGCAATAAACAGGTAGAGTTTTCTGGGGTTGTATTTGATTGTGTAGATGAAGATTTTACAGCAGGAGAACAGGTAGATGTGGTAATTAGACCCGAAGATTTTGATGTGGTTGTTAGCGATTTAGGTAAAATAACGGGGCGTGTTGATGATATTGTATTTAAGGGTGTTCATTACGAACTATGTGTAATAGTTGAAGATAAAGAGCTGATTGTACACACCTTAGAAAGCCCAAATATAGGAGATATTATCGGGCTAAATGTAGATAAATATGAAATACATTTAATGAAGGTAAGCTAATGAAAGAGCTGCGTAAACTAGCTCTACCCTATAAGTGGGTAATGATCTTATTAGTGGTGATTCCTATTTTAATAATGATATTTTTGTCATTTACTAATACTCAAGGTATAGATTTGGCTAATGCTAAACTTAGCTTAAACAATTTTAAAAAACTTGGTGAATCAATTTATTTAGATGCAGTTATTAATTCAGTTGTATTATCATCTATAGCAACTTTAATTTGTTTATTAATTGGGTATCCTATGGCTTATATAATTGCCAATTTAAAAAGTAAAAAAAAGTGGTTAGTATTAATCCTCTTAATTTGCCCTATGTGGTCTAATATGCTTTTAAGAGTGATAGCTTGGGAGCAATTGTTTAAACCTAATAGTTTATTAAATATTATTGGTATTAGCCTTAATTTATTAGGTACAAAAACAGCTATTGTAATTGGCATGGTTTCAATTTACCTGCCCTTTATGATATTTCCTATTTATACTTCTCTTGAGAAAATGGATAAATCTTTATTAGAGGCCAGTAGAGATTTAGGAGCTAGTCCTGTTCAAGTATTTACTAAGATAATATTCCCTTTATCACTTGGTGGAGTAGCTAGCGGTGTTTTAATGACTCTTTTGCCAAGTGCAACTGCATTTGCTTTACCCCAAAGATTAGGGGGCGGTAATATATTATTAATTGGTAACGTTATCGAAAATATGTTTAAAAAAGTATTTAACTATAATCTAGGTAGTCTTTTATCTCTATTTGTAATAACAATAATTTTTGCATCTATAGGCTTATTTAATAAAGGTGATGAAGACGGAGGTATGTTAGTATGATTTTAAAAGCCTTTAAATACCTAAAATGGCCACTTATTGCAATAAGTTTTTTCTTAATGTATTTTCCAATAATAATCATTGCTATTTTATCTATAAATGAATCTAAATTTGCTCATGTTTTTAAGGGGTTTTCCCTAAAATGGTATGGTGAAATATTTACTAATAGCTCTCTTTTTGGGGCAATAACAAATACCATTACTGTAGCTGTTGTATCAACCATAATTAGCACTATTTTAGGTACATTTATTGCTATAGGAATTAATTCCTTAAGAAAAAGAGATAAAAAACGTATTTTATTACTCAATAATATACCCCTTGTTAATCCAGACATTGTTACTGGTTTATCTTTAATGATTGTGTTTTCCTTTATTCAACTTAAGTTTGGATTTCCGACCATGTTGTTAGCACATGTTTTTTTTTCAGTGCCTTATGTTGTTTTAAGCGTTTTACCCAAGCTAAGGGCTTTAGATAAAGATTTGTATAATGCCGCAATAGATTTAGGTTGTACTACAATGCAAGCAGTGTTAAAGGTTATTGTACCTGCAATAAAAAGCGGCATAATAACAGGCAGCTTAATTGCCTTTACCATGAGCATTGATGACTTTGTTATAAGTTATTTTACTACTGGTAATGGTTACTCTAATTTCTCTATTTGGCTTTATGCTAGGCTTGGCAGAAGAACCTTTTCGCCAGCGGCTTATGCATATAATACTTTAATTACTACGGTCACTTTTGCCATACTTTTGGCAATAAACATAAAATCAAAAAAAAGGCAGGATTGTAAATGAAAAAATTGGTGGGTGTTTTAATCTCTGTTTTAGTTATTTCACTATTTGCGGGTTGTTCTAATCAACAAACACTTTATGTACTGAACTGGGGAGAGTACATGAGCACTGAACTTATTGAAAAGTTTGAATCTGAAACTGGTGTTAAGGTAGTAACAGATGAAGTAGATTCAAATGAAGTAATGTATGAAAAAATTAAGTCAGGAAATACAGCTTATGATATCGCTATTCCAAGTGAGTACATGATTCAAAAACTTGCTTCTGAAAACCTACTAAATACTGTTGATAAAACAATGGTGCCAAACTTAAGTGAAAATACTTTAGAGCCAATTGTTGCTAATCTCATGAAGCAAGCTAAAATAAGTGATAATGCTGTTCCATATTTTTATGGTTGTATAGGTATTATGTATAGAAATGAATATGAGAGCCTAGTAAAAGAACATGGTTTTAGGGTTTTATTCGATAGATCAATTCTTCCTGATGATACTAAGGTTGGTATGTATAATTCAGGTAGAGATTCTGTTTCTGCTGCTTTATTGCATTTAGGTTACGATGTTAACACAACAGATACTAAGCAATTAACAGAAGCAGAAGAGTTACTTAAAAATATGGACTATACTCTTTGGGGTGATGATAACCTTAAAAGAGAGATTATTGCTGGCAATTTAGATATTGCTTTAGTTTATTCCGGCGATTTTTTTGATTCATACTATGTGGTACTTGATGAGGGTGATGAGTTAACATTTAACTTTATGACACCATTAAGCACAAATATTTGGGTAGATGCCATGATTATACCTACAACATCTAAAAATATAGAGTTAGCTCACAAATTTGTCAACTTTTTTTTAGATGCCGATAATGTACTAACAAATGTTGATAGCGTTGGCTATACACCAGTGGTATCTAAGACCTACGAAAAAATGAAAGCTGACTCACAACGTAATGATATAACAGGTCATAGCTACTTTAGAGATATCTACTTTCATAAAGACTTTAAAGGTCAGATGTATAAAAACCTAACTTCAGAGCATTATCAGCAATTAGAAGAAATATTAATGAGAGCAAAACAGTAATAACCTAAAGCACAAAATAGATATATGGCTATTTTGTGCTTATTATTTTTAAAATAGTATACTTTTAAAAATAATTGCCTAAAATATGAAAGTATATTATAATATTATATTATAATAGAAAATAATAATAGGGGGTTTTATAATATGAAACCATTTGTCCCATTAAAACTGCCCTTTGATCAACATATAAATCAATTGTATTTCTTAAATACTCTTGTTGAAGCAAGTACAAATATTGGTAAGTTTCAAGTTATACTTCAAAATTCAAAAATTAACGAGGATTTTCTAATAAATCCATTAATATTACAAGAGGCATTTCAGTCAACTAAAATCGAAGGCACACAAGCTACATTGAATGAGGTGTTCGAGTCACAGATAGAAGATAAAAAAACTAATGATGTTCAAGAAGTACTAAATTATTATAGTGCATTAAAACATGGTGAAAGACAAGTGCATAAAATACCAATTTGCTCACGACTATTTAAATCTCTTCATGAAATTTTACTTTGTAGTGGAGTAAGAGGTGGAAATCGTTCGCCAGGTGAATATCGAAGAATACAGAACTTTATTGGTCCAGAAAACTGTACTATAGAGACAGCAAAGTATGTGCCACCAGAACCTCAATTAGTTGATGAGCATATGTCCAATTTAGAGAATTATATTAATAATCCAACAGATAGTTTAAATCCATTGGTTAGAATAGCAATTATCCATGCTCAATTTGAAACTATTCACCCTTTTTTGGATGGCAATGGTAGGATTGGACGTATTTTAATACCATTATACTTGTATGAAAATAATATAATAAATTCGCCAAACTTTTTTATTAGTGAATCTTTAGAAAAAGATAAATATAAATATTATACTTTGCTAAATGGTACAAGACATAAAGCAGAATGGAATGAGTGGATTCTTTTCTTTTTAGAAAGTGTTAATAAACAGGCTGTAAAAAATATTAAATTAATTAATAATATTAATAAGTTATACGAACAAGATTTAGCAGAGGCTATGAGTATTGAAAAAAATAATAATATTGTTAAAATACTAAATATTATTTTCAAGCATCCAATTTTTAACGTAAAGACTATGAGTACCTTAACTGGAATAAACGATGGTAGTTGTAGAAGATACTTAAATAAGCTTGTGGAAAGAAAAATTATTTATGCTGACGACAAAAGAAGGAATAAAAAGTACTATTATTATAGTTTATTAGATTTATTAAGAACATAGAGAGTTGAAAAAACACTAATAACATAAAGGAGATAGTTGACAAATAGTTTTTTAATTTGCTGACTGTCTTTTTTTATGTAATACATGTACCTTTTGGTTCATTACCGTGCCATTAATGTTCTGACTTATTAGAAAAAAAACATTATATTTCCCTATTGCCCCTTATTATTAAAAAAAAATGTTAATAGTTCTTTAACTCAGTTAAAGGATATTGAAATCTTTTATGGAATTTTACAAGACCTTAATCCAAAAAAGGTGAAACAATACTTAAAGTTGCTAAAATTAAGAAAATCTAATACATATGAGGGATGATAATGAGACATACAAGAGTACAAGCTATCTTAATACATAAAAAGAAAGTACTATTTCTTAAACAGTATAACTCTAAAAATAAACAAGAATACTGGATGTATCCTGGTGGAAATTTAGAGCCAAGTGAAAATCTACATACTGCAATTAAAAGAGAGTTACTGGAAGAGTGTCATATTAAACTCAATAACCTACGTTTAATTGATGATAGAGTAGGTAACGGCCAAGATACATATAAAAGATATGTAACTTTTGCTCAGCTTGTAAACGATATAAGCCAATTTCAAAAGGGTGAAGAATCTGTGTTATATCGAAAAATAATAGGCTTTGAGTGGGTGGATCTTAATGAAATACATTCTTATAACAAGTTGGTAGGTAATAATCAAATTCAGCCATCTATTAATCTGTTACAAGGTATTTTAAAAAAAGAAAATCTTATATAGTTTGGGAGCAATAATATGGCACAAAGATTTAATAAATTGTTATTAATAAAAAACAATTTACGCAATAAGAAGTATACAACAGGTGATGAACTAGCAAATGATATATACAGTTTTATTAATGAATTTTGGAGAGGTTCCAAATATTTAGTAAACGAAGATTTATATAATCAGGATTTAACAGAATTAAGTAGCTTTCATTATGAATTACTTAAACATGTTAGTAATATTATAAATACTAATGACTCTAGTAGTAATAGTAAACTAATTAACAATGAGATCAATTGTTATAAAATACTTCATAATGCAGAACACGGTGTTATAACCAATAAAATTTATATCTTAAATAAAAACTATGAAAATATTATTATAGGCGATCTTCATTCGGATTATAACTCGTTAACAAGGGCTTTAAAAGTAAGTGATTTCTATAATAAGTATATTAGTAAACAAGCTATTAATTTAGTATTTGTAGGAGATTACGTGGATCGAGGCCACAGCCATTTACAACTGGTTGAATTATTGCTAATACTCCAGTTTTTATTTGCTAAGAATGTGTTTTTATTAAGAGGAAATCACGATGGTGGCGTAATGCACGATGATGATAGTTTTACATTAACATATCGAATACCTGATAAAGATGAAAATGAAATGTACTATTCTCACTATTTGTTAACCTTAAGTCGTAAAAATTCTACATTTAATAAACAAATGATACGTAGTTACCTCAATTTTTTTAATAAGCTACCCTATGTTGCTTTAATATTAAATGCCGATAAAGTTATTATGGTAGTTCATGCTGGAATACCACGACCAAAATATTTTTCGGAAGACATTTATGAGTATATTAATTGTTTAGCTGATATTACTAATAATGATAATGTAGATTTTTTAGGTTCAGTAATATGTAATAACTTAGTATGGAGTGATCCTCGTAGGGAAGGTAGAGAGTTAAGGTTAGGGAATCGCAGATTTAGTTACTCTCAAGCAGAATATGAAAGCTTTAAAAATAAGCTTAATATAGATTTATTAATTAGGGGACATGAAGCCGTAGAAGAAGGTTACAGATATCATTTTAACGACACTCTTATAACTATCTTTTCAAGTGGTGGACTTTATGGAAATACTATAAATGAGCAATCTAATTATCACTGGGTAAAACCCAAAGTTGTTAAGATAAAAGATGGTGAGGTAAGCTTTATATAAGTAAAAAAAAGGAGTAATATTACTAATAATGGATTAGTAGTTAGATGTTTGGCTTGTTTAAACCATTGAACGCTGTTATAATGAATACATAAATACAAAAGCTTTTTATAAATTAACAAGTATTTTAGTCAGGGGCTTTTTATGGTTAAAATAAATTTTCAGTCATTTCCCTTTTTAACAACTAATAGGTTAATATTAAGGAATATTAAAGATAGTGATAGTAACGAAATATTTGCACTATTGTCTAACAAAAATGTGGCTAGTTTTTTTCAGCGTCCTTATGCCAAAAGTGAGAAGGATGCATTTAATTATATTAATAAAGTAGCTGAAGGTATTGAAGCAGAGCAATGGATAATATGGGCCTTATCTTTACCCCGTAACAATAGACTAATTGGTAATATATGTATTTGGAATATATCTCATACTGAATGTAGCGCCGAAATAAGCTATGAGTTATTACCAGAGTATCAAAACAGAGGTTATATGAAAGAAGCAGTTTCAGAGGTTCTTAATTATGCTTTTATGGAGATGAGATTAAATATAATAGAGGCTAGGACTAGTGTTAAGAATGAAAGATCCATTAATCTGTTAAATAAACTAAATTTCAAAAAACAAAGTGTTACACCTATAGACTTTGATCCGCTAGGCTGGGATAACCCAGAATATATAACATACAGACTATCTAAAAGCAAATATATAGGTGATATTTTATTAAGTTAAATTTCTTTATCTAAAATGCTTATAATAAAGTTATCAAGAGTTCATTGATAAGTTCCTAGAACTATCACTGAACTCCTTTTGTTTTAAAGAGGCAAATAAAATAGAGGATAAGTATGTTGTTTAACAGACGGAAGCTTTTTAGTCCTAACTATCTATTGGAAAATAATTCTTTTATAGCTAATAATAAATACTTAAAGAATTATAGTTAACTAGGTACAATGATTAAGATAGTATATACAGGTAATTTAATTAAAAATTGAGGTTTAAACATGAATAAAATCTTAAAATTTACTATGGCATTATTATTTATTTTTAGTGTTTTTATTTTAATAAATTATAACTTTCAAAACAAGGTGCCTAAAGCTAATATAAATGTTGAATATAAAATCGATTTAAAAAATGCTTTAAGTTTTTTGAAAAACAACATGATTAATAATGAGGGTGGCATTTATACCAACTATCTAAATTATAATGAGAGCAAAAGTTATGCCACAGGTCATGAAGTTTTAGCAGAATCACAGGGACTTATGATGTTACATGCTGTATACAATCGAGATTTTTTACTTTTTGATACCAGTTTTATCTACGTAAAAAATAATATGTTTAATAAACAAAATGGATTAAGCTGGAGAGTAACTAATAACAACAGTATTAAAACAACTATTTCTGCTTCAGTTGATGATTTAAGGGTTTTAAGGGCACTTCATTATGCCATAAAGCTTTGGAACAAAAATGAGCATAAAATAATGTATCAACACTTAGAGAAAAACTTACGAGTTAAGAGCTTAGTTAATGAAAGCTTAGTAGATTTTTATGATAAAAGTAAAAAAAGTAAAGAAATAACTCTATCATATTTAGACCTCTACACCATGTTATTATTGACTCATAGTAGCGAAAAGTGGGATAATGTTTTTAATGATTCTTTAAGAATCATTAAAATGGCTAAAGTAAGTAAAGATTTTCCGTTGTACTATAAAACATATAGCAATGATCACATTGTTTTAGTTAATCAAATTAACATGATAGATTCTTTATTAACTGTTTTACATTTAGCTGAAGTAAAAGAGATAGATTATGATTCAATTATATGGTTAAAAAAAGAGCTTAAAAATAATGGTAAAATTATGTCTAGCTACAATCCCAAAACAGGTATTGCTAGTAAAAACTCATATGAAAGTACAGCTGTATATGCTATTGCGATGAGGATATGTAATGAAATAAATGAAATAGAACTATATCATAACTTGGCAGCTAAAATGCTTGAATTACAAGTAAAGAATGTAAATAGCAAAGTTTATGGTGGCTTTGCAGATGAGGTATCTTTACAGGCATATTCATTTGATAATTTGCAGGCTATTCTTGCTTTGGAAGGTAGGTAGTTATGAAAAAAAGACTAATAAATGAGGTGTTTTTGATTGCCTTTATTGTAGAGTTATATTTAACCATAACCCTATTTTATGAATTTAAGACTAGTATGAATGGACAGTTATTTATTCTTATCAGTGTTATATTTACAGGTTCAACTTTAGCTTATTTATTTGGCCAAATATTTTCACTTTACTCAGCATTAATTTTTGCTGTAGGTTATGGTACATATTTGCTGTACTTAAGTTTAATGAACATAAATATAAGTTTAGGTAGCTATTTAATAATGTTTATTAGCCCATTAATATTTATTACTTTGGGTAGTTACTCAAGCTATATCAAACAGTTAAAAGTAAGTTTAACTGCCATGGAGGAAAAAGTAAATAAGTTTGTAACGGTTGATCCCTCAACTGGATTAGAGAATATAACTGCTTTTAATCTAGATTTGCAAAAGCAAATGTCCTTTGCAAAAAGATATAACAGCAACCTTTATTTGATGATTATTGAAATAAAATACTACGAAGAACTAAAGTCGTTATATAAACAAGAGGGTATTAAAGAAATAGTAAAACAGGCAGCAAAGCTCTTAAACGATACTACACGACTAGAAGATAATAAGTATAGATTGACTGATAATAGCTTTGCAATAGTATTTAGAAATATTAAAGACAGTGGTATTGAAGTCATTAAAACTAAAATAAAAAGCACTTTAAACGAAGCTAATGTTAAAAATATTAATGGAGAGACAGATATAATTCATATAGAAGTTAAACTGGGCTATCTTAAATTTAAAACCGACATTAAAAGCAGTACAGAGTATTACAATTTAACAAAGAAAGAGTTAATTTATGATGTTTAAAAGGTTTTTAGTTTTACTTCTTATGTTAAGTAGTAGTTTAGTACTAGTTTGTAATCGCACATATGCAGAGCAACCAGTTAAAAAGGTTTTACTAATCTATGACACTAAAACTGAAATAGGCTCTGCAAATGATCGTGTTTTTGCACTTAAAAATCTATTATATCATTTTAATGTGCAGGTTTTTCCTATACATGAGTCTCAAGTAACTAAACAAGATTTATTGAATAATGAGTATATTTTTGTTTTAAATAATAGTGACTATTTAAACCCCAAGCTTTACATGCAATTAAAACAAGTTAAAACAACAATTTGCTATATTGGCTTGGGACTAAAAGAGTTTAGCAAGAATTTAAACATACCAATTGTCACTAAAGGAGTAAAGTATGACTTTACAGATATTGTTTATAATAATGGTTTAGAAATAAACGATTTTAAACAAAGTTTCTCTGGGCTTTCTTACTACTATCCTATTAAGAATATTGAGGTGCAGTCTAAAGATGTAAAGGTTTATGCTGGTGTAAGTAATGGTACTGAGTTTAATCCTGTTATTATGCAATATAGTAATACATGGATTGTATCAATTTTAGATTTTTATGATGATTTATTTTTAATATTTGCAGATATTTTAAACGAAATATTTGAACAGCAATTAGTTCAAAACAACAATATATTTATAAGAATTGAAGATGTACATCCCTTTAGAGATCAACAAAAATTAAGAGAAATAGCTAACTACTTATACTTGCAAAAAGTTCCATTTATGGTGTCTTTAATACCTGCCTATAACAATAAAAATACTAACAAGCTTACCCATATTCAAGATATAGATGGTTTTGCAAATACAATAAAATATATGATAGATAAAGGTGCAAGTATTGTAATGCATGGTTACACTCATGCTGGTTATGGTGAGGTTACTGGTGAGGGCTTTGAGTTTTGGGATGGCATTAACAATACCGTTATTACTAATGTAAACGAAGCAGAATATATTGAGAATAGAATATATTTAGGCGTAAAAACTTGCGTTGACAATGAAATATACCCTTTGGCGTTTGAGCCACCTCATTACGCCATGAGTACTAGTGGCTTTCTGCAGGTAAGTCAGTATTTTTCAACATATTGTGGTCAGGTACAAGTTTCTGACACTAATTTTACAACAGTTACCTTCCCCTATGTTTTAAATAATACAGATAGTTATAAAACTGTATTGCCTGAAAACCTTGGCTATATAAATGGTTTAAAAAGCGAAGCAGTTAGCAGAATTAAAGATAAATATAGTAGTATAAGTCGAGTTAGAGGTTACTCAGCAGGCTTGTTTTATCATCCTAATATAGACATCAAATATTTAAAAGAGATAATTAACTTTTTTAAACAGCAAAATGTTAATTTTTATGACCTGAAGCAGCATGAAAATTGGGTAAGCTCAAGAGACATTAAAATAGAGTCTATTAACGGTGTCATTACTGTGAATAGTAGCTTAAACTCAAATAATATTAGTAAGTACTTTGGTTATGTAAATGTTTTACTAGTAATTATTTTATTTATAACTCTTTTAGTATTAGTAATAGTCTTATTGCGATTCAGGCAAAAAAACAAACTAAGGTTTTTAAAGGAAATAGAAGATGAAGCTAAAACTAATTGATTACCTATTTCTCTATTCGTTTACTGCAATTTGGTTATTATTAATCTTTAATGTCATACTGGCCTTAGGTGGGTATGTTTTTTATAGTAAACTATCAAAACGTAGAATCAATATACTCAAAAACTTTACAAGATACCCCTATGTGTCTATCTTAATTCCAGCTCACAACGAAGAAAAAGTTATAGCTAGAACTGTAGAGGCAATGTCAAAACAGTTTTATCCCAAAGATAGGTATGAAATAATAATTATTAATGATAACTCTCAAGACAATACTTTGCAAGTATTAGAAGCACTAAAACGTAGGCTTGTTTATTGTAATATTAAAATTATATCCACAACCAAAAAAAATGGTGGTAAAGGAAAGTCTAATGCTTTAAATATTGGTAAACTGCATGCTCAAGGAGAGTTTATTGCTGTTTATGATGCAGACAATACACCAGAGTCCTTTGCTTTAAGATACTTGGTATATGAGTTACTAAACAATGAAACTTATGGAGCTGTAATTGGCAAATTTCGAACTAGAAATAAGTATAAAAATATATTAACTAGATTCATTAATATTGAAACTCTTAGTTTTCAATGGATGGCACAAGCAGGTAGGTTTAAAATATTTAATATCTGTACTATACCAGGTACAAATTTTATTATTAGGAGTAGTGCCCTAGAAAAAATAGGGGGCTGGGACTCTAAAGCAATAGCTGAAGATACAGAAATAAGCTTTAAACTTTTCGAACAAGGTTACCGAATAGGTATGATGCCATTGGCTGTTACCTGGGAGCAGGAGCCCGAAACTCTTAATGTGTGGTTTAAACAACGCACCCGGTGGGTTAAAGGAAACATATATGTTGTGTTTAAATATCTGCCAAAAGTATTAAGCAAACAAGTAAAAAATATTGGTATTGATATATTTTATTTAGTAGCGGTTTATTTTTTATTTTTGTCATCGCTTGTATTATCAAATATTATATTTTTAGTAGGTATTTTCACCCCAGTTAAACTAAGTTTAGCAGGCAACTTCTTATTATTATGGGTCTTGGCATATATAATTTTTGTTTTGCAAATTTTAATTACCCTAGCTATGGAAAAAGGAGAAAGTAGCAAAAGTAATATATTATATGTACTAATAATATATTTTACGTATTGTCAGCTATGGATGGTGGTAGCTGGTAGAGGCATAGTATTATATCTTACTGATATGATTTTTAAAAGAGAAACAACGTGGTATAAAACAGAAAGATTTGATTAGGGAGATAAAAATGAGAACTAAAAAACTAATTATTATAATAGTTTTATTAGCTATTACTATGCCTGCTTTACAGGGATTTTCTGTTGAACAGTCAGTTTATTATGTAGAGTTAGGTTTGTATCAAAATCCAGAAAAAGCGTTAAATCAGTTTAGTAAATTATTAAATAAAAATATTGCTATTAATATAGATAGCTTTGGCGAATTTTATAGAGTTGTTAGTGGGTACTATAAAACATATAATGATGCAGTAAATGTAGCAAATGAAATGCAAAAATTAGGCATAAATAATGAGGTTAAAGCTACAAAATTAACTTTTAATAAACATCAAAGCACCAAAACCTATTATGTATTATTAAAAAGCTATGAACTAAGCGCTAACATTGCAGATGATTTTCAGTTGTTAAAATCTTATAATCAGGACTTTAAGCTAAGAAAAAAGAGTAAGATTATAGAGCTTTATGTTGATCAATTTTATAGTATTGATGAGGCTAATAATAAAGCCTTAGAGTTAAATAAGCTGGGATTTAACTGCTCTATTATTGAGGGTAATTTAAACAAACTTGTAGATTTTAGGCAGGTGCAAGAACTAAATAATGGTGAGAGCTTAATTAAAAACTTCATATTAAAAGAAGATCAAGTTTTAAAAGGTCTATATGGCAGTTATAGCATGTTTTTTTATAAAAACAAAAACTGGAGTATTATTAACAAGCCTTACTTTGATCTTAAATATCAGCGCAACCAGATTACGCAAAATCGTAACAGCACCATTACAGTACTGCTTAACAGCAAACCTGTGTATAGTGAAATCACCCAAGATACTAATAACATAAGGGTTTATTTTGAGCCAGATGAAATACTAAATGGTTATAACACCCTAACAATCAAATGTTTTAATAGAATAAGTAATTTACCATGTGAAGATGATTTAAATCCAGCAAATTGGTTAAAAGTTAAAGGCACTTCTTATGTCAATCTTAATTATTTAAACATAGATGATAAAACAAGCATTAGTGATTTCCCATACCCTTATATTATAAAAGGTGTAAATCAACCTCTAAATATGAAGCTAATGATTCCACCTAAAGCAAGTGAGGAGGAGTTATCAGCAGCCGCCATGTTTAGTGTGTTATTGGGTATGTTAGAAAATGAGTATGACAGCAACATAGATTTTGTAAAATACCACAAAGATATAAACCTAAATGATAATCTTGTTTTGATTTGTAAAAGAGAAAATTTACCAAATGAATATCAAAAATATTTTACTAATAAAGAGCTGCAGACTAGTGATAATAGCTTAATTAAAGAGATATATTCTCCATATAATGTCCATAAAAAGATATTGATTATTTTATTAGGCAATAGCCAGAGTTATGAAAAACTGCTTATAAACCTTAAAGACAGCAATGTAACTAAACAAATAATAGCTTCAAGCTATGAGGTAGGTGCAAATACGGTAACAAATGAGTTAACTGATAATATTGACTCAAAGATAAGCCTAAATAAAATGGGATATGTTAGTTCGTATGTTGAAGGACTGTTTAATCATAATCTGCAGTATGATTTTAGAGTTCCAGCTAGCTGGCAGCCAAATGGTGATGTAGAGTTAAATTTACATTTGAGGTATAGTGATATTTTAGATTTTAGTAAGTCTGTAGTAACAATACTTGTAAACGGTGTACCTATAGGTAGTAAGTCCTTAAAACAAGAAAAAGCAAATGATAATTTTATGAACTTTGTAATTACTAAAGATTCATTATCAAGCCTAGGTTCGTACAACATAAACGTTAAACTCTCTTTATACATTAAAGATACTTATTGTGAAACAAGAGAAAATAAAAATGTTTGGGCTTATATAGCAAATGATAGCTTTATTAATTTTCCATACAGTAATAACCCTAATATAACAATAAGTAAATATGAAGCTTTATTTATAGAGAATGAGAGCTTAAATAATACTAATATCATTTTACCAACTAATCCAACTACAGAGGAGATTAGCACAGCTTTAAGGGTTAGTAATTACTTGGGTAAATATACAAAGAGCATAGGAAATATAGGTGTTGTTTTAGGCAGTATTCCTAGCACCTTAAGTGGAAATAATATTGTTATTTATAATAATGAGAATGCCGGCAGTTTGGTAAAGGAAAGCAATAAATATGCTTTTGTAAAGTACAGTGAGGCTAATAAAATGTATGAGTCTACAGCAAAAATTGCTTTGCATGATACAAGCTATATGGGCTCTATACAAATACTACCATATAAAAATGAGACTAACTTACTGCTTATAAATGCTAAAAATGAGTATGGCTTAAAGCAAGTTAAAACGAACTTAATTAATAGCAAAGAATTAAGGTTAATGAATGGTGATGTTACTATAATTAATAAACAAGGTGTTATTAAAACAGCTATATATAATAAAAAACTACAGCAGTATTTAGCCAATGAATACAAAGATTATAAAGCAGAAAATAAAAATGGATTTAAGTTTAAGCTGAACTTTAGTAGTATGAAGGTTATTGTAATTACACTAAGTATTATGATTATAACGATAGCTACCTTTGTATATTTAAAAAGAAATAAATAATTCACCAAATATCTCTTAATCAGCTATTATGTTTACAAAAGTTAGATGTTTTATTATATCAAGGGGACTTTTAGCAAATGTTTATTACCCTCAACATTTGGGCATATAGTTATTGACAATACTATTCAATTATTATAATATGTATATCAGGAAGCGATATAGCGTGGTGCGATATAGTTTGATGCTGAATCTATATCGTGTTTTTTGAATGCTACCCACTTATATTGTAGTATGACAGAAAATAATAAATATACGGAGTGCGTAAAATGATTAAAGTCAATAATTTAAGCAAGGTTTATAAGCTTAGTAAAAAGCAAATGGCCAAGCTAAAGACAAAAGACCCCAAAAAAATTGCTGTAAATGGCATTAGTTTTGAGGCTCGAGAGAATGAGATTTTTGGTTTGTTAGGTCCTAATGGAGCAGGTAAAACAACAACTTTAAGATGTATTTCAACCTTAATTAAAGCAAGCTCAGGAGAAATCACAGTTCAAGGTTATGATGTAAAAAATCAATCACAAGAGGTAAGAAGAAAAATAGCCTTTTTAACCAATGAACTAAAGTTAGATGTTAACTTTACTCCAGAGTATACAATGATGTATTTTGGTAGTTTATATGGCTTAAGTAAAGAGGAAATAGAGACAAGAACTAAAATGTTATTTGAACATTTTGGAATTAATGATTTTAGTGATACCAAAATCGCTAAGCTTTCTACGGGTATGAAACAAAAGCTATCTATTGCAGTTAGTCTAGTTCATGATCCTGATGTAGTTATTTTTGATGAGCCGACTAATGGCCTAGACATTATTACAGCTAGAGCAGTTACAGATTATTTACAAAAGCTCAAAGCTGAAGGTAAGGTAGTAATTATTTCAACCCATATCATGAATGTTGCTTCTAAGCTATGTGATAGATTTGCCATTTTATTAGGTGGTAATATTCGTATTGTTGGCACGTTACAAGAAATACTTAAAGAAACAAATACAGATGATTTGGAAGATGCGTTTTTTAAGCTGTATTCTGAGAGCGTTAGGGGGGTAAGATAATGAAAAGTAATTTATGGATTGTTATAAAAAAAGAACTCAAAAGAGTTTTTGATGATAGGAGATTAGTTTTTACTACCTTTATTTTACCTGCTATTAGTATAGCTCTTATTTACTCTATTATGGGTAATATGATAGGCAAAATGAATAATGATATTGAAGAACACATACCTAGTGTATATGTTCAAAATGCACCAGCTAGTTTTACTAGCTTACTAAATGAAGATATGTTTAGTGATAAAATGACCTTAACAATAGTTCCGGGAGATGACTCTCTTGAGGGCATTAAGCAGAATATCCAAAATGGAGTAGCGGATTTATTAGTAGTTTTTGAGGATAATTTTGAGCAAAATGTTAGCAACTATAAAGTCGAAAAACAGGTTCCAGAAATTAAGACCTTTTACAATTCAAGTGAAGAATATTCACGTACTGCTCGTTATAATCTCTTTGGTTCTGTGTTTGGTACTTATGAAAACAGAATTGTTGGCGATCGGTTAGGTAATATGAAATATGTTAATGCTTTTGATGTAGATCGCAATCGTGAAGAGTCTGTAATAGTTGATGAGCAAAAAGCTACAGGTAAAGGTTTAGGTACTTTATTGCCAATGTTAATTACTATTTTCCTTTTTGCTGGAGGTATGGGTATTGGCATGGATATCATTGCAGGAGAAAAAGAACGAGGAACAATGGCAACATTGTTGGTTACTCCTGTAAAGCGTGAAACAATTGCTTTAGGTAAAATAATAGGATTAAGCATAGTTTCTTTTTTAAGTGCAATATCATCATTTATTGGAGTACTGGTTTCTTTGCCATTTTCATCAGTAATGTTTGGTGGAGCTAAAGGTGGTATAAATTTAGCAGCCTTGAATTTTTCTGGTTCTCAGTATTTACAGTTAGTTTTACTAATGCTTACTATGGTGGGTGTATTTGTGGGTTTAATATCACTAACCTCTATTATATCTAAAAATGTTAAAGAGGCTGGTACCTATATTGTTCCTGTATATATGTTAGTAATGGTGGCATCGTTTATGAATATGTTTAGTACAGGTACAGCTGTGATGTCGCAGTATGCAGTACCCATTTATGGAAGTGTAGTAGCAATTAAATCATTATTGAGTTTTGAACTAACTTGGTTAGCTTTTGGAGTAGTATGTGCAGTTAATATTGTATTTACAGCTGTTTTAGTATGGGCTATACGAAAGATGTTTAATAGTGAAAAGATAATGTTTGGAGTTTAATAATAGGGAGTGAAATAAATGAAAATGAATAAGCTGCTTTCTGGAGGTTTATTAATTACTGCTCTTGCTTTAATAAGTAAACAACTCTTTACATTACCTGAGTCAATTTATGGATTCTTGATGGGGTTAGGCATATCTCTAGAGATAGTCGGTATAATAAAGGCTAGATTTAAGGTTAATCCTTGTGCTGTAAAAAGAAATATCTTTAAACCTAAAATTAAAACTAATAACAATAACTAAAAAATGACCCCAGCAGTATATTCTTTTTTAGAAGATACTGCTGGGGTCTTTTCTTTTTACAATAAAAACAGCTATAAAAATAATATGCTATTTTATACCTATAATAAGCCTAGTCCCTTCATTTAGATAAATCTGCTGAGCGTGAGTGGTAGAATATAAATCTGGCAATACCTCCCTAAATAATGCTTTAATTTCACTAGGTATAGTTATAGTAAGACAATCTATTTTATCTTTCATGGATAAAACATTCTCAGATTTAAACTTACGAACTGCTGTTAAAACTTCCTTTAAACATTCGCCGAATAAGAGACTTTGATTATTCTCATTGTTGCTAAAATTCCACTGTAATAAATGAATAGACTTACATTGCTCATATTGCTCAAAATAAGACTTATATATCTTTTCAGTAATAAAAGGTGTAAATATGGCGTAAGACTTTAAGATAGCCAATAAAGTTAAATATACAGCTTGTTGAGCTGATTCTCTGTTTTCTGCACCATATAGTTGGGGTTTATAGAGTCGGTCTTTTACTAACTCTAAATAATTATCGCAATAATCCTTCCAAAAGAACTCATCAAGAGTATTTCTGGCTAACCCTATTTCATAATTATCTAAATAACCTGCAGCTGTGTTTAATGTCTTATTCAGTTTATCTAAAATCCATTGATCTTGTTTTAAAAGCCGAACATCTTTACCAACCTCAAAATCACCTAAATGCATTAAACTAAACTTAGCTGCATTCCATAGCTTAGTTATAAATCTCTTAGAAAGCTTTAAATCCTGCTCCGAAAAGGTTGTATCAGTACCTAATTTTGCAGATGCCGCCCAATATCTAACTGAATCAGCAGAGTGAGTGGCTATTAGAGTTTTGGGTTTATAACTAGAGTTGTTTTTAGATTTCCCTATTTTTTCACCTTTACGAGCTAAAACAAAACCACAAATCATTACATCTTTCCACGGAATAACTCCAAAATGATAATAGCTCTTTACAATGGTGTAGAAGGCCCATGTTCTTATAATTTCATGGGCTTGAGTACGCATAGACATGGGCAATAGTTTATTTACTATGCTATTTTTCTCACCCCATTTAGCATTAATGAGTGGGGTAACCGAAGAGGTGGCCCAAGTATCCAAAACCGCTGTTTCTGGAATAAAGCTAGTTGAGCCGCACTCACATGCCTCACTAGGATTAGTCTCTTGGGGATTTACAGGTAACTCTTCATTTTTGGCGATCTTTACTTTACCGCAGTTTTTACAATACCAAACAGGAAAAGGAACACCAAAATATCTTTGACGTGAGATACACCAGTTCCATTTTAGGTTGTTAACCCATGATAAATAACGAGCCTTCATATAGCTAGGGTTCCAGTTAATTTTATCTGCTATTTTAATAAACTCGTCTTTAGAGCTCATAATATCAATATACCATTGCTCAGATGGAATAATCTCTATCTCATGTGAACAACGCTCGTGTACTGATACATTATGTTTAATTTTTTCTGTTTTAATAAGTAAACCATGTTCCTCTAAAAGCTCAATGATTTTTTTACGGGCTTTTTTAACATGTAAACCACCAATAAAAGCAACATTATCAGCAATAAAACCTTTTTTAGTTATGGTTTTTTTATAGCTAAAATCGTATTTTTTAAACCACTCAAGGTCTTGTGTGTCACCAAAGGTGCAAAACATTACCATGCCAGAGCCTTTGTTGATATCCACGTCTTCATCAGCAATTATAGGAACCTCAAAACCATATAACGGAACAAGTGCTTTTTTTCCTATAAGATAGGAGTGTTTATTATCACTTGGATTAATCAATATTGCTAAACAGGAGTTTAAAAGCTCGGGTCTAGTAGTAGCAATACTTATTGCTTTGCTCTCTACCATAAACTTAACATGATTAAAGCTTGAACTTAACTCTTGAGTTTCAAGTTCGGCTTGGGCAATAGAGGTTTGACAATTAGTGCAATATAAAACTGGACTTTCCTCAATATAGGCCTTATTTTTATGGTATAAATCAATAAATGATTTTTGTGAGATACGTTGGCATTCTGGTGAAATAGTTCTGTACAATAAATTCCAATCACAACTAAAGCCTAAAGACTGCCATAATTCTTTAAACTCATTTTCATAATAATCTACTGTGTTTAAACATAGCTTAGTAAATTCACTGCGTTTTAGTTCACTAGCCTTAACTTTATGTTCATTTTCAACTAAACGTTCTGTAGGTAATCCATTGTCATCAAAGCCAAAAGGGTAAAAAACATTAAAGCCTCTCATACGTTTGTACCTAGCAATCATTTCAGCTTGTGTATAAGAGAAGATATGACCGATGTGTAGTTTACCGCTGACTGTTGGAGGAGGAGTATCTATGGAGTAAATTTCTTTGTTATTCTCATTAATATTAAACTTATAGACGTCTTCATTTTCCCAAAATTCTCTTAATGCTACTTCAGTAATCATTGGCTTATATTTCTTTTCTAACATCTTTACCACTCCTTTTTTTAGTATAAAAAAATCCTCAATCCTATAAAAGGACGAAGATATTCCGCGGTACCACCTTAATTCATAATTAAATGCACTTAATTATCCATAACGGAGAAATCCGATGAGTTCTACTACCTAAAAGGCTTCTTCTCATAGCTAAGAGACGACTTCATTAATCTCTTCATAGGATATTGCACCAAACTATCCCTCTCTAAAAATCCAAGATATAATTACTACTTCTCTTTAATAACCTATAAAAGTATTGATTTGCTAAATAATATAATATGTATTTTAAGAAATGTCAAATTTTATTTCTATATTGTTGTTATTACTAACTTATTATGGATTTAAAATAAGTATTTATTTTTAAATTAATTGAACATATGTGTAAAATATTTTCCTAAAATTATTGATTTTAATGTATTTGTGGTGTAAAATTAATTAACGATATTGATAATTATTATCAATAAATTCAATCTATATTATAGGTGGGGAGAAATAATGAAAAAAGCATTTTGTATGTTTATGGTAGTAGCAGTTTTACTTTCTTTTTCGGGGTGTAAAAATAGCGAGGTAGCTAACCAAGATAACTCAAAAATATTGGTTTATTTATCTGGTCCAGAGCAAATGTTAACCAAGCTTGAGCAAGAGTTTGAAAACGAATATGGTGATGTTTGCGACTTTTTAATTATGAGTTGTGGGCAAGTTAAAAGTAAAATCTTTACTGAAAAAGAGGCTGGTAAAATAGAGGCAGATATTGTTTGGGGATCTGACCCAGCAGTATATAATCTTTTAGATAATGAGGATTTATTTGATCCCATAGCCATTGAAGAACAAGACAAAATTCAAGATAAGTACATAGTAGAGAAAAATTATGTTTTAACTAGTGAAAGATATGTAGCTATTCTTTATAATAAAAACAAACTTAAAGACAAAGACTTAGTAACTAGTTTTGCAGATTTAGCAAAAGAAGAATATAAAAACTCATTAGTTATGGCAGATGCAAATCAGTCTGCTACTGCTTTAGGAATTGCTGCTTCTCTTTATCAAATTATGGGCAATGACATGACTTACTTCGAAAACTTAAAAAGAAATGGAGCTATGTTAACTAAATCAAATGGCCAAGTCCCATCTAAAATTATGGAGGGAGAATATGATTTAGGTATAGGCCCTCACGATTCTGTTATAAGGTTAAAGAAAAAAGCAAAAAAAGAAGAATTTTCCATGCCGGTAGAAATAGCTTGGCCAAGCGAGGGCATCATTGCTATTGATAGGCCAATGGCTATTGTTAAAAAAGATAGTAGAAGTACTGAAAAGGATGAGTTGTGTCAGAAATTTGTTAACTTTATATTATCTAAAAAGGCACAAACTATAGCCTATAATGCTGGATTTGTAAGTGTAAGAACAGATATAGAAAACAAGTATCTACCAGAAGATGCTAAAGTCTTTAATATAGACTGGGAGAAGGCTACCGAGAATGAAAGCAAGTTTAAAAAAGACTACCAAAACATTTTCAAATAATAAAGTGAATAATACAAGATTACGTTTTTCAATGAAAAACGTAATCTTGTTATTTATATTAATATTATTAATAAGCCTTGTTTTGTATCCTCTATTAGTATTAGTAATTAAAACCTTACTAATTAATGGTAAACTGAATCTTAAAAGTATCTTACAGGCCTTTGATGCGGGGGCTTTAAGATCAATTACCAATACAATAGTTTTAGCTGGCTCAGTGCTAATAACGACTTGGGTTATTGGTGGTAGTTTGGCCTTTATCGTAGTAAAAACTGACTACAAATACAAAAAACTAGTTGATTTTTTTGCTTTTTTGACCTTTACTATACCATCATATATTCTTGGTGTTTCTTGGATTCAGTTAACAAGTAAAAATGGGTATTTAGTAAGACTTGTAAAACTCTTTAATCCTAATTTTTCTATGAGTATAAAAACTTATTCATTAACTGCTTCTGTAATTGTTTTAGCTGTACATCTAGCTCCTTTAGTTTATTTTGGTATTAAAAATGCTTTAATAAGAATGGGAGACACCTTTATTAATAGTGCCAAAGTAAGTGGAATATCTAAAGTGAAAATAATTTTTACTATAGTTTTACCACTAATGTTACCAACACTAATCTCTACAGGATTATTGGTTTTTAGTAGAAGTATGGCAAATTTTGGGGTAGTGGCTCAGCTCGCTTTACCTGCTGGTAAAGAGGTTATGACAATAAGCATTTTTAGCGCATTACATAACCAAAATCTTCAGCTGGTTTGCATTTTATCTTTGTTATTAATGTTTATTTCTTTAACTATTTATCACATAATGGAGCATATTGCTAACAATAAAAAATATATTTATGATTATGCCGAAAATGTTAAGCCAACTACTATTAGCTTGGGTAAACGTAAAATACCCATTCATTTATTAATTACAAGCTACTTTAGCTTAACAATTGTGATACCTTTAGTAACTATTTTAGTTTCATCTTTTACAAAAAGATGGGGTGTTGATTTAGTACTAAAAAACTTTACATTTAATAACTATCTCAAGGTATTTAGCGGTGAAGTAGCTTTAGGTAAGGCTTTGTTAAATAGCTTGAGTTATGGAATGATTGCAAGCTTATTAGCTGTAATTTTAACTAGTTTTATACTATATATGTATAAAAACTATCAAAACAAAGCCATAAAGCTGAGCTTAACATTAGCTCAATTACCCATAGCTATTCCTAACATGATATTAGCTATAGCAGCTATTTTTGCCTGGAATAAATACCCCATAAAGTTCTATGGCACTAAGTGGATTATAATTATTACTTACACTGTACTGTTTATTCCAATTATCTTAAAACAAACCCAAGGTATAGTAAATAATATGGACAATAACTGTGAAAATTCAGCCAGAACATTAGGCATTACATTTTGGAAAAGATACTGGTATTTATACATGCCACAGGTTAAAAATACCCTTATTGCTGGTTTTTTAGCTTGTTTATTAATATCCTTTAGAGAAATACCCATATCGTTATTATTGCATACCAAAACAAGCAAAACTTTGGGGGTAATGTTGTTTAATATTCAGTCTAATTCATATGGCTTAGAAATGACCTCAACAGTTGCTGTTATAACAATTTTGTTAAGCATAATAACTAGTTTTATAGTGCAAAAACTTAATGCAAAGGTAAGTGAGAGACATGGAGTTATTAATAAAGAATCTTAAAGTTAAATATGATAAAACAGAGGTAATAAACAACCTTAGTCTTAGTTTAGATCGTAAAGAAATTTTGGCAGTAGTAGGTCCAAGTGGTTGTGGTAAAAGCACCTTATTATCTGCAATTGTTGGTTTAGTTAGACCAAATAGTGGTGAAATAAAAGTTAGAGATACTACGGTATTTTCAAGTAAGTTAGCAGTGAATATGGCTGTAGAAAAAAGAAACATTGGTTATGTATTTCAAAACTATGCTTTATGGCCTCATATGACGGTTTTTAATAATATTGCTTTTCCGTTGCGAGCAAATGGCTATAAAAAGACTGAAACCCTAACAAAAACAAATAATATTCTTAGTTTACTAAACCTAAATAAACATAAAAATAAATATCCCCATCAGTTAAGTGGGGGAGAAAAACAACGAGTTGCTTTAGGCAGGTCCTTAGTAGTTAATCCTCAATTATTATTATTAGATGAACCTTTAGCTAATATAGATGCTAATTTAAAGATTGAGTTACTAAAAGAACTTAAAATGGTTCAGCAGAGCTTAGCAATTAGTATGATATATGTAACCCATGATCAAAATGAAGCATTTGAAATAGCAGATAAAATTGCAGTAATGAACCAGGGAGAAATAAAACAAATTGATAGCCCAAAATCTCTTTATAATAAACCTAATAGCCTATTTGTGGCTAAATTTATAGGCAAAAACAATATTGTTTATAAGAATGACTATGAATCCTTAAGTATAGATTACCACTGTGAAACACCAGCTATAAGCATTAGGCCAGAAGACATACTAATTAAAGAAAACGGCAATTTGAGTGGTCGTATTACAAAAACAATTTATAGTTTAGATAGAGTTAAATACTTGGTTGATGTAAATAATACTAAATTATTAACCTATGGCAATAGTCAATATAATTATCAGGTTGGAGACAAAATAAAGCTAAAAATCAATAGGTATAATTATCTTAACTAAAAATATTTAAAGTAGCTAATCTAGAAAAGTTTAAAAATTAAACTTAGTTTTGCTTCTACCAGAGACTCAGTTTTAAAGAATATTAAGCACTAACCTGTAATAATGCCCTATCACAGGTTATGTTTTTATGTTCTAAAAAGATTAAAGGTCAGAATATTGAATTGAAAACTTCTCAAGTCAATTAAATCTCTTCCTTAGCAGTGTCTTTAACATATTAAAATAATGCTATAAACCTTTATTAACATTAGTTATGTGTAATCACATAATAATGTTATTTTGAATATGCTATATTAATATTCAAAAAGGAGTAGAACATGCAAATACATGTAGTTAGGCCCGGAGATACGTTATTTAACATAGCTAGGGCATATAGTGTTAATTTAAATAAATTGATAACAGCTAACGAAATAGCAAACCCCGATACTTTAGTAGTTGGTCAAGCACTTGTTGTACCCATTTGGGGATCATATTACTGGGTTAAACCGGGAGATAGCCTTTATAAAATAAGTAGAAAAGTTGGCATACCAGTAAAAGAAATTGCAGAGATCAATGGTATAAAAAGACCCAGAAAGTTGCCTGTAGGGTTACGCCTATATATACCACCCAAGCCAAAAATAGATAAAGAAGTTAGTGCCTACATAGACCCAAAATTTACAGCTGAGAATACAGCCAATGAGGTTATTAAGGTTGGAGATCATTTAACTTATTTAACAGTTTTTAGCTATGCAATTAATAGAGATGGAACCTTAACTGCAGTAAATGACGAGCCAGCTATAAACGCTGCGTATAGTAAAAATGTTGTTCCTTTAATGGTCATTACAAATTTTGAAGAAGGTACCTTTAGTAATGAGCTGGCTACCAAGTTTTTTAATGATGAAAATATGCAAAATGCCATACTTGATTTAGCAATAAAAATTATGGAAGAAAAAGGCTACTTAGGCTTAGATTTTGACTTAGAGTATCTTGGAGCTGAAAATAGAGAAAAGTACAATGAATTTTTAAAAAAAGCATCTGCTAAGTTAAAAGAAAAGAACTACTACTTATCTACAGCTTTAGCTCCTAAAATAACAGGGGATCAAAAAGGTACCCTGTATGAAGGACATGATTATCAAGCCCAAGGAGAAATAGTAGATTTTATCTTCTTTATGACCTATGAATGGGGCTGGTCGGGAGGCCCTCCTTTAGCAGTCTCGCCTATAACTGAAGTTAAAAAGGTTATGGACTATGCCATATCTGTTGTACCAAAAGAAAAGATAATGATGGGTATACCATTATATGGTTACGATTGGACACTGCCCTATGTAAAAGGTGGTCAATGGGCTAAATCACTAAGCCCACAACAGGCAATTGAAACAGCAGCTAAATACAATGCCAGAATAGAATATGACAGAACTTCCCAGGCCCCTTACTTTAACTATTATGATGAAAATGGTAAAAAACATATAGTTTGGTTTGAAGATGCCCGTAGTATTCAGGCTAAGTTCAACTTAGTAAAAGAGTTAGGTATTAGGGGATTCTTTTACTGGGTATTAGGATATGATTTTCCTCAAAATTGGCTATTAATAGAGGATAATTTTAATGTTAAAAAGAAAGTATAGTAACAAAAAGAAGACCTAATCAAAACTAATATAAATATATAAAAGAACTACAGATGAAGGTGCTGAGGCGTAAGGATTATCATAAACCTGCCACACCTTCATTTCACTTAGTGCACTTGATGGTTTCTAAAACATTAAATATTTACCTTAAGCTTGATTTTAAAGCCTTACATATTGTTGTTCCATAAATTTTACTCTCCATTTAGTTAAAATATTCTAAACACTAAGTGCACAAAGGGCACAAAGAGATATTAGAATTTAACATAATTGGTGGTTTAAAGAATGAGACTTTACATAGTAATTAACTAAAAAAAACTTAGTTGTAAGGATTATTTAACTGTATTTCATTAAAGTCATTAATCATCTACAAATGTTTTGATAAAGCAATTAAAATTAGTAAATTACTTTGCTAGTTTATCGCTTAAAGTTTAAGATAAATTTTTGGACTCTTAAAATTTGTATCTATAAGTTATTTAAATTTATAAGAAAACACAGTCATTTTTTATTGTCAATAGGCTGCTACATTGGCTTCTTTTTATTTCTGCTAATGCGACAGCCCCTTTTTGTAAACAGATTTTAATGTAGTATTTTTATATTCTCTATTTTTCAAAGATTAATCAAATCATTTTGGTATAAGTTTTAGGGGCACTTTATAAGTGCCTTTATTTGTTTTCGATGTTGACCTGTTTCCATTATAACTAGTTTTATGGTATCTTTATCTTAATATATGTTTAATGTGTGGTGACTAATATGAGCAAAATATTAATTGTTGAAGATGATAGAACAACTGCCATGGGAATAGAATACTCCTTACAGAGTGAAGGTTATAGTGTTGTCACTGCAACTAATTGTAGATCAGCTTTTAAAGAAATAAATAATAACAGATTTAGCTTAATACTATTAGACTTGAATTTGCCAGATGGCTCAGGTTATGAAGTATGTAAAAAAGTACGAGAAAACAGCGATACTCCTGTTATCTTTTTAACTGCTGTTGATGAAGAAACAAATGTAGTTATGGGGTTAGATTTAGGTGCTGATGATTATATTACTAAACCCTTTAGATTAAGAGAGCTTTTATCAAGAATAAAGGCCATATTACGAAGATCTCAGCGAGGTATAGAAAATAATATCAAAATTAATGATGTTGTAATTAGAGCAGATGAGGGACGAGTATTTAAAGGAGCTACGGAGATTTTTTTAACTGCTCTAGAGTATAGGCTATTATTAACAATGTTCTCCAACAAAAATAAGATATTTACCAGAGAAAATCTGTTGGCATCTATCTGGGATGTAGCAGGAAACTATGTTAACGACAATACGCTAACAGTATATATCAAGAGATTAAGAGAAAAAATAGAAGATAATCCCCATAATCCACAAATAATTAAAACTGTAAGGGGTATGGGCTACAGAGTTAACTAAGGTAAAGGTTGAAGGACAAGCATAAATGAACAACAAAAAAGAACAAAAATTAGTTTCTAAGATACTAAACAATATTGAGTTTTTAAATAACCCCAAGCTAATGAGAGCTTTATTAAGGGTAATAATCATTGCTAGTATTTTTATCAGCATGATAATTGTAATAAATTTAGCTGGTTGGGAATACAGCTTTGAGCTAACAATAGTATTAGCAATAGCTTGCTTTTGCTTTATTACCTATTACGTTTTTAAGTCGTATAAAGAAATATATCAAGAGATTAGTATTCTTTCTGATTATACTAGAGAAATAATAAATAATAATTTAGATTATGATATACGAGATAACGAAGAGGGTTATGTTAGTATCTTAAAAAATGACATCCTCAAATTATCGGGCATGTTAATTGAAAATAAAGAAAACGAAAAAAAAGAAAAAGAATATTTGGCGCAATCCTTAGCCGAGATATCACACCAGTTAAAAACACCCTTAAATTCAATGGGTATGATGGTTGACTTATTAAAGCAGGACATACCTAAAGAAAAAGAACAAGAGTTTTTATTAAACATGCAAAAGCAAGTAATAAGACTAACGTGGATTACCTCAGCCTTACTAAAAATAGCAAAGTTAGACTCTAATACTGTTGAACTAGATAAAAAAAATGTTAATGTAGCTACTTTAGTACAGAAAGCATTAGAGCCTTTGCGTATTATTATTGAGTTAAAACAACAAACTATAACAGTAAATGGTGATAACACCATAAACTATAAAGGTGATTTAAACTGGAGTGTAGAAGCCTTAACAAATATTTTAAAGAACTGTATAGAACACACCCCAAATAAAGGTAAAATTACAATTAAATTCATAAACACACCTTTGTATGTGCAAATTTTTATAGAGGACAATGGCTGTGGAATTGATAACGAAGATTTAAGTAATATTTTTCAGCGGTTTTATAAAGGAAAAAACTCTAGTCCCGATAGTGTGGGTATAGGCTTAGCAATGACTAAATCAATTATTGAAAAGCAGAGTGGGTATATAACAGCAACCAGTACAGTAGGTAAAGGAACAAAGTTTGAAATAAGATTTTATGTAACCTACTAAAGGTTTTTTACACCTTTATGTAGGTTCTTTTTTTTTGCAAGACTTAAATGACAAATTTGTCACTTAAGAGTCACTAGCTATTCATAAAATTTAACTACAATAATAACTGTTAAGAGATTGCAAGACTTAAATTGAAATATAAAGTAGTTAATAATGAGAAAGATTGAGGTTTAGTCATGGAGATATTACGTGTAGAAAATTTGTGTAAATATTACGGTAAAGGTCATACCCAAGTTAAGGCTGTAAACGATGTTAGCTTTTCTGTCAATAAAGGTGAGTTTATTGCTATAACAGGTATGTCAGGATCTGGCAAATCTACCCTAATGCATATGTTAGGAGGGGTAGATATTCCAACTTCAGGCAAGGTTATTATAGATGGTACCGATATTTACTCTTTACCGGAGAGTAAGTTAGCAATATTTAGAAGAAGACAGGTTGGTTTAATTTATCAATTTTATAATTTAATACCTATCTTAAATGTAGAAGAAAATATTACTATGCCAGTTTTATTAGATGGCAGAAAGGTTGACCAAAAACGTTTAATTAATTTACTAGATATATTGGGTTTAACAGAACGTAAAAACCACTTACCTAATCAACTTTCGGGTGGTCAGCAACAGCGTGTGTCAATTGGCAGATCATTAATCTATGATCCAGCAATTATTTTAGCAGATGAACCAACAGGCAATTTAGACAGTAAAAACTCTCAAGAAATAATCGAACACCTAAAATACTTAAATGCCAAGTATAAACAAACCCTCATTATCATAACCCATGATATGGAGATTGCTATGCAAGCAAAGAGAGTTATCACTGTACAAGATGGACGTATTGTTAAGGATGAGGTGAGGTAATAATGTCTATCTTAAATAAATATACTTGGAATTCTCTTTTAAATAACAAAAAGAGAACAATAGTAACATTGGTGGGAGTGATATTGTCCTGCGCTTTAATATGTGGAACAGTAATCATAGGTGAGAGTGTTCAGCAAATGTTAATAAAAAGCTATATAGATGCCACTGGTAATTTTCATGTTGTTTTTGATGAAATTCCGTTAAGTAAGGCAGACAATATTGTTAACTCAAAAGATACCAAAAATGTTGCTATTACAAAGAGTGTTGGTTATTCTAAACTCAGCAACTATGCCAATGACTATCGTCCCTACTTATTTGTAAATTCTTTTAATGAACAGGCATTCGATACGTTTGGAGTAAAGATAATAGAGGGTAGATTGCCCCAAAACTCAAATGAGCTAATAATCTCTGAGAATGTTATTAGTAATGGAAAAGTGGATTTTAGGGTAGGTCAAAAACTAACATTAAATTTAGGTGTAAGAAAAAGAGAAAATGATGTATTGGGTCAGAATCACCTATACGGTAAAGATACTGAGGTGTTTGAGCAACTTCAGAGCAAAGAATATACTATTGTAGGCATAATGGAGAAACTTGCAGCTAGTAATTCTATAGCTCCTGGCTACCCTGCATTAACAACCCTAAATATAGATGACACCAGCTATAGTGAAAATGTTAGTGTATTTGCTTTAATGAAGAATCCACGAAAGGTATATAAAGTTAGTGAATCATTAGCAGAGTCAGCAAGAATAAGTAAAGGTCATATTAGTTACAATAAGCAGTTATTAGCTGTGTTGGGTGTTAGCGGTAATGATGGTATGAAAAATGCTTTGATTATTATCATGGCTGTTCTTATTTCACTTATAATTGTTGCCAGTGTGGCTTTAATCTATAACTCTTTTGCTATATCTGTATCACAACGTAAAAAACAGTTTGGATTGTTAAAAAGCATAGGGGCTACTCCCAGACAACTGCGAAAAATAGTTTATAAAGAGGCTGCTTTAGTAGGTATGATTGCGATACCAATAGGAATATTATCTGGAATTTTTGCTATCTGGATAGTTTTAGCTATATCTAATCATTTATTAGTAGATGTTCTTCCTGCAAGTTATCGCTTAAACCTAGTTGTTTCGCCTTTTGTAATTATCTCATCCATTGTATTTTTAGGTGTAACCCTATTAATATCAGCATGGATACCAGCTAAAAGAGCCAGTAAAATATCACCTATAGATAATATCCGCCAAAATCAAGATATTAAAGTTAAAACAAAAAAAAGAGGCACAAAGAGTAAGCTACTAACAAAATTATTTGGTTTTGAAGCCGATTTAGCTAATAAAAGCATTAAAAGAAATAGAAAGCGTTATCGAACAACTGTATTTTCTTTAGCTATCTCAATCATCTTGTTTTTAGTATTTTCAACATTTATTAATTCATCTTTTAGAGCAATTGGTTCAGTATATGAGGTATCTGATGTTAAAGTAACTGTCTATAGTTCAGATTTAACTTACCAAAGGGCTGATTATATTCAGCAGGAATTACTTAAAGATGAAAACATAAATAGAGTTAGAATAAGTAAAACTTTAGCTATAGATAGCTATTTAGAGAAAGATAAAATCAATAACTTTATCTATGAAACCTTTGATTTTGATAATATTACCAAGGTTAATGGTTTATACCATATGCCTATTAGAACAGTAGCTATTCCAGATCAAGATATGCGAGAGTATTTAAGAGAGCTTAATATAAGTCAGCAAGAGTACTTTAATGCTAATAAACCTATTGGTATTTATATTAAAAAGACTAGATTTATTGCAGGTAAAGTGTATGAGGTTCCTGTTTTGGAAATAAGCGAGGGAGACAAAATCATTAATTTACACAATGAAGAGATTGATTTAGAGGTTGCTATAGGTAAAATTGTAGAAGAGCCACCTTTTGCAGTACCATACAGCGATGATACCCCAACTTTATTAGTTAGTAAAACAGTAGCAGACAAAATATTTACCGACTTTGCAGATAGAAAAGGAAGCTACTCTATACGTCTTGATGTTAAAGATAGCAAATCATTTGAAAATGATTTTGTGGACTCAGAACTTGGTAAAGGCTTAGCTGTTATTAACCACTATGAAAGTGTTCAAGTTTCTAAACGAATGTCGATACTGTTATCAATATTATGTTATGGCTTTATTACCGTAATAACCTTAATTGGTTTAACAAATATCTTTAACTCCATAAATACAAGTATTATGTTAAGAAGAAGAGAGTTTGCTATGCTAAAATCTGTAGGTTTATCACAAAGAGGTTTTAACAAGATGCTTAATATGGAGTCTGTTTTCTACGGAGTAGGGGCTTTAATTTGGTCATTGCCGATCGGAATGTTGTTATCTGCTATTCTTATAAAAAGCTTCCATAAGGTTATAACTACTAACCTAGGCTTATTTTATGCCTTACCATGGAAAGAGGTAGCATTTTGCTCAGTATTTATTGTATTTGTAGTAATAATAATTACTAAATATAGCACCTCAAAGATTAAAAATGACAATATAATTGAGGCTTTAAGAGCAGAGTCTATGTAAAATAATTTATGTTAATGATAGTGATATTTAAGGGAACTGTCGCATTAAGATAATAGTTTATAGATAATAAATTTTTTACCACAAAGTACACTTAAGGACACAAAGAGTCGGTATTGGATTTAGTTAAAGGAAGTTTAATGCCAGCATTTGTTTAGACTGATACTTCTATTGTAGTTTTCACTCAAAGTTTGTAATTTTGTTTTTATTAATTACAAAAAATATGGTAGAAGTAAATCAAGCAAAAATAATTATAGCAAGGCTTAAAGTTTTCATCTTTGTGTTCTTAGTGTGCTTAGTGGTTCTCTAAAAATATTATATTATTGATATGAAGTTTGATTTTTAAAGCTTTAACTAAATTTTTATAACTACTTATATTACTTAAGTTTAAGGTTAAAGAAAATCACTAATGTGATAGCCCCTTATATCTCTAGCCTATATTCCACAAAGTATTTCTACTTATACGGACAAACTTCATACTTTTGGTATTTTTCTTTATCAAAAGAACGGTATCGAACTGCTGTTGTCATACCACCTAAGGGTAGGGTTAAGTTATTACTGACATGGTGAGGTAAATGACAATGTAAGGGCCAAATACCCGGATTATTAGCAATAAACTCAATATCCCAAGTCTCGCCCGAGGAAACTAAGATAGTGTTCTTTAATAATCTATTATTTTCACAAATAATATTACCATCGGTAGCAGTTACCTCGAATTGATGCCCATGTAGGTGAATGGGGTGATTTCCCATGCCAATATTACCAAATCTTATTCTTACTCGATCTCCTTCGTCAACTACTAAATCTTTGGTATACGGAAAACAGCGGCCATTCATAGTAAAAAAGTTTTGATCCATAGCAAAGGGATTAATATCATAAACACCATTTACTAGGGTAAAAGGCGGCATGTTTTTGAGCTTAAAGGTTCCTAACATTATAAAGTAATCTTTATCTATATTATCTTCATTGGGGTCTGCAATAATAAAACCACCCTCTAAACCCATCATATCTTGTTTAACAGTAAACATATGAGCATGATACATATGGGTTCCTGGAGGGTTTGTGATTTTAAACTTGTAATCGAAATAACAGCCAGTATTAATTTGAGGTGAAGGCTCAATAGCAGGAACTCCGTCCATATTATTCGGAATATCTAAACCATGCCAATGTACGCTAGTAGCTTGAGGTAAAAGATTGTATACTCTAATACAGACATAGTCATTAGGATAAACAATAATAGTTGGCCCTGGGCTACAACCATTATAACCCCAAGCATTCATATAAATATTAGGCAAAATTTCACGTTTTACTGGTTGAGCAATTAGCTTAAAATACTTAATCCTATTCTTTTGTACATAGGGCAATATTGGAACAGAAGGAGTTATAATCATATAAACCTCCAAATAGCTTTTTAAATATATATGCCATAAAATAAATAACTAAACATATTTTAATTGAGAATTATCTATAAAAAGGTATAATTAAGTAAATAAAAAAATACTTTGAGGGTGATTAAATGGTAACTTTCGATGATTTTGCAAAGATTGATATTAGAGTTGCTGAGGTTACAAAGGTAGAATCTTTTTCCAAAGCCAGAAAACCAGCATATAAGTTATGGCTTAATTTTGGAGAAGAGTTAGGAGTAAAAAAGTCTAGCGCTCAAATTACTGAGTATTATAATCCTTCCGATTTAATTGGCAAGCAGGTTTTAGCTGTTGTTAATTTCCCACCCAGACAAATTGCAGATTTTATGTCTGAGGTGCTTGTTTTGGGTGTATATGCACAACAAGGAGTAGTTTTAGTTCAGCCTGATTTTCCAGTTGAAAAAGGAGATAGATTAGGTTAATAACAATATGTTATAGTAGTTTATTGGAGGGTTTATTATGGCATCAATAGTTTACAAGATTTATTTACTTACGATAAGAGAATTTAAACGCAATTTTAGAAATATGGCCTATATAATCACCATAATCATGCCTTTTATAATTACTATGGTATTCTTTGGAATTTTATCAGCCAAATCTGCTAGTAAAATTACCTCTTTTTCATTATTTGCAAACCTAAATATTCTTACTTTGTCAATAATCTCATTTTCATTGGCCATACTTACTGAAACAGAGAATGATGTAGGGACTCACTTAATACATTCCGGAATAAAGGTATATCAACTTGTTATTTCTAAGTGTATAGCTACTACCATTTGTATAGTGTTATATCAAGTATTTTTGGGATTAATATATCAGCTTAGTATGATTACGATAGTTAAAGTAATTGTTATTAGTATTATAGTGGCAATAGTAGTACAAGTATTAATAGCCTTAATAGGTTATAGGTGTAGTAATGAGAGCTTTATAGGCAATTCCATAACTATAATATATACCCTGTTTTTATTGGTACCAGAGTTTCAAGATTTTTACGGGATTATAAAATATACCGTAAAGATATTGCCAACATATTATAGTAAGTCTTTCATAGATTCAGCTATTGGTTTACCTGTAGAGATGAATTTTATTCACTTGTTTTTAACACTACTAATATGGCTTATGATACCTATAATGATAATGAAGAAACACTACACTAAGGTAGGCAATGAAGCATAAAGGGGTTAGTTATGGTAGACTTAAGATTTAGTAATGTATATAAATATATAAATGATAATAATAAAATTGAAAATTTTACTTTTGAGATAAACAGAGCAGAAACAGTAGCAATCCATTGCCATTTTAATGTTTCAGCTATTATGATTCAACTTATTTTAAAGGATTTAAAGCCTTCAAGTGGTAGTATAACAATAGCGGATAATACCAAAATATTAAGAGTATTTGCTGATACTGGTTATGACCCAAGAATGACAGTAAAAGAAATCATTCAATTTTATGCTAACATTAATGAAAAAACAATTTACTATACCGAGGTAGTAGATATTTTTGGTTTAAAAGAATATGAAAAAGAGCGCTTTGCTAAGTTAGCTAATACCGTAAAAATTCTTTTAGGACTTGCTGCTGCTTATGTTCAGAATCCTAATATTATAATTGTACATGAACCTACCATAAACTGGCAAAAAGCAAACCCAAATATTATCAAACGTATTATTGATTTCATTAAGTCTAAGGGCATAGGGGTGCTGATACTAACCATGCTTAAAGACGACGCTATTTGGTTAGCAGAAAAATCTTATTATGTCGGCAAACAAGGTTTAATAGAGTTTGAGCTAGATAGTGATAAACAAGAACCCTCTAAAGCAAAACTTAAAATTATAAAAATACCAGTTAAATTAGATAATAAAATACTTTTATTTAATCCGTTTGAAATAGACTATGTTGAAGCGTTTAATAATAATACCTGTATTTACGTTAGTGGCAAAGGCTATACCTGTACACTTAATATATCAGAGCTAGAAAACAGACTAGAGACCTATGGATTTTTTAGAAACCACAGATCATATTTAGTTAATTTGCAAAAAATAAAAGAGGTAGTAACATGGTCAAAAAGCTCAAACTCTTTAGTGCTTAATGATACCGTAAAAAGTACTGTTCCAATATCTAAAGCCAAGCTAGAGAGTTTAAAGCACATAATTAACATTTAATTGCCCATTTTACCCTAATATAGTGATAGTTTGCCCTGATTTAACCCTTATTCACCAGCTTTTATAGATACTGATTGTAATATAGAGTTATGATAATTGTACATTTAAGTAATTGAGGTGTGCAAAATGACAACAGGAGCATGGAAAAAGACAGTACTAAAATTTACATTAATAGCTATAGTATTTTCATGGCCATTTATGTTTTTAGTTGATGCCTGGCTAGTTTATAAATACTCTGCTTTAGGTAATCTTAAAATGGCCCTCTTAGTATTATTAGCTGGTCATAGCATAGCTATGTTAGGTCCCGCTATTGCTGGTTTTATAGTACAGTTTACAGATGTGAAAAAACCGTTTCCTAAGTGGCAATGGGGTAGAGTAAAACACTATTTATATGTAGTATTATTCTTTTTTACAGCTTGGTTAATACCTGCAATTGTAGGTATTATAATGGGTAAATTTAATCTACAACTAGGTCTTGAGTCTCATTATAAACTATATATGGTAATATATATATTTTTAGTACCATTTGCTGGTTTAGGTGAGGAATTAGGTTGGTGTAGTTTTTTGCTAACCTATCTAAAGCCATATATAGGCAAGTTCAGAGCAGTTGTTGTCTCTGGAATGATACGAGGTCTATGGCATTTACCAGTTTTATTAGGGCCACATATATATAAATATATAAAAGGAACTGAGTCATTAACAACAGTATTAATTATGACTTTAGTGTTATCTTTGCAACTTATGATTTCAAATATATTTTTTGGAGCAGCCTTTAACTGGATTTGGTTTAAAACTAAAAGCTCACCACTGTTAGGGTGGAGTCATTTTGTGGTAGATTTAGCTCGCGACTTTATTACTATAGTTGTTGTAGGTTATGCCAGTAGTAATATAGCTATGTTAGCTGCTCAACTGCCTTTAATATTAATGGGAGCCTATTATTTAGAGAAACTAAAAAAAGAAGAGGGAATCAAAGGCTTAAAGGCTTATTTTAAGTAGTAAAAATAACAAAAAGGATTTTCAACTGATTTGGCTGAGAATCCTTTTTATTGTTATTTTTATAAACCTGCCTCAATTAAAAAATACTTAAATCAAGCTCTTTAGATAAATACTCAAGTACCTTTACTCCTGCTGTACTATTTCCCTTTTCATCTAAGGCAGGGCTAAATACTCCAATACCCATTCTACCAGGTACTGCAGCCAAAATACCTCCACCTACACCTGATTTTGCAGGAATACCTACTTTAACAGCAAACTCTCCTGAGGCATCATACATACCACAGGTAACCATAAAGGTTTTTACTAAATTAGCTATATGTTTATTAACAATTTTTTCATTGTTGAGGGGGTTTAGCCCATCGGCAGCTAAAACAGCCCCTATTGTTGCTATATCCTCACAATTCACTTCAATAGAACACTGTTTAAAATAAAGCTCTAAAACTTCTTCAACATGACCCTCTAAAATACCGTTATCTTTCATAAAATTAGCTAGTGCTCTATTTCGATAGCCTGTTTCATTTTCTGATTTATATATATCGTGATTATACCACAAGCTATCATTGCCAGAAATTTTTCTAAAAAACTGAATCAATCTTTTAAATCTTTCATGAACATTGTTTCCTAAAATAAAAGAATCTATAGCTATAGCACCAGCATTAATCATAGGATTTAAGGGTTTAGATGGCTTTATTGTTTCTAGCTTAATTATAGAATTAAAAGCATCACCAGTAGGTTCCATCCCTACTTTATTAAATACAAAGTCTTCACCTCGATCTTTAATCGCTAACATTAATGCCACAGGTTTAGAAACACTTTGCATAGAAAAAGTGCTAGTATAATCTCCGCTACAATAAACGTTTCCATCCAATGTAACAATAACAGCACCTAACTGATTAGCATTTACTTTGCTAAGCTCAGGAATATAAATAGCAGGTTTACCAGATGAAATAAAGTGTTTTCCAAATTGAATTGCATCATCTAAAATCTTTTGCATGTTTTTCCCTCACAAATAAATGAAATTACGACAAATTTCTACCTAATTATTATACCATAATTTAAATTAACAATTGCACACTAAAAAATTGCTAATTATTAAATAGGACTTGACTCTCCAGCTAAGGGTTAGGTTATTATAGTTATAGAAGCGCTTCTAAAAAACTCATGGGGTGGTATTGTGTTTAAAATTGGTCAGTTTGCTAATTTAAGTCAGGTGTCGGTAAAAACCCTTAGATATTATGATGACATTGGAATATTAAGCCCAGTTAAAATTGATAAACATACAGGGTACAGATATTATGCTGCCAAACAATTATATCAGCTAAATAAAATCTTTGCCTTTAAAGATATGGGATTTTCACTGAGTGAAATTACTGACTTACTTAATAACAATGTTAATGAACCAGAAATCACAGCTATTTTACACCTAAAAAAGGCACAACTTAAGTCTGAAATACGCAATGCCAATACTAAACTTAAAAGAGTTGAAGATTTAATAAAACAATTTAAAGAGGAGCGCAATATTATGTATGATGTTTCAGTAAAAAAAGTAGAGAGCTTTAAAGTGGCTTCATATAAAGAATTGAGAAAAAACTATAGTGATCAAGGTGAGATGTGGCAGGTTTTAACAGACTATATTACAGAACACGGTGCTAAAATAGGAGCAGGCTGTTTTGTGAGTTACTATAATACTAGTCAAAATGCGGTGGAGATAGAGGTCTTTGAGCCTATCGATAAAGCTATTACCTCATCAAATTTAATTACTGTTAAAGACATGCCAGAGGTAACAGTTGCTTCTGTAATTCATAAAGGTTCTTTTACAAAGCTAAAACATGCCTATGCTTATTTAGCTGAATGGATTGAAAAAAATGATTATGAGATAATAGATGTAGCAAGAGAAATTTATCTTGCAGGTGAGTGGAATTGTGATAGTGAAGATGAGTATATTTCTGAGATTCAAATGCCTGTGAAGAAGTGTTAGTAAGAAGATATAATGATGAGTTTAGATATACAATTAGTCAATAAAATAAAAGATAAGTTTAAACAATCTCAGGTGCCCGGAATGAGTGTTAATGTTTTTAATAAAGACACTAATAAACTTCATTTATGTTTAGGTAAAGCAGATGTAACAGCAAATAAACTAGTAACAAAAAGTACAATATTTCATGCTTGTTCGATGAGCAAGATGGTGACAGCTATGGCAGTACTAAGACTAGTTCAACAGGGTTTGTTAAATTTAGAGACAAATGTTAATGAATATCTTAAAGCCTATGAAATTAAAAATTCAGATTATACCAAAATGAAAAAAGTAACATTAAGAAATCTTTTAGCACATCAAGCTGGCTTTGAAGATACAGTGGGTAGTTTTGCTGCATATAATCCACAAGATGTATTACCAACTATAGATGATTTGTTAAAAGGTAACAAATACGCTGGACAATCATTTAACATAAAATATGTTCCTGAAAGTAAATTTTCATATTCTGATGCAGGTTACTGTGTTGTAGAAAAAATTATTGAATCAGTAACGAATAAAAGTATTTCAGTTGCAATACAGGACCTAGTAATACAACCTTTAGGTTTAAAAAAGACTTTTATTTTAACATATGATCAGCTTAAAAAGTATCCACTTACCTATGAAATGGCGGTAGGTCATGATAAGTTTGGTAATGTTATTGCACATAAAAGAGCATATTATCCCTACTTAGCAAGTGCAGGATTATGGACTACCACATATGAGATGTCTGTAATATCACAGCAAATTATCAAAGCATGGAACAATGATAAAACAGCAATTTTAGATAGCAAGTTAGCAAAGCTTATGCTTAACAGTTTAGGTGAGGGGTGCAATCCTTATGTTGGGTTAGGGGTATTTTTATATGGTGAAGAGGTTAAAATGTTTCAGTCCCAGGGCTGGGGTATAGGTTTTCAATGTATGCTTTTAGCAGATGCCAATAAGGAATGTGGTGTTGTAGTTATGATTAATTGTGACCCAGGAACTGAGCAAAATCATTCCTTAGTGGGTGAAGTAATTAAAGTAATAAAACATGACTACCTTAAAATCTAAGGTTAGCTATTTAAAAATAATAACTCTTTTTACTAATATTAAAAATGCATTAAATAAGCTAGCGTAAGTACCATAACTCTAGCTTATTTTCTTTTTGTTAGTTAAAATTAAAGTTAACTAACAAATATAGAGGTTTAACATGAAGATAATAGCAGCAATTGTGCTGGCGTTAATTATTGTATTAATGTGTCATAAAAGAATAAAGTCCTATTTTATAGGAAGGCTAGGAGAGTATAGAGTAAGTAAACAGCTCAAAAAATTAAATAAACGTAAATATAAGGTGTTAAATAATATCTTATTAAAAACCAAAAGAGGAACTGTAGAAATAGACCATCTTGTTATCTCTTCCAAAGGAATATATGTTATAGAAACAAAGAATCGTAAGGGCATAATTTATGGTGCTGAAAACTGGGATTATTGGACTCAAAAGCTATATACCAAGCAGCATAAGTTTTATAGCCCCATAAAGCAAAATAATTCTCATATTGAGGCATTACGCACTATCTTAAGAGAACATCAAACTAAATACTATTCGCTAATAGTATTTATTAAAACTGCAAATATCAAAAAAGTTAATACAATGACCATGATAATAAATGATGACGAGCTTTTAACAACAGTAAAAAGGCATAAAGGTGAGTGTTACATAAACGAACACCAAATTAAAGACATTGTTAACACCATTAATAAATACAGAGTTACCTCACTAATTGAGAGAAATAAACATAAAAGAAGCGTCAAAAATAAAGCAAAAATAAGAAGAAGAAAAATAAAATTAGAAATTTGTCCGCGGTGTGGTAAAAAACTAGTTAAATATAAAAATAAAAGTGGGATAGGACTGCGCTGTATTGATTACCCAAATTGTAAAGTTGTAATAGTTAAAAACTGCAAATAAGATAAATAATGACCCCATGCTAAGGATATGCATGGGGTTAAATTTATGCTATTATCACAATAATGTAATGCATGTAAGGTAAAAGGAGTTGTAATAATGATTCAACGATTCAATAAACAACTAAATAATAAACTAATAAACTATAGAAGAGATTTTCATAAATATGCAGAGGTAAAATGGACAGAGTTTAGAACTGCCTCTTTAGTAGCTAAAGAGCTGGTGAACATGGGTTATAAAATAAAGCTTGGTGAGGATATGTTTGTAAAAGGCGTGCAAATTAGTTATCCAAGTGAGCAGATAATTCAACAGAATATTAAAAGAGCTATAGAACAAGGCGGAGATAGTGATCTAATAAAACAGATGCAGGGTCTACCTGGAGTAGTTGCTGAGTTAGATACAGATAAACAAGGTCCCGTTATCGCAATGCGTTTTGATATTGATGCCTTAGAGATGCAGGAGGTACATAAAAAAGGGCACTATCCTTATGATAATGGTTTTGCTTCTGTTAATAAGGGCTTTTGTCATTCCTGTGGTCACGATGCTCATACAGCTATTGGCCTAGGGGTTGCTGAAATAGTTATGCAAGTTAAACAAAAACTCACAGGAAAAATAAAACTTATTTTTCAGCCCGCCGAAGAGGGCGGTGGTGGTGCTATAGGAATTGTTAATAAAGGAATACTTGATGATGTAAATTATTTTTTTGCACCTCATATGGGATTGATAAAACCCAATGGAAAGCCTCTTTTATCTCATGGAATTATCTGTGGAGTAAACGATTTTTTAGATGTTAGAAGAATAAATGCCGAGTATCAAGGACAATCAGCTCACTCTTGTGGAGACCCTCATAATGGCAAAAACGCTTTACTGGCTGCCTGTAATGCAACAATAAACATCCATGCTATAGCACCCCATAGTGAGGGAATGTTGCGAGTTAATGTAGGTATGTTAGCAGGTGGAGTATCTCGCAATACTATTGCACCTAATGCTAACCTAATTATTGAGGTGCGTGGAGAATATAAAACAGTAGCAGACTATGGTGAAAAGCGAGTCAATGCAGTGTTAAATAGTGCTGCTACAATGTATGATGTTGAGGTAAGTATAAATAAAATTGGCAGTACTTGTTCGGCAAAAAGCGATAATGAGGCTCGTAAATTAGTATTTGAAATTGCAAATGATATAGCTTGGTTTACAGAATATTATGACTTAGGCAGTGTTGGTGGTAGTGATGATGCCTCTGAAATGATATCAAAGGTACAGAGTAACGGTGGTTTAGCAACCTATATAGGTGTGGGAGCAGATATCGCAGCTGGCTATCACAATGAATTGTTCGATTTTGATGAAAACGCAATGTTACCTGCGGTAGAATTATTTATAAAACTAATACTGAAAATACAAAAGGATAACATATGAAACAAAAAGAATTTTACTACGTAAAAATAAACGAACAAACAAATATGATTTACTCAATAGGATTAAGTTTTGCTGAGTTTATAGAATCCGTATCTGATAAACCTCAAAATGTCTTATTACTAAAGGGTAACTTTATTAATAGTAGCTTTAGTTTACACACTAGATTTGAGTATGTAACAAGTGATCATCTCCACGAACTTTATTGTGATAACGTTTATAACTATGGAGATTTTTGCTGGCTAGACTATGAAGATTATAGTTGTATTGAAAGTCTTACTGAGCTAGAGATAGCAAAGCTTTTATATGCAGCTCATAAGTTTAAAATAATAAGGAAGTCCTTTTTTCTTGAAACTTAAAAATAAGTATTTATATTTAGCACATGATGATGAATATAATACTAGGATATATATGCAAGACTTAAAAGACTATAGAAATGTAATAACAGCTAAGCTATGCGCAGAATTAAAAGGGCGTCGTAGACATATGGAAGATATTTCTCAGGAAATAAACAATGAGCTATATCAGCTAGCTATGACAGGTATGTTGATAGACTTTACCAACATTTCCAGAGATAGAAATTATGTAAGAGTACAAATATATCAGTTAGGTGATTTATGTGGTTATGATGCTGTAGAACAAACGCTATATAGAAAAAAACAGTGTTTAGGAGCCTATAAGACCCTGGAGTACAAAAGAGGAAAGTGGAAATTAATGAGCTAAAATGAAGCATAGCTATTTAGGTTTAACAAATACTAATTAATAGTGGCTATAATTAAAGAGCTAAAAACATTAAGTTGGTGAAGAAATGAGTAATTACGCAAAACATGCCTCTATTTGGGATTGGTCAGGTTATGATAGAAGCCCAGAGTTTGAGTTTTGGTATAAGCTGGCAAAAAGCTATGGTGATTCAGTATTATCGGTGATGTCTGCAATTGGCGAAGTTGGTGCCTATTTGGCTGAAAGAGGTCTAAGTGTAACGGCGCTCGATTATACAGCAGAGATGATAATCGAAGGTCAAAAAAGGTTTTCTCATTTACAAAACCTAAACTTTATACAAGCAGATGCACGTAATTATAACCTACATTGTAGTTATGATTTTGCCTTTATAGGATCCACAGACTTACATCATATGTTAAATATGGCAGACGTTAAAAGCGTTTTACAAACAATAAAAAAACACTTAAGAGATAAAGGTGGTTTGGGTCTAGAGCTATGGTATGCTAGTGATAAGTCTTGGCAATTCCAAAAAAGAAGATTTGAGCCACTAGTAATAAATGAAAAACAAAAGGTTTGGAAACAAGGCTCTACCTCTTATAACGCTAATACAAGGCTAGTTAAAATATGTCAAGAAGTTTTTATAGAAAAGCATAATAAAACCGAGTGCTTTACACATGATTTTGAAATGCAGCTGTATAGTAGAGAGTTATTAATTCAAACACTTATAGAATGTGGCTTTAAAATAACAGCCGAGTATGGCAACTATAATTTTGAACAGTGGAGTGAAAACTCGAATAAATGGCTTTTAGAGCTTAAGTCAATTTAAATATAATCTCAATAGCTTGGGCAATAGTTAAATTAATAACTATAGCCTCTTTTTTTAATTAAGCCATTGTTAACTATATAATTATCAGGTACACTCAAATAAAGAAGCAGAATAATAAGGGGTAGATATGAAATGAAAACAATTGGTTTAATAGGCGGTATGAGTTGGCAGTCGTCGATAGAGTATTACCGAATAATAAATGAAGCAAGTAATAAGCTACTTGGAGATTTTCACACCTGTGAAAGCATAATGTACTCAGTAGATATAGATTCAGTACTTAAAAATCAACACGCTAATGAGTGGCAATTACTAAATGAACACATGACAAATACAGCCCTTAAGTTGCAAAAAGCAGGCGCAGATTTTGTACTTATTTGTACCAACACCATGCATAAAACAGCAGAATACGTAGAGCAAAATATTAACATTCCTTTATTACATATTGCAGATACAGTGGCAGAAGAAATAAAAAAGAAGGGATTTAATAAAGTAGGCTTAATAGGAACCCCATTCACTATGCAAGAGGATTTTTACAAAGGTAGGTTAAGTCGTAAACACAATATTGAAGTAATAATACCTAATGAACAGAGCGATGTAGACTATATATACAAAGTAATTAATAATGAGTTAACCTTTGGAAAATTCTTAAAAAGCTCCAGAGAAGAGTACCTAAAAATAATGCAAAAACTAGTAAACAGAGGAGCAGAAGGTATAATATTAGGCTGTACAGAGATACCACTACTAATAAAACAAGAGCATACAAATATACCTGTATTTGATACAGCAAGATTACACGCTGTAGCAGCTGTAAGTAAATCTCTAGAATAAGACCTCTGGCAACTATATTTTTAACTAGTCAATAATATATGGAGCAATTAGTAAAAATAATTTCATTTTAATACTTAAGCTTAATAAATTTGGGTAGTCAATTGTCAACCATTGTTTACTATAGTGGTTGACAATTGTTTTTTTAAACACTATAATACCACTTGTACTGAGGAGGTGGCTTAAGATAAAAAATAAAATTTTAGCTATTTTAGAAGAACATAAAGGAAGTCACGTATCTGGCAGTTATCTAGGTGATGCTTTAGGGGTCTCCAGATCAGCAATATGGAAAAGTATTAAATCCCTTAAAGATGAGGGTTACAACATAAGCAGTAAAACTAATAAAGGCTATATATTGAGTAGAGATACTGATGTTTTAAGTCTCACAAAAATTAAAAAAAACCTTAATACTCAATTTTTAGGTAAAGATGTGCAATATTTTAAAACTATTACTTCAACGAATAAAGTTCTAAGAGATCTTGCTCATGAAGGTGCTAAAGAAGGTTTAGTTTTAATAGCAGAGCAACAAACAGCTGGGCGTGGCAGAAATAAGAAGTCTTTTTATTCACCTAATAAAAATGGTATCTATATGAGCCTTTTATTAAAACCAAATATTGCAGTGAGTAATATTAACCTAATTACATTTATTACTGCTGTTTGTGTTGCCGAAGCTATCGAAAAGGTTTGTGGCATTAGTCTAGAGATTAAATGGGTTAATGATTTGCTGTATCAATATAAAAAAGTATGTGGAATTTTAACTGAGGCTTCCATAGAAGGGGAAAGTGGTATTGTTGATTTTTTAGTTGTAGGTATAGGTATTAATATAGATAACACACTTAATTTTCCTGAAGAATTTAAACATAATTCTATTGCCCTTAAACAAATTAAACAAGGATTTTCACAATCTAGGTTAGTTGCTGAGATATTAAATGTATTTGAGAAGCAATATAATTACTACTTACAATCTGGTGATGTTAATGATATTTTGGTACGTTATCGTGAGCGTTTATGTGTAATAGGTAAAAAAATTGAAGTTATAACTCGTCAAGATAATTACCTAGCAGAGGTTATAAAGTTTAATAATGCTGGGCAGCTAATTGTTAAAAAAAGTAGCAATGGAGATATTGTTAATTTAGTATCTGGTGAAATTTCAATAAAATTATAGTGGAGACTTAAGTACTATGACATTCAGAAAAAACAAGTTAAAGATCTATGATTATATAATATGTTCGTTATTTGCTGCTTTAACTGCTGTAGGGGCATTTATTAAAATACCCTTACCACCTCCTCTGGTGGATTTTACTTTGCAATTTTTATTTGCTGCTTTGGCTGGTTTAATTTTAGGTAGTAAAAAAGGTGCAATATCTCAAATGGTATACATTGCAGTAGGGTTAGCAGGTGTTCCTGTGTTTACAAAAGGTGGGGGCATACGTTATATATTTCAGCCTAGCTTTGGATATTTATTAGGATTTATTTTATGTGCTTATATCACAGGAAAAATTAGAGAGACTGGCAAATTAACATTTACAAGATCTTTAAGCGCCTGTTTATTAGGTTTATTAGTGATATATGGCTTAGGAGTTCCTTATATGTACCTGATTTTCAACTTTTATATGGGTCAGGCTTATGGTATATGGACTTTAATATGGGGCGGTGCAATTATCTGTGCCCCTGGAGATTTATTGCTGTGTATTGTTGCTACATTAGCTAGTCTAAGAGTAATTCCAGCGCTTCAAAAACAAGGATATATAACATAAGAGGTTAAAATATGATACAACTTAATGATTTAGCAAGTAAAATTAAAAATAACTACTTAATAAATAGAGCAGAAGCTAATATGCTACTTAACTACAGCTATTTTGAGTTAAAAGAGTATGCTAATGAAATAAGGCTACACTTTTGTGGAAATGCCTTTGATATGTGTACAATCGTAAATGGAAAAAATGGTAAATGTAGCGAAGATTGCAAATACTGCGCACAGTCGGCTCATTATAATACTAATATAAAAATTTATAAGTTACTAAATAAAAAAACTATTATTCAAGATGCTTTAAGTAATTTTAATCAGGGAGTAAGTAGGTACTCTGTGGTAACTTCGGGTAAAAAGCTGAGTGAAAATGAGTTAAACAGTTTGTGTGAAACCTTTAACTATTTAAATAGTAAAACAGAAATTAAGTTATGTGCCTCTTTAGGTTTACTGGATTATAAGGACTTTGTAAAGCTAAAACAGGCAGGTGTAGTACGTTACCATAATAACCTAGAGACATCAAGAAAATATTTTACTAGTATTTGCACAAGCCATACTTATGATCAAAAAATAAAAACAATTAAAGAAGCACAGCGTGCTGGACTTGAGGTTTGTAGTGGAGGAATTATTGGTATGGGAGAGAGTTTTAGTGATAGGATTGATTTAGCCTTTGAGTTAAGAAAGCTTGGCATAATGTCTATACCAATAAATCTCTTAAATCCCATAGAAGGTACTCCATTAGCCAATATAAATCCAATAGATGAAGAGCAATTTTTAAAAACTGCTGCTATTTTTAGATTTATTAATCCTACAGCAACTATAAGGCTTGCTGGAGGCAGAAATTTATTAACTAGGCATGGGCAGTTAGCATTTAAATATGGTGTAAATGGTACTATATCTGGTAATTTACTAACCACCTATGGTAATAGTACATTTAAAGATATAGCATTAATAAAAGAGTTAGGTTATGAGGTGAAGTAGTGGCTAAAGCATTATATGTAATTGGAACAAACACAGATATAGGCAAAACCTATATAAGTGCATTAATTGTTAAGGCTTTAAGACAGCGTAACTTTAAGATAGGCTATTACAAACCAGTATTGAGTGGTGCAATTAAAACTAATAGTGGTTTAATTCCTGGTGATGTTAAGCAGGTTTATGAAGCCGGTGGTTTACATGGAGACTATCAGCAAGCTGTGAGTTATATGTTTGAGCCAGCTGTATCTCCTCACTTGGCATTTAAAATGCAAAATAAAGCGGTTGATTTATCTTGTATTCTTAAGGATTTTTATAAATACCAAAATCAATATGACTATGTATTGGTAGAGGGATGTGGTGGGCTAATTTGCCCTATATCCATAACAGAAAAAAATATTGTTTTGCAAGAAGATATTATAAAGCTCTTGAACCTACAAACAATTTTAGTAATTGATGCAGGTTTAGGAACTATTAATCATAGCCTGTTAACAGTTTATTATGCTGAGCAAAAAAAAATAATTATAAATGGAATTATAATAAATAACTACGATAGTAGTAATTTAGTTCATCAAGATAATAAAAAGGTAATAGAGGAATTAACAGGTATTAAGGTGATTGCCTGTGTTCCAACTCAAGGAAACAACAATGAACCAAACAGTATAAAAGCCCTAACAATAGATAAGTACTTTCATGAAATAGGAGATGTGTACTAATGACTTTAGTTGATAAGGATTTAAAATATATTTGGCATCCATGTTCACAAATGAAAGATTATGAAGAGTTTAAACCAATTATTATTAAACGGGGGCAAGGTATATACCTATATGATATTAATGGAAAAAGTTATGCAGACGCTGTTAGTTCATGGTGGTGTAACCTTTTAGGACACTCAAACAAGCGTATTAATAAAGCTCTAGCTGAGCAGGTAAATAAAATTGAACATGTTATTTTTTCTAACTTCTCAAATGTTCCTGCCATTGAATTATGTGAAAAACTGGACAAGCTTTTGCCAGCTGGCTTAGAAAAGTTTTTCTTTACTGATAATGGCTCAGCTGCAGTTGAGGCTTGTTTAAAAATGAGTTTTCATTACCATATGTTATCAGGTAACAAAACTAAAACAAAATTTATGGCATTAACAAATGCCTATCATGGTGAAACAATTGGGGCACTTTCTGTAACTGATTTAGATATATACTCAAAAATGTATAAACCTTTAATGGTAGACGTCATTAGAGTGCAGGGGCCTGACTGTTATAGATGTAAATACCATAAAAAGCGAGAAAGCTGTCAGGCAGAATGTTTTGAACATGTAGAGAAAGCTATAGCTGAACATGGAACTGAAGTTGCCTCTTTTATTGTAGAGCCACTAGTGCAGGCAGCTGCGGGTATGAAAATATATCCACCATGTTATTTAAAAAAATTACGTACAATATGTACCAATAATAATATTCACCTAATAGCTGATGAAATTGCTGTTGGTTATGGTAGAACAGGTAAAATGTTTGCCTGTGACCATGCTGGCATAAGCCCTGATATGATGTGTTTATCTAAGGGTTTATCTGGAGGATACATGCCCTTAGCGTTGGCGGTAACCACAAAGGAAATATATAATATGTTTTATGGTGATTATAGCGAAGGCAGAGCCTTTTTACACAGCCATACGTATAGTGGTAATGCTATGGGTTGTGCTGTTGCTGTAGAAGTACTAAAAATACTTGAAGAGGACAATATAATTGAACAATGCCAAGAAAAAGCAAAATTATTTAATAGCATGATTGTTGATGCTTTACAAAATCATAAATATGTGGGCGAAATAAGATCCATAGGGTTAATAAATGCTATAGAGCTGGTTAAAGATAAACAAACAAAAATACCCTTTAACTATCAACAGAGAATAGGTTATCAAATTTATCGTAAGGCAGTTGAGAAAGGGTTATTATTAAGGCCATTAGGAGATGTTTTATATTTTAACCCTCCCTTAATTACAACTACAGATGACATGAAATTTATGATAGATGTATGTGTACAAAGTATTAATGAAGTATTAAAATAGTATATAAGTATTGGGTTGCTATTACTCTTGCAACCCTTTTTTACTAGCTATGATAAATATAGAGGTGTATTATGAATATTCGAAAGTACCAACAAGAAGATGAACAACAATGGTTGCAATGTAGGGTGTTGTCTTTTTTAAATACTTCATATTTTGATAATGTATATAATAAAAAAGAGCAGTATAAAAATCCAAACATTGAGCTTGTGGCAGAAATAGCTAATAAAGTAGTTGCTTTATTAGATATTGAAATACTCAAAAACAATAATAACGTTCAATTTGCTATGTTATGGCATTTAGCTGTTTTGCCTAGTTATCAAAAACAAGGTATAGCTACTGCATTACTTCAAAAAGCAGAGCGATTGCTCAAACATGAAAATATTAGCTTAATTGAAGCCTGGACACGAGATGATAAGTTTGTTAACGAATGGTACTTAAAAAGGGGATTCAAACTTACTTCAAGCTATTTGCATGTTTACTTAGAGGGTACCGAATGTTGTGATGTTAAGTTTGTTGATAAACCAAAGATGAAAGCCCAAGCAGTATTCGCTCATTACGTAGGAAAAAACAAAACTGAGATAAAACAAAAGTATAAAAGAGTACATGACTGTAACTGTTATCAAAAGAATTTATTATTTTAATTTATTATGATTTATAATCAACATTGAGAATAGCTTCGTTCATAAAAGTAAACAATAACCATAAACCCTGTTACGTAATAGTATTAAATATATAAGTCATGGTAAAGGAGCAAACAATGGTTAATAAGTTTAAGAATTTTAAAGAAAAAAGAATGGCAATATTCTCAGAGTTAGTATCAAAGTATTGGAATAATGAACTACATAATTCTATGGATTTAAAAGAACTAGCTAATGATATTAAACATAAGTATAACTTTGGCGAAGAGGATATGCCTTTTATAAGAGATCACATTAGAGTAGCTATGGGCCTTAATCCTACTAATGAAAATAGTGAATTTACAGATGAGTTAAATCTCATTAAGATGAATAAAGTAGAAAAGCCAATCATTACAAAAATAGAGGGAGCCTGTCAGTATTGTGATAACACAGATTGTACATGCCAAGAAGCATGTAAATATGAGGCTCATGTGTATAGAAAAAGTAATGGACCAGAAATTATGAATGATAAATGTTTAACGTGTGGTCAGTGCATAAGTAATTGTGATTTTGGAGCTTTGGCAGATAAAATAGAGTTTTTGCCACTAATAGATTTATTAAAAGATAAAAAAACTAAGGTGTTTGCTACTGTAGCACCTGCTATAGTAGGTCAATTTGGTGACGAAGTTTCTATGGGACAGTTAAGAACAGCACTAAAACTAATGGGCTTCGAAGATATGATAGAGGTAGCGTTATTTGCGGATATACTTACAATTAAAGAAGCGTATGAATTTAATGAATTAGTTACTAGTGATGAGGATTTCTTTTTAACAAGTTGCTGTTGTCCTGTGTGGTTTAATTTAACAAAGCGCAGTTATCCTAAAATATTTGAACATATGTCACCCTCTATCTCTCCAATGATAGCCTCAGGTAGATTTTTAAAAGAACTTTATCCAGACTGCAAAGTAGTTTTTATTGGTCCATGTGTTGCCAAAAAAGCAGAAGCCAAAGCACCTGAGTTAGTAGGTGCCATTGATAATGTTTTAACATTTAGAGAGTTAAGTGAAATCTTTAAATCTTTAAATAAAGACTTGGCAGAATTACCAAGTGAAGAGAAAGATCAAGCATCTTTTGGAGGCAGGGTATATGCTCGAACTGGTGGTGTAAGTTTTGCAGTAAAAACTGTAGTTAATCGAATAGCTCCAAGCAGGTTAATTAAGCTTAAAGCAAAAAAGTTTGACGGAGTAAAAGCATGCAAAGCTATCTTAGATAAACTTGCAGCTGGTGAAAAAATAGATTTTAATTTTATTGAAGGTATGGGCTGTATTGGTGGTTGTGTTGGTGGTCCACGAACCAATATAGATAAACAAAAGGGTAAAGATTTTGTAAATGAATTTGCAGAAGACTCTCTTATATTAACTCCCTTCGATAACCTTAATGTAATGAAAATATTAAAACAGTTAGGGCTTAATGAAATATCAGAAATAACTGAATCTAACTACCTAAAAAAAATATTAACAAGAGAGAGTAAATAAAAAAGTATTATTAAGAGATAGGGGTGTTTAATATATATTTCCTTTATTATTTATAACATGTTAATAATTGATATACTATTTATTTTTATTATCATAAGAATAATAAAATACATAGGCACATAATAATCAAGTAACAGAAGCAAAGAAGTACATATTTTGATCAATTGTTAAAAAACAGTTTACAAATGTAATAAAGGTTGCTATATTGAAAGAGGCATATGTTATTTATATAAAAACTTTTCATGATAGTGAAAGGATAATTTTATGGATAATCAACATTGTGTAATTAAATTTTCTACATATCATAAGGCGTTTTTGTTTTTACTGTTACTAGCTCTTATAATATCTTGTACTGTTGTTTTAAAACATTACTGTAGGGGGCAAGTAATTGTATCTCTATTTAGGCTAAAGAAATGTGTTTATGAAGAAAGCTATAACTCAAAAATAGTAAACATTGTTTCTATAATTAGAGGTGATAAAAAAGCTCATCTTAAACTACTAAATATAGAGCCCGTGGGATATAAAGATATGGAACTGATGCAAACCTATTTTTATAGGGGTCAAAGAAAAGATATTCCTTTGTTTGGTGATATACCTAACAATGTAAAACAAAAATTACAACCTATACACGGGGCCTTACTTAAACAAAATACAAAAACAGAGTTCGATTACGTAGTTTGGGTGTTTAAAGTAACAGGGTCAAAACCAAAAGGACCAACTGATAACATATGTGAGTTTAGGTGGCTGTGTATAAATATCAAAAATGTAGCAAGTAAAATAAATAAATAGTTCTTGACATTATCCAAATTTATATATAATATATATACAATATTGGATATGGTGAGGTGAGAATATGATAAAGGCTTTAATACTCTACTTTTTAAGTATAAAACCAACACATGGTTATGAAATACAAAAGTATATACAATTAAATGATTTAGATGACTGGACTAGAATTCAATCTGGTTCTATTTATTATGCCTTAGCTAAGTTAAATAAAGATCAATTAATTGAACTACAAAATGAAGTAGAGGTTGAATCAAGAACACGAAAAATATATAACATAACAGATAAGGGTAAAGAAGAACTTAAAAAATTGTTACTTAAGCAGTTTAAAAAACCAATTTACTTTGTTGGGTCAGACAAGTTTTTAGCATACCCTTTCATAAATGAAATAAATAAAAATAAGCTTGTAAACACTGTAAATACACACATAACAGAACTACAAACTAAGCTTAAACAATTGCATAAATGGCAAAAACATAAAGTAGACGAAAAAAGCTTAGGAATTGAAAAGCTGAGCTTTGAAATGATGATAACAAATGTTAAAATGCAAATAAAGTGGCATGAAGCCTTGGTAAATGAAATTGATCAATGTATAGAGCTTAGCAATAGAGTTAGAGATTTAATAAAATCTGTAGATTTCTCTCAAGTAGAAATGAGCGATTATCAAAATCCTAAGCAAAATACAAGTATTACAGAGTTAAAAGATCAAATTTTAAATAATCCAGATCAAGCAGAACAATTATTAAAGCAATATATTAGTAAACTAAAATAAGTAAAATTGCATATCTAAGGATATGCAAAAAAAATAAGTTATAATCCAAATTTGGATATATAATAAAGGAGTATAAAATGAATATTGTTGTTTTGAGTGGTAGTCCAAGAAAAAGAGATAGCTATAGTATTGTAAAAACTATTGAAACTATAATGAGTGAAAAAAGTAAAGTTACTTTTGATTATGTAAAGATTTATGACTACAATATTAAAGAATGTACTGGATGTATGAAGTGTTTTAATAGTGGAGAGCAGTATTGCCCTTTAAAAGACGATGTAAAACTATTAGCAACTAAACTAGTAAAAGCAGATGGTATTATATTTGCCTCTCCAGTCTATGCTATTAGTATTTCAGCAACTATGAAAAAGGTTATTGATAGATTAGCTTATATATTTCACCGACCTGAATTAATTGCTAAGCCAGCAATTTCGGTGGTAACTACATTTGGAGGAGGACTTAAGCCAACTCAAAAATACTTAAAAATGGTTGCAAAAGGTTGGGGTTGTACTTACATTGGTGATGTGTCAGTTATGTCACCAATATACTTTGATAACAGTAAATTCTATAATGAAAAATATGCTACTAAAATAAATAAAAAGTTAAGTGATATAACAAATAAATTTTACCAGCATATTGCTCAACAAATTAAACCACAACCAACGTTTTATGACTTATATATGTTTCAAGGATTTAAAAGTAAAACCTATATATCGAAAGCCGACTATAAATTTTGGCTAGATCGTAACTGGTTAAACAGCAATTTTTATTATAGTGTAAAGCTCAATCCTATTAAAAAGATATTCGCTAGTAGCTTAAATATGATAATAAAAATAGCTTATAAAAAAATATATTCTCAAATTTCCTAATAAACTAATAACAGCTTAAGTGGTGGCAGATTCAATATCTGCCGCTTTTTGCTAACTAGTAATTTAAACTGTTATAAACTTTGATATAATTAAATAAACTGGACTTGAGTGAGGTAAAAATGAAAATAGATTATGAAAGCATAAAAAACAATAAAGACTATTTTAAACCTAATGAAGATTTGTTTTTTGTTGATGAGCATAATAAATTATTTATGGTACTAGATGGGGTATCAAGAGACATTGTTAATGGCAGTTATCCAAAGCCAAGCCCTGCTGCCCAAGCTACTAAAATAATGGCTGACACAGTTCATCAATATCTAACTCATAACTATGAGCAACTACAAGTTAATACTACGTTAGTATTACAAGAGGCTATAAAGATGGGAAACTTAGCAGTTGAAAGCTTTAACAAAAAATTAAATCACAGCTTTTTAGCTGGAACAGTAGCAGTATTAGTTTATATTCAGCAAAAGAGGCTTTTTTATTGTTATATAGGAGATTGTGTTGCAGCAATAATTCGTCATAACAGCTTGTTAGAATTCACAAAGCAACAGACAGAATTAATTAGAATACATAAAGATAAATACACAAAAGAGCAAGTACGTAATGATATCTGCAATAATAGTAGACATAAGTATTGTTATGGCGTATTAAATGGTCAGGAATCAGCTTTGCAATTACTTAAATTTGGGCATATAGATTTACAAGATAATGATACAATTATTTTGGCAACAGATGGCTTAGAGAAGATACTTAATAGCAACTACATTACTCAATTACAGTCGTTATCATGTAGAGAACTAATACATTTAGTTACTGAACTAGAAGAAAAATATAACTTTACAGATGATAAAACAATTATTAAAATTAAATTTTAAATAGGTGAGATAATGAGCGAGTATTTAAATATAAATCAAATTGCTGATTTAATGGCTGATAACTTTTATAATGACCCTTTATATCAGTACCTTTTAGTTGAAGATAAACATAAATTATGTACCATGAAAAAGTTCTTTAAAGCCTATGTTGGCTGGTTAAAGTTGTTTTCCCATATAAATAGCCTTGAAAATAATAAGGCTGTAATAGTAGTGTATAATCCCAAAATTAAATATAGCAAGATAAGCAAAATAATTAATAACCTAAAATTTAGAGCAGGTAATCTACTTAATTTTAGGTTTTATATGCCTAGTTATAAGTACAAAAATATTAAAAAAATGAGTAATATGCTGACCTCTTCTTGGGTACGAGAGTATGTAAATAAAGATGAATATTTACATATTGATTTAGTGGTAGTAGACAAAACTATTAGGGGAAAAGGCTATTTTAAAAAGCTAGTTACTCCTGTTTTAAAACAGGCACATAAACAAAATATACCTGTAACAATCGAAACTCATAATAAAAACAATGTAGCAATTTATGAAAAGTATGGTTTCAAATTGGTAAAAGTAATAGATAGTGTGTATCATGACTTAAAACAGTATTGTCTTGTGTTACCACCTAACCAAATTGATTATTAATATTATCTAAAACTTCTGAGTATTGCTATTTTGCTTTATAACCACTTCTTAGTGAAACTTTCTTACTGAGTTACATCTTCATTTCTAACTATATGACCCTCATAGTTGGCTATCCTGATAGCCAGTATTAAATTTAAACGTCTTAAGACTATACTTTATATGTTAGCAACATAAACCTACCTTTACTTATAAATACTCTCCTCCTCAAAAGCAAATACACTTATTCAAATCATATTAGCAAAATGTCTATTATGTTTCTAAAAGTTTTTGACATTAACGCTACGTTATAACTTAAGCTAGTACACAAGGAGGTAATAAATATGAAAATAAATAATATAAGAACCTATGAAATGTATAAAAAAATGTACAGTTTACCACTAAATAAAAGAGATAATTATTTTAAATATGAAATCATGAAACCATTTCAAGTAATGTGGCAAACATTAAATGTACCTTTTACAGCAAATTCAAGTGGTTACGATGTAGTGATGGCATCAAGTATGACTGGTATGATCCAACCAAGTTTAATTAGTGAAAAAGACATTACAAAAGTAGAGATATTAAAACAGCATAATTCTTGGCAAACAGCAGAACAAATTATTAAAGAGTGTATAGCAGAGTTTCCAAACATTAATTTTACCATGAGTAACATTACAGAGCTTACTTTTGGTTTATTTATAGCTGATTCTAATAATGCTCAAATTAAAATAAATAAAGGTTATACTGGTTTTGGTGGTATACCTGGCTATTTTATGGTGTTAATAGACCCAAATGAGTATACCTTAATGAGATTACCATTAGCTATTGCCCATGAATTTAACCACCAAATTAGGCTATGTTATGAACCATGGAAAATGAATATTAACTTGGGAGAGTATATTATTTTAGAGGGCTTAGCTGAAAGCTTTGCCGCCTCAATGTATGGGGAAGAACTTATTGGTCCATGGGTAAAAAACATTAATGTAAACAATCTTAATGAAATAAAAAAGGTATTTAAAAATTCACTTAATATTAGTGACTTTACTGAAGTAGCTAGTTATATGTTTGGTGATGAATTAGCACTTATGCAGGGATATGAGCCTGTATCTGTACCTTACTGTGCTGGTTATGCAGTTGGCTATCATTTAGTAAAATACTATCTTAAAAAAACAGGTAAAAGTATTGTAGAAGCAACTTTAACACCAACAAGTGAAATACTAAAAGCCTGTACTGACTTTTGGTTTAACTAGCGTGATTTTACCATTATAAAAACTTTAATAGTGCCTACAGCTATTTCTTTTGCTGTAGGCACTAGATATTATAATTGACATATTAGATTTTGATTACTATACTTAAGGTAGTTGTTAAAGCAACTACCAATACAGGAGTGATGAAATGAATAAAAACATTGGTTTTTTAAAGCAATTGGGTTTAACTGAGTATGAAAGCAAAGTTTATATATGTCTTGTTCAGTTTGGAGCAGTAACCGGTTATAAAGCATCTAAGCTTTCAGCAGTTCCAAAGGCAAACTGTTATGCTGCACTAAATAGCTTAGTACAAAAAGGTTATGTTTATAAAATAGAAGGAGATAGTGTTTTATTTTCAGCCCGTGATTTTAGCGAACTTAAACAACAACTTCAAAGAGAACTAGAGCTAAAGTTAAGCTATTTAAGTAGTAACTTAAAACAGCTAAATAGTGAAAGTAAACAGTTTATTAATGTTGAAGGTAGTAAAAATATCAAAAACAAAATAATTAGCCTCATAAATAGTGCTCAACGTACAGTCTATTTAGATATTTGGCAGCAGGATTTAGGTGATATTACTCCATTTTTGCTAAAGGCTAAATTAAGGTCAGTAAACTGTGTATTGATTTGCCTTGGAAACTCAACTAAAAGAGAGAAAGAAGCTGTCAATTACATCTTAGAACATGATGTTGATAAACAATGGAATAGTGAAAAACAGCGTGATTTTAACCTAATAGTTGACAATAAACTAGCTTTTAGTGGCGATATTGAAAACAGTGTTGCTAATGCTGTTTTTTCGGCAAATGTTAGCTTTGTAAATTTAGCAACTGAAGCGTTTATTCATGATTTGTATACAGAAAAAATGAAAGAAGTGTTAGAGCAAAATAGTTTGGTATTAGAGCAAGTAAAAAAACAACTTAATAATATCTTAAAGGAGTAATAAAATGATACGTAAAATAAAAAAACTACTTTTTTCAGATTTACCTCAAGAGGTTCATGTTTACCCAGTGATTAAGTTTCTATGTAGTTTAAGTGGAGGATTAATCTTACCTTTGTTAATTATTTATTATCGAGTTCTAGGATTAACGCTTTTACAAATTGGTATTGTCTCAATGATATTTGAGCTAAGTATGGCAATTTTTGAAATACCTACAGGATTCATAGCAGATAAGTTTGGTAGAAGAAAATCTATTATAGCAAGCTTAAGTTTTTTTGTTTTAACAGGCTTTATCTATTTACTTGCTAAAGACCTAAAATTAATATTAGTAGCAGTTATATTAAGAGGTATAGGTTATACCTTAATGTCTGGAGCTTTTGAAGCCTGGGCATATGATAAATTAAAACATCTTGGTAAAGAGCAACACTCCCAAGATATGTTTGTTATAAGCAGTAGACTAAGAAGATTAGCTATTGTAATAGGAAGCTTAGCAGGTAGTGCACTAGGCTTACAAAAAATAAAAACTGTGTGGTTTATTTTCATTTTCATTAATGTTATTTCATTGTTGATAGTATTAATGAGCATGAAAGAAAGCTATATCAAAAAACTAAACAAACAAACTCATAAACATAGTTTAAATACGATTGTTAACAGTAACATAAATAATGCAGTAATCCTTGTTGTTTTAATGTTTTTGATTGCTGCAATTTATGAATTTGCTTTATCTCCAATAAGTGAATATTGGAGTGTATTTTTAATAGAGAATAAACACTTATCTGAGAACTATTTAGGTTCTATTATTGTTATCTCTAATATACTAATAGTTTTTGTACTTAAACCAGTACACAAAATTATAAAAATTATAGACAACAGCTTAACGTCACTTGTAATTTTACATTTATTTATTATAATATCAATTGTTAGTTTGGCAATAACCAATAGTGTTTTATTTGCTGTTATATCTTATATTTGTTATACCTTTTTTGTAGGTGTAAGTGAGCCACTTACTAGAGACTATTTAAATTGTTTAATCAGCAGTGAATACAGAGCTACACTATTATCAATTTACGCAATGGCAGGCTCAATTGGAGAAGTAATAAGTGCAGTAGCTGTTGGTTTAATTGCTGAACTATATGGCATTAGTATTGCCTTTATAACAAGTTCTGTGGCAATATCTTTAGTTGTTATTTTATTTTTTGTAATGAAAGCTAAAAGTAAAAATAATGGTGTACAAAAAATACAATTGACAAATCATGAGATTTAAGTTATCTTATAGTTAATTAAATAATTTCAGGGCAGGGTTAGTTTCCCGACCGGTGGTTAAAGTCCACGAGCCTTATGGCTGACTTGGTGAAATTCCAAGACCGACAGTAAAGTCTGGATGAAAGAAATTTATATTGCTTAAATATGTTTATTAATCATATTTTTTAAACAATAAAATCCTGAAAGTATATTTAAGGATTTTATTTTTTTGCCTAAATATACTTTTGATAAAATTGTGATTGATATTAGTAGTTTAAGTAGATACTTTTAGAAGTATTTAAAGCCCTGTAAAGCGTTTGCTTAAGGGTTTTTTTTTATTAATAAATTTATTAGGTAACACTTTGCTTTAGCAAAATTGTTAAATGGGAGGTAATATGTTGAATCATGAGTTATACATGAAGAGAGCATTTGAATTAGCTGAACTGGGTGCTGGTTTTGTAAGTCCCAATCCTTTAGTCGGGGCTGTAATTGTTAAAAATGATAGCATAATTGGCGAAGGATACCATCAAAAATATGGGGGTTTACATGCTGAGATAAATGCCTTGAATAGTGCTGTAAAGCCTACTAAGGGAGCTACTTTGTATGTTACGGTTGAGCCCTGTACTCATTATGGCAAAACCCCACCGTGTTGTGAGGCAATCATTAACGCTGGTATAAAGCAGGTATATATAGGAATAATCGACCCTAATCCACTAACAAGTGGTAAAGGTATACAGCAATTACAAAAAGCTGGAGTAAAAGTAAGCTTAGGGTTATTAGAGACTGAAATAATGCAGCAAAATGAAGTTTTTTTAAAATATATTGTTAGTAAACAACCCTTTTGCACAATTAAATATGCCATGACAATAGATGGAAAAATTGCTTCATCAACAGGTGATTCAAAGTGGATTTCTAGTGAGGAAGCAAGGCAGTATGCTCATGAGTTAAGGCATAAAAATGATGCTATTTTAATTGGAATAGGTACTGTTAAGACAGATAATCCAAAATTAACAACGAGGCTAAAAAATAAAAAGGCAGCACAATGTAAACGAGTTATTGTTGATACAAAAGCGAGTATACCTTTAGATTCACAGGTATTAGCAGACTCAAATTGTATAATTGCTACAACTGTAATGGCAGATAAATTAAAACTAGAGTTATTAAAATCTAAAGGAGTAAGAGTAATAATTTGCCCTAGTTGTCTTGGAGGTATTGATCTGAAATTCTTATTTAGTAAGTTAGGTAAATTAGGTATTGCGAGCATTTTAGTTGAGGGAGGATCTCGTATTATTACATCTGTAATTAAAAACAAGCTCTGTGATAAACTTATTGCTTTTATATCACCTAAAATCATTGGTGGATGTTATAGTCCAATTAAAGATCTAGGTATAAGTAATATGCAGCAATCTATAAACCTAAAATCAGTTAAATACCAATTTTTCAATAATAATATAGCTGTTATTGGTTATTTAAAGTGAGGTAATGTATATGTTCACAGGAATAGTTGAAGAAATTGCTACAATTAGAGCAGTTACAAAAAAGGGTTCTAGCTTAAGTCTAGTAGTAAATGCTAATGAAGTTCTGAATGGTACAAAAATAGGAGATAGCATTAGTGTTAATGGTGTGTGTTTAACAGTATCAGCGTTAGAGAATTGCGCATTTTGTACAGATGTTATGCCTGAGACATTTTGGTTAACTAACTTGAATAGTTTAAAGATCAACAGTGTAGTAAATTTAGAGCGTGCTGCCAAAGTTGGAGATCGAATTGGTGGTTATATAATATCTGGTCATATAGATGGAACAGTAACTAAGTCAAGTCAATATTGGCAGGACAATGCCATTATTATAAAATATACAGCTTCAAACAGTATTATAAAATATCTTGTTAAAAAAGGATCTGTAGCAATCGATGGTGTTAGTTTAACTATAACTGAGGTTAATAGGTATGATTTTAGTGTATCAATAATCCCAACAACTCAATATAGTACTACTTTATGTCAAAAGAAACTGGGTGATAAAGCGAATATTGAGTGTGATATATTGGGGAAATACATTGAGAGAATTTTGCAATTTAACAAAAAAGAAATAAACATGCAGTTTTTAAAAGAAAATAATTTTTATTAGGAGGTAAAATTATGGTTTTTGATACTATTGAACAAGCAATCGTGGCCTTAAAACATGGAAAAATAATTATTGTAGTAGATGATGAAAACAGAGAAAATGAAGGCGATTTTTTAATGGTAGCAGAAAAAGTAACAACTGAGTCAATTAATTTTATGACCAAATATGGTAGAGGTATAGTATGTGTACCAACTACAGCTGAGAGGTTAAAAAAACTGGATATTCACCCTATGGTAGTTAAGAACTCTGACCCTAAAAAAACTGCTTTTACAGTGTCAGTAGATTGTATAAGTAACGCCACTGGTGTTTCAGCTAAAGATAGAGCTGATACTATTAAGTGCTTAGTTAGTGATAATGCAACCAGTAAAAGTTTTACTAAACCGGGTCATATTTTTCCTTTAATAAGTAGACAAGGTGGAGTTTTAGTTCGTGAAGGACATACCGAGGCAGCAGTTGATTTAGCTAAACTAGCAGGTTTTAAACCAGTAGGTGTAGTTTGCGAAATAATGAATGAAGACGGATCAATGGCTAGAGTCAAAGATTTAGAGAAGATAAAAAGAAAACATAACTTATTGTTAATCACCATTGCTGACCTAATTAAATATCGTAAACAGCATGAGAGCTTTGTTGAAAGAGTTACCTCTGCAAAAATGCCGACTAAGTTCGGTGAGTTTACTATACATGGTTACATAAATACCTTAAATAGTGAGCACCATGTTGCCTTAGTCAAAGGAGATATTAAGGGTAAAGAACCTGTTTTAGTTAGGGTTCATTCCGAATGTTTAACTGGAGATGCATTAGGCTCAATTAGATGTGACTGTGGTAGCCAATATTATGAGGCAATGAAAAGAATTGCAAAAGAGGGAAGAGGGGTACTTGTATATATGCGTCAAGAGGGGAGAGGTATCGGTTTAATAAATAAATTAAAGGCATACAATCTTCAGGATCAGGGTCTAGATACTGTAGATGCAAACTTAAAATTAGGTTTTCCAGCAGAACTACGAGAATACAGTATTAGTGCTCAAATACTTAAAGATTTAGGATTAAGTAAAATAAAACTAATGACCAATAATCCTAAAAAAGTATCAGGTTTATGTGATTATGGTTTGAAAATAACAAAAAGAGTACCGCTAGAAGCAGGCTTTAACAAGAATAATTTAAGTTATTTAACAACTAAAAAGCAAAGAATGGGTCACATTTTACATTTATAGAGGTAATAATTATGAAAGAATATCAAGGAACATTAGTATCAAAAGGTAAACGTTATGCTATTATCGTTGCTCGTTTTAATGAGTTTATTGGTAGCAAACTGCTTTCAGGAGCAATTGATGCATTAAAAAGGCATGGTGTTAATGATGAAGAAATAACAAAAGTTTGGGTTCCAGGGGCATTTGAAATTCCCCTAATTGCTAAAAAAATTGCCCTAAAAAAAGATTACGATGCTGTAATTTGTTTAGGTGCTGTAATTAGAGGAGCTACCTCACACTATGACTTGGTAGCGAGTGAGGTGTCGAAAGGAATAGCCCAGGTTTCATTGCAAACTCAAAAACCAATAATTTTTGGTGTTTTAACCACTGATACACTTGAACAAGCTATTGAAAGAGTAGGTGCAAAAGCAGGTAATAAAGGTTTTGAGGCAGCTACAACTGCCATTGAAATGGCTAATTTGGTAAATCATTTAACTTAGATGATAATTTATATTCGATACTAATTCTGGAGGTGGTTTTGCAAAAGCAAAATCACCTTTATGCTTTTGTTTAATGGCATCATCTAATATAATTATGTATATAGAAACTAGTAGGTGATAAAATGAGTAAAATTTTATTAATAGAAGACGATATAGCTTTAGTTAAGAATTTAAGCTATCATTTAGAGCAATCTGGCTATTTTGTGTACAAGATAGATGATTTTTCTAACGTAGAAAATTGCCTTAAACAGCTTGATTACAATTTAGCAATAATTGACCTTAATTTACCTTATACCGATGGCTTTTACTTATGTAAAATGATAAGGCAACAGTCTCATGTTCCTATCATAATTCTTTCTGCCCGTAATAAAGAAATGGAACAGGTATTGGGTATTGAGCTTGGGGCAGATGATTATATTACTAAACCTTTTAGTATTAGCATATTGTTGGCAAAAATAAAATCTCTATTGAGAAGATCAAATAGCTATAATACTAAAGTTAAAAACGATTATAGAGTTAACGGTCTGGGGCTTGACCTAAACAATTTTTGTATTTCATATCTAGGAAAAGAGCTGGAACTAGCTAAAAATGAGCTAAAACTATTAAAAAATTTTTTTGAGAATAAAAATAAGGTGATAACTCGGGAAGAGCTTTTAGAATGTTTATGGGATACAGATGTATTTGTAGATGATAATACCTTAACTGTAAACGTAACTAGAGTTAAGAAGAAATTGAAAAAGCTTGGTTTAGAGGATGTAATTAAAACAAAGTGGGGTGTTGGTTATGTGTTTAACACTAATGCAATACCTAAATAAAAGAAAGTTAATAATAATAGCATGGTTTATAAATACTTTACTTAGTATGCTTTTTTTTGCCTTAGTTTTAGATAGTAACACTCTATATTTATACCCTTGTTTAATATCAGCATTTATACTAACCCTAGTAATAATTATAGACTACTTACAGTTTAAATCATTTAAAAATAATGTTACCAAAGCTTGTGAAAATCCTTTGTATGAAGCAGCAGAAAATTTACGCTTTAATAACGAAGTATTAAATAGTATTTCAAATATTCACATAAAATACATCGGTCAGATATCAGAAATTAATGAAAAAAACAAAGAGAAGAACATCTTTTTTTCTAAATGGGTTCACGAAATGAAAACACCTATTACAGTAATAAATCTAATCCTTGAAAAGTTAAATAACAAGTCAAACATAGTTAGTGAAGTAAATGAAATAGCTATGGAAAACAATAAGTTACTTAAATATGTTAATGATAGCCTCAACTTTATTAGATTAGATGATTTTGCCACAGACTATAAACCCCAAAAAGTAGCACTAGATAAACTAGTAAAAGAGATTATAAACGATAATAAAAAATCATTTATTTATAGTGGTATTTTTCCAAAAATCGAAATATCAACTCATAATTGTGTTGTATTAACGGATTATAAATGGAGCAAGTTTATTATTAATCAAGTAGTATCTAATGCCCTTAAGTACACCAAGTTATCAAGTAATACTAACAATACTATCCTGTTTAGGATAACTAGTCGCAATAATACTACTGAGCTGAAAATTAAAGACTTTGGTATAGGCATTGCCAAACATGACTTGCATCGTGTATTTAATCCTTTTTTTACCGGTGAGATAGGAAAACAACAAAAAAGAGCCACTGGTATGGGATTATATCTATGCAAAAGTATTGCAGAAAAGCTAAACCATCACTTAAATATAGAATCTCAAGAAAACATAGGAACAGAAGTAACCATTATATTTTAACAAAAATTGCTGTAATCCTTTCAAAAGTGTAAGTTTTATGAAAGAGTAATCAATTTTATTAAAGTAATAATGATACTAAAATTTAACTGTAATATTAAAACCCCAAGAATAAAGGAGTAACATAAATGATTTTAGAAGCTAAAAAGCTAGTAAAAGTGTATGGTGGCAAATATGGTACATCATCAGTGAAGGCTTTAAACGGCGTTTCATTTACAGTTAATAAAGGAGAATTTGTAGGAATAATGGGTGCATCTGGCAGTGGAAAATCTACCCTACTTAAAATTATAGGAGGCATGGATTTAGCAACATCTGGGTTAGTTATATTAGATAATGAAAAGATAAGTAGCTTAAGAAAAAGTAAACTAGCACTTATAAGAAGAAGAAAGTTAGGCTTTGTATTTCAAGACTATAATTTACTAGATAGCTTAACTGTACTAGAGAATATTATGTTGCCTCTAATTATTGATAAAGTGGGTAGCAACTTAGTAGAATCTAAAGCAAAAAAATTAGCATATACCTTTGGTATAAACAGCATTATAAATAAATATCCATTTCAAATATCGGGAGGTCAAAAGCAAAAAACGGCTATTGCTCGTGCGGTGATTAATAATCCAGCAATTATTTTAGCAGATGAGCCAACTGGTAATCTTGATTCAAAGTCATCAAATGTTGTAATGAGTTGTTTTAGAGAGTTAATAGATAAACATAATGACACAATTTTAATGGTTTCTCATGATCCTTTTGCTACTAGCTATTGTGATAGAGTAATATTTTTAAGCGATGGGAAAATACTATTTGAGATTGTTAAAGAGGGTAACAATGATAGTTTTTTTGAAAAAATCTTAAATTGCCAAGAAATACTCAAAAAACAAGTAGAGAGTAGAGATATTAATTATGAGATTTAGTACAATTACATTTAAAAATATTAGGTTTAACATAAAGCGCTATAAAGCGATATTTTTAAGTATCTCATTTGGTATCTGTTTATTATTTATGTTTTGTAGCTTTTATTTTAATAATGAGTTATTACTTTGTGTAAAAAGCAAAGTGGATTTAGGCACTATTAATATGTCTTTTATGGTTTTAATTGTATTTTTAGTTGTGTTTTTTAGTTATGCTTACAAGGAGTTTATTAACAGTAGAAGAAAAGAGTTTGCTTTATATATAAGCCTTGGCATGACAGTAAAAAATATAATTAAAATAATTGTTGTGGAAAATATTATTATCATGCTGTTTGCATGGCTTTTAGGTGTAGTAACAGGTAGTGTATTCGCAAATCTATATCATTTAATAATTACAAAATTATTAGCTATTACCAACATAGCCTTTAGCCTAAATATAACTTCTTTTTTAATAACCTTAGCATTATTAGCTGGATCGTTTATTTTAGTTTTACTAGTTAGTATGTTTAGTATTAAAAAATTAAGTATATCAGAGCTTAAAACAGCAGATCAATCTATAAATAAACTAAGTAAACCACAGCCTCTATTAGCTTTTATAAGTCTGCTTTTTATCGTAGTACCAATAATAATACTGTCTTTAACTGTTAGAAACATCCTAAAACTTAAACCCTACACTGCATTTATAGATGTACTATTGAGTTTAGGTGGTTTGTTCTTTTTTATTGCCTATGGAGGAGATTTGGTTATAAGATTAATAAGTAAAAACAAGGCTTATTTTTATAAACACTTAGTAGCTTTAAAAGAGGTAAATAAACGTTTTTTTCAGTTGCGAAAGGTTTTGTTTGTATTGTCAATTGGTGCTTTAGCTGTTATTTTTTTAGTTGGTTTAAGTGTGGGTACAGCAGTTACCATAGATGATGTTGCTAATAATAGGTACCCTTATCATATATCTTATAACCTTGATGAACGTGATAAAGCAGAGTTTGAACAGCAGTTGTATTCACTTGCTACGCCAAGTGAAATAAAGCTGCAGCAATATAAAAGCTGTGAGGCTATTAAGCTATATGAATTAGCAAATCGTAAAGGTAAAAAATTACAATTACGCAATATTAACATAATTAAACGTAGTAGTGCAAACAAATACTTTAATCAAAACTTTCAATTACAAAATAATGAAGTTATTTGTATTATTAACATTGAGGAAACTGAAGATTATTACGTTATAGAAAATTTATCAATCACAACCAAAGACAAATCAATAACCTATGTAACCCTAATAAAGCAAGTTTATATTGGTAACCTAAGCAATATAGGAAGATGTACAATTGTTGTTACAGATGATTTTTATAATAAAATTATAGAAGAAACTAATGCAGATCTTGTTACCTATTATACCTATAATTATTATAACTTAGAAGAAACAATTAAAATTCAAAATAATCTCATGCAGAAATTTGAACAGATTAAGACAACAAGCTTAAAAGGAAAATTTCAATCAAAAGCAGCTAAAAACTTTGGTTACCCTATATGCAAACAACAGTACATAAAAAACTCTAGAGTGGCTAGTAAATTCACTATATTTATTATGTTTTACATTGCCCTTATCTTTTTTGTGATTAGTGGAGTAGTACTCTATTTAAGAGTTATAAACAGCTTAGAGCATAGTAGAAAAAGATTTAGAACATTAAATGAATTAGGTATGAATAATGAAGCCTTAAAGAAAATCATAAGCAAAGAGTTGATTTTAGTGTTTTTATTGCCAGTATTTTTAGGTGGAATAATGGCTATAGCATTTACTTTCGCTACATATCATAGCTTTTTATATATGACTAAAATACTACTATGTTTAACAATTAGCATGATATTTTACTTATTACTACAAGTAATGTTTTTTACTCAGGCAAAAAGAAAATTTATTAATGAAGTATTAAAAAGCACCTTTTAAAACAAGTACAAAATATAACAATTGCCGTAATGCTACACTATGGCATTAAGGTTTAATATATTACAAATAAACATTTACATTAACTAACTACTGTGTTATATTGTGTTTGAAAACTAAATATGTAACTAGGGGAGTAATTGTGTGATTGCTGAGAGGAAACCTTGAGTTTCGACCCTTTACCTGATCTAGGTCATGCTAGCGTAGGGAAGTATGTATTATTATTGTATTACTTAAAGCATAAACCTAGGTTATGCTTTTTTTGTTTTTAAATGTTTAATAGAGAAAGGGAAAGATATGAAAAAATATTCTACACAAATGCAGGCAGCCAAATTAGGAATTAATACTGCTCAAATGTTAGAGGTTGCTAAAAAAGAACAAATGGATGTTAATGTTTTACGTAAAAAAGTAGCAGAGGGTTCAATTGTAATACCAGCAAATATAAATCATACAAGTCTAAGAGCAGAGGGTGTTGGCGAGGGATTAAAAACTAAGATTAATGTAAACCTCGGTGTAAGTAAAGACGCTTTTTGTTATGATGGCGAAATGGATAAGGCCTTAACTGCTATTAATATGGGTGCAGAAGCAATAATGGATTTATCTAATTATGGTAAAACCCATGATTTTAGAAAAGAACTTATTAATAATAGTACAGCCATGATAGGAACTGTACCAGTTTATGATGCCTTAGGGTTTTATGAAAAAGAATTATCTGAGATTAAAGCCGAAGAGTTTTTAAAAGTAGTAGAAGAACACGGTAAGGATGGAGTAGATTTTGTTACTATTCATGCTGGAATTAATCAGTATACAGCCAAAGTTTTTGATAGAAACCCACGCTTAATGAACATAGTATCACGTGGTGGATCATTAATGTATGCTTGGATGAAACTTAATAATAAAGAAAATCCATTTTACGAACACTTTGATGAATTACTAGAAATTTGTCGTAAATATGATATAACTTTAAGCTTAGGAGATGCTATGCGACCAGGTGGATTACATGACTCTACTGATGCTAGCCAAATTCAAGAACTTTTAATTTTAGGTGAGTTAACCAAAAGAGCATGGCAAAAAGATGTTCAGGTTATGATTGAAGGACCAGGACACATGAGCATTAGTGATATTGCAGCAAACGTAATGATTGAGAAAAAGCTGTGTCATAATGCTCCATTTTATGTACTTGGACCGTTAGTAACTGATATAGCTCCCGGTTATGATCATATAACAGGTGCTATTGGTGGTGCTATTGCAGCCGCTAATGGCGCAGACTTTTTATGTTATGTAACACCAGCTGAACATTTAAGGTTACCTACTATAGATGATATGAAAGAGGGCATAATTGCTACAAAAATAGCTGCCCATGCTGCTGACATTGCTAAAGGCATTAAAGGAGCTAAAGAGTGGGATTATCGTATGAGCGAAGCTCGTCGAGATTTAGACTGGGACACCATGTTTAAAGAAGCAATTGATCCTGAAAAGGCTCGTAGCTATCGCGAGTCTGTTAAAACAGAGGTAGAAAACTCTTGCAGTATGTGTGGAAAAATGTGTGCAGTAAGAACCATGAATAAACTGCAAAAAGGTGAAGATGTAAATATATTAAGAAAAGAATAGTAACACATAAAAAACAGATAGAGATATCTGTTTTTTATTAAATATTGACTTTAGATGGGAAAATAGTATGTTCAATAGGTGATTCTAAGAGTATAGGTACTATTTAGAACGCTGGGGACGGGTGATTTTGTTCGTTTTCCGAACAAAATCACCCGTCCCCAGCGTTCGGTATTGATAATATATTATTCAAGTGATAATATATTCTCTAATATGTTTGTGCATATTAATAAGAGTAATGTATTTTACTCAAATCACATATTTTTAGGGGATGATTCAATTGGGGCAGGGTATATTTATATTCTAGATGTCACTATAGTACTGCAGATTTATCAACAATCATAATAATTAAACTTAATACTAAAAACAAGGAGGATTATTATGAATAATAATGTTGATAACAGAAGCTATATTGAAAAAATAATAAGCAAAGAAGTTAAAGCTGGTAAACATAACAAAATAATAACTCGATTTCCACCCGAGCCTAATGGACATTTGCATATTGGTAGTATCTTTGCTATTAATATTAGCTACTCTATGGCCCAAAAGTTTGGCGGTAAGTTTAATCTGCGTTTTGATGATACAAACCCTTTAAAAGAGGATATGCAGTATGTAAATTCAATTATTGAGGACATGAATTGGCTTGGCATAGACTATGGTAATAAACCATTATTTGGTTCAGATTATTCTCAGCAAATTTATGATTATGCCTTATATTTAATTAGCAAAGGTAAAGCATTTGTGTGTGATTTATCACCTGATGAAATAAGAGAATATAGAGGTACTCTAACTGAGGTAGGTAAAAATAGTCCTTATCGTGATAGAACAATAGCAGAAAATATCAGGCTGTTTAAGGCTATGAAAAATGGTGAGTTTGCTACTGGAGAAAAGGTTTTAAGAGCAAAAATCAGTATGAGTAGTGCAAATATTAATCTAAGAGACCCCATAATCTACAGAATTATACATGAAAGTCACTACAGAACAAAAGATGCTTGGTGTATTTACCCTATGTATGACTACGCTCACCCTATACAGGATTACATTGAAGGTGTTACTCATTCATTATGTTCAAACGAGTTTGTTAATAATCGTCCACTATATGAATGGGTATTAACTAATTTAGACTTGCCAAATAACCTACCACGCCAAATAGAGTTTGGAAGGCTTAACTTAACAGGGGTAGTAACCAGTAAGCGTTATCTACGTAAGCTAGTGACAGATAAATATGTAAATGGCTGGGATGACCCTCGTTTACCAACAATTAAAGGTTTAAGAAGAAGAGGTATTCCTAAAGAGGCTATCTTTAATTTTTTAAACGAGATAGGTATTCCTAAAAATCAAAGCACTGTTGACTACAAAATGTTAGAACATTTTGCACGTCAAGAGTTAAAACAGGTTTCACCCTGTGTAATGGCTGTTTTAAAACCCTTAAAAGTAGTAATTACTAATTTAAATAACGAAATAGAATTAACAGCAAATAATCATTTTGCTAATGAAGAGATGGGCTCCAGAGAGCTTACCTTTACTAGAGAATTATATATTGAAAGAGATGATTTTAGTGATAATCCACCAGCAAAATATAAAAGACTAGTACTGGGTGGAGAAGTAAGGTTAAAAAATGCCTATTTTATTAAATGTAATGAAATTATTAAAGATGAAACTGGCAAAATAATTGAGTTACATTGTACCTATGATCCCCAAACTAAAAGTGGTAGTGGTTTTACTGGCAGAAAAGTTAAAGGAACTATTCAGTGGGTAAGTGTTAGTAATGCAGTTAAGATAAAGGCGCGGATATTTAACGATTTATTTAAACAAGAGGTCAATACCGATAACATTTTTGAATCGTTAAATGAAAACTCTTTAAAAGAGTATGAATCAGCTTATATTGAACCATCAATTACCACTTTTATTAATAAAGGTATTAGTAAATTTCAGTTTATAAGGCTTGGATTTTTTTCTTATGATATAGAATTATCACAAGATAAAAATATAACATTTAATAGAATAGTTGCCCTTAAAAGCGCCTACCGTAAAACTCTAAAGTAAATATTTAAACCACCAATTTTGGTGGTTTTTTTGACTAAAAACTAATTCAATGTTAATTTATTTATAGTATAATTAGCTTTATAAAATTAACTACATTGGAGAAATTTATGGTACTAAGTAATGAACATGAACAGGTAAACAATGCTATTCTAAAAGTTTTTGATGCAAAACCAACAATAGCAAGATATAGTGATAATAAAAAAGAAAGCACTATAGATATACTAAGCTGTAAAGATCGACCTATTAAGGGCTTAGTAGCATGCTCAACAATTGGATTGTTTAATTATAATATTGGCTACAAAGTTCATGATTTAGATTTAAGAATAGAAATACTAGGGGTAGCTAACAATGGTGTAATTAAAAATATTTTGGCTTCTTGTGCCTTTAACATAATAAACTCAGGCTATTCTTGTAGTCCCGACAACATTTTTCAAAATGTTATTTCACCCTTTGTTTCTAATACTGATATGAAGCATGTTTTATTTGTTTCCCCATTTATATTTAATAATAAAATACAAACTCTTACCTTAAAATCAAAAATGGTTACTTGGTTACATATTATCCCCATTTCTCATAATGAATTTTTGTATGCTGAAAAAAATGGAGTTGAAAGTTTAGAGCTCTTATTTGATCAACAAAAAATTGACATAGCTAATTTAAAACGAAAATCAATTCTGTAAAAGGAGTTATTAAATGCAAAAACTAATAATGATAGCTGGAGAAGCATGAACTGGTAAATCAACCTGTGCCAAATTGCTATATAAACACTTCCATAATGCTGCTTGGTTAGATGGTGATGATGTTTGGCGTGTTAATCCCTTTGATGTAAACGATAAACGACTCAGAAACAGTGATTTAAACATGGCTTTTGTGGTAGAAAATTATTTAAAAAGTGGCTTTGAATATGTGTTTTTTTCATCAATAGTACTGTGTGATAAAACAATACGAGAGCGAATACTAGACTTAATAAAATACAAAGAGTATGAGCTAATATTTATTACATTGTATGCTAATGAAGACACCCTAAAACAGCGTGCTAAAGAGAGAGATAATAACAATGATCCAAAATTTTTGTTATTAAATAGGTCGTTAGCACAAGAGAGTATCTTCATTAATACAGCAACAAATAGTCTCCAAGAAACTGTAAAACAGATTGTTGAAATAGTTAGCTAATAATTTAATTTAGGAACATATAACTATAATTGATGTCTAATAAATAATTACTATACAGAGAGGTTAATTATATGTTTAAAAATAAAATAGCTATTTTAACTGTTTCAATATTAGTTGTCTTAAGTTTAGTAGGATTTAAAAATCTACCAATAGATAATAGTAAAGTTGATAAGATTGAACTTTTTTTTAAGGGAAATCCGGTAGCTAATTATAGCTGTGTTTTAACTACACCAGCTAATATTAAAGAAAGCCTTAGTATCTTTCAACAGCTTAAAACCTACGAATCACCCAGTGTGTTGACCTGGTATGAAGAGGTTACTTATAAGATTACCTATAAAAATGGTAAGATAAAGCAAACAACGTATAATAAAATTAGACCAGTAACAGATATTTTTGAGAAAGTATTTAGTTCTCTTGAGGTACGTAAACAGTGGCAGAGTGTTTTTACTGTTAACAATAGTGATGTTAAATCACTTAAGCTTAATTCTTGCCAAAAGAAAGCAGAAATAACTATAACAGAAAAAGATGATATTAATAAAATTATGAATTCTGTAAGGCTTTTTGAGGAAAAACCTAATGTTCTTGCTAATACTTACTCACTTTGTGAAATGGTATTTATAGATGATAATGGTGTAGAGTTAGGTTCATATTATATTAAAAGAGAAGATATAGCTACTAATCTTTTATTAAAAGAGTATAAGATATTAAATATTTTAAAAGTTGAGCCCAAGGATATTTTAAAAATAACTATTACTAATAGAAAAACTAATAAAGAGATTGAAGTAGTTGATTTAGATGTAACTAATCTTATTTTAGACACTTATTTTAGGGGAGCAACAAGTGATTCAGTGGTAGACGTAGCAATAAAACTTAAAAACGACAATAGAACTCATATGTATGGAAGTTATACAAAAGAGCATTTGCCATTTGAAATAGCTAAACTGTTAAATATAGAGTAAGTTTTATTACATAGTTTTTACTTTTTCTTCAGTAAATGATGTTAAATTCTTAACAGAATAGTAATATTATTTTAATGCTACTTGTTGTAGAATTATTAAAGTAGCAAAAAGGAGAAAGCAATGAAAAAGAAATCAATATTAACTATTTTAGTTTTAATGGTAGGGGTCTTACTTATAACAGCATGTAGTGATTCTAGTATAAAAGGTATAGAAAAAATTGAGTTAAGTTTTTCGGGTGAGGGTGTAGATGAATATAAATGTACTCTAATTGAAAAAGATAACCTTAAAGAAGCTATTAATCTTTTTGAAACTTTGGAAAAATATAAGTCTCCTGAAGACTCGAAGTCAAAACCTGAGGATGTAAATTATAAAATTACCTACACAGACGGTAAAGTAAAAGAGCGAGTGTATGTTAAAGTCAAACCAGTAACAACTTTATTTGAAAAAGTTTTTAAATCTAAAGAAGTAATAAAACAGTGGACAACTAAATAATAATGTTAAATCCCTTTGTACTATTTTTATTTATTAAAACATAGCTTTAGTTTGTTATTTTTAGATATAATGGTATTACAAATATTAAGGGGTTTTTTTATGTTTAAAAATATAAAACTTTTTTACTATTCAGGTACTGGAAATACAAAATATGTTACGGAAATGATAGCTAGCGAGTTTAGTAAAAAACAAGTACATACTGAGCTAATTAATATAGAAGACATTGTTAATAAAGATCTAAAAATAGAATTTAAAGAAACAGACTTAATAGGAATTAGTCACCCTGTTATAGCATTTGCTACGCCTAAAATAATGATAAGATTTATTAATAAGATGCCTAAAGCTTTAAACAAAGTTTTTATTTATAAAACAGCAGCTGACCCTAGTAAGCTAAACAATTATGCATCAGAGTTTTTAATTAATCATCTTAATTTTAAAGGATATACAATAACATGTGATGAACTATTTGTAATGCCCTGTAATTTTATAATAGAGTATAAAGCAAGCTTAATAAAGCAGTTGATAGTTAAAGCAGAAAATAAAGCGAAGGTTTTAGTGAGTAATTTAATACAACATAAAACCCAATACAGTAAAGATAATAAGTGGTATAAGAGTTTAATACTTAAAGTTAATAAGCTAGAACAAGAAAAAGGTGCTCTTAGATTTAGTAAAAGCCTTAAAGTAAATAGTAACTGCAATCTTTGCCAAAAGTGTGTTTCTAGTTGTCCAACCCAAAACATAGTATTAAGTAATAATAAAATTGCTTTTTTAGATAAATGCGAAATGTGTATGAGATGTTTATACAGTTGCAATCAAAAAGCTATCACTACTAAGTACAAGTTTATGGTTTTAAAAAATGGCTACAGTATTAATACCATTAAAGCTATCAAAAAAAATGATGTTATAGAGGCTAATTATATTCATAGTAAAACAAAAGGTTATTATAAACACTTTAAAAAATATCTTTTGGATAGTTAATTGAAAAATTACAATTAGGAGAATCTATGATAGACGTTGAAATATTTAAAGACTTAAACGATAAGTTTGATTTAGCGGTATATAAAGTGCAGGAATTAACAGGTGGCTACTTAAATAAAAAGTATAACTTACTTACTAATAAAGGAAGTTTTCTTTTAAAAGTATACAGTAATAAAAGATATAACAAAAATAAAATTTTATTTGTTGAAAGTGGTTTATATCGCCAGCATGAACTACATAAATTAGGAATAAAATGCCCAAAATTGCATGTGTATAACACGATAATTCAGCATGTTAAAAGCTACAACTATGTCTTAATGGACTTTATTAAAGGAACCCATAAAGATTATGAAAGTATTACAGAGCAAGAGCTTTATGACTTAGGAGAACTTACTGGCTTAATGCACCATTATTTTAAACGGTTCCCCAAAGCTGGAGAGAAGTTTGATATTTTTGCTAATTTTCAAAGGCTTAAAGAAGCTAATAAAGCACTATTAGGTGAGTTAGATAACAGAAAAGTCAATGAGCAATATAGAACTATTGTTTATCAACAGCATGAAATTATTAATAACATAACACCAAATTTTTTAGCTAAAGTTCCAATAGGTTTTAGTCATGCAGACTATGCAAGCGATAATGTAATTTTTAATAAAAGAAAAGTAAGTGCAATTATTGATTTTGATAGATGTAGGTACACAAGTAAATGGCAAGACATTGGTAGAGCTTTATTATCGTACACGCTAAAAGACAAACATCTTAACAATACTTTTATTAGTAGTTTTATAAATGGCTATAACAAACATAATTGCTTAAGTTTCCAAGATGCCCTCAATAGCTTAAGATATACATTTATTCATGAGTCTGATTGGTGGATAAAAGAACAAAATTTTAACACTAAGCCCAATGATAAGGTTAGTAGATTTGTTTATGAAATGCAGTTTTTAGCTGATAACTTTTTTAACTTGAGCAAAAATTAACATTATTAATATTTAAATAATGAAATATTTAAATAAATAGATATGCAAAATAGATCTTTAATGTTATACTGTTAATCCATCATGTTTTTTGTTGAGGAGGAGCAAAGTAATGTTAAAAAAAATATTAAAAACTAAGTTTAGAGAGCTTTTATTTTTTGGTACAATCTTATTTTTTTTGCTTAGTATAATTAATATTTCGTTTTCTTTCTTAGGAATGATCTGTATGATATTGCCATTTGTTTTATACTATAGGTATAAAGAGAAGCTATGGTGCAAATATTATTGTCCTAGGTCTAAACTATTTACCAAATTATTAAGTAAAATATCTTTAGGCAAAAAATTGCCTAAATCACTAACATCTAAAAGAGCTAAATATATTGTACTGAGTTATTTTGGAATAAATATGTTTTTTATGTTTATGTCTACTTATGCTGTTTTAACTAGTAAAATAGAGCCAGCGAATTTTGTAAAAATGTTTGTGTTTTTTAAGGCTCCTTTTACTTTACCACAACTAACAAATTGGGCATTACATTCAGCATTATTACACTTAAGTTATAGAGTGTTTTCAATGTTTTTTTCATCTATATTATTAGGTTTAGTTTTAGGATTTATCTATAGACCCAGAACTTGGTGTGTAGTTTGTCCTATATCTACTTTAACCACAAAATCAAAAAAGATAGTAAGGGTCAACAATGTTACTTAATAATTAAATGTTTTTTGAGTGAGAGCTAGCATGGTAACAGTGTTGGCTCTTTTTTATGCTGTTTATAGCATTTAGCTTTTGTTAGTTTAAGTCTTTATTTAAAATAAATTACATATGAAAGCTATTAACTTACGAAATATGATCTTTGAATTTTGGATAATAACTTAATTTTACTCTAGCTTAACTCTAGCTTAATATACTGTTGAGAAAAACACGGTAAAATTTAATTGTAGTTTTAACTACATGATTTTATTTAAAGCGCGCATGTTGTATTAGTATACCCTTTATTATGAGTGAGATTTTGTTGTTATAATAGTGTTTTTCACATACTGTGTAATGTTAAAATAATTAACGTAAGATAGACTACATATAAGTGAAAAACTAGTGAAAACTAATAATAAAAAAATAACTATTATTATGGTATGATAGCTGTGTAAGTTTCATATTCTTGTGTTGCTTCAACACTAGTCTTTAAACTATCATGGGAGGTGGCTTAGTGATTCACAACAGAATTAAAAAGAATTTTGATGGGCTTACTCCTGCTCAAAAAAAAGCAGCTCATTATATTCGCAACAACATAGTTGAGTCATCATCGTTAACCGCTAAAGAAATTGGCGAGAGATGTGGCTGTAGTGAACCCACAATACATCGCTTAGCTAAGGTATTAGGCTATGCAAATTACCTAGAGATGAGTAAAAGCATTAAAGAAGTTGCTTTTGAAAAACGGGTTATGAGGCGCTTTAATAATTTAGTCACTAGTAATGATAGTAGACAAGAATCATGGCTAAATGAACACTTTGCAGGCGAGGTAGATAACCTTAATGAAACAATGATGTTACTTAATAAAGCTAAAATTGCAGAAGCAGTAAACATGATTTTAAATAGTAAGAGAATTTATTTTGCTGGCTGGCGTGCAGGTTTAGGGGTCACAAGTTATATGAGTTACGTATTAAACTACCTACTTGGAAACTCAAAACTAATACCGCAGGGGGAGGCAGCAGAGTATAGTAATTATTTTACAGAACATGATTTGTTAATAGTAGCAGGGTTTCCTCGTTATTGTAAAACAACTCTTAAAGTATGTGAAAAAGTAAAAGAAAAAAATAGTAAAATATTGTGTTTAACAGACTCCGAGATATCTCCTTTTTATGTTATAGCAGATTTAGCTTTTATTGCCAAAACAAAAACAAAAGGAATGATAGACTCATACGTAGCTCCGTTGTCGATAGCTCATTTAATAATAAATGAAGTAGCCTATCAAAAACCAGAGTTCGTAAGGACCAATATTAATAGTATGGAACAAAGTTTAAAAAGTTTTGATTTAGAATATAACTGGAAATAGGTGAGGTAATGAAACTAAAAATAATAGGATTTTGGGGGGCTTACCCTAAAGCTTCGCAAGCATCATCATGTTACTTAATAAGTACCGATACAACAAATGTGCTTTTAGATTTAGGATCAGGTAGTTTGGCTATAATGCAAAAGTACCTGAGTTTAGCAGATATTGACGCAGTAATTATATCTCATTTTCATGGAGACCATTTTGCTGATGCTTTTTGTTTACAACATGCAGTTTTAATGGATACCCAGTTAGGTAAAAGATCAAAAACTTTAGATTTTTATGCTCCCTTAAATGAAACATATTTTAAAGAGCTAAATTTTAGGGACTGTACAAAAGCTACAGCCATTAATGAGAACTCTAAAATCCAAATTGGTGATTTGAGTATTCAGTTTGCTAAAACAGTACACCCTATTTATGGACTATCTATGAGAGTTAAACATGGGGATAAAGTTTTGGTTTATTCAGCAGACACCGAGTTAAATGAAGATTTGCAAAAACTAAGTCAGGGCTGTGATTTACTTTTATCAGAATGTAGTATTTATAAAAAGTATGAAGGCTTAATTAAGGGTCACATGAGTGGCAAAGACGTAGCTGAATTAGCCAGCAAAGGTAATGTAAAACAGGTAGTAGTTACTCATTTGCCAAATTATGATGATAATAATGAATTAATTAAAGATATAAAGCAAGGTTTTAGTGGAAAAGTTTCATTAGCTCGAGAGGGCTTAGAATTTATTATATAGCTTAACTGAGTTGCAAAATGCGTTATAGCTAGGAGGACGAGTTGTGAAAAAACTATGTAGTGTTTTGTTATTGATATCAGTAATTTTCACCCTAACAGCATGTCAGAATGCGGGTGATTCAAATAAACTTGTGGTTGCTGTACCACAAGATCCAGATTCTTTAGACCCCCATAAAGCAGCAGCTTCAGGTACTGAGGAAATGATGTTTAATGTGTTTGAGGGATTGTTAAAGCCTAATAGTAAGGGTGAATTAGAAAAAGCTATTGCAGAAAGTTTCAATATTTCTGAAGATGGTTTAGTATATACTTTTACTATCAAAGATAATGTGAAATTTCACAATGCTCAAACTGTTACTATTGAGGATGTTGAGTATAGCTATAAGAGATTGCGTGGAGATTTTACAGATAAACCCCTTAACTCTAATTTAGCTAAAGCTGAAATTAAAGTAGTTAATAATAATACAATTAAATTTACCTTAAAAGAAGTTAATACTTCTTTTATAGGTAGCTTAACAGAGGCTGTTATTCCTGCTAATATGAGTGATGCTCAACATGGCTCTAATCCTGTAGGTACAGGTCCGTATAAATTTGTAGAGTATGTTCCTTCGCAAAAAATAGTTTTAGCTAAATTTGATGACTACTGGATTAAGAATATACCTGCAATAAAAACTGTAGAGTTTAGAATATTTGCTGATGACCAAACTGCCTTAATGAGTTTGCAATCTGGTGCAGTAGATATATATCCTAGAATAAATAGTGAAAATCTTGATTTAATTCCTGATAACTATACCTATGTTGAGGGTGCTCAAAATTTAGTACAGATTATGGCAATGAATAATAAGGTAAAACCATTTAATAGTGTAAAGGTTCGCAAAGCAATCAACTATGCTGTAGATGTAGATGCCATTATAAATTCAGTGGCCAATGGTAAAGGTATTAAACTGGGCTCAAATATGTCTCCTGCAATGGAGCTTTATTATCAACAGGGTTTAGAAAACAAATATAATATTAATATAGAAAAAGCTAAACAACTATTAAAAGAGGCTGGCTATGAAAATGGTTTTAAAACAACACTAGTAGTACCCTCTAATTATCAATTTCATGTTGATACAGCTCAAGTAATTGCTAGTCAGTTAGGTAAAGTTGGCATTGAAGTAGAAATAAAAAAAGTAGAGTGGAATAATTGGTTACAAGAGGTTTATAGTAACAGAAACTATGAAATGACTATTATAGCCTTTACTGGCAAGCTTGATCCACATCCTGTCTTAAACAGATATGCATCAGATTATCGAAAGAATTTTATTAACTTTGCCAATGACCGCTATGATGAGCTTATGAAGCAAGCTGTAACAACTAAAGATCAATCACAGAGAGCAGAGATTTACAAAGAGGCCCAAAGAATTTTAGCAGAAGAAGTACCATGTGTGTATATTATGGATCCAAATCTCCTTGTAGCACTAAATAAAAATATTGAAGGCTACGAAATGTATCCAATTTATGTTCAAGATATGTCCATTCTTAAACTCAAGAATGAGCAGTAATTAGGCTTTATAAAAGAGAGGATATCTTACCTCTCTTTTATTTTTGGTGTTAGTATAATATTAAAAATTTTGGATAGGGTAAAAAAAATGAACTATATCTTAAAACGCAGTTTGTCCATAGTTTTTATTTTGTTATTTGTATCAATAATAACCTTTTTAGTTTTTGAGGTTATTCCAGGCGATCCTGTTTTATCTAAGTTAGGCATAGATGCCGATGAAGCTCAAGTGGAGGCGTTAAGAAAAGAGTTAGGCTTAGATAGGCCATTAACTATAAGGTATGTAGAATGGATTACAAAAGCAATTAAAGGAGATTTAGGTACTTCAATAAGGTTTGAAAGACCAGTGATGGAGCTAATTAAAAATAGATTAGGTTTAACTGCTTTAATTACTGCTATGTCTTTATTTTTTATTATTATTATTGGCTTTCCTTTAGGTATATTAATAACTAAAAATGAAAATAAATTTGGATTCGCTATGTCTTTATTATCACAGATAGGAATGGCAATACCCTCATTTTGGTTAGGTATCATAATAACGTATATTTTTGGATTAGTACTTAAGTTATTTATACCAGGTCAATATGTTTCATTTGCAGAAGACCCTACTGCTGCTTTTACTTACTTGTTTTTTGCGGTATTAGCCATTGCTATACCTAAAATATCAGTAATTATAAGGTATTTAAGAGACTCAATTTTAGAGCAAAAAAACCAAGATTATATTAGAACAGCGCGATCAAAGGGTGCAAATAATAACTATATTATGTATATTCATGTTTTAAGAAATGCGCTATTGCCTGTTATAACTGTATTAGGCATGTTAACGGCTAGTGTTTTAGGTGGCAGTTTAATTGTTGAAAAGGTATTTAATATACCCGGAATTGGTCGACTGTTAATTTTAGCAGTTGCTAATAGAGATTTACCTTTAGTAGAAGGTATAGTGTTATATATTGCGGCAATTGTAGTGTTATTAAACTTTGTAGTTGATTTATTATATAGAGTTATTGACCCAAGAATTAAGCTTAGTTAGGCTGGTATCAATATGAAAAGAGAATATTCCATATATTTTAAATGTGGTGTTGTTATTATTGTTTTTATGTTAGTTATAATGCTTTTAAGCTTTATTTATACACCTTATAATTCAGAAGATATTAATGGTGATAATAAGCTGCAAAATCCTAGCTTTAAACACTGGTTAGGTACAGATAATTTTGGTAGAGATATTTTAAGCAGGGTTATGAAGGGTTCGCAAATTGCCTTTTTAGTTGGTATAGTTGCGGTATCAATTGGGCTCATTTTTGGAACTTTAATTGGGGCGATTGCGGGTTATTTCGGTGGATGGATAGATAATGTATTAATGCGAATAATGGATGCTATGATTGCTTTTCCTGGCATAATTATCGCCTTAATGTTTGTGGCTATTTGGGGTTATGGAATAATTAACACTATGATTGCGTTGGGTATAATGGCAATACCTAATTTTGCTCGAATTGCATACAGTGGTTTTTTACAAGCTAAAGAGTTAATGTATGTAAAAATGGCTAAATCTATAGGGGTATCTCATTTTAGAATAATGTTTGTTCATATACTGCCTAATATTATTTCACCATTAATTGTGGCAGCTTCACTTGGCTTTGCAAGTGCAGTTTTAGCAGAGGCTGGCTTAAGTTATTTAGGTTTAGGAGTACAACCACCTGACCCAAGTTGGGGAACAATGTTGCATGAATCTCAGAGTTATTTTTATAAAGTGCCAATGTTTTCTTTGGCGCCAGGAATAATGATTACCTTACTAGTTTTTGGCTTTAATTTATTGGGTGATGGTTTGCGTGATTTAAATGATCCGAGAAAGAGGTAAAATTATGACTTTATTAAACATTCAAAACTTAAATATCTCTTTTTTAATTAATAAACAGCAATATAAAGCGGTAGATAATATCTCTTTTTCTCTTGTTAAAGGCGAAATATTAGGTATTGTTGGTGAGTCTGGCTGTGGAAAAAGTTTAACTGCTTTATCTATTATTAAATTATTGCCTAAAAAAGCAATATTAAGTGCTACTGAAATGCAATTTAATGATATAGATATATTACATGCAACCGAAAAAGAGATGAGAGATTTAAGAGGTGATGACATATCTATGATATTTCAAGAACCTATGACCTCACTTAATCCTTTATTAAAAGTTGGCAAACAAATTGCTGAAACTGTAAATCTTCATACTAATGCTAAAGACTCAAAACAACAGGCTTTGCAAATAATGAAACAAGTAGGGTTACCAAATGCAGAGGTTATGTATAATCAATATCCTCACGAGTTATCTGGCGGCATGAGACAACGCATTATGATTGCCATGGCAATGGTAATGAAGCCCCTTTTATTAATTGCTGATGAGCCTACAACTGCTTTAGATGTAACCATACAGGCCCAAATACTTGATTTAATGAAATACTTAAACAGTAAATTTGGTACAACAATAATTTTAATATCTCATGACTTGGGAGTTATTAAAAGAATGTGTGATAGAGTTTTAGTGATGTATATGGGTAATATTGTAGAAGAGGCAAGAGTAACAGAGCTTTTTAATAATGCAAAACACCCGTATACTAAAGGTTTATTGGCTGCTATACCTAACCCTAAAGTTAAGAGAAGTAAATTATATACAATACCAGGCAGAGTGCCTAGTATAACTAATAGACCAACTGGTTGTGCTTTTGCAGCTAGGTGTAGTTATGTTACCAAAGAGTGTAAAAAACAGAATCCTTTAATGTTTTACGAAAATGACCATGGCATAAGTTGTTTTAATTACAAGCAGGTGAAATGAAAATGAGTAAACAAATATTAGAAGTAAAAAACATAAAAAAATACTTTGCTTTGCCAAAAAGTAGTCCTTTTGCTAAACCTAAATATGTAAAAGCAGTTAATGGCGTGTCTTTTTATATTAATAAAGGTGAAACCTTTGGTTTAGTTGGAGAATCAGGCTGTGGTAAATCTACCATTGCCTATTTAGTAGGTGGTTTATTATCACCTGATTCAGGTGAAATATTGCTTAATGGAGTTAATTTAGATAATAGCAATAAACAGGTACAACAAAATGTGCAAATTGTATTTCAAGATCCCTATAGCTCTTTAAATCCACGTAAAAAAATAGGTTGGATTTTAGGTGAGCCACTAAGGGTTCATAAAAAAGGCAACAAACAGCAAATAAAAAAAAGAGTAATAGAAATGCTGTTAGAGGCTGGTTTTAATGAGAGTGATTATGGTAGGTATCCCCATGAATTGTCGGGTGGTCAACGGCAACGTGTTGGAATTATGTGTGCCTTGATGTTAAATCCACAATTAGTAATTGCAGATGAGCCAGTATCTGCACTAGATGTTTCTATACAAGCGTCATTACTTAACTTTATGGAAAGTCTACAGCAACAGTATGGCTTGACTTATTTATTTATTTCTCATGATCTTAATGTAGTACAACACTTTAGTGATAGAGTTGGGGTCATGTACCTTGGTAAAATTGTGGAAATAGCGACTGCAAATCAAATATATAATAATCCAATTCATCCCTATACCAAGGCTTTATTATCGGCAATTCCCACTGTGTTTGAGGAAAATAATAAAAGAATTATGCTAAAAGGTGATGTGCCAAACCCAGCAAATGTTCCACAGGGCTGTAGCTTTCATACGAGGTGTAAGCAGTGTATGGATAAATGCTGTAGGGGAGATTCACCGGAGTTTATTGAGGTAGAAAAAGGTCACCATGTAGCATGTCACTTAATAGTTAAGTAAAAACCTGTAGAGCAGGGGTTGAGCCTTCTGAAATATTTTAAAACACCATTATTCCTCAAGTAAAAGAAGTTTTAAACTTAACAAGTCTAGTTAAAATTACGAATATGAGATTAGTATTATTTATTAAGTGGTAGAAAACTTTATTATCAAGTTAGGTTAATCTGCTTATTACTCAAAAAACCTTAACTCAAGTCGGTGCTGTTTGTAAAAATTTATTCTATCTTCTTTTGTTTTGGTGTGAAGCTCAAATAAGTGTCCATCGGGATCTCTAAAGTAAATAGACTTGCCTTCATTATCATGGCGGACTCTACTTTCAATTATGTTAATTCTTAAATCTTGCAATTTCTTTAACATAATAGGGTATTCTTGCTCAGTAATAGAAAAGCTAATATGAGTATATGATTGATATATTTCATTACGTGGTATATCTTGTTCAAGGTTTAAAGCTAGCCAAATACCATTTAGGTCAAAATAAGCAAGTTTATCTCCTAAAACTAAAAGTTTTGCGTTAAAAACATTTTGATAAAAGTTAACAGCCAGCTGTAGATTACTAACGGAAAAGGTAAGGTGATTAATACTAAGTTCCATAATTATTTCTCCTTAACATTTTACACTCTATATTATAATATAACATAATATGGTATTGTTAAGAGGTTGAAAATACTAATAAAATAGGTAATTGTTAAATAATATAATCATAAAAAAAACACCTGAGAGGTGTTTTTTAGTGTCCTTTTTTCTTTTGTTTCTTTTTTTGTTGTTTCTGTAAAAACTTTTTTTCTTTAAGCAATTCTTGTTTGGCTTTTAGGTTTTGTTTATGTTCTTGTTTTCTAAAATCTCGATCAAGTTTAAGAGCTTGCTGAGCTTTAGTGCCAATACCTTTTTCTTGGGTAGCTTTTTTAGCCTCCCTTTGCTGTCGTTTAAAGCTCGGTTTTTTTAGATTTTTTTGCTCAATATTTAATGCAGTACTAAATCTTAGTTTATTTGATTCTGTTAAAATATAGTTATAAACTGTGTCATCATTTGGTTCAGCTCCAAAAGTGACCTTGGCAGTAAATAACTTATTTTTTACAGTACGCTCAAAAACTCCAACCCAAAATGGTCCTTCAAAGAACACTGTAAACGAAATCATATCAATACCCCCTGAACTAAAAATGCTGATATCGAGAATGGACAACCCAGGGGCAGGTTACTGACAGTTTTTAAGCTGTATTCGGACTACCAACCGAATAGTGTTTTAATCTCTTAGCTATTAATCATTATATCATGTTATTAAAATCTTTATTAGCTTTGTTTAAAAATATTAATGGAAATGGTTAGCTTAGTAACAACTTATGTATTTCCAGATAAGCATAAACAGTAACTTGAAGTTTTATGGTATAAATATGACAATACATTGTCTTATTTTAGGGGTATAATAAACTTAGGTGATAATTATGAAAATCAATAGGTTGTTTGAAATTGTTGTTATCTTATTAAATAAAAATGTTGTAACGGCTAAAGAGCTAGCTGACCGTTTTGCTGTTTCTACCAGAACAATATATCGAGATATTGATGTTCTTTCAACTGCTGGTGTACCTGTATATACCAATAAAGGTAGTGGCGGAGGCATATCACTATTAGATAATTACGTGCTTAACAAAACTATGGTATCCGAAAAAGACGTTGAGAATATTTTAATGACTTTGCAAACCCTAAAAGCTGCTAGTTATACAGATGTAGATAATGTAGTGCAAAAACTAGCTTCTTTGTTTAAGAATATTCAAATTCAAGACTGGATAGAGGTAGATATAAGTGAGTGGGGTAGTTCTTCAAATAACAAAGAAAAATTTAATAGCATTAAAAAAGCAATAATTAGCCAAAATTGTCTAAAATTTAAGTACTATAATAGCGAAGGCCTTAAATCAGAAAGAGAGGTTGAGCCGCTAAAATTAATATTTAAAGGACAATCATGGTATGTATGGAGCTTTTGTAAACACAAAAATAATTTTAGAATTTTTAAAATAAACAGAATGAAGGATTTTAAGGTTTTAGAAAAAACATTTAATAGAGAGAACCATATAAATAAAATAGGGTATAAATATGAAATTAGTAAAAATTATAAAGTAAAACCTATTAAACTTAAAATGAGATTTCATGAAAAACTTTTATATACCTTATATGATTATTTTAATGAAGAGGATATTGTATATAATAGTAGTGGTACAGTAGAAGTGCAGTTTGTCTTTCCCCATACTGATTGGATTTATAATTTTATACTTTCATTTGGAGCAGATGTTGAAGTTCTTGAACCTCAGCATGTTAGAGAAGAAGTGAAAAAGAGGTTATTAAAAATGCTTTTATTGTACTAAACACTTTAGTTAAAAACATAATGTTAAAGTTTTATATAGATTTCATATAAATTAGTGGATTAGAATTTTAAATGTTACAATATACTAACTAAGCTCTATGATGAGGAGGAATACTATTGAACGAATATATTGTTATGGATCAATGGGACGGTAAAATTAAAATTGAAGTCAATAATAATCTAACATCATCTAAAATAGTATTTGAACAGTTTATTACAAAGTTAAAAGATAAAATAGAATGTGTTTTTTTTGATGAAGATGAAATTAGACGTTATTCACCAGAAAATAATGAGTTAAATATAACCTATTTAGGTTCAAGTTTTGCTGTTCAAGATTTAAAACAAAAAATAATAAATGAGCAAAATGATAGTATTAAAGTTGAGTTTGTAAATGAGTTTAAATCGTTAGGAAAAGTTAAAATGCCTCTTAATGATAAAATTTTATTTGATGGTTGGCTAAAAGTTTATCAACGAAAAGTATCTAGTAGAGAATATAACATTCTCAAAAACTATAGTGCGGTAACTTCCTTAATTGTAAATGAAGACAGTGAGGTTTTATTAGTTAAGCAATTTAGACCAGCAGTTATGACTATTACATATGAGCTGCCAGCAGGTTGTTTGGATGTTGAGAACGAAGATCCTTTAGATACAATGGTAAGAGAGTTAAGAGAAGAGACTAATTTAACTATAGGAAGAACACGATTACAAAAATTAATTACCTATTATACATCTTTAGGACACTCCAATAGTCAAAACACAATCTACTATGCAAGTGTAGCAAAGTCTGAGCAATATGCTACATGTATTAATGATGAAGATGTTTTAGAGACAGTCTGGATGCCTTTTAAAGAGTTTGAGAAACATATTAAACAGGGTAATATTAGTGATTCTAAAACTGTAATGGCATACTATCATTATAAAACATTTATAGAGCAAAAAACGCTGAGCATTCACTAAGTGAGTGTTGTTTAGTGGATAGGAGAAACTACAACAATGAATAAAATTGTATTATACTTGATAACAATCATACTTATGGCAGCATTAGTGGCTCTTAAAGTACCATATTTGTTAGCTACTATAATTACAGTATCCGTAGTGATGGTTTTATATATGAAGTTAATTACTAATAAAAGCAGATTGCGTTATAAAGTATTAGCTCAAGAATGTAATCCCGCTGAGTTTATAAAGATTACTGAGCAGCAATTAGTTGTTCATAAAAAAAATAAAAAAGCAGTTGCCTATTTAACAATTGATAAAGCAGCAGCTTTAATAGCACAAGGTGATTTTGAGCAAGCAAAAGAATTGTTGTTAGCTATAGACAAAAACTATATTACAGAAAAAAACGGATTACTATTAAACTACAATATTTACTATGTTACTTGTTTGTATGAACTAAACTTAATAGATGAGGCAGAAGAGTTTTACGAGAAAAACATAGTTAAATTAATCGAAAATAATGAAAAACAAGCTTTAACAATACTGCTTTTAGAGGGTGAAAGAGATTTTTACTTGCAGAATTATACTAATAGCAAACAAAAATTGCAAAGTATATTAAGTAATTCAATATCTTTAATGAGTAGATTAAAAATCTTATACAAGCTTGCCTTAATTGATTTATATAATGGTGATAAAGAAAGTGCTAAAGTTAAGTTAAAAGAGATATTAGAACTTGGAAATGGATTAATGGTAGCCCAAAAAGCACATCAGCATTTAGTATTATTGAATAACTAAGTAAAATAAATGACTGTTACTATAAACTGGTAGCAGTTTTTTTGGCTCTATAATAAATAGTGTGGGCGAAAAACATCCATACTATTTTTTTAAATAAAATAAGAAGGGCATAACCCCAGAACGTAGTAGTTTTAATTGCTCCAGAATCTATGGTACTAATCTAAGTAAATATTTCAGTGTATTTCACATCAGTTTCACATTAAGGATGTATTATATAGCTAACCAACATGTTAAATTAAAAAATATACTTGTATATTGAGATTAGTAGTATTTCATATAAATTTGCCTGCCTAAAGGTAGGCAAATTTAAGTTGTAGGTTATAATAAACTATATACAAAGCTTTATATGAAGGTGTAAAAATGAGCAATTCAATACTTGTTGTGGAAGATGAAAAAAGAATGATAGAAATAATCTGTGATTATATAGAATCTGAAGGGTATGCCGTTTATAAGGCTGCTGATGGACTAGAGGCTATGGATATATTTGATAATAATGATATTAATTTGGTAATCCTAGATATAATGATTCCTAAACTGGATGGCTGGTCAGTATGTAGAAGAATAAGAAAAAAATCTGATACTCTAATTATTATATTGAGTGCTCGTAGTGACGAAGACGATAAATTACTTGGTTTTGAACTAGGTGCAGATGAATATGTTACCAAGCCGTTTAGTCCCAAAGTTTTAATGGCTAGGGTTAAAGCCCTATTAAAAAGATTTGAAAACAACTGTCCCTATAATAATAGAAATATTACTATAATAGATGAACTTTGCATAGATAAAGATGCCTACAAAGTTTTAGTTAATAACAAAGAATTAAACTTAACAATTAAAGAATATGAGCTTTTACTAAAGCTTGTAGATAATAAAGGCAAGGTATTTAAAAGAGATGTATTAATTAACTCAATTTGGGGCTATGATTATTTTGGTGATGGTAGAGTAATAGATACAAATATAAAAACACTACGCAAAAAACTAGGGATTTGTTCAAAATTTATAAAAACTGTAATAGGTGTTGGATACAAGTTCGAGGTGAAATAATGAAAAAATCACCTACTTTTAAATGTTTTTGCTTATGTTCATGTTCTTTATGTTGTTAATTAGTTTCATAACAATGTTTAACTAAAATTTTATTTAGCAAAAACTGTATAGAGATGTTGTTATTAGACTTAATTGAGCAAGAATTTAAAGATTGTATAAGTGAATTGTGAAGAGAGTTTGTAGCCAATGTTTCACATCAAGTTCATACAGGTTTCACATTAAAGTTCTATAATGAAAACATCAAAATATAGGAGGTTTAATATGTATAAAAAAATAGTTGGAGTAGCATTAGCAACAGTTATGAGTTTAACAACATTAGGAGTTAATAATGTTAATTTGGGTGATGAGTTTAATTCAAAAAATATTGAAAGAGTAGAGGTAACTAATAGTCTAGAAAATCAAGAGTTAAATTTAGTTAGTCTAACTGGTAATGAGAGTATTCGTTACTTAATATGTAAAATTATGCACGTTCCAAGTTTTAAGAGTTTTCAAGAGTATAAAAGTAGGTTAATGGTTGATGTAACTGAAGAAGTACTAAGTAAAGCTGAAAATATTTATAATAAAGCTATGTTGCTAGATAAAGCTGGAAATATAGAAGAATTGAATAAAGTTTGGCTTGAGTTCAATAAATTAGGATTAGAGTATTTAGGACAATATGAATATTATGATTATTTTTACGAAACTGCACTCTTTAATGCTTTTATGCCTAAAGAAATAGAAGAAAAAGCAAAAAGTCTATATAATAATGCAATTAAAGCTGAAAAAGAAAATAATAAAGAAAAAGCAATTAAGTTATGGGCTGAATTGCAAGATATGAAGCTGTTTAATAAGGTTTTTGAACCTGAGGATACATATGAATGTTTAAAAGGTAATGGTATAAGATATATATCTTGTCTGCAAATCAATGAACCAGATTTTGATAGTTTTGATGACTATAAAAACAGACTTCTTGTAAATATTACTAACGAAGAGTTGGAAAAGGCAAAAGATTTATATAATAAAGCTATGTCGCTTCAAAATAGACGTGATTATAGTGGAGCAAATCATATATGGAATGAGATGTCTGAGTTAGGCTTATTAGAATATACTGACCAATATAAATTTGGACCTTTTGAGTATATTTCTCCTTTTATTAAGCAAGAACTCTCTGAAGAAGAGTATTTAAAAGCTGAAAGATTGTATAATGATGCTGTAAAAGCCGAAAAAGGAAATAATGCTAAAGAAGCGTCTAGACTATGGAACGAGTTACAAAGATTAACTACAATTTACAAATAAATTGTAATATTCAAACAATTATAAGCTCTCGTTTTTTAATAGGGAGCTTATAATTGTTTTCTGTATTTAAGTGTATAAATTAACTAATGTAGAATGTAAATGGGAGATAAAATGAGGAAATCGTTAACATGTAAAGTTTTTTTAATCACTTCATTATGTTTTACTTTAATTTTAGGTTTAGTTACTCTATTTACAACAGTGTTTATAGACAGTGTACATCAAAAAAAAGAAATTTCTTATGCAATTAAAAGTGTAAATAATTTTGTAACCCAAAACAATAAAAAAGATTGGACTCAAAGAGAACTTTATATCAAACTAATTCATACGAACATTAACAGTCAGGCATTATGTGAAATAGTAGACCCAAAAGTGGGTTTTGGTAGACCATCCAAAGCATATGATGACTTTCAAAGGGTATTATTTACTGTAGAGAGAAATGGAAATGATTTATATGATATACGAATATCTAAAAAGAAATATGATATTGCATTTGGTAAAAAAAATATTTTTAATGGAGATATGTTAAGAATTAAAGGATATATTAAAGCAAAAAGTATAATACCAATTCAAATAAATGGGGTTAACTTAGAATATGACAAAAACATAACACTAGATAAGAGTATAGATGATATTTTTTATGTGAGAGCAATATCATTTGACAATAAAGCTAACTACGAAGTTATCAGTGATATTTTTACTAAAAGAAATTTTATAGGTTTTGAATATTATATTTCCAAATCTCCAAATTTTGCTAGGCATCTATATTATAAAAGAAAAATTGAAAATACAAGTGGTAAGGTTTTAGCTGTGCAAGCTATTGTAATATTACAGCCTGTATATCAAACTATTAAATTGATTAAGGAATATTATGTTTACTTCTATATACTAGCATTAGGTGTCTCATTAGTTATGACATTTATTTACTCAAGAGTTGTAACAAATCCATTAAAAAAATTATCACATTCTGCAAGTAGAATGGCAAATATGGATTTTTCTGATAACTATAGTGTTAATAGTGAGGATGAATTGGGCATTTTATCTAAAAGTTTAAATACTCTTTCACGTAATTTAAATGATGCTCTTAATCAATTAAAAAGTGCTAACTATCAACTTAAACTAGACTATGAAAAAGAGCTTAAACAAGAAAAATCACGTAAGGAGTTTGTAGCGAATGTTTCACATGAGCTGAAAACCCCTCTAGGAATAATAAAGGGTTTTGCAGAGGGACTAAAGGATGGCATAAAAAAAGATAAAAGAGATTATTATATAGATGTTATTTTAGATGAAGTTGAAAAAATGAACATCTTAATTTTGGAGATGTTAGAGTTATCTAAGCTTGAGGCTGGAGCTTTAAAGCTTAAAGTTGAAGAGTTTGATTTAAATAAATTAGTAAATAAGGTAGCAGATGTATTTAAGTTACCTGTAAGTGATAAAGGTTTAGTTATTAGTATTAGTGGTTTGTTTAATAATGTTATAGCTGATAAATCGAAAATTGAACAAGTTATAATAAATTTAGTTGGTAACGCCATAAAACACAGTACCGAGAATAGTGAGATTAAAGTATATGGTGAAGTTAAAGATAATAAAAACTATGTATATATTAAAAATAAATGTAATCCACTAACAGATGAAGAGTTAGTGAATATTTGGCATAGATTTTATAAAACAGATAAGTCACACAATAGAGATAATGGTGGTACTGGCTTGGGGTTAGCAATAGTAAAAGCAATACTTGAGGTTCATGAATTTGATTATGGTGTTAATAACTGTAATGATGGGGTTATATTTTATTTTGCAGTTGATTTAAGTATTAAAGATTAGTAACAGTTGTATAGTTACACGTTAGCTAAGTATCAACAACGTAACTACTAAGATACTTCATTTAAACAATAAGTTACACTTGTGTTAGTAAAATACTTTTATTTTAGCTTGTCTACAAATATTTTGAGATAACCATTGTTTTTTGTTTAAACGTTTTTAATTATTATCATATTATAATTAAATTATGAAAAAAGTATCTTAATTATATGATATACTAATCATGAGAGGGTAATTAAAGTGCAGTCAGACAGTATTGACCGCAGTATTCTGTAAATAGCAAAACATATTAAAGTATGTGACGCAAAGCTATAGGGTCTAAGGCTTAAAAAGCTAGGATAGCCAGCTACCAGAAAAGTCTTTGATTACCATGTAATCTATAGATCTTTTCACGACAAACGGCAAACTAAGTGAAAGCTTAGGACGCAAAACTAGAGGGTCTAAGTCTTAATTGATATGACAGCCAGTTATCGAAAGAAGAGTTTTAACTTTTCTTTCCCAAATAAGGGCAAACCTGCTGTGAGGCAGGGACGCAAAACTATAGGGTCTTTGAAAAAAGATAGCCAGATGCTAAGGGAGAGGCTTAATTGAAAAGAATAGTATTAACTTTTGTAATGGCATTAATTTTAACGTTAATGTTTACACTAACAGCTGTTGCTGATAGTGAAATTATAAAGGTCAATACTGAAGAAAGCACTATTAGCATTAATTTAAATGTTAATGATTATTCTGAATTTAAAGTGATTGTGAAAAGTGAGAAAGGTAAGTATACTTATAATCTCTATTCACAAAGTGAAATTCTTCCTTTACAAATGGGTAATGGTAAATATACTGTTGGTGTTTACCAAAAAATTGAAGGTAAAAGATACAAGCTTGTTACTAAAAAAGAATTTGTATTAAATACCGAAGAAAATAAAGTATATTTAGCCAGCTCGCAAAATGTAACTTGGAATAATGAATCTGCTACAACAACTCTAGCACATCAATTAACAGAAAACCTTAAAACTGATAAAGAAAAGCTAGAAGCTATACATAGTTATATTATTAATAATATAACTTATGATAAAAGTAAAGCTTTAAGTGTAACTACTAGGTATAATCCTAACGCAGAAGCTACTCTAAAAGACAGCAAAGGAATATGTTATGACTATGCCTCTTTAACTGCAGCTATGCTGAGAAGTGTTGGTATTAAAACTAAGCTTGTTAAGGGAAATAGTACTTATACACGTTTTTATCATGCATGGAACGAGGTATTAATAGATGGTAGTTGGCTTGTAGTAGACACAACTGCTGATGCGGCTTATAATGCACAGGATATTAATGTATCTTACATAAAAAATACTGATGATTATAAAGCTGATAAAGTTTATTAAATATAGAATATTTAATCCCTCTCATAAATCGACATATTACTTCTATTTTTATAGAAGTTTTTTTATTTTAAACTTTAAAAAAGATTAAAAGAAATATGAATTTAAAGATAACTTAAATATATATGAAACATAACTTAAAAATGTTATTTTAACAATTAAATTTAGCTTTTTTTCATTGTTAAAGTAGGGGTGTTTTGCTATAATTATTTTGAACTTTTTGTTTCTAGAATTATTTAAACTGTAGATAAAATAGATGTTTAATGTTTGGAAAAACAAATGTATCATATTCTGGCTTTTTTATATACATGTGTTCTAAAAGTTCGATAGGGAATCTATTTACGGAGGTGGAAGCATGCAAGTAGCAAAAGGCAAAAAGAGCACAAAATTTTTGGCTTTATTATTATGCTTTGCATTAATTTTTTCTAATTTTACTTCAATTCAGGGTTTTGCTGAGACAGAAGAAGTTTTAAAGATAACTTCACAACAGCAAGAGGACAATACCAATAGACAAACTGCTGGAATTAAAATGCCAACAGAGAGCACTGAAAAAAATCTGAGACAAGAAGTAACTGAGCCACCGTCAGATACAACAGATGGTGATGATGATAAAGTGACTGAGCCAAACGATGAAGATGACGAAGTGACTGAGCCACCATCAGAAAACGAAGATGATGAAGATGACGAAGTAACTGAGCCATCAACAGATGATGAAGATGATGAAGATGACGAAGCAACTGAGCCATCAACAGATGATGAAGATGACGAAGCAACTGAGCCATCAACAGATGATGAAGATGACGAAGCAACTGAGCCATCAACAGATGATGAAGATGACGAAGCAACTGAGCCATCAACAGATGATGAAGATGACGAAGTAACTGAGCCATCAACAGATGATGAAGATGACGAAGCAACTGAGCCATCAACAGATGATGAAGATGACGAAGCAACTGAGCCATCAACAGATGATGAAGATGACGAAGTAACTGAGCCATCAACAGATGATGAAGATGACGAAGTAACTGAGCCACCATCAGAAAACGAAGATGGTGAAGATGACGAAGTAACTGAGCCATCATCAGATGACCAGCTTATGACCTTAATGATGGTTCCTCAATACCTTACAGAATTACCAAGCCCTAATATTAATCAAAATGCAGCTTATTTTTATGCTAGTGATTTTAGTGGAAGAACTGTTAAAATATTCCCATTGAAGTCTCTGGAGAATATTCACCATATAGAGCAGGTATCTGGTGTAGATAGTGGTTATACCGATATTGCCTCAAGTACAGGTAAACTGTATGGAGTAAGTTCTGGAATATGTGGTGGCTTATATGAAGTAAAAAGAGGTAATGATAAAAAAATAACAGATGAAGTATATGGTAATGCCTTACACTATGATGGTGCTGGAAAATTCTACTTTATGAAGGGTACTATTTTAGCATTTTATGATATAAATAATGATACAGTACAAGATGTTATTGATGTAGGATATTACAGTAAAGGTGATTTAGCATTTTACAATAACGATATCTACCTTTTAGGAAAAAGAAAACATAACTCTCATAGATGTTTGTTAATTAGAATCACACATGAGTTAAATGTTGAGGTTGTTAAGTACATTAATAATAACTCTTTTGGGTTAGCAGTGTGTGAAAATAATTTATATGTAGCTTATGACAATAAAGTGCAAGCAATTAATCCTAACACTGGTAATTATCTTGGTGAAGCGATTTTGGTACCAGGCTTAGGTTATATATATGGTTTAGCCCAAGCAAATGACGATTCTCAAATTACATATGTACCTGGTTATGTGTATTCACAGCATTACAAGATTAATCAATTACCAACGGTTAGTGATGAACAAAAATGGAGACTAGACTCTCATGACATAAAGCTTGGTTTGCCTGTAATTAAAAAATCTTTAACAGGTAGAAATAACTATACAAAAAACAGTACTGAGGCTGCGTTTTTAAAGCATGTACCTAGTGTTTTTCCAGATTCAAAATCTAAAAATGCTCAAAAAATATATGGATATTTAATTCCACAAGCTAATATCACAGATATTAGAGTAACAACAGATGACGGTGTGAGATTTTATCTTGATAGTGATTTAAATAACAATATTAATTTAAGCGATTTACTTATTGATAAGTTTATTGTACAGTCTAAAACAACGTATGAAACTAAAGTGAATTTAAGCAGAGGCACACCTTATCTTTATCAAATTAGCTACTTTAACTGGGGTGGTGCTGGTGCTTTATATTTTGAGTACAAATCAGACAATCATTGGACTAGAGTGCCTGCTAATTGGTGGCATATTAAATTGAATACAGCAATACCGTTCGAAAATACACCACCTACAATAGTAGTAAACCCAAGTAAAGAAACTATTTTTTATAACAATACCAGTTATAATATTAACCACGGAGTAACAGTTCATGATAATGAGCAGCCTGACTTAGCTTACCAAACAGATGATGATAACTTTGTACATGGTAATACAGGAGATACTGAAAAGGTTTATAACATAAAGTATACTGCTGAAGATGCCTTTGGTAAAAAAACAGAGGCAACAAGAAAAGTTACAATATTACCTAATCAGGCGCCAGTAGTAGAAGTAAATGAACCTATTATTAATATTGCTTTTAAAAGTGAATTTAATGATAGTTTAATTATGCAAGGTGTATCAGCTAAAGATGTTGATGGTTCGGTACAAAGTTTAGATTACAACATACCAATACCAATAGATACTCATCAGCAAAATACTAGTTTTATTATTAACTATATTGCTGTAGATAATGATGGCAAAGTAGGCTATGGTACTAAAACTGTTAAAATTGGAGCTAATCATAAACCGAAATTAACAGTGCCTAGTAGTATTAAAAAGATTCTTTTTGGTGCTCCAAGTATTAATCTACTTGAGGATATTACAGCAACTGATGTAGAAGATGGCAATTTAATAGATCAAGTTGTTTATAATCCCAAAACAATTGATACCCAGATAGCTACAACTACTGAGATCATATATACAGTTAGTGATAATGATGGTTTAACAAGTGAAGCTAGTAGGGATTATGAGGTACTTAATAATAATCCACCTCAATTAATTGTAAATAATGTTACCATAGAATATGGAGCTAACTTTAATGAAAGTGATTACAACAATTACTCAGTTAGCGATGTAGAAGATGATGCGCATGCACTTAAAGTAAAAGTAGCATACTTAGGTAAAGTAAATACCTATCAACCTAATAGCTACACTATAAGTTATACAGCTACGGATTCTGCTGGTGCTAAGGTTACTAAAGATAGAATAGTTACAGTGGTAGATACAAAAATGCCTACAATAAATAACGAATATCCTACAGTAACCATTAAGCTTGGTACTAAGTATGGACTTAATGAAATTATGGCAGGTGTTAGTGCTAGTGATCCAGTAGATGGACCACTTAATGTAACTTATACTGGTAGTGTTAATACTAGTATAGTAGCTCAGTATAAAATAACATACTCAGCCAAAGACTTTAACAATAATGAAGTCACCTGTACCCGTATAGTTAATGTAGCAGATAAAACTGATCCTACTCTTACAGTAAATCCACTAAGAATAGTGGTGCTAAAGGGTGATAAAATAGATGACTATTTTATGGGAGTTAGTGCTACAGATAATTATGATACAGATGTAAAAATCACTAAGAGAGGAACAGCAAACACCAATAAAGAGGGAGACCATAAAGTAACATATATTGCCACAGATGACTCTGGAAACAAAACAGAGGTAACACGAATATACCATGTTAATTATGCTCCAACAATTATTACAAACGGTGTAAGGAATGTGTATTTTGGTGAAAAGATTAATGTATATAGTGAAATAACCACCAATGATCAAGATGGAACAGTTGAAAGTGTTATTGCTGAGCCAAACACTATTGACTCTAAAACTGTTGGTGCAACAATAGTAAAATATACAGTTACAGATAATGATAAAGCAGTAACTGTTGGATTTAAAACATTTAGTGTTAAACAAAATAATCCACCTGTTTTAACCATAAAAAGACTTAACCCTAATCAACTAGTAGACACAGTTGAATATGGAGCTTCATTTGAGATGTTTAACGGTGTTTCAGCAAAAGATAAAGAAGATGATAAGTTAGGTTTTAAGGTAGAAATAACATATGACAACGAGCTGGATACTTCTAAGGTAGGAATACATTCCATAGAGTATACTGCAACTGATTCAGAGCTTGCTACTGATAAAAAAATACGAGTAATAGCTGTTATAGACACTAATAAACCAACAATAACTAATAAAATAGCCAATGTGGATTTATTATTGGGAGATACTTACAATAAAGCTGATATCTTGGCTGGAGTAGAGGCCAAAGATAAAGTAGATGGTGTCTTACCAAGCAGTAACATTAGCTATACAATTAAAGACAAAAATAACCAAATTGTAAGTGAAATTAAATCTGACCTAGTAATGAACTATACCATTACTTATGAAGCAGTAGATAAACATAATAATAAATCCAATGAAGTTACCAGAACAGTAAGCGTAAAAGATAAAGAAGCACCTGTTTTTGAAGCTTACAATAATTATATTGTAGTACAGCAGGGAGCTACTATAGATTATTTAGCTGGCATAAAAGCCAATGATAACTACGATAGTACAGTTCAAATTAAACATGATGGTGATATAAACACAAAAAATCCGGGTGAGTATACTGTTACCTATACAGCAACAGATAGCTCATTAAACGAAGCTAAAATAAAGCGAACTTATAGAGTAAATGCCAAGCCAATAATTAACATAACTAATCCAAGTCAAGAAGTATACTATGGAGAGCAGAACATTGATGTATTAGCAGGTGTTACTGCAAACGACAGTGAAGATGGTGACCTTACAGCTGTTATTGATGTGGATCTTAATACTATAGACTCAACTATAGTTGGTTCAAAAAAAGTAACATATGAAGTTGTAGATAAAGACGGTGCTAAAACAATAGCAACAAAAACATTTACAGTGTTACCAAATAAACAACCTGTTTTAACAGTGAATGCTATAAATGAACCAATTAAATTTGGTAGTAAGTTTGATACCTTAACCGGAGTATCTGCAACAGACTATGAGGATAAAAAACTTGGTCTTGATGTAGATATAAAATTTGATAAAAAAATTGATACAACCACAGCAGGTAACCAAACAATTACCTATACTGCAACCGATTCAGCAGGAGCAAAAGTAACTAAAAGCAGAACTGTTACAGTTGCAGCGAATACTGCACCAGTTATAACATTTAAAAATAATGAAACAGTAATTACCTTTGAATATGGTGTTGTAGTAACTAAAGAAATGCAACTTAATAATGTAGAAGCTAATGATAATGAAGATGGAGTTATAACTGATATAACTACCGATGCTGAAGCTAAAGCTTATGCTGTAGGAGACCATATCATTACTTATACAGCAAAAGATAAACATGATTTAGTAGGTACTAACTCAAGAACAATGAGAATTAAAGATACCGAAGCACCAGTACTAACTAATAAAATAGCCAATGTTGACTTAGTATTGGGAGATACTTATCCTAAAGCTAAAATCTTAGCTGGAGTAGAGGCCAAAGATAAAGTAGATGGTGTCTTACCATGCAGTAACATTAGCTATACAATTAAAGACAAAAATAACCAAATTGTAAGTGAAATTAAATCTGACCTAGTAATGAACTATACCATTACTTATGAAGCAGTAGATAAACATAATAATAAATCCAATGAAGTTACCAGAACAGTAAGTGTAAAAGATAAAGAAGCACCTGTTTTTGAAGCTTACAATAATTATATTGTAGTACAGCAGGGAGCTACTATAGATTATTTAGCTGGCATAAAAGCCAATGATAACTACGATAGTATAGTTGAAATTACACATGATGGCAAAATAAACACAGACAGTCCGGGTGAGTATACTGTTACCTATACAGCAACAGATAGCTCATTAAACGAAGCTAAAATAAAGAGAACTTATAGAGTAAATGCCAAGCCAATAATTCACATAGCTAATCCAAGTCAAGAAGTATACTATGGAGAGCAGAACATTGATGTATTAGCAGGTGTTACTGCAAACGACAGTGAAGATGGTGACCTTACAGCTGTTATTGATGTGGATCTTAATACTATAGACTCAACTATAGTTGGTTCAAAAAAAGTAACATATGAAGTTGTAGATAAAGACGGTGCTAAAACAATAGCAACAAAAACATTTACAGTGTTACCAAATAAACAACCTGTTTTAACAGTGAATGCTATAAATGAACCAATTAAATTTGGTAGTAAGTTTGATACCTTAACCGGAGTATCTGCAACAGACTATGAGGATAAAAAACTTGGTCTTGATGTAGATATAAAATTTGATAAAAAAATTGATACAACCACAGCAGGTAACCAAACAATTACCTATACTGCAACCGATTCAGCAGGAGCAAAAGTAACTAAAAGCAGAACTGTTACAGTTGCAGCGAATACTGCACCAGTTATAACATTTAAAAATAATGAAACAGTAATTACCTTTGAATATGGTGTTGTAGTAACTAAAGAAATGCAACTTAATAATGTAGAAGCTAATGATAATGAAGATGGAGTTATAACTGATATAACTACCGATGCTGAAGCTAAAGCTTATGCTGTAGGAGACCATATCATTACTTATACAGCAAAAGATAAACATGATTTAGTAGGTACTAACTCAAGAACAATGAGAATTAAAGATACCGAAGCACCAGTACTAACTAATAAAATAGCCAATGTTGACTTAGTATTGGGAGATACTTATCCTAAAGCTAAAATCTTAGCTGGAGTAGAGGCCAAAGATAAAGTAGATGGTGTTTTACCAAGCAGTAGCATTAGCTATACAATTAAAGACAAAAATAACCAAATTGTAAGTGAAATTAAATCTGACCTAGTAATGAACTATACCATTACTTATGAAGCAGTAGATAAACATAATAATAAATCCAATGAAGTTACTAGAACAGTAAGCGTAAAAGATAAAGAAGCACCTGTTTTTGAAGCTTACAATAATTATATTGTAGTACAGCAGGGAGCTACTATAGATTATTTAGCTGGCATAAAAGCCAATGATAACTACGATAGTACAGTTCAAATTAAACATGATGGTGATATAAACACAAAAAATCCGGGTGAGTATATTGTTACCTATACAGCAACAGATAGCTCATTAAACGAAGCTAAAATAAAGAGAACTTATAGAGTAAATGCCAAGCCAATAATTCACATAGCTAATCCAAGTCAAGAAGTATACTATGGAGAGCAGAACATTGATGTATTAGCAGGTGTTACTGCAAACGACAGTGAAGATGGTGACCTTACAGCTGTTATTGATGTGGATCTTAATACTATAGACTCAACTATAGTTGGTTCAAAAAAAGTAACATATGAAGTTGTAGATAAAGACGGTGCTAAAACAATAGCAACAAAAACATTTACAGTGTTACCAAATAAACAACCTGTTTTAACAGTGAATGCTATAAATGAACCAATTAAATTTGGTAGTAAGTTTGATACCTTAACCGGAGTATCTGCAACAGACTATGAGGATAAAAAACTTGGTCTTGATGTAGATATAAAATTTGATAAAAAAATTGATACAACCACAGCAGGTAACCAAACAATTACCTATACTGCAACTGACTCAGCAGGAGCAAAAGTAACTAAAAGCAGAACTGTTACAGTTGCAGAGAATACTGCACCAGTTATAACATTTAAAAATAATGAAACAGTAATTACCTTTGAATATGGTGTTGTAGTAACTAAAGAAATGCAACTTAATAATGTAGAAGCTAATGATAATGAAGATGGAGTTATAACTGATATAACTACCGATGCTGAAGCTAAAGCTTATGCTGTAGGAGACCATATCATTACTTATACAGCAAAAGATAAACATGATTTAGTAGGTACTAACTCAAGAACAATGAGAATTAAAGATACTGAAGCACCAGTACTAACTAATAAAATAGCCAATGTTGACTTAGTATTGGGAGATACTTATCCTAAAGCTAAAATCTTAGCTGGAGTAGAGGCCAAAGATAAAGTAGATGGTGTTTTACCAAGCAGTAGCATTAGCTATACAATTAAAGACAAAAATAACCAAATTGTAAGTGAAATTAAATCTGACCTAGTAATGAACTATACCATTACTTACAAAGCAGTAGATAAACATAATAATAAATCCAATGAAGTTACTAGAACAGTAAGCGTAAAAGATAAAGAAGCACCTGTTTTTGAAGCTTACAATAATTATATTGTAGTACAGCAGGGAGCTACTATAGATTATTTAGCTGGCATAAAAGCCAATGATAACTACGATAGTACAGTTCAAATTAAACATGATGGTGATATAAACACAAAAAATCCGGGTGAGTATATTGTTACCTATACAGCAACAGATAGCTCATTAAACGAAGCTAAAATAAAGAGAACTTATAGAGTAAATGCCAAGCCAATAATTCACATAACTAATCCAAGTCAAGAAGTATACTATGGAGAGCAGAACATTGATGTATTAGCAGGTGTTACTGCAAACGACAGTGAAGATGGTGACCTTACAGCTGTTATTGATGTGGATCTTAATACTATAGACTCAACTATAGTTGGTTCAAAAAAAGTAACATATGAAGTTGTAGATAAAGACGGTGCTAAAACAATAGCAACAAAAACATTTACAGTGTTACTAAATAAACAACCTGTTTTAACAGTGAATGCTATAAATGAACCAATTAAATTTGGTAGTAAGTTTGATACCTTAACCGGAGTATCTGCAACAGACTATGAGGATAAAAAACTTGGTCTTGATGTAGATATAAAATTTGATAAAAAAATTGATACAACCACAGCAGGTAACCAAACAATTACCTATACTGCAACCGATTCAGCAGGAGCAAAAGTAACTAAAAGCAGAACTGTTACAGTTGCAGCGAATACTGCACCAGTTATAACATTTAAAAATAATGAAACAGTAATTACCTTTGAATATGGTGTTGTAGTAACTAAAGAAATGCAACTTAATAATGTAGAAGCTAATGATAATGAAGATGGAGTTATAACTGATATAACTACCGATGCTGAAGCTAAGGCTTATGCTGTAGGCGACCATACCATTACTTATACAGCAAAAGATAAACATGATTTAGTAGGTACTAACTCAAGAACAATGACAATTGAAGATACGGAAGCACCAGTGATAGAAAATAACTTAGCTGAAAAAACAATTACAGTAGGAACTGAGTATGGTGATAGCGACATCCTTAGTGGCGTAAGTGCAAGTGACCCAATTGATGGAGAGGTAGCAGTTACCTACGTAATAGAGTTAGTAAAAGCAGATGGTAGTAAAGAAAAAGTTAGCGCAATTGCCAAAGATAGCTTAGGTAAATATCTAATAACCTATTCAGCAAAAGACAAAAATGGAAACTTGGCAGATACAAAAGAGCGTACTGTAGAGGTAATTGATGATGTAAAACCACAACTAAGTATAAACCCAAATAGAATTAGGGTTTTACGTGGAAGAACAGTTTCTAACTACTTATATGGTGTAACAGCAACCGATAATTATAATACAAACGTTACAATAAAACATAATGGACCAATTAATACTGATTCTTTAGGTGAAAAAACTGTTGAGTATGTAGCTAAGGATGCCTCTGGTAATGAAGTAAAGGGTACAAGGGTATATGTGGTGTATGAATATTATTATCCACCAACACCGCCAGAACCTAAGCCTGAACCTAAACCAGAACCACCAACTCCAGAAACACCTACTGAGCCAGGAGATGAAGAAATTATTGAAGACGATGAAACTCCATTAGGTGTTGTTGAGTACTTTGATCCTTATATTCATGGTTATGAAGATAAGACATTTAGACCAGCAAATAATGTAACAAGAGCAGAATTAGCTGCTATGATTTCAAGAATACTAAAGCTCAATTTAGATGAACCAACTGATATTAGCTTTAGTGATGTAGCAGAGGGTAAGTGGTATACTAAGTGTATTTTAGCTGTATCTAAGTTAGGGTTATTTAATGTTTACGAAGATGGAACATTTAAACCTAATCAGGCTGCTACAAGAGCTGAGGTATCATATTTATTCTCACAATACTGGAAATACCTTAACATTGAGGTTAATAATCAGGCTGATTACTTTACAGATATAAAGGGACATTGGGCTGAGGCTTATATTAATCAAATGTATAATGCTGGTGTAGTAAACGGATTTAAAGATAAAACCTTTAGACCTGATACTGCCTTAAAGCGAGAGCAGGTTGTTGTTATAATAAATAAACTTATTGGCAGACCTGTGTTACAGCCAGAGTCACCTTCATTCCCTGATATGCCAAAAGAACATTGGGCATATGGTGAAGTAGAGGCTGCAACTGTTAGCTTTGAAAGAGAAAAGCAAGAATAGAAATATAATAACCTAAATAAAAAGGCATAATCAGTAACTATACTGATTATGCCTTTTTTTACATTTCTTATGGTATAAAACCCTCTTTACTTTAGTGAAACTTAATGTTACATTAAACAATGTAAACAAATTTTAGCAGTTTAGTAACTGATAATCTAATTATTGATGATTAATATACCAGATACTTATTAAAAATGAATAGCTAAATTAGCATAAAGGAGAGAATACACCATGCCATTTAAAACAATAATTTTTACTCTATTATTTGTAGCTGTCACCTATGCTCAAGTTATACTTAGTAGCCATAAAAATAAATACTTAGGTTTAATAATACCAATAATTAATATATTATTTGCGTTAAATTTGACCGTTGATGAGGTAGTAAAAACTCAGGATTATACTATTCTTTTTATATATTTAATACCAGCAGCGATTAACTTAGCAATTTATTTTTCTTGTAGATGGAAAACAAGAACAATTTATACTAGCTAATTTTGTTTAAAAAATCATATCTAGTAATAACTAATCACTTACCTTTTTTAGGTTTTTAGTTTTAGTATCTTTAGTTAGCCAGCGATTACCAAATATTTTAATAGCGATTGCTCCTAATGGAGCAGTAATGATAATCGCCATAACTGCTAATGCTAACATAACCTCTCCCGAGGCTATTCCCATACCTAGTGGAATAGCTCCTATGGCTGCCTGTACAGTTGCTTTAGGGGTATATGCTACTACGCAAAATAAACGCTCTTTAAATGTAAGCTTTGTATTTAAGGTAGAAATCATTACCCCAATGCTACGGGCCAATAGGCCTAAGGTAATAATTACAATACCTGAAACTCCTGCATTAAGTGCTACAGCAACATCTACCTCTGCACCTACTAAAACAAACAAAATAATCTCAGCAAATACCCATATTTTATTGAGCGAAAAAGATAGCTTTTTCGCTGTTTTAGGTGTTATTTCTAAAATCATAAAACCAATGGTCATTACGCCTAACAGACCTGCTATGGCAATTTCATTTTTTAAATACTCTTCAATAACTACAGTAATAAAAGCAAATCCCAATAACACTAAAGTACTTTTAGTTGAAACTAGATTGCTTTTATTAAAAAATTTAGCCAATAAATAACCTAATAAAGCACCAATGCCAACTCCTAAAACAATAGATAGAGGAATGCCTAGTAATTGAATACCTAAGTTAACTTTATTACCTCCATATAAGCCTAAAAATGAGCCAAAGATAGTTATTGCAAATACGTCATCTATTGACGCAGAAGCTAAAATTAGTGTTGGGATACTCTTATTTGTGCCTATGCCCTTATCCATAAACTTTAACATTAAAGGTACAACAACAGCGGGAGATACAGCTGCAATAATAAAACCTAAAATACCTCCCTCTACAAAGCTAAAGTTTAATAGATAAATTGAAATAAAAGCGATTGTAAAGCCCTCAAGAAGTCCGGGTAAAAAACTTAGTTTTAGAGCTGTTTTTCCAACTCGTTTTAAACTTTCTCTACTAATACCTAAGCCAGCTCTCAACAGAATTACGATTAAAGCAATTTTTCTTAGTTCACCACTTATTTTTATAGTTTTGGGGTCTAACAAATTAAGAGCATGTGGTCCAATTATAATACCGAGTATTAACATTCCTAATAAACCAGGTAGTTGTAACTTCTCAAATAGGTAGTTAAACAATAATCCCAACAAGATAATAACTGCCAAACTAAAAATCATAATTTAACCTGCTTTCAATTATACTAAGCTGTTTATTTACATTAAATAATACTACATGTTGTTTATGAGTAGTAATTTAAAATACAAAACTCCTACAGAAACAAACATGCCACTGTAGGAGTCATTAGCTTAAGCATTTAAGGGCGAACTCCATCGCCACTAGCTGAAGTATAGCATAAAACCTAAGTTTGAACAATATTGTAGGTATAATTTTTACACAGATAAGTTATTGTATTATAATTTTAATTACGCACTATTTAAATTAGCAAGATAATACAAGACTATAGTAGATAGTTCCACTATCATAAACAGGTGGTTACAAGGAGGATTACATTTTGAAAGCTAGTTCACAAGGAACTTATATTCAAAGCATCAATAACGTAATAGATTATATTGACAAAAATATTCAAAAGAAATTGAGCCTAGAGCATTTAGCTAAAATAGCTGGCTTTTCAAAATACCATTTTCACAGAATCTTTAGTGCTTATATGGGTGAAACCTTAAACAATTTTGTAATGAGGTTACGGGCAGAAAAAGTTGCTAATATACTGTGTTGTTACCCTCATAAATCTTTTACAGAAATAGCTTTTGAATGTGGCTTTGCGGACTCTGCTGCCTTTACTAAGGCATTTAAAAGAAGGTTTAACTTAGCACCCAATGAGTGGGTTAAGCAAAAGCGAAGTGTTGAAATACAGCTAAATAAACCTGCTATGCCTATATTTAATAATATCCATGATATATTCATATCAGCTAGTGTTGAAAACTTACCATCTTATACTATTGCTTATGTACGTTATATTGGAAAATATGCTGGTGATGTTGAGCTTTTTACTAATCTTTTTAATCAGCTTGCTGAATGGTGTATGCTAAATAAAGTACCCTATCAAACATCAACCTCGTTTTGTCTATATCACGATAGTATAAAGCTAACCGATGTAAATAAGCTTAGAGTAACAGTTGGGGTAGAGGTAATGCCTAATGTTGAGGTAAACAACAAAATTGGTAAGCTAGTTATTGAAAGTGCTAGATATCTTGTTGCAAGTTTTAAAATAAACGAAAATCAATATGGCTACGCTTGGAGATATGTTTTTGGATATTTACTTAATGACTTTAATGTAAAGCCTGCTAGTAAACCAAGCTTTGAAATGTATAAACCTTGTTCACTTAATAATGGGGAGCATTATGTAAGTATATGTGTTCCACTTCAATAGGAGGATTTAATATGTCTTGCACTATCAAGCCTATCGGAAGTTTACAAATAACACGTAACGTTATAACTGGTTTAGTAAATGAAAAATATCAGCCGGCACTAAAAAAACTTGAGCTATTTAGTCATCTTTTATTAATTATAGATAATCCTAAAAATAACGATAAAGAGAATACGCATTTCCATAACAGCGCTATTTATATTCTAACTGCGCAAATAGAAAACATTACAGATAATAAAATTTGTTTAAATGCAACTGTGAACTTTAAGGGTAAATACAATATTTATGATATTAAGCCATACTTTCCTTGTGAGGATAGAGTGTTTGAGGCAAAGATTACTGAGAATACTATTTACCAAGAAAGCTTAATAAAAAAATTAATAAACAAACAGCTAATTCAGCAATCTAAAGAGCTAAAGATAAAAGGTTATATTCAAAAGAATCAAGATGGATATTTTTTAGATTTATCTCAGTACCCAAAAGATATAATAGAACAGTATAGTAAGTTTTCACATTTAAGAGTTATTTGGCAGTTTAGTAGATTTAGTAAGGATAAACATAAAAGAGTTTTGTTAGTGAATCCTCCGTATGAGAATGCCCCTAAATCAGGCCTATTTGCAACAAGATCTCCAGTTAGACCAAACCCTATTGCTATAACTGTAGTTAAAATAAAAGAAGTAGATATCTTAAATAAACTAATGGCTGTAAGTGATTTAGATTCATTTAATAATACCCCCATATTAGATATAGTTCCGTATATACCCCAAAAAGATTTTGTAGAGAGCTTTTTTGTGCCTAGCTATTTAGCGCATTGGCCTAAGTATTTTCAAGATATCAAAAAAGAGTTCAAGATTCAAAAAAGGTTCCTAAGTATTTAGCTCGGTTATTAATAACCTTGGTTCAAGATAGCTCGGTTATTAATAAAGACAAAGTTCAAATACTGAAATTGGATCAGTATAGAAACTGACAAAGTTGCCTCACGATCTTAGCTCGGTTATTAAAATATAATTATAAAGGGAGCTAACCAGAATAATTTAAAAAATATTTCTTTAACTATACCTAAAAATAAACTAACTGTTTTAACAGGGGTAAGTGGTAGTGGAAAATCGAGCATTGCGTTTGATACCCTTTTTGCTGAAAGCCAAAGAAGATTTTTAGGTAATATGAGTGGTGCTAACAAAAATATCTTAAGTAATTTACCAAAACCCCAGGTAGATCAAATAATAAGTTTACCGCCAGCTATCGCTATTAAGCAAAAATCAAGCAATAAAAACACAAGATCTACGGTAGGTACTATTACAGATATAAATAATTATTTAAGGGTACTGTTTGCAAAAATAGGTTTAAGAAGATGCCCTATTTGTGGAAAAACTATTGAAGTTAAAACAGAAAATGAAATAATAAAATTAATAATGAGTTTAAAACCGAAAGCAACAATAGAGATTAAAGCTTATAATGGTAACGAGAGTTTGTTAAATACAGTAATTACTAAGGAGCAAAGTAAAGAACAACAAAAAATAGTTAAAGAGATTGTTTTAAAGGCACTACACTTAGGTAAGGGTGCCTTACAACTTACGATTAATCAGCAATTAAGTTTAACTTTACAAACAAAAGAAATGTGCTTTCACTGTGAGCAAATTATGTTTGAGCTTACTGCCTCAGATTTTAGCTTTAATAATCCTGAGAGCATGTGCAGTAAATGTAATGGATTGGGTAGCATTTTAACGGTTGACAAGAACCTAATTATCCAAAACCCTCACTTATCTATATTAGATGGTGCCTCAGAGTGGTGGGGCAACTTAAGAAAACATCGTAAAAATCCCAATGCCAATTGGATGCGAGGCGAGGTATTAGCTTTAGCAGAAGAAATGCATGTTGATCTTAATTTACCATGGACTGATTTGCCTAAGGATTTTCAACATCAGGTTATTTTTGGGTCAGGTAAAAAAGAGGTTAGCTTTGTATATAAAAATAAAAACGGACGATCGGGTAAAATAACTCGGCCAGTTGAGGGTGCTTATAATGCTATAAAACGTCTCTATAATAAAGCTAATGGTTCAAGTCATTTTATTGCTAATAAATTTATGAAAAAACAACCATGTCCAAAATGTAATGGTGAGAGGTTAAATACAGCCTCAAGGCTAGTTTCAATAAACGGTATAAGGTACCCTGAGGTAATTAATAAAAATATTACTGACTTATTAGAGTGGATAAATAACTTACAGTATAGCCTAACTACTCAACATCGAATTATAGCCAAGCCGATAATTAATGAAATTAAAAATAGGTTAGTTAGCTTAACTGAGGTTGGACTATCATACCTCAATTTAAACCGTAGTGTTCCTAGCTTATCGGGTGGAGAGCTACAAAGAATAAGATTAGCATCTCAATTAAATAATGGCCTTAGTAATATGCTATATGTATTAGATGAACCTTCTGCTGGATTACATGCTTATGATAATAAAAAACTTATTAAGACCCTACAGCAACTTAAAACCAAGGGTAATACTGTAGTAGTAGTTGAGCATAACCGTGACACTATAGAGGCGGCTGATAATATTATAGATATTGGACCAGGGGCAGGAGTTAATGGTGGATATGTAGTTGCTAAAGGAAGTTTAGTTGAAGTTATGAGCAATGAAAAATCTGTTACGGGTAATTATCTGACAAATAAAATTAATAATGTTAACTTAAATAACAACAGATTCGATTTTTACCTAACAATTAAAAATGCTAACGATAATAATTTAAAAAATATAGATGTAAAAATACCTTTAGGTGTTGTAACTTGTATTACAGGTGTGAGTGGCTCCGGTAAATCAACCCTGTTACTAAAAACACTTTATCCGGCTTTATTAACCAAGCTAAATAATCAAAAACAAGAGTGTGGAAGGTATAGTAGTTTAAGTGGATATGAAAATATTGATAACGTTATAAGAATATCTCAAGCAGCTATTGGGCGTTCACCAAGGTCTAATCCTGCAACTTATACTGGGGTTTTTGATTTTATAAGAGAAGTATTTGCAAAAACAAAAACAGCAACAGAACTTGGCTATAATAAAAGTTTTTTTAGTTTTAATAGTAAACAAGGTCAATGTGAAGACTGTAAAGGGGAAGGTCGTAAAAAAATTAAGCTTCATTTTATGCCAGATATTTGGATTGAGTGTACAAATTGCAGAGGTAATAGGTACAAAGAAAAAGTTCTTCAAGTAAAATACAATAATAAATCTATTGCTGATGTGCTCAATATGGATATTGCCGAAGCTGCAGAATTATTTTCTGCTGAAGGTAAAGTGTATAATATCCTTAAGGTGCTTTGTGATGTAGGATTAGGATATTTAAAGCTTGGGCAGTCCTCGTTAACTTTGTCAGGAGGAGAGGCTCAGCGAGTAAAGTTAGCTAAAGAGCTTAGCAAAAATAACACTGGTAAAACACTTTATATACTAGATGAGCCAACTGCAGGATTACATTTTAAGGATATTGAAAAATTAAATACATTATTTAATACCATTGTTAAAGAAGGCAATAGCCTGGTAATAATAGAACACAATTTGGAGGTAATAAGTAAAGCAGATTATATTATTGATTTAGGACCATACGGAGGAGACCAAGGTGGAGAAATAGTTGCATGCGGCACAGTAAGAGATATTGTAGCATGTGAAAAAAGCATCACAGGTCAAATGTTAAAAGAATACTTATCCTAAATACTAGAGGGGTAGTCGGTAAAGAATTTTTAATTTACTGACTACCTTTAATAATTAGAGGAGCATGGTGAATATATTAACAGTATAAGCAATATTAATGGTTTTTAAGTAGCTTAAGTTCGCTATCTTAGTAACTCAAGTATGTTTTTTTTAATTTTGTTTGTTATAATATTTGTAGTAGTAGGTTGCAAACTGAGGGTGAGTATAAACTGTTAGTTAGAAAACATGATTATAATGTTATTGTAGCATAGTAGTTTTGCTGAGCAATCTAAGAAACTATTTATTTTAACTTTGTTTTAGTTTTGGTCTGTTTAAGTATTGTTAGAGTCTCATTTTAAAAATAAATATAAAAAATGGTGAGGAAAAAACATGAGTAGAATATATTTTGTAAGACATGCTGAGTCAAACTCGAAAATTCACGAGGATTTATTAAGGCCACTTACCGAGCAAGGTAAACAGTCAGCTCAAAAGATTACAGAATTTTTTAAAGACAAGAATATAACTAAAGCTTTATCTAGCCCCTATAAAAGGTCTATAGATACCATTAAACCCTTCACAGATAAGTACAGCATAAACATAGAGCTTATCGAAGACTTTAGGGAGCGCAAGATAGCTACGGGCTGGATAGCTGATTTTACTAGTTTTGCTCAAAAGCAGTGGTCTGATTTTAATTATAAATTAGAGCAGGGGGAGTGTTTAAGAGAGGTTCAAAAGCGTAATATTAATGCTTTAACAAAGGTTATTAAAGAATACGACAATCAGAATATTATAATAGGTACTCATGGAACAGCCTTATGCACTATTTTACATTATTATAATAATGATTTTTGCTATAATGATTTTGATAGAATAAGACCTCTAATGCCCTATGTGATATGTTTAGAGTTTAATGATAAAAATTTAGTAAGTATAAAAGAGTTTTTAATATAGAAAGTTGTTTTTTAGCCTTGACTGTGTCCTTGGGGAATAGCCTAACATTAACTGTGAGGTGATTAAAATGTTAATAAATGAGGCTGTAAAGGCTACTCACTTAACAAAAAAAGCAATAAGGTATTATGAAGAGAAAGGACTAATTTTTCCGGTTGTTAATGAAGAAAATGGCTACAAAATATTTAGTATTAATGATATTGAAAAACTCAAACAAATATCTTTTTTACGTAATATAGGTATGCCAGTATCCGTAATAAAAGACTACTTAAATAATCCCAATAATCGCGAACTTATCTTAAAGCAGTTTTCTAAAAATATATCAGAGCAGATTGAAGATCTTAAATTTGCAAAACAAATAATAATCGATATGCTAAACAATAAAATAACAGATTATGAAAAACTAAATGATATATTACTAATTAGCCAGCAAAGTAATAAAAATTATGTCATTAAACAGTTGCTTAGATTGTTCCCAAATCCATTTGGCAAACAGCTGGTAGCACATTTTTCACCATTCTTAAATGAACCACTAAATAGCCCTGAAAAAAAGCAGGCTTTTAATGAGATAATCGAGTTTTTTGATAATTTAGATGAAATACCATTACCCAAAGAATTAGCCCAAGAATATGAATCAATGGATGATAAAAAGCTGTTTAATTTCTATGAAAATGTTCAGAATAAAATTAAAGACATGTTAAAAATTGACTTAAACGATAAAACAGCTATGTTAAAGTTAAAAGAAGATATGAAAAAATATGCTGATATTAGAAACGACATGAATGATGCAAGCAATAAGATGTTTGTTAAGGTCCAAAAGCAATTAGGAGATACTTTAAAAGCAAGCGGTTATTATGATAAGTTTGTTGTTAATATGAAAATAATCAGTAGTGATTATAAGCAGTACACTGAGAACATTATAAAATTAGGTGAAGTACTATTATTAAGCTACGATGAAGAGGGTAATGCTGTAGTAGGAAATTAATTTTGTAGGAACTACTGTATTTTTTCAGTAGTTCTCTTTTACATATTAATTAGTAATAAATTATATGACTAGGGGTGTAGCTATGACTGTTTGGAACCCATGGAGAGGCTGTCATAAAAAGAGTGAGGGATGTAAAAACTGTTACATTCATAGAGCTAATGCCAGAAAAGGTATTAATACAGATATAATATATAAAACTGAAGAATTCTATAAACCTATTGCCAAAGACTCAAAAGGTAACTATAAAATGAAAAGTGGACAAACTGTTTATGTCTGTTTTAATAGTGATTTTTTTGTAAAAGAAGCTGATGATTGGCGATGCGAAGTTTGGAATATGATGAAAACAAGGCATGATTTAAACTTCTTTTTTATTACGAAGAGAATTGAAAGATTTAAAATGGGTTTACCACCAGACTATCAAGATGGATACGATAATGTAACAATTTCAATAAGCGTTGAAAACCAATTACGAGCTAATGAAAGAATACCGATTCTAAAAGAGCTACCTATAAAACATAAAGCCATAGCTTTTCAACCCTTATTAGAAAAAATAGATATTTCTAATTTAATAGACAATAGTCTTGAGTATGTAGTGGTAGGTGGGGAGTCTGGTAAAGGTGTAAGACCTTTAAACTATGAATGGGTTTTAGATATAAGAGAACAATGTATGACAAAAAAGGTTAGTTTTATTTTTAGACAGGTAGGCTCTATTTTTATTAAAGATGCAGTTACCTATAAAATTCAAAAACGATATTTATGTTCCCAAGCTAGAGATGCAAATATTAATTATAATAGTAAGGCATAAAGATTGACATATAATAAAAAATAATATATTATAGCACAATAGAAACTTAAAAAAGGTGGAATGTCATCCGCTTTCGCTTATAGCAAGCGAATTTGGAAAGGTAAAATAAAATCTTAAATTTTATAATTGTTTATAACTGAAAAAGTTCAGTTTATTGAGCAATTGCTTTAAAGATTTTATTTTACGAAAATACATTCAACTTTACTTTTGGTAGTAAGGCCGTAGAATAAAATTCTACGGCTTTTTTGTATTGTGTAAAAGTAATTACCACCTTTAAACAGAGAAGGAGATAAATAATGAAAGAAATCAATATCACCAGTTTACTAAGCTATGGTGTAAAGCCTAAGCTTTTTACCAAAGGTGAGATTCAGTTTTGGCAAGACTCTCATATAGCTAAGGGCATGTTACAGGCGCATTTAAACCAAGATACTAATGCTGCTAGTTATAAGCTTAGTAAAATTAGAGAAATTGTTGACTTTATTACAAAAACAATAAGGCTTCAAGCAGAAAATAAAATACTAGATTGTGGTTGTGGGCCAGGTTTATACTGTGAATTATTTAGTAAAAAACTGCTAAATGTTACGGGAGTAGATATTTCCCCTAATTCTATTGCCTATGCTCGGCAGTCAGCAAATAAGCAAAACCTAAATATTAAATATGAATGTAACGATTATTTAAGCTTAAGCTATAAAAGAGAATTTGAGGCAGCCCTCATTATTTGGCAGGATTTTTGTGTACTTAATAATAATGAAAGAAATATATTTTTACAAAATATATATAATGCCTTAAAGCCTCTTGGCTACTTTGTGCTTGATGTTTCAACACCCAATATAGAAAACGAAAATACCGAAAGGAGCTCTTGGAGTGTTTATAAAACTGGATTTTGGAGTGAAAAAGAGCACCTAGTATTAGAAAACCTGTTCTTTTACAACAATAAAAAAATACGTTTAAAGCAATATGTTGTTATAGAAAAAGATAGAGAACGAGTATTTAGAATATATCAGCAACACTACGAGCCACAGGAATTGACTAATATCTTAAAACAAAATGGCTTTAATGTTATCCATTGTTATGAGGACTTAACGGGTAAGCCCTACACTAAAAACAGCAAGACTATGGCAATTATTGCCCAGAAAATAATGTAAGGAGAACGAAAATGATTATTGACCTATTAAGTAATAGAGCAAGCGAGAGCCTTTGACGATAAAAAGATACCTGAGGAAGTTCTAAATAAGATACTTGAAGCTGGTAGACTTTCCCCCTCTGGAGGTAATGAACAGCCTTGGCTATTTGGGGTGATTAAGAACAAACAAACTATTAATAAAATAGCTAACCTAGCTTATAATCAAAGTTGGCTTAAGTCAGCACCCTTAATTATTGTGTTATGTACTAAGATTTACGATAAAAATAAAGGAGGTAGAAATATATGTATAAAACGATTTCCTCACTTAAAAGAAGATATTGAAAATATGAATGATGAACTTTTCGCTGCCTTAAATGCCGAAGAGCATCAAACTAACATAGCAGGTAGTCATATGGTTTTAAGTGCTTTAGAACATGGTGTTTATTCTACTTGGCTTTCATATTTTAAGGTGGCTGAACTAAATGAACTATTAAATTTGCCAGCAGATTTTATTGCTTCAGAGATGATTGCCTTTGGTTACCCCAAAACAGTACCCATAATGAGGCCTAAAAAGAGTCTAAAAGAAATAGTGTTTTATGAGAGTATATAAATGATATTCGACTCTAACAGACCGTTCCGATTTCGTCATCAGTGACTCTGCGTCACTTTCACAACGTCGTGTTGATCATTTTGTTAAAGCTCAACTATTCGGTCTCCTTATAATAAAAAAAAATAGCTGCAAGTTCAAAATGTCTGTTTTTCGACTGTCCCTTAATTACTTGCAATAAACAAGTTGTATTAGTAACTTTATACAAAATATATATAAAAAATATTTTTTTATTATTGCAAATTTTTAACATTATTGCAAAGCCAATATTTGCATATAAACTAGCTAAAAAAAACAAGAATTTATTTATGATTTTATTCAATATTTTACTTGACTTTGCATATAGATATGATAAGATAGAAGAGAGTGATAATTATTATCAATAGCTGTTTATTTTAGTCAATAAACAGTGCTCTAATACTGGATATTTTATTAAAAGATTTTTCAAGGGTTATGAAGAATAGTTATTTTAAGAGGGTGAATTTAATGAAATTATCTAAAGCTAGAATAGGTGAAACCTTTACTGTAAACGATATTGAAGGTAAAGATAAAACTAAAAAGTTTTTATTTTCACTGGGTTGCTTTGCTGGTGAAGAGATTACATTAATCTCTAAATTAGCAGGTACTTATGTTGTTAATATTAAAGATAGTAGATATGCAATTGATGAGGGTATGGCAAAATCAATTTTAGTTAGTGCTTAGTAATAAAAGGTTTATTCTTTAGGCATACAAGCGTGTACTTTGTACAGCGCTTGATGTTCTTAAAGATGAAATAATGTTTTATTATTAAACGGGGTTTATTTTCTCTTTTTTTGGACATATAATGATAATGGTTATCATTATTGAAATATAACAACCTTTAGGCGGAGGTAACAAAATGAAAATAGCATTAGCAGGAAACCCTAACTCAGGGAAAACAACTTTGTATAATGCAATAACAGGCAAGAATGAGTATGTTGGTAACTGGTCTGGAGTTACAGTTGATAAAAAAGAGGCAGATCTCAAGAGAAAATATAACTCTAAAGGCTTAAAAATTAGAGTAGTAGATTTGCCAGGGGCTTATTCTATTTCACCATTTACGGGTGAAGAAAAAATTACTCGTGACTTTGTTTTAGATGAAAAGCCTGATGTAATAATAAATATTGTTGATGGAGCAAATTTTAGTAGGAGTTTGTTTTTTACAACCCAATTATTAGAACTTGGAATTCCTGTGGTAATTGCTTTAAATAAGAGTGATATTATTGCTCGTAGAGGCGACACGGTAGCCATTGATTTACTTAGTAAAGAGCTAAAATGTAAGATTGTAGAAACTACAGCTACAACTGATAAAGGTTTATCTGAGTTAATTAACGAGGCAATAAAAATGGGCAGTGGATCCCAAAAACAAATAGCACCAATAATTGATACTAAAGGTTCAGCAGATGCTGATATAGCAAGACAAAAGCATGTAGATAAGGTTCTTAAAAAATGCTTAGTGAAAAAAAGAGATGCTACTAAGGTTAATATATCTGATAAACTAGATAGAATTGTTGCAAATAAATGGCTTGGCTTACCTATTTTTATTTTAATTATGTGGGCAGTGTATGCAATATCTATTGGTGGTATAGGTGGATACTTTACAGGCTACTTAAATGATACTTTATTTGGTGAAATTGTACCCAATGCTGTTAACTCATTTTTAGAAGGCTTAGCCGTTCACCCATTATTACAAGGATTAATAGTTGATGGTGTTATTGCAGGGGTAGGTGCTGTGTTAGGTTTCTTGCCACAGATTATGATGTTATTCTTCTGCTTATCACTACTTGAAGATTGTGGCTATATGTCACGTGTTGCTGTTATTATGGATAGGTTCTTTAAAAAGTTTGGTTTATCTGGTAAATCAATTATTCCTATGATTGTTGGCTCTGGTTGTGCTATACCAGGAGTTATGGCAACTAGAACTATTGAGGATATTAATCAAAAAAGAATGACAGTTATGCTTGCACCTTTTATACCTTGTAGTGCAAAGTTGCCTATAATAACATTATTTGCTGCGGTTTTCTTTCCAAATAAGTTATGGGTTGGACCATTAATGTATTTACTAGCAATTCTTATGATTGCTATTGGTGGTATGTTACTAAAAAAATTGTTTGTGTGGGAAAACACTTCTCATTTTATAATGGAATTACCAGAGTATAAAGTGCCTAGCTTACTACATGCCGTAGGTCAAATGTTTGATAAGGCAAAAGGTTTTATTTACAAAGCAACCACTATTGTATTAGTGTGTAACGCCTTTGTCTGGTTTGCACAGACTTATAATTGGGCCTTACAGCCTGTGGAACAAAACGTTAGTATTTTAGCATCAATAGGATCATTGATTGCCCCTATTTTAGTTCCATTAGGGTTTATGGGCTGGCAATTAGGAGCAGCCGCTGTTACAGGTTTTGTGGCCAAGGAAAACGTTGTTGGTACTTTTGCAGTATTATTAGCTGTATCAGAAAAAGCTTTACACTTACCAACTGGTCCTTTAGGTAGTTTCTTTACTCCAGTTACTGCCTTTGCCTATTTAGCTTTTAACTTGTTTACACCACCTTGTTTTGCAGCAATTGGTGCTATGAACTCAGAAATGGGCTCAAAAAAGTGGTTATGGAAAGGTTTGGCTTTTCAGTTTTCAGTAGGTTATTTAGTTGCAATGGTAATAACCCAAGTTGGTACTTTAGTGTTTTATGGTAAGGCTGCAGCAGGTTTAATTCCAGCTATAATTATTGCAGCTGTAACAGCAATATTCTTAGTATTTAAGATTAAAAAATCTAATATCCAAAGAGAAAAGGTTAATTTAGCAGCCTAATGGGTACTTTTATTGTAGGCGTAATATTAGCTGGAATAATATTTTACGCCGCTAAAAGAGTTTGGCATGATATGAAAACCCCAGGCTGTGCAGGATGCTCAAGTTGCTCAATGAAAGATAAATGTAACAGTAAGCAGCAATAATACGTTTTGCTTGCAAAACGTTACCCTATAGAGTTAAAATAATACGTTTTGCTTGCAAAACGTTACCCTATAGAGTTAAAATAATACGTTTTGCTTGCAAAACGTTACCCTATAGAGTTAAAATAATACGTTTTGCTTGCAAAACGTTACCCTATAGAGTTAAAATAATACGTTTTGCTTGCAAAACGTTACCTTAGAAATTTATAATTATACAAGGCTGTCGCACAAAAGTGCGACAGTTTTTAGTAATATAGTACTTTTTATATCGATAGAAATAAATATAAGGTTAGAACGTAATAATTTTTGCTCTACCTCAAAATATAATAAAATTAATCGCGCCCGTAGTGAATCACCTCTGTGTGATTCATTTGTAGTTTCATAAATAACACCATTATGTAAAATAAACCTATATATAACAATATATTTAAATTAACCTTGTGAATTTTACGTAAAAAATGATATTCTATTATCAAGATGTTGGACATTATCAAGAAGGTTACTTAAAATAGGGGTTCTCATTGCCTCTTTTATGTTGGTAATATTTAATAGACTTTATTTATAAACTAAAAAGAAGGGCATAGATACCCTTCTTTGTTTGTACATACATATAAAAAATGTAGCATTATCTAGCAAAAATACGTATCCTTTGGCAAATCCTTTTAAAGGATACGTAAGCTACTCTCTAGTTCTTACTTTTCTTCGCTTTAACCCTTTTATTTTTATCTAGTATTCTTTTACGTAATCTAATATTTCTAGGTGTCACTTCTACTAGTTCATCTTCGGCAATAAACTCAAGAGCCTGTTCAAGTGACATATCTGCTACAGGGACTAGTCTTACAGCATCATCTGCCCCTGAGGAACGTGTATTTGTTAACTGCTTCTTTTTACACACGTTTACATCCATGTCTTCTGAGCGGGCATTCTCGCCAACTATCATGCCTTCATAAACGTCTGTGCCTGGGGTAATAAATAGTCTGCCACGATCTTGGGCGTTATATAGACCATATCCTACAGCAGTACCTGGGTGAAAAGCTATTAATGAGCCACGTTGGCGTGATGGAATATCTCCTTTATAAGGAGCATAACCGTCAAAAATATGATTCATAATTCCATTACCACGGGTATCAGTTAAAAACTGAGATCTGTAACCAATTAGGCCTCGAGCAGGTATTTTAAACTCAAGCTTCACGGTACTGTTAAGGTTATTTTCTAAATTAATCATTTCACCTTTACGTTTTCCTAATGCCTCTATTACAATACCAGAGAATTGGTTTGGAACTTCTATGGTTACATGTTCCATAGGCTCACAGACCTTGCCATTAATAGTTTTCAAAATTACCTCTGGGCGAGAAACTGAAAACTCAAAACCCTCACGGCGCATAGTTTCAATTAAAATAGATAAATGTAATTCCCCTCTACCAGATACCTTGAATGTATCTGAAGTGGCTCCTTGATTTACACGTAGCGCTACATTAGATAATAACTCACGATTTAATCTGTCTTTAAGATGCCTACTGGTTACATATTCGCCATCTCTATTGGCAAATGGGCTATCATTAACATTAAAGTTCATAGAGATAGTAGGTTCATCAATCTTAATGAACGGTAATGGATCAATTTTATCTAGTGAACAAATTGTTTCACCAATATTTAACTCATCAGTTCCAGCAATTGCAACTATATCTCCTATTTTTGCTTCATCAACCTCAACCTTTTTTAGTCCTTCAAAACTATAAAGTTTGGTAATTCTAAATGTAAAAGGTTCTCTTTCTGTTGAGCATAAAATAACATCTTGATTTTTCTTTATTATACCTCTACTAATTTTACCAATACCCATTTTACCTACATATTTGTCATAGTCTATAGAAGAAAGTAAAAGCTGTAAGCCATCATCTTCTACTCCTTCGGGGGCTGGTACTTGATTAATTATCATATCAAATAGAGGCATAAGATCTTGATTTTTATGGGTTAACTCAAATTTAGCGAATCCATTTTTGGCTGAGGCATAAATCACGGGAAAATCTAATTGATGATCATCAGCACCTAAGTCTAAAAACAACTCAAAAACTTGGTCAACAACCTCTTCACATCTTGCCTCTGGCCTGTCGATTTTGTTTATTACTACAACAGGTTTAATTCCTGATTCTAAAGCTTTTTTTAGTACAAATCTAGTTTGGGGCATCGGTCCCTCAAAGGCATCAACTAACAGTAAAACACCCTCAACCATTCTCATAATTCGTTCAACTTCGCCACCAAAGTCAGCATGACCTGGGGTGTCAATAATGTTTATTTTAATGTCATTATAAGTAACTGACGTATTTTTAGACAGTATTGTAATTCCACGTTCTCTCTCTAAGTCATTAGAATCCATCATACGCTCATTAGTAGTTTCGTTATCTCTAAATGTTCCGCTCTGTTTGAGCATTTCATCTACTAATGTAGTTTTGCCATGATCAACGTGGGCAATAATTGCTATATTTCTTAAATGCTTTTGAATCATAATCTATCTTCCTCCATGCCATTTTGACAACGCACTATTTTACCATACAATTGTGCAATAAACAATTAGTATTGAACAAAAAAAGTTATTACCATAATGTTTGAGTTGTTTTTTAGTAGTTTAACACCTATAAATGTTTAAAATACAATTGACTTATATATCTATTAAAGGTAAAATGTTAGTTAGTACTAACTTATAATTGTTTTTGTGAAAGTGGGTTAAGTAATGAACAAAGTTATCACAGCTTCTATGCAAGATTACCTAGAGGTTATTTTAAATTTAAATGATTATGAAGAGGCTGTAAGAGTGACTGATATAGCTAAAAAATTAGATATTGCCAAAGCCAGTGTAAATCAATCTATTAATAAACTTAAAAAGCTAGGTTTGGTAAAACATGAGGTATATGGCCCTGTAGAACTTACTGAAAAAGGAAGAAAAGTGGCTGAAGATGTAAGAATGAGGCATAATAAGCTTTATAATTTTTTAGTAAATATATTAGGTGTAGATTCCCAAACTGCCGAAAAAGATGCCTGTTTAATGGAACATGTAGTAAGTGAGCAAACTATGATTAGGTTAACTGAGTTTTTAATAAAGACTGAAAAATAAGCAGTTTTTTTACCCAATAAGTTAGGCTTAGCTAACAATGAGAGGGGTTGTGATAGTGAGTATTGTTTTAGTTGGTGGTCATGAACGTATGCACATGGAGTACAAGGATATAGGTAACAAATTAGGACACAAAATAAAAGTCTTTACCAAAATGCCAGCACGGTTTGAAAAAGTAATTGGGAAACCAGATGTAATGGTTTTATTTACTAGCACAGTATCACACAAAATGGTAGCTATAGCTACTAAAGAAGCTAAGAGGAAAAATATACCCATTATTCGTAGCCATAGTAGTAGCGGTACTTCATTAGAAAATGCTCTATTACAACTTAACAGTTTAATGGCGGCAGATTAAATTAATTTATTTAGTCATTACCTAAATTATAACCCACTATTAAGGACTATAGTATTAAAGATTTGATAACGAACAATGGGTTTAAAATAATTACTGACAAGTTTTTAAGTACTATAAATTTCAATTAAAATTATAGCAGTGATAACTAATTGTTTATATTTTAATAATCGGGGGTTGTCGTGAAATAGGAATTTTAGCCCCTAAAAACAAGAAGTAATAAAAACCTGCTAGGTATAACACTAAAGAACAGTGTACATGACCTAGTAGGTTTCTTATTTTATGGTCTAATATTGAATTTTGGGTATAACAAATAAAGGTACAGTGGCTAAAGAGAAGCTTTTTCAATTAAGCAACATTACCTACTGTTTTACCTTCATATTTATGTAATTTACCATTTTGAAAACGATGGTATTTATTAATATTTCTAGAGAAAACATATAATAGAAACTGTTTATACACTTTTTCTGAAGAGCGGTAATTAAAGCGTCTAAATTTCTGATTGCCTTTTATATCTCCAAAGTGACCTTCCGTTTGGATTGAGCGTATTTGTCTATTTAAGATACCTTTCTCACTTTGTATATTAGTATATGAGTTCTTTTTTAAGGTCTCCCATAGTTCATTAACTTTCATAATTTTATTTTTATGAGCATGTTTTTCTTCATTATATTTATATAAACACTGTGGTTTGAGATGACAGCCATTACAATCATCACAGGCATAAACCTCAAAGGTTTTTGTGTATCCATTTTCTTTATGTTTTTCACTATGACTATGTAAAAGCTTGCGGTTATTATGACAAATATAATAAGGTTTTTCACAATCTACTTTTTTCATGTTATAGTGTTTTCCGATATTTTGAAAATAGGCTCTTGTTTTCATCTTCTCATGTTCTTGTAGTTTTATAAAACTTTGTATTTTACGTTCATGTAAGTAAATTAGGTTTTTTTCACTACAATAGCCACTATCTGTAGTTGTCCCATCTGGATAATATCCAAAATGTGTTTTATGTTTATTAAGTAATGGGATAAGGGTATTATAGTCTGTTCGGTCATTACTGATGTAACTATGAATAATAAAGTAATTTTCTACAGCTATCTGAACATTATATGCTGGTTTTAATTGCCCATTTTTCATGTGGTCATCTTTCATTCTCATAAAGGTTGCTTCAATATCTGTTTTAGAGTAGCTATTACGGTCAGTTCCCATAATCTTAAAATGTGTTTTGTATTTTAGTAATTGCTTACTATAGGTTTCTAGTTGCTCATATAGCTTTTGAAGCTCATTTTTTGGTTTACCTTTACCACTTGTGAAGGTAATTCCTTCTCCCTTAGCTATTTTTATAAGATTAGCTTGTAATTTTAATAGCTTGATCGGTGAGGTATTGTCAATTTCTATGATAGTGTTATTTGATCTTTTCTTTTGCCCTTTATTCTTGCGTTTACGATTTTGGGCAATTATTTTTTTTACTTTGTCTATTCCCTGAATACTAAACATAATGGTATCTGCCAATTTGTATTTTTGGTCATAGCCACCATTTTTAATAAAGATGTTATATCTTGTATATAAGTTATCTATGTTATCTAATAGCCCTGCTAAGTGATAGTTAATACTACCTCGCCAAACAAATGTATAACGATTAGCATTTGCCTCTATTTTAGTTCCATCTATATACAATTGCTTTAGAGTAACATAGTTTTCTTTTTGCAATGTTCTTATAAATTGATAATGTAAGTCTTCTAATATTTCAACTGTCAATTTATTATTGAAGAACTGATAAAAAGCATCTCGCTTTGGAGTCTCCCCTTAGTTAGCGATATATATACTATATCTCGTTCACATAATTCTACTATTTTATCTACCGAACTTACTCCTTGCATGTTCGCATACACCATAACTGCATACATCATTATTGGATTATAGCCTTTTCTTCCTCTATTTTTATATCTAGCTAACAGGCTAGTATAGTTTAATTCCTCCAATATTTTTATTAAGGTATAGACTGGGTCATTGGCTGGCAATCCTATTTCTGATAGTTTGAAGTTTATTTTTAGTTGTCCTTTTTTGAAAAATTGATTATAATATTCTTGTTTCATGTGTAGTTACATTATACAATGTAGCGGGAACGAGATGGTCTTTTTTGACCATCTTTTTTCTTTTCATATTAAAATAAGCAACTCTACTCTTTCGAGTATTGTTGCTTTTTAGGATTGTATTTCCCGACAACCCCTTAGTTTATATGTTTTATTTACTAAATAACAGATATTATATTTATCTTGCCATAGGGAAATATATGTAGTAGAAATCTCTGCTTAGTAAAATATAATAGTATTTTAAGGTGTTTTATATTGAAACTTATAGATGTGTTATGATATAAATAAAGTTACCAATAATTTTAGATAAAAAAAAGATAAATATAGAATTATTAGTATAAGGAGTTGCAAAATGAAAAAGGTAACTAGAAAGATATTAATAATATTAGGTACAGCAATTGCGATAGTATTGCTGGTAGCAATATTATTTTCATTATATAATGTAAACTTTTTAGAAACAGATTTATATAGGTCTATTGCTAAGTCGTTTAGTTTTATTTTTTGGTTTAATATAATACTCATCGCTTTATTCATTTTCTTTGAAAACCGCAATCCATCTAGAACTTGGGCCTGGTTATTAGTACTATTTGCTGTACCATGGTTAGGTTTTATATTATACATACTTTTAGGAAGAAATACATTTAAAAGACGTAGAGTAAAACAAAAGCAGAAGAGTGATAAAGAAAGAATGAATTATTTTGTGCAATATCAATCAGATATTTTTAGTGAAGTAGATATATTTCCTAGTGACAAGCTATTAAATAATAAGTTAATTAACTTGTTGCTAAAAAATTCAGAGGCACTCTTTACAGTAAATAATTCCGTAAAAGTATTAACAAATGGTAAAGAAAAATTTCCTGAAATGATAAAAGACCTTGAAAATGCCAAACACCATATTCATTTAGAGTATTTTATCATTAAAAATGACAATATTGGCAATAAAATAAAAGATATTTTAATAAAAAAAGCTCAGGAAGGGCTTGAAGTGAGGTTAATGTATGACTCAGTAGGATGCTGGCATCTTGGTAAGAAGTATGTAAGAGATTTAGAGGATGCTGGTGTAGAAACCTATGCTTTTTTTCCAGTATTGCTTCCTATCCTTTCAGAAGAGCTTAATTACCGTAATCATCGAAAAATATTGGTAATTGACGGTAGCATAGGATACGTAGGTGGTCTAAACATTGGAGATGAGTACCTTGGAAAAAAGCGCCTAGGATTTTGGAGAGATACCCATCTTAAAATACAAGGAGAAGCTGTTCAAGGTCTACAGCGCATATTTTTAAATGATTGGGCCTTTGTTTCTAAAGAAAACATTAGTGAAACAAAGCAGTATTTGCCTATAAATAAAGAGTATGGCAGTAGTATGATTCAAATAACATCTTCAGGACCTGATTCTGATTGGTTTGCTATTCATCAGGCATATTTCACTATGATTAATTGTGCAAAAAAAAGTATATGGATAACAACCCCTTATTTTGTTCCAGATGATGGTATAATGATGGGTTTAAAAACAGCAGCGCTAAGTGGTATTGATGTGCGAATTATTATCCCAAATAAACCAGATCACTTTTTTGTTTACTGGGCTACCCAAGATAATATAGAAGAGTTATTAGAGGCTGGAGTGAAGGTTTATCAATATCACAATGGTTTTGTTCATTCAAAACTTATTATAGTAGATGGTAATTGTGCTTCTGTAGGTACAGCTAATTTTGATGTAAGATCATTTCAAATTAATTTTGAAGTAAATGCATTTTTATATGATGTAGAGGTTATAAAAATACTAGAGAAGGACTTTAACAAAGACATTAATCATAGCCAAGAAATAGAATTGGAAACATTTAGAACACGAAAATGGTATCGTAAATTTTTAGAAGCCACTGCAAGATTAGTATCACCATTACAATAAGGAGAAAGTATATGGAAAATTTACTCGAAGTAATGTTACAACATAAAGAATGGGCTGTTATAGGGGCATCTGACAAAAAGGATAGATATGGTTATAAGATATTTAAAAAACTTCAACAGCATAATTATGAAGTATATGCTATTAATCCTGGCTGTGAAGAAATTGAATCAATAAAGTGTTATAAAGGATTAAAAGAATTACCAAAGGTAGTTAAATGCGTAAATATGGTAGTTAATCCTAAAATATCTATGAAAGTGTTAGATACAATTAATGAGTTAAAAATAAAAAATGTTTGGTTTCAACCTGGTAGCTTTAATAAAGATGTTATTAATAAAGCTAATGAGCTAAAACTTAATATAATAAACGAGCATTGTATTTTAGTAGAGTTAAGAAAAAAAGAAAATAATTAAAAAATAAAATGTTTTAGATGTAGCAGTATGATTTCTGTAGGAAAAGAAAGCAAGTGTGTAAACTTTGTTTTGTATGTGATTTTAGCTATCATGAGAAGTGCTCATTGCTAACATAAACACTAAAAACAAAACTATTAACCTTTAAGATTATATTTAAAGGTTGATAGTTTGTTTATTATTCATAAAAGTAGTTTGTTAAGAATTTATAAGACCTGCATTGTGGGAACGTAATCTGTTATATATATTTTTTTGTAGGTTTAAACCATAAAACTATGATTTATTACTAAAAAAATTAGTTCGATAAGTTTTAAAAGCATTGTATTTAGAATGATTTACAGCTAGAAATTTGGTGTTGATAGAGATTGTAGTTACAACAAAATAAACCTTAGGTTTATTTTTTAAACATGGCCGTCATTGTATTTTATTGCACTTTAATATACCATTAAACCAAGGTGGTGTTGCAAAATGGACCAATACAGTGTTGGACGATTTATTGCTAAATTAAGAAAAGAGAAAAACTTAACACAAAGAGATTTAGCAGAGAAATTAGGCATAACTAATCAGGCAGTTTCTAAATGGGAGCGTGGAGAAAATTTACCTGATATTTCAATTTTAATGGAATTAGCTAAAATTTTTAATGTAACGGTAGATGAATTGCTAAAAGGAAATAGAGGAAGTGAAATGGCTAACTCTGTGTTTGAAAAAAACAAAGATAGCAATAAAGAACCAATAAGTAATTTTAAAAGTTTTAAAAAAAGCAGTGAAATAGAAAATAACCATAAATTATGGATAGCAGTAGCTATTGCATTATTTGTTATTTCACCTATAAGCTTTTTTTTATTCAATAGTTCAATAGCTAAATTTTCATTATTCTTTACAATTATCGGAATTGCAACAGGTATTATTATCTATAAATCTCCAGCTGAACATAGTAATTGTGAAGATGACCCAAAATTACAAACCTTAACTTCTATAATTTATAGTAGTGCTACTATAATATTTTTTGTAATTGGATATTTGTTTAAAACCTATAGAACAGCATGGTTAGTATTTTTGCTTGCCACTTTATTAGTACAAATCATAAAATATAGATATAGTAAAAACTAGGTAATAGTTATAATTTTTATCCAACTGAATAGTATTGTTGTGTTAATGTAATACAAAAAGTATAATAGTCTTGGTATATTATAATAAAGATTGAAATGGTGAAGAAATTGAAGAAAAATAATGCTAAGTTATTATTATCTTTTTGTATTATTATATTTATGGGATCATTTGTTATAGGTGTGGTTGATTATAAAATATATAGCAATGTAATAAATCAAGATATAGAGAATATAACTAAATTAACATCCTCAAATATAAGTGATCAAATATCAACAGAGCTTATTAAACCCTTGTTTGTTTCTTTAACAATGGCAAACGATGAGTTTTTAAAAGACTGGATTCAAATTGATAACGAAGTTAATACGAAGAAAATAGCAAGTTATTTAAAAGGTATAAGAAAAAAATATAATTACTCATCTGTATTCTATGTTTCCAATATTACTAACAAATATTATAACCATAAAGGTGTACATAAGATAATATCTTTAGAAGATAAACATGATGTTTGGTATTATGATTTTGTGAAAAAAGATATACAGTATGCTTTAGATGTAGATAATGATCAAGCAAGTAAAAATGATTTAACTGTATTTGTAAACTGTAAAATTGTTGGAGACAATGGAGAATTATTAGGGGTTACTGGTGTCGGATTGAAAATGACTCAGCTTAGCTCAATGTTTAAGCATTACAAAAAATCACTTAACGTAGAGGCTTTTTTGGTTGATGCAAATGGATTAATACAGGTGCATACTAACTTAAGCAAAATTGAAAAAGAGAATATTTTTAAACACTATAATTTGCAAAATTTAAAAACTAGAATAATTAATAAGAAGACTTCATTACAAGCATTTAAACCTACGCAAACTAAGTTAAATAGCTTTGTTATCACAAGGTATATAGAAGAATTAGATTGGTACTTAATAAATATTAAGGATACGTCTGAACTGGTTAGTGCTTTACATACCCAAGTTTTTATTCAAATTTTTTTAACGGTTTTAGTTTTTATCGCAGTTATAACTATTAATATAAAACTCGTCAATAAATCTCAAAAAGAGTTAACCCATCTAGCAACAACAGATATGTTAACTAGTCTGTATAATAGAAGAAGTTTTGATTATAAGTTACATCAGACTATCAAGAATGCTAGGTTAAATGATATACCATGTTCTTTAGTTTTGTTTGATATAGATAATTTTAAAGAAATAAACGATAGTTACAGCCATTTAGTGGGAGATGAGTTACTTAAAGCTATTGCAAATTATACTATGGATACATTTAAAGAAGAGGCAATTATTGCTCGATGGGGTGGAGATGAGTTTGCAATAATATTTGAAAGAACTTTAAGTGATGTAATAGTGAAAATGAATAAGTTTAGAAAGAATTGTAAAAAAATAGAGAGTATAGCTAATTACAATATAACTATTAGTGTAGGTATATCTGAATATTTAAGCGGTGATACAGCTATTACTATGTTAAGTAGAGCAGATAAAGCTTTATTACAATCTAAAAAAAATGGTAAAAATCAAATAAAATATTTATAGTAGTTAAACTGAGTATACTTGTAGCTTAATTATAATGCGGATATAAGTATTTGCATTCAGTAAGTTTTCGCTGTAAAATTAATGAGACGAAGAATTGGTAACTATTTAGCTTAATAGTCTTAATATCACTAAAATTTTGGTACATGAAGAATAAAGTATTTGAGGTAGATGTTATGGAAAACAAAAAAGATTGTGATTTTATTATAGAGAATTCTCAAGTCAATAATCACCCTAGTAGAAAGCAAGTAATTAACAGATTCTCACGCTTAATTGGCCATACAGAGGCGGTAAAGAGAATGTACATTGAAGGTGCTAGTTGCAGTGACATTTTAATTCAGATTGCTGCAATAAAATCTGCTATGAATAATGTTGGCAAAATAATTTTAAAAGATCATATTAATCATTGTATTGTAGAGGCTGTTAATAATAAAGATACAAAATCTCTAGAGAGTTTAAATAATGCAATTGATAAGTTTGTGAAATAATATTTTTTTAATACTAAAAGAATTAATTATATAAATAAGTTGCTTAGCACAATATTTATTTTGCTAAGCAACTTTTTTATGTATATATGACTTTAACAATAATTTAACTTAATTTTAATATTATGTTGTTATAATGAATCAAAAGTATTAAATGGTTTAAAGGAGAGTATTAAACAATGAATCATAAACTTTTAGGGGAATTAGTTGGAAAAGGTAGATGCGCAGAGGTATATAACTATGGATTAGGTAGAGTCATTAAACTGTTTAATAACGATTTTGATATTAAATATATTGAACAGGAATTTTCAATAAACAAAATAATCAATGATTTAAATATTTCTGCACCTAAAGCTTATTCAATAGAGTCAGTAAATCAAAGAATGGGTATTGTTTATGACAAAGTTGATGGCACAACACTTACTTCAACAATATTTGATAATAGTAAATCAATACACAACTACGGTGAGTTAATGGCAAAACTACACTTAAGCATACATAGCTGTAAGGCTGCAAGCCTGCCTGATGGTTTGAGTAGGTTTAAAAATAAGATTCTAAGACAACAATTATTGAGCGATTATGTTAAAAATGAATTAATAGAGGTTGCAAATACACTACCTAATGAAGATACCTTATGCCATAGCGATTTTCACTTTGACAATATTATGAGAAACAATGAAGAGTTAATAGTAATCGACTGGTTAGGGGCTTATAAAGGATATCCTTTATTAGATGTAGCACGCTCTTATTTAATGTTGTTATCTCCATCTATACCAAGCTATCTTAATAAACCTGTAAACATTGTTAATAAAATACAAAAAGAAATAGCAGAAACGTATTATAATTACTATATAAATAATGGTAGTTATAGTATAAATGAGACTGAAATTGTGAATGTTTTTAGAATAGTAGCTGTAGAAAGGTTGTATGATAATATACCTTTTGAAAGAGACTGGTTATTAGAAATAATAAAAGATAAAAAAATACCTACTATAAGTTAGTAAAAAATGACCTTAGCAGTATTTAAGGTCATTTCTTATCTAAATGATTGTATTGATTAGCACTAAGCAACTAAATTAAGTTTTTGATTATAATTATAATAATAATATTACTTAAAGAACCTTTTCTTTTTATCAAATTTATAGGTCATTTTAAATATTATTGGACTTAGTGCCAGCAGCCCTATTAAATTAGGTATTGCCATTAGTCCATTAAAAGTATCTGCAATGTTCCACACTAAATCTAGTGACAACCATGATCCTGACCAGCATAATATTATGAAAACTATCTTATAAAGCCAAATTATTTTTACTCCAGCTATAAATTCTAAACACTTTGATCCATAATAATACCAACCTAAAATAGTAGAAAAGGCAAAAAATACTAAACCAACCGACACCATAATAGATCCATAACCTGGTATTGCAGTACTAAAGGCTCTGGTAGTTAAAGCTGCTCCTGTTAGGTTATCAGCAATAAACATCTTACCACTAGCGTCAAAAGTTATTAATCCAGATACTAAAATCACTAAAGCAGTCATTGTACAGATTAATAAGGTATCTATAAACGAGCCTAATGTGCCAATAATCCCCTGTTTTACAGGGTTATTGATTTTTGAAGCTGCATGAACTATTGCAGCACTACCTAAACCTGCTTCATTAGAGAATACTCCTCTTGCTACCCCATAACGAACTACAGTTCCAATAAAACCACCAGAAACTGCTCTTGCAGAAAAGGCATTGCAGAAAATCATATTAAAAGCCTCAGGAATTAAACTAAATCGTAAAAAAAGCACATATAATGATGCTGAAATATATAAAATAGCCATAGTAGGTACAATTTTATCTGTGACATTAGCAATACTCTTAATTCCACCTAGAATTACTAAAGCTGTTATTAGTGCTACTACTATACCTGTAATATAGGGGCTTATGCCGAAAGAGGTATTTAATGACTCAGCTACAGAGTTTGATTGAACCATGCTACCTATTCCAAATGAAGCTAAAAACCCAAATAAGGCAAATAGCCAACCTAACCAACCAAAATGTAATCTATAAACATCCTTAAAACCGTATTTTATATAATACATAGGTCCACCAGATTTTTCACCTTTTTCGTTTGTTATACGATACTTAATAGCTAAAAGTGCTTCGCTAAACTTAGTTGCACCACCAAAAGCTGCAGTTACCCACATCCAAAAAACTGCTCCAGGACCACCTGAGGCAATTGCAGTAGAAACACCAGCAATATTTCCTGTACCAATGGTTGCTGCTAAAGAGGTCATCAAAGCTTGAAATGCAGTGATATCTCCATTATTATTATTACTCTTCATAAATAATAATTTAAAAGCATATCGTAACTTTCTAAACTGAACTAGTCTTGTACCAATAGATAAAACAATGCCTGTTCCTACTAACAGGACAATCATAAATCCGCCCCAAGCGAAGTCGTTTATAGATTCTATTATTAATTTAAGTTGCTCCATCTGTAGCCCTCGTTTTAAACATTAGTTTGGGTTTCTTTTGTATATTTTTTAGATGTAAGGTGTTTAGTAATGTATACTTTAAAAATATGGAAATAGAGTAACTAAGATACCTATAGTTATTAAAATAATAAACGTATTAATTTAAATAGCAAGATGACTCCTGTTGGTACAGGAATCATCTATATAATAGTTAAATATTTTTGTTAGAGTTTTGGGTTCACTGCAATAAATGCTCTTTTTTCTAGAAAATATTTATTTTGATTTCAGACTATTGATTATATTCTGTATTTCATCTCTGCATGCTCCACAACCAGTTCCCGCATTTGTTACTTCTCCAACTTCATCAACTGTGCTAGCTCCATTGTTTATAGCCTCAATAATTTGGTTTTTTGTAACGTCAAAACATGCACATATAACTTCCATAATATATCTCCTTTAGTTTATTATTAGTATGATATACCAATGGCTAGGTACTTATACTTAAAACAAATATTAAAGTTTTTTGGCTATGTATTTATTGCATTTTGTTAATAGATGCATGCTGGCATTAATATGTAGTACATGATGTCGAGTAACTGGCATTAGTAGAATACCAGCAACGTTCTTTTTGCCCCAAAAATCAATTAGCCAAATGGCCTTTTCATGACTTAATACTGCTCCTTCAGATATAATTCTATTCTTTTGGTCCTCGGTAAAGGTTTGTTTTAAATCTTCTTGTTTTAATTTTTTTATAGTATTTTGGGTAACTTTTGCTACCTCTAATCTATAGTTTAAAAGTTGTTCAATATTTAACTCTTGACTCAATTTTAGTATTTGTTCACTTGTCATAGAATTGCCAGTATCTGCAAACTGAGTACCTAGCTTTTTGCTCCAGTTATCACTATTTATAACTTGTTTACTATTATTAATCAGTATATTTACTGTTATATCTTCAATTCTAGTGCAATGCCAAATGTGAAAAACAATTGTTCTTTTATCTTTGTCTTGTAGATTTCTAAAACAATCTTGATTAATATTTTCAATAACTAAATCAAATAAGGTAGTAGTTTCTTTATTTTTAAGTAACGATGAGTGTACAAGGCTGTGCTGTGTTAAACAGAGTTCTTGTGCCTCTAAAAATGTACTTTTCTTTTTTAACAAGGGTCTTAACTTACGCTGATTATCATTAAAATTTTGTTTTAACTCTTTATACAAAAAATTACCTCCTAGCAAACATACATTTGGTTTTATGGTATAATTATATTACTTAAATAAGCTAATCTCAAGCTATTAGGAGAATAATCATATGAAAATAAGTAAAAAAGAAGCTCTTAAGTATTTGTTATGGTATCAAAATTTAGCTAAGCCGAGGTCACTAAAATATAAGCAAGATATTATGAGCTTTATAAAAAAGGTAGGTTGTATTCAATATGATCCTTTAAACACAGTAGGGTATAATCCGAATTTAGTCTTGCAATCACGAGTAAAAAACTATCACCCTCAAATGCTCTATAATTTACTTTATGAAGATAAGTTATTAGTAGATGGTTGGGATAAATGCATGTCTATTTACAGTAGAGATGAGTGGGCTTACTTTAGTAGAGTAAGAGAAATGTCGTATGTTAATAGAACTAAGTACAATAATTCACAAGTTAAAAATGCTGTAGACCAAGTTAAACAAGTTATAAAAGACAAGGGCCCTATTTGCTCAATAGACTTAGATATTAGCGACAAAGTAAAGTGGTTTTGGGGAAGTGCTAAACTTGCCAGAGCTGTATTAGAGTACTTATTTGTTAGAGGAGAGATTGTTGTTCATCATAAGGTTGGTACCAGAAAGTATTATGATTTGGCTGAAAATGTAATAGCTAAAGAGCATCTAGTAACTCATGTTTATGAGAGTGATGAGCAGTATTTTGAGTGGTACGTATTGAGGAGGCTTAAGTCTATAGGTTTATTATGGAACAGAGCAAGTGATGCTTGGCTTGGTATTCACAACTTAAAAAGTGGCATTAGAAATAAAGCCTTTAACTCACTTAAACAGCAAATTATACTCACAGAAGTTGAGGTTGAGTCTATTAAGTACAATTTTTATTTACCCACAGAATATTACAATATTTTCAATAATATAATTAGTAGTTTTCCAAAGCAAAAAAAAGTATCTTTTATTGCACCCTTAGATAACTTAATGTGGGATAGAAAGCTAATTAATGAACTGTTTAATTTTGAATATACATGGGAGGTTTATACACCAGCAGCTAAAAGGAAGTACGGATATTATGTGTTACCTGTATTATATGGAGATAAGTTTGTTGCCAGATTCGAACCAAGATTTAATAAAAAAAGCAAACAGCTTGTGATTTTAAACTGGTGGTGGCAAAAAAATGTGCGCTTATCAAAGACTTTAAAAGAGGCAATAGAGCAGGCTCTAGATGACTTTTGCAAGTATTTAGGAGCTGTTGAACTTATTGGTAGAGGTTTAATCTTTAAATTATAATAAAGTATTGACTATAGTATTCATTTTTGTACTAAAGAGTGGTAGAATGTTTAGAAATAATTTTATTGTGAAGAAAAGGGATAAGGGCAAACTAATATAGAATTATTATAAACTATCTATAATGTAGGTGATATAAATGAATGTAGTTGTTCAAAAATATGGTGGCACATCAGTGGGCACAACAGAAAAAATAAAGAATATAGCCCATAAAATTGTTGCTCAAAAACAGTTAGGTAAAAAGGTAGTTGTAGTAGTTTCAGCCATGGGTAAAACAACCAACTCTTTAATAAACTTAGCAAAGGAAATTTCTAAAAATCCAGATAAAAGAGATATGGATATGTTAATGTCTGCTGGAGAACAGATATCTATAGCACTTTTAGCTATAGCTTTAAAAGAGCTGGGTCATGATTCAGTTTCACTTACTGGATTTCAAGCTGGAATAATGACTGAGGGCTCTCATATGAAATCTCGTATACTAGATATAAAAATAGAAAATATAAAAAAACATTTAGATAATGATAAAATTGTAGTAGTGGCTGGATTTCAGGGTATAAATGAAACAGGAAGTATTACAACCTTAGGTAGAGGTGGATCGGATACCTCTGCAGTAGCTTTAGCTGCCAAATTGGGTTGTGTATGTGAGATATATACTGATGTAGATGGTATATATACTGTTGACCCTCGACTACATGCTAATGCCAAAAAACTTGATTATATTAGCTACGAAGAGATGTTAGAAATGGCAAGCTTAGGTGCTGGTGTAATGCATACTAGATCAGTAGAGATTGGTCAAAAATATAAAATACCAATTTATGTTGCAAATAGTAGTAATGATAAATTAGGTACGTATATAAAGGAGTTTGATAAAACAATGGAGAGTAAAGCGATTACAGGTCTTTCAGTGAGTGACAATGATATGATGGTTACCATTAACAAAGTAAAATTTGATGTTTCTAATGTCTCTCATTTATTTGAGGTTTTAGCTAACAATGAAGTAAATGTTGATATGATAAGCCAAACTGCTCCATTAAAAGGATATATTAATATATCTTTTACAGCTCCTAAGTCAGATAAAGAAACTATAGTGGCTATTTTAAATGATTTCAAAAAATCATTGCCCGAAGTAGAGATTGAAATTGAAGAAGATATAAGTAAGTTATCTGTAGTTGGCATTGGCATGAGGAGTCAGGCTGGTGTTGCTGCCAAAATGTTTAAGGTTTTTTCAGATAACAATATTATGTTTAAACAGGTTACAACATCTGAAATAAGAATTTCATTTACTATCAATACTGTAGATAAAGAGAAGGCAGTGAAAACAGTAGCAAAAGAATTTGAATTATAATAAAATATGCTATATTAATTAAAGACTATAGAACAGAGCTGTCAACTACATTTAGTATGACAGCCTCTTGTTTAATTTAAGAGTTATATATAGGGTAATAAAAAAATAGTGTTATAAATAAAGGGCGTTTATTCAGGAGTTAAAAATGTATAAAATACTAAAAAAAGAAAAATTAAATAATAATATCGAAAAAATGATAATTGAGGCCCCCTATGTTGCAAAAAGGTGTGAGCCTGGTCAGTTTGTTATTTTAAGAGTAAATAAAGAGGGAGAAAGAATTCCCTTAACAATTGCTGATTTTAATCGTGAAAAACAGAGTGTAACAATTATTTACCAAGTAGTAGGTTACACAACAACAATGCTAAGTCAAAAAGATGCTGGTCAATATATAGAAGATTTTGTTGGTCCACTAGGTATGCCCAAAAAGTTTAATAAGATTAAAAAGGTTTTAGGTATAGGTGGAGGTGTTGGTGTTGCACCTCTCTACCCTCAATTAAAGCACTTAGCTAAACAGGGTGTGCAAGTAGATAGCATTATTGGAGCCAGATCAAAAGAGCAAATTATATTGCATAGTGAGCTACAAGAACTTAGCCAAAACCATTATATAGCAACCAATGATGGGACAAGTGGTGTAAAAGGTTTTGTAACAGATATCTTAAAGCAACTGCTTATAAGTGAAAGCTACGATGAAGTTATAGCTATTGGTCCCTTAGCAATGATGAAAGCAGTAGTGGAGATAACCAAGCCGTTAAACATAAAAACTAGTGTTTCATTAAACCCCATTATGATTGATGGTACAGGCATGTGCGGTGGATGTAGAGTTACAGTTAATGGAGAAACAAAATTTGCTTGTGTAGATGGACCAGATTTTGATGGTTTTTTAGTGGATTTTGATGAATGTATATCGCGACATAGCTTTTATCAGGAAGAAGAGCATGTCTGTAAATTGCAGGCAAAAGGACTAAGAGAAAATGAGCAAAAATAAAAAAGTTAAGATGAGACTATTGGCTAAAAAGGAACGAATAAGTACATTTTGTGAGGTAGCGTTAGGCTTTAATGAAGAAGAGGCTTTAATTGAGGCCAATAGATGTTTATTATGTAAAGCTATGCCTTGTGTACAAGGCTGCCCAGTAAATGTACCCATACCCCTATTTATAACTAGTATTAAAGAAAAAAGATACAGAGATGCCCATACTCAAATTATTAGTGAAAACTCTTTACCCGCTATTTGTGGTAGGGTTTGCCCACAAGAAAAACAGTGTGAGGCAAACTGTGTAAGAGGCAAAAATGGTGAGCCTGTGGCAATTGGCAGACTAGAGAGGTTTATAGGTGACTGGGGCTTAATAAATAAGAGCCAAGTAACCCAGCTTAATACAGCCCATAAAGTTGCAATAGTAGGTTCTGGTCCTGCTGGCTTAGCCTGTGCTGCTGAACTAGTAAAAAACAACATTAAACCGGTAGTGTTTGAGGCATTACATGATTTTGGTGGTGTTTTAAGATATGGAATTCCTGAGTTTAGGCTACCTAAAGAGATTCTTAATCAAGAGATTCAGCAACTAAAACAGCTAGGAGTTTGTTTTGAAAAGAATGTTGTAATAGGCAAATCACTAACTATTGAAGACTTAATGCAGCAAGGCTATAAAGCAGTTTTTATTGGCTCTGGAGCAGGATTACCGCGTTTTATGGGAATCCCTGGAGAAAATCTAAATGGGGTTTTCTCTGCCAATGAGTTTTTAACTAGAGTAAATTTAATGAATGCAAGGCTTTTTCCACATTATAAAACACCAATTAAAATTCCCTCACAAATTGCTGTGATAGGTGGAGGTAATGTAGCTTTAGATGTAGCAAGAGTGGCTAAAAGGCTCGGAGCAAAGCATGTATCTATTGTTTATAGACGTGGTATGAAAGAGCTACCTGCTAGGTTGGAAGAGGTTGAACATGCTATAGAAGAAGATATTGAGTTTATGGTGTTGAGTCAACCGATTGCTGTTCATGGTGAAAACAAAGTACAGTCTTTAGAGTGTTTAAAGATGGAACTGGGTGAACCAGATAGTTCAGGTAGAAGAAGACCAATCGTTATTAATAATAGTAATTTTACGCTTAAAGTTGATACAGTTGTTATAGCTGTAGGACAAACCCCTAACCCCTTAATAATAAAAAATAATAAAGGATTAAAAACAAATAAATGGGGTGGAATAGTTATAAATAATAACCAGTTAACCTCAATAAAAAATGTTTATGCTGGGGGGGATGCTGTTACGGGTGCTGCCACTGTTATATCGGCAATGGGTGCAGGAAAGAAAGCTGCAAAAGCAATTATTATATCAATTAAAAATAATTATAGTGAGTAATTTTGTTTTCAGATGTTGGTTTTTACTAAATTAAAGCTAGAATTATTTGTCACATAAGGAGCTACAATTTGAATTATAGTTTAGTTATTAAAAATAGCATAGAGTTTATTGAAAAGCATATTAATGAAGAATTAACAGCCCGTGTAGTTGCCAACAATGCGGGTTATTCCTTATACCATTTTTGTCGATTGTTTAAAAGTTGTTTAGGTGTAAGTGTCATGAATTATATAAGAATAAGAAGATTATCCTTAGCTAGGTCAAAGTTGGGAAAAGGTATGAGAGTTATTGACATAGCATTAGATTATGGATTTAAAACTCATAGTGGATTTACTAAAAGTTTTAATAAGGAATATGGCTTAAGCCCAAAAAAATTGATTGATAATATCAATAGCTTTAAACAATCAACGAGTTCATATATCGTAAATCCTCTTATTGAAACTAATATTATCGAGAGACCTGCATTTAAAATTGCAGGGTTTGGTATAGAAACAAACATTGCAAGTGAAAGATATAACAAAGACATACAGGCTTTTTGGAGTAAATTCTCGACAGAAGGCTGGGAATGTGAGTTATATAAAACTCTAAATCCACTCAAACATGGCGAGGTAGGGATATGTATACCAAGTGATAAAAATGACGGTACGTTGAGGTATGTTTTAGCTGTAATAGTTAAAGATTTTATTAATGTAACCCCTACAATGGTAACCTTTGAAATCCCTGAAGCTACCTATGCTGTATTTACTACCCCTCCTATCGACACAAGTAAAAATATTTTAACTGCTAAACAGGATTTTTCGGATTGTATTAGAGAAACTTGGCAATATATTTTTAAAAGTTGGCTCCTAAACAATAATTATGAGTTAGATACCACAAAATATGATTTTGAGATGTATGATGAAAGATGTCATTTTAGAACTGATACTGTAATGGATATTTATATACCATTAAAAGTATGATTTTTAATAAGACAAACTGTTATCTTATTACTTAGAATATAATGAAGTAATATCAGACTACTCCTAAAACATATCAACTGAAAATAGCAAATTAGGAACAGAATCTCCAGAAATATGATTTATGATTGTTTAGGAGGTGTTCTAATGACTAACAATTCAAAAAAAATATATTTTAGACACAGATTTTTTACCTCTTTTGCTTTTTCAATGATTTTTTCTGTTACTAGCATTTATTATATTGATAAAATAGGATTAAATCCACTACAGCTTGTAATGGTAGGGACTGTACTAGAGATATCTTATTTTTTGTTTGAGGTACCAACAGGTATTGTGGCAGATATCTATAGTAGAAAATTATCTATAATTATAGGCCTCATTTTAACCGGTTTAGGCTTTATTATAGAAGGAGCAATACCTTTATTTTTTACAGTGATAATATCACAAATACTTTGGGGAATTGGAGCTACATTTTTAAGTGGTGCAGTAGAAGCATGGATTACTGACGAGGTTGGCGTTGATAATGTTCAGCATTTGTTTTTAACTGGTGCTCAGTTTAGCCAATTAGCAGCTCTATTAGGCATTATAGCAAGTATGCTTTTAGGCTATGTTTCATTGCAGTTACCTATTGTATGTGGCGGATTAATTTTTATTGTGTTAGTGCTACATCATATATATTTTCTACAAGAAGCTAACTTTGTACCTTTATTAAATGAAAATAGAGAAAGTTACAGGTCTTTATATGTTACCTTTATTAAAGGCTTACAGTTTATTAAACAAAAAAGAGTTTTATTGTTATCAATAATTATAACTCTATTTTATGGTTTGTATAGCGAAGGTATTGACCGTTTGTGGAATATGCATTTTTTAAATAATATAAAACTACCCCTAATTTTTAATCTAAAACCAGTGTTATGGTTTGGTATTATAAATATATGTTCTATGTTGATAATGATTTTTATTACGAGTAAAATAAAAAATAAATTACTAGATAGCAATAATAGTCAGCAAATTAATATGATAATAGTTTTAAATGCTCTTTTAGTAATTAGTATATTGACATTTGCTTTCGTTACTAATTTTTATTTAGGAGTTCTTGCTGTATGGAGTATTAAGGTGTTGAGAAAAGTTAATAGACCAATACTTAGTGCTTTTATTAATCAGCATATAGAATCTAGTGTGAGAGCAACTGTGCTTTCAACTATTAGCCAATTCGATGCATTTGGGCAAATTTTAGGTGGGCCTATCATTGGGTTTATTGCCCTGAAAATTTCTGTAAGTTTTGCTTTAGCATTTTCTGCTTTAATTTTATTACCAGTTGTTTTTATTTTTATTCAACTAAAAAATTAATACCAGAGGTGAAACCATTGATTGAGATACCAGAAGCTTTAGTTATTGCAAAGCAGTTAAAAGAGACAATAGTAAACAAAAGAATATGTGATGTTATAGCAAATAGTAGCCCACATAAGTTTGCTTGGTTTTATGGAGACCCTATAGAGTATAAACCCAGGCTAGTTGGTAAAACAATAAAGAGTGTTCAAGTACATGGCAGTAGAATAGACGTTAATGCAGAGGATATAATTCTTGATTTATGTGAAGGAGTTAATATAAGGTATACAGAGAAAATAAGTAATATTCCTAAGAAGCATCAATTATTAATCAAGTTTTGTGATGATACATATTTATACTGCACTATTCAAATGTATGGTGGTATTTTTGCCTTTGAAAAGGGATCTTTTGATAACATCTATTACAAAATGGCTCAAGAGAAACCCTCTCCTATAAGTAATCATTTTACCTTAAAATACTTCTTAAATTTGTTTAATGATGTAAAACAAACAATTTCTACAAAAGCATTTATTGCAACAGAACAACGTATACCTGGTTTAGGAAATGGCTGTTTACAAGATATTTTGTTTGCTGCACAGTTGCACCCTAAACGAAAAATTAATACCTTAACTAATGTTGATAAAGAATTATTGTTTAAGTCAATAAAATCCACTATAGCAAAAATGACAAACTTAGGCGGCAGAGATAGTGAAAAAGATATATTTGGCGAAAAAGGTAGATATAACGTTATAATGGGTCGAAAGAATGTCAATCAAGCTTGCCCTGCTTGTGGTAATATTATAAAGAAGGCAAGTTATTTAGGTGGATCAATTTACTACTGTGATAGTTGCCAACCATTATAGTTAGGTGGGATTAGATGAAAATATACTTAATTGCTGAGAATAAAGCTAATAATGTTTTTGAGTGTGAACATGGCTTATGTATAGGAATTGAATACAATTCACAAAAATATTTATTTGATGTAGGTGCCTCAGATATGTTTTTACATAATGCTGAAAAGATAGGTTTTAGTGTAGATGAAGTAGACACAATAATTTTAAGTCATGCTCATTATGATCATAGCAATGGTTTAAGTTACTTAGAGAATAAAACTATTATTACTCATCCCAACAGCTTAGAACCAACCTACCGGAAAAGAGATAATGGTTATATAGGTATACCTCTTACTAAAAAAGAATTGCTAAATAAATATAAGGTGAAGTTAACTACAGAGCCTTTAGAAATTTCTACAAATATGTTTTACCTAGGGCAAATACCCAGACTTAACGAGTTCGAAGGAAGGGTAACCCATTTTTTAACTGCAGAGGGTGAGGAAGACTTTGTTTTAAGTGATTCAGCAATTGTTATTAAAGGTGAAAAGTCTAATGTACTAATAACTGGCTGTTCACATTCAGGAATACTAAATATAATTGACTACGCCAAAAAAATAACTGGAGTTAATAAATTTAGAGCAATACTTGGTGGTTTTCACCTCTTAACAGTAGATGGAATAACAAAGGAAACTGTTGATAGATTGAGAAATGAAGAGATTGAAGAGCTTTACCCAATGCATTGTACTAAAGATGATGTTATAGCTTATATGCAGAATGAGCTAGATCATGTAATTAGAATAATTGGTGGGGATAGTATAGTAATTAACGATTATTAATAAAACTTATGATATTAAAAAGAGTTGTTAAGTTAATATAAAATTATGTATCTTAATAAAATATCTTCACTACTAACTGCTGTGTTATAATAAAACATATTAAGTTGTTAGTAGTTTTTATTATTAAATAATAAAGAAATTTTCATAAGAAAATTTAAATATAATAGAAAGGAGATAAAAAAATGAAATTAGTATCATGGAATGTTAATGGTTTAAGAGCCTGTGTTAAAAAGGGATTCTTAGACTTTTTTAAAGAGATAGATGCCGATATTTTTTGCATACAAGAATCAAAACTACAGGAGGGACAAATAGAGCTCGAATTAGATGGTTATGAGCAATATTGGAACTATGCTGTAAAAAAAGGTTATTCTGGTACAGCTATATTCTCAAAACTTACTGCTCTTTCTATTACAAAAGGTATTGGTATTCATGAGCACGATCAAGAAGGTAGAGTCATAACTCTAGAGTTCGAGAATTTTTATATGATAACTGTATATACTCCTAATTCGCAACGTGAATTAGCTCGCCTAAAGTATAGAATGACTTGGGAGGATGCTTTTGCAGAGTATATTTGTGCCTTAGAAAAAATTAAACCAGTTATTGTGTGTGGAGATTTAAACGTGGCTCATAAAGAAATAGATTTAAAAAACCCTAAAACAAATCGTAAAAATGCTGGTTTTACAGACGAAGAGCGTGAAAAATTCACTACATTATTAGATTGTGGTTATACAGATAGTTTTAGAAAATTATACCCTGATTTAGATGGTGCATATTCTTGGTGGTCGTATATGAGAAAAGCACGAGACAGAAATGCAGGGTGGCGTATAGATTATTTTGTAGTTTCTAATCAAATAGCAGATAAAATAATAGATTCCAAAATACATGCGGATATAATGGGCAGTGACCATTGCCCGGTATCACTTGAAATTGATTTAAAGGAGAAAAAATGAAAATAGATAGAACTTGGGCTGAAAAGACGTTCAGAAAATGGCAGTCAGTTTTAAGGTTACAAGATTGGGATATGGAGTTGTATTTTGTAGAAAAAGAGTGGCGAAAAACTGGCGATATTAAAATAGACGAAGATAATAAATGTGCGATTTTAATGCTTAATGATTTTAACCCTAAATCACTTAACTTTGAAGAAGTTATCATTCATGAATTAATACATGTTAAACTCTGGGATATGGATCAAATGTTAGAGAGAATGATTATTAAAGTTTTTGGTAATGATGATGATGATCCTAAGTATCAATTTGCTATGGAAGAGTTTTTTAGAGTTCTAGAAAAAACAACTGAAGACTTAGCAAAAGGATTTGTTGCTATAGGTGCTGAAAATAAAAAGATATCAATGGGTAAGGTCAAAAAAGAAGTAAAAGCTGAAATTAATAAATAAATATTAAGGAGCAATAGTTCGTGTTTGAATTATTGCTCCTTATTTTAACTTACAGTTTTCATTTCATCAGGCATATCTAAATTAAAATTACTTTTAATAGAGCTAACTACTGCCTCTGAGCAGTAAAAATTACCTTTTCTAAATAAGGACTCAGCGTCTTCTTTTATTTTTTTAATACTAACTTCGTTTTTCATAATTTCCTCCTATTTAATTTATACTAAAATTATAAATAAAAATAGTTTATATAGTTAACATGCTTAACACTGCAATTTGAGTTTGTTGTTTAAAAAAGATAAACTATAAATATCTTAAAAGTGAGAAGGATTATTATGAACAATACTTTACATAACAAGAATTTAAAAGATAGTTATTTAGTTTTAATTTCTATTGATGCATTAAACGCTAAAGACTATGAGAGCATCAAGAAAATGTCTTATTTTTCGGAATTAATGCAAAATGGCACTACTGCCACAAAAGCTGTTGGAGTATATCCCTCTTTGACCTATCCCTCACATGTATCTATTATTACAGGTACTTACCCTTATAAACATGGTATTTATGATAATAAGCCCTGTAATCCACAACAGCCTAATGTACCATGGTTTTTTTATAATAAAGATATAAAAGTTAAAACACTTTATCAGTTAGCCAGAGAAAAGGGGCTAATAACTAGTTCATTTTTTTGGCCAGTAACAGCTGGTGCAAAAATTAATTATAATTGTCCACCTATCTGGCCAACTTATAAAAAAGAAAGTCAAACATTACTTTCCTTAAAGTATGGCACCCCATTATTTTTAATTGAGATAAACAAAAAGTTTGGATGGTTAAGAGACGGTTTAAAATATCCAAATTTAGATAATTTTACAGCAGTATCAGCAGCATATACCTTAAAAAAATATAAGCCAAACTTATTAATGGTAGCATTTTCAGAATTAGATCATGAGCGGCATAAATATGGTTTTTATTCTAAACAAGCCTTAAAGAGTTTGTATAGTACCAATGAAAGAGTTGGATTGGTAATGCAAGCTGCTAAAGATGCTGGTATATTCGATAAAACTACCTTTGTGATTTTAGGAGATCATGGTTTCTTAGATTTTACTAAAAATATATCTTTGAATAATGTGTTTAAAAGTAACGATTTATTAAAGTTAAACAATGAAGCACAAGTTACTGAGTGTAAAGCATATGCACATTCAGCAGGTGGCTCAGCTCAAATTTATTTGTATGATAATAATAAAAGTTTAGAAGATAAGGTATTTAATATCTTAAACAAGCTTAAAGAACAAGAGATATACGGAATTGAAGCAATTTTTAACAAACAGCAGGCCAAAGAAAAGGGAGTTGTGGGGGATTTTAGCTTTATAGTTGAAGCAAAAAAGGGTTATCATTTTGTAGCTTCAGCACTTAAACCCTTGATTGAAGAGGTAAAACTTACAGCCAAAGAGTTTGCTACTCATGGTTATGATCCACTTAAAAATGATTACTACACAATGACAATATTTAGTGGCTATAAGTTTATTAGCAATGAAATAATAAATAAGATTAATTTAATTGATGTAGCACCTACCTTAGCTAGTATTTTAAATTCTAAATTACCCGAGGCTGATGGTAGAATCTTAACTGAGATTTTGGTTTAGCTATTATGACTATATTTACAAAAAATGTTATTAATACAATAAAGTTAATCCCCTATGGAAGGGTCATGACCTATGGACAAATAGCAGCAGTTTGTGGTAATATTCGAGCAGCTAGGCAGGTCGCCCGTATTCTTCATTCAATGAGTAAAAAATATGATTTGCCTTGGCATAGAGTTGTAAATTCTCTAGGTAAAATTTCAATAAAAAATGATCAGCTAAGAAAGACTCAGAGAATGATGTTGGAAAATGAGGGAATAGTATTTAATACTATGGCAGAGATAGACTTAGATGTATATGGACATAACATAAAATAATAAAACAGAGGTGTCAATATAATAAAATGGCAAACAAACTTAAGTTACACGGATTTAACAATTTAACAAAAACACTAAGCTTTAATATGTATGATATTTGTTATGCTCAAACAGTAGAAGATAGAAAAGCCTACATTAAATATATAGATCAGCAGTACAATGCTGAAAGATTAACAGATATTTTAACTGAGGTATCTAATATTATTGGAGCTAATATCCTTAATATTGCTAAACAGAATTATACCCCTCAGGGAGCCAGTGTAACTATTTTGGTTTGCGAAGGAAAAGTAGAAAGTGCTTCCTTAACAAAATCAATCGCAGCTCATTTAGATAAAAGTCATATTACAGTTCATACTTATCCAGAGTATCATCCCGATGAGGGAGTGTGTACCTTTAGAGCAGATATTGATGTTTCAACATGTGGTAAAATATCCCCATTAAGAGCACTAGATTTTTTAGTTAAGAGTTTTGCACCCGATATTATGACTTTAGATTATCGAGTAAGAGGATTTACTAGAGACATTGCAGGTAATAAGTTATTTATTGATCATGACATAAATTCTATTCAGGATTATTTAAATAAAGATATTTTACAGAAATATGATTTAATAGATGTAAATGAATATAAACAAAATATATTTCATACCCGTTGCCGATTAAAAGAGTTTGATATAGATAACTATTTATTTGGCATATCAGAGCAAGATTTAGAATATGAAACTAAGTATGAAATTATCAATAAACTGTCTCGTGAAATGAATGAGATTTTTTATGGTAGAAATCTATTACGGGATTATTAAGAATGAATAAAAATCATAGCAAAACTCCATTATTCAGTGCTTTAGAGCAATATAGCAAAAAAAATATTACCCATTTTGATGTGCCTGGACATAAAAAAAATAGCCAGTCCTTCATTGCCCAGGCTTTAGGTGCATCAATAGTAAAACTAGATGCTAACTCCACCAAAGAACTAGATATGGTTAGTAATCCAACTGGAGTAATAAAAGAGTGTGAATCACTATTGGCAGATGCTTACGGAGCAGATAAAGCTTTTTTATTAGTAAATGGTTCTACATCAGGTGTTCAATATATGATAATGTCTGCTTGTAAGCCAAAAGAAAAGATACTTATCCCTCGTAATGTTCATAAAAGTGCGATTAATGCCTTAATAATTAGTGGATGTGTTCCTATATTTTTAAAACCAGAGGTGAGTTTAAGTTGTGGCATAAGTCATGGCGTTACACTAAAGGCAGTACAAGAAGCAGTAAAATTACACCCAGATAGCAAAGCTATATTTTTAATGAATCCAACATATTTTGGAGTAGTCAGTGACTTAAAATCTATAGTAGAATTTGCTCATAAAAAAAATATTGCAGTATTAGTTGATGAAGCTCATGGAGCACATTTCCCTTTTCATGATAAGTTGCCATGTAATGCAATGAGTGTTGGTGCAGATATGGCTACAGTTAGCATGCATAAAACAGCTGGCTCTTTAACTCAGAGCTCCGTGTTATTATTAAATCAGGGAATTTTAAAAAAGAATACAGTACGAAATGTTGTTAACCTAATGCAAACATCAAGTGCATCTTATTTATTAATGGCCAGTCTAGATATTGCTAGAAAAAACCTAGTTATAAATGGTTATCAGCTATATAATAAATTGCTTAAGGAAATAAATTTACTTAAAAAGAGCATAAATGACATTGATGGTTTAAGTACTATAGATCAACTTATAGTTGAGTGCCCAGGAGTTTTTAATTACGATGATACCAAAATTGTAATAAAGGTTAATGAGCTGGGATTAAGTGGATTTGAGTTATATGATATTCTGTTTAAAGAATATAACATTCAAGTAGAGCTCGCAGAATCTTATGTGGTGTTAGCTATTGTAGGCGTAGGGGATAACGAAAAATCCTTTGAGAATTTATTGAAAGCGTTAAAAGATATCTCAAAAAGATATTATAATAAATTGCCAGCTTACAAGATTAATATTAGTAATTTTCTTAAAGAGCCAGTTAGTAGAATTACCCCTAGAAAGGCTCATTATCTTGAGAAACAAATAGTTAAAATAGAAGAAAGTGTTAATAGAATTAGTGGAGAATCAATCATGATATATCCACCTGGTATTCCATTGGTTATACCTGGAGAGATAATAACAAAAGAAATAGTAGCACATTATCAATTTTACAAAAATAATAATTGTGTACTTGTAAACGACGAAGAAAACTCTGGTTTAATAAAAGTTGTAATAGAGAAGGAGGAAGTAAATGGCAATTATAAAAGAAAACTATGAACATGATGTTAGCTTTACAATTTCAGCTAAGTGTCACTTACATAGTGAAAGAAGTGAATTTCAAAAAATAGATTTTTACGATACAGAAACCTTTGGAGTAGTATTCACTTTAGATGATTTAATTATGGTGACTGAAAAAGATGAGTTTATTTACCATGATATGATTTGCCATCCCTCGTTTGCCATAAATCCAAAAATAAAAAAAGTTTTAATCATTGGTGGTGGAGATGGAGGTACTGCAAGGGAGGTTTTACGCTATCCTGTAGAACAAGTAGATATGGTAGAAATAGATGAAAGAGTAGTATTATTATGTGAGAAGTATCTACCTCAAACGGCCTATAAATTAAAAGATAAAAGATTAACATTACACTATAAAGATGGTATTAAATTTGTGAAGCAAGCTGCTAATAATAGTTATGACTTAATTTTAGTTGATTCAACTGATCCAATTGGGCCAGGAGAGGGTCTGTTTTCATATGATTTTTATCAAAATTGTTATAGATGTTTAAATAAAAATGGTATATTAATAAATCAGCATGAAAGCCCCTATTATAGTAAAGACTGTCATGAGATGTTGCGTGCGCAAAAAAAACTCAAGCAAACGTTTGAAGTATCCCAAATATATCAGTTTCATATGCCGACCTATCCGTCTGGACATTGGTTATTTGGATTTGCTTCTAAGGGCTTAAATCCTGTAAAGCCCCTTAAAGCACAAGAATGGCTTAACTTTAATCTATATACTAAGTACTATAATGTAGACTTACACAGGGCTTCCTTTATGTTACCAACATATGTTAAGGAGCTATTAAAGAATAATGATTGATACTATTGAAAGAAATTATATATCTTGTAATGGTAGTTTTTTAGATAGCAACTTAGTCTTACTTGGAGTACCCTTTGATGGTACAGTTTCGTTTAGATCAGGTGCAAGAATGGCTCCTAGTGTTTTAAGAAATGAGTCTATAGGTTTAGAAACCTACAGCCCATATCAAAATCTTGACTTAGAGGATTTTAACATTTATGATGCTGGAGATTTAGATTTACCTTTTGGTAATACTGAAAAAACAATGTTTGTAATAGAGCAAGCAATAACTAAACTTTGCCAAAACAATAAAAAAATTATTAGTGTTGGTGGAGAGCATTTAATAACCTATCCTATAGTTAAAGCTTTGTTAAACAAGTATCCAGACCTTTGTTTTATCCATTTTGACGCCCATGCTGATTTAAGAGACAATTATTTAGGTGAAAAACTATCTCATGCAACAACTTTAAGAAGAGTTTGGGATATGGTTGGAGATAATCGAATTTTTCAGTTTGCAATACGTTCTGGAACTAAAGAGGAATTTAAATGGGCTCAAAATGGACATACTGTGATGGAAAAATTTACGACTAAAACTCTTGATTCGATATTACCAAAACTAATCAATAAACCAACATATATTACAATAGATGTAGATGTTTTAGATCCATCTGTTGTGAGTGGAACAGGTACACCCGAAGCAGGGGGTTTACAGTTTAATGAACTATTACAAGCAATTTTAAAATTGAAGCCTTTAAATATTATTGGGGCAGATGTAGTTGAACTATCACCTATGTTAGACACTAGTGGAGCTTCAACAGCTGTAGTAAATAAAATTATTAGAGAATTAATGTTAATATTACTTAGTTAACTTATATTATTAACTTTATTATAAAACCCTTAAATTATTTAACTAGTTTGGGGGTTTTTGTATGTTATAATGAAAATATAACATGTAAAAAGGAGGTTTGATATGCGTAACTATAATTTAAGTTCTTTTATTAATAAGGCTAAAAATTATGTTGAATTGAGAATACAAGATAATAGAACTCAAAGAATAGAGCTCATTAATGGTAACGTATCACAGAATTTACAGGGATCTAAAATGGGCGTTAGTGCTAGAGTTCTTAATAGTGGGTGTTGGGGTTTTACATCAGCTACAGATATTACAGTTAATTCAATAAAGAATGTAATAAAAAGTGCAAACTTTAATTCGATGTTTCTACAGTCAAAACTGATCAAAAACCTTAAGAGATTTAATGCTACTTGTCCGCAAATTAGTAAAAGCTTTGCAACAACTAAAGCTAAGCTAAATAATAAACAAAAGCTAGACTTTCTTAAGAGTATAGATTCATACCTAATAACTACATATCCCAAACTAAAAACCAGATCAGTTAATTTATACTCATTAGCTACTGAAAAACAACTAGCTACCTCAGATGGTGCGTTATTATATGCAATGCTACCTAAAACTTCTTGTTATATTCGGATGGTAATAGAAAAAAATGGACAGCCTTATGAAACAATGGTTCCGTTTTATGGTTTAGGTGAATTTGAAGATGTTTTTGATAATCCCGAAGATTTGCATTATGACTTAAGTGAGAGTTATAAACACTTAGTTTGTAAAAGTGAGGGGGTTTATGCTAAAGCTGGTTACAAGGAGTGTATTCTTGACTCAAAGTTAGCTGGTATGTTGGCTCATGAAGCTATAGGTCATACTACTGAGGCAGACATAGTTAAAAGTGGATCAATAGCTAGTCAATACATTAATAAACAAATTGCAAGTCCGCTTATTAGTATTGTGGATTTTGCTCACACAATGAATGGTAAAACTTGTCCAGTACCTATCTATATTGATGACGAAGGAACAGAAGCTAAAGATGTAACAATAATTGAGCAAGGCATTTTAAAGAATTTTATGCATAATAAAGAGAGTGCTCAATATTATGGAGTTGAGCCAATGGGAAACGCTAGGGCTTATGATTTTAGTGATGAGCCTTTAATCAGAATGAGAAATACAGTTATTATACCAGGCACAAGTAAGTTAAAAGATATGATATCAACGATAGAAGATGGATATTACTTAATGCAAACCGGTAATGGCCAAGCTGATTCTACAAGTGAGTTTATGTTTGGTATAAACCTTGGTTATGAAATAAAAAATGGTAAAATATCAAAGGCAATTAAAGATACTACTATTTCGGGTGTTGCCACTGATGTTTTACAAAGTGTTACTATGATATCTGATGATATGAAGTGGACTATGGGTACCTGTGGTAAAAAGCAAAGAGCCTCAGTTGGTGATGGAGGACCTGCCATAAAATGCAAATTAAATATAGGAGGGGTATAATATGGATGATAAACAACTCCTTGAATACTGTATAAACTATCTATCTCAAAAACAGGTTGCTGAGTCTCAAGTTTTTTTAAAAACGCATACTAGATATGAACTCATCAGCGAAATGAGTGAAATTTGCCTATTAAAAAGTAATTATTCAAATATACTTGACATTACAGTAATTAAAGACCATAAAAAGGCCAGCATTATCACCAACAAATTAACTAACGAGCTTATTAATAAAGATCTAGATAAAGTTATTTTAATGGCTGAGTCATCTCAACAAGACTTAGATTATAGGGTCTCTCCAAAGCAAAAAAACAAAGCCTTTTCAAAAGGTGTTAAAGAACCTGACTTCGAAAATATGCTTGCAGTTTTGCAAAAGTTTATTGTAGATATTAGGAATTATTACCCTAAAATATCTTTGAAGAATGCTACTGTAACTTTTAATCAATACAACTCAAAATACCTTAACTCTAATGATACATATTTTGAGTCATATAAGGCTTACTATAGTTTTATAATTGACTTTATAGCTAAAGATGAAGATAAAATCTCTAATTTTAGCTACACATCAGCTTCATTCTTAGAGTTACCAGAGGATATTTTAAACTTTGGAAATATTAAGTTCCAAATTGAAAATACCATAAAGCAGCTTAACCCACAAACAGTAGAAGGTAAGTTTGAGGGGGATGTTATTATTACTCCGGATTGTATAGAAGATTTTGTTTACATGCTGGTTGATATTGGATTAAAGGGTTCTGTTATCTACTCAAAGGCTAGTATGATGTTGGAAAAATTAAACAAACCTGTTGCAAATGAAAAGTTTAGTCTTTATAGTAATCCTTTAGCTTCTGAAATTAGTGAAGGTTTTTTTATTACTGATGATGGCTATTGTGCCAAAGACTTAACAATAATTAAAAATGGTGTTCTAAAAAGTTTTTTACTGGATGATTATAGTGCAAAAAAGGCAAATATGCTTCGTTCTGGTAATAATGGATCATGTTATATAGTGGAATCAGGTAATACTCATTTAACAGACATGATAAAAAATGTTAAAAAGGGTTTATATATAACTAGTTTATCTCATGGTAGGCCTGCTTTAAATGGAGATTTTTCTGGTGTAGCTAAAAATAGCTTTTATATCGAGAATGGTACATTAAAAAATGCTGTAAATGAAACAATGATATTTGCTAATATTTATGAAATGCTTAACAATATATCAGAGATATCAATTGAAAATGTTAATTTTGGGAAACACATATATCCATGGATTACGTTTAAACATATTATTATATCTGGTAAGTAATATGACATAATTATTAAATTTCGAAATAAGTAAAAAAACAACATATAAAATATATATAGGTATAATTTACTAAAAATATAGTAAATGATATAATTTAAGTGTCTATAAAAGGAGGTATAAAATGTTTCAGTATAATTTAGGAGCATACTTAAAAAATTGTAAGAATTATATGGAACTGAGGGTTCAAGATAATAGCATACAAGTAGTTCAGTTAGTGAATGGTAATATTGCACTCAATTCGCAAGAGTCAAGAAGAGGTGTTAGTGCAAGGGTATTTAATAATGGTTCATGGGGTTTCGCATCATCATCAAATATAAATTCCAATTCAATTCTAGCTGTTATAAATGATGCTGATTTTAATTCTAACTTTTTAAACTCAAAATTAAACAGAAGTGTAAAAAGATTTGCTGCAACAAATCCTCAAGTAAGCAACAGTTTTGCTACCAAAAAAAGCAGATTGACAGCAAAGCAAAAAGATTTTTAAGTAAAGAGCATAGATTCATATCTTATTAAAACATACCCAAGTCTTAAATCAAGAGTAGTTTTATATTATACGTTAAATACCGAAAAAAAACTTGTTACTTCTGATGGGGCTTTATTAAATACTATGATTCCTAAGTCTGCAATTCATGTGGATATGGTTATTGAAAAAGATGGGCAACCTTATAGTCTGTCTATACCATTTTCTAGTTTAGGGGAGTTTGAAGATGTTTTTACTAATGTAGCCGATATGTATAAAACCCTTGATGAAAACTATATTCATTTAGTAAGAAAGAGTGAAGGTGTTTACCCTAAAGCTGGTTATAAGGAGTGTATTTTGGATTCTAAGTTAGCCGGCATATTGGCTCATGAAGCAATTGGTCATACCACTGAGGCAGACTTGGTTATGAGTGGTTCAATAGCAGGACAATATCTGAATAAACAAATAGCCAGTCCTTTAATTAGTATAGTTGACTTTGCTCATTCTATTAATGAGAAGTATTGTCCTGTACCAATTTATGTAGATGACGAGGGTACAGAAGCAAAAGATGTCAATATAATAGAAAAAGGTATTCTTAAAAACTTTATGCATAACAAAGAGTCTGCTCAAATGTATGGAGTTAAACCTTTAGGCAATGCTAGAGCTTTTGATTTTAATGATGAGCCACTTATAAGAATGAGAAATACGGCTATTCTATCAGGCAATAGCAAATTAGCGAAAATGATTTCTTCTATTGAAGATGGTTATTACTTGATTAAAAGCAGTAATGGCCAAGCAGATTCAACTAGTGAGTTTATGTTTGGTGTAACACTTGGATATGAAATTAAAAACGGTAAAATTACTAATGGAATTAAAGATACAACAATTTCTGGTGTAGCAACAGATGTTTTACAGAGTGTTACCATGGTATCTGATGATATGGTTTGGGCAATGGGTAACTGTGGTAAAAAACAAGTAGCATCTGTTGGAATGGGTGGTCCGGCAATAAAGTGCAAGATAAATTTGGGAGGAAGATAGTATGGAAAATAAACAAATTCTAAATTACTGTATAAACTACCTATCCAAAAAGAATGTAGATGCATCAGAATGTCTTTTAACTTCTCATAAGCTTTATGAAATGGGTAGTGAAATGTCTGATATCTCATTATTAAGAAGCAATTATAAACAAAAGCTAGAGATTACAGCTATTAACGACAATAAAAAGGGTAGTATAACAACAAGCAATTTACTTGAACAAGAATTGTGTAATACTCTTGATGAGGTTATTGATTTAACAGGGTCTTCTAAAACCGATAAAGACTATGGAATATCTCCAAAACAAGCTGAAAAAAAATTTGTTAAGGGAGATAAAAATCCTGACTTAGATAAGATGTTTAGGGCGCTTCAAAATTTAATAAACAACATATGTGTTACATACCCCAAAATTTCCTTAAGAAATGTTGTTTTAATGTTTAATCAATATGATAAAAAATATTTAAACTCAAACGGAACTTATTTTGATTCGTATGAGGCATACTATACTCTTTCGTTAACCTTTATGGCTAAAGAGGAAGATAAAATTTCTTCATTTAACTATACTGGTGCATCTTTTGTAAAATTACCAGCAGATTTACTTGCATTTGGAAATTTAAAAAATATTTTAGAGCAAACATGTAAACAACTAGAGCCTGTTCCTGTTAGTGAAAAATTTGAAGGAGATATTATAGTAACACCTCAATGTCTGGGTAATATTATTAATATGTTTACAAGATTAGGTTTACAAGGTCAAGCAATTTATACCAAAAATAGTATGTTACTAGATAAAATGAATGAAGCAGTAGCTAGTGATATATTTACTTTACATAGTAATCCAGTAGCAGATGAAATTAGTGAAGGTTATTTTATTACTAAGGATGGTTATTGTGCTGAAAATTTAACTATTATAGAAAACGGTGTTTTAAAGAGCTTTTTATTAGATGATTATAGCGCTAAAAAAGCAAATATGAATCGCTCCAAAAACAATGGAAGAGTCTTTGTTGTAGATCCAGGAGATAGTAACTTACAAGACATAATTAAAAACGTTAAAAAGGGTCTATTTGTGGCTAGATTATCCTCAGGCAATCCAGCAACAAATGGGGATTTCTCAGGTATTGTAAAAAATAGTTTTTATATTGAAAATGGTGTACTAAAAAATGCTGTTAACGAAACAATGATTTTTGGTAATGTATATGATATGTTCAAAAATATTAAAACAATATCATGTGAAAGAGTTAACTTAGGAGGCAGTATTTATCCTTGGATTTCATTTAAGGGTATTACAATCTCAGGAAAATAATAAATCTGTAAATGGTGTAAAGAGGGCAATAGTAAAAACTAGTTGCTCTCTTTTTTAGTTTCTATTTTATGTAAAAATTTATTAAAAAAAATACTGTTTCATATGACTTGAGAAAAAATGTTTTTATGGTACTTTATTAGCCACAACAAAATAATTTACTATTTATTTATTTTCATGTAATAACAAATATTTAATTTTTAAATAATAACAGTTTAGTAGTGATGTTTTTTGAACTAATACTTATTTAGAATCTAAATTTGTTCTATAATGGTAGTAATAAATTAATCAAATACCTATTATGAAACAAAAATAATATTATAAAAAGGATGTTATGCATTTTATTAACTACAGTAAAATAACTTATTAATATCTAGGGATCAGTATATATTATTAACTCCATTTATAATGTATATGATACCAGCTACTACTATTGGAATTGTAATAGTTATAAAGCAAAATATACTTATATAAGTATGTAAATAAATAGCTAAACATATGCTTATTATTATTAGCATACAGCCGGATATTTTTGAGTTTTTATTAGCTATATAAAGTGTTAATAATAAAAAAATAGTGGTGACTTGCGAAAAGGCAAAAGTCAATATTTTTTCTTTACTATTTAACTCACTGAAAAAAACAGATATTGAGGATATGAAAATTATAACAGTATATATATAACAGATTATATCAGCAGTTTTTTTTATTGAATTTTCTTTAGGATAAAACATAACATCACCTTGATTATTAGTATTTTGTTTTATTTAAACATTACTAAACTATTTATACTATATTTTGGAGCTTATTTAAAGATGTTAATGATTAATTTATTGTAAAAGGGGAATTAATACAATTAAACGAGGAGGTTTATTATGGGTAAAACAAAACACAAAAGATTTGAGATTGTACATCAGCAAGGTTCACTAAGTCAATTTTTAATAATTGTTGATAAAGAAACCGGGGTTAATTACTTTCAAGGTATATCAGGTTATGCAGGAGGTTTAACACCATTATTAGACAGGAATGGCAATATTGTTATAACACCTATAACTAAAGAGTATTAAATTTAAGGTAAGGAGTCGCTTATAAGGCGATTCCTTTTGTTTTTTATTTGAATATTTTGTATATTATAATTAAATAAAATTAAAGCGCTAAACTATTGTAGTAATGAGTACTTAAATAGATATGTTAAATATTGAGTTGCTTGTAGTATTTTAAAATTATATTAATGATACTGTTAGTTTTAAAATATATTATATATAATATAAATATAATGCTAATTAAATATATAATGCTTTATTTTGTATGCATTTAAATTAATATTAGTTTTTAAAGATTACATAAAATAAAAGTAGTAACGCAAAATTTTTATATAAAATAGTCTACTTTTACAACATTAAACTTATCTTAATTGTATTAAAACTATGGATAGTGATAATATGTACAAAGTATGATATATGTTTTACATTCATCAGGGGTGTTATAATGACGGACCGATTTTATATAGATTCAAGAAAAAGAAGTTTGGGTGATATAAAAGAAATGTTTTACGGTAATCATGGTTACTTACAAATTAAAGATTTACGTGCAAAAGGTTTAAAATTAACAGATATAAGGTTTTTGCAAGAACAGGGTGTAATCATGAGAGTTGAACAAGGACTTTATAAGTGGATAGGTGTAAATAAATATAGCTTTATAAGTGACGTAGTCAATGCTGTGCCAAATGGAGTTTTTTGTTTGGTTTCTGCATTATATTTTCATGGTTTAGTAGATAAGATACCATCTATATGTTACATAGCTATACCAAATGGGTTAAATGGAGTTAGTTTACCTGTTTATCCTAAAATACAATTAATAAGTATGAAAGAGAATCATTTTCAATATGGTATTACTACAATTAATATTAATAATCAAAAAATTAGAATATATGATATTGAAAAAACACTGTGTGATTGTTTAAGGTATAGAAGTAAAATTGGTCTTGATGTTGTTAAGTCTGCTTTTGTTACATATAAAAATAATTTTGAAGTAAATGAAAAAAAGATTTGGCAGTATGGCACTTCAATGCGTATGAAGCTTATACTAAATCGTTATATACCAAAGTTTTTATTATAGTAACTTAATAAGAGGAGATGTTACTAAACGGGTAACATCTTCTTTATTAGTTATTTTACATATGAAAGAATTTTAGCAATTTCTGCTTTATATTCGCTGACGTTGGAGACTGGAGTTTCTAAAATAAGGGGTAAGTCATTAAGTTCCTTCATATTCACATAGTTTGATATTCCTGCATCACCTATTAAACCTTCTCCTATTTTTGCATGTCTATCTTTATTACTGCCACAGGGATTTTGAGAATCATTTATATGTGATATATAAACTTTATTCATTCCTATACGCTTTTCAATATCATCAACAAGCTTGATAACTTGATTAGGATTAAGAAAGTCGTAACCAGCAGCAAATAAATGGCAACAATCCAAACATACTCCAAGCTGACTCACATTACCTAATGAATCAATAATGCATTGAAGTTCTTCAAAGTTCTTTCCGATTTCTGTACCTTTGCCCGACATGGTTTCTAAACAGAGGATAGTATTACCATTATAATTTGTAAAAACATACTCAAGAGCTTTAATAATTCTTTTTAATCCCTCTATTAGTGTGCTTTTTGCAAAACTTCCTGGATGCATAACTAAATAATTTACCCCTAAGCTATTCATCCTCTCTAAATCTTTTAAGATAACATCACAAGCAAATTGCCATACTTTAGTAGTAGGGCTAGCTGCATTCACCGTATACGGCAAGTGAGCTACAACTGGGGCAATTTTGTAAGTACTCCTTAATTGGTTGTTAAGCAAGATATCTTTTTCTGTTATTTTTTTTGCACTACTGCCACGTGGATTTCTAGAAAAAAACTGGAATGTTGTAGCATTAACACTTTTAGCTGTTTCATAGATATGTTTAAATCCCTTTGATATTGATAAATGACAACCTAAATTCATTTTTTCCTCCAATTTTTAAAAAATTAATGTAACCAATCTTAGCATTTATCCATAGTATAATCCAGATAGCGACCAATTAAAAGTTGCTAATCACTACAATCTAAGGAGGTATTAGTTTGGGAGCTGGATTATTCCGAGGCTTTAAAGGCTTTACAGAAAATAACGAATTACTTTTAATTTTATTATTCATCGCTGTATTTAGTACTGGTTTTGGTGGTGGAAGAGGCGGTGGAGACTGCTACTGTGACGGTGAAGAGCACAATAATGATGATAGCCTTATCTTCTATATCATTCTCTTATTCTTATTCACCTATTGCTTTGGTTTTGGTGGAAACAACGCAAGATGTTGCCCTCCAGAAGAATAATACACTACATAGGGGCAGGGCATTAAGACCCTGCCTTATTTTATATTAGTATAGCTCAAAATATAATAATAAATATGGGCAGGTGAAAGAACATGTTATTTAATAAAGACCTGCTACAGTCTGATGAATTGTTACTTATACTGTTGTTTATTGCTATTATCACCAATGGTTTTACAACTACAGAAAAAAACAAAATTGGTAAACAACAGTCTTTAATCTTCTTTATTATTGTAATAGCCATTTATTTTTGGTTAGGCGATGAAGATGTAGTAGAAGACTGCTACTAGAAGGGAGTAACATTTCATGCGTCGCATGCGCCGTAGACCACAGGCACCCACCAAGAGAATCACTAGACAGCAACGCAGAACAAGACCTAAACCTACAAAATTAATTTCTGATAGAATTAATGGAGAGGTGCCTAACTCTTCTAATAAAGGTAGCAGAAGTTCTCGTTCTCGTTCTCGTAAGTCTAGGCTTCCTAAGTGGTTTGATCCGAATACGGAGGCTACTGGCAGGTTTATAGTATCCATATTTCGTAGTGATATGCGACAAGCTGGGCGCGATATAGTTGATATAATTGGTGAGATTCTGGACAAACGCTAATATATAACACTGAGGAGTGGTATACATTGAATAAAAAATTTCCTTCAGGTGACGTAAGTAAAATGAAAAATCAAATATTTAAAAAATATAATGTAGGATCCGAAAAAGAACTTATGAAAAAGTTACTTGGCACCTCAGACAAAAAAGAAATCAAAAAAATATTATTGAATAAGTTAAATAGTTTGCCAGCCAACGATCCAATTAAGAAGATGGTTAAAAGCAAAGCAAAAGCTAAAGGCATAGGTACAGCAGAAATGGCGCAAGAGCTGTTAGAAGGTTTATCTCCTCAGCAGCGAAAGCAGCTTAAAGGTTTATTAATGAAAGGTAAGCCTAATAGATAGCAAAAAAATTACTTTAAACGGTAGTCGTACCTTTAAGTACGACACCGTTATACCATAAGGAGGGTTGGGTAATTGGGAAACTATTGTAATGATAATACATACGGTGGTGGTGGCGGCGGTTTATTTGGCGGCGGCTTCGGCGGCTGGTGGTGGATTATATTAATCTTTGTGTTCTTCTTCTGGGGTGGCTTTGGTGAAGGATTTGGTAGTGGCTTTGGAGGAGGAGCTTATAACGATCCATGTAATCCATGTGAAGATAACAATGGTATTTTTGGTGGTTCATGGTGGTGGATTATATTAATTTTTGTATTTTTCTTCTGGGGTGGCTTCGGTGCTGGTAATCAGCAAGACTGCTACAATGGTTGCGATTAATACATATTAAGTATTTGTACTAAAGGGTCGCTTAACAGCGACCCTAGTAGCTTTTAACATAAAATAAAAGTAGTTTTCACTTTAATATTTTTGGGCTTGTATCACTTTCTTTAGCTTGTTCATATTATAAATTGAGCAAGAGAAGGAGGTAATTCCATGTTCTATGGAGGATACGGGTATGGTGGCTTTGGATTTGGAGCACTATGGCTTGTACTGCTATTTATCGGATTAGGATTCAGTGGACGTAGAAGATATTCGTATAACTACAGCTACGGTGGTAATAGTTGCTGTTATAATAGATCTAACTGCTGTAGACGTAGATATACACATTGTAGAATAAAAAAAAGACGCTGTAGATGCAGGTATTAGTCTAGGGTTTGTATCAGAGTTCTTGGCTTGTTCATATGATAAATAGAACAAGTTAAGGAGGTAAGGCTGTGTTCTATGGTTACGGATGTAGTAGTCCATTACTTTTAATACTATTATTTATTGGAGTAGTTGGCTGTGGACGTTATGGCTATGGCGGTGGTTATAACAGAACAGGTAATTGTGTTAGTAGCTGTAACAGAGGCTATAGAAAATATAGTGGTGTAAGTAAGAGGAGTTGTTATAGCCAAAGTAGTTGCGGAAGTTATGGCAACAATCGCAGTAATCGCTTAATTCTATACATCATTTTACTATTCTTATATGGTGGATGTTTTGGCGGTTACGGATTGTTTTAAATAATACTAAAACTGAATATGTATCTATAAAGGCCACTTACGTGGTCTTTTTGTTTTAGATTACGAATATAATTTTTCAAGGGGGGATATTTATGGATTACAATAAAAACGAAAATAAGAAAGATGCTTCAGCAAAACTAGCTGAAGCCATTGCTGGCCAAGATATAAATGGTTTAAAAGAGATGATTCTTGATCAAATGGGAATAGATAGTCAAGATGAATTAATTGATAAAGTGCTAGATATAATTGATGATGAAGAGGATGTAAAAACAAAAGATGATGCTCAAGTAGTTGAGTTATATAAACAGCCTGAAGAACAGGATAGTACAATACCTTATACCAATCCTGAGCCTGAGCCACAACCCCAAAAAAGAGAGCAAAAAAAAGAAACAAGTTCATCTGGCTTTGATCCTATTGATTTATTGCTTAATAATAAAGATTTATTACTAAATTTACTTAAAAAATCATTGTTTAATGTTAAGCCCGAAGATGATGCTAGGGTTCAACTTTTACATGCCCTCAAACCATTTTGTAATGACAAAAGGCAGGGTAGAATAGATAGAGCTGTTCAAATGATGGGTATATCAAGATACTTAGAGAAATATAAAAAAAAGGAGTAATGATATATGCAGCAAGCATCCGTAAATATTGACTCTAATTCAAAAACTACAATGACTACAATAGGTCAGCAGTCACATATAGTTAACAGAGTAGAAAGGGCTTTTCGGGTTATATCTGACAGAGATAAAGAGATTTTAGAGCAAGTTAATCCAAGTAAATTTGAGCAAAATAAAGAAGAAGTTATTGAAGCAATTAAAGAAAAAAAGAGCTTTGAAACAGACGACATGCTTATTTTAGGTGTTATGACTTTTTTATTGAATGAAGGATTTATGGATAAAACTTTTTTATCAACACTCTTTTGGGTGTTTATGGCTTAAAGCAGATACCATTAGAGGTATCTTTTTTTTATTACTATTTTAGTTGATATACATAACAGTAGATATGTTAAAATTAGTTAAGTACAGTATGTTAATTAAAGTAAGGTGGAGTTTGCAATGGAAAACAGAGAAAAAACAGCAAAACATGTTTTAATTATAAGTTTAGTAAGTAATATAGTTCTTAGTATTTTTAAGCTTGTAGCAGGCTTTCTTGCTAATAGTCATGCAGTTATTGCTGATGCTATACATAGTATATCAGATGTATTAACAACCATTATTGCGCTAGTTGGAATTAAGTGGAGCAGCAAGCCAGCTGATGAAAATCATCACTATGGACATTCACGAGTTGAAGCTGTGGCTTCAAAGTTTGTGGCTATAATTTTATTAATAACAGCTTGTGGTTTGGTTATTGACTCATATCATACATTTAAAAATCCAATACTAAACCCACCAGGTTATTTAGCCTTAATAGCAGCTATAGTATCCATAATAGTAAAAGAAATAATGTTTCAATATGTTTATCGAGTAGGCAAAAAAATTAATAGCTTAGCACTTGTATCAGATGCTTGGCATAATAGAAGTGATGCTCTATCTTCTGTAGGAGCTTTATGTGGAGTTTTATTAGCTAAGTATGGCGGATTTAAACAAGCAGATGCACTTGCAGGTATGATTGTTTCGTTACTAATATTTAAGGTTGGAATAGATATATACAAAAATGCTATTGTTCAACTAGTTGATACTGCTCCAACCAAAGATATTTTAAATGTTATTAAGGAGATATGTATAAATACAAATGGAGTTGTAGATTTAAACAAGTTAAAAGCAAGAATAGTTGGACCATATTTACATTTAGACATTGAAATAGCTGTAAATCCTAATATCACAGTTAAACAAGGCCACGATATTGCTGAATTATTAGAGCATAATATAGTTGAAAAGATTGTAAATGCAAAAGAAATTATGGTTCATGTTAATCCTGCAGAATAAGTTTCTATTAATTTAGAAAATATCTTGCGATATATATTAAAATTTAAAGCTAAATGTTGTATAATGGTCTTATGATAATATTTTAAAAGCATGTAAACGGAAAGATAAAGGAAATGCTTTATTTTATTGTACCTTAAGGTTTAAGTGAGAGATATTATAAAGAGGCTATTAATAAAAGGTGGGTATTATGAAAAAAATTATTAGACAAATAAAAAAGGGTAACTTAAGATATTACATATCTTTAATAGATAACTATATTGGCTCCATATATAAAAATTCTTTAGATACCATTGGTCAGGATAAAGCTAAAGAAATTACAATAAGTGTTTTTGAGCAGCTGTATATGGATATATTAAATAGTTTAAGTTGGCAAAATGCTGAAAATCTAATACAAAAATCTCTTAAACATTCATGCAGAGTTAATAAGATACCTTATAATATCATGCATAACCAAAATATAGTTGTCCCTCCTCAAATTAAGAGAGAGCTATTTGTAAAACTATCAAAGCACTCTAATAGAAGCCAGCATAAAAAAAATTTCGCTATACCAGCTGTAGTTATTATTATAGTATTATTGTTAGGGTTTTCAGGTGACTATAATAATAGAAATATGACAAATTATACTAGATCTATTGAAAATGTTGATGGTAACCAAGAAATTATTTATCAATTGTTTTATAGTGATATTAGCCCCAGTACTACAGTTTCTAATATCATGAATTTAGAGGATAAAGGTGTTATAGTAGACATTCGTAGTGATAATAAACATGACTGTGAAATATGGTATAAAGGTAAAAAATATAATGAGTTCAGTTTAGAAGATAATGGGGAGTTTCAATGGGGTAATTTTGAACAAGATTCTTTAGTTTTTAGAAAGAAAAATAAGCTTTTCAAATATAGTTTAACTGGAGTATTAAAAAATACAATTGATGTTTCAGGAATGGCTCAGGTTAAATCTAGTAATAAAAGATATGTTAGTTATAAAAAGGATAGCCAATCACTCATATTTGATATGAAAGAATTTGAGTTCATTGAAACATATCAGGATAGAGTTTTAGCTATTAGTAATACTGGTTTTGTAATAACTAGTAAAGCAAAAGTACACAGTGAAGCTAAACAAAACGCTAAATGTCAAGTTATTGGGATTAAAGCTATATCAGATTGTAAAGCTGTAGTTGTTAACTCTTTTGGAGAAGTAGCTCTATATGAAAATGATGTACTAAAGTGGAAAAAAAACATACTAAAAGACAAAGAAATAGAAAACAGTTCAGGAAGGTATTATGTAGTAAACATTGCCTATATTTTTGGAGACGAGCATACTGTGAATATAGTTATAGATTTTGGCAGTATGTATATGGTGCAGTCATATAATTGTTTAGATGGTACTGAAAGAATTAGCACTTTAAAACATGGTACATTTGTAAGTCAACCTTCAGTATCAAATGATAATAATCTAATCTGTTTAGAATATATATTATACTATAATTATAGTAAGGGAGCACTTAAGCCAAGTAGTAATGGTGTAGAGCTACTAGATTTATCATCAATTCCAGCGAAACTAGTAGGTCTTAAAGATACACATGTTTTACATTGGGCTACAGAAAAAAATGAAGATGAAAGATACGTATATATATGCAACAATAACTACCTGAAAGTTATGAAAGTAAAGATAAGTTAAATTTATTTTTAAAATTGAGCTAATATGACAACAAGGATAGGACATATAAAAAGGATAATGAACTAAAAAATTGACTTACTATGGTAATTAAAAAAGATATTTTTTGTATTACACTGATTATAATTCATATAATGTTTTAGAATTAAATTTTGATTATAATAAATAAGGTTAACTACTAAATATAAATTAAAGATTAGGGAGACAAGCATGCAGCATCAGATAAATAAAATACGTAAAGGTGAGTTAAAATACTTTATTGATATTGTAGAGCTATATATAGACAATATTTATTCTTCTGCGTTAACAATGTATGATGAAAATGAGGCTGAGAACTGTACTTATTCTATTTTAATAGAATTATATAAAAGTATTGTTAATATGAAGTTTTGGCAGAGTGATGACAATTTTGTGTTATCTTCACTAAAAAGTATTTGTAAAAAGCACAAAATTAAATGTGATATAACCACTAAGCCTAGTTGTCAAGCACCAAGTACGATACTGAGAAAGTTATACTTGTACTTGTCAAAAAAGAATAAAATTAAAAAACCAAACTCTGTTTATAAGTATGTTTTTATTCTAGCTATTATCCTTTTAGTTATGGCAGTTTACTATAAATTTTATGAAACAAGTTTAAATAGTGGAACAATAGAAAATATATCTAACCAGTCAGTTGACGTTCATTGTTTAAGTTTTTATGATACCAATAATGCTCTCACTAAAATTATTACAAAAATAGCAAGCTTAGTTGATGAAGGAGTAGCCGTAAAAGCAAGAGATGCTGAAGGTAATAATAGCTGCGAAATTTGGTTAGGAGAAAATAAAAAATATCAATTCCAAATATCTGAAAATTTAGAGTTTATTGCTGGTAGTTATAATAAAAATGTCTATACATTTATATCTGCTAGTAAACTGTATAGATATAATTCAAATGGTGATTTGTTAGACTCAAAATCTCTAGATGGTTTGGCCTATATGTTATCTAACAATAATCAATATTTGGCCTATGAAAACAAGGATGAAAGCACAACAATTATTGATGTGTTGTCCTTTAAAAATGTAGCTACAACTGAATCCAAAGTTATCAGTATAAGTGATAAGGGTTTTTTTATAACAAAAGAATTTATGAAGCAATTGCAATTAAATAACTATGACAACAGAGTTGTGAAGTTAGTGGCTTTCGATAAAGATACGTATGTAGTATTATACAATAATAAAAGTGTTGAATTATATAAAAATAAAAAGCTTATATGGCAAAATAAAATGACATTTAATTCGGCTTTAAAAAATAATTATGTAGCATATGCTTCAAATGATGCATATTTAACAGTAGATAAAGATAGAGTAACTGTTTTTGCTAACATCAATGATTATGCGGTTTTTCAATCATTTAATACAAAAACAGGAGAGGTGCTAAATAGTACCTACGACTCAAAGCAAAATGGAGATATTGAACTTTTATCTATTAGTAATGATAATTCTGTAGTAGCTCTTCGCTCTAGGCATAGGGTTTTTAGTAGGTATAATCGTGATGAACGTAACTATGACAGTTTTATACGTGTTGACAGCAGTCCTATGCTTAGAATAGGCCCCATGAAAGCTAGTGAGGTAGAAAAATGGGTAGTAAGTAGTACAGATAATGAATATTACTTATATTATTCAAATTTTCATTCGTTTAATATTAAAAAGCTTGTTTTTAATCATTAATACAATATAATGTAGGTAGATATAGCTGTATAATTTTGTATAATTTTATGTTTTGAAAAATAATTAAGCAGGATATCATACGGCTAATATTGAATACTGCAGTAAGATGTTGAGGAGGATATAGCTATGCAAGAATCAAGATTTGCTAATCGAATGCAGGGAATTAAAGGTAATGCTATTAGGGAACTACTAAAGGTATCACAGCAACCCGGAATGATTTCTTTAGCAGGAGGATTACCATCACCGGATACATTTGATATTGATACAATTTCTGAAATTGTAACAGATGTACTTAAAGATAATGGAAAAAATATTTTACAGTATGGTTCTACAGAGGGATACCAGCCTTTGAGAGAAGAATTAATTAAATTTTTAAACTTAAGAGGCTTTAATATAAAAGGTGAAAATCTTTTAATATTATCGGGTTCCCAACAAGGAATAAACTTAGCTGGTAAAGTTATGTTAAACCCAGGTGATAAAGTTGCAGTAGAGAGCCCATCTTATTTAGCTGCATTACAAATTTTCAAAACCTATCAGGTAGAGTTCGTTGTAATTCCATCAGATAAAGATGGTATGGATATTGATGTACTAGAGCAAAAATTAGAAACTGAAAAGCCTAAAGTTGTTTATATAGTACCAACATTCCAAAATCCAAGTAGCTCAACTTTAACACTTGAAAGACGTAAAAGAGTAGTTGAATTACTTAAAAAACATGAAACCTTGTTAATTGAAGATGATCCATATGGATACTTAAGATATAGTGGTGAGGTAGTGCCATTTATGACAAGTATGGATACTACAGGTCAAAGTATATACTTAGGTAGTTTTTCAAAAATAATTTCACCAGGTTTGCGAGTTGGTTATGTTGTTGGTCCTGCTGATGTAATTACTAAAATGCGAATTGCCAAACAAGGAACAGATGTTCATACAAGTATGTTGTCACAGGCAATTGTTGCCGAGTTTTTCAAAAGAGGAATTATTGTTCCTCATATTGAGAAAATTAAAGAGCAATATAAAGCAAAAAGAGATTTATGTTTAGCAGAAATGGCAAAACATTTTCCAAAAGAAGCTAAGTATAATGTTCCTGATGGCGGATTGTTTATTTGGGTAACATTGCCTGAATCAGTAAACACTGAAGAGTTATTCCATATGGGAATAAAAGAAAAAGTTGCATTCGTACCGGGTGAAACATTCTTTGTAGATGGAAGAAAGAATTGTTTAAGACTTAATTTCTCTAACGCTTCACATGAGAATATTGTAATTGGTATAAAGCGATTAGGAAATGCAATGAAAAAATTTCTTGGTAAATAACATTATAAGTAAAACTGCATAGAACTAAAAAATTCGGGTTTAGTGTATGCTAAATCCGAATTATTAATATTAGGAGTATAGGAAATGAGTAATATACTTAAATCTATAAAAAATGGTAATACAGAAGAGTTTTTTAATTTAGTATCACACTATAGTAATGATATATATACTGCAGTAAGTAATAGCTATGAGGAAGAGGAAAGTATAAACATAAGTAAACAAATAATAATAAATCTATTTAACGACATAAATAGTAAGTACTTTTGGCAAAAACCTGATAAATTTATCCATAAATCATTGATGAAATCATATAGACATTATCATGTAAAAAATGTTAATAAAAATAATGGAGAGCAAAAAACTGTTCCCGCTCAAGTTTTACGAGCTGTTATGGTAGATTTATCAAAAAATATGAAAAGAAAGGGATTTGTTAATAATACACTAAAAATAGTAGCAGGTCTTATGGTAATTAGTTTATTATGTACCTTTACAGTTTATTATACAATGCACATATCAAAGCCTAAGGATGGGGATACATTATATAAAGCTATAAGTACACCAAAGCTATTAATACAAGATACCTATTATAAAAGTAAAGCACCGTTTTTTGTTTCAAATTGTAGTAGCAATCTTGTTAAGCTAGGTAACACTGGTGTATGTTTAGATATTATGAGCAGTATTGATTATAAGTCAACACGTAAAGTAAGAATTTATAGTAAGGGCATTAAATTAAAAGAAATAAATGTAGACCTTAATTGGCAGGTTATTGGCGGAAACATTGATTCTAACTATTTAATTTTTATAGACTCGGATAAAATAATTAGAACTGATTTAAAATTAAATAATAAACAAGTGATTCAGAAAAATGGAAATCCAATTATTTTTTCGCCAAACGGTAGATATGCAGTTTTCAACAAAGGTGATCTCAATGAAGTAATAGACTTTAATGATTTAAAGAAAGTTAAAGAAGTAAAGACTATTTGTTTAGAAATAGATAATAGTGGAGAAGTAAAAAGCTATAACATTAAGGAGTTTAAAACCTTATTTAGTAACAAGAAAATAATAGCAATAAAAGCACTGAATGATGGAAGTAAAGTTGTGTTAATGAGTAATGGATCAGTTGTAAATATAAAAGATAATAAAGTAATTTGGATGAATGAACTGAAAATTGATTCTGAAACATTTAATAATAACCCTAGTTTTGAACAAGGTTATATTTTAAAGACATCAGATAAAGTTCATGTAATTATACAACAGAAGAATGGTGTATTTTTTCAATCTTATACCTTACAAGGTACCCCAATACATAAAATTAATAATACTTTAAAAGAGGGATGTTATTCACACAAAACTCCAATTACGTTAGAAGATGGAGATATAATGTTAATAAATGGCTTTGACTCAGAGTATAGAAAGAATTACTTTACGTTTATTTTGACTGACAAAGTTCCAATGAAGGAAATGAAACTTGTAAGTTATGGTTATGATAAATATTTGTTTGAAAAAGGGGAGAATGTTGCATATTTATATGCTGATTCTAAAAGCGATATTGATATTTTTGAAATAAGCTTAACGGAATAGGTTTAATTTTAATATGTTTAATTTAACTTATACATAATTATAATAAACAGGAAGCTATCCATTAACATTATTTTTATTAATGTGATAGTTTCCTGTTTGTATTTATTATATTGATCTTTGCTTTTTCTTTTTATAAAAAATATATATTGCACTTAAAATAATACCAGCTAAACTAATAAGTTGAGCAACTCTAATAGATCCTAACATTAAGCTATCTGTTCTTAAACCCTCTATCCAGATACGACCTAATGAATATCCTAAAAAGTAGGTTGCAAATACCTCACTATCAAAACTCTTTCGTTTGTGTAATATATAAACCAGTAATATTGCAAGAGCAATATCCCAAATAGACTCATATAGAAAGGTAGGATGTCTGTATGCTCCATTGATGTAAAATGCCCAAGGAACATCAGTTATGTATCCATAAGCCTCTTGATTAACAAAATTACCCCAACGACCAATACCTTGAGCTAAAGCAATGCCAGGGGCAATAATATCCGCCCAGCGAGCAAAATTAATTTTTTTATGTCTACAATAAAAATACGCCGCTAAACCACCAAATATTAATCCACCATGAATAGCTAAACCACCATGCCATGTTTTATAAATTTCGCTTGGGTTGGCGGTATAGTAACTTAAGTTAAAAGCTACATAGTAAAGACGAGCCCCAATTATGCCCGAAGGCAAAGCCACAAACAAAATATCATAAATAGTGTCAGGGTTCAATTTTTGTCGTTTAGCCTCTCTCCATATAAAAACTAAGGCTAAAACAATTCCTGTGTTTATTAAAATAGCGTACCATCTTATTGCTAATGGTCCTATTTCAATAGCTACTTTATCCATATTTATCACCATAAGCATTATACCACCCTGTAATTGATATATCAATTACGGAGTGGACGCATTTGGCATCGTGGGGTGGATTTTGACATGTCAAAATGGGGTGGGCTCACTTTATTATTATGTTTTATTAAGGTAATGTTTTATTACGCTACGCTCCATAAAACATTTAGTTCGCGGTTTGGGTTTGCTATGCAAACGGTACAATACATTTCGCTTCACTTATGTGATATGCGATGCGTAAGCAAGCATATATTCCGTGAGCAAAGCGAACCCTCACCATGCAGGCGAAGCCAAATCCACCCCGTAGTTGACTTGTCAACTACCCACCCCACGATGCAAAAGGCGAGTCCACCACAAAAAAAACTTGCTCATTCGAGCAAGTTTTTTTTATTTAGTTAATTCCATAAACTCATCATAACCAGCCAAAACAACATCTAAAGCCTCTTGCCAGAATTTCTCATCTTCTAGGTCAACTGCTAAATGTTTCTTGGCTAAGTCTTCAACCTTCATTCTGGCTGTATCTCTTAGTAAGTTAATATAGTTTTGCTCAAATGCTTCACCTTGTGTTTTAGACTGAGCATATACACCAGCGCTAAATAAATATCCAAATGCATATGGAAAGTTATAAAATGGTACGCCTGTAATGTAAAAATGAAGTTTGGAAGCCCAAAATAAGGGGTGATAACTATCTAATGAATTATTAAAGGCATCTTTTTGAGCCTGTAACATTAGTTCATTAAGTTCTTTTGTACTAACAAAACCTGTTTTTCTTCGTTCATAAAAACGTGTTTCAAATAAGAAGCGTGCCTGTATATTCATACAAAGACTAACCGCACGTGCTAAATCTGCATGTAATAGAGCTATTTTTTCTTCTTTAGTTTCAGCTTCTTGTAATGAGGCATTTGATACAACAAACTCATTAAATGTTGAGGCTGTTTCGGCAACATTCATAGCATAACGTTGCGAAAGAGGTGGTAAGTCTGTCATTACAGAAGAGTGATAGGCATGACCTAATTCATGTGCTAATGTTGTAAGGTTTCTAGCTGCTCCAGAATAAGTCATAAACACTCTTGATTGTTTTAAGATTGGAGATCCAGAACAAAAAGCTCCAGCTCGTTTATTGTCTCTATTTTCTGTTTCAACCCAGTTTTCATTAAAAGCTCTTTCTACAAGGTCACCCATAGATTTATTAAAGTTTTTCATGTGTTTAGCAACAAAATTAGCGCCCTCTTCTAGGCTATAAGTTTTATTGCTTTTTCCTAGTGGTGCAGTGTAATCATGCCATGTTAGTTTTTCTAGGCCTAATAATTCTTTTTTACGCTCTAAAAATTTAACTAAACGACCAGTGTTTTTTTGAATAGTTGACCACATAGTATCTAATGTTTTACGAGTCATTCTATTTATGGTTAATGGCTCACTTAAAAAGTCATGCCAACCACGCTCTTTATACACATTCAGTCTAAATCCTGAGATGCTATTTAAAGCTAATGCACAGGTATCTGCAATAGATTGCCAAGATTCTTCCCAGCTTTTAAATACCTTTTCTCTTAGTTCTCTATCAGCACTTGTCATGAGATTAGAGGCTTGACCTGGTGATAATTGCTTAATAACACCATCAATCTCTACCGGAATTTTTAAATTTCCAGAGGTAAGATTGTAGAGAGTATTCCAGCTATTATAGCCATCTATAGCTAAACTATTAATGATATTTTCTTTGTCTGCTGGTAATTTTTTGCTAGCATTTTCTCTAATTTCAGTTAAGTTAAATTTAATATTAGTAAAGTAATCGTCTGTGAATAAGTTATTAAAAGCATCATCACTTAGTTCTAATAACCTTTTTTCCATCTCTGTGGTCAGCGAAGAAATAATACCTCTTAATCCATTTAATCTGCCTACAAGTTGCATAGCTTTTTTATCTTGGGTATTTTGAGCAGTTAGGCAAGAAGCAAATGAACCAGCATGATGCATTTTTCGGCTAATTTCCTGAATAAAATTTACTACATACTTAATATTCTCAATGTTACCATCATTAGTTTTTAGTGTTTGTAACTCTTCACAAAACTCTTTCATATCATTTTGCATTTCATTTAAGTAGTTTGAAAATTCAACTGATTCACTACCACCTGGAAAATAAACATCTAAATCCCAAGTAGATTTTATGTTGTTAAGCATCTTTACCTCTCCTTTTTATTTGTTATAAGGACATATTGTGTAACATATACCACATTTTAAGTTAAGGCTTCTTTTGTTAGGTTCAATTTTAATTGGTTTATTTACACATTTTTCACTATTACAACGATCGTTAATATCATGGTGGGGGTGAAACGGTACGCCACTTAAGGCTCCAAAACTACATTTATCAATACAGAGTGTACACTGTTTACAGCCATTTTCCACAGTTTCAGAGGGCTCTAAATCAGCATTTGTTAAAATTGTTATACAATTTATCCGAGTACCGTATGTTGCATTAACTAGTCTGTTATTTTTACCTAACCAGCCTAAACCAGCATAGCTGGCAATTAGGTGATGAAAGTACTCTGGATGTTGTTGGTTAAAATTGGCTAGATTAACTGGAAGTGAAAATGCTTTAAATCCAGATTTTTCTAGAAAATTAGTAATTATTAAAGCAGTGCGCTCAAGGTTAGGTACAATAACCTCATTAAAAAAATGATTGTATAATTCAATTGCAAAGTCATAATCTTCATTAATCATATTTTCAACTAACGAGTTAGGCATAACCATGCCTATACTAATTGCTTTATCATAATTATTAAGTAATTGGTGTGGAATTTTATGATGATGGTCTTCTATATTTTCAAGCATAGTAACACCATAAAACTCTGCACCAAGCATTTTAGCTTGAGCAGATAATGTAGTTTCAAGTTGTTTCATTTCTTGTCTCCTAATGTAATCTTGTCCTTATTTATATTATAACTTAAAAAATCAAAATTGAATAGAAGTGCTTTTAAGGCAAAAACTTTGTATAATAATATAAACAAGTTACAATAACAGATGAGAAGGATTGGGGGATTTAGCATGGCTTCTTCGTATGGAATGAAGTATAAATTAACTCTTTTTGGAGAATCACATGGTAGTGGTGTAGGTATTGTTATAGATGGAATTCCGGCAGGTTTTAAGATAGATTTTGAAGAAATAAGATTGCAAATGGCTAGAAGACGGCCTGGTTTACACAAAAATACAACCACTAGAGTAGAACGTGATGAAGCTAAAATATTGAGTGGTTATTATAATGAGCATTGTACTGGAGCACCCTTAACAGCATTTATAGAATCAACAAATATAAGGCCAAAAGACTATAGTATATTTGCTAAAAATCCACGCCCAGGGCATGCGGATTATTCAGCATGGGTAAAGTATAATGGCTTTAATGATATACGAGGTGGAGGCATGTTTTCGGGGCGTTTAACGGCACCAATAGTTTTTGCTGGAGTTATTGCTAAACAAATACTAAGGCAAAAAGGCATAACTATTGGTGGCCATATAATGCAGGTAGGGAATATTAAAGATACGACTTTTAATCCGTTAGGAGAGCCTGCGCAAAAACTTAATATACTGGGTACACAAGCTTTTCCCGTATGTGATAAAGATATTGGTGAAACAATGCAAAATAAAGTTGCTAAGTTAAAAGAAAGTGGAGATTCCATTGGCGGTATAGTTGAGTGTATGGCGATAGGGTTAAATGCAGGAGTAGGGGATCCTTTTTTTAATAGTATTGAAAGTACTGTTGCCCATTTAGCCTTTTCTATACCTGGTGTTAAGGGAATTGAATTTGGTAAGGGATTTGAATTGGCCAAAATGCAGGGAAGTAACTCAAATGATTGTTATAAATATGAAAATGGCAAAGTTATAACTACAAGCAACTTTAATGGGGGAGTTTTAGGTGGAATATCTACAGGAATGCCAATTATTTATAGAACAGTATTCAAAGCCACCTCCTCAATTGCAATTAAACAAAACACCATTAACTTAGAAAACAAGGAGAATACAGAGCTACAAGTAGAGGGTAGACATGACCCCTGTATAGTCCTTAGAGCTGTTCCAGTGATGGAGTCAGTTCTAGCAATTGCTTTACTTGATTTAATAATTTAGTTTATAACAGCAAAAAATTATTACATAAACACATTATTCTATAGTATTGCTATAGTTATGTTTAAATTTATTATCTGTAACATATCATAATAAATTATTGGAGAGCTATTTTATAAATGTAAATAGCTCTCCAATAATTATTTATTATCGTTACATCAAAAAGATAAGATAATTAACTAAAATTTTAGGTTTTAATACTAAAAATCTTATAAAAACTATTAAACATATCTTATCCATGTACATATATTATTATATAAAAGGAAAAGTGGTGATAATATGTCATGTTTTAAAAGGTGTTGCTATTCTACGAAGAAGGTTTTAGATTTAAACTATTGCACTTACTCATTATGCAAGCTAATTCGTGAGAATTTTGTAATAGATGATATAATTGGCTTAACTTTTATTGAAAATGGTGTTGCTTCAATTGCTACAGGTAGATACAAAGGTATTTATGGATGTGTGATTAAAATTAGTGGTCTATTAATTGATGATACTATAAGTTATGTGCCTTTAAATGATGTGTCTAGTGTAGAAAAGGGTATAATTGAAATAAGTAGTAAGCCATTATCTATTAGTCTAAAATAATAAATTATAAAAGGGATCGCTCACTAGAGCAATCCCTTTTAATCTGTAGATTAGTTATCATTATTTGTTAGTCTTACCTGATGATAAACTTTTTTTCCTTTACGTAACATTAACGTATTGTCATTAAAATCAGCTGTATTTACTACTCTAAAGGGGTCACTTACCTTTTTATCATTTACGCTAATACCATTTTGTTTTATTAACCTGCGGGCTTCACTCTTGGTAGCTACCAAACCTGTTTTTAATAAAAGATCTAGTAATGAGATACCTTCATTAATTTCTAAAGTGGAAATTTCAGTGTTTGGTACATCTGTCATATTTGTCCCCTTAGAGAATAAGGCCTTTGAAGCCTCACGAGCTTTATTAGCTTCATCTTCTCCATGAACAATTTTAGTTGTTTCATAAGCTAATACTTCTTTAGCTTTATTAATCTCTGCACCCTCAAGATTACCTAATCTGTTTACCTCAGTCATAGGTAAAAATGTCATTAAAGCAAGACATTTTTTTATGCTACCATCTTCGATATTACGCCAATACTGGTAAAACTCATAGGGAGATGTTTTTTCAGCATCGAGCCAAATCGCGCCCTTTTCGGTTTTACCCATTTTTTTACCATCACTATTGGTGAGAAGTGCAAACGTTAAGGCAAATGACAGACCACGTTCTTTTCTGCGAACTAAATCAACTCCGCCTAAAATATTAGACCACTGATCGTTGCCGCCAAACTGCATAGTACAATTATAGTTTCTGTAGAGATGCAAAAAGTCGTAAGACTGCATTAACATATAGTTAAACTCCAAGAATGACAAGCCTTTTTCTAAGCGTGATTTATAACATTCTGCAGTTAACATTCTGTTAACTGAAAAATGAACACCAACTTCTCTTAAAAAATCAACATAATTAAGCTCCAATAACCAATCCGCATTATTTAATATTAAAGCCTTATTGTCACTAAAATCTACATACTTTTTAAAGTAATCACCAAACTTATTAGCATTTGCAAAAATATCTTTTTTAGTAAGCATTTTACGCATATCGGTTTTGCCTGTTGGATCACCTACCATAGTAGTTCCACCACCAAGTAAAATAATGGGTTGATGGCCAGCTGCCTGCATATGTTTAATTACCATTATTTGTAAAAAATGGCCAATGTGTAGACTTTCAGCTGTGGGGTCAAAACCAATATAAAATGTTACCTTTTCTTTGGCTAGTATTTCTTTAATCTCTTCTGGGTGACTAGCTTGTTCAATATAACCCCGTTCAATTAAAACATCGTATACGTTGTTCATTAAAAATTCCCCCTTAAAAATAAACAGGACCAAACTCGCATAAGGACGAGTTTGGCCCGTGGTACCACCTTATTTTACACAAAAATTTTGTGCCTTAAGCATGTTAACGATATGCCTCCGTAGTGCTTTTAACACTAATGCTCCAGATTGTATTTCGTTATTAGCACACAGCTTAGTTTTCACCCACCACTAAGCTCTCTAAATGTTACACTACTAACTACTGTATCCTTCATAGCTGTTACTATAATATTACCAGAAGTTTAATATATCATGCTATTATTGTCAACAGTTTTACTATATTTTTGGCTTATTTTATGATTGTACTACATAAATAAAGGATTTCAGCCATTAAACCTCTAGTAATCGCTTGAGTATCTTTATGGTTTGTCCAAACACTTTGATTGTTTAAAAACTCAGTTATTTTAGCTTCATGATTAAAGCTATTAAGAATATTTTTTTTAAGTAAATACTCAGTGCTTAATTCATCATTAACGATAGCTGTAATATTCCATTTATCGTTTTTAATTAAACTCTTAAGGGTATTTTGATATTCGCCAACAGTTACTTTATCATTAAGCCTATAATTGTTATTATAACGCCCCTGAATTAAACCGTATTTTCGTAATAATTTCAAACCATTGTAGTATGGATCACTCATAATACTAGTATCTATATTAAACTCTGGTAGATAAGCACCTTGTGAAATTAATGTAGACTGTAAGCTCTTAATTAAGTTAGCATTGTTCGCGATATCCCTTACCGTAATGTCATTGTTAATTGCCATAACAGCAGCATTACCAGCCGCTTGGGCAACACACATTCCAACCGGTACCATACGTGTACTGCCATGAGCAAGTGAGCTATAACCAGCTGCTCGGCTTGCTATTAAGAGATTGTCCACCTTTAGTGGTACTATGCAACGATAAGGTATGGAGTATTGTAAAGGATTTCCTATTATTATTACATCCTCACCGGGAGCTGTTCCTTGCAAATCAACTGGATAACTTCCTAGCGCAATTCTATCCTCAAAGTCTTTATTTTCAAGCACATCATCTAAAGTTAGCATGTATTCTGTACTAAAATGACGAGATTCTCTAATGTATAATTCTGGTGCTACACCTAAAAGTTTAATATTTTCCATGCCGGGTACTTCTTTTTGCAAAAATGGAATAATATTTTTTAGCTCTATATTAGCTTTTTGTTTAGCAGATTCAATGCTTTTAGGGTCTAAAGGATTAATCTGAAATATCTGCAATGCATTAATCATAATACAACCATCTGTTTGTCTGGCTATGTTAAGACCACGCAACTGCATATTTTTTTGGCTAGGCTGATAATCATTGTAAAATCTGGCAAACCCCCAAGCGCAATTCTTGCTAGCAGCACTATTGGGGTCATCGTCTGTATTTAAAAAGTCTTTTAGTCTAGTCCAATCTTCAATTTTTACTCCGCCTATTTTAAAAACTTGGGTTACAGCCATACCATAACTTGGTCCACCTATATCTTCTTGACCTAAAGTGTGTTCAATTTCTGCCATAGCAGCTATATCTCCATTTTGAGTGCAATCAATAACCTGCTTACAATTATATATAAACTGCCCACTACCAATTTCTGCACTAATGCCTGTAATTTTATTATTGCTTAGGGTAGGAGTTATGCTAGATGCTTTAAGTTTTAAATCCAGATTAGGTTCATTCTTAATCATGTTGTTAAATACATCTGTGGCTGTTTTAACATTAAAAGAAATCCCCTCAATTCGATCATAAAACTCTTTAAAAATACCTTGTGTTAAAAGAACATCACTATCTTTGTTATAGTTCATATCCAAAAAATTAAGCCAACCTAAGGTAAACAAACCCCCAACTTTTTCACGAGAGTCAATAAGTAATGTTTTAGCTCCTGCTCGGGCACTTGTAACAGCTGCCGCAATACCCTCTGGATCAGTACCGACTACAATAACATCATATTGTAAGGTCTCTTGTTTAGTTGTACAACCTGTTAACAAGAGACTCAAAATTAAGACAATCGATAAAAAATACTTCATAAATATTTCCCCCATAAGTTATCCCTATTTTTGATTATTATAACAGATTAGCAGATGATAATTCTTACATTTTTATAATAATAAAACCATTATACGCTTATACAATACTTCTATATACAATTCTGATAGAGGTTAAGCTAGTACAGTTAAGGTAAATAGTTGTAAAAAAAATAAAAAAATATCGCTATAGTGGTTGGTACAGAACTTGGTTTAGGTTAAAATAAGCACAGACACAAAATAATTGTGGAGGGATAAAACATGAAAAATATTTTAATAACTGGTGCTTTAGGACAGATTGGTTCTGAACTAGCACTTCGTATGCGTAGTATTTACGGTACAAATAATGTTGTTATTAGTGACATTAAAAAAGAAGGACCTGCTGAAGTAATAGATGGTGGTCCTTTTGAGATTATTAATGTAACAGATGGTAAGAGAATTCATGAAGTAGTAAAGAAGTATGATATAGATCATATTGTACATTTGGCTGCACTACTATCCGCAGTTGGTGAAAGTAAGCCTAACTTAACATGGGATGTAAATATGGGTGGTTTATATAATTGTTTAGAGGTTTGTCGTGAAACAGGTGCAACACTGTTTACGCCAAGCTCAATAGCAGCTTTTGGACCATCAACACCTCCAGACCAAACACCACAAGATACAATACAAAGACCTACCACAATGTATGGCGTAACTAAAGTAGCTGGAGAGTTGTTGTGTGATTATTATTTCAAGAGGTTTGGTGTGGATTCACGTGGTGTGAGATACCCGGGCCTAATATCATATAAAACACTACCTGGTGGAGGAACAACAGACTATGCTGTACATATTTACTACGATGCATTAAAACAGGGTAAATATGCTAGCTTTATAGCTGAAGGTACAAAAATGGATATGATGTATATGCCAGATGCTTTGGATGCGATTATTCAATTATCTGAGGCTGATGCAAGCAAGTTAATTCACCATAATGCCTTTAATATTACAGCAATGAGTTTTGAACCAGATGACATTGCCGATGAAATTAAAAAGCATATTCCTAGTTTTGAAATGACTTATGATGTTGATCCTGTTCGTCAATCCATTGCTGATTCATGGCCTAACTCATTAGATGATAGTGCGGCACGTGCTGAGTGGGGCTGGAATCCTAAGTATGATTTAACATCAATGACTAAAGATATGTTAGAGAAATTAGCAATTAAATTGAATATTAATTAAGATTATTTAACTTAAAAATTAAGGTTGGGGGGCGCACATTAATTGCACTCCCCTTAATTGTTTAAGGCTTAATTCTTAGTAGTTACATAGTAGTAACTGTTTAGTTCTATTGCAAATAGGGTATAAAAAAGTAGCCATTTAATAGATTTGTTTAAACTATCATAAAAAAATGTACCTATAAATAGTAATTTAAAAAGGAGGATAGTTAGGCTAGTACATTTTATGAAAGAGAGATGGTTATATTGTACAATAATTGTAAAGGTCCAAGTGAAAAAAATGTTAGCATTAGGAATAAAAATAGTGAAAAATCAGTTAACTATAGTATTTTAGAGTGGTATGTTTCAAAAATTGCTGAGATGAACTTGTATTATTATGAGGGTGAAGATAAAAATATAATTGTTCAATATCCCAAAAATCATAGTAAGTATATTTGTATTTACAATAGTGTTAGAAATAGTAGTGAAAACAACCTCATTAATGATATTTCGAGCATTTTTAGTAGTGTAGAGTGTTTAAATATCATTAAAAATAGTGGTATAACATTTAATTATGGTGTGAGACTTATAATAAACCCTAACAGTGTGGCCAAACCACAAGATAAAATTGATAGCAATAATCTTTCTTATTTTTTTGAAACTAAAATTGTTGAACACGAAGAGCTAAGTGAGTTTAATAGCATAGCTATTGTTAAAGAGTTAAGAGATGAAGAGGGTACAGTTCATACTCTTAATAAAAGTGTCACTAAAATTTTGGAACAGGTTTTATCTAAGCTTAATTACAACTATCATCTACTAGAGTCCTATACAGTAAAGTATATTAACTATTTGCCAGCTAAAATACCTAGTGGTTATGTACTGATTCCAAAAGCTATAGAGGGCTATAATGACCAAAACAATGAAATCACTCATATAAACATTGAAAAATCGTCAAAATTATTGTTAAATATAATTGAAAAACTGAATGAATAGATACTGGAGGAGCATAAATTGATAAAATATATTGTTATAGGTGTTGTAGCAGTTATAGTATTATTTGTAATGGGAAGCTATAACGGATTTGTAAGACTTCGTCAAAAAGTTAAAGAAGCCTTTTCAACTATGGATGTGTATTTAAAAAAGAGGTATGATTTAATACCTAACATTGTAGAAACTGTTAAGGGTTATGCTAAACATGAAAGTGAGACCCTAGAGAAAGTTATTCAAGCACGTAATGCTGGTATGTCTGCAAGTACTATGGAAGAAATTCAGGCTAGTAACAATATGATTACACAAGGTTTAAAACAACTTTTTGCTTTAAAAGAAGCATATCCAGAATTAAAAGCCAATGAAGGTTTTAATAAATTACAAGATGAATTGGGTCATATAGAAGATGAAATAGCTCAATCAAGAAAATACTACAATGCTGTTGTTAAATCATATAACGGTAAGTGTTTAGTAATTCCTCATGTGTTTGTAGCCAAGATATTTGGTTTTGAAACAGAGGCATACTTTAGAGCAGCCGAAACTGAGAGACAAAACGTTCAAGTTAAGTTTTAAGTAGGCTAGCTTATGAATAGAAAAAGCATAAAAGTATTAATGTTAGCAATTGTAATATTGTTAACATTTCAGCTTGCATTTGCAACAGATGATTATGAAATTGATACTTATCATGTAGAGATTACCGTTAATGATGATAATAGTTATGATATTGTAGAAAAAATAGAAGCAAACTTTAAATATCCTAAACATGGGATTAAAAGAGATATCCCAACCAGTAACAAACAACGCAGAAACTTAATTAAGGATATAAAAGTAGAGGGTGCACCCTATGATGTTAATGCAAAATCTAATTATGTTTCTATTAAAATCGGTGACCCAGATGAGTTTGTTAGAGGAAAACAGAACTACAATATTAAATACCATTATATAGTAGGCAAAGACTTATTTAACGATTATGATGAGTTTTATTACAACATAATTGGAACAGAGTGGGATACTACTATTAATAATGTTACGTTTACAATAACCATGCCAAAGGATTTTGATGAGAGTAAGGTTAATATAACCAGTGGTTATAGAGGTAGTGAGAGTACCTCTAAGATAGATTATCAAGTGAATGGTAATATTATTACTGGAAAAGTTAAGGGTTCATTAAGGGCAAACGAGGGTGTTACCATAGCCTTAAATTTACCAGAAGGTTACTATGAAAATGTTAAAGACTTAAATAAAGTGGCTGGTATTATTAAAGTTTTTGCGTATATAGCCTCTGCTATCTTAATAGCTTTAGCTTATTTCTCATGGAGAAAACACGGAAGAGATAGAGAGCTTTTTGCTCCTGTGCAATTCTATCCTCCAAACGGAATGACATCTGCTGAAATCGGCTATATAATTGATGGCGTAGTAGATAATAAAGACATTACATCGCTTATAATATTATGGGCTTCAAAAGGCTATTTAAAGATTATTGAAGGTAATCCAGACAATGATAAAGTTGAGAAAAGCAAGGACTTTACATTAGTTAAACTTAAAGAAGCGGATGACAGTATGCGTATGTATGAACAAATCATGTTTAAACGTTTATTTGATTCATATGGTGATGGTAATAAAGTTAGTAGTGAAGATTTAAAAAACAGTTTTTATGAAGTGATTAATTCAACAAAAAATAGTGTTGCTAAACATTTTAAAGGTAATAACAGATTATATACTAGTAAAAGCAGTACTTTAAAGGGTTTGTATCACTTATTATCAATAGTACCCTGTATTTTAATGCTCTATGCCATATTGTACCCAGCTATTCAATTTAGCTACAGCAAATTTGTTTATATACTGGCCATATTTGGTGTGTCGGTTTTAATAAGCTTTTCTATTGCCTTTTTTATGAGAGTAATAAGCTTTAGAGAACAGGCTAAGCCGGGATTAGGATTCACAATAAAATCAATACTTGGTGTTGTATTTTCAGTTGTACCTGCCTTAGCAATAGGATATATATTGTCATTAGTAGGTAAGTTTAGTTTTGTGAACATAGCCTTTATGATTTTAGCCTGTGCTACTGTAAATCTATTTGCTTTTATCATGACCCAAAGAACTGAGTATGGAATAATGTGTTCGGAGCAAATTCTAGGGTTTAAAGACTTCTTAGAACATGCAGAAAAGGATAGACTAGAAGTACTTGTAGATGAAAATCCAGAGTATTTTTATAATACTTTAGCCTACGCTATGGTATTAGGTGTTAGTGATAAATGGGCTAAAAAGTTTGAAAAAATAGCTTTAGAGCCACCATCATGGTATCAAGGATACTATGGCAGAGCATTTACACCTTACTTGTTCCACCGTAGACTTACCCGTAGCTTTACTGGTATGCAAAATACCATGACTTCTATGCCAGCGCCAAAGTCTGGCGGAGGTAAAAGTAGTTTTGGCGGCGGTTCAGTAGGTGGCGGTAGCGGCGGTGGAGGCGGAAGTAGCTGGTAGCAGGTGATTTTGCCTAAGGCAAAATCACGGTATGGATATTTTTCGTTTCACTCTAAATATGGGGTGGGTAATTCATAACTGAATTACGGATTGGGCTTACTTCGTGTCGCGGTGGGGTTCACCTTTGATTCACGGAGTTTATGCTCGCTTTGCATCGCTAATTGAAATAATGAAGAGGCTGATTGTCAGCCTCTTTTGTGTTATTAATAGTAATAATTATCAAACTGTATAATTGTAGTGAAGTTAAATTTGACATAGTTAAAGTAACTAGTATAGTTTATTTTGTTTAATCCCGTGATAGCCAAATCCTTAACCCATAGGGTTAACCACCCCTAGTTGACTTGTCAACTACCCACTCCGCGAAGACCAAAGGTCAAGCCCAAACCAAAATGGTCGCCTGTACGCGACCATTTTCCTAACTCTATACCCTAATATCTCGCCACTTTCCATTCAAAAATCTGGCCAAAAATATTACTGCTCTACAGGCATTATCTAAACACATCGCTAGCCAAGCACCATTTAGTCCCATATTTAGTTTATTAACAAATATATAAGCTAAACCTAATCTTATTGCCCATATGCTTGCACCAGTACCCCACATTACAAATTTTGTGTCGCCTGCACCCCTTAAAGCTCCAGCAGTTACTCTTGATATTGCTATAAAAGGCATGCCAACAGATATTATTCGTAATGCCTGGGCAGCAGCTGTAACTACCGTGTTATCATCACTAAAAATCATGGTTATGGGCTTTGCAAAAATAAAGAGAAGTAAACCTAACGCCGACATAAATCCAATTGCCATATACATAGTTATTTTTCCTGCTTTATTAGCCTCGTCTATTTGTTGTGCACCTAAATTTTGTCCTACTAAGGTTGTTGCTGCTACCGAAAAGCCAAAACCTGGCATGAAGGCTATGGAATCTGCTCGCAAAGCAACCTGGTGGGCAGCGTATAATGCTGTGCCAAGATTTGTTACAATTATTGTAAACAAAATTTGTGCACCACGCATAAAAATTTGTTCAACACCAGCTGGTATGCCAATTCTCATTAAGCGTTTTAAAATGCTTAAGTCTAATTTAAAGCTATCATTTATATGTAGCTTAACTCCAGCTTTTCCTTTAAAAAGAACCCAAAGCATGACAAAGGCGCCTATAAATCTGGCTATCATAGTTGCTGCACCTGCTCCTGCTGTGCCTAAGTTAGGAAAACCAAATTTGCCAAAAATTAAAAGATAATTAAATCCTATATTAATTAAATTAACGCAAACATTTACTTTCATTGCAGTAAGGGTGTCTCCACAGCCTCTTAATATACCAGTAATTACCATAATTGTACAGGCAAAAAGCGTTGCTAAATATCTATACCGCATATAACCAATGCCTACAGCTATTACATCGGGTTTAGCGCCTAAAAGCTTGTAGCCGTATTCTGGAAAGAACACACCTATAATAGCAATAGTACTACCAAAAATGCCTGTTAAAACTAATGCCTGACGAGCTACATTATTGGCTGCATTATAATCATTAGCTCCAACTAAACGTGCTACTAAAACGGTTACCCCTGTTCTTATAGCTGCAAAAACAGTTAATAAAAACATTATAAACTGGTTTCCTAAACCAACAGCAGCAATAGAAGCTGGGCTAAGTCTACCTACCATAGCAACATCAGCAATACCCACAGTAGATTGTAATAACATCTCCACAATTATAGGCCATGCTAAAAGCATTATTGCCTTAGGCATATTTTTTTTCGATAAAACTACTAACTTAGACACACTTTCTTTTCTATTTGCAGCATTTGAGCTCATTATCTATTTCTCCTCAATATTTCGACTATCGAGATATATTTTATCGTATTTTATTTGCTTACGCAAATGGTGTGGGCTTTCCTGCACGGAATTGCGGGGTGGGTATTTCTTAAGAAATACGGGGTTGACTCGCTTAAAGCTCGTGGGGTAGATTTGCTTTGCAAATGGTATGTACGCATTTTGTTTTGCTCATGTGGCGTGATGTTTACCAGCTAACTAATCCGCGAACGAAAGTGAGCCCAAACCGTGCAGAGCGTCAGCTCAAACCCACTCCGTAGTTGATTTATCAACTACCCAAACCATAATGCCAAAGGCGAATCCTCTCCAATATAAAAAAGACGCCACAAAGGCGTCAATTTTTATATTCTTATATTCTAATTATTTTTCCCGCTTCATTTAATACCTCTGTAGCGGTGTACATATTAGTTATTTCACCAACTGCTAGGTTTTCTTTTTGGTGATAAAAATCTAAGCAAGTTCCACAGCTTAGTATCTCAACACCTTTTTTATCAAGTTCTTGTAGAGATTCAATTACAGCAGATTCTTTTAAGGCTAAGTTAATACCTCTATTCATTAACACAATAGCTTTAGGAGCAGTTTCAAGCTGGGTGAGTGAATAGAAAAAAGCCTTCATTAATACTTTTCCAAGCTTGTCATCACCAACTCCAAATACATCACTCATGCAGAATACTACCGTTCCATTATCTACAGTTTTAGGATTTGCAATAACTTGCTGTAGAGGTGCAGATGCCTTACCTTTAGTTATGGAAATGTGAAACTCTCCGTTTTTATTTTCAACTTTGGCACTACATTGTAGCTTTTTAGTAAGCTTTAATACGTTATTCTTAGCAACTTCACTGTCAACAACTACTATTATAGAGCCATTACTTAACTCATCAATTGCTTTTTTAGTTTTTATAACAGGTTGAGGACAATTTAGTCCACGACAATCTATACTATTCATTAAAATACCTCTTTTCAGGTTATATTATTTTGTATCACAAACTATATATTATTATAAATTAAATTTATGTGTACTACAATATATATTTATACTGTTAATGCAAATAAAATAATTCTTAGTATTATTACTTTATTTAAATATATTATTAAACGGCTTAATTACCTTTAGCTCTTTATTGCTTAATAATTGTTCCATAATCACATTAGTGATAGAATAACATTAAAAAATTAAGGGTGCGATATTATGCTTCGAGTTAGCAATATTCGGGTTTCATACGAGCATAGGGGGCAAGTAAAACAGGCTCTGTGTAAAAAGCTCAAAATAAATCAAAATCAAATTATTCATTTATCAATCTATAAAGAGTCACTTGATGCTCGAAAAAATAAAGAGTCATTTGTATATTCAGTAGATGTAAAACTAAAAAATGAAAAGAGTATTTTAAAAAAGAAATTTGCTGATGTAGCAGAATCAAAACTTAATAATTATTCAATTAATAAAATTACTAAACCCCTAAAAAATAGACCACTTGTTATAGGAAGTGGTCCATGTGGTTTATTTGCAACGCTCATATTGGCAAAAGCAGGATTGAAACCTATTATGCTAGAACGAGGTGCTGATGTAGAGAGTCGTAGTAAACAAGTAAAAGAGTTTTGGCAGAGTGGTAAACTTAATCCTTTAACTAATGTTCAATTTGGAGAGGGTGGAGCTGGCACTTTTTCTGATGGAAAACTAACAACTAATATTAAAGATAATAGGTGTAGATACGTGCTTGAGACTTTTGTGCAGTTTGGGGCTCCTCAGAGCATTATGTATAGCTATAGACCTCATATTGGTACAGATTTATTACGACAAGTTGTTAAAAATATCAGAAATCACATTATAAACTTGGGTGGAGAAGTACGCTTTAACACTTTGGTGTCGAATATTATTATTCAAGAAAAGAAAGTTTTAGCAGTTAAAGTTAATGACCAATTAATTAAAAGTGACAATATTATATTAGCAATAGGGCATAGTGCCAGAGACACCTATGAAATGCTATATAATAATAATATTTATATGGAGCAAAAACCTTTTTCAATAGGGGTTCGTATTGAGCATAAACAAAGTGATATTAATAAATCACAGTATGGTAAATATGAAGGTCATAAAAATTTAGAAGCCGCAGACTATAAACTAAAATACCACGATAAAAATGGCAGGTCAGCCTATAGTTTTTGTATGTGTCCTGGTGGAGTTGTTGTTGCTTCTTCATCCCAAAAAGAAGAGGTTGTCACAAATGGTATGAGTTATTATGCACGAGACAAAGAAAATGCAAATAGTGCTTTATTAGTGGGGGTAACAACAGCTGATTTTGCTAACAATCACGCCTTAGCGGGAGTAGAGTATCAAAAAAAATATGAGAAGTTGGCATTTAAAATAGGCGGTAGTAATTATTTTGCTCCTGCTCAACTAGTAGTAGACTTTTTAGCAGACAGACCCTCTACAGAATTAAAGTCCATAACTCCAAGTTATAGACCAGGTGTTAAATTAACGAGTTTAAAAGATTGTTTGCCAAGTTATGTAATCGAAACCTTAAAAAATGCAATTGTAGCTTGGAACAATAAAATAAAGGGATTTAATAATCCCGATGCGGTTTTAACAGGGGTAGAAACCAGAAGCTCAGCACCAGTAAGAATAGTTAGAGACTCTAACTTTCAAAGCAATGTAAAAGGGCTTTACCCTGCCGGTGAAGGAGCTGGTTATGCAGGTGGAATTATCTCCGCTGCGGTAGATGGCATAAGAGTAGCTGAAGCAATCATAAATAACCTGCAATAACAAATTTCATAAGTCAATAAAGTTATATTTAATTTCAATTAAAGGGAACAACTGGAACTATTACTGGTCTAATAATTAGTAAAAGGAGGGTTTTCTCTTGAAATTTTTAAAATAGAAAAAATTAATTATTTTATTGTTAATTACCATATTGTTTTTAGCTGGCTGTATGAAAAATGAAAGTACTACAGAATGTAATGATGTACCATTTGAATTAAAACAGCCAGTGCAGTTTGATTTTTCAGTGACTGATGAATCAGGATACCCCGTAAATATTAAAGGTGGCTCTACGGTATTATCTAATGGTGCTAAAGTGAATTATACGAGCAATGATCAAAAAGAAATTGCTAAAAAGATAATTAAAACAGGTTCACTTAGCCTTGATGTATTTGACTTAGATAAAGTAACTCAAGATATTAAAGACTTAATAGTTAGTAGAGCAGGTTACATACAATCCTCTAAAAGACATGAGTATGAAAAATATAATAGATTAAATATGATAATACGTGTTCCAGTAAATAATTTTGATTCACTATACGAGCAACTTTTAGGATTAGGTGAGGTGACTTTAGATCAAACACAATCTCAGGATGTAACTGAAGATTATTACGATCAAGAGATTAGACTTAAGAGTTTAAACGCCAAAAAAGACTCATTAACTAAGCTCTTTGAAAAAGCTAAAAATGTATCAGAAATATTACAGATAGAAAACGAGTTAAATAGGGTTATTTATGAAATTGAAAAGGTTAAGGGAAGGCTCCAGTATTTAGATAGAAATGTAGCAATGAGTTCTATTTCAATTAGTGTATTTGAACGAAATCCTACAGCTACTATTGAAAAAAATAGTATTGAACGATTAAAGTTTGCCTTAAAAGATGGTTGGAGTGCAATGCTTAACTTTAGCATTAAAGGTATAGCTGCTTTAATCTGGATAATTCCATTTTCTCCACTAATAATTATTGCAATATTTATTTGTGTTAAACTATGGCGTATTATTAAAAAAAGATATCGATTAAAAAAATCAAAAAATGACAAGGTAATATAAATAGTAAATCCACAAAATGAGCTTTTATAAAGCTCATTTTTTGTTATAACAAAGCAATAAATTATTGTAAAAATAAAATTAACTTAAACTAGTAGAAAATAACAACGATAATTAATGGATATAAGCACTAAATAAATCCAAATAAAAAGTTTAAAAGAAAATATTTACAAATAGTTTACATTCTGAAATTAGTGTGATATACTCCAAATAAGTGAAAATTAATTACATATTGCTTATATTTTATATCGTCTTTAAAAAACAAGTTTCTTTTAAACTATGCTGATTATCAATCAATAGCCTTTATTAAAATTGTGTTATTTTTGCAAAAGTTTTAATTTTTTATACCACATTTTTAGTTTTTAAAAGCTACAATGTGAACATGTTCGTGAGAATAAAAATAGTAAGTAAAACATCTAGATGGATTTCAATTTAGTTTATGAACCTACTTAAACCCTAATTGTATAAGGTCAGTCATTTTTTAATATGTTATAAATCTAAAAGAGTGTATGCTAATGAAAAATAAAAAATATATTTTCTTTGATTTAGGTGGTACATTAATAAACCTAAATAAGTCTCATTCAGAAATTTTGGATATGTATTTATCTGAGCAAAATATTTATCTATCTGAAGAGTCTATTATTAAGAGCATTAATGCAGCTAATACAGGTGTATATGATGAAGTAAAAACTAAAAGTACATTTGCACTGTATCTTTCTCAAGCAGTTAATTTCATAAAACAAAGTCAAATAAATAGTAATAATCTCACTAAGGTAATAGAGGTTTTGAGTAAAACGAATAGCTATATTAGAGATGATTGTAATTGGGAACTTGAACCGTACGCTATTGAGTTACTTAATTATCTAAACGAAAAATATAACTTAGCTATTATCTCTAACTGGGATTTTTCCTTTCACAATATGATCAAACGATTTAAGTTTAATGATTACATGCAGTTTTGTATCTGCTCAGATGATATAGGCTATAGCAAACCAGACTCTCGAATTTTTGAGGTGGCTTTAGCAAGAGCTGGATTAAGCAAAAATCATGATTCAGTTTATGTTGGAGATAATTATGAATTAGATGTTCTTGCTTCAAAAGAATGTGGTTTTAAGCCCTATTTGTATAGTAAGCAAAAACACAATAAGTATGACTGTAAGGTAATAAACAACTTAGCTGAGCTAATGCAATTGATATAGGAGGCTTGAAATGAACGGTCAAGAAAAATTAATGGAGATAAAAGAGAATATTCTAAAAAACAAATTAGCCAAAAAGACTACAGCAAATCTCCTTACCTCTTTAGTATTTAAGTTAAATAAAATGTGTAATCTTAACTGCTCTTATTGTTATGTAGATTGTGAGACCGGTGGACCTCAAATAAAATTAGAAGTATTTAAAAAGATATTATCTAGTATAGATTTAAATAAGTATTCGGGAGATAGAAAGCTTGTATTAATTCTGCACGGCGGAGAACCCCTTATAAGCTATCAATTAATAAAAGACATAGTTCAATATATACAAAAAAATGGTTTAGATGATCATATATCAATAAATCTACAATCAAACGGGGTACTAATAAATGAAGAGATGATAGCTTTTTTTAAGAAACACAATATTGGCTTTGGAATAAGCATTGATGGTTATAATGATCAAACCAATGTTGGTCGGGTGTTTTATGATGGTACAAATAGTTTTACTGCAGTAGACAAAGCTATTGACTTGTGTATAAAAAATGATTTTAAGCCTGGTATAGCTACTGTAATATCACATAGCAATGTAGATTATATGCTTGAGTTTTGCGAGTATTTAAAAAATAAAGGTATAAATTCTGTTGTCTTTAATGTACTAGTACCTCATGGAAGAGCAAGTAGTTTAGAATTCCCTGTTGAGAAATATATTGAAGCTAGTAAAAAAGTATACGATTGGATGAATGAGCAAAGCATACAAGGATTTAAAATAACTGAAAGAAACCTAGATCATTTACATAGAAAAATATTTAATGGTGGCTCTAATTATATGTGTTTAAACGCCCCGTGTGGAGCTGGTATTAATACTTTGGGCTTTGATTTAGATGGCTCCATATATATTTGTGATCAGTTTGTTGGAGATGAAAATTTTATAATTGGACATATAGATAAAAATCTTAAACAGGTTATAAATGAGCCTCTTTCCATTAAGCTTATTAAGCAGTTTCAAAATCGAGACTTTAGTCATATAGAAAGCTGTGTGAAGTGTAGTTATCGCTACATATGTCCATTAGGTTGTCCAGCACAGGTTGTTTATAGAGATAAATCTCTTAGTGCTACTCCTCCACTATGTGAGTATTATAAAGCTATGATAACTTACATGATTAGTAAAAAAGGTGTTAAGGCCTGTAGTGATTAAACAAAACACTAAAAATTTTAAATAAACTATGTAAATATATAGATTATATACAATAAATTGCTTATCTTAATTATTAGATAAAAACTTTTCTATGAGAGGGGGTGTAACAATGTATACAACACCTAGTATTTTAACTACTTACTCAGCTAAGTCAGAGCATGCTGTTAAACCAATTGATGATTGGGGTTTATGGAGTAAGAGTAGCTAAATCTTTTTGTAACAAAACTTTGTAATCAGTTGGGGCATAAGACACTATTCTTATGCCCCAAACAAAACTTTTTATAAGGAGTTATATTATGATATTAACTAAAAATGAAAATATTTATGAAACAATGTTAGATGAAAACAAATATATTGTTTATGATGAAAATAAAGGACTTGTTCATGAAATAAATAATGTTGCATATTACGTTTTGGGTTTATGTAATGGGACTATGACCTGTGAAGATATAGTTGATGAAGTTATTAAAGAGTATGCTGGAGTAAAGCGTGAGGTTGTTGAGCCTGATATTAAACTAGTTATATCTCAGTTTAAACAGCTTGGAATACTAAATGAAGCAGCAGCTAAATAATCCAATTAGCTATTCAATCATAGGCCTAGAGAGCTTATGGAAAACAAGCTTTGTTAATAAAGTAATATCGGCAACTAAACTACTAAAAAATTTTAAGATTAATAATATTGAATTAGTATTATGCTCGGGTATTAGTGAAAAACAGTTACAAGCTATAACTGCAAACTTAGCATATATAAATACTAAAATATATTCCATACATTTACCTAAAGATATGGGGCTAAATACATCTTTAATTACCGATTTTAGTTCATTTATAAAATTTGCAGAGCAAAACAGTTGTAATTTACTTGTTATACATGTTAATGATAGCAAAATTGATTTAAACAAAGCGCATAAATTATATAAAAGCCTATTTAAAATTTGCCCAAAGCTTAAGCTGTTAATAGAAAATACTGCTAATATAACAAATTTATTTGAGTCAGCTAAAGCCTTAAAGCAACATAACAATTTTGGCTTAACCTTAGATTTAGAACACTTATACCTTAGAAAAGAAGATATATTACTGTACCAGACATTTTGTAATTATATTTATAATATTCACTTTAGAGATTATAGCCCTTTAAAAAGGTATGTTATGCCAGGTAAAGGTATTATTGACTTTAAGAAAATCCACTCATTTATTAATGAGTATTACCAAGGAGTTATAACTATAGAATCAAAATTTAGTTCTATTAAAGACCTCATTATATGTAATAACTTCATGAATAATTTTCTGGGAGGTCTTAATTAATGAAAGGTATTAGTAATGAAAACACATACGTTAGTTTTTAATGAGATACAAGATAACACAGAATTTAGTTTTGGTATTGAGTATACTTTATTTGCAAAGAGCTTTGGCTGCTTTTTAGCATTTAAAGAAGATCCATTATTTGAAAACATTTTTGCAAAATATGAAGATTTTTATTTATTTAAAACAGGGGATATTGATATTAACAAATACAAGTCTCAAATAAAGTTTAATCACAAAAAAATAACTAAAAACACAAAAATTATATCAAAACAAGCAAACTACAATCAACTAAATAGTAATATGGAGCTTTATAAAGAAGATTTTGTATTCTATACTGGAGCTGGTCTTTCAAAGGCGGCTGGAATTATGGATTCTTTTGAGCTAAAAGATAGTTTGTGTTTATATAATTTAAGCCAATTAAAAGAAGCCATAGTTAAAAACCCTCAAAGATTAAAAAAAGCATATGTTAGCTTTGTTAACTCTTTGTATTTTACTAATCCAACAGTAGGGCACAAAATAATTAAAACTTTACAAGATAAATACGATTTTTTGTTGTTAACGGAGAATATTGATTTGCTTCACCAAAAGACAGCAGCTAAGGTATATGCATATGATAAAATTAAGTATAAGCTACTAGAAGGAAAGAAAATAATGTTAACATTAGGGTTAGATGGAGATCATCAAGGCGCTATAAAATATGTACAGGATAATAACTGTTTAGTTATAGCGGTAAATGTTGATAAACCTAACTATCTAAAAAGAAGAGATGTTTGGATTAAAGAAGATGCGCATACGTTTTTAAAAACATTATATGAGCATAGTGTTAGTTAACAGAAAGTTATATGAAAGTAAGTCTTTTTATTAATAGGTTTACTTAATTTTTTGACCTAATATATACATAATATAGAAATACATCTAATATAATGCATAGTATTGATTGTAAATAACTAACTTAACATTAGTTATTTATATAACACAAACCTAGATTAGATTTGTGTGTTTGTGAGCAACTTTGTTCAAGAATATTGCTCATAAAAACCTTAATGAAAGGGGGCCTATCAATGTATACATCACCTAGTATTTTAGCTACATATCCTGAGAGTCAGTACAACGGATCTAAGGGTGTTGGTGGTGATTGGGGACTTTGGTCTAAGTCTTCTCCATCTGAGCCAATCGAAAAATAAGCTTTAACTACCTGTTAGGATAATTAAAGTTCTTAACAAGTTTGTGCAAAGAGAGAATCGCAATGGGACTCTCTCTTTGTATATAGGAAAATACATTAATTGATTGTAAATAACTAACTTAACATTAGTTATTTATATAACACAAACCTAGATTAGATTTGTGTGTTTGTGAGCAACTTTGTTCAAGAATATTGCTCATAAAAACCTTAATGAAAGGGGGCCTATCAATGTACACATCACCTAGTGTTTTAGCTACATATCCTGAGAATCAATACAACGGATCTAAGGATGTTGGTGGAGATTGGGGACTTTGGTCTAAATCTTCTCCTGGTGTGCCAGATAACCCAACAAAATAACTTTAACTTACCTATTAGGATAATTAAAGTTCTTAACAAGTTTATGCAAAGAGGGAATCGCTATGAGACTCTCTCTTTGTAATTAATAAAAATATATTGATAGATTGTAAATAACTAACTAAATCTTAAAGTTGGTTATTTATATAACACAAACCTAGATTAGATTTGTGTATTTGTGGGCGACTCTGTTCAAGAGTAATGCTCATAAAACCTTAATGAAAGGGGGCCTATCAATGTATACATCACCTAGTATTTTAGCTACATATCCTGAGAATCAATATAACGGAATTAAAGAAATCGGTGGCGATTGGGGACTCTGGTCTAAGTCTTCTCCAGATTATCCAATTGATCCAGTTCATCCAGTACAACCAGTACAACCTTAATTTATCTATTAGGATAATTAAGGGTCTTATCAACTTTATGCAAAGAGAGAATTTCTATGAAATTCTCTCTTTGTATTTACTAAAATAACTATTTTTATAGAATGAAGATAAAAAAAATTATTAATAGTAGTTGCTTAAAAGATAAAAAACTGGGTAAATATCTTTATGTGAGTTCTTATTAGGTTAAACTAGTATAGAAGTGAGGCAATTTGTAAAATGGGTAAATTTTATGTAAGTTAGTTGTCAAGCTATCTCTCAAACTGTATACTACAATAAGACTTACGATGTTGATAAGGAGGATACATAGTGGATGAGAAATTAAATTTCCATAGTATGTCCGTTCCGGATGTTATGGAGCATTTAAAAACAAGCCCTCAAGGATTAGCTAGTGAGGAAGTAAAGCAAAGACAACAAAAATTTGGTGCTAATAAATTAGAAACAAAAAAGCAAGTATCTAAGCTAGCCATGTTTTTATCGCAGCTTAAAGATGTATTAGTTTTAGTTTTAATAGCTGCTGGACTAATGTCATTTTTTATTGGTAGTTATTCCGATGGAATTATAATGTTCATAATAGTTTTTGTGAATGCAACTATAGGATTTTATCAAGAGTTTAAAGCCGAAAAAATACTCGACAGTCTAAAAAGCCTAGTTCAATCACCCGCAAAGGTTATACGGAATGGCGAGTTACAAGAGACACTGCAGGTGGATTTGGTTCCTGGTGATTTTGTGATTATTGAAGAGGGAGATAAAGTACCTGCTGATATAAGAATAGTTGAAAGCTTTAATCTAAAGTCGAATGATTTTGCGTTAACAGGTGAATCAATGCCTCAAGAAAAACACAGCAATAAAGTTGAAGATTACGCCACCATTGGTGATAGAGATAATATGTTATACCTGGGCACATCAGTTGCTATTGGTAATGCTAAGGGTATTGTAGTGAGTACTGGTATGAATACCGAGTTAGGTAAAATTGCCGACCTTACTCAAACAAGTGACTCTTCGTTATCTCCATTACAAATGGAGTTAGGCACCTTGGGTAATACCTTAACTGCTATTGCAGTTTTTATAAGTATAGTATTGTTTGGAGTAGCTGTATGGCAGGGTTTTTCACTTAGAGCTGCTTTAATTTATGCCTTAGGTATTGCGGCATCTTCTGTACCACAGGCTCTGCCTGCACAAGTATCAGTGGCATTATCTCAGGGTAGCGGTAGATTGGCTGCTAAGAATGCTATTGTTAAAAAACTATCTGCTGTAGAAACACTTGGCTCTACAACAGTTATTTGTACAGACAAAACAGGAACATTAACAAAGAATGAAATGACTGTACAAGCCCTTTACTTTAATGATAAAGAGTATGGAGTTACAGGACTAGGTTATGAACCAACTGGTAACATTGTAAATGAAAACAAAGTGCCTATAACTACTCAAGAACTTTCTGAAATGGAGATTATGTTAGATGCAGCTACTATGGCTTCTAATGCAGAAATTCATCATCCTGATGAGAACCATGCTAATTGGTACCCAATAGGTGATCCCACTGAGGCAGCTTTAATAACATTGTCAACAAAGGTTGGTACAAGGTCGCCTAAAGAAGATGAAGAGAATCCAGAACTACATGAGTTTCCATTTGACTCGTTTAGAAAGAGAATGAGTTCTGTAAGAAAATTTGGCGATAAACAAGTTTTATGTATGAAAGGTGCTACAGATAGTGTTTTAGCTATTACAAAACATATTTATAAGAATGGTAAATCTGTACCCATAACAGAACAAGACAAAAAGAATATTTTAGATATTAACACTAAATATTCAAAACAAGCTATGCGTGTTATATCTATTGCTTATCGTGAGTTAGACCCAAGCGGTAAAGACTATGTTGAAGATGAAATTGAGAAAGATGTTATCTTTTTAGGTATGGTAGCAATGATAGATCCTCCTAAAGAGGGTGTAAAAGAGGCTATTGAAAATGCCCATCAAGCCCATATTCGTACTTTTATAATGACTGGAGACCATGCTATTACAGCTCAAGCTGTTGGTCGTGAAGTTAACTTGTCTTCTACAGGTGAGGATGTAGATGTAGTTACTGGTGCAGAGCTCAATAAAATGTCGGATAAAATGCTTAAAGAAAAAATGGAAGGGCAAGAGGCTGTTATATTCTCAAGGGTGTCTCCTGAAGATAAACTAAGAATAGTTAAAAACCTTAAACAAGAAAATGAGATTGTTGCTGTAACTGGTGATGGTGTGAACGATGCACCAGCTTTAAAAAATGCTCATATAGGCGTTGCCATGGGCACCATAGGCACAGATGTTGCAAAAGAGGCCTCAGAACTGGTTTTACTTGATGATAGTTTTACTACCTTAGTAGATGCTGTTAGAGAAGGTAGAACAATATTTAATAACCTCAGAAAAACAATTTTAGCATCCATGACAACAAATGCAGCAGAGCTTGCAGTTGTTATGTTAGGTTTTGCTAGTGTTGCTTTATTTAAGATGCCAATACCAATTTTAGCTATTCAAATTTTAGCAATTGATTTATTGGCTGAGGTACTTCCCTTAACAGCTTTAACGTTTGATCCTGGTTCACAGACTCTCATGAATGCACCTCCTAGAAATCGTGATGAGCATATTTTAAATAAGAAAAGCGGGATTGAGGTAATATTCTTTGGAGTATTAATAGGTGCATTAGCATTTATTAACTTTGCCTGGTTTGGAAATAGAATGGGTGTAACTTTAACAGATACACATCCTTTATATATGCGTGCTACAACAATTTGTTACGTAACTATTGCTTTATGTCAGTATGCTAATATAATGTCACGAAGATACGAGTTTACATCTGTATTCAATAAATCATTTTTTACAAATACCAAGTTGCTGATATCTATTGGTATTTCGTTTGGAATGGTGTTGCTTGCTATTTACGTACCATTTATTAGCAGGTTCTTAAAATTTGCGCCCCTTCAAATGATGGATTGGCTATACGTTGTGGCTGCTGCTTTTGTGGTATTATTAAGTCATGAAGTGTTAAAAATTATAAGACGCTCTAAAAGAGGCTAAAGAGATTTATAAATAAAAGAATGGGGGAGTAACTGTTCCTCATTCCTTTCTTTTTTTACAGCTAAAAAAGACATATATTCTTTAAATACATGATCAGTTGCTCTATTTTTGCTACTAAACACCTTATAAAACATCCAACATATAAAAAAAGTATGTTTTTTTTCACTAATTCACTGTTAATGCCTTGACAGTTTCGATGTTGGGTGGTATTTTTTTTATAGATTTTAGCACTCACTAAGCTAGAGTGCTAACAAATAAGAAGGTGAGAATATGTTTTTATCCCCACGACAGCTTCAGATTATGCAAGCAGTAGTAAAATTTTATATTGAGTCAGGAGTGCCAGTGGGTTCTCGTACTATCACAAAACACTTTAACTTAGGCGTTAGCCCTGCTACTGTACGTAATGAAATGGCTGACCTAGAAGAGATGGGGTTACTTATTCAGCCTCATGTCTCTGCAGGAAGAATTCCTAGTGACTTAGGATATAGGGTTTATGTTAATTCATTAAATACCAAACAAAAGCCCGATATAGAATCGGTCTCCCGTTTTGAGTCGGAAATTGAACAACGTATAGTAGAGAAAGAACAGCTTTTAATAAATATTGCAGAAACACTATCTCAGTTAACTTCATATGCAACAATAGTAAGTGGTCCATATATTAAGGCATGCAGATTAAAAGAGTTTGCCTTAATACCAGTCAGTGAAAAAGATGTAATCGCATTAGTTGTTACTGATAATGGACTTACAACAAATAAAACGTTACACTTACCAAATGAAATTTTAGCTGAAGATATTGGTTATATAAATAGAGTTCTTAATGCCCGCTTAAAAGGTAGATGTTTAAACGATATAAAGAGCTCTGAAATAAGGCAGTTAGTATCAATGATTAGTGAGCATATTAATAATGAGGATAAAACCTTAATGTCAATCATTAAGCAGGTAGTTGAGGTTCATAAAACACCCATTGTTGCTGATGGAATTATTAATGTACTTAATCAACCTGAGTTTAAAACAGAGAATAAATACTTACAATTGGTTGAGGCCTTAAATGCCCAAGATATCTTAGCTGAGTTACTATCATCAGAAAACATGAGTACCCTAAATATATCTATAGGCAAAGAAATTACCAATGTAAAAATGCAAGAATGTAGTATTATTAAAGTTCCATATTTAATTAATGACCATATTGCAGGTGTTATTGGAGTTTTGGGTCCAAAACGTATGACGTATGCTCGGGTGATATCTTTGCTAGAATATGTTAGTAGAAGAATAGAAGATATATTGCAGGATTAGGAGGGATTATTTTGTCAGTTAAACAAACAGCAAGAACATCTGAAATTGATGAAAAATTAGCGGCTTTAATGACTAATGCTAGAGCAATAAAAGCAGTGGCCGCTGCCGTAGAAGGCACTATAGGTCCCAAGGGTTTAGATACTATGTTAGTGGATGGCTTCAATGATGTTGTCATTACTAATGCTGGTGTTACTATCTTAGAGAAAATGGATGTAACACATCCTGCTGCTAGAATGTTAATTAATATAGCTAAAGCTCAGCAAGCAGAGATAGGTGATGGAACAACTACGGCAACAGTTATGGCGGGTGCTCTTGTTAGTGAGGGAGTAGACCAGGTTGTTAAAGGTGTTCCGGTTGCAAGGGTAATTGAGGGTATTAAGCTTGGAATAAAAGAGGCTCTTAAAGCAATTAAGGAAAAGGCTTTTAATATAAAAGGGTTAGAAGATCCTGTATTAACTAGGATTGCCTATATTGCTGGAAGAGAACATAAAGATATAGCTGAACTAATTGTTAAAGCAGCAAAAATGATTGGTGAAGATAAATTTCAAGATGAAGTATTTAAATTAGCTGATACTGTAATCGCCGAAGAGGGTGCTGAAAATGAGGTTTTTAGTGGTGTTATTATTGATAAAAAAAGACTAAATAGACAAATGCCACTTAATATAGAAGACGCAAAAATACTGATTATAGATGATGCTTTAAAGCCAGAAGAATTAGAAGAAGAGGCGTTAGCTACCGAGATGGGCTTTAAGCGTTATATGGAGCTAAAAAATAAATTTACTACTAATCTACATAAATTAGTTGAGTTGGGAGTAAACGTTGTTTTAGTAGATAGAGCTGTAGATAACTACGCCGAAGAGTTTTTAACAGATGCTGGGGTATTGGTATGCACTAGAGTAGGTAGTAAAGATTTACGAATCGTGTCAGAGCATACTGGTGCCAGACTAATTAAAAGAACTGGATTAAACAAAGATATAACAGAGCTTAAAGAGGTAATAGGTAAAGCTAAAAAAGTGTATGAAGATGTAAGGCTTAAAAAGGTTCGAATTATTGAAGGATATGACAAACCTATGGCAACAGTTTTGGTTGGAGCTGCAACCTCAGAGGTTGTTGATGAACGTGAAAGAATAGCTAAAGATGCTGCTTCATCTGTTCAGGCCGCTATTAAAGGTGGTTACGTTGCTGGTGGAGGTTCAGTAGAGCTTGCTGTTTCTCGTTCCGTAGAGACCCTACGTGAGACTGTTAAAGGAATGGCAGCATATGGAGTTGATTGTGTCAGTAGGGCTTTGCGTAAACCTGTTTTTCAAATAATATTAAATGCAGGTTTTAATCCCTTAGAGAAGCTCGAAGATATAACTGCAGCACAAATTGATCAAGGTAACGAATGTTTAGCTATTGATTGTGATAGTGGAGACATTGTTGATATGAAGGAAATGGGAGTATTTGATCCACTACTTGTAAAATATCATGCAATTAAAGCGGCTGGTGAAATTGCAGAAGCCATTTTAAGGATTGATACCATTATTAAAATGAAAAGCAAAAAAGATAGTGGAGAAATGAATCCTAATTTTAATTTTTAGGTAGGTAGAGTGATGAAAGAGCGAAATAATGAAGAAAAAGAACTAAACCTTGAGAACTCTAAATCAAAGAGTGCTGATGGTGAAGAGGTAGTAGAAACAGTTTCAGTGGAAGAAGAGTGTGTTGATATTAATAGTGAGTTAAATAAGCTTACAACAGAAAACGAAAGATTACAGAATCAATATCTTAGAGCGGTAGCAGATTATACAAATCTAAAAAAGCGTACTGAAAAAGAGAGGCGTGAATTACTGACATCTGCAAATGCTAATTTAATAGGTAAGATTTTGCCTGTAATAGATAATTTTGAACGTGCTCTTCAAACTATAAGCGACCCAGAAGTAACTAAGGGAGTAAACATGATTTACAAACAGCTTATAGATATATTAAGCGTTGAAGGATTAGAGAAAATTGAAGCCGAGGGAGAACAGTTTGATCCCCATATTCATGAGGCTTTAATGCAAGAACAAAATTCAGAGGTAGCAGATAATACAGTTTTACAAGTGTTTGAGCCGGGCTACCGGTTTAATAATAAGTTATTACGAGCAGCAAAAGTTAAAGTATCTAGTAATTAGGAGGTAATATAGATGTCTAAGGTTATAGGAATTGATTTAGGAACAACAAACTCATGTGTCGCTATTATGGAGGGTGGTCAGCCGGTAGTAATAGCTAATGCTGAGGGAGATAGAACAACTCCATCGGTAGTAGCTTATTCTAAAAATAATGAGCGATTAGTTGGTAAAGTAGCTAAGCGCCAAGCTGTAAGCAACCCAGATAACACAGTTAGCTCTATTAAGAGTCATATGGGTGAAAAATATAGTGTAAAGTTAGGAAATAAAGAGTACACACCACCAGAGGTTTCAGCCATGATATTACAAAAATTAAAGGCTGATGCTGAGGCATATTTAGGTGAAACTGTTACCCAAGCGGTAATTACAGTTCCTGCTTAGAGGTTTCAGCCACAACGTCAAGCAACTAAAGATGCTGGAAAAATTGCAGGCTTAGAAGTGTTAAGAATAGTGAATGAGCCAACAGCCGCTTCTTTAGCATATGGGTTGGAGAATGATGGAGCTCAAAAGATATTAGTTTATGACTTGGGTGGCGGTACTTTTGACGTATCTATTTTAGATTTAGGAGATGGCGTTTTTGAGGTATTGTCTACTAATGGTGATACTCACCTTGGTGGAGACGATTTTGATAAAGCCATTATGGATTATTTAGTGAAAGAGTTTAAGCGTGATCAAGGCGTAGATTTATCTAAAGATAAAATGGCATTGCAGAGATTAAAAGACGCTGCTGAAAATGCTAAAAAAGAGTTAAGTACTGTAGCCCAAGCAAACATAAACTTACCATATGTTACAGCCGATGCTACAGGTCCAAAGCACTTAGATATAACACTTACAAGAGCTAAATTTGATGAACTAACAGCTCATTTAGTAAAGAGAACACTAGATCCTATTCGTAAGGCAATTAAAGATGCTGGTTTATCTACATCTGAGATTGACAAGGTTATTTTAGTAGGTGGTTCTACCAGAATTCCAGCTGTTCAAAAGGCCGTGTTTAGCATTACTAATCAAGAGCCATTTAAAGGAATTAATCCTGATGAAGTAGTAGCCTTAGGTGCTGCTGTTCAAGCTGGTGTGTTAGCGGGTGAAGTTAAGGGTGTAGTATTACTAGATGTTACCCCTCTATCTTTAGGTATTGAAACACTTGGTGGAGTATTTACTAAATTAATTGATAGAAATACCACAATTCCAGTAAAGAAAAACCAAATATTCTCAACAGCCGCAGATAATCAAACTCAAGTAGATATCCATGTTTTACAGGGTGAACGTTCTATGGCAACTCAAAATAAAACACTGGGTAGATTTGTACTAAGTGATATCCCACCAGCACCACGTGGAATACCACAAATTGAAGTTACATTTAATATTGATGGAAATGGTATTGTAAATGTAAGTGCTAAAGATTTAGGTACAGGAAAAGAGCAAACTATTACAATCACATCTTCTAGTGGATTAAGTGATGATGAGATTGATCGTATGGTTAAAGAGGCAGAGCAGCATGCTGATGAAGATAAGATACTAAAAGAATTAATAGAAAAGCGTAATCAAGCTGATTCTATGGTATATAGTACAGAGAAAATGTTAACTGAGCTAGGTGATAAAGTAGATAGTGCTAAAGCTGAAGAGGTTAAAAAGTCAATTGAGGCTGTTAAGGCAGTTAAAGATGGCGAAGATTTAGAGGCTATTAATAGTGCCGTTGAAGAATTAACTAAACACGTTAATGAACTATCAACTATTTTATATCAACAAGCTCAACAAGCTCAGCAAGCAGCTGGACAACAGGGTCAACAATCACAAAATCCTGAGGATGATGGAGTATTTGATGCAGAATACGAAGAGGTCGATCCAGAAGCTGATCCTAAATAAGCATAATTGTGATAACTAAACAATAGGCTGTTTATGGAGTGATATTATGGCAGATAAAAGAGATTATTATGATATATTAGGTGTAAACCGAGAAGCATCTAGTGATGAACTTAAACGGGCTTATCGTAAGCTAGCCCGTTCTCATCATCCAGATGTAAGTGATGACCCTAACTCTGAGGAGAAATTTAAAGAAATTAATGAAGCCTATCAGGTACTTAGTGATCCTCAAAAACGTCAACAATACGATCAATTTGGTCATGCTGGTATGGGCAATCAAGGTGGTTTTGAAGGCGGATTTGGTGGCTTTGAAGATATCTTTGATATGATGTTTAATGGTGGATTTGGTGGTCGTGCAAGTAGAACAGGCCCACAAGCTGGTGCTGATTTACGGTATGACATTACACTAAGCCTTGAGGAAGCCGTATTTGGTGTTGAGAAGGAAATTACCATAAGACGCAATGAAGTATGTGATACCTGTAACGGAAGCGGTGCAGAGCCTGGAAGTAAGGTTCATACCTGTTCTCAGTGTAAAGGTGCTGGTAAGATCAAGAGAGCTCAGCAAACACCATTTGGACAATTTGTTAATGTTGTAACTTGTCCTAAATGTAATGGAAAAGGAAAAACGATTGAAAAACACTGTGAAACTTGCCATGGTCAAGGCAAGGTTATTAAAAAACGCAGAATAAATATAACAATTCCACCTGGAGTTGATAATGGATCACGCCTAAGAGTTGCTGGTAAGGGTGAAGCAGGTGAACATGGTGGGCCATACGGAGACTTATATGTATTTATTAGAGTAAAAACTCACCCTCATATAGAGCGTAGAAAAGAGAGCTTACACACTAAAAAGAAAATCTCTTTTGTTCAAGCCGCTTTGGGTTCAGAGATATCTGTAGAAACATTGGATGGTAAAATGAAGTTGAAGATACCTGCTGGAACTCAAACTGGAAGTGCCTTTAGAATAGAAAATAAAGGTGTACCTTATAATCGCAGAGGTGCACGTGGTAATTTTTATGTTACTGTACAGGTACATGTTCCCAAAAAGCTAAACAACGAGCAAATAAAGGCGTTATCTGAATTTGCCAAGGCCAGTGGTGAACAGGTTAATCCTCCAGATAAAACTATATGGGATAAAATAAAAGATATGTTTTAATAACTGTAATACTAAATGTAGGTTACACATTGATGTGTGACCTACATTTTTAATAAAATTTGCTTTAAAACTACAATAAAAAAAGCAGGATTGCCTGCTTTTTTGTTTACTGTTTTTAACTAATGTTTCACCGGTACCCATGTACCTTTATATACTTTGGTTTCAATACTAGTGCCAGCCCAACTCATATGAACAATAGAGTCACCCGTACCAAAAGCAACGTGTTTAACCGATTTTTTTCCACTACCAGTTGTCCAGGAGTAGGCAAGAGAGTAGTTGCCATTAATATCTTTAAAGTAATCACCAATTGCATACTCTGGTATTAAAAGATTCTCATTTTTCTTTTTCCATTTTGAGTCTTTTAATTTAGCTGCTTCATTTTTAATATTACGATATTGATTAGCAATAGTAACTGGAAGCTTATTAAGACCTTCAACGCCAATGCCTATACAGCTATCAGTAATAGCAGATATGTATTGACTAGCACCTGATTTAAAACTAGAAGCGGAGGTTATTCTATAGGTGCCCAATATCCCATTATTGTAGAATAAATTTTCACCAACCATATTGGGTCGTACCTGTAAAATAAGCTCTGATGCAAGCTTTTTAGCATAACCTTTTTCCAGTTTTTCACCATCAAATAGTTTAAACTTTGTAGATATTTTTAGCTCTCCACATTCTAAATCATCTGCGTAAATAATACGGGCTTCATCTTGGTCTTCACCTTCACTAACATTAGATATAATATTTCCACTACTGGTGGAGTATTTTGTATACTCTGGTGGTAGCTCTACTTCAACGCCATTTTTAAATACATAAATAGCTGTAATTCGTAGTGCTTTTGCTGGCATAGCTGGTGCCTTATATTCCCGTTTTACGTACGTATTTTTAGGGGGAACATAGATTGGCTCATAGCTTAAATAACACCTATCAATTAGAGTATGATAATAATGAGAAACACCATTCTCATCAACATTACTATCCTCTTTTTCTTCCTCTTTTGATCCACTAAAAAAACTGCCAATAGCCTCAAAAATTGATTTTGACTTTTTACCATCAATTCTTAGAGTATCGTTGGTTGCCTTAATAATTTTGTTATTGCCATTTTCGGAAGATTGACTTAAGGTACGATATGGAGCAAAAATCACTGCATCACTATTAAGTAGCTTTGTTATTTTACCTTCATCAGTAAAGGTTATTTCTGTTCCCTCGTCGGTAACAAAGGTTACAGTTATTTGAGCCTCTTCGTTTTTAAAGAGTGCAATAACACCTTTATTTGTAACAGTTGCAATGCTTTTATCTTCTGAATTATAATACATATTTTTAGCATGGGTTACATCATATACACTGCCATCTTGCATATGTGCTTCTACTTTGGCTTGCATTACACCAGCTAGGTCTGTTTCTTCGTAAGTCATATCTACTCTGCAGATTTCATTGTAGTTTATTTCTACAGGTTGAAATGGTAGATTTATTTTTTTGGGATTTAAGTTCTTTAAACTCCAAGTGTATACATCTCCATTATTGCTTAATGCTATTAAATTATGACCATAACTTTTAATTGCAATTATATTATTTAAGGACTTTAATTGAATTAGCTTATCATTATTTATATAGTCATGAAACCAAACAGTACCATCGTCTTTTATAAAACACATATACATATTCTCTAGAATAATATCTTTAATATTACTTATCTCAAATTTAATGGGTTTGTGTTTATCGTTACATCGATATTTTCCGTATTTATAAAAAGAGCCATCACCCATAAGGTAACCACAGCAAAAAGAACCTGGTCTTATTTCCTTTTCATCATTTAAGGATTCTAAATTTGTTATTTTTTGGGGTGTATCATACGATATAAATAATTCATAATCTTCTCCACCCTGGCCATTATTATATCCTAAAAACCAAACGCTCTTATCATTCTTTTTAACTACTGTAATATGATACCCAGTTTTAATATCAATAACATTGTTTAACCCTACAATTGGGTAAGCCTTGTTGGTTGTTGATTCCATTGTTCCTAATTCACCACAATCGTTTCTTCCTAGACCCCAAACTGTGTTGTCTTTTTTTAAAGCAACAAGATGATTGTATTGTGAAAGTGAGATTACATCTGTTAAACCCTCAACTGCAGATATCTCATAGCCCTTATCAACATTGTCATTGTAGGCATATACAATGTCATATTCTTTCCATAACGTAACAGTGCCATTTTCTTTTAAAACATAGTTTTTAAGGCCCGAAACAATGTTACTTACATTGTTTAAACCCTTTACCATTCTTGGCTTTACTATGTCTTCATCGGCTTTCCAGCACCAAACTGTTCCATCGTTTCTTAAAACTGAGTAGCTGTTATAATTAGCTGAAATATCTAAAATTTGTGAGTCAGCTTTAATAATATTCTTTTTAGCAGCATTGAATGGAAAACTAACTTTTTGGGGTGTTTCACCTAGCTTCCATACAAATACTTCACCATTTTTGCTTAGAGCAGATAGATACTTATAATTATGTTCAATGGAGGTAATATTACTTAGCTCAGTAATTTTATAGGGTATTTTTTTAGAGTAATCTTGCATCCACACTGAACCATCATCTTTCAGAAAACATACAAAGTCACCCTCATGTTCTATTTCTACAACACTATCAATGGATATTTTAGTAGGGCTATCATAACTAGCCATAAAATAATCTCCACAAACGTCAACTGTGCCATCTGTTTTTAAAAAAACAGAGTTCCACTGACTAAGCGAGATATCTTTAATTTCACTTGCCATATACTGAATATCAACCTTAATTGGTGTTGAAGCCAGTTTTGTATTTAAACAAGTGCCCAATTGACCTCTGTTTTCACCTAAAAACCATAACGTACCATCCTTTTGTAAAGCTAAGGTTATACCAAAATCAACAGCAGTTTTATGAATATTATTTAAACCTTCAACTTGAAATACTTCTTTAGCAAATATTCCTAGATTATTTGGACCCAATTCACCATAATAGTTAGAATAATAACCCCATACAGAGCCATCTTTTTTTAATGAAAGTACATGATCTCCTTGCATAAGAGTTGCTGTGTTTTCAAAATTTTTAACTTCATCTGCTACGTAATACTTATAGGGTTGTTTTGTTTCAGGGTCTTCCATGTCATATGCATACCAGCTGCTGACAGAGTCATCTTCTTTAATGGCATAATTGTTTGAAGTTGAAACAATATTTTTTACATTAGTTAACTCTTCTACTAAATGAGGTTTAGGACTTTTACTGTCTCTATTCCAATACCAAACGGTGCCATCGCTCCTCAAAACAGAGTAATATTCATGACTTACTGCTATATCAGTTATTTCATATTCTGCATCTGCATTTTTTATATTTTCACTAGCAAAAGCAATGTTATGATTGTTAAATGCCACCATTGCTATAAGTAAAAATAATGCTAAAAAAGACTTTAGCAATTTATTGTTATTAACCATAGTGTTTCTCCTTTTATGTATTAGGTTGAATAAGAGTGTAAACTTTACTTATGATCTTTTAATAAAGATATAAAGCCTGCTTTAGTATTTCATAAGGAATTATGTAAACATGTATTTACGTTAGCTAGCTCCTTTCTCTTTACGATAATCTTTATTATACAATACTTTTTTGGTATAATAAGCTATTTCACATAAAATATATTAGATAAATTTTTGTTAATTAATAATGAACATAATTTAATATTTTAAGTAAACATAAATTCTAAGTAGGTAGTTTAACTATCTAAAATTTGCCCTCTATAGAGGGTTGTTAAACAACCATAATTAAAAAAATTATTATAGTTAATACAAAGAGTTTAATATTAGTTTTTAATTTAAATTTTTTCTTGTATAATGGTACTGGTAATTAGGAAGGTGATTAATAATGACTCAATGGATGGAAATTAAAATTCTAACAAAATACAGTGCTTCCGATGCTGTTGGTGAGGTTTTATATAGAAATGGAGTAAATGGTTTAGTATATGAAGATTTAACTCCAGTGGTTGATTTGCAATCAACCATAGACTGGGATTACAGTAGTTTGCCTGTAGTAGATAAACCCTTAGAAGAGGTATACATTGTGGCTTATTTGCCTTTAATAAAGAATATTTTAGAGGCTATTGAAGATATTAAAGCTGAAATTGAGTTATTAAGAGACTTTAATATAGATATTGGTAAAGGGGTTTTATCATATAGGATAGTTGATGAGGCAGATTGGCAAGATAATTGGAAAAAGTACTTTGTACCTATAAATGTCGGCAAAAACCTAATAGTGCGACCAATATGGGAAGACATAGAGGTAGCGCCAGGCAAAGTTGTTATAAATATTGATCCTGGTTTAGCTTTTGGTACTGGTTCACATGCCACCACCCAGCAGGTTTTAATAATGCTTGAAAAATACCTTGAAGATAATAGTAAAGTAATTGATGTAGGATGTGGCTCAGGGATTCTTTCAATTACAGCCCATAAACTAGGAGCTAAAACAGTAACAGCTTTAGATTATGACAATCAAGCTGTTAGCATGACTAAAAGTAACATGAAAATTAACAATCTTAACGACAATGAGATTGAGGTTTATCAAAATGATTTACTAAATGGAATCAGTAAAAAAGCAAATATTATATTAGCTAATATAACTGCCCCAATTCTAACAAAATTAATACCTCAAACAGTGAGTATCCTAAATAAAGAGGGTTTATTTATTTGTGCTGGTATTATAGATGAATATGAATATGAAGTGCAAAAGTGTTTATTAGAGCATGGCTACATTGTTATTGACAGGTTAATAAAAAACGATTGGGTTTCCTTAACAGCTAAAAGGGTGTAAGAAATGACAAGAATTTTTGCAGGGGTTAGTTTAAAACCCAATATTAAGTATAAACTAAGCGCCGAAGAGAGCCATCATTTAAAAAATGTATTGAGAGTTAAAAATGGCTCTTTATTAGATATTGTGGATAATAATGCTCATGAATATATGGCAAAAATAGTTAATACCGAAGGTAAATATGTTGAAATAGAAGTATTGCAACAGATTTTTATTAATAGAGAACCAAGCCTTAAAATAACAGTATTTCAAGGACTACCAAAGGGCGATAAAATGGAGCAAGTTGTTATGAGAGCAACCGAAATTGGGGCAAGTGAGTTTGTTCCAGTAGCCATGAAAAGGTCTGTTGTAGTGTTAAAAGATAATAAAGCAAAAAAGAAACAAGAGCGTTGGCAGAAAGTTGTCAATTCAGCCTCGTCTCAAGCTAAAAGACAATTAATCCCTCGGGTTTTACCAGTCCATAATTTTAGCGAAATGTTAGGCTGTTTAAAGGATTTTGATAGGGTGTTCGTGCTGTATGAAAATCAAGAGGATAAATCTATATATGATTATAATATAACCAATATTCAAGGAAGAATAGCAGTAATAGTGGGGCCAGAAGGTGGCTTTGAGGAGAGTGAAATTAGTTTTTTAAATCGAATAAAGGCTGAAGTGATTACCCTAGGTCCACGAATAATGAGAACAGAAACTGCTGCCCTTAATTTTATTTCTGTTTTACTTTATTGTTCAGGAGATATGAGGAGGTAATACTTTGAGTAACAATAAAATATGTATAATAACGTTAGGTTGCAAGGTAAATCAGTACGAGAGTCATACCTTTGAAAACTACTTTAAAGATAAAGGGTTCTTGTTGGTTTCTATAGATGAAAAAGCAGATGTTATTATTGTAAATACCTGTGCAGTTACTATGCAAGCAACTCGTAAATCGCGTCAGTTAATACGAAAGGCGCGTAGATTAAATGAAAACGCTTTTATAATCATTATAGGTTGTTTAGCGCAACTTGAAACAACAAAGGAGCAGCTAAAAGATGAAGTGAATGTTTTTATAGGAAGTGAAGATAAAAGCAAAGTTGTCGATATAGTAATGAGATGGTCTAAAAATAATAACGCTAAGTTTAATCAAAACTCAGTTACTAATATAAGTGAAGCAACAGAGTTCGATGAAATGCCCAGCTACGCGGAGGGTAGTAGGGTTAGGGCTGAGGTAAAGGTGCAGGATGGCTGCGAGCAGTTTTGCTCATACTGTTTAATTCCTTATATGCGTGGTCCAGAGCGTAGCAGACCAGTTAATAATGTAATTAAGGAAATTAACTACTTAGTTGAACACGGCTATAAAGAAGTAGTTTTAACTGGCATACATCTAGGGTCTTATGGCAAAAAATTACCCACTAAAACTGATTTAACTCAGTTAGTAAAGTCAATACTCGAAAAAACTACTATAAAGCGTTTACGGCTATCCTCTGTTGAACCAAACGATGTCACAGATGAACTAATAAATATAATTGCAAACAATAAAAGGGTGGCTTCACATTTACATTTGCCTTTACAGGGAGGTAGCGATAAGCTACTAAAAGACATGAATAGGCGCTATACAACTGGTGAATATTTGGGTCTGGTAAAAAAAATAAGAGATAAAGTTCCTAATATTGCTTTAACAACAGATCTTATTGTAGGCTTTCCTAGTGAAACGGAGCAAGACTTTGAGGACACAATGAGATTTATTAAAAAGGTCAAATTTTCAGCTATGCATATCTTTAGATTTTCAACACGGCCAGGTACTAAAGCTGCAAAAATGAAGAATAAAGTTCATGGTGATATTGTAAAATCACGTAGTGATTTACTGCATAAAGTAGCAATAGAGCTTAAACAAAAGTATGAAAAAGCTATGTTAAACAAAGTTTATGAGGTATTAGTTGAAAAATGTAATGAGCATTATTGTGAGGGACATGCAGAAAACTATGTTAATGTTCATATAGATAATACTAATATTGAAAAAAATAGTTTAATTAAAGTACAAATTATCCAAACTAGTACTTACTGTGTAAAAGGTATTATGTTATAATACTAAAGATATTGTTATGAGAGGAGGGGTAGGTCGTGTCTGAATGTTTATTCTGTCGTATAGTAGCAGGAGAAATACCTGCAGATATCATATATTCAGATGATGAAATTCTTGCGTTTAAGGATATTAATCCTGTCGCTCCTATACATATATTAATTATTCCAAAGATTCACATAACTTCTCTTGCAGATGTAAAGGAAAATGATGTATCATTAATAGGACGAATTATGGGCAGGATTTCTTTAATTGCTAAAGAGCATTGCCCAGACGATAATTACAGGGTTGTAACAAATGTAGGTGAGAATGCAGGTCAAACAGTACCTCATTTACATTTTCATTTGTTAGGAGGACGAAAATTTGATTAACCAGCAGGTTAGTAAAAATTTTTGTTTGACAGTATTAGAGTATATATATATAATAGATTGGGGTTATCCCATGGCTATTTCCGGGAGGGGGGTTAAGGCAGATGGCAGAAGTAAAGGTCGGTAAGAACGAAAGTTTAGACCAGGCTCTGCGCCGATTTAACCGGGAATGCCGTAAGGCTGGTATTCTTAAAGAAGTGCGCAGAAGAGAGCATTATGAAAAGCCTAGTGTTAAGCGCAAAAAGAAGGCTGAAGCGGCACGTCGCAAAAACACTCGTAAATCTTTTTAATTAAACAATAAATTTAGCAAATGTTATTTTTATTGAAAAACAAATTAAATTAGTATTATAGCCCGGTTAATACCGGGCTTTAATATTTTTATAATAAACTAAGTTTACTAGGATTACACTTGTACATTCGTAATATAGTATGCCTTGTTATCATATTTATATTTTATAACGAGGTGATATTTTGAAAAATAGTAAAAGAATAGACCGCTTAAAAGCTAATATCGCAGGTACCTTTGATATTCCAATTGATGTAGTTCTGGATATGCCTCGAGTAACAGTAATTGGTAGTATGCAAATCTATATAGAAAATCATCAAGGAATTATATTTTATAATGATGACATTATTAAATTAGCTTTTTCAGAAGGGGTAATAGTAATAACTGGTGATGGCTTAACAATTAGAGTAATAAATATTGATGAAATGATTATTGATGGAGATATAACTAAAATACATTTTGAGGCATGTGCTAAACATGAGTAAAATTCTAAAATACAATAATGGTTATGTTAAAATAAAAGTTGCAGGAAAGTTTCCAGAGCGTTTCATTAATTTATGTATAGTAAAAGGTATTGAAATATGGGGTTTAAACTACCAAAATAACTTTATTGAACTATATACCTCTATAGATGGCTTTAAAAGAATGAGACCAATTTTAAAAAATGCTAATTGTAGTGTTAAAATATTAAAGAAAAAAGGCTTGCCATTTATTATTGACAATATGTTAAGATACAAGTGGTTAGTAGGTTGTTTAGTTATACTAATTTTGGCTGGTATTTTTAGTAGCTTTTATGTATGGATTATAAACATAAATGTTCCCCAAAACTATGATTCAAGTAAGATTCAGCGTATTGTAGCTAGTGCTGGCTTAAAGAGAGGCACATTACGATCAAACATAAACATTAGGGACATTAATAATGCTCTTAAAAGTGAGTTCCCAAATATACGATGGGTAGATATAAAATTAAAGGGTGTTAAGGCTCAGGTTAATATTGAGATAAGTCCTATTAATCATAGTGGCAAAATTAAAACTGGAGATATTGTAGCAACTAGAGACGGCTACATTGAAGAGATAATAGTACTAGATGGAACAGCTAGAGTAAAAGACGGCGAAATAGTTGTTGGTGGTCAAATAATAGTAGAAGGAAATGTTTACAGCGAAGATAAATACTTACATAGTGTTCAAGCTAGGGCAATAGTAAAAACTGTTACTTGGTATTATGGTAATGGTTTAGCAAGTCAAGAATATATAGAACTACACAATACAGGCAGAAAAAAAACAGAGTTTGTTCTTAAATACAATAACAAAGAAAGCCATATTTATGGTGACAGAAATGACTTTAATTTATATAAGTTTTATGAGTATAGTTACCCGCTAAAATGGAGGAATATTTCTGCATCTGTCGAAGTGGTTAAGCGTGTTTATTTAGAGCAAAAAGCAGTTAAAGTTAGCTTAAACTCCACTGAAATTAAAGAAAAGGCTCAAAATCAAGCGCTAGCAAGTGCCTTAAATCAAGTGGGGCCAATAAGTTCACCCGTTGAGGTTACTTATAAATATATAGATTTAGGAAATATGCTGTATGCTGAGGCAATAATTAAAGCACATGAAAACATAACGCAGTTTCGTTATCATCATAGATAGGAGGCCATGTTTTGGCAAATGTAATTGAGAAAAGACTATTTATTCGTACTATGGATGAGATGCGAAAGTTATTTGGTGAAAGAGACGTATTTCTCAAAAATATCGAAGATAGCTTTCATGTTAAAATGGTCACTCGTGAGAGTGAGATTATAATTGATGGAGAGAATGAGTCAGTAGAAAAAGCTGAGGGTGTTTTACGTCAATTGTTAACATTAATCAGAAATGGGCAAATAATAGAAGAACGAGATGTTGTATACGCCATAAGAATGTTTTTGGAAAACGAAAGCATAGATTTAACAAGCCTCTCGGATGATGAGCTTGTGATAACCTCAAGAGGCAAAGTAGTTAGCCCAAAAACTAAAGGACAGCAGAAATATGTTGAAAGTATTAGAAACAATACTTTAGTTTTTGGAGTAGGGCCAGCTGGTACTGGTAAAACATATCTTGCAATAGCAATGGCAGTTGCTTCATTACGAAATAGAGAGGTAAGTAGAATTGTTTTAACTAGACCTGCCGTAGAGGCTGGTGAAAGATTAGGCTTTTTACCAGGTGACTTACAGGCTAAAATAGATCCCTACTTACGTCCTCTCTATGATGCATTATATGATATTATGGGTGCTGAACAGTTTGTAAAGTATCTTGAAAAAGGTGTGATTGAGGTTGCTCCATTAGCCTACATGAGAGGTAGAACTCTAGATAATAGCTTTGTAATACTTGATGAGGCTCAGAACACTACAAAAGAGCAGATGAAAATGTTTTTAACAAGGCTTGGCTTTGGTTCTCAGGCAATTGTTACGGGAGATATAACTCAAACAGATTTGCCAAGAGATCGAAAATCTGGCTTAAAAGAGGCCGTAAAAATACTAGATAAAGTAAAAGATATTGGTATTGTATTCTTAACTGAGAAAGATGTAGTAAGACATGCTTTAGTTCAGAGAATTATAAAAGCCTATGAGAAAAGTGAGCGCTCTAGAAAGCGCTAAGGAGATACTAAAATGACAGAGTTTATTAAAGATGTAAAAAGAATATTTAATAAATATTTTTTAAGAAAACCCAATGTTCAGCGGCTGTTGTTGGGCTTTATAACCTATGTAATAATTCTGTCTACATTAATATTATCTGTTGTTCCTGCTGAGGTAAACATTAATATTGGACAAGTTAGTTCCCGTACAATTTATGCACCAATTACTTTTGAAGATGAAATTGCTACTGAAAAAGCTCGTAATCAAGCAGAGCTACGTGTTAATGATCAGTATGTGCGTGATCGTAATTTAGAGCAACAGGTTTACGATAATATGGCAACAATAGGATCATTAATTATTGAAAATAAAAGTTTAAGTATAAAAGATTTAAGATCAGCCTTAATTGAAAAATTACCAGATGATATAGACTCAAAAACAGATATAATTTCGGACAATACGCTTTATTATATAGTAGGACTAGAAGCAGATTATATAAATGAGTTAAATGATGCTGCTCAAAATGTGTTAAGTGAGGTTTATAAAGAAACCATAATAACAGCTGAGAGTGGATTAGCTTTAATCCAGCATAATGTAACCCAGTTAAGTTATACAATACCTGAAAAAATATATGTAGAAAGTCTTGTAAAATCAGTTTTTCAACCGAGTTCAGCTTATAGTGAAGCTAAAACAGCTGCTCAAAAAAAAGAAGCAAGACAAAATGTAGCACCAGTTATGATTCATAAAGGGGATGTGCTTGTTACTAAAGATCAAGTTATAACTGATCAAATATACTCGTATTTAGAGAAATCTGGCTTACTGAGCAATATGCGCAGAACCCAAATGGTTTTGGGTGTGACAATTTATTTGTTGCTTATATTTATTGTTGTTGTAGCACTTCTTAAAATATTCTGCAAATCAGTCTTTAATAAAGTGATTTCGTTATTAATGTTAGCACTCATTATGATAGTTTGTGTACTAATTACAACAGTAATAGTTCCGTTTTCACCTCTATTTGTGGTTAGTGTAACTGTTGGAGTATTAATTACTGCCTTATTAGATTGGCAGGCTGCCTTAATCTCTGTATTAGCATATAACTTTATAATAGCACCCATGATCATAGATACTTCTTACGCCTTAATAATATCCCTAATTACTGGTGTAACATCTATTGTAAGTAGTTATAAAATGAGTCAGAGAGCAGATATGATTAAGGTTGCTTTATATGTAGCTGCAATTAGTGGTTCTACAGTAGTTGCAAGTAACTTAATAATTGGTTCGGAGCTAAGTGTAGTTGCAAACTCTGCGTTATTAATAATTCTTAGTAGTATAGCTATGGTAATTATAGCTATTGGTTCTTTGCCATTGTTAGAAAATACTTTTGGCATTATTTCTACGATAAGACTGCTCGAATTATCTAACCCCAACAGACCTTTATTGCGAAAACTATTATTAGAAGCACCAGGTACCTATAATCACAGTATAGTTATGGGTAACTTAGCTGAGGCAGCTGCCGAGGCTGTTGGTGCTGATCCATTACTTGCTAGAGTTGGCGCATACTATCATGATATTGGTAAGCTTAAACGTCCAGGTTTTTTTGTTGAAAATCAATTAGATGGAAATAATCCGCATGACAAATATACACCATCACTAAGTGCCTTAGTTATTATGTCTCATGTTAAAGATGGCGTTGAACTAGCTAAAGAAGAAAAACTTCCTGAGCAGGTTATTGATATGATTAAACAACATCATGGTACAACATTAGTAAGTTATTTTTATCATAAAGCAGTTAACCAAAACGAAAGTGAAGATAGTATTAGGGAAGCAGATTATAAATATGATGGACCTCGCCCTCAAACTAAAGAGGCTGGGATCATTATGTTGTCTGATGCAATTGAAGCTGCTGTAAGGTCACTTAAGCGTCGATCACCAGCTAAAGTAGAAGAGGTTGTTAGAAAGATAATAAAATCTCGTTTACAAGATGGAGAATTAGACGAGTGTGACTTAACCATGAGAGATTTAGAAAAGTTAGCTGAAACATATATAAGAGTTCTTTCAGGGGTTTATCACAATAGAATCGCCTACCCAGAAAGAAGTATAGCTGACCTCGAAAGGAGTAAAAAACTTGGTAGAAATTCAAATATTAAATAATCAAGAGGATGTTGAGCTAAGTGCAGACATATTAGATGAGTTAAAAAGCACTGCGCTAGAGATTGCTAATATACTTAATATTAACAATAAAGTGATTAGTATAGTGTTAGCAAATAGTGATATAATCAAAACACTTAATTGTCAATACAGAGATAAAGACTATGTTACCGATGTATTGTCATTCCCGCTGTCAGCAGTAGATAGTAATGAAGAAATGTTGGGTGAGATTATTATATGTGCTAAAGTAGCTAAGGAGCAAGCAAAAGAGTATAATAATAACCTTAAACAAGAACTTAGTTTTTTGATTTTACATGGAATACTCCATTTATGTGGTTATGACCACGATGAAAGTCATAGTGGAGAGATGAGAGAAAAAGAAAAAGAAATTACTGAGAGGCTTTCATTAAAAAAATAGGTAGTGATTTTTTGAAAAATAAAAATTTTATAGATTCTTTAAAGAATGCAGCTAAAGGTGTAAAAAATACAGGACTTACTGAAAAGAATTTTCAAAGGCAGTTATTGATTGTAGCTTTACTATTTATATCTGTAATAGTACTAAGAGTTACAGGAACAGAGTTGGCTTTAATCATCCTAACTACTGGGTTTGTATTATCTGCTGAGCTTTTTAACACAGCCATAGAAAAGTGGGTAGATTTGATTAGACCAGAGTATCATACTTTAGCTGGTCATATTAAAGACGTTGCTGCTGGAGCCGTTTTATTGGCTTCTATTACAGCAGTTTTAGTGGGTTTAATAGTATTTATTCCACGAATATTACTATTAATATAAAAAAGTGATGAAGGTAACATGTAAGTACTTCGTAAAACAATTTTGCAAGATGTTTTACAGGTGTATGGAGGAGAAAAATGCGTATTCCCAAGTTGTTAATAGTTTTTTTAGCGCTATTAATGGTTATTAATTCAGTAGTTTTATTAAGATCATTTAATCTTATTAGTTTACCAGGAGAAGTATCTAGTATTGATATGGCACGTGCTGGTACCACAGCTATGATATCTTACCTTAGAAATTATGCTACTGATTTAAAAGTTCATAATAATGCAGCTGTTAAAGATAGCATTGGTTTGTTTCAATATAAAATTGAAACTGCTAAAACCGAGGATGAACTAGCCCAAATAGTAATTATTGAGAGTAGATTAGTGCAAGAAACAATTGTTAGAGAGACCGAGAATAATCGTAATCAAATTATTCTTAACATAATTAGTACCGATGAAAATTTGCAAAGAGTAAAAGATAAAGAGACTATTTTTGTTTGGGCAGATAATGAAAATGGTATTCAAGTTAGAGATGGAAGTGGTGTTTTAACCAAACAAACCATTGAAATGTTAAAAAGCTCGGATGCACTGCCTACAATATTTAGTGAAGTAGCAGTGGGTGTAGAGTCTGGCGTTCCTAAAGTTTTAAACTATAGGCGTGTTTATGATAGACTAGGCTCATTAGAGAATGAGGTCGCCTTATTGCAACAAAACCTTATTGATAGAGAGTCTTTTGCAGGTTTGCGACCAATGGTTGGAGAGGGTCTTGAGATTAAAATATACGACAAAGAAGGCGGATATCAAGCCCATGAAATTGTGCATGACTCCGACATAAGAGATATGTTGAATGAACTATATTCAGCGGGTGCCTTGGGTGTAAGTGTTGGAGGACAAAGAATTATTACAACATCACCAATTAGATGTGTAGGAGCAGTTGTTTTAGTAAATTACACACCAATTGCAGTTGACCCTGTTGTTATAAACGTAGTAGGTGACCCTATAAAGCTTGAAAGTAGTTTAGAGATTATCAAAAACACCTTAAAATTAGTTAAAGGCATGGAGATAGAAATTACGAAATCAGAGAATATTATATTACCTGCATATAAAAAAGCAATGCCTTAATAGTTTAGCAAATAGATATTGAACTTAGTGTTTAAGGTTTAATTACTCTATTATTAAAAATAATTAACAGTATGAAGCAGGAGGGTTTTTATGAATGAGAGGTTGTTTAATGCCGCTAAACAGGCATTAGAAAAAGCATATTGCCCATACTCAAAGTATCAGGTAGGGGCTGCGTTGTTAACTGATACTGGAGAGATATTTAGTGGCTGTAATATTGAAAACGCCTCGTATGGTTTAACAGTTTGTGCGGAAAGAGTAGCGTTGTTTAAGGCTAAAAGTGAAGGATATACCAATATAAAAGAACTTGTTGTAATGATTAAAGGGGATGTTTTGCCTTCTCCATGTGGAGCCTGCCGACAAGTTATTGTGGAGTTAGCCCCAAACGCAAAAATTGTTTTAGCAACAAATACAGGAAAATATGAAATAAAAACAGTAGATGAACTGCTACCCTTCTCTTTTAATAAAAGCAGTTTAAGTGAGGTATAATGAACAAAAAAAAATCGGGATTTGTAGCTGTAGTAGGTAGACCCAATGTTGGTAAATCAACTTTTTTAAACAAAGTTATGGGACAAAAGGTATTAATAGAGTCATCTAGGCCTCAGGCTACGCGTAATAAGATAAGTTGTATTTATAATGATGATAAAGGGCAGATAGTATTTTTAGATACCCCAGGTATTCATAAACCACATCATAAATTAGGGCAGGTATTAGTTGACCATGCAAAAGGTAGTTTAAAGGGTGTAGATGTTGTATTATTTATGGTAGAGCCAGATGAAGAAATTGGTATAGGTGATAAGTATATTGCCAACGTATTAAAAGATATTTCTATACCAATAATACTCTGCGTAAATAAAATTGACTCGATAAATAGTACAAAAATAATACCCCTGCTAAATGAGTGGAAAAATATTTTAGATTATACTGAAATAATACCAATTTCAGCAAAAAACGGTGAGGGTGTTAATAAAGTAATTGAACTAGTATATAGCTTTTTATCTGAAGGACCACAGTACTATCCTGATGATATGTTAACAGACAAATCCGAAAAGTTCATTATTGCTGAAATGATTAGAGAGAAAGTATTTAATAAAACCAAAGAAGAAGTACCCTATTCAGTTGCGGTTGATATTAGATCCTTTACAGAAAAAAATGGTAGACTGTATATAGCTGCTGACATTATTGTAGAACGTAATTCACAAAAGGGAATTATTATCGGTAAACAGGCCTCCATGATTAAAAGAATAAAACTGGAGGCAAGGAAAGACATAGAGAGATTTATGGGTTATAAAGCTGATTTAGAATTACATGTAAGACATAAAAAGGATTGGCGAAATAAGAATAATATATTAAGAGATTTAGGTTACAGTAAGGAGTAAACTTATGAAATTAAACAATTTTATTGATCACACTTTTTTAAAAGCTACAGGCACAAAAGATGTAATTAAGAACTTATGTGAAGAGGCAAAGCAATATAAGTTTAAGGCTGTATGTGTTAATCCAATGTGGGTAAAATATGCTTCTGAGTTGCTTAATAATACCGATGTTGAAGTGGCTACAGTGATTGGTTTTCCGTTAGGTGCTACTACAACTGCTGCTAAAGTGGCTGAAACAAAACAGGCAATAGCAGATGGTGCTACAGAGATAGATGTAGTATTAAGTATTGGGAAACTCTTAGATGGTGATTTTGATCACGTGAAACAGGATTTAACTGAAGTCGTTAAAGCATCAGCTTCATATCCAGTAAAGGTAATTATTGAGGCAGCATTGTTAAATAAAGATCAAAAAATTAAAGCTTGTGAATTATCTAAAGAGGCTGGAGCAGCTTATGTTAAAACATCTACAGGGTTCTCAACTGGTGGAGCAACTGTAGAAGATGTTGCTTTAATGAGAAAAGTGGTTGGTGCAAGCTTAGGTGTTAAAGCCTCTGGTGGGGTTCGTAATGTAGAGCAAGCTAAACAGATGATAAAAGCTGGAGCTACAAGAATAGGAACTAGCTCAGGCATAAAAATGGTAACAGAATAAGCATATTGTGAATAATTTAAAAGCAATAGTGCTAAAAGCTGAAAAACGAAATGAGCATGATTATTTACTAGTTTGTTTAACTGAAGAGCTTGGTAAAATTTATGTATTAGCACCAAGAGGAGCAATTAAAAATAATCCTCTAAAATCATACTGCCAAGTTCTTTGTAATGGACTTATTAATGTAAGAAAGTGTAAATACTCTGATAACCTTTATTATTTAAATCAAGCAGAGATATTAAATAACTATAAGCTAATAAAGCAAAATGAGCTAAAACTAGCCTCTGCAGGCTACCTAACAAATACTATTGCAGACTTAGTTGATATAACCGAAAAAGATAACTTTAGTTTTTATTTGTTAACCGGATTTTTAAACGCCTTAAACTTACTTAAAACAGATAATGAGATTAATTTTTTACATTGTTATATTCTTATAAAAGTTATAGAACATCATGGAATAGCATGTAATCCAAAATACTGTGGTAATTGTGGTGATAAATTATTTAACAAAAATATTTATTTAAGTGCAGATAAAGGGTTATTTTTATGTGATAAATGTAAAACTAGTAATAGTAAACTTATACAGAATGATTTTAGCACTATTTGGAGTAACCTTGCTAATATTAACTTGGCTCAAAACAAATGGTTTGATATTCCAAAAAACTTTATAATTGATCTTGAATACTACTTAAAAATTTTAATTGGAAAAGAGCAAAATGGGGCTACCTATTTAAAATTGATAAGGGGATATTAACTGGAGGTAATAATGACTAATTTAACACTCGATAAAATTGATTTAGTTAGAGAAAGAACTGGGGCTTCTTATCAGCAGGCTGTAGAATTACTTACTGAGAATGAAGGAAATGTGATAGAAGCAATTATTTCGTACGAAAATAGCAACCTCACTGAAGATAAAATAAATAACAATTTTAGTAAAAAAATTGAAAACATTGAGGTGTCTGGTGGTAAGCTAGTAGAAAAAGTTAAAAGCCTACTTCACGAAGGTAATGTTACCAGAATATCTATTAAAAAAGACGATGAAATTGTATTAAATATTCCAGTTAACTTTGGTATAGCTGCCGTTGTGTTAGCTCCATTTTTATCTGTATTGGCTGGCATTGCAGCTGTAGCAACATCATGTACAATAATAATTGAAAGAAAATAAAAAAGGGTCGATGACCCTTTTTTATTTTGGGGTGGGCTTACTTCGTATCGCGGTTTGGATATTTCACTTTATGAAATATGGTTTGGGTTCACTACGTTCACGGTTTGGGCTAGCGCGGATAATGCGATGCTTTAGCGAGCATATGTTTCCGTGAGCAGAATGCGAACCCACCCCGTAATTCATTTATGAATTACCCAAACCGCGAAGTCAAAGACGAGCCCAACGCTGTTCCGCAGGAACACTTACATTAAAACTATATTTTTGCTATTATATAAACTGTAATGTCATACTAGGGGGAGATAAAAATAGAGCTATCAGATCGACAAAAAACAATAATTTCTATTGTAAAGAGAAATGGCCCAATAAAGGGTGAAGATATTGCCGATAATTTAGACTTATCTAGAGCTGCATTGCGTGCTGATTTAGCTATTTTAACTATGACAGGTTATTTAGAAGCTAGACCACGCGTGGGTTATATGTATTCGGGTAAAACTGTTAACTCACTTATTGCAGATAGAGTTAAACAAACTAAGGTTGGTGAAATTAAGTCTGTACCTGTTGTTGTAAATAGTAATCAAAGTATTTATGACGCAGTGGTAACAATATTTTTAGAGGATGTAGGAACGTTATTTGTAATTAATAATGATGGATTCCTAGAGGGTGTTGTTTCACGAAAAGACTTACTTAAATCTATGCTTGGTAATTCAAATTTAGATAAAATCCCTATAAGTATAATTATGACAAGAATGCCCAATGTTCATGTTACAACAGAAACAGAATCTGTTTGGGAGGCTGCACGTAAAATTACAGAATATGAAATAGATAGTCTTCCTGTTATACGTGAAGTGGAAAATGATTTATATAAAAGCTATAAAGTAATAGGTAGAATTTCTAAAACAACTATTACAAAACTCTTTGTAGAATTAGGTTGCAGGTAATGAAAGGAGTAGTTATGACCAATACATGTGTTATCTATGTGTTATCTGATTCAATTGGTGAAACTGGCGAACGAGTTTTAAGGGCTGCTGGTAGCCAATTTGATGGTTATGACATAGTTTTTCGCCGATTTCCTTATGTAACAGGAGAAGGCGTATTAAGACAAATTTTAAATGAAGCAGCAATAGAGGCGGACATTGTGGCTTATACGTTAGTAGTTCCTGGTTTATCACATTTCTTAGAGCAGTATTCTAAAGATAAAAAGTATAAAACTATTGACATTTTGGGTCCTGTAATACATACTATAAACTCTGTTGTAGGATGGGAACCCAAAAATGAACCTGGTTTGTTACATGCACTTGATGAAGAGTACTATAGACAGGTAGAGGCCGTGGAATTTGCTGTTAAATATGATGATGGAAAAGATCCAAGAGGTCTATTAAGTGCAGATATAATTCTAATTGGAGTATCCAGAACATCAAAAACACCTTTAAGCATGTATTTGGCACATAGAGGGTACCGAGTAGCCAATGTTCCTTTAATGCCTGAAGTTGAGCCTCCAGAAGAACTTTTTGCAGTTGATAAACGCAAGGTTATAGGTTTAATGATAAAACCTCAGGTGCTAACAGAAATAAGATGTGAGAGGTTAAAGGCTTTAGGTTTAGGACGGGGTGCTAGTTATGCAGATGATAATAGAATTAGAAATGAACTTGACTATGCTAAAGTTATAATGCAAAACATAGGATGCCCTGTAATTGATGTTACTCATAAGGCTGTAGAAGAAACAGCAAGTATTATTATGGAATTGTATAAAATATAAATAAATTTTAATGATTTAATTCATTTTTTTAATTAATAATGTTAACTCTGTTAACTTTTACAAGAGTGCTTCTATTAGCATTCTTGTTTTGTTGTTTAATGTTCTAAAAAAAGAAATTTGGGTTTAGGAAGGAAAAACACAGTGTTTGTTGTATATAAACATAATACATAATAATGTTAGGTGGGATTATTATGTCTATACGACAAGACTACGAAAAAAGAGAACTGAATAACTTATCACCACAAGCATGTGCAGCTATTCATAGCCGAGGACGACGTTTTCCTGAAGAACAATGTGAAATTCGAACCTGTTTTCAAAGAGATAGGGATAGAATTTTGCATAGCAAGTCTTTTAGAAGACTAAAACATAAAACTCAGGTATTTATTTCACCAACTGGTGATCATTACAGAACTCGTTTAACACATACTTTAGAGGTTTCCCAAATTGCTAGAACTATAGGTAGAGCACTTAACTTAAACGAGGATTTAATTGAGGCTATTGCTTTAGGCCATGATTTAGGCCACACACCATTTGGACATGCTGGTGAGGAAGTTTTAAGTAGTATAATGCCTTGTGGTTTTAACCATAATGAACAGAGTTTACGTGTAATAGATGTTTTATCTGGTGGTAAGGGTTTAAACTGTACGTATGAAGTTAGGGATGGTATTTTAAACCATACTGGCCCTGTAAAACCTTTTACCCTAGAGGGTCAAATTGTTAAAATTGCTGATAGGATTGCCTATATTAATCATGATATAGATGATGCTATTCGGGGTGGAGTAATTACCTCAAATATGTTACCAAAAGAGCAAATTGAAATACTTGGAGATTCTCATAGCAAACGTATTAATACAATGGTAACAGATATTATTTATGCTAGTAAAAAAAGCAAAGAAATAATAATGAGTGAAAAAATTTTTAAGGCAATGGATAAACTTAGAGACTTTATGTTCGATAAAGTATATATAGGTAGCATTGCAAAAACGGAAGAGATTAAGATAAGAGAGATAATTTATAAGGTATACAATTATTATATTAGTGATACTAGTAAATTACCTTTAGAAGAACAGCAAAGGCTTTCTATAGAAAAAGACTATGTTATTGTTGGTGATTATATTAGTGGAATGACAGATAGATATATTTTAAAGCTTTATCAGCTTCTATTTTTACCGAAGCCATGGCCGATATTTTCACTATAAGTTTAGTTAATATCTTAGAAAAGATGTGAAAGAATGACCTTTGAAGGAAACGATAATGTCCAAAATGTAAGAGAGAGAGTAAATATAGTAGATATTATTTCTCGCTATGTAACTCTTGAAAAATCAGGGAAAAAATATAAAGCTTTATGTCCTTTTCATGGAGAAAAGACTCCATCTTTTTATGTTGACCCTAGTACAGGACTGTATTACTGTTTTGGATGTCAGCAGGGTGGAGATGTTTTTACCTTTTTGATGAATATTGAGGGGTGGAATTTTGTTGAAACTTTAAGGTTTTTAGCCGATGAATATAATGTTGAGTTAGTTCAAAGTAATGTTAAATATAGTAGAACAGACAAGCTATTTAAAGTTAACAATATGGTGCTTGATTTTTATATAGGTCAGCTGCAGGAATCTAATGGTAAAGTAGCCTTACAGTATTTGCAAAGAAGAGGTTTTACTCTGGATACCATAAATGAAGCACAACTAGGTTATGCTTGTAATGGTTGGGCAAACTTAGTAAATTATTTTAGACAGCAAAAAATTCCTTTAAAAATTGCCTATGAAATAGGACTGTTAAGTGTTAGTAATAATACAGCAAACAGCGAAGTAAGGTACTATGATAAGTTTAGAAATAGAATTATTTTTCCAATAAAAGACATCTTAGGTAGGATTGTTGGCTTTGGAGGTAGAACAATAGGTGATGGTCAACCTAAGTATTTAAACTCTCCTGAAACGACACTTTATCATAAGAGTAAGTCACTTTACGGCATATATAAGGCTAAGTCAAGTATAAAGGATTCAAAAGTGGCGATAATTATGGAAGGATACATTGATGTTTTAGCGGCATGGCAAGCAGGTGTAACAAATGCAATTGCTACCTTAGGAACATCATTTACAATTGAGCAAGCTAAGCTTTTAAAAAGATATGCTGAGACATGTGTGCTTTGTTACGATGGAGATAAAGCGGGATTGAAAGCAACCCAAAAGGCTGTGTCGATGTTAAGACAAGTAAACATGGATGTTAAGGTTATTTCTTTACCGGATAGTTTAGATCCTGATGACTATATTAAGAAGTATGGTGCACTAGAGTTTAAAAAACAAATAATGAATAATTCAGGAAATGCTTTTGACTTTTTAGTTATAACTGCTGAAAAGAAATATAACCTAAACAATAACGAAAGCAAACTTCAGTTTGCAGCAGAACTAGTAAGTTTAATATCTAAAGTAGAAAATCACATAGAACAAGCAGGATATATAGCTAGGTATGCAGAAAAATATAACTTGGACAAAAAAGCTTTAGAACTCGAAGTGCAACGTTATAAAAAAAACGTAGCAACTGCATATAAAAGAGATACTGTTAATACTAACAGAAATATAAATAATAACTCTCACAAGGCAGATAAAGTTCGTAATGCAGTGAACAAAAAAGAAAGGAAGTTGCTTCGGTTGTTAATAAACTCTCGTAACGAAGTGGCTGAGAATATTTTTTCTAATAGTACTCATGTGACTATTTATGGATTAATTCAAAACACTAAATGGGATACACCAAAAGACTTAGTTGCTGTATGTCAATCCGAAAAAGAAAAACAAATTCTTGCTAGTATTTTAATGATAGATGAGGATTATGAAACGGAACAAGAATTGATACAGCAATTGAGTAATTTTAAGATAGAGAGAAAAATAACAGCATTAAGAAAAAAAATAAAAGAGGTTGTAAGCATTGGTGAAGACCCAAGTGACTTATTGAAGGACTTTAGTAAACTTGAGAGAGCGCGAGCGCAGCTTTTTAAAGAAGATGATTTAGTATGATAGGAAGGGAGAGGCTATTATGAGCGGAAAGAATAAAAACGACATACGTAAAGAAACTATAAAAGAGCTTCTAGATAAAGGTCGTGAAAAAGGTAGCCTTACTTATGATGAAATTACAGATGCATTGCAAGATATTAATTTGACAGTAGATCAAATTGAAGCATTGTATGATGATATATCTGAATTAAACATCGAGTTAGTTGAGGAAGATGCAGTAGAGGAAACTCCAGATGAAAAAAAGATTATCTCTATTAAAAATGATTATCTTGCTAACATAAAAACCAATGATCCTGTAAGAATGTATTTAAAGGAAATTGGAAGAGTTCCTCTCTTAACAGCTAAAGAAGAAGTTGAGCTAGCAAAATTGATGGAAGATGGTAATTTTTCAGCGAAGAGAAAGCTAGTTGAGGCTAACTTAAGATTAGTTGTTAGTATTGCAAAAAGATATGTAGGAAGAGGCATGCAGTTTTTAGATTTAATTCAAGAAGGAAACTTGGGTTTAATGAAGGCTGTTGAGAAATTTGATTATACTAAAGGATATAAATTCAGTACTTATGCAACATGGTGGATAAGACAAGCCATAACAAGAGCTATTGCAGATCAAGCAAGAACGATAAGAATTCCAGTTCATATGGTAGAAACAATCAATAAGCTTATTCGAATTTCCAGACAACTCTTACAAGAGATTGGTAGAGACCCTACCCCTGAAGAAATTGGTAAAAAAATGGGGATACCAGAAGAGAAGGTTCACGAAATACTTAAAATTGCTCAGGAGCCTGTGTCTTTAGAAATTCCAATTGGAGAAGAGGAAGATTCTCATTTGGGAGACTTTATAGCAGATGATGATGCTATTGCTCCTGCTGATGCTGCAGCTTACGAACTATTAAAGGATCAATTAAACGAGGTTTTAGATACCCTTACGGATCGCGAGCAAAAGGTATTAAAACTAAGATTTGGTCTTATGGATGGTAGAGCTAGAACACTAGAAGAAGTTGGAAAACAATTTGGTGTTACTAGAGAGAGAATTCGCCAAATAGAAGCCAAAGCCTTAAGGAAACTGCGTCATCCAAGTAGAAGTAAACAGTTAAAAGATTTTTTAGAGTAAAAACTATTGACATTAGCCCGTTTTACAGCTATTATGCATATGACTCGTCTTTTAAATAAGCCCGAGAGGTTTGAAAAGACAAAATAAAGTCACCATATAGTCCTTTTAAAGCAATCCAGTGAGGTTGATAAGGGGTAGTTGTTAGTACGCTTATTATAAGCCCCTGTCGATCATTGGCAGGGGCTTTTTGGTATACTAGGAGGTAACTTTAAGTGAAACAAGCCAAGCTTATACTTGAAGATGGAACAATATTTTATGGAGAAAACTTTGGATTCACTGGCGATACAGATGGAGAGGTTGTTTTTAATACCTGTATGACAGGGTATCAAGAAATAATTACAGATCCCTCTTACCGCAATCAAATAGTTACATTAACATACCCTCTTATAGGCAACTATGGATTTACAGAACATGATAAAGAATCATTACAGCCTCAAATAAAAGGCTTAATAGTTAAGAAAATATGCCATGATCCTAGTAACTTTAGGTCTGAATGTGAGATTGCTGAGTACTTGCAAAAAAACGAAATAGTTGCAATTAGCAATATAGATACTAGAGCTTTAACTAAAAAATTACGCAATAAAGGTACTATGAAAGGTTTAATAACCTCAAAATCTTTAAGTAAACAAGAAATTGAAGCTGAAATAGCAAAACTAAGAATAAAGTCAAGTACTGATTTAGTAGCAGAAGTTACAACCAAGACTAAATATAAAATGGGTAGTGGTGACAAAAAAGTAGTAATACTTGATTGTGGCATGAAAAGAAATATAGCACGGTCATTAGTAGAGCGTGGCTGTGAGGTAACAGTGGTTCCTGCTCATACTACTTCCCAAGATATTCTTAATATGAACCCACACGGAATAATACTTAGTAATGGTCCTGGAGATCCAGAAGATGTACCTTACGTTATTAATACAGTAAAAGATCTCCTTGGGAAAAAACCTATATTTGGTATATGTTTAGGTCATCAAGTGTTAGGTTTAGCTTGTGGAGCAAAGACTTATAAATTGAAATTTGGTCATCGAGGCGGTAATCATCCAGTTAAAGATTTTACCAATAACAGAATATATATAACATCTCAAAATCATGGTTATGCTATTATAGATAACTCACTTAACAATACAGATTTAGAAATAACTCATGTAAACCTCACAGATAATACAGTTGAAGGAGTCAGTCATAAAATATACGAAGCTTTTTCAGTGCAATATCATCCTGAGGCAGCACCCGGACCCGAAGACTCAAAATACTTGTTTGATAAATTTGTAGCTATGTTAAAAAAATAGGGGGAAAAACTATGCCTAAAAGAGAAGATATTAAAAAAGTAATGGTAATAGGTTCAGGACCAATTATTATTGGTCAGGCAGCAGAATTTGATTATGCTGGCAGTCAGGCATGTAGAGCCTTAAAAGAAGAGGGGATAGAGGTTGTACTTGTAAACAGCAACCCTGCTACCATCATGACTGATAGTGACATGGCAGATAGGGTTTATATTGAGCCAATTTCAGTTGAATTTATTTCCCAAATATTAAAAAAAGAAAAACCTGATGGTCTGTTACCAACTTTAGGTGGTCAAATAGGCTTGAATATGGCAATTGAGCTAGCTAACTCTGGGGTATTGAATGAACTAGGAATAGAGCTCTTAGGTACTCAGTTAAATACCATAGAAAAAGCAGAAAATAGAGATTTGTTTAAGCAACTTATGGAGGAAATAGGTGAGCCTGTTTTACAGAGCAGAACAGCAGAAACAATTGAACAGGCCTTAGAGATTGCCCGGGAAATCGGTTATCCTATAATAGTTCGACCAGCTTTTACGATGGGTGGTACTGGTGGAGGAGTAGCAGAAACAGAAGACGAGCTAGAACAGATAGCCTTAAGAGGCTTTAAACATAGTAAAATAGGTCAGATTTTAGTAGAGCGCAGTGTAAAGGGTTGGAAAGAGATTGAGTATGAAGTAATAAGAGATGCCAATAGTAACTGCATTACTGTTTGCAATATGGAAAACATAGATCCAGTAGGAATACACACTGGAGACAGTATTGTAATAGCACCTAGCCAAACACTATCAGACAAAGAATATCACATGTTACGTAACGCCTCCCTAAAAATAATAAATGCACTAGGGGTTGAGGGTGGCTGTAATGTTCAATACGCCCTAGATCCCCATAGTTTGCAATACTATTTAATAGAAGTAAACCCACGGGTAAGCCGTTCTAGTGCTTTAGCCTCTAAAGCTACAGGTTACCCTATTGCAAAAGTTGCTACCAAAATAGCTTTAGGTTATAACCTTGATGAAATAGAGAACAGCATAACAAACAAGACAAAAGCCTGTTTTGAGCCTGCTCTAGACTATGTGGTAGTTAAAATACCCAGATGGCCTTTCGACAAATTTCACTATGCAAATAGGACTTTAGGTACTCAAATGAAAGCTACTGGTGAAGTTATGGCCATAGACAGAACCCTTGAATCGGCTTTGCTTAAAGCCGTAAGGTCGCTAGAAATTGGCGTGAGTGGTTTTGCCTTAAAGGAAGTTGCTGCATTGAATGATACAGAGCTTCAGGTATTATTAGTAAACCCAGATGATAGAAGATTATTTGTACTTGCTGAGTGTTTACGGAGAAATTATTCACTTGAAAGATTAAATAGATTAACTGGCATTGACTACTTGTTTTTAAGGGCTTTTAATAACATTATTAAAGCAGAACAGCAATTGCTAAGGTATGGTTTAACAACTGGTTTACTAACTGAGCTTAAACAGTTAGGATTTGCTGATAAAGAAATTGCTAAATTAAGCCATAAGAGTGAAGTTGATATTAGAGAAATGAGAAAAGAGATTGGCTTAAACTCTGTTTATAAAATGGTAGACACTTGTGCAGGTGAGTTTGAAGCAACTACTCCTTATTTTTACTCAAGTTATGATAAATATAATGAGGCACTACCAAATCAAAACAAAAAAGTAGTAGTGTTAGGATCTGGACCAATAAGAATAGGGCAAGGGATAGAGTTTGATTACTGTAGTGTGCATTCCGCATGGGCTTTAAAAGAGGCTGGTTACGAGTCATTAATTATTAATAATAACCCAGAAACAGTGAGTACAGACTTTGATACATCTGATAGACTATATTTTGAGCCTCTTACTGTAGAGGATGTGCTAAACATTATAGAGCTAGAAAAGCCAGAAGGAATTGTAGTACAGTTTGGTGGTCAAACAGCTATTAACCTAGCAAGGCCATTAGCTGAAGCAGGTGTAAAGGTTTTAGGAACCTCCGTAGATAATATTGATATCGCTGAAGATAGAGACAGATTTATCACTAAGCTAGATGAACTAAATATACCCTATCCTAAAGGTGGAACATCAAAATCGATAACTAAAGCTTTAACAATAGCTAATGAAATTGGCTACCCAGTACTAGTGAGACCATCTTATGTTTTAGGTGGAAGGGCAATGGAGGTTGTGTATAACGATAAAGATCTCAAAAAATATATGCAAACTGCCCTAGATACAGCGGAAAATCAAACCATTTTAATCGATAAATATGTGTTTGGCAAAGAGGTAGAGGTAGATGCTATTTCAGATGGTGAGACAGTAATTATACCAGGTATTATGGAGCATATAGAACGCTCTGGAGTTCATTCAGGAGATAGTATAGCGGTTTATCCAACTAGAACTATTACTGATAAAGCAATTGAGAAAATAGCAGACTATACCCTAAAGCTGGCTAAGTCACTAAATATAATTGGCTTAATGAATATTCAATACATTGTAGATGGTGAAAACGTTTATGTTATAGAGGTTAATCCACGATCAAGCCGTACCATACCATATCTTAGTAAGGTAACTGATGTTCCTATGGTAAAGCTAGCAACCTATGCTTTACTGGGTAAAAAACTAGCTGATTATGGTTATAAGAGTGGAGTTGTAAAAAATAAGAATCTCTATGCTGTAAAAGTACCAGTATTCTCTTTCTCTAAGTTAACTGAGGTAGATACTAATCTAGGTCCCGAAATGAAATCTACTGGCGAGGTATTAGGTCTTGATAAAGACTATTATAATGCCCTTTATAAAGGATTAATCGGCGCAGGCATAGATTTACCTCGCAATGGAACAATTTTAGCTACCATTGCCAATAAAGATAAAGATGAAGTAATTCCTTATATAAAGCAATTTGCAGATTTGGGCTTTAATATTGTGGCAACTAGTGGTACAGCTGTAGCACTTAAAGAGTATGGGGTTAATGTAATGCAAGTTAATAAAATTTCTGAAGGCTGGCCCCACGTTGTAGATTATATTAAAAACAATAAAATTCAAATTGTAATAAACACCTTAACCAAAGGTAAAGTATCAAGTACTGATGGCTTTAAAATACGGAGAGCTGCTTCCGAAATGGGTCTGCCTTGTTTAACATCACCAGATACAACCAAGGCAATTTTACAGGTTATGAAAAAAGTGCACAGCGAAGATATAGGAGTTATGGCATTGCAAGAATATGTATTATAAATCTTAGGATAATTTTTAACAACAGGGTCGCAAACGCAACCCTGTTGTTTATTTATGATATCTATAGTATAGTTATCCTTTGTAAGGTTAGCATTAATAATAACGTTACTGACACAAAAACTTATTTAGGATTGGTTAAGGTTTAAGATGATTAAATTATCAAAAAGGTTGCAAGCTGTCGCTAACATGATGCCAAAATGTGAAAGCATGGCAGATATATGTTCAGATCATGCTTTTTTACCTATCTACCTCGTTCAAAATAATATCTGTAAAAATGCCATAGCAGGTGACATAGCTAAAGGGCCTTGCGAACAAGGAGAACGACAGGTAAAAAAATACCAACTATCAAACAATATTGAAGTAAGATGTGGCTCAGGCCTAACGGTATTGCGAAAAAAAGAAGTTAATGGTGTTGTTATTGCTGGTGTAGGTGGTGCAACAATTATTGAAATATTTGATAATAGAAGAGAAATAGTTTCTACTTTAGATTTCTTAGTATTACAGCCTCAAAATGCCTATGGTGCTTTGCGAGAATACCTAGCTCACAATGGTTTTTCAGTTATTAATGAAAGTTTAGTTATTGAAAATGATATAGTTTATCAAATTTTACTAGTTAAAAAAGGCAAAATGAAAATTAACTCTTGGCTAGAAGCAGAATACGGTAAAATCAATATCTTAAGCAAATCAGCAGAATTACATTACCTATTAAACCTGGATTTAAAGCATTACAAAAAAGTATTAAACCAGTTAAAATCTGCAAAAACAACTACGTTATATGACAAAATATCACACATTATGGCTATAATTGAAGATATAGAAAAACTGTTAAGTGACATGAAATAATAGAATACCTAAAAATATTTTGTTATTCGTCAACTTTTTACAAATTACGCAATAAAAATGCGCTATTTTTAGTATATGCATAGAAATCTTATGGGGGTAACCATATGTATCAACAAATTCTAATATTGCATGAAGTTCAAGAGCTAGATAAACAAATAGATAGGGTAAGGAAAGATGTTGAGTTATTAAAGAATGATCCCCGGCTAAAAAAAATGAAAGAGTATCAGTGTAGTTTTGGTGAGGTTTGGGAAAACACTCATAATGAATTGATTGTAAGTAAGAAGAAACTAAAAACAGCTGAGTTAAATTTAGTTGAAGTATCTCACCATTTAGATCAAATTGAAAACAAAATTTATGACAGTAAAACAACCAGTAAAGAGTTAGAGTATATGTTAAAGGAAAAAGAAAATAATTTAGCTTTAGGAAATGAATTAGAAAATAATATAATAATACTGCTAGAGGAGATTGATCAAAAAGAAAGTCTACATATTGAGCAAAAAAATGTTTTAAGAGATATCAATAAAAAAATTGCAGAAATTGAGCAAAGTATAAAACAAGAAGAAGTAAAACATAATGAAAATATTTTGCAGTTAGAGAAGCTTAAAGCATCTAAAGTTGTAGAGTTAAATGATAAATTAAAAAAAGAATATAAAAATAAAAGAAAAAAACTAAAAAATGAAATTGTAAGTATAGTAATGGAAAACCAAGTATGTGGTGGTTGCCATATTAAAATATCCAATAATATTAATAAAAAAGTAGTTGGCAAAAAGGTAGTTAGATGTGAAGGCTGTGGCCGGTATTTAATTACTATGTAATGGCTCCCGTAACCTTTACGGGACCCTAATCCAACTTTTTATTCTGTTCCACTCTTCATACAATACATATCATAAACACGTTTCATGGCATTGTAATCACGATGACGACAACGAGACATTAGTTTGCACCACTCTTCAACTTCCATATTTGGAGCGTAACCAGCCATCTCGTGAAACATCTTATATTCCATATGGGCATTGTGCATCATTTTATTTAACATTTTGCACCATTCACAAGCTTTCATTAGTTCACCTCCTTTAAAGAGATAAATATAGCTTTACCTTCTACGTCTACGTCTACGCCTTCTACCTCTTCGGTATCTTCTTCTGTAGTAAGGGGGATACCGCCTTCTGTAGTAATAATAAGGGCGAGAGTAAGCGCTAAAGAGCAATAACAAAGGAAGCCAACCTATAAAACTAGACTTGTATTCTTCTTTTTGATTAATTTGATTCTGAATACTTTGGTATTTGGCCGGAAACTTACCTCCAGAGTATTTTCCAGTTTTAGTATCAAACTTATCAATATTTTGCCCAACCCAATCTAAAAAGTCAGGTGGGAACTTAACTTTTTGGCTTATGATGTCACCCCCTAATTATTAGATTTACAGTTTAGTATATTGTTGCACAGTACAAACTGTGCATAATAGCAAAAGATTTTTTAGGTGGGGGCTCCCCTAAGGGGTCACGGTTTGGATTTGAGTTTCGCTCTACATGGGGTTGGTTTTGACAGGTCAAAACGGGGTGGGTTCACTTTATTATTATGTTTTATAAGGTAATGATTTTATTACGCTACGCTCCATAAAACATATAGTTCACGGTGGAGATTTGCTTTGCAAATGGATAAGTACGTAGCACTTTGCTTACGTGATATAGTATTTCTATTAAATAATGCGTTGCGAAGCGAGCAGCCAAAACCGTGAGCAAAGCGAGCCTAGAGTTGACTTTTCAAGCAAGCTGTGCTACATTATCTTATGCTTGTTAAGTAGACTGAGTAATCGCAGGTACAGTGCTGCAAAGCCGTACTCTGAGGAAAGTCCGGGCTCCATAGGGCAGGATGCTTGATAACGTCAAGTGGGGGTAACCCTAAGGATAGTGCCACAGAAATAAACCGCCAACATAGTTGGTAAGGATGGAACGGTTGAGGTAAGAGCTCACCAGCGATTAGGTGACTAATCGGCTAGGTAAACCCCATCTGGAGCAAGACCTAATAGGAAGAAGATAAGGATAGCCCGTCCAGTTCTTCGGGTTGGTCGCATGAAGTGGCAGGCAACTGTCATTCAAGATAGATGATTACTCACGACAGAACCCGGCTTATAGGTCTACTTTCAAGTAAAAATAACATAAACTTAACATAATAATCTGCCGACCATCTTTGGTCGGATTTTATTTATTATGAGTTTACTGCTTGTACTTTTAAGTTATTGGTTACCATAACAATTGCAGGCCTCTATACTTCGAGAATATTAATTAGCTAAAATACATATTTTTATCGCAATAAGCTTGGTAGAAGTTTATGTTTTGGGTGCCTCAAAATTGGGAATGATAGTAATATACAAATTTTGAGGTGTACTATTTGAATAAGCTACTTAGCAAATTAAAACAACCACAACGGGTATTAAAAATACTATTTATAGTATTAGTGATAACCTTCATGATATCATCGAGGTCAATTATTTTTTATACCCTAAAAGGTGTAACTTGGTCCTTTATTTTGGCTTATTTGTTAGCACCAATTGTTTATGAATTTGAAAAAAGAGAGTGGCCTCGATTTTTAGCTGTGCTAATAATATGGCTGCTTATTGTTATTACAATTCTTATAATAATAGCCCTATTAATACCCATAATATTTAAACAGATAAGCTTAATAACAAATCAATGGGAAATATTTAGTGTAAATTCACAGCTCAGTGTAAAGATAACTAACCTAATACCAGTTTCAATGCAAAATATCTTTATAGAGCAGTGGAGATCTTTGCCTGTCCTTTTCTCACAGTATATAAATCATTTAATGTCGTCTAATATACTAGATGACTTAGCAATAATTGTTGTAATACCAGTATTAAGTTTTTATATGATGTTAGAAAGAGAAAAATGGTACTTAGCATTACAACATTTATTACCCAAACGATGGAGATCAAACGCAAACGTTTTAGGGAGAAGACTAAATATTGTTATTGGTCGTTGGATACGTGGTCAGGTGCTAATTAGTTTTATGGTATTTTTAACAACATTTTTTGGCATATCCATAATAGGAGCAAAATATGCCCTGCTACTTAGTACAATTAATGGGTTATTTAACTTTATTCCTTATTTCGGAGCAATAATTAGCATAGGCTTAGGCACTTTTATAACCTTCTTATCAAATGTAGATTACATCTGGCCAATAATATTTTTGCTTTTAGCTACTCAAATAGTAAAAAGCATGATTTTAACGCCGATAATTATAGGTAGGAGAATAAACCAAAAACCAGCTGCTGTGTTAATAAGCCTGCTAATTGGTTGGCAGTTCATGGGAGTAGCTGGATTTTTAATAGCAGTGCCTGTATTAGTATTGTTAAAAATCTTAATAAGTTTCTTTGCAAGTGTTAAGTTAAAAAGAAAGTACTTAAAATAAATTAGTAATAAAAGGCAGTATATCAGAAGAATAACTCAAAATTACTTGTGATTCTTGATTAGAACTTGTATTATATTATGGTATAAATATAGTTTTTTATATTTATATAAATCAAATTATTGAAAAAAGTTTTTTTTTATGGAGGGAGAAATAGTTGGAAGACCCTGGGAGTAGTATGTTGTCACTATTAGTATTAGTAGTATTATTGGCATTATCAGCTTTGTTTTCTGGTTCAGAAACAGCCTTTTTTGGGCTAAGTCCTTATAGAATAAGAGAACTAAAAGATGGAGGGCATAAAAAGGCTCAGCAAGTAAGCTCTTTGTTAGATAAGCCAAATACTTTACTAACAACATTGTTAGTTGGAAATACTGCAGTAAATATTGCTTTTACTAGTATGTTGACAGTTATTGTATTAAAGATAAGTTCTGGTTGGTTTTCAAATGAAATAGGAAATCTTTTGGCAACTATATTAGTAACAGTAATGTTATTAATATTTGGTGAAGTTACACCAAAGGCATTGGCTGCCCATAAATCTGAGTGGTTTGCTTTTAGTGTTGTATCACCTATACAATGGATTGGCTTAATTCTTAAGCCTATAACATTCTTAGTTGATGGAATTCACAGTTTCGTATTAAAACTATCAGGTAATAAAGATGGTAGCTTTAAAAATTCTATTGTAACAGAGGAGATAATTAAAACAGCTGTTACAATTGGTGAGGAATCGGGTGCAGTAGAAACAGATGAAAAAGATATGATTATTAATATCTTTAAAAGCACAGATACGTTGGTTTCTAAAGTAATGATTCCAAGAAAAGAAATGATTTGTATTGGTGAAGAAGAAACACTAAAAACAGCAGCTAAAATACTCTCAGAAGAAGGCATTTCAAGAATGCCTGTAATATCAAACAAGTCAGATTCAGAATTTGTTTGTGGGGTATTATACGCCAAAGATTTATTGCCTCCACTAAGGCAACAGCTGTATAAAACTCCAGTAGCTCAGTATATGAGAGCTGCCCACTTCTGTAGACCACAGCAAAAAGTAAGTGAGCTATTAAATGAAATGAAAGAGATTAGTAGACATTTATCTATTGTTCGAGAAAGTAATGGCAAAATTGTAGGCTTAGTAACTTTAGAAGACTTACTTGAAGTAATAGTGGGCGATATTATGGATGAACATGATTATGAGGATTTATTAGCAGTTCAATCAGAAGGAGGGCAAGGATAATGACCCCTTCTGTAATAATGAAAATAATTTTATTTGTACTGGCCTTTGCAGCAAGATCATTTTTTGCTGGTTCAGAGATAGCATTTTTATCGGTAGATAGACTTGCTGTGAGAAATAGAGCAAGAAGTGGTCATAAAGATGCAGTACGTTTAGATAAACTTATAGGTGATATGCAGCGGCTAATTAGTATAGTGCTGATAGGCACAAATCTATCAGGAGTACTAACTACTGTTTTAGCAACAAGTATCACATTAGAGTTAGCACTTTTTGGTGATAAAGGAGTAGCTGTAACAACTATAATCATGATATTTTTAGTACTGATTTTTGGTGAAATATTACCCAAAAATTACTGTGGCAGACATGCAACAACCTTATCATTAAAAATTACAAAATATATAGAATGGTGTGGTAAACTATTTGCACCTTTTGTATATGTATTTAATAAACTAAATAAATTATTGTTAGGAAAAGAAATGGAAGAAGACTCATCTGGTTTAAACCTTACTGAGGAATCCATTAAAACAATGGTTACTATTGGTGAAGAAGAGGGCGATGTGTTAGAGGCAGAGCGCGATATGATATATGGAGTGTTTGATAGTAGCGAAACACACCTTAAAGAGATAATGATACCGCGTGTTGATATAGTGGCTGCAGATATTGACGATGGCTTTAATAATATAGTGGATAAAATAATGGAAACAGGATTTTCTCGTATTCCAGTATATGAAGAGACCATAGATAATATCATAGGTTTTGTTAATGCTAAAGATGTACTAGAGGTATTACTAGAGCCTAGCAAAGTAGCTGTTAACCTGCGTGGGCTTTTAAGAGAACCCTATTTTGCTCCCGAAACACGATTAGCAGGAGATTTATTGCACGAGTTAAAGGAGCATGGCATACATGCTGCAATTGTATTAGATGAATACGGTGGAACTGGTGGGTTAGTTACCTTAGAAGATATTTTAGAAGAGATAGTTGGCGAAATTCAAGATGAATACGATGATGATTTGCCAGAGGTAGTTAAACAACAGAATGGAGATGTAACTCTCGATCCGCGAGTAAGTTTAGAGAAAATACAAGAAGACTTAAATATCAGCTTTACTAGTGAAGAGGTAGAAACTTTATCAGGGCTCATATATGAACGTTTAGGTAAAGTACCAGATGAACAAGAAATAATAGTATTTGATGAATTAGGTGTTTCAGTTATTATTTTAGAGGTAGATGGTAATAAAATCGAACGAGTAAAAATAGTTCATAATAAGTAAATAACATCTATATATTAACTTAAGAGAGGCAAACTAACTGTAAAAGGTTGGTTTGCTTTTATGTTTATGGTTAAGTTTTACTAGGTAAACTAAATACAGTAAATATGGGTAACATAACTGAATGTAAAAGCATATTAAAAAGAAGATTAAGTACACATTATATATAATTTATGATAAAATTCATGAAATTATAAAAAATCAATTGTCAAAAACCCGTATATAAAGTATAATATCTCTAATATTATTCGTGTTTTCGTGTATAATACGGTGAATATGCTAATAATTATTCGTTTAAGGGGGAAAAAACATGACTTATAAAGTAAACTTAGAAAACATATTTGAAATAAATGTGTTTAGTGACTCTGTAATGAAGGCTCGGTTACCAAAAAACATCTATAGATCATATCGTCAAACAATAGATAACGGTATTGCTTTAGATTCACATGTAGCTGATGTAATTGCAACAGTAATGAAAGATTGGGCTATTGAAAGAGGAGCTACCCATTACTGTCACTGGTTTCAGCCAATGACAGGGTTAACTGCTCAAAAACATGAAGCCTTTTTAACACCTACCCAAGACGGAATATTAGCACAATTTTCAGGAAAAGAATTAATTAAAGGTGAGCCAGATGCTTCTTCATTTCCTAATGGTGGAATAAGGTCAACATTTGAGGCAAGGGGTTACACAGCGTGGGATTGTACATCTCCTGCATTTGTAAAAGAAGGAATACTTTGTATACCTACAGCTTTTTGCTCATACTATGGTCATGCCTTAGATAAAAAAACACCATTACTGAAGTCGATGGAGTCGTTATCTACAGAGGCAGTAAGAATAGTTAAGCTATTTGGTAATGATAGTGCGAAAAAAGTTATTCCAACAGTAGGGGCAGAGCAAGAGTATTTTTTAGTAGATAAAAAACATTATAATGAAAGACCAGATTTAATTTACACAGGCAGAACATTGTTTGGTGCTATGCCACCTAAAGGTCAAGAGTTAGATGATCACTATTTTGCTACAATAAAAGAGCGAATTCATAACTTTATGTTTGAACTAGATCAAGAGCTATGGAAGCTAGGTGTTGCAGTTAAAACAGAGCATAATGAAGTTGCTTTAGGTCAATTTGAACTAGCTCCTTTATTTAGTACAACTAATGTTGCAACAGATCAAAACCAGTTAGTAATGGATGTATTAGACCGTGTTGCTAATAGACATGATTTAGTATGTTTATTACATGAAAAACCTTTTGCTCGAATGAATGGATCTGGTAAACATGTGAACTGGTCTTTAAGTTGTGATGGAGATAATATTCTAGAGCCAGGAGATAATCCACAAAATAACTTAAGATTCTTATTATTTTTAAGTGCTATAATTAAAGCAGTTGACAAATACCCTGAACTGTTGAGATTTGCTGCTTCTACACCAGGCAATGATTATCGCTTAGGTGCTGCAGAGGCTCCCCCTGCAGTTATATCAATATTTTTAGGACAACATCTAACAGATATATTAGCTAAGTTTGCTTCTGGTGTTGATGTTGACAATACTGAGAAGAATGTACTAAAGTTAGGTGTAACAACAATTCCAGAGTTTGAACACGATACAACAGATAGAAATAGAACCTCACCATTTGCTTTTACAGCCAATAGATTTGAGTTTAGAATGGTTGCATCATCTATGTCTATTGCTGGACCATGTACGGTTCTTAATACAATTGTTTCTGGAATACTTGCTGATTTTGCAGATAGACTCGAGAACTGCCACAATTTAGAGGCAGAAGTAATAAAAATAATTGGTGAAGTTTACAACGAACATGGCAGAGTAATATTCAATGGTGATGGTTACTCTGAAGATTGGAAACTTGAGGCAGAGAGAAGAGGTTTGCCTTGTATCAATTCATTTATAGAATCAGTTCCACATTTAATTGCAGAAAAATCGTTGCAGTTATTTGAAAAAATGAATGTGTTGTCGGCTGATGAACTTGAGTCTCGGTACGAGATACATGTTGAGAATTATATTAAAAAAACCAGAATAGAAGCCCTAACTATGTGTGATTTAACAACACGTTATATCATACCTGCTATTGATGAGTATCTTTTTCAATTAGGAGCAGTGTACCAAAAACTTAGTGATGTGGGAACTCAAAGTTATTTAACTATTCAAAAAAATAAGATAGAGATAATTTGCAAATACTACAGCAAGCTCACAGAAAATTGTGATAGAATTAGTAGCCTATTAAGTGAGTCTACATGTAAAAATGATTATTATGCTGAGGGAGAGTTTTTGCGTTACTCGGTAGTACCAGAAATGGAAAAACTACGTGAAATTGTTGATACACTAGAAAAAATGGTGGACAAAAAAGTATGGCCATGGCCAGGTTACGATGATATTTTATTTGCGTTATAGATATTTATAAACATAGAAGTGAAAGCGAACCCTCGAGGTTCGCTTTTTTTGATGTTTAAATAACTGAGAGGTTGTTTGATATGTTAGCCTGATTGGTAGGGGGAAACCTTGTGTTCGTTCTATCTTGTATTGGTCTGAGTTTGACCTCTGTTACAATCTCATTTAGTTTGTTATAATTATAATTGTTCATTAATAAATAATAAAATACATCCGTATCTATAGAAGGGGTGGCTAAATGTTAACCAGAGATATGCTAACAGGCTCTGAGGCTTTAAAAAACTATTCTGTAGCTGTAGTTGGTCTTGGAGTGAGTAATATACCTGTAATTAGGTTTTTAAATAACTATGGAGCAAAAATAACAGCTTGTGACCGTAAGGAAAGAGAGCAACTAAGTTCTAGTATTATTCAGCTAGAAAAACAAGGTGTGGAGGTAATAAGTGGCTCTAACTACCTAGATGTTTTGTATGATAGAAGATTTGATTTAATAGTGAGATCACCTGGTATAAGGCCAGATATAAAACAGTTTGTTTATGCTGTAAGTAATGGTGCCACGCTTACAAGTGAAATAGAGCTAGTATTTGAATTGTGTAAAGCTCCAATTATAGGGGTAACCGGTAGCGATGGCAAAACAACCTCTACAACATTAGTAGCTCTTATGTTAGAACATAGTGGTTATAGTGTTCATTTAGGCGGAAATATAGGTACACCCCTAATTGAGGAGGTTTTAGATTATCAAGAAAATGATAGAGTAGTATTAGAGTTGAGTAGTTTTCAATTAATGACAATGAAAAAAAGTCCACAATATGCTTTAATTACAAATCTAAGTCCAAATCACTTAGATTACCATAAATCTTATCAAGAATATGTTGATGCTAAAAGTAATATATATTTATGGCAAAAGAATAATCATGCTTTGGTTTTGAATCTTGACAATGCAGAGACTTCTTTAATAGCAAAATTGGTTTCGCAAAGAGTAAAAATGTTTAGTAGACATAAAACTGTAAGTGAGGGTGCCTGTTTAATTGAGAGTGAACTAACGTTAATTGAGAACAGCTGTAAATACCCTATTTGTAAACAAAATGAAGTTAAACTTGTGGGTTTACATAATATTGAAAACATACTAGGGGCTGCAAGTTTGGCATTTTCAGCTGGTGCAACGTTAGAGTCAATACGAAAAGTAGCCATAAGCTTTACTGGTGTAGAGCATCGTATTGAGTATGTTAAGGAACTAAATGGTATAACCTTTTATAATGATAGCATTGCAAGTTCACCTACTCGAGCTATAGCTGGTCTAAATTCATTTACTGATAATATTGTTTTAATAGCAGGTGGTTCCGATAAATATGTTCCTTTTGATAACTTTGGAGAGGTAGTTGCTAATCGAGTAAAATCTTTGGTTCTATTGGGTAAAACTACAGACAAAATTTATACATCTACGGTAAATGCATTAAAGAAACAGAGTAAAGAAATGACTATTAAAAAAACACAATCATTAGAAGAGGCAGTTAAAACCGCCTATAATTTAGCTGAGAGTGGTGATGTTGTATTATTATCACCAGCGTGTGCATCTTTTGATATGTTTAAAAACTTTGTTGAAAGAGGCAATCTATTTAAACAATACGTACAATCATTATAGGTACAATAACTAGCATAATGTGTAAAAAAAATATAAAAAATTTGGGAACATGTGTTGACATTTTAAATATATTTAGCTATAATTAATCTCGCCGCTGTGGCAAGGGCGAATAGCTCAGTTGGGAGAGCACCTGCCTTACAAGCAGGGGGTCACAGGTTCGAGCCCTGTTTCGCCCACCAAATAGTGGAGTCGTGGTCTAGACGGTTTAGGATGCCGGCCTGTCACGCCGGAGGTCGCGGGTTCGAGTCCCGTCGGCTCCGCCAAATAACTTTGTCACACATAATAAGGCGCGGTAGCTCAGTTGGTAGAGCGGGGGACTGAAAATCCCTGTGTCGGCGGTTCGATTCCGCCCTGCGCCACCAAGTAAATATGCGGAAGTAGCTCAGTGGTAGAGCATCGCCTTGCCAAGGCGAGGGTCGCGAGTTCGAATCTCGTCTTCCGCTCCATTTTACGGCGGCATGGCCAAGTGGTAAGGCAGAGGACTGCAAATCCTTTATCCCCAGTTCGAATCTGGGTGCCGCCTCCATAAAAGTAAATAAGCCTGGGTGGCGAAATTGGCAGACGCAAGGGACTTAAAATCCCTCGGTGAGTGATCACCGTGTCGGTTCGAGTCCGACCCCAGGCACCAACTTTTTTAGGAGGACGTAGCTCAGCTGGGAGAGCGCTACCCTGACACGGTAGAGGTCACGTGTTCAAGTCACGTCGTTCTCACCATAAAGTAGGCAAATCTATATACATAGATTTTTTTTTTGGCATTAAATCAGTAAAAAGAATAATATTGTACTAAAAAATAAGCCTGGGTGGCGAAATTGGCAGACGCAAGGGACTTAAAATCCCTCGGTGAGTGATTACCGTGTCGGTTCGAGTCCGACCCCAGGCACCAAAATAAAAATAGTATTAATATACATGGCGCGGTAGCTCAGTTGGTAGAGCGGGGGACTGAAAATCCCTGTGTCGGCGGTTCGATTCCGCCCTGCGCCACCAAGTAATATGCGGAAGTAGCTCAGTGGTAGAGCATCGCCTTGCCAAGGCGAGGGTCGCGAGTTCGAATCTCGTCTTCCGCTCCATTTTAATAAGCCTGGGTGGCGAAATTGGCAGACGCAAGGGACTTAAAATCCCTCGGTAAGTGATTACCGTGTCGGTTCGAGTCCGACCCCAGGCACCAAAAAACTACGTATGAAAATGTGTAGTTTTTTTTAATAAAAAATTTCCATTTTTAAAAAGTAGCTAGCTATGTACACTTTATGAGTTAATTAACATTATAATAAGTATAGATATTCGTATTCGAGACTTAATTACAGAACATGAATATTTATATTGTTCTAAATTTCTTACTAACTAGTTTAAAATATGAACAAAAATTTTAAAAAAAATTAAAGTAAAAAAATGATATATAATGAATATGTTAGCATGAAAATAAGGAATTAATTTTGATTTTTTTTCCTATTATATGCACGTTTTGCCTACTTTTTTTTTATTTTATAATAGAGGGATTTTAAATATTGCATTATATTACTATAACGCCTTATTTTTTATAAGCGTTTTAAGAATATTGTATTTAATCGTCTGGCAATAATACATGTACGTGTAGAAAGGAGTGGGCAGCGTGGATATTGCATATATTGGAACAAGTGCCCCAATTGGTGCTATATGGAAAAGCTTATCGGGAAAGTTACAAAACTACTCTAAAACTAATTACCCTTTAAAAATGGAACAGATGCCGTTACGTGACTTAGAAATGATAAGGTTTAGCTTAGATGATGTCGCTGCCAATTCAGAAGTTCAACAAATAGCTCGTCAATTTATTGCTAGTGCTTTAGCTGATATTATAATTGAACATTTAGAGCCAAGAATTATTTGGCATATAATCAATCAAGATTATGTTCAATATACATCATCTGATAGGGCTAAAATATTTATACTTACACAAAAAAAATTACATAAAAGCTTATCTTCATCAGTAAACGAAAAAGATAATATGCTGAGACGTAATCGAGTTTTATACGCTTTGCTCGAGTATTTTGCAGATAATGATACTCTAATACTAGAGGGCTTTATAAACTTTAGACTAAGACCATATCTTGAACAACTACGTAAATATACAGATAATGCTTTACAAGAGCTTTTACTTAGTAGAGAAAAAGAGGAGTTTACTAAACTTCTTCAATATTTCTACCAACTACAAAGCAATAAAGTGCCGTGTATACACGTAGTATTCCAAAAGGATGGTCAGTTTAAACTTTATGATAAAGATGAAAACTCATTACAAAAATTATGGGATGCAAAAACGCAAAAGCTGAAAAGTGTTGGAATCTCAATGGACGATATGTTATTAAGTGTTTTAATAAAAATGGCACCAAGTAAACTAGTTATTCATAATAAAGGAAATGTAAGTAAAGACTTACTTGAGCTATTAAATAGAATATTTAAAGACAGAATAGTCATATGTAATTCATGTAAATTATGTACTCAAAATTAAAGATCGCTTTTACCAAAAAAGTGTGTTAAAGTATCTATGGAATTTTAACATCATGTAAGAGCGAGGAAAAAAAAGTGACAAAAGACAAAAAAGGATTTCTGGTAATTGCTGTTTCATCTATTGGATTTGGGACCTTAGGAATCTGGAGTAAATTGGGTTATGATGCTGGTTTATCACCGCTTGAGTTATTAACTATGAGATTTACTTTTGCAGCTGTTTTATTGTGGATATATGCTTTAATTAAGCATAGAAATGAAGTAAATATTGGTTTTGTTAATATGGCTAAATTGTTTGTACAAGGTGGAATAGCATATGCTTCTACTTCAATTGCATATTTTTATGCTTTAAAATATTTGCCAGTTTCATTAACAGCTATACTATTTTACTTACATCCTATATACACTTTTTTTATTACAATCGTTATGTTTAAAGAAAAAATATCTTTAAAACGATGGGGAGCATTATTACTTACTTTTGTAGGTATACTATTATTAGTTGGAATTAGCAGTGGCCACTTTGATTATAAAATGATTGGTGTCTACTTAATTATTGTAAGCGGTCTATGTTACTCAATATTTGCAATTACAAATCAAGCCTTTAAAGCGGATTGTGATGGATATATATCAACAGTATATTCAGTAAGCTTTTGTGCTTTAACGTTAAATATTATTACTAGACCAGGAATTAGTTTATGGACATCACTTGATATGTCACAATGGTTAGTTGTTTTGGGTATCGCATTCTTTGGTACTGTTGTGGGCATGTTTGGACTTATAGTAGGTATAAGATTGGTAGGTGCAGCAGCAGCTTCTATTTATAGCTCAATAGAACCTTTATCTGCTTCTATATTTGCATTGTTGTTACTTAAAGAAAATTTAAGTGTAATGCAACTTATTGGCGGCATTATGGTTTTGTTGGGAGTTACAGTAATTAAAATGGAACAGTCAACTAAATCTGTAACAACTCAAAGTGCAGTCGATTAAATTTAAAATCTCGTATAGGTTGACATTGAATATAAGAAAATTTATAATAGTGAGAAATAGACAATAGGTAATGCGAAGGACAGTAGCTATTCAATAAATTATAAAAGAGAGATACAGGTAGCTGAAAATGTATTATAATTTTGTTTAGTGAAGACCACCTTCAAACCTTTTAGCTGAAATCTTTGGAGAATAAGCTAAAACGTTTGCTACGTTACAGCATCGAGTTGCTAAATAAATAAAAAATTTATTTAGAAAAAGAGTGGAACCGCGAATAACTCGTCTCTTTATTTAAGAGACGAGTTTTATAATTTTAAAGGAGGATTTATCGATGAATAAAATAACAATAACCTTAAAAGACGGATCACAAAGAAGCTATGATAAAGGCATAACTGCAATGCAAATTGCTAAAGATATCAGCTCTCGGTTAGCAAAATCTGTAGTTGCAGCAAAAGTAAATGACAAATTAGTTGATAGTAATTTTGAGATACAAAACGACGTATCTTTAGATTTAATTACAATCAATGAAGCTGAAGGACTGGATATATTTCGCCATAGTAGCGCTCATATTATGGCTCAGGCTGTTAAAAACCTTTGGCCTGATGCAAAGCTTGCTATTGGTCCTTCAATAAAAGATGGATTCTATTATGACTTTGATATGGAGCATCGTTTAGTTCCTGATGATTTAGTTAAAATAGAAGCAGAGATGAATAAGCTAATTAAACAAGACTTAAAATTTACAAGACATGAGCTTTCTAGAGAAGAAGCAATGAAGTTGTTTAAAGAAAAAAATGAGCCTTATAAAATTGAGTTAATTAAGGATTTACCAGAAGATGCTATTATAACTTATTATGACCAAGGCGATTTCCTAGATCTATGTGCTGGTCCCCATATTCCTGGAAGTAAAAAAATTAAAGCAATAAAATTAATGAGTATAGCTGGAGCATATTGGAGAGGTGATGAAAAGCGTCCTATGTTGCAGCGTATCTATGGCACTTCTTGGGAGAAAAAAAGCCATTTAGAAGAATATTTACATCGTATAGAAGAGGCAAAAAGAAGAGATCATCGTAAATTAGGTAGGGAGCTAGATTTATTTAGTCTTAATACCGAGTTTGCACCTGGTTTTCCATTTTATCATGGCAAGGGTATGATTGTACGTAACATTTTAGAAGAGTACTGGCGTATCAAGCATGATGAGTATGGTTACGAAGAAATTAGAACACCAGTTATCATGAATCAAGTACTATGGCAGTTGAGTGGTCATTGGGATAACTATAGAGAAAATATGTATACAACTGAAATCGATGATAATATGAGTTGCATAAAACCTATGAACTGCCCAGGCAGTATGTTAGTTTACAAAACAAAGATGCATAGTTATCGTGATTTACCATTAAGAATGTGTGAGTTAGGCTTAGTGCATAGACATGAATTATCGGGTGCTTTACATGGTTTAATGCGTGTACGTGCTTTTACTCAAGACGATGCCCATGTTTTTATGTTACCTAGTCAAATTGAGCAAGAAGTAGATAGTGTTATTAGCTTAGTGGATGATATCTATAAGGTATTTGGATTTGATTATCATGTAGAGCTTAGTACCAAACCTGAAAAAGCAATAGGTAGTGATGAGGATTGGGAATTTGCCACAGATTCATTAAGGAACGTTTTAGAAAAAAGAAACATGAACTATATAGTTAATGAAGGAGATGGAGCATTTTATGGTCCTAAAATCGATTTTCATTTAACAGATTCATTAGGCAGAACATGGCAGTGCGCTACAATTCAACTCGATATGCAAATGCCTGAGAGATTTGAGTTAGAGTATGTTGGTGAAGATGGCCAAAAACATAGACCTGTAACTATTCACAGAACAGTTTTAGGTAGCTTTGAGAGATTTTTTGGGGTTTTAATAGAGCACTATGCAGGAGCATTTCCAGTTTGGTTAGCTCCAGTTCAAGTACAAGTTATACCAATTACAGATAGACATGCTCAGTATGCTTTAGAGGTAGCTAACAAAATAAAAGAAACTAAAATAAGAGTAGAGGTAGATACACGTAAAGAAAAAGTTGGCTTTAAAATTAGAGAAGCACAGCTTCAAAAAATACCTTATATGATTATTATTGGAGACAAAGAGGTTGAAAATAACAATGTAGCTATTAGACAAAGATCTGAGGGTGACGTAGGTAGCATGGAATTAAATAATTTCATTGACTTGGTATTAGAAGAAATAAAAAATAAGAAGATAAATTAATTCCAATAAAACATTAAATTACATTTAATTACTATGCAATATCTTCGAGAATGAGTAGATACTATTACCGTACTGATCTTGGAGGTATTTATGAAAAAAAGTAATGTGCGTTGGTTGCTTGAGAATAGACCTATTGAAAACAATTATACAGCAGCATGGGCAGGTATTAATAGTCAGATAAAGGGCTCTAAAGTAGCTGTTCCAAGTTTGCAAGATGTAATTGATGCTAAAGAATGGGTTGATTCAAACCACAAATAAATAAGGGCTGCTTAGGCAGCCCTTATTTATTTGTGGAAAAAATTAAAGTTTTTTTATTCACCTAAAACGTCAAATTACGACAATAAAATAATGAGTTAAATGGTAATATGTAGATGAAGATGCTTAATTATATTATTGAGCAATTCATTAATTTAATTTAATTTAAGGAGGGATTAACAGTATGAAGTTTTTATTAGAGCCTAATAGTAGGGGCACATATTATTTTATAGATCATTCTAAAATATGTGGTGTTCACACAGATAAATGTCCTTATTGGCAAACGGCGTGTTAATATAATATTTTACAACATAGTGATCAATAAAAATTTAAAATATACGTAAATTACTTAATATAATATAAAGCAGAGTAGATCGTATTTAAACTCTGCTTTTTCTTTTTTTAAATCACTATAATTGCTTATGTAATTAAAAACAGAATTTATAATGTTACAAACTAACAAAGGAATCAACAAATATCGACACGTAATATACTTTAATAATGTTAATATATACCTGTAATTACAAATTACAAAAAATAGGTTAAATAAAACTTATAAGATTATATTAAGGAGGTGAATTAAATGACATATTTAGTAGATCCAAGCAAAAAAAATGCAGATATTAACTATGATACTAAAGTTAAACTCTCAGATATTTGTATTGTTTTTGATCGTGTGTGTAAAGTAGTTGCATGCTAAGCTAAATAAAAAAATATTTTTTACTTTAATAAGTAAAAATGTTATAAGAAATTTTATAAAAAGGAGGTAAATCATATGGTATTTTTAATGGATCCTGGTAAAGCTACAGGAAGAAACACTCTTGATACTGATTTGTCAAAAGTTTGTGGAGTTCACACTAATCGTTGTCCTTATTATATTACCCTATGTTAGTCAGCTATTAAAAACGGGTGAATAGTACCCAAATTGCTCATTTTAATAACGATGTAAAGATACCTACTTAAATTGTAGGTGTCTTTTGTTTTTATAGTAAGGTAAATATTTTTAAATTAAATAATAAAAATACTTACGGGTTAGGGGTAAGATATGAGTAAAAGTAAAGCAAAGTAGCGCTTGACAGCAGATTTCTAAGATATATAATTAAACAAATTGGGAGATAGCTAGTAAAGAGCAAGTATAATTATATTGTATAGGTAAGAGGAGAATTGCAGTGAGAAAAGTTTTGTTAGTAATATCTATAAGTATATTGCTTTTATGCTATGTACTTACTAAAGGTGAATCAACTAGCAATAATTATTTTTTTAGTAATGATGTGGAGCAAGTTAATTATCAAGGTAAATTTTTATTTGCAAGTTACAATGAACAAGATATTATTTTGTTTGTGAATGAAGTTGTAAAACATAAAGAAGGAATATTGTATCAACTAAAATTAAATACTGATGAGGTACTAAACGAAGAAAGACTAATAATAGGTTATTTTTACATAACAAAAGACTGTATTTATAAAATAAATCCTACAGAGGAAAATTTAAATCAAGTTAATAAAAAAGCAGAAATACCTGCTGATAGTGTTATAGTTTGTCAGGAAACAGCAGTAAAAGATTCAGTTGCAGAAACAGAAAAAGGTTTTCACAGTTATATAACTGTAAATGATAATAAATGTGTATATCATAGTTATAATAATGGTACTGAAACAGGTTATTATGAGACTTTTGTTTGGGAAAAGAATAAAGGTTTAGTTCATTACAAAAGTGGTTATGGTGCGGAGTTAAATTCAATAGAATTAAATATTATAGAATAGGTTTAGTAAGATTTTTTTGTAGACACATCATAAATAATATTGACTATTGTATTGACATAGATTAAACTTTATGGTAACATTCTTATGTTATATGAGAGCAAGTAGAGGCCACCGCTTCTCACCTTATGAGAGTATTATGAGGTTATTAATAATTAAATCCGTATTTTAATTAATAATTACAGGTGGCGTTGCTACCTGTTTTTTATTTTAGGAGGTGTAAACTATCAGTCGAGAACTGGAAATTAATAATCAAATTAAAGCCCGAGAGTTAAGAGTTATTGATAGCGATGGAGCTCAACTTGGGGTGATATCTTTTGACGAGGCTATGAAAATTGCCACTGAACAAAGATTAGATTTAGTTATGGTGTCACCACAAGCAAGTCCACCTGTTTGCAAAATATTAAATTACGGTAAATATAAATATGAGCAAAGCAAGCGTGAACGTGAAGCAAGAAAAAAACAACATATTGTGAATTTAAAAGAAATTCGATTATCTCCAACTATTGAAGAAAATGACTTAATGACAAAAGCTCGAGCAGCAAATAAATTTTTAGAAGCTGGCAACAAGGTAAAATTAACAGTTCGATTTAGAGGTAGACAGATTGTTCATAGTGAACTTGGTAAAAAAGTACTTATTAAATTAGGTAATCAATTACAAGAATTTGGTAAACCTGATTCAAAGATTAAAATGGAAGGGCGTAACATGACAGTTGTTTACAGCCCATTACTCAAAAAATAGAGGGAGGCCAATAGCTTATGCCTAAGATGAAAACTAAGCGTGGTGCAGCCAAGAGAATGAAAGTTACCGCTGGTAAAAAAATTAAGAGACATAAAGCATATTCAAATCACCGAGCTATGCGTAAAGGTTTACGCCAGCGTAAAGATTTACAAAAAGGTACTTATGTACACGAGAGTAATGTAAAAACAGTAAAAAAATTATTACCTTATCAATTTTAGGTTGACGCAGGGAGGATTATAATATGGCACGAGTACGCAAGAGCGTTAAATCAAGACAACGTAGACGTAAAATACTAAAAGCTGCTAAAGGCTTTAGAGGTGCACGCAGTCGTCACCTAAGAATGGCTAAACAAGCTGTAACACGAGCATTAACTAATTCTTATCGTGACCGTCGTCGTAGGGCAAGAGATTTCCGTAAGTTATGGATTACAAGAATTAATGCTGGTGCAAGAATGAATGATATCACATACAATCGTTTAATGCATGGATTAAAGCTAGCCAATGTTGATATTAATAGAAAACAATTAGCTGAATTAGCAGTTAATGATAAAGCAGCTTTTACTCAATTAGTAAATGTAGCTAAAGAAGCTTTACAATAAATATAAGGGTAAGTCTTCGTTCCACGAAGGATTGCATAATTGCATCGATATCTTTATCATGCGAATAAATCTCCCAAAAGACAATACAGTGGTATGTCTTTTGGGAGATTTTTCTTATTCCTAATTAATGAAATTCTATGAGCTACCACATAATGTTTCATTACGTCAACCATCTAATTCTAAAATTTTATCGTGTGGTGAGGATGCATCTAAACACATATAATCCCAAGATATGTTCATTGCTAGACAGCAGTTATAAATATACAAGAAAATCTGTTGTCAATCAACCATTAAGAAAAGTATGAAAGTACTTATTGAAATCAGCAAACATATACTAAATGAAATGTTAACAGATTTGCTAATAACATAGTTTTATTATATTATTACTAATTAATGAGATATAGCGTCGCTATGTCCTATTATTCTAAGATATACTACATATTGAACTAAAAAATAAATAATAATAATCAATCAATAGTTGTATTACGATGTTTAGTATATCTTTTTGCTACTATAGTATTCTGATGGCTTTAATTCTATGATTGTAAGTTATTGAATTAACTACATACAAAAAAAATAGCCAATAAACCTTAAGATACAGTTTTTCAAAACTGGTAAAATAAATATCATTTCTACTAACTAACTACAAATTTATAATTCTCTACAAATATAATAAAATCTATCAGCAAGATGTCCACACAATTCAAGAATAGCCGTCTGGCATCCGAATGCGATTGAAATGAGGTAACTGATGTACAAAAAAATGCGCATGGCTATGCGATATATGAAACCATTTACGCTGCAAATTATCGGATTGTTCTTGATACTCATTGTTAGTGTCAGCTTAAAGTTTATGCTTCCCAGACTTGCTGGTTCTTATTTAGATGGACTTAACAGTGGTCAGATTACACTTGCAATTCCTATATTTTATATTCTTTTTACTATAATTAGAGAATTTCTTAATGTTGTCAATACTTTTATAAGTGAAACGATTGGTTGGCATGCATCAAACAGGATGAGACTAGTTTTATTCAGGCACACTGTTTCACTTGATATGGATTATCACAAAAAGAATCTAAGTGGGGAGATTATAGAACGCATTGATGGTGATGTGAGCTTTCTTGCCAATTTCTTCTCCACTTTTTTTATTAACCTTATAGGAAGTTTACTGATGATAGGTGGTATATTAGTCTATTTCTATTTTTACAGCATAGAGCTAGGAATACTTTTTACGATAATACTAACTGGAATTATGCTGATCTTTTATCTGCCAAGAAAAAAAATAACTTCCCTATATATGCAGATGCGTGAGGCGGAAACCACCCAATTTGGCTACATAGAAGAACATATAAGGGGAGAAGAAGACATAAGGGGTATTGGCAAACAGGAATATACTCGCCACTTATTGTCGCGTATACTAGACAAAACTCACAAAATTACAGTTAAGGCACGCTTTATAGGAAATATACCTTTTACCGGTTTATTTACATTGCTTAACATAGGCGATGTGCTATCCATTGCAATTGGGGTAGTGCTTTATCTTAGCAATGATATTTCTATTGGAACAATTTATACTTTCATCAGCTATGTTGGATTATTGAGTACCCCAATCTGGATTCTCAGAGTAGAAATTGATCATATGCAAAAAATAATGGCGGCAATGAACCGAATTTACTCCCTGCTCGATATCAAGTCCTCAATTAGTTCTGGTAAGTTAAACCTTTTAAAAAATAGCCCTGTATCAGTGGACCTTGAGAATGTGTCGTTTTCGTATGTGAAAAATCAGACCGTGCTAAAAAATATTAATTTACACATTGAAAAAGGAAAGGCTGTTGGGGTGGTTGGAAAAACAGGCAGTGGCAAAACCACACTGATGAACCTGTTAGCCAAACTGTGCCAAACTGAGCAAGGAGCAATCAAAATTAATGGTGTGGATATCCGAGAGTATAACCTAGATACCTATTACCAAAGTGTATCATTTATAGGGCAAAGTGCGAGCATTATTAGTGGAACCCTAAGGGAAAACCTAACCTATGGAATGCCGCTAACACAAGATAGCGATATTATCAAGTCTCTTTACCTTTTTGGAATGGATCACTGGTATAAAACATTGAAAGATGGACTAGACACAGTAATTAACGTAAATAGCATTTCTGCAGGAGAGGCTCAGCTTATAGCGTTGGCAAGGCTTTCTTTACAAAAACCTTCTCTTATACTACTTGACGAGATTACTTCTTACGTAGATCCCAAGACAGAAAAAATGATTCAGTCTGCTATTAAAGCAATGATAAAGGAGAGAACAATCATTATCAACGCCCACAGAATTACCACACTGGAGATTGTTGATGAAGTGGTTGCTCTAAGGAATGGCACCCTAGTAGGTCACGATTCGCGCAGTGGTTTTACAGACGAGATGCTCAAGGAGTTGATTACCGATGCTTAAATACTGCTGGTCTGTTATTAAAAAAAATGGCGGGATGTACTTTTTAGCTCTGTTCATTGAACTGGTGTTTTACGGGGGAAGTTTATTATGCAGTGGATTGATTCGCAGGGACCTTTTTTATGCACTTGAAAACAAGGAAACACTTTTTGGTTTCTCTATTACACTCATGCTAATACTTATAGGTATGCTTCCAATTCTCGTAAATTTAGGGAAGCAGGTCAATGAATATTTAATCACCTCTTCAGTAACACGTTTTGGAAATACGATGAAGCAAGATCTTTATAGAAAATCAATAGAATTAAAAATAGCACGCAAAGGAAGAATTGGATCTACTGAGTGTATTAACTACTACCGTGGTGATGTCAGTATCTTAACAAAGTTTATTGAGCAATTTATTGATTTGATACCAAAAGTCATCATGTCAGTTGCTGCATTGTTTATTTTAGTAAACATAAACGCGCTTTTTACTGTTATCAGCCTTATTCCCATTATTGTTATTGTTGGTCTTTCCAAGCTTTTACAAAACAAGATTACAAACTACAGAAACAATGCAAGATTGGCAACGGGGTCCACAGTTGAATATATAGGCAATGTATTTAATAATATTGAAAGCTTCAAAGTAATGCCTGTAAAAGAAATGATGTATAAAAAATATAAAGATGTATGTAGCAAGCGCAAAACTGATCAAACGAAGGACAAGTTGTTAGGGGCAATGTTAAGAGCTGTATCAATAGGAATGATGGATATAGTTTTGGGTGTTATTTTACTATTGATTGGATTGCGTTTTTTCAGTGAGTCTTTTTCAATTGGGGATTTTACTATCTTTCAATCTTATTTTTATTTTCTAACCATGCTCCCAGGTATAATTGGGAACCTTTTTAAAAGCTACATTCAAGCTGGTATTTCATACAGGCGTTTGGAAAATGTAGCAGGAGGCCAGTTAGCGTCTAAAATAATAGATAAAAGGAAAGGTATCAAAAAGGTATTGTGTAACGGATATCAGGTAACAGTAAGGTATGAAACGGATACTGTGGTAAAGGATATAAGATTTCCAATCAAGCCAAGTGAATTAGTGGTAATCAGCGGAAAAACAGGATCAGGCAAAACGACCATTATTAGAGGTTTGGCAGGAGAATGGAATGAGAAAGTACAAGTTTCCTTTACAAAAGCACAGAATACGGTCAAAGATAGTTACCTGATACCTCCAGTTGCCTGTTATGTACCTCAGAAAAATTATCTCTTTAGTGATACGCTGATAAATAACATTTGCATGGGTAAAAAAGAGAATATTTCCTTAATCCATAAAATTCTCTATCAAGTGGATTTTGAAAATGATTTAAAAACACTTGAAAAGGGTCTTTATACGCTAGTTGGTAACAATGGAGCCAAACTATCTGGGGGGCAAAGAAAAAGGATAGCCTTAGCAAGAGCCTTATATGCTAATCCAGCAGTTCTCTTACTTGATGATTTTACAGCAGGGTTGGATGTAAATACCAGAGATCAGATCATAGATAGACTAGTATTATCTAAGCAGTATATCATTATTGCGTCTTCTAATGAAGAAGAGATAATACAGAAAGCGAATGTGCATATCGACTTGGATAAAGGGGTTATTTGATCTGAGTAAGCCATACATGAATTTGAATCAGCAAGTAAAGCAAAATACAAAAGTCTAGGTGTACTCACTTTAGTTCGTAGTGAGTAACCAGGCTTGACCTTGTTACAATTAAAACTTGAGAACCTTTATAATAAGGGATCTGTTAATACTAGTAATTAATAACATACTACGTTATAATGAATAAATATCTATTTTAATGAGGATTAAAGATGATAAATATAAGAGATGCAACTGAGCAAGATATAGTTGGTATGGCAGAAGTACATAAAAAAACTTGACAAACTACCTATGCAGGTATTTTACATAAAGATTTTCTGGATAATTTATCAGTTAAAAACTCCATTAAGGGGATTAGCAAAACAGTAAGCAATAAATATGTTATCTCAATTGTTGCTGAATATAAAGCTAAAATTATTGGTTTTGCCTGTGCAGGTAGCAATAGAAATCCTAAGTATTGTCAGTTTGAAGGTGAGTTGTTTGGTATATATTCTTCGAGAACATGCCCGACATGGCTTAGGTAAAAGAATGTTTAAAAAAATAGTTAAAAGCTTACAAGAACAGGGTAAAGACAGTATAATTATTTGGATGTTAAAGGGTAATAGTGCAGAATACTTTTACAAAAAAATGTCCACAGTAAAAGTTGGAGAAGAAGTAAAAATTATTGGTGGTAAAGAGTATCCAATAATTGCTTATGGAATGAAAGATACTAAAAAATTTTTGACTGCTAAATTAGCAATGTATATAATACATTTAATGGGATAAAGGTGGTGCAATAAATGACTGATGCGAATCAAAGTATAGATCACATAGAAAGAAGAGGTAGTTTAATATCTCAAATGAAGCCTGCGCAAATACTTGCTCTTGGGTTCGCAATTTTAATATTAATTGGTGCGATATTATTATCGCTACCTATATCAGCAAAAGAGGGTAGCCTACCCTTTTTAGATGCTCTATTTACATCAACATCAGCTGTATGTGTAACTGGATTAATTGTGGTAAATACTAGTGAATTTTTCTCTACTTTTGGTCAGTTTATAATTATGTTATTGATCCAATTTGGTGGCTTAGGAATAATGACTATGGCAACTATGGTAGCATTGGCTATTGGTAAAAGAATAAGCTTAAAAGAACGTTTATTAATGCAAGAGGCTTTAAACACCTTTAGCATGGAGGGTTTAGTAAAGCTAACCTTAGTTATAGTTAAAACTACCTTGCTGATTGAGGGTATTGCGGCTGCTATCTTAACTATCAGATTTTTACCTATTTATGGAATGCCTAATGCATTAGGATTAGGTGTTTTTCACTCAATCTCAGCCTTTTGTAATGCTGGTTTTGATTTATTTGGTAACAGTTTAGTTGGATTTGCTGATGATATTGTGGTTAACCTAGTAATAACAGCACTGATAATTATGGGTGGTATAGGATTTAGTGTAATGGTAGATATTTATTATCGTAGAAAATTTTCTGCTTTTTCATTACATACTAAAATTGCACTTACAATGACACTAACTTTATTAGTTTTTGGTACCATAGTGTTTTTTGCTTTAGAGTATAATAATCCAGCTACCTTAGGAACAATGTCAGTAAAAGGCAAGGTGCTTTCTTCCTACTTTTTATCTGTTACTCCAAGGACAGCTGGCTTTAACACTGTAGACACAGGTAGCTTAACTACTGCTACATTATTTATAACAATTATATTAATGTTTATAGGTGCTTCTCCAGGAAGTACAGGTGGTGGTGTTAAAACAACAACGACAGGTGCTCTATTATTTATGATTGGGTCTGTTATACGAGGTAAAGGTGATGCAAATATTTATGGTAGAAGAATTCCTCAAGATACAATCAACAAAGCCTTTACAATAGTGTTTATATCGTTGGCACTAGTTTTATTAGTAACAACGATACTAACAATAACTGAGCAACTGCCGTTTTTAGATGTATTTTTTGAAACCATGTCAGCTTTTGGAACAGTCGGTTTGAGTACTGGCATAACTAGTTCTCTTAGTTACTTTGGAAAAATAACTATAATTTTAACCATGTTTGTGGGCAGAGTTGGCCCTATGACTTTAGCAGTTGCTTTTGCTCGACAAGTTAAAAATCAGGCTATTAGATATCCCGAAGAAAGAATAGTTGTTGGTTAGGTGATTAAATGAAACAATATGCAATTATTGGTATGGGCCGCTTTGGAAGAAGCGTAGCTCATACCTTAAATGACTTAGGTTATCAAGTATTAGCTATAGATAACAACAGTAAAAAAGTTAATAAAGTGTTACCAAGTATTACTAGAACTGTTGAGTGTGATGCAACAATAGAGTCAGCTTTAAGAGCCTCTGGTATTAAAGCATGTGAGGTTGTTGTAGTTGCAGTTGGTTCAATAACATCTGCTACTCGTATTATAACACTATTAAAAGATATGAATATTAAACACATAATTGCTCGGGCAGATAATTTGTTAGATAAAAGAATACTCAAGGCTGTTGGCGCAGATAAGATAGTATTGCCTGAATATGATATGGGAAAAAGACTAGCACGTAGCATTTCTGCGCCCAATTTAAAAGAGTTTATTGAATTAAGTAAAACTATTGGTATTGTAGAATTTACGCCATTTGAGAGTATGATTAATAAAAGTATTAGAGAGTTAGACTTACAAGCAAAGTATGAAGTATCAGTTGTGGCTATAAAGAGTAATAATAATGAACTAAATTTTAACCCTTGTAGTGCTGATTTAGTAAAAGAAGAGCAAAGCCTTTTACTAATTGGTGACATTGCTAAGTTGCAAAAACTGCGGGAGTTAAACTAATGAAAGAGATAATTATTAACACTACTAATAAAAACATTAAATTAATCAATAGCTTAAAAACCTCAAAGGGTAGAAAAAAAGCTAATAAAATATTAATTGAAGGTTTTCGTATGGTTAAAGATGCTCTTGAAAATGAAGTTGTTATAAGTGAAATTTTTTATAGTGAGCAGTTTATTGAAAAAGAAAATTACTGTGTTATTTCAAATTTAATAACCCATAATACTAAACAACATATACTAAGTACTAAGCTATTTAATATGGTTAGTGATACAGTGCATAACCAAGGTGTTTTAGCGATTGCCCAAAAACCTTTATACAGTATTAATAAGAACAACTGTAATATATTAGTGATAAACAATGTTCAAGATCCTGGGAATTTAGGGACATTGATACGAACAGCTGACGCATTTAAAATTAATCAAATTTTAGTCACCAAAGGTAGTTGCGACGTATACAATCAAAAAACCTTAAGAAGCACAATGTCTTCAATATTTAATATACCAATTGTTTATGGATTAAGTTCAGTAGAAATTATTGATTTCTTAAAACACAATAACATAAAAATAATTACATCTTCTTTAACAGAAGCTAGTGTAGAGCTTAGTAGGGTTAATAGAACTAATAACTATGCTATTGTATTAGGTAATGAGGGTAATGGAGTAGAAGATATTTGGCAACAACATGCTGATATAGTAGTGAAAATACCAATGTATGGAAAAGTAGAGTCACTTAATGTGGCAATAGCAGGCAGTATTATAATGTATCATTTTAGTTGTTAATAGCTATAATATATGATATAATACAAAAAAAATTTATATACATCATGGCAAAGAAGTGGACTAGTAATTGCTAACTAGTTTTGGAAAGGAAAAGTAAACCTTTGACTGAGAGTTTACTGCAAAATTAGGTAATGAATTCACCATGGAGCTAAAAGCTGAACTAACAGTAGGCTTTTTCGGTTAAATCCGTTATAATTGTTGAGGTGGGTTACTATATGTAATCAAGCCGGGTGGTATCGCGTACTGTTTTCGTCCCTGCACGAAAGCAGTTTTTTAGTTTAAACATTTTTATGTGTTTAGCTAAATAGCTGAGGGCATTAATATAAATTAAACTATTTAAAATATTTTCAGCTTAAAATATGAAAGGGTGACTTTAATGGAAATTAGATTAAATGAACTAAAAAAAATAGCCTTAGAGAAGCTACAAAATGCTAACTCTTTAGAGCATTTAGAAGAGATTAGAGTTCAGTATTTAAGTAAAAAAGGTGAACTGCGACAAGTGCTAAGAGGTATGGGTAAACTCGATGCAACTCAAAGACCTATTATAGGTAAACTAGCAAATGAAATCCAAAATGGATTAGAATCTGTATTTAATAATAAAGTAAACCAATTAAATGAACAGCATAAACAGCAGAGATTAGCAGAAGAAACTTTGGATATTACACTGCCAGGTAAAAAACCACAACAAGGTCACAGGCACCCCTTAAATATGATTTATGAAAACATGGTAGATATTTTTGTTGGTATGGGGTTTGAGGTGCGAGAAGGTCGTGAAATAGAGACTGACTACTACTGTTTTGAGGCCCTTAATATTCCTAAAAATCACCCAGCCAGAGATATGCAAGATACTTTTTATATAAATGATGATGTAGTTTTAAGAACCCATACATCACCAATGCAAATCCATACAATGGAAGAAAAACAGCCAAATGAACCTGTTAAAATTATTTGTCCTGGTAGAGTATATAGAAGAGATGATGATGCAACTCACTCACCTATGTTTCATCAAATTGAGGGTTTAGTTGTAGGTCCAAATATTACAATGGCAGACCTTAAAGGAACGCTAGAGGAATTTTTTAGACAAATGTTTAGTGTGGATACAAAGGTTCGATTAAGACCTAGCTATTTTCCGTTTACAGAGCCTAGTGCAGAGGTTGATATTACATGTGTTTTTTGCAAAGGCAAAGGATGTAAAACCTGTAAACAGACTGGTTGGATAGAGGTATTAGGATCTGGCATGGTACACCCAAATGTTTTAAGAAACGTTGGTTATGATCCAGAACAGGTATCAGGATTTGCATTTGGCATGGGTATTGATAGAATGGCAATGCTTAAACTGGGCATTAATGACTTAAGGCTATTGTTTCAAAACGACCTACGCATGATAGAACAGTACTAAGGAGTGTTAAACTATGTTGATTTCATATAATTGGCTGAAAGAATATGTTGATATAAAGATAGATGCCTACGATTTAGCTAAGAGACTTACAGATGCAGGCGTTGTGGTAGATAACATCTATGACCAACAAGCAGGCTTTGATTTTTGTGTGGTAGGTAGGTTAAATGAAGTAGTGCGTCACACTAATTCAGATAAACTGTGGCTTTGTCAGGTTGATGTAGGAGAAGAAACCGTACAAATAGTGACTGGTGCCCAAAATGTAAAGCAAGATCAACTTGTACCAGTGGCAAGAGTGGGTGCTAACTTACCTAATGGAGTTAAAATAAAGAAATCTAAGCTAAGAGGCGTAGACTCATTTGGTATGTTAATTTCACTTGAAGAACTAGGTTATGATAACAAGGTAATGCATCAAGAAGAAAAAGAAGGTATATTTATTTTACCAAATAATATAGCACAACCTGGTACACCCTTAAGCAAAGTTTTTGATAGGGAAGATTATTTGTTAGAGCTTGACTTAACCCCAAATAGAGCAGACTGTAGCTCTGTCGTTGGTTTAGCATATGAGGTAGCTGCTCTTTTAGGAGGAGAAGTAAAGTTACCCTCATACTATGTAGATAAAAAAGATAATAATTTAGCTCAAGAATTAATTAAAATAGCTATTGAAGATAGTGATTTATGCTGTCAATATAGTGCCAGAGTTATTAAAGACATAAAAGATGGTCAGTCTCCATTTTGGATGCAAAATAGGCTAAGACATGCTGGCATGAGACCAATAAGTTTAATAGTTGACATAGCAAATTATGTTATGATTGAGCATGGTCAGCCTCTGCATACCTTTGATTATCATAAAATAGAAAATCAACAAATAATAGTACGTAGAGCTAAAGAAAATGAACAAATTACAACCCTAGATGAAGTACAAAGAAAGCTCAATACAAATGACTTAGTTATAGCTGATGATAAACAGGCTGTAGCAATAGCTGGTGTAATGGGTGGCTTTAATAGTGAAGTAACAAATGAAACAAAAACTATTCTACTTGAGTCTGCCTGTTTTACAGGACCTAGTATAAGAAGAACATCTCGTTCTTTAGGTTTAGCTAGTGAGGCTTCTTCAAGATTTAGTAAAGGAATTGAGCAAAGCCGTGTACTGCATGGTCTCAATCGTTTTGCTTATTTAATAGAGCATTTAAATGCTGGTACAGTTGTAAATGGAGTAGTCAGCGATATTAAAAGTGTTGAACAAGAGGTTGAAATACTCTTTAATCCACAACAAGCCTCAGCTGTAGCCGATGCTAATATACCAACTGAGGAAATGGTAGCTTATTTTCAAAAACTTGGCTTTTCAGTAAAGCAGCAAAATTCCAACTTGCTAGTAACTATTCCTACACGACGTCCGGATATAACAACTAAAATAGACCTAGTTGAAGAGGTTTTGAGACTACGTGGATATGATAAAATTGGTTCAACATTACCCCATATAGAGGAGTCTGGAAAGCTACCAATGCCAATAAAAAACAGGCGTTTAGCACGTACTACTCTTAGGGGACTTGGTGTTAGTGAAGTTGTAGCTTTGGCATTTCACGGTGAAGAAGAACTTAACAATTTAAAGTTGTCAAAAAACGATAAACTTAAAAGCTATATTAAAATTAGCAATCCCTTATCAAGTAATCAAAGCATAATGCGAACCTCTATGTTACCGGGTTTATTACAAGCCGCTAAATATAACTTAAATCGGCAGCAAGCCAGTGTGTGTATCTCTGAAATAGGAAGAGTATTTCATAAAGTAGAAGATAGGGAGTTACCTATTGAAAATGAAATGATTGGCATTTTGGCTGGTGGCCCAATTGGAGAAAAAGAATGGCATAAAAAAGAAGTAGCTAATTACGATTTTTATAGCGTGAAAGGAATTGTAGAGTGTTTATTTGATGCCTTTAAATTAACACCTAAATATGAAAGATTTACAAGACCTTATCTTCATCCTGGCAGAGCAGCTAAGATAAGTTTAGGTAAAAATGAACTAGGTTATCTTGGGGAGTTACATCCAGATGTAGTTGAGGGTTTAGGAATAGAATCGGATATGAAACTAATCTATGCAGAACTTAATTTGCATACTATAAATGGGTTTATTAAAGAAACAATTAAGTATAAACAAATAGCACCATATCCAGCAGTAGAAAGAGATATGGCTATAGTTTTAGCTAATAGCTGTGAAGCTAGCACAATAATTGCTATCGCTAAAAAAGCTGCTGGTAAATTGTTAGAGAATGTTAATATCTTTGATATTTACCAAGGAAAACAAATTGGCGAAGGCAATAAGTCATGCGCCATAAAATTGCGATACCGGGCTAAAAATAGAACTTTGACAACTGAAGAAGTAAATGAAGCACATACTAAAGTGCTTAAAGCGATGGAAGAAAAGCTGGCAGCTCAGTTAAGATAAACTCTAGTGTTAATGAATTGCTTCTGCTATAATGTAAATAATAGTTCTTATAATTCTAGTGGGAGGATAAAGATGGGAGAAAATAGAAGCATATCTGTAAATATTTATGGGCATTCATATCGATTGCGAAGTCCTCAAGGTGAAAACCATATTAGTGAGCTTGCAACTGAATTAAATGGTAGAATGCACGAAATTGCTAATATTACTCCAGAGCTATCCACACATCAAGTTGCTGTACTTGCTGCTTTAAGAATACTAGAAGAACTAAATGAACTAAAAGATGAGTATGCAAAAGGCTTTCAATTAGCACTCTTTAAGGATTTTAAACATCAGGCGGTACAGGAAACATTGGGTGGACTAAAAAAGCAAAAATAGTTAACATCAAACAACAAACTGCTGAAACAATAGCTTAGGCTAATAAGTTTCGGCAGTTTTTTAAATTTGAGCAAAACATATACTTTGAAGTATAATAGTAAGGTGCTCTGGCTGGTATAGAAGAATGTATAAAGAGGTGAGTATAAGTGGACAAAAAATCTATAAATACCTTGGAATTTTATAAAATAAAAAATAAGCTAAGTGAATATGCCTTTAGTGTAATGGCAAAAAATCTAATAGAGAATTTAGAAATATACAAGGATATAGAGATAGTAAAATACCAACAAAAGGCGACTAGTGAGGCCCGATTTTTAATTTCTACCGATAAATTTACTTTAAGAGGACTAAAAGACTGTAGACCAACTTTAGAAAGAGCAAGAATAAATGCCGTACCAAGTATAGAAGGATTATTGAACATGTCTTCTACCTTAAAGTGTTTTGCTTTTGCTTTAAAAGTTATACGCCGAAATAATGATAAAGCCCCGTTAATGAATGAGCTTACTGTTGGCATAGATGAGCTAAAATTTATAGCTAAAGATATTGATAGGTGTATAGATGAGAGTGGATTTATCCTAGACTCTGCAAGCAGTATGTTAGGTGAAATAAGACGACAAATTCGAAGAATTGAGAGCCAAGTTAAAAACAAGCTTGATTCAATTGTGAGCTCTGCTACACTTAGTAAATATCTACAAGAAAAACTTGTTACAATGAGGCAAAATAGGTATGTTGTACCTGTAAAATATGAATGTAGACAACAGGTACCAGGAATTATTCACGATAAATCAGCAAGTGGTTCTACTCTCTTTATTGAACCAATGGCGGTTGTTGAGCTTAACAATAAACTACGAATGTGGGAGCAAAAAGAGCAGAAAGAAATAGAGCGTATTTTAAGAGAGCTAGGAGATGTTTTATATAGCTATTATGAAGACCTAGGCACTATTATAGATCTTTGTATTGTATTAGACATCTTGTACGCTAGGGGACAACTTAGCCTTTACATGGGTGGTGTTGAACCCAAGATTAATAATAATCAGTATATTAACTTAAAACAGGCTCGACACCCTCTAATACCCCGTAAAGAGGTTGTACCAATAGATGTAGAGCTAGGAGAAGAGTTTCAGGCTTTAGTTATAACGGGACCTAATACAGGTGGTAAGACTGTTACTTTAAAACTAGTTGGTTTACTACAGCTTATGGCGCAAGCGGGACTACATATTCCTGCTAATATAAACTCCGAGGTTAGTATTTTTAATAACATATTAGCAGACATAGGTGATGAGCAAAGTATAGAGCAGAGCCTCAGTACTTTTTCATCACATATGACCAATATAATAAGACTATTAGATGAAGCTGACGATAAATCACTGGTTTTATTCGATGAATTGGGGGCAGGAACTGACCCAGTTGAGGGTGCAGCTTTAGCTATGTCTATAATAGATGAATTAATTCTAAATGGAACCTATGTAATTGCTACAACACACTATAGTGAGCTAAAAGCATATGCCTATAACCATCATAAAATTACAAACGGTTCAGTAGAATTTGATGTAGAAACATTAAGGCCAACTTACAGATTGCTAATTGGTGTACCCGGAAGAAGTAATGCTCTATTAATTGCTAAAAGATTAGGTCTACAGCAAGAAGTTATAAATGGAGCAACTAAATATATTAGTTCTGAAGAAAAACACGTGGAAAACATGATATCGGAGCTTGAGGACAATAGAAAGAAAGCAGAGAATGCCTACCTAGAGGCAGATAAAATTAGACTGCAAAATAAAAAACTACACGAAAAATACCAGCAAAAAGTTGCTAAGCTACAAGAGCGCGAAAAAGAACACAAGCAAAAAGCAATTGACGACGCAAAACAATATACCAAAAATGTAAAAAGAGAGCTAGATGAGTTAATTGCCAACCTTAGAGCAGAATTTGCTAATATTAAAGATAGAAGTGATCTGGAAGAGAGTATTAAAGTAACCAGACAATTATTAGGTGAAGTTGAAATTAATATTCATGAAGATGATAAAAAAATAGTGAACAAGAAACAATTGCCACCTAAAAAAGTTAAAAAGTCTACTACAGGAGAAATAAAAAAAGATATGCATGTACGCCACCTACAGTGGAATAGAGAGGGCGTAGTAGTATCAGAAATTAACGATAAGAAACAAGTTCAGGTTCAGTTTGGTTCAATGAAAATGTGGGTAGATGTTAATATTTTAGATGAAATACAAAAACCACAAAAGAAAAGCTCTGGTGTTATAATAACCAGAAATCAATCTGTAAAAATTGGTTTAGAGTTAGATATAAGAGGAAAAACAATATCTGAAGCTGAACAGGAAATTGATTTATACCTCGATAAAGCTATATTAGATGGTAGAAAAGAAGTTGGTATTATACATGGTAAAGGTACTGGTGCCCTAAGAAAAGGCGTAAGAGAATACCTGCAAAACCATCCACAAGTTGTAACAATGCGTTATGGAGTAGCGGCTGAAGGCGGTTATGGAATAACCATTGTTGAGTTAAATAAGTAAAATAGTTGCCCTGCAGGGGGCAACTATTTTTTATTTAACGGGGTGGATATTTCACTTTGTGAAATATGGGGTGGACTCGCCTTTGGCATCGTGGGGTGGGTAGTTGATAAGTCAACTACGGGGTGGGTTCGCCTTGCTCACGGACTTTATGCTCGCTATCGCGTCGCAATTATCACGTAAACAAAGTGATACGTTGCAAAGCAAATCCCCACCGCGCGAACGGGTGAGCCCAAACCGTTTTGCCCTAACAAACCCACCCCACGAAGATTTTAAGCGAGTCCAACCCAGAATTGCCTGCAATTATCCACACCAAAAAAGGGGCAGTCGGGAAATGACTAAAAACAGTTTCCCGGCTGTTTTTATTTAGAATTGTTTAGATTTCAATAAAAATTCAAATTTAAAATTTGATATTATGGTAATAATTAGGTAGTGAGCTTAATTTAAAGTACAACAAATAAGCTTAAAAATAGACTAGAGCAAAAATTGAATTAAGATGCTTTTATCTCGTATTTTAAGAGTTGATTAGTCATGAATCTATGATATTTATTAATATTTTTAGCAAATACATAGAATAGTATTTCTTTATACACTTTCTCTTGGGAGCGATTATTAAACCTTCTAAAACCATTATTTTCTATTCATTTCCTAAAAAAGAACCTTCTGTTTCAATAGAACGAATAACTCTATTAATACCTTGGTCACTTTGTATTAAACTATCCGATGTGACATTAAGCCTTTCCCAAGTATATTTATTCTCAATTTTTATTTTTATTTATGTCTTTTTCTGTGTACTTATATAAACATTTTTTATGTGAACAACCATCACAACTTTGGCTACGATACACTTACTTCTTTTTATGCAAGTTTTGTATTTTTGCTAAGAGCATAACAACTTAATTAACAGTTCTCCACAAGTTCTTAGTTTATACCCAATCGATGTTTGGGCATATAAAGTATTAATGAAATAATAATCTCTAATTATTAAAATAATATTATTCTAATATTTTTTAATATTACTGTTATATTTATGCACATTTTTCTTTTCTTTTTGCCTTTTTAATATTAGATAGTTTATTTTTAGTTGAGCTATAAATTTAGATCTCTGTATTTACATATTAAAATTAACTAATAATTTAATTTAAGGAAGTGATTTTTATATTAGTTACAGACAGACAATTCTTGAGTTATATAAAGATATGCTTAAAGGGCAAAACTATTCGTTTTAAAAAACATATTAATGATTATTACTCTAAAGAGCTTTTAATTTTAAACTCTAAAGTGGAAAAAGAAGCTTTTGAAATATTAGAATTATTACCTGATGAATCAATACAAGATTTTTTTTATTGCTTTAGCAAAGAAATACTGCATAAATTTCTTAAAAACATACTATCTACCAGAGAACATAAAGTCATTACCCTAACAGTAATTGAGAATAGAACAGATGAATCAGTAGGAGGTAGTTTAAATATTTCTCGATCTACAGTATCTAGAGTACGTAAAAAAGCTTTGAATAAGATCAAGATAAATCTTAAAAAAGGAGGTATGTTTTGTGGATGAAATGTTAAAGTCAATAGGTAATTTTGGATTTCCTATTGTAATAACTATCTACTTATTAGTACGAATTGAAGGTAAACTTGAGCAATTAAGGTTATCTCTACTTGAGCTAACAGAGAGTATTAGAGATCTAAAATATCTTAAGGTTGATTAATATGAAATTCACTGAACTTATAGAAGAAATTCAAGTCACAGACAATGAAGTTGCATGGCAAAAAATGCTTGATAAATTAGAACCTTTAATTAATTCTCTCTCAAGATATGTCCCCTCACAATATCGTGATGACCTAAGACAAGTACTCTATATAGAAGTAATAAGAGTTGTTAGAAGCTTTAAACTTGAAAAATAAATATTAAAATTTGCACGTTTTGTTGTTGACGATGTCTTTTAAGTAATAGAAAGCTAGTTTTCAAAATAAATACTAAGGAGATGTTATTTATGGCATTACAATTAAGTTACGGTGTTCGGTTTATGGATCAGAAGGCAGTTAACGATCTTATTAATTGTGGGTTTATACCACAAAATGTTGGAGAAGTTATTAATGGTAACATAACTATGAGATCATATACCTATTTTACACCGTATTATCCTCTAGATGATACTGCTTATGTTAATAATGATAATGGACAATTAAGTTATATAGGAAATTGGGTTAGGACAGATATTGCGAATGCAAACCCTATAGGTCCTAGGGAGTATTATTTACATCCACCGGTTGCATTTGAGGATATTAAAAACTATAATTGTGTAGAAACGGCAGGATATCCAAAATATCCAAGGGGAAGTCGTCATAAAGGAGTAGATTGGGCGAACGGAATCTATAACCTAAATATTGATGTATGTGCAGTTGATTACGGTAGAGTCTTAGAGGTACGAGATGGTTGTAATTGCAAATACTTTGATAAAGATGGAGACGGAAAAAGAGATAATGTAGTTGGAACTAATTGTGGAACTACTTATCATTCTGGAGGTAATAAGGTACGTATAATGCTAAATGATGGTACTATAGTTGACTATATGCATCTAAAAGAGAATTCCATATGTGTTGTTAAGGATGATTATGTTAACCCAGGTGATAAAATTGGTGTTTTAGGTACTACTGGAAGAAGTACCGGACTACATCTGCATTTTCAAAGAAACAATGCGAATGATGATCCAATATCCCCATACAAACATCTCATAATGTTTTACGATATAAATGAAAATATAGAACCAAACTGGAAGATTGCTAAGCAATCGGGAAAAACCTATACCCTTAATCAACTTCTATTACTTTAATAAAAAAGCGCATGCAATATGAACTGAACCATAATAAGTAGACACAGAAAAAGAGTCACTAGGCATGATTTCTATATTCATTAGGAGTCATGCCATTTAATTTTAATTGAGGTCTATCACAATTATAAAACTCAATATAATGATTTACCCTTGAAACCAAATCATCTTGACAAGAAGGAATGCAAAACTTAAGATCTTCAGATTTCATGTGTGAAAAGAAAATTTCACAAGGTGAATTATCTAAACAATTACCCTTACGAGAATTACTAGGGATCAGCTTATTATTAGTGAGTAGTATTTAAATTTCTTAAGAGTGTGTTGATAGCCCTAATCAGGATGAAGAATAGCTCCAGCAAGAACATTTCCGAATTTATCAATCAACATATTCATGTATCAAAAAGTAATTTATAGTTGTTAAATTAGAGATATTATATGCTAAAATTGAATTATTATAAAGGTCTTTAATAACGCTAAGATATAATCGACCACTTTTGTGGTATATATAGCTAATATCAGTAACAATTTTTGTAATGGTGAACAAGCTCTAAAATCTCTGGTTAAGAATGTTTGGTGAAACAATCTGTTTTTCTGTTCCTTATAAGGTGTCGTATATCGATACCTTTTTTTCTTATTAGTGATTTTAGTCCAAGGATTCTCATGTATTGATAAGTTGTTTTAGGGATAATTATTAGCCTATCCTTCCGTTTAAGTTGCATGGTCTATAACAGATCTTTTGGCCATTTATTAAAGATTTCTTTTATAAGATCTACAACATTAAGATAAAAACATAGAGCTTTTATAGAGTATTTGTCCAATGCATGAATTATAGAGATTTAAGGAAATGGTATGTGATATTCTGAAAAAGTATCATGCTTCTAAGACAACTAGGATAGCTATAAGGGATCTCTTAGTCTCATGCTTTTATAACTTATTGTCTTGGGTCTACCCGGAGATTTAATACCTTCGTTTTTCTAATAGAAAATATGTTCCTCCAAATTCTTATAGCTGATTTTTTCATACTGGTCGGTTATTCTGTACATTAAATTTTATAGCTACTGCTCTATAACTAGCATACTCTCTACTTAAATATGCTTTGGTAATTTATTTTTTCAACTCTTGTGTGTAAATCGTGTATTTCTGCTCTCTAATATAAAAATCTCCTAAAGTAATTTTACCACGACTCTTTTTTCACCGTATCTATTTTCGGAGGTTCATTTATTTAAGTGGCTCTTTTTTTAATCAGTAATTACTAATAATATAACCATTTTATAAAAATATTCATTACTGATACCATATATCTTATTTATTTGATATAATCAATATATATTACCAACTAGACTTTTATTGAGGTGACCATGCCATGAAAAACCATATTACAAGTTCAATTATATTTGTTATTTTAATTATATCGCTACTTACAGCCTGCCAACCAAGCATAGAATCTCAACTACAAACCATGGGCTATCAATATAACAAAGAAAGCTTTTTTAAGAGTATTAAGCAATGCGATATAGGAGCAGTTAAGTTATTTATCGAAGATGGATTTGATGTAAACATTTTTGATTCTAAGAATAAAAGTCTTCTTTACTATGCTGTAGATTCTGAATCAGAAGAGATTGTTAATTTACTAATTGAAAATGGTGCTAATATAAATTCATCAGACTGCCCTTTGGAAGCAGCTTGTAAAAGAATTAATTTAACAATAGTAAAACTATTGTTGAATAATGGAGCTAGGTTAGATTTATCACCTAAACCGTTAAATGCAATAATTACAAGAAATATTGCAATTGCTGAACTCCTTCTTAAAAATGGAGCTGACCCAAATTATTTTTGTACACCAATGGCAATAGAGCTAGCTACTCAAGATAACTATACTGAAATGATTAAATTACTAATTAAGTACGGTGCAGAGTTAAATAATATTGCTAATCCGTTAAATGAAGCTATCCAAAAAAATAATATAAAAATAACAAAATTACTTTTAGATAGTGGAGCTGACCCGAATAATGCACTTAAAAAACTCCCTTTACAATCAGCAATTGATAACAATAATCTTGAGATATTTAATTTACTTGTTGAATATGGTGCCGATGTTAATAAAATTAAAAACTCTGGTTTTTACCATAAAGATTTGTTTAATTTGGGCTACATGTTTAATGAAGATAATTATATTAAAAGCTTACATGATGGTAACTATGAAGCAATCAAACTGTTTTTAATTGAAGGATTTGACCCTAACTTAGAGATTAATTACGATAGATTTCCAATAATAGTTGCAACTGAAAAACAAAGAAAAGACTTAATAACATTACTGTTAGACTATGGGGCAAATATTAATATATGTGGGTTTTACTTAAATACAGCATTGTATGAAGCTGTTTCTTCTGAAAATATTGAAATAATTCAATACTTAATTGAGAAAGGGGCTAACCCAAGTGATGGTATTGCTTGCGCAGTTAGTAAAGATAATATTGATTTAGTAAAGTACTTTTTAAACTTAGGAGCTAACCCAAATGCAGGTTTCCCTGCATCTGCTTTTATAATTGCTACAGAAAAAGAAAACTATGAAATGATGGAGCTATTATTATTCAATGGAGCAGATATTGAAGACAAGGTTGAATCTAATTATGCGAACTACTCTAGTGCTTTGGAAATCGCTACCTATAATAACAAATTGGAACTTGTACAATTTCTAGTTGAGAATGGGGCTAATTATGAAAGGTGCTTAACAAATGCTATTGCAGGAGAAGCAGTTGAAGCTTTTCATTACTTTATTCACTTTGGTGCAGACCCTAATAAGAGTGGTGATTTACCTCTCCCAATTTGTCAAACAGCCTGCATGGGTAATATTGAGTTCTTAGATATATTGCTTAAAAACGGAGCAGAAATAGATAAATATGCAACTAATGATCCTTATAGAACAACAGCTATTAGTGAAGCAGCTAAAAATGATTATTTAGATATTGTTAAGTTTTTAGTAAAAAACGGTGCAGATATTCATAGAACAGATGCAGCTACCCCTTTAGTAACTGCTGCTGAAATGGGCAGAATAGAAGTCGTTAAATATCTTTTAGAACAAGGTGTAGACATTAATATTAAGAATCATTTAGGCAAAACAGCTCTAGAGGTCGCAAAATCGTATAGACAACAAGTAATGATTGATTTTCTAGAGTCTTATGCAAAATAATTTTAGTTTGAGGAACGCATGCAATGCGTTCCCATAATTTTAAAGAAATCATTTCTTTCACCAAATATCCTTAGGGTGGTTACATAATGACATTACGTTTGTTTAAAATATTATCCTTAATTATTGTTACTCTTATCTTCATAGCCTGCCAACCAAGCATAGAATCTCAACTACAAACTATGGGTTATCAATATAACAAAGAAAGCTTTTTTAAGAGTATTAAGCAATGTGATATAGAAGCAGTCAAATTATTTATCGAAGATGGATTTATGAAAAAAATTACTAAAAACCAATGTACCTTAACAATTGCAATAAGTACAAAATCTACTGAGCTTATTAAGTTACTTATTGAAAATGGTGCTGATGTTAATTCATCGTCTAAACCTCTAGAAACTGCTATATCCTATGGTAATTTTTATGTTACTAAATTATTAGTCGATAATGGTGCTGATATTTTACATAATGATAGGTGTTTATATAATGCAGTTAAAATAAATAATTATGATATTATTGAGTTTCTGCTTAAAAAAGGAGTAGACCCAAACATAACAACTCAACCCATGCCCATAGAATTAGCTGTAAAAAATAATAATATTGAAATATTGAACCTACTATTAAAACACGATGCTAAATTGAATGGCATTGCAAACCCTCTAATAATAGCTATTAGCAATAATAACCTAGAAATGATTACTATTAATTGACAAAGGTGTAGATATAAACAAAGGAGTAGATACAACACCAATAGAATTGGCAATTGATAAAAATCACTTTGAAATAGTTAAACTTCTTTATAACAATGGAGCAGATATTAGTAGCATTAAAAACGAAGGGGTTTTTCATAGTAAAGCCTTAAAATTAGGATACAAATACAACAATGAAGGCTTTGAAAATAGTCTAAGAAATGGCGATTATGATGCTATCAGCTTTTTCCTAAGAGAGGGATTTGACTCTAATTTAAAATTTGATTTACATGATTATCCAATTACAATTATCGCAGAACACTGTGATACTAAACTGCTAAAACTACTACTTAAAAATGGTGCAGATATAAACTCTTTGGGTTTCTACGGTAACACTGCATTATCCACTGTGGTCCAAAAAAATAATACACAAATAGTAAATTTTTTAATTGAAAAAGGAGCGAATGTTAATCTTGGTTTTGGATTACCTTTAACTCTAGCGGTAGATAACAAAAATACTGAAATAGCTGAGATACTATTAAAACATGGAGCTGACCCAAATAAAGGGTGGGAAGATTATCCTATTAACGATGCAACTGGTAATGAAGATTTGAGTATGATTAAATTATTATTGAAATATGGTGCCGATCTAAATGTATCTAGTTATTCAGACTATAAGGGTTCTGGTGCATTAAACACAGCTGCTGCAACAGGAAACTTAAACCTAGTTAAGTTTTTAATCAATGAAGGTGCAGAATTAGATATGATGAGCTGTTTATCTTTATCTTTAGCAGCTAAGTCTGGCGCATTAGATATTGTTAAATATTTGATTTCACTTGATGCTCAAGTGAACAATAATACAGTTTTTACTCCTTTGTATGCTGCAGCATATAGTGGTGAGTTAGATATAATACAAGTTCTTATCTCCTGTGGGGCTGATATAAACAAACCCTCTGGCGATGACCTAAAGACAACTCCCTTATGTATAGCTTCAAGATTTGGTCATCTTAATGTAGTTAAATACCTCATAGAACAAGGTGCAAAAGTAAACCTACCTAGTTTAAATAGTCCACTTATATTTGCAACTGAAGAAAACCAAATAGAAGTAGTTGAATATCTATTAGATGCAGGTGCTGACATAACTAAAAAAAATATTCAAGGAAAAACAGCCATAGATATTGCGACTAAAAAAGGTTTTAATGAAATAATGCTCTTAATTAAATCTCATAACTAAACCACAGGTTGGAATGGAAACCAACCCCTACATTCAAATAATTTCAATCTATTTGTAGTAGAATGTATTGTGAATTAGTAGCATCTGCAAGCCATGTTTATATCTCGGCGCTACAAAGTGAAACGTATATTCAACCATTTGCAAAGCAAATCCCCACCGCGAACGAGGTGAGCCCAAACCGTTTTGCCCTAACAAACCCACCCCACGATGCCAAAGGCGAGTCCACCCCATAATTGCCTACAATTATCCAAACCAAAAAAATCGCTCTTGCGAGCGATTTTTTGTTTTAGTTTCCACCATCAGCTGGTGGGTTATTTGGATTTGGATTATCTCCATCATTAGGGTCGTTAGGGTCTGTTGGATCAGTTGGGTTACTAGGGTCCGTTGGATTATCAGGATTATTAGGATCTGTAGGATTATTTGGGTCTACAGGAGGGGTAACCCCAGTGTGTAGAGTACATGTATGTTTAGGTAACTCCCAAACTGAATCCTTAGGTAATTGTAATGGATTACCCTTTATATCATATCTATCATAATCAGTTTCTCTAACAAACCTCTGTCTTAACACCACTGACTCAGCAGGACAATTTGGTCCAGCTAATTGACTGGTATCTTTACAAATACGAACAGTTTTAAAGAAATCTTCTACTTCTGTTGGTTCTGTTCCCTTTATAAATATCTCATTATAGATAAATTGAGTTGGTGTATTTGGTCCTGGTAATAATCCTGTTTTAGAACTAATTGGAATAGGTCCTATAATATTGTCAGGCACATCGAACTTAGTTTTAGGTGCTCCAATAGCTGTAAGGGCTTTATTCATCATAGTACCCCAAACTTTTGCAGGATATCTACTACCTGTTAAACCAGCGCCGCGTTCTTGCCACTTTCTTTTCGAAAGAGGTATATTGCCTTTATTATCTCCAGAGCCAGGGGAGTAATTATAGCTATCATGACCAATCCATACACCACCTGCGTATTCTGGAGTATAGCCAACAAACCAAGTATACTGAGATCCCTGAGATGTACCTGTTTTACCAGCAGCAGGATAATCACCAATAGTTCTAGCGTTTGTATAGTAGCTTGTAACACCTTCCAAAATATTTGTCATTATATAAGCTGATTCTTTTTTCATAATATTGCTTTTAACTGTTTTAGGCTCATATATTGTATTGCCATTGCTGTCAGTAATTTTGGTTATATAAATGTTCTGCCATTTATCTGAGCTATCTTTACTTGAAACTAGCAGACCTTCATTGGCAAACACCCCAAAGGCTCTAACCATTTCTTCTAGGTTAAGCTCAGAACCACCTAATGCTGACGATGGGTAAGGTTGAATTGTACTATTTATACCTAATTTATGGGCGAATTCAATACAGGGCTCAATGCCTATGTCCATAAATGTTTTCATTGCAGGTATGTTTAAAGATTTTACAATAGCAGTTCGCATTGGTAATAATCCTTGGAAGTTTCTAAAGAAGTTTAGAGGACGATATTCACCACGGCCCCAACCTTTATATGAAACGGGAGCATCATCAATAATAGTTCCTGCTGTGTATCCTTTTTCTTCAATTGCTATTGCGTAATCAATAACAGGTTTAACACTTGATCCAGTTGGTACATATGATTGTGCATAACGTTTCAGTCCGTTTTGAGTGATATCTCTATCACCAACTGCTGCTTTAACATGACCTGTTTGTGGATCAATTATCATAGCGGCAATTTGAGGACCCATTGTACCATCGGCTTCTTCTTCACCAAGGTTTTCCATAATTTCGGTCACGGTTTCCTCAACCGCCTTTTGCATCTCTTGGTTCAAGGTAGTATAAATATGAATTCCGCCAGAGAAAATAAGTTTGTCTGCTTCAACTGAATTGCTACAGTAACCATTTTCAATTAACACATTTTTTGCTACTTCTTTCATGTACCAAGTATACTGAGGGTATTTTTGAGGACTTTTTCTTGTTGAACCATTTAATATTACCTTCTCTTCTTTCGCTTCACTAGCTTCAGCCTCAGTTATTAAACCTTGCTTAGCCATTTGAGATAATACTAAATTTCTTCGATTTATTGATTTCTCAAGATTATTAAATGGAGAGAAATAGTTAGGTCTTTGGTTAAGACCTGCCAACATAGCACACTCAGCTAATGATAAATCTTTAACTGTCTTTCCAAAGTACATATTACTACCCGCCTCAACACCATGCGCATAGTGACCCATAAATGCTCGATTAAGATACATCTGTAGTATTTCCTCTTTGGTGTAAAGACGTTCCAATTTAATAGCTAACCATTGCTCTTGTATTTTTCTTTCCCAATTTCTTGCTGGGGTAAGGATAGATAGCTTAAGTAGCTGTTGAGTAATGGTACTTGCACCCTCTATTCGGCCACCAGTTAGTCTCTTAAACACAGCTCTACCGATAGACTCAAAATCAATACCTATATGGCTCCAAAACCTTTCATCTTCAATGGCAATAAAAGCGTTTATTAAGTTTTTAGGCATATCCTGATAAGGTACAACCGTTCTATCTTCTTCACCATGAAAAGTAGCATATAGTTCATCTTTGTCATCATAAACATATGAAGTTTGAACTGGCACTAACTTATGAGGATTTAAAGTAGGAGCAGTTAGTATAAACTTTAGTACAAATCCTCCAACAGTTAATCCGGCTATTAAAAGAATAGCTAAAAAAGAAACCATAACATAGAAGAAGACACCATGCTTTTTTTTCTTCTTTTTTTACTTAATGATTTGTTTGATGGACTTATTTTCTTTGTTTTATCATCCAATTATAATTCCTCCTCAATATTCGACGGCAACCATGAATATTATAGCATAGTCCTTACATTTGAAGGAAGTAAAAATATACCACAATAAGAACAATGTAATAATTAAGTAAATAAACACAGTATAGGCAAATTAAAAAAAACATTATTATTAAAGAGTTTTTTCGTTTAATAAATATGATTTAAAAGAATAATGTAATTAATTACAAGGAAAACTAAGGTTAATCAGGAGCTAAAAAGGTGATAAACATGGCAAAAATTTTAATACTTCCTTTATTAACCATGACATCTGGCCATCATAAAGTGGCAGATGTTGTTTCTAAGGAATTAAAGGCAATGAATCATGAGGTAATAACAGTAGATATTTTGTCTGATTCATGGGGTAGCTTAGAGAAAAGTATTACAAATATATATAAAAAAGTTTTAGGTATATTTCCGCAAAGTTATGAAGCACTCTATAGGTTTATAGCTGGACCAGAAAACTATAATAAACTTAACTTTACTAAGGGTTTAGGTTGTTTATTTTCTTATAACATGAAGGCGATAATTAAAAGGGAAAGACCAGATTTTATTATATGTACGCATGGTTTTCCTTCATCTATTATAAATAAACTTAAGGAAAAAAATAAATGTAAAATACCTGTTTTAAACATCTATACAGATTTTTTTATTAATAACTTTTGGGGCTGCAGTAAAGTAGAGTATCATTTTGTATCATCCTTAAAAATGAAAAAGCTGATATTAAAACGTAATAACAACGCTCTTGTATATATAACAGGTATACCTGTAAGTAGGGTGTTTAACAAAACTAGTGCTACAAAAGAAAAACCTAATTCAGTATTAATAACAGGTGGCAGTGGAGGTTATGGATCTATCTTAAAAATACTAAGCAACCTAAATTGTAAAGGTAGTCTAAACTATAAAATTATGTGTGGCTCTAATAACAAGCTGTTCTCTAATATTGAAGCATTGCACATTAAAAACATAAAGCCTTTACCATATGTTAATTCTGCAACAGAAATATGTAAGCTATATGATGAAGCTAGCATTATTATTGGTAAACCTGGTGGCATAACAATAACAGAATGTTTAAAAAGAAAGAAGATGTTTTATATTCATAGTTGTTTGCCTGGTCAGGAATATTATAACTACCATTACTTAAAAGGCTTAGCTTTAATATATGATGGGCTCAATAAAAAGATAACCGAAAAACAGTTACTAAACATAATCATTAATAACCCTAAAAAAACTGAAATTACGAATAATGTTAATACATATTTACAGCAATTAAAGCCAAGTATTTTTGAAACTCTAAATAATATTGTTAACAGTAAATATTTAACCAAAACAATAGGAGGATAATATAATGACAAAGATAGGACTTTCACTTGGTGGCGGCTCACTAAGGGGGGTTGCCCATATTGGGGTTTTACAGGAGTTTGAAGATAAAGGGGTAACAATTGATTATTTAGCTGGGACAAGCAGTGGGGCATTAATAGCTGGTTTATATGCTGCCGGAATATCACCTAATAATATGATATCTTTAATCCATGACCTTGAATGGAAAAGATATATAGATGTGAAGTTTCCAACTTTGGCATTAATTAAAGGTAAAAAAATATACAAAGACTTAATTCGATTAACTGAAGGAAAGCATTTTAAAGATCTAGATATTCCATTATCAGTTGTGTGTATAGACTTAACTGAGGGATGTTTAAAGGTTATTAACACAGGTGAGGTAGCAAAAGCTATTAGAGCTAGTATAGCAATTCCAGGTATCTTTCATCCTGTAAAGTATAATGACCATATTTATGTCGATGGTTATATATTAAATAATAATCCAGCAGATGTAGTTAAAAACATGGGTGCAGATTATGTTGTAGCAGTTAAAGTTAAAGGGTTAGTAGATAATGAACCTGTAAAAGGTATAATAACTAGTCTAAAAAAATACATGAACATAGCAAGTAGTTTACGAACAACTGAGCAGTTAAGAGAAAATGCAGACGTTATAATTGATATTAACTGTGAAAAATTTGGAAAAATAAGCTTAAAAACTAAGCAATTTTTAGAAATAATAAAGGAAGGCAAAGATACTACAAATCAAATGATACAGGATTATAATATAGTTAACTTGGCAGACTATAATATGGTAAGTAGCATAAGTAATATTGATTAAAGGGTACCTAGTTAACATCACCTACATAGAACATGCAAAAAAATATCTATTATATTAATTCCTAATATCTTTCTGTGCCCTTAGTATTTAATCAAGATTAAAGCAAGTAATTAATGCTTTAAGAAACCAAGGGCACGAAGTAATAAAGAAATATGTTATATAGCCCCTTACTTTTACTTATAAGTAGTACAAGTGTAGTATGAGAGTATTATTGAATATCATCTTCGCTAATTAACTGCAAAATCTTGTTTAAAAGCAATTCTGGGTTTTCCTCAACCAATAGCTTTCCATGAAAGTCTGCAATACAGCTAGTAAAACAGTCTCCACACTCTCCTAAACACCTAGTTGTTCTAATCTCATAGTTTTTGAGATTCATTTCAATAAGTTTTTCCATTACTACATTTGTACCTAATTCAAAGTTTTGTTTGCAAAATGTTATCTTTTTCATCTTTATATCCTCTATTTTATCTCAGTTTTATGCTATAATTCTAACATTAACGTTAAAATTATAGAAGTGGAGGTAGCTAAAATGACAAGGTTTTTAATCGTACTCAATAAGGATGAACATACAATTTCGTTCATTAATCCTTGTACCGGTGACACTGTTAAAAAGATTGATGTAGATATAAATCCACACGAAGTAGATTTAAACTCTAACGGTTCATTGGCTTACGTTACTAACTCTGGAGGAAACACAGTATCTGTTATAGATACATATAAAAAAGAAGAAATATATCGTATCAAACATGATGGTTTTAAGTTTCCACATGGTGTAGGTGTTACAAAAGACAATAAGTCTGTGTTTATAGCATCAACTTATGCCAATAGAGTATATGTGATAGATACACAAACAAATCAAGTAAGGCATGAAATAGTTACTAATCAGCTCAAAACTCACATGATTTATTTTTCACCTAACAAAGATTTAATATATGTCCCTAATATTGGCTCTAACAACATGACTATAATTGATGTTGAAACCGAAAAAGTGCTAAGCCACATTCCTGTTGGTGCAGGTCCAGAAGGAGCTGCAGTTTGCAAAAATAATAACAAATTATATGTAGCTAATCAACATGATAATAATATATATATTATTAATAGTGAGCACTATGAGATAGAGAAAATTATTAAAGTTGGCACTTTACCTATTCGTTTAGTATTTAGTCCAAACGGTAAATATGCTTTTATTCCAAACAGAGAATCAGGAGATTTATCTATTATAGATACAGATTTAGAAAAGGAAATAAAGCGCATAAGAGTAGGTGTATGGCCAGGAGGTACAGTATTTAATACCAGTGGAACATATGCTTATATTGCAAATAATAAAAGCAATGATATTTCTGTTGTAGATGTTACAAGCTTAAAAGAAGTAAATAGAATAGATGCTGGTATTCATCCAGATGGAATTATATATTTAGAGCAGAAATAAAGATAAATTAAATTATTATTCTCTGTTAATTTAGGAATTAATTGATAATACTGTTTATATATACATTATAATCAAAGTTAAGTAAGAAGAATGAAGTTTCAGTATATAGGCAGGATATAATACAAGAATATCGAAATTAATTAATACTTGAAATTTAGGGGGAAAATTATGAGATCTATAGCAGTTGACCCAAACTCTAGGGAAAATTTTATGTTGGCTTATCGATTAATTAATATTTTAGTGAAGAAATACCACTTTAGCAATAGACTTCATGTTTTAGGATATATAAATAAAACGAAAGGTTATTATACTGTATACTTAACACAAGATCCAGCTAGTCCATTAAGTTCAGCATTTGGCTACTTTAATATCTCATTAGGTAATTTTAGGTCTGTAAGTGATTCAGAAGTATATTATTATTTTAATGATTACAAGGATGGAAAAACAGAGGAAGAAATTACAGAGAAAATAGAAACAATGATTGGCTTGCCAATGATTAATAAAGATATTGAAATAACTGAAAGTAATACACCTGCTATATATACTATATGTGTTAATGTATTAGCTTCTGTGGTGCAGAAAATAGCTAATTATGATATGGGCTTTGCTATCGAAAATGAAATATGCCCGTATAGAGGTCCCTATAGTAGGACACCAGATAATAATTTATGGCATGAATTACTTCAAGCTATTGAAAAACATGGACATAGTATTAAAGAAAGATGTACTTATGATTATTTTGTAATTGGCACTGGAGTTCCATCAGGTCCTGTTTATAAAGCATGGGGATTTATTGCAAACGATGGAAAGGTATATAGTAAAGATAAAGAGCCTTTAGATATAGTTGAGCGTTATAACTCGGGAATAAGTTTAGCAATTATAGCTGATGAAATTATGGATCATCTTGGTAAGAAAATAGGTTAAATAAACGCTTAATAGTTAATAATAAAAAACAAGCCTGACGAAAAAAAAACGTCAGGTTTTGTGTCTTTTGTGATAGAATTATCAATAGTTGTCAAGATTGATTTATAAGTAAAGATTATAACTTGTTTAAAGATAGTTAGGAGAAAAAGCTAATGGTTGTAGTAATGAATGTTGATGCAAAAGATATAGATATGCAAGAGGTGAGCAAAAAGCTTAGTAAAGCAAGTCTGCCATTTCATACTACAAAAAGTGGTAATAGAATGTTATTTACAATAGCAGCTGAGCCTCAAATTATTAATTCTCTTTGTTTAGAAACCTGTAAAGGGGTAGCTCAGGTTGTAGATGCTTGGACACCTTTATCTTTAGTAGGAAAAACAATAAATAAAAAAAGAACTATTGTTAATGTAAACGGTGTAAGAATTGGGGCAGGCAACTTAACAATTATGGCAGGGCCCTGCGCTGTTGAAAATAGTGATCAAATACTAAATACTGCTTATAAAGTTAAACAAGCTGGTGCCCATATTTTAAGAGGTGGTGCTTTTAAACCTAGAACTTCCCCTTATAGTTTTCAGGGTTTGGGAGAAGATGGCTTACGGCTTTTGAGAAGAGCTAAAGAAAAAACTGGGTTGCCAATTGTGACTGAGGTTGTGGCAATTAATCACATTGATTTAGTCTGTGAGTATGCAGATATGTTACAAATTGGCTCACGAAATATGCATAACTATGCTTTGTTACAAGCGGTAGGAGAGCAAACGGATATTCCTATTTTACTCAAAAGAGGCATGAGCTCAACCATAGATGAATGGTTAAGTGCAGCTGAATACATAGTATCTCGTGGCAACAATAATGTTGTTCTGTGCGAAAGAGGAATAAGAACTTTCTCTAAGAGCACTAGGAATACTTTAGATTTATCTGCTGTACCTATTGTAAAAGCACGAACTCATTTGCCGATAATTGTGGACCCGAGCCATGCCACTGGCCACTGGAGGCTTGTTGAACCAATGGCATTAGCTGCAATTGCTGCTGGCGCAGATGGAATTATGGTTGAGGTACACCCTAAGCCTGAAATGGCGTTGTCTGACGGAGACCAGTCTTTAACTTTAGATAATTTTGAGTCACTGGTGAAGAAGGCAGAGTATTTACACAATGCTTATTCGAGGATAATGTAATGATACAAGTAAGTTGGGATTATAGTAAATGTGTTGCGTGTGGAAAATGTTTAAAAGCATGTTTTCAGTATAATAGTAATGTATTATGCCACTTTAATACAAAGCTTAATAATTTAAACGAGTTATATGAATGGGTTTGTGAAATGCAAGGCAAACAGTATAATTGTGACATGCCTTGTAAACAAATATGTTTAAATAATGCTATTTTATAGTATAAATTAAATATTTAAAAAATAAGCTTAAACTTCCTGTTTGTTGCATATATATTTTAAAAATATATGTAAATATAGGAGGTATTTAAATGAGTAATTCCCAACAGCCCTCAAATATCCTAAAAATACTCGATAATTATGACATTGTTATTTATGATGTGGAAAATGTAAATCCTAATAAAAAGCTTTTGGTACTAGAAAGTAACAAAGGCAAGGTTTTAATGCAAAAATATAAGGGTACGAGTAAACAGCTTTGGTTAGCTTATAATGTATTTAAAACGTTAAAAGGTAATGATGTGCTTAAAATAAGTGACTGGTTTACAACATCGGATGGAGCTCCTTTTTTAGAGTCTGATGGTAGTTTTTATTATCTAACAAAGTACAATGATACAAAGCTAACTACCGAAATTTCCTTAGTTGATCATATGGCATTTTTGGGAAAATGGCATTACTTAAGTAGAGAAATAGTATATGCAAAAGACTTTGCAGATAGCCTAACCACACCTGAAAATATAGCAAATCAATTAAAAGCAATCTCAGTTAAGAAAAATGTTGAATCCTTAAAATCGACAATCATTGATAATTTAAATCAATTAAACTTATATGATTACCCTGAGAAAAAACTTACAATTACTTTACCAAAGTTTAATATTAATCGAATAGTCAAAGAAGAAGAACAGTGTGTGTTCCAACCTTGGCAACAAATATTTATTTGGAACTGGCAGATAACTGATATTGCAAATTTATTATGTTTCTTTAAGTACGATAAAACTGAAAACATCAAAGAAGCATTGAATAAGTATAATCATCTAAATCCTTTGAGTGAGGCTGAATGGAGAGCATTACCTACCTTATTGTTATGGAATTTATGTACCGAAGTAAACTATGATTTAGTGTGTGATAGCTATTTTGATGTATATAATACATTATGTAATATTGTAATTGAAAGAGGTATTAATATTAACGATAGAATAATATTACCTCTCAATGAGGAAGAAGTAAGCGTAAAAGAAGAAGATGAGCTATTAAAATACCCTGATATTAATGAAAATGTTAACATTGTTGTAGTTAAACCTATAGAGGAAAACATAGAAAATGAAAAGATTATCCAGTTTTCTAAGGTCAAAGCCCATGATGAAGTACAATCTGAGCATTTACCACCAGAGTCTCAAATAGTTGAACCACCAGTAGCAGAGAGTATAGAAAAACCTAAAATTGAGCTAGAGCATAATAATACTACTCCGGAAGAACAACAAGAGTTAGTTTTAGCTAAAAATGAAGATAATCAAAATAAGCAAGAAAAAACAGAACTAGAGCAGCTTACATGGAAGGCTTTTCCTCAACCCCTTAATAAACAATAAATATATTAACTCACAAAATACTATAAAACGAGTAGCTGTATAAACTGCTTGTTTTATAGTATTTTTAATATGGTTATTAGACTACAGAAATAATTTAACTCTTTAGCAGGAGTTTTAAAATTAAAATAGAATACTCTATAGATTAATGTTGAGGAGGAGAATGAAATGAAATATGCAATTACTGGCGGTAAAGTTTATACAGTAACTAATGGCGTTATTGAAAACGGCACTGTTTTAGTGGAAAATGGAAAAATCGTAGCAGTAGGTTCAAATATTGAAGTTCCAAGTGATGCCAAAGTTATAGATGCAACTAACAAATGGGTTACACCTGGTTTAATTGATGCTCACAGTCATATTGGTTTGTGGGGTGAACCAAACGTACCTATGGTAATGGATTTTAACGAAATTACTAATCCTATTACAGCTGAAGTAAGAGGAATGGATTCAATAAATCCTCAAGACCCTGCTATTAAATTAGTTCGAGAGCATGGTGTTACATCAGTGTATACCGGTCCTGGCTCAGCTAATATTATTGGTGGTACTGGTGTTGCAATTAAATTAAGGGGTACTACTGTAGAAGAAATGATTTACCCAGGTACAGAAGGTATGAAAATGGCATTAGGAGAAAACCCAAAACGTTGTTATGGTACAAATAAAAAATCTCCTATGACACGTATGGGTAATGCTGCTGTTTTACGTAAAGCTTTAGTTAAAGCCCAAAACTATTTAAATAAAATTGAGCAAGCTAAAAAAGATGGTAAGCCAGCTCCAGATAGAGACCTTCAATTAGAGATGATAGGTAAAGTACTAAGTGGTGAGTATCGAGCAAGAATTCATGCCCATAGAGCCGATGATATTATTACAGCAATTAGAGTTTCTGAAGAGTTTGGATTAAAATACTCTATTGAGCATTGCACTGAAGGATATAGAATAACTGATGTTTTAGCTGACAAAAATGTTACAGCTATTGTAGGTCCATTATTAATGGGTCCTAGCAAACAAGAGTTATGGGATGTACGTATGACTACTCCTGCTGTATTAGTTGAAGCTGGTGTAAATGTTTGTTTAAATGCAGACGTAGCTGGTGGAACACGCTGGTTACCTGTTCATGTTGGTTTAGCAATGAGAGCTGGATTAACAGAAGAAGATGCATTTAAATCAGTAACAATAAACCCAGCAGAATTCTTGGGTATTAACGATAAAGTTGGTAGCCTAGAAGAAGGCAAAGATGCCGATATCGTTGTATGGGACGGACATCCATTCTGTAACTTTACAGCTGTTGAAGTAACCATGATTGATGGAAACATAATATACCAAAAATAATAAATCTATCTAATAGACGTCCTTTGGGCGTCTATTTATTAAATAACCTGAAAAGAACAATATTCGTGGCTCACCAGAATTAAGTTGAGATTAAGGAACAGCATAAAACACCCAAAATACAAGTGGCATGTATTTTGGGTGTTTTTTAGCGTATGACGCATATATCGATGTAATTATAGAAGCCTCCAGGGAACGAAATCTCTACTTACATACTGCAAACAGCATGTAGAATTTCACTCTTTAAGCCCGGAAACTGGCGCAACCAAGCACATCTTTCTTGCATTAAACGATCGTTTAAGATATGGTATTGTTCATCTGTAAAGTATTTTTTAGGATTATAACCTGCTAAATCAACATTTTTAGCGGACACAGCAACTTCATACCCCCAATAAGGGTCTTTTTCCCATTTTATGGTACCACAGGCTATTTCCTTCATTAAACCAGTTGAAACAGCTACATTTATTTTTTTGCCTTCAGTTCCATAAATATAAGAGGTACCAACTCTTCCTGTATTTAATAAATAACACTCTATATCAGGATTATTTCTTAAAATTTCTAGTACTCTGTTACCTTCATCTGATTCTAAACCAACTATAAATGGATTGGTGCCTACACAGCGTTTACTTTGGCCACGTTTTGTGGGATCACCAGCACCAGTCTCTACGGATTCACCTAACATAAAAAAGGCAGCTGCTTGTTCAGCGTTTAATTTAGCTAAAGCTGGCATTACATCATTTCTACGAGTAATAAATATTATTTTATTAGCCTTTTCAATGTCTATTTTATCTTTAATACCCGGAATGTCTTTTCTCATTAGTACACCACGCCCATTACTAGTTAATGAGTCGTCGTCAAAATCAACTTCACCGGTTTCTTCGTTTACAACTATATTTTCAAAGGATGCATCTGGTGATTTTGCTGCTTCAAATAAGATCTTTTGATTTTCATCTAAACCATCGGTTTTTATAAAGAAACCTGCTTCTGTTCCATAACAATATCCATTAGGCATCATTAGTATTACGTCATCTTGTCTAATGATAGATTCTTCTTCGCCAGTTAAGCCATGGTCTGATAAAGTTAATGTTGTTTTACCTGTTCCAGATAAACCAAACATAATAAAGCCATGCTGTTCAATTTCACCCTGATCGTTTTTAACTTTAAGTACTTTTGAACCAGCATGAAGTCCTAAGCCACCCCATTCTTTTGCACAAAACATTGCTTGTCTTAAAAAGGATTTTTTGGCTTCTCCAAAATAATCTGTACCTGTTATATAGGTAATTTTAGAGTCTACATCAGCAAATATTTGTCTGTTTTGGGTGTTTAATTCAGGAGCAAAAACCGTTATTAAATCTATCTCTGAATCTTGAAGTTTTTCCTGATTAGGGGTAGGGGGGTAATACATATTTACTAACATCATAGCTATACGAGCATATTTTTTGGTAATGTACATACGCATGGTCATTTTACGATCAGAATTTCCTAAAACTCGGTCTATTTGAATAACATCTCTTTTAGCTAAATAGGTATGCACTTGATTAATAAGCTTTAAGCTGTCTTGTTTTGTCCATGCCTGCTGAAAGACCCCTGTAGTAGTTTTATCCGATACAATGTAGGTATTCTTGGCACTTCTCGATCTTATTTGGGTTACATATACTGGGCTATTATGCCTTGTAAGTTGTTCATCACTTTTAGCCCAATCTCTTAAGGTTTCACGACTCGGATTAACATATAACCTACGTGAAGGTATAGGCGTTCGATTAAATTTACCAGCAGAATCAGCATTGCGCACTGATGTGTTTATCATACTCAGAATTCCTCCGAAATAAGTTAAATTAAATTTTCAAAACTTTCAGTTTGTATTTTAACATAATACAACATGAGATACAACGAAATAGAGTACACTAATATAATAAATAGTATACGCTAATAGCATTTAAATGCTACATATATACTATAATAATACAAATGGTGTAAAATGATGGATTGCATATATAAAAATAGGCTGTCGATCATAATTTATCTTATAATATAAGCAATCAGTGTTAATAATAATAAGAGGTGATATTAATGGAAAACAATAAGTTTAATGTAGTAAAGCGAGATTTATTAAAATATGAAATAGCGGCCGAATTAGGCCTTTTAGATAAATTGGTGAGGCATGGATGGGGTGGACTCAGTGCTCAAGAAACAGGTAAAATCGGCGGAATTTTAGCCCGCCGATTAAGTGATGGCTGTTCTATCTCACTAGAAAATAAACTACTAGAGAAACAACAAACGTTAGAGGAATAACAATAATATATTCCTTATAAAGTTCGGATATTTTAACCTTAAAATATTCTAAAGTTAATACTTGACATAAATGCAATGGAGAGATTAAATAACCTATAAATGCAGAACAGTACATTAACATAACTAACGGAATAGGATTAGGGCTCAAAGCCAATGCAGGCAAAAGAAGTGGTAGAGTAATACCTATTGCCGAGGTAGCTGAGGCACTTAAAAATCCTGTAAGCCAAGGCAATGTAATAAAAATAACAAACAATGGAATTCCGGTATCTAAAAAATGTATAACTAGATCATTTAGTACAGTAAGTTTGCCCACCATTGCTTTAAAAATCATTATTCCTATACCACTTAGAATGATTGAAGGAGATATTCCTTTAAGTATTGTTTGGGTAATACTTTTTTCTGTTTTATCTCCTATTACTAAGGCTATAAGGATTCCAAGACATAAAGCAATAGGAAAAGCCATTTGTGTCAATAATTTAGCTGCTCCAGCTGATAGTCCTAGAGTGACAAAGTTTACTTGCTCTAGAATTAAAGCCAAAGATAAACTAACCCAAAGCGGAGAACTAGAAATGATTAATTGCCTTATATCTGCTTTACTAGCTTTTTCTTTTGTTAACTTATCTTTAATATTGTCTTTAATTTTAGCAGGATGTATCCATAATAAATAGCCCGAGACAATCATTGCTAAAGTTAATGGCCATTGTAGTTTAATAATATCAAATTTATTAATGGAAGCTGTTTCTGCCATTAATATAAAGGTAGGCATTAAAGGATAAATAAAATACCAGCCATGTCTAAAAATGAGATTTATAGCAGCTTTCTTAGACTTTGAAAGATTTAAATCTTCTCCAATTTCATCTACTAAAGGTGCAGCCATTACAGCTCCTCCTGTAACTAAGAGAGTCCCCATTATTGAAGGTATAACAGATATAGTTAATTTAGGACTTTTTAGAAGTTTATTAAGACTTGAAACTAACCTATTTAACACATTAAGTTTTTGCATTGTAGATCCCAAAACACCTATCAGTGCTAGTACAACCACTAACCTAATAGTTACAGGGTCAATTATGGCACTAAAAAAGGTTTTACTAATACCCAAAAATCCAAGACCCGAAAAAATTCCCACAATTATACTGCCAACAATTAAAGCATATCCTAAAGATACTTTTTTATTTACTAGAATAATGATTAAACTAAAGGCAAGCAGTATACCAATGATTTGAGTCATATTAACAACACCTCATTTCTATGTCTCAATATATTGTATACTGTACTTAAGTAATTTGCTAGTCCTAAATTTAGTTTAGCGAAATAAATTTAAGCCTAACATGTTTATTAATATAAACTGACAGTAAAATACTAGTTATAATTAGTTAATGCAGTTATAAATACACATAATATATATATTTTTAGCTACATTTATTATTGTTTATTTGGGTTGGTATACCAAACATGTATTTAATAAAAAATTTACAGTTATTCTACCTGAATAAATCTTAACAGATTGAATATTTAGTTGATTATCAGTTGATATAATTTTTTTTATTTTAGGAATGTTGTCGGGGAGCTTAATTTTTTGAGTTAATGTGAATTTTCTATAAATTGCAGGAAAACTTGTATCTTTTTTTCTCCATTTAATAGTTGAGCTAGTATTTAAAGTAGCAGGTTTTGTATATGGTCCAAGTAAAAGCCTTATTTGAACTACATTGTTTACTCTTGTAGGTGTTTTTATTTGAGTTTTTATTTCGTTAAAATCCACTTTAATATCGCCCTTTAGGTTTGGCTTAAGCCCATCATAAACATATGTTCGAGCAAAATTGTATTGCTCTTTGTAAACAAAAGATTGAGTATTTATTGTAATTGGCATTAAAAAACCTCCAAAACAAAAAGTGATTTTTATTTTGTATTATACTTATGCTTAAAACATAAGTTTTATTTATTAAATATACCAAAAGTAAAGCAAAAAACGGTTAATGCAGTTTGCATTAACCGTTTTTTATTTTAATAATATGCTTTAGGCAATCCCATAACATTATCAATTGGCACAGCAAACATTATTCCAACACCAGGTTGAGAGAGGTCTCCAATAACCTCAGCAACGCCCTTAAAAGCAGGCTCTACTAAATCGTCACTAACAACAGATATAATAGTTTTATTATATGGTCTACCACCATCAATAACCTTACGCAAAGAATGCATAATAGCAAAGTTAGAAACATTGTGTTCTGCAATAGTTCTACCAACACCTGTGCTGTCTAAAACAGTTGCACCTTTAACTCCAATATCATGAAACTTGTGCAAAATGTCTTCTAGATAAGTTGTTTTATTTAGAATCAATACTAATAGTTTCATAGGTGAATCCTCCTATTCTATTCTATAATAAGGATTTTTTTACTCACGTTTACCCATTTCACCTGCATTGTGTAATGCGAACTTAGCACTAAAAGGACCAATGATTTCAAAAAATACTACGCCACCTAAAATAATTGTCATTAATTTAGGACCAATACTGGGTAAAGAACTGTTAACTATAGAGCTAAGTCCAATAGCAACACCTGCTTGAGGTAATAACCCTAAGCCAAGATAACTACTTACAACACGTGGTGATGAAGTAAGCTTAGCACCTATAGCAGAACCAATGATTTTTCCAAGTGATCTTGCCACAACATAGGCAACACCTAACAGACCTACATGTGCTAATTCGTTTAAGTGCAAGGTTGCACCTGCTATTGTAAAGAAAATTAAGAAAATAGGAGGACAAAATCTTTCTCCCAAGTGAAAAATTCTCTTTCGGTCACCCAATAGATTGGCTACCATAGCCCCAACCATCATACAGGTTAATAATGGTGATAAGCTAAATTTCATAGCAACCCCAGCAGCCACAATAACAGTGCCAAGCAAAGCAATTAATGTTTCATCATCACTCTTAAAGTGTTTATGGCTTAAACAGAAAATAATACCAGCAACACAGCCTAAAAGTAATGATACAGATATTTCATATAGTGGTGTAGAAATCATATTAAGTAATGACAATGACTCTCCACTAATTGCAGTTTTAGAAAGTGAAAACGAAATTCCAAAAAGTATAATACAAATAGCATCATCTAAAGCAACCACAGTCAGCAAAGTTTTTACTAACGGTCCATCAGCTCTATATTGATTTATTACCATTATAGTAGCAGCAGGAGCAGTTGCACAAGATATAGCTGCTATCATTAAACTAAAAGCAAAAGACATTTTGAATAAGTAAAATGTGGCAATAAAAACAAAAATAAATGCTACACCAGCTTCAAATATACTTATTATAAATACCTTTTTCCCTAGCTTTTTTATATTTTTTAAGTTAAATACAGCACCAATATCAAATGCAATTAAAGCTAAAGCCAAATTACTGAACCAACCCATACTATTCAATGTATCGGTTGTTACTACATTTAATACTGCTGGACCAACTATTATGCCGCTTAATAGATACCCCGTGACAGAAGGAGCCTTTAACAATCTCGCTAGTTTTCCTCCAATCATTCCAGATACTATCAGTATCCCAATATATAACATAATAAATCCTTCTCTCATGTAAAGTTATAACAGCCAAAATGCATGTTAACATACTGAACTAAAAAATCAAGCTTTTTTTATAATATTCCAATATTTTTTTATAACTTACATCTATGTTGAAGGAATTTTAAATTCATTGACGAAAATACTAACAGTAACAGGATATAACAAGGAGGAAATCGTATGAAAAAGGCTATAGCAATCATTACCATGATTATGCTTGTTGCTGTAATGGCAGGTTGTAATCAAGAGGCTGGTCCAAAACCAGGCGAACTTGATGGAAAGGTATATATGGTAACTGATACCGGCGGAATCAATGATAAGTCTTTTAACCAAAGTGCATGGGAAGGTTTATCAACATTAAAGGATAAGTATACAAACTATGAGTTTGACTACATACTATCTAATTCAGAAACAGATTATACTACTAATCTTCGTTTAGCAGTAGATAAAGGTAGTACATTAACATGGGCAGTTGGTTTTAAACTAGCTGACCAAATGAGTGAAGTAGCAGAGGCTTTGCCAGACCAAAAATTTGGTATTGTTGATGTGCATTGGTTAGATCATCCAAACTTAGTTCAAGTAACATTTGCTGAACATGAGGGTTCTTTCCTAGTAGGTTTAGTAGCTGGTATGACAACAAAGTCTAATAAAATTGGTTTTGTTGGTGGAGAAACCAGTGCCTTAATTAAGAAGTTTGAGTATGGTTTTAGAGCTGGTGTAAAAGTAGCTAACCCAGATGCTGAAATAACCTCTTCTTATACAGAGACTTTTGGCGAACCAGATAAAGGTAAAGCTTTAGCAGATACAATGTTTGAACAAGGTGTAGACGTTATTTACCATGCCTCTGGTGGATGTGGTGTTGGTGTATTCGAGGCTGCTAAAGAGCGTGGTACTGGTCCTGAAGGATATTGGACAATTGGTGTGGACCGTGACCAATATGCAGAAGCTCCTGATAACATGCTAACATCTATGATGAAAAACGTAGGTACAGCTATGGCTAAGGTAACTGAGTCTTTTGTTAAAGATGGTGAGTTTAAAGGCGGAGAAACAGTTGAACTAAATCTTGCTGACGGTGGCGTTGATATTGCTCCAACAAGCAAAGATACAATTCCAGAAGAAAATCGTGAAGCTATTTTAGCAAAAGTTGAAGAGTACAAACAAAAGATAATTAATAAAGAAATTACAGTTCCAAAAAGCGAAGAAGAATTTACTAATTGGTCTGAATAATCATTTGTTAATATAAAATTCTTTATAAAATAACGTAAAAACCGGACGAAAGTCTGGTTTTTACGTTATTTGCTGTTATAATTATAATTATGTTAAGTTGAATTAGTGTGAGGTGGAAATATGGCTTTAGCAATTGAAATGCGAAATATTACAAAGCGTTTCCCTGGCGTAATAGCTAATAAAGATGTAAATCTAAAAATAAAAGCTGGTGAAATACATGCTTTATTGGGTGAGAATGGTGCTGGAAAATCAACATTAATGAACGTTTTGTATGGCTTATATGAGCCAGAAGAAGGAGAAATTTTAGTTGATGGAAAAATAGTGCGTATTAAAGATCCCAAAACAGCAATTAACCATGGTATTGGTATGGTTCATCAACATTTTATGTTAGTAAAACCCTTTACAGTTATAGAAAATATTATGCTTGGAGCTGAAATTGCTAACAATGGAGTTCTTGATTTTAAAAAAGCACGTGCGGAGATTTTAAAAATAAGCAAAAAATATGGCTTAGAGGTTAAGCCTGATGCTAAAGTAGAAGAAATTTCTGTAGGTATGCAACAGAGAGTAGAAATACTCAAGGCTTTGTATAGAGGTGCAGATGTACTTATTCTTGATGAACCAACAGCAGTCTTAACTCCAAATGAGATTCAAGATTTAATTAAGATAATGCGCTCTCTTACTAAACAAGGAAAATCAATTGTATTTATTACCCATAAGCTCAAAGAGATAAAAGAGGCTTGTGACAAAGTAACTGTAATTAGAAGAGGACAAGTTATCGGAACCTTAAATACTGCTGATGCAACTATAGATGTTTTGGCTGAAATGATGGTTGGCAGAAAAGTTATCTTAAAAGTAGAAAAAAATGAGTCAAAAATCGGTGAAAATTATCTTGAAATAAAAGATTTAAATGTTAAAGATAGTCGTAACTTACCAGCCGTGAAGGGAGTTAGCTTTACGGTTAGAGCTGGAGAGATAGTTGGCATAGCTGGTGTTGATGGTAATGGTCAAACTGAGCTTATAGAAGCACTTACAGGGCTTTCTAAAGTTGAGAGTGGTAGTATTAAATTGAAGGGTAATGAAATATCAAAAATGACCATTCGTAAACGTTACGAGCAGGGGTTAGCCCATATTCCCGAAGATCGCCATAAACATGGCTTAGTGTTAGACTTTAATTTAGCTGAGAATATGGTTTTACAAAACTTTTATCAAAAACCTTTTTCGCGAGGTGAAATACTCAATTATAATGAAATCAATGAATACGCTGAACGATTAATTAAAGAGTACGATATAAGAACTCCAAGTATTAGTGTAGAAGCTAAAAAATTATCTGGAGGTAATCAGCAAAAGGTTATAATTGCTCGTGAAATTGAAAGAAATCCACATGTTATTATTGCTGCACAGCCTACCCGTGGCTTAGATGTTGGTGCAATAGAATTTGTTCATAGAAGATTAGTAGAACAAAGAGATGCTGGAGATGCAGTATTACTAATATCACTAGAATTAGATGAAGTATTATCACTAAGCGATAGAATTTTAGTAATGTATGAAGGTAATATTGTAGGTGAGTTAACTGCTGAAGAAGCTAACGAGCAAAAAGTTGGGGTTTTGATGGCAGGAGGAAAAGTTTCTAGTAAGGTGGTAGTATCAAATGAAGAAAACTAAAGTAAAGGAATTTTTGCAAGATTCTTGGCTAGCTCTTAGGCTACCAATAGCAGCAATAGTGCTTGGTTTACTAGTGGGTGCTGCAATAATGATATTTGTTGGTATTCAAGATGGTTTAAGTTTATCACAAGTACTACTACTACCTATAAGAGGTTATGGGGCTTTATTTAACAGTACATTTGGAAGCTTGTATGGCTTTGGTGAGGCCTTAGTTTATGTTGTACCGCTTATCTTAACAGGGTTATCAGTGGCTTTTGCTTTTAGATGTGGTTTGTTTAACATAGGAGCGGAAGGTCAAATGTTAGTTGGCTTATTTGCAGCTGCTTATGTTGGTTTTACATTTAATAATATCCCCGTTATTTTACAAATGTTTTTAGCAATTTTAGCAGGTGCAATAGCTGGAGGGCTATGGGGTGCTTTGGTAGGGTGGCTGAGAGCAAAACGTGGACTGCATGTAGTTATCACATCAATAATGTTTAACTATATTGCATTTCACCTATATAACTATTTTGTAGGAAGCACTAATTGGTTTAAGGATGAGTATGCTCAAGGATCAAGGGCCATTAATCCGGCAATTAAGCTACCTAAAATATCTCTATTTGCACCGTCTAGGGCTAACTGGGGTATTTTAATAGCTATCATAGCTGCTGTGGTTGTTTATATAATATTATGGAAAACAAAAACTGGTTTTGAGGTGCGAGCTGTAGGAAAATCTCAAGAGGCCGCCCGTTATGCTGGTATTAGTGTCTCAAAGAATTTTGTAATAGCCATGTTAATTAGTGGTGTTTTATCTGGTTTGGCGGGGGTAACTCATTTATTAGGCACACAAGCTCGTGCAACCTCACTTAGTATGAATATTGGTTTTGGTATAGATGGAATTGCTGTTGCCTTAATAGGGCAAAATCATCCTTTAGGTGTTGTATTGGCTGCTTTTTTAATGGCAATTTTAAAGCGAGGAGCACCACTTATGCAAACCTATGGCATTTCAAAAGAGGTAATAGCTATTGTTCAGGCTGCAATTATATTCTTTGTGGCAGCTGATAAAATGGTTAAATGGATTTATGAAAGACGAGATAAAAAAGTGAAGGGAGTTGCAAACAATGAATAAAGCTGCTTGGATTTCACTTTTTTACATCACCTTAAGAATGACAGCTCCTTTACTGTTAACAGCTTTAGGTGCTATATTCTCGGAGCGATCTGGAGTAATTAATATTGCTTTAGAAGGAATTATGACTATGGGTGCTTTTTTCGCACTAGTAGTAACCTATGCAACTCATAATCCATTATTAGGGGTTTTGGCTGCTATTTTATCTGGTGCAGTTATTGCGGCTTTACATGCCTTGGTTTCAATAAAATATAAAGCAAATCAGGCTGTAAGTGGTGTAGCCATTAACATATTAGCAGCTGGATTAACAGCTTTTTTATTGAATATATTTTATGGACATGGTGGACAATCTCCTTCAATTGATTTAGCATGGCAATTACCTAGGTGGTTTGTTGGCCTGCGCAAAATACCATTTATAGGGCCTATGATTGGAGGTCACTCTCCTATAACCTATATTGCTTTTATAATGGTACCTGTAACGTGGTTTATACTCTATAAAACTTCATTAGGTTTAAGGCTAAGAGCTGTAGGTGAACACCCACGTGCGGCAGATACTTTAGGTGTTAATGTATATAAAATGAGATATTTCGGTGTTATTATGAGTGGAGTATTAGGTGGTTTGGCTGGAGCGATATTTACAATTGGTGAAGGTACATCATTTTTAGAAGGTATGATAGCAGGTAGAGGCTTTATTGCTTTAGCCGCCATGATATTTGGTAATTGGATGCCTTTTAGAACTATGTTAGCATGTTTATTATTTGGCTTTACAACCTCATTACAGTTGGTTGCACAGGCCACCGGAATTACCTCAGTGTCACCTAAAATCTTAGCTTCATTGCCTTATTTTTTAACTATACTAGCTTTAGCAGGATTTGTTGGTAAAACAGTTGATCCAGCAGCAAGTGGTAAGCCATACGAAAAAGAAGGAAAATAGGCAATAAAAATATTCAATTGCTCAATAATAGATTATAAGGAGAACCTTGTGTTCTCCTATTATTTTTAGTAAAAAGTTTAAATTTAAACATGTTATAGTATGTGTTAACTTTAATTAAACAGTTATTAATCATTTATTTGCAACTGAAAATGATTTATAATGAATCATAGAATAAAAACATAAGTAATACGGAGGACTATTAATGAGCAAATTTGTACATTTACATCTTCATACAGAATATAGTTTGCTCGATGGAGCTTGTAGAATAAATGATTTAGTTAAAAAAGCTAAACAGCTTGGCATGCCAGCGATTGCAATTACTGACCATGGAAATATGCATGGTTATGTAGATTTTTATAAGGCATGTAAAGCAGCAGATATAAAACCCATAATAGGGTGTGAAGTATACGTAGCGCCAGGCTCTAGATTTATAAAAAAATCAAGAAAAAAAAATGACAATAGTGAAACCTATGGTGGACCTGCTCACTTAGTATTGTTAGCAGAAAACAATACAGGTTATAAAAATATTATGAAACTGTGTTCGCTTGGTTATACAGAAGGGTTTTATTATAAACCTAGAGTAGATCATGAAATTTTAGAAAAATACTCAGAAGGAATTATAGTGTTAAGTGCCTGTTTAGGGGGAGAAATACCAAGAGCCTTAATGAGCAAAAAATACGATGAAGCCAAAAAAGTAGCACTTTGGTATCAAAATGTATTTGGAAAAAACAATTATTTTTTAGAAATTCAGGATCATGGTATTGCTGCTCAAAAAGACGTGAATGAGGGTTTATATAAGCTAAGTGTAGAGACTGGAATTCCTTTAGTTGCTACTAATGATACCCATTATATAGAAAAAGAAGATTCCTTATTTCATGACTTACTTCTATGTATTCAAACTAAACGAAGTATATTTGAGCCTTCTAGAGATGAGAACCCTTCTGGTAGAATGAAGTTTCCTTCTGATGAATTTTGGTTTAAAGACTATGATGATATGGCAAAGCTCTTTCCAAATCATTTAGAGGCCCTTGATATTACTGAAAAAATTGCAGAACGTTGTAATGTTGAAATTGAGTTTGGAAATTATCATTTACCTAAGTTTCCTTGTCCAGAGGGTTATAATGAACAGACTTACTTAAGGCAGCTTGTAAATGAAGGATTAAAACAGCGATATCCAGAAATAACCCAAGAGGTTTTAGACCGAGTTGAGACTGAGTTTGCTGTTATTGAGAAAAAAGGATTTTCAGGATATTTTTTAATTGTATGGGATTTTATTAATTGGTCTAGAAATAATGGAATTAGAGTAGGCCCTGGTAGAGGTTCTGTAGCGGGCTCCATTATTGCCTTTGCTTTAGGAATAATGGAAATAGATCCCTTAAAATATAACACCCTATTTGAAAGATTTTTAGATTTTAATCGACCAGATCCACCTGATATTGATGTGGATTTTTTAGATAATCGTAGAGATGAAGTAATAGAATATGTAAAAGAAAAATACGGTGCTGATAGGGTTGCACAAATAGCTACCTTTGGTACTTTTGGGGCCAAAGGATCTGTTAAAGATGTGGCCAGATATTTGTTACCCAAAGAAGATAAAATGAACCTAGTAATGGGTGATAAAATAGCAGAACTAATACCTGAAAACCCTAAAATTACCTTACAAAAAGCCCTTGAAGAAAGTCCTGACTTAATGGCGTTGTATAAATCGGATCCACAGGTAAGAAAAATATATGATTTAGCAAGAAAAATTGAGGGTTTAGCAAGGCATTCGTCTGTACATGCCGCGGCAGTAGTAATTGCACCCGAAACAGTAACAAATTATGCTCCTGTGTTAGTTAAGAATGGTATTGTATCTACTCAATTATCTAAGAATCCAGTAGAATCTTTGGGTTTATTAAAAATGGACTTTTTAGGTCTAAGAACCTTAACAATAATTTCGGATACCTTAGAAAATATAAAAATGGATACAGGTGAAGATTTAGATATAGATGCTATACCTCTAGATGACCGTAAGTCATATGAAATGTTAGGTGAAGGAGATACCTCTAGATGACCGTAAGTCATAGTGAGGGAATGAGAAATATTCTTACTCAACTCAAACCCTCAAGGCTTGAAGATATCATAGCTATTAATGCCCTTTATAGACCTGGTCCGATTAAGTCTATTCCTGATTACATTAATAACTCAAATATAGATAAAATAAACTACCTATTTGACTCCTTAGAAAAACACTTAGGTGAAACATATGGTGTTATAGTATATCAAGAACAGGTCATGAAAATAGTACAAGACATTGCTGGATTTACACCAATGGAAGCAAACTATTTACGTAAAGCATTATCAAAGAAAAAAATGAAACAAGTTATGTCGTATAGAGAGCAGTTTATTGAGGGTGGAAAAAAGGTTTCGTATAGTGAAAAAAAATTAGCTATTTTATGGGATCAGATGGCTAGTTTTGGTGAGTATGGCTTTAATAAATCTCATAGTAGTGCTTATGGATATTTAGCATATCAAACAGCATATTTAAAAGCCAATTATCCACTTCACTTTATGGCAGCTGAAATTACCAACGTAATGAATGATACAGCTAAGGTAGCCTATTATTTACATGAAGCAGAGAGAATGAATATTGAAACTGTACCACCAGATATTAATTACTCAACTCATAACTTTACAGTAAGAGATAATAAAATAACTTTTGGTTTGTTGGCTATTAAAAATGTAGGGATAGGAGCAATTAACTCTATAGTTGAAGCTAGAAAAAAAGATGGCCCGTTTGTTTCACTTTATGACTTTTGCTTTAGAGTAGATTTAGGTAAAGTTAATAAACGGACTATAGAATCCTTAATACAGGCTGGGGCGATGAAGTCTTTAGGATTGCGCAGATCACAATTAATAGCTGTAGTTGAGGAGTGTTTAAGTAAGTCCTCAAAAGAAACAGAAAAAAAACAAAATGGACAGTTTTCATTGTTTGATTTTCATGAGGATGAAAACAGTGAGATTGTAATAAACATACCAGATATAGATGAGTTTCCTTCTCGAAGATTGTTAGAAATGGAAAAAGAGCTTACTGGGCTTTATTTATCTGGACATCCATTAGGCGAATATAAAAAGGCATTTAAGGATTCGGTGTCACATGATTGTATTGAGCTAACCAATGACCTAGATAAACAGAGCGTAAGGCTTGGTGGTATGATTAAATCATCACGAACAATTACTACCAAAAAAGGTGATTTAATGTGTTTTTTAGTATTAGAAGATCTTTCTGGAACTGTGGATGTAACTGTATTTCCCAAAACGTATGAACAGTATCGATCACAGTTATCTGAAGGTAAAATTTTATTAATAACTGGATCTGTAAATGTTCGTAACGATAAAGCAGGGGTAGTATTAGATAAATGTGCTTCAATTGCCTCAGATATTGAATCATTACACATAGTGTTAAATGAAGAGTTAAAGGATACAGATTTAAGAGAAATAACCTATATAGTTAAAGAATACTCAGGTTACATACCTTTGTATATACATGTTAATGAAAAAACTATTTTAGCTGGAAATCATTTGCATATAGAAATAAAAGATGAGCTAATAACAAGATTACAATCATTGCATGGTGTTAGTGAGGTGTATACTGGATATAAAAGTATAGGAGAGGGTATATAATGAAATATAGGAAATTAGGTAGTACTGGGCTAGAGGTTAGCGTTGTTGGATTTGGTGGAATACCAATTCAAAGGGTTAGTAAAGAAGAGGCAGTTAAACTTCTTCAGGTTGCAAAAGATAATGGTATAAACTTTATAGATACTGCTAGGGGTTACGCCAGTAGTGAAGCAAAAATTGGCTATGCCTTAGAGCAGGTAAAGGGGGACTTCATTATTGCCTCTAAGTCTATGGCAAGAGATGCAAAGGGGTATACTGAAGAGTTAAAACAGAGTTTAGAGAATTTAAGAGTCAATTGTATTGATTTATATCAATTTCATAATGTTAGCTCTGAGCAAGCTTACGAGCAAGTTATGGGTGATAATGGTGCATATGAAGCGGCTCTTAAAGCACAGCAACAAGGCTTAATTAAATACATTGGTTTTACTAGCCATAAAGTAGATTTGGCCAGAAAGGCGGTAGAATCAGGTAAGTTTGCAACATTGCAGGTTCCTTTTAACGCAGTTGAAGACCACTTCTTAGAAGTATTAGAGCTTGCATATAAAAAGAATATAGCTACAATAATAATGAAACCAATGGCTGGGGGCTCTTTAGACTCTGGTGATTTGGCATTGAGGTATATACTTGAATATAATGTAACAACAGTAATACCTGGCATGCAAAAAATTGAGGAAATAATCGAAAACTCCTCTGTAGGTAATAGCTATAAACCTTTGACCAAAACAGAAAAAACTAAATTGCAAGAGGTAGCTAAACAATTAGGAGATAAATTCTGTAGAAGATGTGAGTATTGTTTACCATGTCCTCAGGGTATAAAAATACCTGCAATGTTTATTCTAGACGGTTATTATTCTAGGTATAACTTACAGGAATGGGCAACTGAAAGGTACAGAAGCTTAGATGTTACTGCAGCTGATTGTATTGATTGTGGTTTATGTGAAACCAAATGTCCTTATCAACTACCAATTAGAGACATGTTAAAAGAAGTAGCAAGTCATTTTAGCAGTAGTAAATCATAGTAGCAGTGATTAAATCCTGACATAAAATATTTTAAGAAACAATATAATCGAAGATCATAAGATCTGAAAGGTTGGTAAATTTGAAAAAGTATAATATTGCCATTGTAGGTGCGACTGGAGCAGTTGGTAGAACACTTCTTAGATTGTTTACTAAAGAGGATTTCCCAATTGGTGACTTAACCTTATTGGCATCTTCAAGATCAGCTGGCAGAAGAATTGAATTTTGTGGTGATAACTTAATAGTAGAAGAAACCACAGAGGACAGTTTTCATGGTATAGATATTGCATTCTTCTGTGCTGGAGGTTCTATTAGTAAAAAATATGCTAAACATGCAGTAGAAGCTGGGGCAGTTGTTATTGATAATAGCTCTTACTTTAGGCTAGATCCAAATGTGCCACTTGTAGTACCAGAGGTTAATCCTGAAGCTGTTAAAAATCATAAAGGAATTATTGCTAATCCAAATTGCTCAACAATAATAATGTTATTAGCTGTTAAACCTTTACTTAACATAAGCCCTATAAAGAGAATAATATATTCAACATATCAGGCTGTTTCTGGAGCAGGAAACCCTGCTGTTTCTGAACTAGAGCAACAGGTAAGGGGATATGTTGAGGGATCAATTCCTGAGGCAGAGATTTTACCAACAGCTAGTGCTGAAAAACACTATCAAATGGCATTTAATGTACTACCACAGGTTGATGTATTTGCTGAAGATTATTATACAAAAGAAGAATGGAAAATGGTTAAAGAGAGCCATAAAATCTTAGGTGATAATAGTATTGGTATAACTGGAACCTGTGTAAGAGTACCTGTTTTTTGGTGTCACTCAGAATCTGTTAATATTCAGTTTGAGAGAAACGTTACTAGAGATGAGGTTATAAGAGTACTGAATGAAGCTGAGGGTGTTGAGGTTTGTGATGATCCAGCTAATCAAATTTATCCCATGCCACTCGATTACTACGATAGAGATGAGGTCTTTGTAGGAAGAATAAGAGAAGATAAAACAGTTTTGGGTGGTTTAAACATTTGGGTAGTTGGTAATCAATTACGCAAAGGTGCTGCAACAAATGCATTACAAATAGCTAAGCTATTGATTGAACAAGAATAATTGTTATAATAGATGTGTTGTTAAATTTCTAAAGTTCTTTAATGAACTTAATTTAGCAACATGAGATTTATAACTCTTTGGATTTATTTTTGTGGTTAAGATAAAAATAAAAATTTATTGGAGGCGTAAAAATGAACAATACGTATCAGCAACATTTTAAGAACACATTGGCTGATTTAAAAGAACAAGGATTATACAATAGTAATATTCGTAGCTTGGGAAGCCCACAGGGTGCATGGCTACAAATAGAAGGTAAAAAAGTACTTAATATGTGCTCAAATAATTACTTAGGATTAGCTAATGATGAGCGTATTAGAGATGCAGCAAAAGAAGCAATTGATAGTTATGGTGTTGGACCAGGTGCTGTACGTTCAATTGCTGGTACTATGGATTTACATGGACAACTAGAGGCCTTAATTGCTAAATTTAAAAATGCAGAGGCAGTAATCACATTGCAGTCTGGTTTTCAGGCTAATACAACAGTAATTCCTTTATTAGCTGGCAAAAATGATACTATTATTAGTGACGAGTTAAACCATGCTAGTATTATTGATGGTGTTCGTTTATCTGGTTGCAAAAATAAAAAAATCTATAAACATAGTGATATGGCTGATTTAGAGAGATGTTTAAAAGAGGAACGCCCTGGTAGAACACTAATTATCACTGATGGTGTATTTAGTATGGATGGTGATGTAGCTAATTTACCAGGAATAGTAGAGTTAGCCGAAAAGTATAATGCAGCCGTTATGGTTGACGATGCTCATGGTGAGGGTGTTTTAGGCAAAGGTGGTAGAGGTATTGTTGATCACTTTAATCTCCATGGTAGAGTAGACGTAGAGGTTGGTACATTCTCTAAAGCTATTGGAACAGTTGGTGGTTGTGTAGCTGGAAGCAAAGAATTGATTGATTATATTAAACAGCGTGGTCGTCCATTTTTATTTAGTTCAGCCACTACTCCTCCAGATGTAGCTGCAACAATTAAATCATTTGAAATTTTAATGGAAAGTGATGAATTAGTTAATAGATTATGGAGTAATGGAGATTACTTTAAGCAGAAAATGCAGGAGTTAGGATTTGATACAGGACATAGTCATACACCTATTACACCTGTAATGATTGGTGCGGCGTCAGAGGCTAGTAAAATGAGTAAAGAATTATTTGAAGAGGGCATTTTTGCGACCTCTATTGGATTCCCAACAGTTGCAAAAGGTAAAGCAAGAATTAGAGTAATGATTTCAGCTGCTCACACAAAAGAAGATTTAGATTTTGCAGTTGATAAATTTGCTTTGGTTGGTCGAAAAATGGGGTTAATTAAATAATCTCTGGGCAAGCTAAAAATAAATAAAACAAAATAGGCTGCAGAGAATGTTTTGCTTAGGTAAAACATTCTCAACAGTCTTTATTATTATAAGGGTGAAAAAATGAGTATATTTAAAAATGTAGATTATAATAATGGCTGTGTGATAAATACATCTGTTATTAAAAAGTTTAAAACTGTGACTATTAAAGTATACATAATACGTGAGCTAGATAAAATGGCAACGATGACCGCACTTTTGGCAAAAGTACTGCAAAGAGGTACAGCAAATTTTAAAACAACAAGAGATATAGAACAAGAGCTTGAAAGAATATATGGATCAAGACTAAAGGGTAGGGCTCGTAAAATAGGTGAAAAACACATGTTAGAATTTGCTTTACATATGCCATGCCAAAAGTACTTAAATAATGAAATAGATATTTATACAGATGGCTTAAAATTATTTAAAGAGATATTATTAAATCCTTATCTAGAGAATGGTAGCTTTTGTGATGAATATGTAAACCAAGAAAAAAATATTTTAAAGCAAGAGATTGAATCGGTCTATAACGATAAAGAAGATTGGGCACTAAAAAGATGTATAGAAATTTCATGTGAGGGAGAGCCTTTTTCTATACCTTCGTATGGAGTTTTAAATGATTTAGACAGTATTAATAGTGAAAGCCTTTATAAGTTTTATAAAGATATTATTATTAACTCTAATGTTCAAATTTTTGTAGTTGGCGATATTGATGAAGAAAATATGATAAAAACAATAGACAAAAACCTCATATGGAATAAAAAGACCAGTGAAATTAAACCATATATAAAAAATGAGAAACTTCCTAAACAAGAAAAGTTAGTTATTGAAGAGGATAATGTCAATCAGGGAAAGCTGGTGATGAGTTTAAGGACTAAAGTTGATCCTTGTCATGAATTACTGCCAGCATTATTAATGTTTAATAATATATTGGGAGGTGGCTCACATAGTAAACTTTTTACTGCCGTTAGAGAAAAACACAGTTTGGCTTATTATGCTAGCTCCCAAACCGTTCGTAATAAACAAATGTTATTTATAGAGGCAGGAATTGAACCAAGTAAATTTGAGCAAACTAAAAAAATTATTAAAGAGCAATTAGCTGATATGGTTAAAGGAAGCATAAGTGATACTGAACTTGATAGGGCTAGAACAGCTTTAGTAAATAGTTTATGGGCATTACAAGACTATTCCGGTGGTAATATTGATTACTATTTAGTTGGTCTGTTAACGGGTTGTTCTTACAGTACAGAGCAAATGGAAAAGCAAATCTCGAGAGTTACCAAAGATGATGTAATTAGGGTAGCTAGACAGACTGCAATTGACACCATTTATTTCCTAACCTCTACAAAGGAGGCTAATTAAAATGCAAAATATAATTAAAAATAAACTAAATGAAGATATTACAAAAACTACATTAGCCAATGGTTTAGAGGTATTCATTCATCCCAAAAAAGATTATCATAGTAAGTATGCCATATTTGCTACTCGTTATGGCTCTAATGATAATGATTTTATAGGTTTAGATGGCAAAAGACACAAGGTTCCTAATGGTATAGCCCATTTTTTAGAACACAAAATGTTTGAAGAACCAACTGGTAATGTATTTAATGACTACTCTAATATGGGAGTTTCGGTTAACGCTTATACTAATTACAATATGACTGCTTATCTATTTTCTGGTACAAAAAACTTTTACAAAGCATTAGAAAGGCTGCTAGATTTTGTTCAAAACCCTTATTTTACAGATGAAAATGTAGCTAAAGAGCAGGGCATAATAGAGCAAGAAATAAAAATGTATGATGATCAATCTGGGTGGATATTACAGAGGAACTTATTAGAGTGCTTGTATAAAAATCACCCTATTAGAATAGATATAGCTGGTACAGTAGAATCCATTAATAAAATAACAAAAGAGATGTTATATACCTGTTATCATACATTCTATAACCCATCAAATATGGTATTATATATAGCTGGTGACGTGGATGTAAATAAAGTCATAAAAGAAGTAGCTAATAACCAAAGCAAAAAAGATTTTAAACAGCTTAAAAAAATAGAAAGATTTTTCCCTGAGGAACCAGTAGCAGTTAATTGTAGCTTTGATAAGATTAAAATGCCTATAGCATCGCCATTAATGGCGGTTGGTTATAAAGAGAAGCCGTTAATAGACCCCAAAGCAAGATTTAAACGAGAAATGCTAACTAATCTAGTTAATCATTTAGTAATAGGTAAAAGTTCACCTTTATTTAATGACTTATACGAAAAAGGATTAGTAACAGATGATTTTTCAGTAGGTCATACAGGAACAGCAACTTATTCTTATGAAATTTATGGAGGTCCAACTCCAGATCCACAAAAATTACATCAAGAATTATTGGCTGGATTTGATAGAGCTAAACAGCAAGGAATATCTAGAGATGCATTTGAGAGAGCCAGAAGAATGTTTGCTGGTTTACACACTATAAGTTATGATAACTTGAGTATGATAGCTAATAGATATGTATCTTATTTAATAAAAGGCATTGATTTTTATCAGTATAACGAAACATTAAATGCTCTTACACTTGAAGAAATTAATGAAAGATTACAGCAATGTTATAACAAAAAATATCATGCTTTTTCTGTGGTTGAGCCCAATTAGTTTTAAAAAATAGAAAGTCTTTGATACTTAATACTTAATAAATCAAAAGGATATCGCATTTGCGATATCCTTTAATTATTTAAGGCAAAAAGATTTCAACACTGTCACAGCCTCCACGTTGGCTCTTGAGCTTAATTATTACTGAAGCAGTATTATTAGTAGCTTTCACTATAAAATCATGTTTAATAGAGCTTTTTGCGGGTTTGCCTACTGCAAAATAACCCTTGCTCTGACCATTCATATAGCCTTCAATAAAGCCAATGTTAGTTTCATAATCTCCACTTATTAATTCAAAATTATCTCCTGTAATAAAAAGTTTATCTTCTTCAACGGCCTTTATATTTTTACCTTTATTGGTAATATAGCTAGGCAAATAGCCATAGTTTTCACAATAGATAGTTATTTTGTAGACGTCCTTATCAATTTTAACTAGCTCAGAATTTGATATTTTACAATCTGGCATACTAGCTAACTGACTAATGGCCCATAAGGCACCGTTATAACATTCCTGTTCTAATAAATGAATAGGAGGGTTTTGCACAGCATACTTAAAGTCCCACCCACCAATTTCTATATCTCCTAATTGAGGATGATTAAACTTTTTCCAATCAATAAAACCTTTTCTGCATAATTCAGTATCATTCCACTTTAAGAGTTTTAGATAAATGTTTTCAACTTCTTCTGGAGTTTTGGCATTAAAATACTCTTCAGAGGTTGTGCCAGCTCGCTCTAAACGGTTCCATAGTTCGGTTGTATAACCAATAATACCTAAATGCTCATAGGCCCACTCAGTTAACGTAGAGAAGTTATTAGACTTTATATCTTTATAACCAGCAATATGAAAATACTCTCTAGCTATTTCTTTAGTTGCTTTTAAATCTTCTGCATCCATTTCGTTATCTTCATAAGTATAAGGATTTCTAAATACAAAACCCCCAGAGGTATGAAAACAATTTAACAATCCGATATTTTTATGATTAACTATAAAGTCGACTATTGCTTTTACTTCAGGCTCACTAGCAGGGTAAGGACCTCCAGGTATAAACTCACTCTTAAAGTTAGATGGAAAATTACGATTTAAATCCAAACCGTAAGGTGATCTATTAATATCAAAACTAGTATTATCATAGTCCTTAATTAGTCCCTCGGGGTAAAGATGAAAGAACTCGCCATTATGTTCACCAGGTCTTCGTGGCAACATAATGCGAGAATCTTTATTAGATTTTTTCCATTCTCCACGTTTGTTATCTTGAACTCTCATTACCAATATTTTATTATCATTGTTAATATCTTGTGGGTGTAAACCAGGTAGCTCTGTATAGGTATTATCAGGGTAAATACGGGTACTACTACGTAGTTTGGTGGCTGTAGTAAGGTATAGTTCAGCTCCATCTGGGTTAACACGTGGTAAAACATAAAATGTTTTACTATTTAAAGTATAAGTTATTTGCTCATTTGTATTAAAATTGTTTACTAAATAATCTATTAACTTTAAACATACCATTGAACCTGTAACTTCACCAGCGTGAATATTACCATCAATATAAATTGCTGGTTTATTGTTAGCACAACCAGAATCTTTATTAGTTATTGCTAATGCCCAAATCTCTCGTCCTTCATAAGACTGGCCTACAGACTCTAGGGTGATTAAATTAGGGTATTCAGCAGATATGCTATGTAAATATTTAGTTAACTCATCATACTTATAGTAGTGGTCAAAACTTATTTTAGTGTTACTCATAATTCCACTCCCCAACTTTTATTTATTACGGTACTTAAACTTCGGGTTAACAATGCTTTTTCCTCTTTTTGAAATAAACATTCTAAACTATTAAACTAAAATCAAATCTATAAAAACAAGGTATTTAGTAACATAAGCTATTAAAAATATTTCTAATATAAGCTTAACTTTTATAGATAAAGCGTTTCATAATAAAATTTTTATTTACAATAAATATTTTAACCTATAAAATGATATAATTGAATAGTCAATATTAGGAGGTACTACAATGAATATATATGATAAAGCTTATGAACTCGCTGATGCCATAAAGGATAGCGGAGAATGGAAAGAGATTCAAGCAGCAAAGGCTGTTCTTCAAAATGATAAAAATGCTGAAAAAATGTACATTGAATTCCGTACAAAACAAATGCAATTACAGCAAATGCAAATGGCTGGTCAGCAAATAAGCGATGAAGATAAATCAACATTACAAAAACAATTTGAGATTATTTTAATGAATAATGATGTGAAAAAACTTATTGATGCTGAAAATAAATTTGGAGTTATTTTAGAAGACGTTCAAAAAATCTTGTTTGAGGCTATGAGTGTACAGTAACTTATTGTCATAATCATAATAAATATTATAAGATAAACACTTAAGGAGGATTTACATGTTATCATGCGGTATTGTTGGCTTACCTATGACAGGTAAAACAACAGTATATAATTTATTAACTAAAAATGAAGCTGAAACATCAGCTTTTTTTACTGGAAAAACATCAACAAATATAGGAATAGCTCATATTCCAGATAAACGTTTAGAGTATTTATCGTCAATTTTTGAACCTAAGAACACTGTTTACGCAGAGTTACAAGTAGTAGATGTAGCTGGTTTAGTAAAGGGATCAAGCAGTGGTGCTGGAGTTGGCAATAGCTTTATTGAAGATATTAGGCAAACAGATGCTTTAATTCATGTAATTAGAGCCTTTAGTGATTCAGATATACCTCATTCAGATAACAGTATAAACCCAATGAGAGATGTAGAAACAATTGATATGGAATTGTTATTTGCTGACTTGGAGTTTGTAGAGAAAAGAATTGAACGGATTTCTAAAGGAAAAAAAATAACAAATGAGCAAAAGAGCGAATTATTAGTACTAAAAAAACTTGCTGCTGAGCTTGAAGAAGGTAAACCCTATTATCAAATAGAATTAAATAAAGATGAAGTAGAGCTTATGCAAAACTACACTTTTTTAACAGACAAACCCATGATATTGGTTGTTAATGTAGATGAAGAGCAACTGCTAGAGGACAGCTATCCTGGTAAAAAAGAGTTAGAAAGTTTTGCAAAAGAACGCAATATGCCTTTAGTTGTTTTATCGGCCAAAATTGAGGTTGAGATATCTGCTTTAGATAAAGATGATCAAATTGAGTTTATGCAAGACCTAAATATATTAGAGTCGGGTGTTTTTACCCTAGCAAGAACTGTTTACGGATTATTAAACCTAATTAGTTTTTTTACCGTAGGTAAAGATGAGTGTAGAGCATGGACCATAACAAATGGTTTAAACGCTGCACAAGCCGCAGGTAAAATCCATTCTGATTTAGAGAGAGGCTTTATTAGAGCAGAAACAGTTGCTTATCAAGATTTTGTAGATTGCGGCTCCATTGCTTTTGCAAAAGAGAAAGGTCTTTGGAGACTTGAGGGTCGTAACTATATTGTTAATGATGGAGATATTATTAGTGTAAGATTTAATGTATAGGAGATAAAAAATGAAAAAGAGCATAGATTACATTGTAAACTGGCTAAAAAAGCATAATGATAATGCTAAAACAAATGGTTTTGTATTAGGCTTAAGTGGGGGGATAGATTCCGCTGTAGTTGCAGGTTTATGTAAACTAGCTTGCCCCAATACATTAGGAATAATATTACCATGTAATTCTAGTGAGCAAGATGAAAAGGATGCAAAGCTTGTTGCAGAAGCACTAAATTTAGATATAATGACGTTTGACTTAAGTAAGCATTTTAATAATTTAACTAAAGACTTAGAGGCTAGCCTAACTAGTGAGGCTAAAAGGATGGCACTAGCTAATATAAAACCTCGTTTAAGAATGACTACTTTGTATTTTTATGCTAACATGCAAAACCGTTTAGTAATTGGTACAGGTAATAGAGACGAAAGATATGTTGGCTATTTTACTAAATGGGGAGATGGGGGAGCAGATTTAATGCCTATTGCTCATTTATCTAAAGAAGAGGTTTGGCAGATGGCTAGAGACTTAAATATACCTAATGCTGTTATTGAGAAACCACCTTCAGCTGGTCTTTGGCAAAACCAAACAGATGAACAAGAAATGGGTTTCTCGTATAAGATTTTAGAGCATTATTTACAGGGTAAAGATGTACCTCAAGATTCAAAAAAGAGGATAGAACACTTACATAAAGTAAGTAGACATAAAGTTAACCTACCACCAATTATTGAAGTAGAGGAGCAAAAATAATGGCAGGTCATTCAAAGTGGGCAAATAGAAAACATAGAAAAGCAAGGCAAGATTCTAAAAGAGCAAAAATCTTTACAAAAATCAGTAAAGAGATATTTATTGCAACTAGGTCGGGTGGTTCTGATTCAGAAACTAATGTACGATTACGTATGGCTTTAGATTTGGCCAGACAAAATAATATGCCTAAAGACAATATTAAAAGGGCTGTTGATAAAGGTTTAGGAAACGATGATGGTACAATTTATGAAGAATTCACCTACGAAGGTTATGGACCTGGTGGAGTAGCAGTTTTAGTGGAAATAGCAACAGATAATCGTAATAGAACAGCCGCTGATGTTCGTTATTACTTTAGTAAGTATGGTGGAAGTTTAGGACAAAATGGTTGTGTTGCTTGGATGTTTAATCGCAAAGGTGTAATTAGAATAGACCGTGAAAAACAGCCATTAGAAGAAGATTACTTACTAGAGCAAGTTTTAGAGGCTGGTGGAGATGATTTAATTACTGCTGATGATGAATTTATAATATATACATCACCAGAAGACTATGTGAGTGTTGTTGATAAGCTTGCTAATAATAATATAGTAGGGGATGAATCTGGAGTTGAATTTGTGCCAGAGAATTTTACCGAATTAGCCGAACAGCATATAGAAAACTTTGAGACTTTAATTGATTTGCTTGAAGACCATGATGATGTCCAAAAAGTGTATTTTAATGCAGAATTTTAAATATACTCTTTAAGAATAAAGGGTATAAAGATAGTAGTTTAGGTCATACTGCTAATGAATTCTTTATGAAAGGATTTTGGGCAGTATGAAAAAAGATAAAACTCTTCAGGTATTTAAAGGCATTATATTTATTTGTTTTTTTGTGATGATGGCAACCTTTATATTTTTTACGAACTATAGAGCAAGTTTTGATACTCCAGATAGATTCTTTAGTGAAAGAAGTGATGGAGATAAACAAATAAAGTCTTCTGAGTTAATAGAAGAAGAAAAAATAATGTCCCATACAAAAGTATATTATCATGAGGTTTATGATATCTGTGGTCATGAAATAACGTATGAAAGACCACAAGGTAACAATGGGCTTATAGCATTCACAAAAGCTCAACTTGAAGCATTATTTCCTGTATATGTTGTAGAGGAATTTTCAAGTGATAAAGTTATACTTAAATACTTTAAAAAGGGAAGATGTAATGATTGTAATAACTTTGTTTTTTTTGGCATAAAAGATGGCTATGTGGCAATTTATTACGGAAAAGCACGTGAAAATGCTGAAGTAAAACAAATGACTGATATAAAAGTAGATACCCTAACACAAGAGGTCCAAAATAGTTTAGCAAAAGGTATTACAATTTCTAATTCTAATGTAGAAATAAATACAATTCTTGAAGGACTTAATAGTTAAAAACAAACAGTTTGCAATTTTGCGAACTGTTTGTTTTAACGTAGTATGCTTTCTAAGTACGATTTCGCGTTGTAGGATATTGTTATGCACTCACTTTGTTCGTGTAGTGACTAACGCGGGAAGCAGATTTATTTAAAGTTTATAGTGTGAATTGTAATTTTTATTGAGCAATTTCCTCTTTCAATCAGTTACTTATGAATAATTATTATCTAACCGTTAATTTATTTGCTTTTATTACTAAGTTGGCTCTTAATATTAATTGTAAGAGTAGCTAGATTGCATGGCTATTTTATTAAAATTATTCTAAAATTATCGACAAATTTCGCTAAAAATCTTATAATTATATAAATAGTTAGTTTTAAGAGGGTGAAAATATGAACCGTCAGGTTCGTTTAGGTGATTTATTATTAGATAGAGGTCTTATTTCAAAAGAGCAATTACAAGATGCTTTATCAAAACAGCATCAATTAAACTTAAGGGTTGGAGAGACTTTAATTGAGTGCGGTTATGTTACCGAGGAGGATATAGCTTTAACACTGAGTGATCAGTTTAAGATACCTTTTGAACAAGTTGCAAATTTATCCTTTGAACCAGAGGCCGTTAACATGGTTAATCAAGCCCTAGTCGAAAGACATAAATTTGTTCCTGTTTCGGTTAATGATAATGAAATAACCTTGGCAACAGCTGATCCTACTGATGTGTTAGCATTAGATGATATTAAGTTTGCTACAAAAAGGAATATAAAGCTTATTATTGTAACAAAAAGAGATATAGAACGTGCTATAGAATGGCTTTATTTAACTCCAGAAGGATTTAATAATAATAGTCTTAATATATCTGATTTTGTGGATATCTCAGATGATGATGCTCCTTTAATACGTATGGTGAATGCTATTATTCAGCAGTCTGTAGAGGATAGTGCAAGTGATATTCATATTGAACCAAGCGATTATCTTTTGATAATAAGATATAGAATTGATGGTTTACTTCAAATGCTTAGAGAAATGAGTATGGACTTACATAATTCTATTGTTGCTAGAATTAAGATTATGGCTAATTTAGATATTTCAGAACGCAGATTACCCCAAGATGGAGCGTTTAGACAATTTATTGGTGGTAGAGAAATTGATTTTCGTGTTTCAACTATTCCCACTATTCGTGGTGAAAAAATAGTAATAAGAATTCATGATAATACTCAAAACAGATATAAAGTAGATAACATAGGAATGCAGTTAACAACTCTTAAAAAACTACAAAACTTACTCTCCTTGCCTTACGGAATGATTTTAGTAACAGGTCCAACTGGTAGTGGAAAAACTACCTCTTTATATAGCTGTTTAGATGTCTTAAATAGCCCCCATAAAAATATTATATCTATAGAAGACCCTACTGAATACCGCCTTAATGGTATTAATCAAATTTCTATTAATAAAAAAATTGGCTTAACCTATTCAACAGTTTTAAGGTCAATTTTAAGACAAGATCCCAACATAATAATGGTAGGTGAGATAAGAGATAAAGAGACAGCGGAGGTATCAATAAGGGCAGCATTAACAGGTCACTTAGTATTGAGTACTATTCACACTAATGATGCAGCAAGTACACTTACCAGACTAATGGATATGGGAGTTGCTGAGTTTTTAATTGCTTCTTCTATAGCAGGTATTGTAGCTCAGAGATTAGTAAGAAGAGTATGTTCTCGGTGCAGAAAAGAATACTTTATAAATAAAAATGATAGCTTGTGGTCAACCCTTAATATAGATAACTATATCCAAAATAAATCAGAGATATTATTGTTTAAAGCTGGAGATGGCTGCTCACATTGCCATAACACTGGTTATCGAGGACGAATTGGCATATTTGAATTGTTAATAATAAATGAGACAATTGCTAAAATGGTTATGGATCATCAGCCAGCAAGTGTAATAAAAGATTATGCGGTCAGTAATTTAGCTATGCAAACACTAAGAGACGATGCTATTATTAAGGTATTATCTGGCATAACCACCGTAGAAGAACTAATGGGTGTTTCTTATTTTAAAGATTTTATGAGTTAAATGTAATAATTATGAAAGTAAGTTAAACAGTTAGAGGATGAGATATAATGCCAACCTTTAGATATAGAGCAAGAAATAACCTAGGAGATGTTGATAAGGGTATTGTTAAAGCCACTGATTCCAAAACAGCTTTAATATTATTAAGAGAAAAAGGACTCTTTGTTACAAAGATAAAACAAACAAAAAGAAATACTTTGCCTAGTTTAAAAACAGATATAGTAATAGGTAAGCCAGTTAGTGCTCGTGAAATAGCAATATGGGCAAATCAGTTTTCAGCAATGTATTCAGCAGGTATTCCCATATCATATATAGTTTTAACTCTATCACAACAAACAGCAAATAAACCATTTAAAAAAGTACAAATGAAAGTACTAGATGAAATTAACCAAGGAGTAAAAATAGCAGATGCAATGCAAAAGTATCCTAAGTATTTTCCTGAATTAATGGTTAATATGTTTAGGGTTGGTGAAGAGGCTGGAGTAATGGAGCAAGCCCTTGAGCAAATTGTGCATTTTTATTCACAAGAGTATCAGTTGCATCAAAAATTACGTACAGCAATGTATTATCCAATTATAGTTTTAAGTATGGCAATAGCTGTTATATGGCTCTTAATGACTCGTATGGTACCAGCATTTATAACTGCCTATGATGCTGTGGATGGTGAGTTACCCAAAGTTACTCAAACCTTAATAAAAGTAAGCGATTTTATGATAAATAATTCTCTTTTAATAATTTTGTCACTAGTAACAACAGTAGCAGTAATTATTTTTTGGAGTAAACGCAAGTCGGGTAAAAGATTTTTTGATAAACTAAAACTAAAATTACCTGTATTTGGTCAAGTAACTAAGCTAAGTAGTTTAGCACGATTTTGCAGAGTTTTTTCTACCTTACAACACCATGGTTTTGATGTTATCTCTGCGTTAACTTTAGTAGAACGTAGTATTAATAATTCAATTCTTGGGGAGGTTATTCACAAGGCAAGACAAAATGCTAGTAGAGGGCAAAGAATAACACTTGCTTTTGCTGAGAGTAAGTATTACCCACCATTAATAGTAAATATGTTAAGAATAGGAGAGGAATCAGGCTCTATAGATGAAATGTTAGCCAAGGCAGCAGATATGTATGAAGCCGATGTAAAAAACATGAGTGAGCGTTTAACGAAAATGTTAGAGCCATTTATAAGTTTAATTCTAGCTTTTTTAGTTGGTGGCATATTGATAGCAATTATTGTACCAATGTTTAATATGTATAATATGGTGGGCTAGGTTTAAACCTTAAAAAAGATAGCTTTATACAAAGAGATTATTACCTTATTATTAAATTAAATTAATTATAGGAACAAGAATGTATAAGTACAAGTCTAATAATAAGTATTTATATAAACTAGATGTACTTGAATACTAATTAATAATAAACTATCAATTAGTAATTAACAAAAGATGGAAAGGATTATTGGCTAGATATCTTGTATTATAGTAAAGATAAACTTTAAGCTAGGGGTTAATAAAACATTTTAGTTGATTGTAAGACTTTAGTCACATTTTATTAATCAAATCTTAATCTTTATGCTTTATAATTCATATAAATGATAAGAATCAATATTAAAAAACTCTTTACAAGTTTAATAATTTAACTATAATAGTTGTAGGTAATTAGTTGAATAATAATATAGTTATTTATCAAACATATACAGTAGAAAGAGAAAGATGTTTGTTTTGGCTACTAAAATTGATGGGGAATAATAGATGGAAAACATAATTAAAAGCAGAAAGTACCTCTGGTATAAGTATAAACACTTATTTTATATGAGCTATTATATTTTACTAGGTGTGTTATATTCACTATTTAATGGCATTGTTACAGAAAGAACATTTATGTACTTTCCAATGCTTGATGATATAATACCTTTTGTTAAAGAAATGGTTATACCATATATAATTTGGTATGCTTATATAGTTATACCATTAGTAATATTTGCTTTTACAGATATTGAATCATATACCAAACTATGTTTATTTTTATTTGTTGGCATGACTATTTGTTTCATTATTTTTGCCGTGTTTCCTAATGGACAGAATTTAAGACCAGAGATAACTGGAAATGATATATACTCTCGTATCATTAAAGGAATATATGAAGCAGACAAACCTATTAACTCAGCACCTAGTATGCATACCTTAAATGCAATGGCTATTCATTTTGTATTACGTAAAAGTAAGAAATTTAAGGATAACAAGTATATAAAAACAATATCGTTTATTTTAATGATTTTAATAATTGCTTCAACAGTAATGATAAAACAACATTCTATCATAGACGTATTTGCTGGAATCGTTTTAGGCGTAATTTTAAATGCTTTTTTATACAGTGAAAAGGTAAGTCAATACGTAAAGCAAATTACAGCCACAGCTACACAGCTTTTTGAAAAGCAACCAAATGTGTTCAGAGATTTAGGTGTATTCTTTAACTATATAAAGGGTGAACCACATCAAGTGGTTACAGAAATGAACTTTGATTAATAAAATTTTAAGATTAGTGAGATTTAAGCAAAGTATAACCTTAAATTTAATGTACTAAAAAAGGAATTGTAAAAACAATTCCTTTTTTTGCTTATTAATAAAACAAAATTTTAAATTATGGTATAGTTAATTACTTTAGTAAGTAATCCGCCATAAAATCATAGGCCTTTTGCCTAGCTTTACAGGCATCAATGGTATCTATTCTATCAAATTGATGTCCACCAGGAGCATTATCATAGATTTCATATTTAAAATCTTTTCCTTCAGCCTTTAAAGATTTAATTAAGTGTTCAACCTCTAAAACATTTACATCTTCATCACTAGTTGTTGTTTGTATTAATAACGGAGTTTCTAATTTATGAGCATTCCATGCAGGTGATCTGCGACGATACTCCCAAGGGTCATCAACAGCAGACCTTCCTATATGGTAACTTGCAGAATATAATTTATGATAGTTTTCACCTTTATATCCCATTCTGGCAACAAGGTCGCTTACAGGCACACCCGCATAGGCAACTTTATAGTCATTTGGGTGATTAAAGATATTAAAGAGGGTATGAAGACCACCATGACTCCAGCCCATGATACCTACTCGTTCACTATCTATAAAATCAAATTTTTCTACTGCCCAGTTTCTAGCCGCATAGGTATCTTCTGTTTCTAGTCCACCATAATCTATTAAAGAATAGTACTGTTCACCATAGCCGGTGCTACCACGATATTCGGGTGCAACAACAACATATCCTTGGTCAAGTAACTCTTCAATAATGTGGTATTGACTAGTAGATAAATTGGCATGTACACCACCATGTACAAACACCATTAAAGGGTACTTTTTACCTTCAATTAATTCTTTAGGAACAAAAGTATATGTCCATAATACAAACGGATTTCCTTTATTTTGGGCTGATTGAGCCGTTGTATTTGCAGGTGTAGGACCAATTATTCTCCATTTATCTATTTTTGCTTTATGTCCTAAGAATTGGTGCCATAGAACATCATCCATAGTTTTGGCCAGTGCTTGAAATGCGAAAGCATTTTTTTCTCGCATTTTTTGAATCATTTCATCCATTTAAATAACCTCCAGTCCTACAAGAGAGATTCGATTACCCATAGGGTAATTCCTGCTTACATGCTTAGGTCTTTAGGATGAGTTAACGACAAATTTTTCTCACATAAAGGACAAGCATTGCTTTCATATGCTGGAACTTCCATACTTAGTAGCGCTTGTTGGTTTTTGTGTAGTTTAACTTTTCCAGCACTTCTATCTACTAGAACCCCAATGCCAACAATATCTAAGCCAACATTATCACAGGCTGCAATAACTTTTTTTACAGATCCACCAGTAGAAACAGCGTCTTCCACAATTAAAACTTTAGTACCTGGAGCAAGCTTAAACCCTCTTTTAAAAACCATACCACCGTTACCATCTTTTTCGGCATACATTGATTTTAATCCTAAATGTCGAGCTACTTCGTAAGATAAAATAACACCACCCATGGCTGGACCAATAATAACTTCAGCCTTAGTATCTTTAAATTTATCTGCTAAAACCTTAGCAACTTTTGCTGTATGTTCAGGATATTGAAATAACTGAGAACACTGTAAAAAGGTAGGGCTGTGTTTGCCTGATGTTAATAAAAAGTGTCCATTTAATACTACACCTAGTTCTTCAAATAGGCTTTTAATTTCTTGACTTGTCATGATAATCTCCTTTACTTTTAACTTATAGTGTTGAATTGAGGCTTATAAATTTGTTTTTTTTAGGTAAGCTTGGTAGCCTTCTTGCATTTCCGCTACTATCTTTAACGCTGCTTCACGAGGATTTTCAGCAGAGCGAATTGGTCTACCAATCACAATATAATCTCCACCCTGTAACATGGCATCATAGGGGGTGGTTATTCGCTTTTGATCATTTTTCACAGACCATGCGGGTCTAATTCCAGGGGTTACAGTAATAAAGTCTTTACCACAGCTTCTTTTAACTAACTCTATTTCCTTTGGTGAACATACAACGCCGTTACAGCCATTTTCTTTGGCGAGTTCAGCCCAATTCATAACCGTAGTAGCTACATTGTTATTAATGCCCAATTCACTTAAATTGGTTTCATCAAGTGATGTTAAAACTGTTACAGCTAATGCAAGAGGTGGGGTAGATACAGTCTTTAAGCCCTCTACAGCCTTTGTTATCATTTCGCTACCACCGCCAGCATGGAAGTTAGTCATAGATACACCTAAGCCAGCTATAACCCGTGAAGCTTGGTAAACCGTATTTGGTATATCATGTAGTTTAAGGTCTAAAAAGACCTTACCACCGCGCTCTAAAATAGCTGTTACTAGTTCATTTCCACACGAGTAGTATAGTTGCATACCAATCTTAAAGTAGCCAACAACATCATATAATTCGTCAACTAGTTTAAATGCCTCTTCTTTGTTATTAACATCTAAAGCAACAATTAATCGTTCTTTAATACTCATTATTTTAATTCTCCTTCCATGCTAAACCTATAATATCTTTAATACTTTCATAATTGTTTTTATCTAGGTACTTTTTAATGCCTTCCATTATTTCAAGTGGGGCTAGGGGGTTTACAAACATAGCTGTACCAACCTGTACAGCAGAGGCACCAGCTAAAAAGAACTCAATTGCATCTCGACTATTCATAATTCCGCCTATACCAATAATAGGTATATTTACTGCCTGGCTAACCTGCCAAACCATTCTTATGGCCACTGGTCTTATGGCAGGACCAGATAAACCGCCAATTACATTGCCTAATACAGGTTTTTGGGTATTAATATCTATTGCCATACCCGTTAAGGTATTAATCATAGAAATAGCATCAGTGCCAGCGCTCTCAACTGCTTTAGCTATTTTAACTACATCTGTTACGTTAGGGGATAGCTTAGCAATTAAGGGTTTGTGAGAGACACTTTTTAACTTTTTTAAGAGCTCAAAGGCCACATCAGCGTTTGTTCCAAAGGCCATTCCACCATGTTTTACATTAGGGCAAGATATATTTATTTCTAGGGCATGAATGTGCTCTTGACTTTGGCACATTTCAACAATCTTTAGGTATTCTTCAGCAGTTTTTCCTGCTACATTAAGAATTACTTTGGCATTTTGCTCTGCTAACCAAGGTAAGTCTTTTTTTATAAAATAATCTATACCAGGGTTCTGTAAGCCAATGGAGTTTAACATACCAGCAGGGGTTTCAAAAACACGTGTACCTGGGTTACCATGCCACTCAACTAAAGAAGTACCTTTTGTAACTACAGCTCCGATTTGCTGTGGAGTAATAAAATCATAATAATCTCTGCCATAACCAAAGGTACCTGAGGCTGAAAAGATTGGGTTATCAAAATCTATACCAAATAAGGAGGTAGCTAATTTATTGCTCATTTATATTCACCTCTTTAATATTAAATACCGGACCATCTTTGCAAACGTGAAAATATCCACCCTCGGTTTTTTTAACAGCGCAGCCTAAACAGGCACCCACCCCACAAGCCATGTACGCCTCTAGTGATACAAAGGTTCTACAAGAACTTTTGGGTAAGTTAGCAAGCATAATATTTGGTCCACAGGCATAAATAACATCAAAGCTATAGTCTTTTAATAATTGTTTGGCATATTCACAGCAATTGCCTTTAAAGCCAGCTGTGCCGTCAATGGTGCAATTAAAGAGCCTACAATCTACATCTGTAAACAGCTCACTCATTTTAGCCTGATCGGCATTACTATAGCCTAAAACTACAGTTGGTTTTATTCCCTTAACGTTAAGCTCTCTAATTAAATACTTTAGGGGGGCAACCCCAATTCCTCCCCCAACTATTAAAGGGTTTTTGCAGCTTAAATCAAAGCTATTGCCTAGTGGTGCTATAACGTCTAAAGTATTACCTTGTTTATATTGTGTTAAGCTTGTAGTTCCTTTTCCCACAACTTTGTAGAGCATTTTAATGGCTTCATTATTCTTGTCGCAGTCAAATATACTTATGGGCCTTCGTAAAATCTGAAAATTAGATTCTCCACATTGAACGTGTAGAAACTGACCAGGCTCTAGTACCAAACTAAGCTCTTTACTTTTAAGGGTTATTAAATAAATATCATCACATATCTTGGTATTTGAAATAATAGGTAGCTTATATATTTTTTTAGTCATTTTTTTCTCCTTTCTTGTATTTCACTTCTCCATCTTTAAGTACATACTGTACTTCTCCGAATAGCTTTTCATTAAGCCAAGGGGTATTTTTGCCTTTTGTAGCAAGAGAGTTTTCAGTAAGTTCAAACTCTGAGTTTAAATTGATAATTGAGATATCTGCACTAGAGTTAATATTTAAGGTTCCATTAGGCAGGCTGAATACCTTTGCTGGACTACTAGTTAGTTTGTTTATTAGTGTTACTAAATCAAGTTTATTGGTTTTAACTAAATGGGTGTAGAGCACCGGAAAAGCAGTTTCTAAGCCTGTTATGCCATTGGGAGCGTAATTAAACTCAACATCCTTTTCGTCGTATTTATGAGGAGCATGGTCTGTTGCTATTGCGTCAATTGTTCCATCTAATATACCCTCTAAACAAGCCTTAACATCATCGTCAGTACGAAGTGGGGGACTCATTTTAAGGTTTGTATCAAATAACCTAGTTTTTAGCAGTTTGTCAGTGAGTGTTAAATGATGTGGCGAAACCTCACAGGTAACTTTTACACCTTTTGCTTTGGCATCTCTTACTAGGTCAACAGATTTTTTAGTGCTTACATGGGCGATATGGAGTTTAGCTCCAGTTGCCTCAGCTAAGATTATATCTCTAGCTATCATAATTTCTTCGGCAAGGTGTGAAATACCAGCTAATCCTAATTCTGTTGATACATCACTTTCATTCATTACCCCGTTCTTACTTAAGGTTAAGTCTTCTTCGTGTACCACAATAGGACAATCTATCATTGTACTGTATTCTAAAGCATTTAACATTAAGGCTGCATTCATAATAGGCTTACCATCGTCAGAGAAAGCAACTGCTCCACTATCTTTCATTTTTAGTAGTTCAGCCATTTCTACACCAGCTAGACCCTTACTTACAGCACCAATCACTTCTAAATTGATTTTATTAATTTCTTTAGCTCTAAGCTTTACATACTTAACTAAGTAATCTTTATCTAAAGCAGGGTTAGTATTTGGCATTACACATACAGTTGTATATCCGCCCCTTAAAGCAGCTTCACAGCCTGTATCTAAGGTTTCTTTACCTTCGTAACCTGGCTCTCTAAAATGAGCATGTATTTCAACAAAGCCTGGGGTAACTATACAATTGCTGGCATCAATTACGGGCTCAGAGCTTATGATATTTTTATCTATTAATGCAATTCTACCATTTTTAACTAAAACATCAGCTTGAATTGCGTTATTGTTAATTGGATTTATTACCGTTCCATTTTTTATTAAGTAACTGTTCATTATTTTATACCTCCTAATAAAGTAGATAAAATAGCCATTCTTACTGCTACTCCATTTGGTACCTGTTTTAGGATAACTGATAAAGAGCTGTCTGCAAATTGAGAAGAAATTTCTACCCCTCTATTTATAGGACCAGGGTGCATGATAATATAATCATCGATATTTGTAATGTTCTTGTTATTAACACCAAAGTATTTTGCATATTCTCCTAAGCTAGGAATATAGCCAGCCAGTTGTCGCTCTTTTTGGATTCTTAAAGCCATAAGAATATCAGTATTCTCTACTGCTTCTCTTATATCTGTAAAAACCTGTACTCCCAATTTAGCAATTCCTTTTGGTAAAAACGTTTTTGGTGCTACTAAACGAACATTTGCACCTAACATATTTAAGGCATGAATATTACTACGGGCAACTCTACTGTGTCTAATGTCACCAACTATAGTTACTGTTTTATTTTTAAGAGTGCCACAATACTCTTGCATTGTGAAAATATCTAATAGGGCCTGAGTTGGATGTGCATGCATACCATCTCCTGCATTAACAACTGGAATTGTAAGTTTAGAACTTAAATAGTTTGCAGCCCCAGAAACTGGATGACGCATAACTACTAAATCAACACCCATAGCATGTAGGTTCCACGCAGTATCTTTAAGGCTTTCTCCTTTAACAAAAGAGCTGCCAGATTTAGAAATGCTTAAATGATGTGCACCTAAATAGTCACAGGCTAGTTGAAAAGAACATTTTGTGCGAGTACTTGGTTCATAAAAGAGTAGACCTATTGTTTTTCCTTGTAACTCTGTAGAGTAACGAGTTGTACCTTTAATAAATTGCTTATACTCTTTGGTTTTTTCTAAAAGGCTAGTTAGTTGACTTAGAGATAAGTCTTTAATGGAAATCAGGTCAGATAACGACTGCGATGATTTCATTATAAGCTCCTTTCTGATGTGACAGGGAGTGATAAGGTATAAAAAAACCTTCCTACTACCGGTAGGAAGGTAAAAAATTGTACCAAAAAATCATAACTCCTTACCGGCCTCACGGGACCGTCCTTTAAAGGTGTGTCACAGTCTATTAAATTGTGATTTTGTGAAATAAAGCTACAAATATCTTGTAACCAAAATCAGCCTACCAAATCATGACTAACTTGTCAAGAGCAATTAACCAAAATGGAAAACAAGAATAAAATGTAAAGAGTTATATTATGAAATAAATTAAAAATAGAGTTGGTAGAAGGAGAAAGTGGTTATAATGCCTTTACAATATTTGTGTTTAGTAGCTTTAATTATAGGTATAGTTATTAATTTAAATAATAGAAAAACAATAATATATGTAGAGTTAAGAGAGCTAGCGTATAAACTGATGCTTTTAGCAGAAAAAGATTTTGAGTCAGGTAGTGGTAAGGAAAAATTTGAATGGGTTATAAATAAAATTTATGAGCATTTGCCAAAGGTTACTAACCTGTTTGTTTCACGTGAGGAACTAGAACAGTATGTACAGCAATTATACTTTCAAGCTAGATTTTAATAGATGAGGGGCAGTCTAACGGTCATGTTTAATTAATACAGAACCAATATTAATCATTATTTACAGCTGCCAGTACTCAAATACTGGCAGTTTATTTTATGAAACAATATCTTTAGCATAATTAGCTATACCAATAAAAGGATTTATCTTTGTTAACAAGAATATAGTTATAGATTATAGTTATATAACCATAATAGTAAGGGGGAATTATAATGGTATATTGCGCTTGGTGTAAAGATAAACCTTGCTCAACTGGTGATAATAGTTATCCAGCAAACTGTCCTAATAACAACAATTGGATGGAAGAAGTAAAAGAAGAATATAGAAAGGAAGAGAATAATAAAATTTTTAAAACAGCTGCTTATGTTGAAAAAACTGGCTATGGAGAATGGACTCGCTTACAAGAAATCAAGGAATTTTCCAAAAAAAATAATTATGAAAAACTAGGTTTAGCTTTTTGCCAAGGTTTAGGTTCAGAAGCAAAGATTGTAGCAGATTATTTTAAACACCATGGTTTTGAGGTAATATCGGTAGTTTGTTGTACTGGTGCAGTTGATAAAACTGATATGGATATTCCGGAGCAGTATCAGTTTGAACCAAGTAAACACGAGTCTATGTGTAATCCTATTGGACAAGCGTTTTTACTAAATAAACATAAAACAGATTTTAATATTGTATTAGGACTATGTGTTGGTCATGATAGCTTATTTTTTAAGTACAGTGAGGCACCTACAACAGTGTTAGCTGTAAAAGATAGAGTTTTAGGGCACAATCCTTTAGCTGCAGTTTATTGCTCAAATTGGTATTATAAGAATAAATTGCTTAAATAAATAAATAAATAATGATTTATATAAATCTATAAGAGACAGTCAAAAAATGGATTTTTGCTATTTGCTTGCTGTCTTTTTTGCTTCATAGTAAAAGCTTAGTCTTTTTATCCAACTGCCCCTTTTCTATATTAATTATAATAAACTACAAAATAAAAAGCACTTTAATTGTATTTAATAAAAATAGCTATAGTACTTTTAAAACATATAAAAAAAACTGTACTTTTTTAAATATTGTTAAATTTTATTTGTCCTTCTGTGGAAAGATATAACATAGAAAATGCAGGAGGAGTAATATAGTGAATTTAAATTGTGAAATGGTGAAACACACAGGAAATAAAGAATTATTTACAGCTATGGATATGTCTATCATGTCCCTATTATTAAAACAATCATTAAATATTCATGCTTATGGTTTACGAGGAACAGGTAAAACATCAGCGTTAAGATCTATAAAACGATATCTACCCTATATTGAAAGAATAAAGGGCTGTGAGTTTAACTGTGATCCTAAAAACCCTATTTGCCCAAAACATCGCTCCATGAGTGATAGGGAACTCAGTTTGCTGGAGACAGAATTTATTCAAATGCCATTATTAGAGATTTCTCATTCTGCAAAATTAGGTACTGTAGTAGGTAGTATTGATTTAAAACAATTGACAAGTTCAAAGGACCCAAGTGTAGCTCTTTTACCAGGTACAATTGCTAGAGCGAATAGAGGGATTGTTTTTATAGACGAAATAAATAGACTAGCAGATACATCACCAGAACTAACAGATGTTTTATTAGATGTTATGGGCACAAAGCCTGGTACCTTGCAAATAGAAGAAGAAGGATTGCCTAAAGTTGTACTGCCAATCACAATATCTATATGGGCGGCAAGTAATCCAGACGAAGACCCTGGCCCTTTAAAGAGTATACGTAAACAGTTATCAGATCGTTTTGACTTAAATATTCATGTAGAGAGACCCTCTAATATAGAAGATTTAATGTCGATAATTATCAATAGTAAACCAAGTTTTCATCCACATGTAAAAGATAAATATAAACAGCTACTTAGCAAAAATGATAAGCTAGAGTTTGATCAAATATTACTTAGAAAAATGGCTTCTATTTTCCTAAGGTATGATTTAGAGAGCTTAAGATCAATAAAATCATGGTATATGGCCAGTAAAATGCATACCCTTTATCGAGGTAACATTAGGGTAGAAAATAAAGATCTTATTGATAGCTTTATAATGTGTTTTAGGCATAGATTAGATCAAGATTTAGTGGAAAGAATTGTTTTTGACTTACAAGGAAAAGCAAATACATCTATTAATGAAACTGAGAATCAAAGGGGAAATAAAGTGGGTAAATCTTTGAGTAATGTTAATGAAGACCCAGAACAAAAGTTAAACAATAGTAAACCAGATCAAAAAACATGGGGTTCTTGGTTAAGTGATTTGTTTTTTAATGGCTCTAACAGCTCAGCAACAGATAAAGTAGAAAACCCCGAGAATGAGCTATCTCACTATGAAGAAAACATTTTAAACGAAGCCAGAGAAATAAGCTCAATACCTGTTGGCCAAAGAATAAAAAAGACAGGTGAGAAGTAAATATGTTAGCTTCAGTAACTAAAAGAGAGCATGAAGTGCTTATTAAATCAATAAAAAACTGTAATGCTTTAAGGGTTGGTGAAACAGCTGTAGTGAGTTCTTGTGTTCATACAATAGATAGCCCATTTAATGGAATAGTGTACATAAATAAAAAGGCTGATGCCGGTCAGTTTTTTTATAAACGTCCTAATAAAGGTGAGGTCATCCATATAGATATTTTTCATCAAATAGGTCATGTTTCCCATAAAGCATTAGCCAAACAATTACTACATAGTATTGAATACTACCAAAAAATAAAACATAAAAAAATAAATTATGGATATTATGGTTCAAAAATGGAGGACTATATTGATATCCAAACAGCAACAGGTGGTGGGAGGTTATCTGGCAGTGGCAGATATGGAAAAAATAAAAAAGTTAGAAGAAATCATTTAAATCACTGTCACATAACACTTTTACTACACCCCAATAACTATGATTTAATATTGTATTTAGTAAACTCAACAGAGCAAGTAATTAAGCAGCAAAACCTTAAATTAATAGCCATTGAAAATATTTTATTTGAAAATCAGCAAAGTTTCAAACAGCTTAATGAGGAATTTGAGTCTTCTACAGACTCCTTATTGCACAAAGAAATAAAATCTAAAATGGATGTTATTGAAGGAGTAGACTGTCAAACTATCTTAGACTCTTTTACTAAAGATGGTTTACTAACAGCTGACTGGGAGTTCTTGTCTGGCAATGGAACTGAGTTTTCATTAATGTTTGATTCTTCTGAAGTTTATTTAGATGATATTATTAACAAAAAGTTTCAGAAAAATAAAACTAAAGGCTCTAATACAACTAGTAAAATGACTGGAGTAAAAAAAATATTTAATAATAAACAAAAAAATGTAAAACAATACAGTAGCTATACATTTATAAACAATTCAAACCAGTATACAAGTTCTTATCGGTCTAAAAATATTAATCAGCTCTTTAATAAAGGATCAATAGCAGTAACCCAAACTATAAAAAATGCATTAATAAGAAACTATAATGAAACCAAAAAGCTAGGTAAACTAAACTTTAAAATGAGTGATTTAAGTTATTATCAAAAACCAAAACAATCTTATCGTAATTTTCTATTTTTGTTTGATTATAGCGACAGTATGAAAGGAGTAAGAATTAAAGCAGCTTGTGCTTTAATAGATAAGCTCTTATCGTGGTCAAGAGATAAAGTGGCTGTGATAAGTATTCAGGAGAATAACACAAAATTACAGTGCGGGTTTACTCGCAATAGACAACAACTGTTAAACACCGTAAAGTCCTTAAACCCTTTTGGTTTAACACCATTAGCTGAAGGTATTGAACTAGCCTATGATTACATTAAAAGCAATAAATTTTATAAGACTGAAGTAGTTTTAATAAGTGATGGAGTACCAACTGTTTCTCGTTATGGTGGAGATCCTGTTACTGAGGCAGAAATGGAGGCAATTAAGCTCTTAAGTGATAATATTAAATTTACTTGTGTTGGTGTAAAACCAAATCAAAGTATCATGAAAAGAATAGCTAAAGCTGGCGGTGGCAAACTATTTATTACTAAAGACTTAAGTGAGGATGTTTTATTACAAATATTCCGTAGAGAATACGAAAAAATTAATGCTATTAGTAGAATAAGTTAAATCAATAATTAATTATTCATAAAGGGGTTCCTTTTTAAAGGGCTCCTTTTGTGTTTAGAAAAAAAATATACCAATTACCATACATTTGTAGTTATAATAGAATATAAAGATAAACAATTGGAGAGAGATAATGAGCTATAAAGCAAGTAAACATATTTGGAAGTTAAAAGATAAAAACACAGAACTATATAATGAGTTTTATTCTTTGGCTTTGCAAATATACAACAATAGAGAAATAAAACAGGATCTAAACGAATATTTTAAACCCCAAATGGGCTTTTTACATGACCCTTTTTTGTTACCAGATATGTATAAAGCAGTTGATAGATTAAAACAAGCAATTGAAAAGAAAGAAAAGATAATTGTATATGGAGATTATGATGTAGATGGTATAACCTCAATAACCACCCTAAAAAATGTTTTAGCTGATTTGGGAACAGAAATTGATTACTATATACCTGATCGTATGAGTGAGGGATATGGTGTAAATATAAAGGCAGTATCACAGTTGGTTAACAATTATGACTTACTAATTACAGTTGATTGTGGTATTACAAGCATTAATGAAACAGAATTTGCTATGAGTAATGGTTTAGATGTAATAATTACAGACCACCATCTACCAATAGAGCAATTACCCCAGGCAATAGCTGTTGTTAATCCTAAAAGAGTAGACAATGTATATCCAAACGATAAGTTAGCAGGTGTAGGTGTTATATTTAAAACCTGTGAGGCATTGTTAACGTCTTTATATAATAAAAGTGTAGCTCGAGAGAAAATACTTAAATATATTGATGTAGTTGCCATAGGAACCATTGCGGATATTGTTCCATTAGTTGATGAAAATAGAACAATTGTTAGTGTTGGTTTAAATCAATTAAATAAAAAACCGAGTTTAATTGGTTTAGGTGAATTAATAAAAGTTAGTGATATAAAAAATAAGGAAATTGTTAGTAGCCATATAAGCTATCGGATTGCGCCAAGGCTTAATGCGGGGGGTAGAGTAGGATCAGCTAAAGATTCCCTAGAGCTTTTATTATCTAATACCAAAGTTAAAGCTCAGGAATTAGCAATATTGCTTGATAATCAAAATGAAAAAAGGAAAAATATTGAAAAAAGAATAGAATTTGAAGCCATTGAAATGATTGAAAACAATATTGATAAACACTGTAATTTTATAATGTTATATAAAGAAGATTGGCACCATGGTGTTTTAGGTATTGTTGCTTCTCGATTAGTAGAAAGGTATTACAGACCTGTTTTATTATTTAGTAAAGAAAATGAATTTATAAAGGGAAGTGGTCGCAGTATTTCAGGATTGCATATGCAGCAATTGCTAACCAAGTTTAAGGAATATTTTATTAGTTTTGGGGGGCATGCTATGGCTGTAGGTGCAAAGCTGAAATACGAAAATTTCCAGCCTTTACACCAGCTATTGAGTGATTACGTAAAAACTAATTGTACAGCAGAAGATTTAATACCTAAACTAGATATTGACACCATAATAGACCTACCTGAAACAAGTATTGAAAATATTACAGAGGTTAATAGCTTAAAACCATTTGGCATAGGTAATAAAACACCTACTTTTTTATTAATGGGTTGTGAGGTAGTTACTGTAAACATGTTAGCCCAAAATAAACATACCAAGTTAGTTATTAAACAGTTTAATAGAAGCATTGATTGTCTTTTTTGGCAGCGTAATGATTTAAATATTAAGGTGGGAGATATTGTTGATATTGTAGGAAAGTTAGAGAAAAGCTATTGGCGAAATAAACCTGTTATAAATTTAATTGGCAAAGACATTAGATTTAATAAAATTAAGAGCTTTATAAACAAAAGAAATACTAAAAATAAAGATGATTACTTAAATAATCTACAAGATAATTTAAGTAGTTTTGCCATAGTATTTTATGGCTATAACTATGGCAAGTACACTAGTTATATAAAAAATGACATTAGACCAGTCGGTAGAGAAGTTATCTTATATTATAATAATGGTAGCTTTAATCAAGTGAAAAGCTTACATGATACTGATTGTAAACATGTTGTTATTTATGATCTTCCTATACACACAAATAAGCTATATAAAGTTAATATAAAAGAAGATATTTGTTTTCATTTAGTGTATAATAATAACGATTCTTTAGAACAGTTAAATAGTTTAAGTTCCTTAGCGATAAATAGAAATACATTTGCTACTTTTTATAGGATGTTAAAGGATAATAAGGAGCTGCAATTTGAGCTAAATATAAACGAAGATAAAGACACTAAGGGTAGAAGTGTTGCAAAACTAACAATGCTTAAAATTTTTGCTGAATTAGGGTTTTTATCTTGGTCAATATTTGATAATTATATGGTAAAATATAAGTTCAAAAACATAATAAAAAAACGAGATTTAAGTAACTCTCAGGCTTACAATTACTACTTAAAATTAATTGAATCAGCAAGAGAGGAACATAAATTATTATTATCACCAATTAATATTTTTGAAAAAATATATATGAGGGGGACTAAATAATGAATATTAGTCAAATAAAAGAATTAGTTAGAGAAGTAATGGATTTTCCTAAAGAAGGCATAAACTTCATGGATATAACTACAGTATTACAGCATAAAGATGCCTATAAAACTGTTATTGATATGCTAGCTAATGAATATAAAAATGATAACATTGATGTAGTAGTAGGGCCTGAAGCTCGAGGCTTTATTGTGGGTGCTCCTTTAGCTTATGCTTTAGGTGCTGGTTTTGTCCCTGTTCGCAAACCTGGTAAATTGCCAGCTAAAACAACAACGATTAATTATGATTTAGAGTATGGTTCAAATAGTTTGCAGATGCATATAGATGCTATAAAACCTGGTCAAAAAGTATTAATTGTAGATGACTTACTAGCAACAGGAGGTACTGCAGCAGCATCTGTTAAGTTAGTAGAAGAACTTGGTGGAGATATTGTTGGAGTAGGATTTATAATTGAGCTTGAGTTTTTAAATGGTAGGAATTTACTTGCTCCTTATACTATAAAATCCCTCATAAAGTATTAAGGAGGAGTATTGTGGACTTAACTGCTTTAACCGAAAAATTAAAATTTGAGCTAACAGATATTCAACAGGAAACACTTTATAAGGCCTACGATGTAGCATTAAATGCCCATAAAGATCAGTTTCGTGAGAGTGGTGAGCCTTATATAAGTCATCCGCTTGCTGTTGCTATTTTGTTGGCTGACTATTTAGAAATGGACTTCGAAACTATAGTTGCAGGGTTACTACATGATGTTGTAGAGGACTCTGCTACTTCTGTTAATGAAATAAAAAAGATTTTTGGAGCAAGAATAGCTCTCTTAGTAGATGGAGTAACTAAATTAACTAGTATGGAGGGCAAAACTAGAACAGAGCAGCAGGCTCATAATCTTCATAAAATGTTTTTAGCAATGTCTAGTGATATTAGAGTTGTTATTATTAAGCTTGCAGACAGATTGCATAATATAAGAACACTAAATAGTACATCTATGGAGAAACAAAAAAGAGTTGCTCAAGAAACACTAGAAATATATGCCCCTTTAGCGAACAGATTAGGAATGAATTCTCTAAAATCTGAACTAGAGGATCAGTCTCTAAGATATATACGTCCAGAAAGATATCAAGAAATAAGAGCTCTAATTGATAAAAAGAGATCAGAGCGAGAGGGCTTTGTTACCGACATTATAAATACCTTAGAACACAAATTATCAGAAGTGAATATAAAAGCGGAGATAAAGGGTAGGCCCAAACACTTTTTTGGCATCTATAAAAAAATGGTAGATAAAAATAAGTCATTTGATGAAATATATGATTTAACTGCTGTTAGAATTATTGTAGATAGTGTAAAGGACTGTTACGGTGCCTTAGGAGTTGTTCATACCATGTGGACACCACTTCCTGGCAGATTCAAAGACTACATTGCTATGCCTAAACCAAACATGTATCAATCTTTACATACAACAGTAATTGGTTTACGCAAAGAACCTGTAGAGATTCAAATAAGAACAGTAGACATGCATCACACAGCAGAGTATGGTATTGCGGCACACTGGAAGTACAAAGAAGGCGCTAGTGAAAACGCAAGTTTTGAATCTAAGTTAGCTTGGTTAAGGCAAGTTATTGAGTTCCAGCAAGAGCTTAAAGACGTTGAAGAGTTTGTAGATAGCCTTAAAGTAGATTTATTTTCAGACCAAGTATTTGTCTTTACGCCAAAGGGTGATGTAGTTGACTTGCCATCTGGTGCTGTTCCTATAGATTTCGCTTATAGAATCCACACAGAGGTAGGTAATAGATGCATAGGGGCCAAAATAAATGGAGCTATAGTCTCACTTGATTATCAATTGCAAACTGGAGATATAGTACAAATTTTAACCTCTAAAAGCGTACATGGGCCAAGTAGAGACTGGCTTAATATTGTAAAAACTTCTTCAGCTCGTTCTCGAATAAGACAATGGTTTAAAAGAGAGCAACGAGAAGAGAATATTATCCAAGGACAAGACCTGTTAATTACTGAGATAAAAAAAGCAGGCATAGAGGTAAAAGATGTATTAAATAATAAGGAATACGATTTTGTTTCTTATGTATTAGATGACTTTAACTATAATTCTTTTGATGACTTGTTGGCGGCTATTGGTTATGGAAGCCATTCTCCTTATGGAGTTGCAAATAGATTTATAGACTATTATAGAGAGAAATACGAACCCGAAAATGTGTTAGAGAAAATTATTGAAAACGAGCAGCAGCCAACTATACCTACCAAAGGAATTGAGATTCAAGGTATTAACAATGCTCTTTTAAAACTTGCAAGATGTTGTAATCCTATACCCGGAGATCAAGTTATTGGCTATATAACAAGAGGTAAAGGTGTTACCATTCACAGGGTGGATTGTAGTAATATATTAGCTAAAAGTGATGAAACGGATAGATTTATAGATGTAATGTGGAATGATGATCAAAATAGCACGTATCCAGTACCTTTACAAATAATGTCATCGGATAGACCTGGTGTTATTTTTGATATCTTAGGAGTAATATCTAGCTTAGATATCAATATTTCTACACTACATTCAAGACGTGGAATAGTATATGTAACACTAGATGTACTTAACTTAAAGATGTTGCAAAAATTGATGAGCAGAATAAAAAGTATTCACGATGTACATGAAGTAAGAAGGGTGTAATAGGTGATATTATGAGGGCTGTAATACAACGTGTAAGTAAAGCTAGTGTTACTATAAAAAATGAGCTTTATTCAAATATTAACAATGGTTTATTAGTTTTGCTTGCTGTTAATCAAGAAGATAGTGAAGATCAAATAGCTTGGTTAGTAGAGAAAATTGTCAATTTACGCGTTTTTTCTGACGATAATGGTAAAATGAATTTGTCATTGTTAGATACAAACGGAGAGCTGCTAATTGTTTCACAATTTACCCTATATGGTGATTGTAGAAGAGGTAGACGACCCAGCTACAGTTATGCAGCGAAACCTGATATAGCCAATGATTTATATAAAAAATTTATTGCAAAAGCTAAAGAACACGTAGCTACAGTGAAAAATGGAGTATTTGGCGCTAATATGCAGATTGATTTAATCAATGATGGACCAGTTACTTTAATTATAGATAGTTTATAAAATGAGATAAAGGATGTGAGTCTATGTTAGTGAAAGCAATACCCAATGGAAAATTAGCTACCAACACATACCTTATTATTTGTGAAGATAGCTTAAAAGCAGCTATTATAGATCCTGCTGATGGTATTAAGGTATTATTGTCAGCAATTGATAACATTGATTTAGATTTTAAGATAGAAATGATTATTAATACTCATGGGCACAGTGATCATATTGCAGGCAATAAAATAATCTCTAATAGATATAATTGTGATATAGCTATTGGTGAAAAAGATGCCATTATGTTACAGGATACAGATGAGCTCTTAGCTCAATATCTAGGTATGGATAAAGATCAACCAAGTGCTACAATACTACTAAAAGACAGCGATAAAATTAAAATTGGAGAGATAGAGCTAACAGTTATTGAAACTCCCGGACACACAGAAGGAGGCATATCTTTGTACTGTGAGTCAGAGAGTCTTTTATTTAGTGGAGACACCCTGTTTAGAAGATCTATTGGACGAGTAGATTTACCAGGTGGCGATTTACCTAAAATACTAAACTCGCTACAAAAACTCATGAAATTACCTAATGATACCTTTGTTTACCCAGGGCATAGTAAAACAACAACAATAGGTTTTGAAAAGGAGAATAATCCATATTGTCAAAAGAGTGGGGAAAATTAAGAGGTGTAAGACCCGTAAAACTTGTGAATTATTATAAAATACAAAACAGTGATGAGACTATTAAAGATATATTAATCGAAAAACACGGGCTCTTTTCAAGTACAGCAGACTTATTAATTAGTGTTGCTAATACAGAACAAAAAGTTACAGCTAACATATTGAAAAATGTTAATAACGTGGCTCTATATATTAATATTCCTTTTTGTCCTAGCAGATGTACCTATTGTTCTTTCATAACCATTGAAAACAGCAAATCTAAGGATTTACAAAAGCAATACTTAGAGTGTTTACTACTAGAGTTAGATCAAGTACTAACTTACCTTAAAGATAGTGGTAAAATTATTGCTATAGTTTATATAGGTGGTGGTACTCCTACTGTTTTTGATTATAATAGTTTACAAAGTATCTTGAGTTTATTAAATAAATATGAGTTATCAAAGGTTGTGGAGTTTACTGTAGAGGCAGGCAGAGCTGACACAGTAACAAATGAAAAATTTCAATTATTAAAACAATATGGGGTTTCAAGAGTCAGTATTAATCCCCAAACAATGAATATTAAAACCCTTAAAAAAGTGAATAGAAATCACACTATAGAACAAGTATATAATGCTGTAGAGATAGCTAAAAGTTATGATTTCATTTTAAATATGGATATGATACTAGGTTTGCCAGCTGAAAATATAGCTGATGTAGTAGATACTTTAACGAAAATTAAAGCATTTAAACCACATAATATTACAGTGCATAACCTGGCAAGAAAAAGGTCTTCATTTATGACTGTGAAAAACAATTTTGCTGAATTAAATGAACAACTTTTACTAGAGATGAACCAAATTACAACAAAAAACTTAACAGATTTTTATATACCATATTATTTATACAGACAAAAAAATACTGTAGGTGGACATGCTAATATAGGTTACAGCATAAAAGGCTACGAGTGTATTTATAACATGGTAATGATTAGTGAATTATGTTCTATTTATGCCTGCGGGGCAGGTGCCGTTACCAAGGTTTTAGATAAAGATAAAAAGTTTACAAGGCTATCAACGCCCAAAAATGCAGTAAATTATATTAATAACATCAACTCAATAATAGATAAAAAAATAAGGTGGTTTAAAAATTATGAGTGTAAGTAAGCTTATGAAAAGAACACATATGTGTGGAAATCTTAATGTCAATAATAGTGGTGAGATTGTAGTTTTAAATGGCTGGGTTCAAAAAAGAAGAAATTTAGGTGGACTTCTTTTTATAACATTAAGAGATAGAACGGGTATTGTTCAATTAAATGTAGACCCTAACCAATTAACTGATAAATCCAGTGAAGTAGATAGCATAAGATCTGAGTATGTTATTTCTGTTAAAGGTTTAGTTCAAAAAAGACCAGATGGACAAGTTAATGAACATATGAAGACTGGTGACATAGAAATTATTGTTAATGATTTGTCAGTACTTAATAATGCTGAAACACCCCCATTTTATATTAAAGATGATGTTAATGCAGAAGAGAGTTTACGTTTAAAATACCGTTATTTGGATTTAAGAAGACCAGAGCTTCAAAAATCTCTCATGATGAGACATAAAATAGCCAAAAGTATTAGAGATTATTTAGATAATAATCAGTTTATGGAGATTGAAACCCCTATTTTAACTAAATCAACACCAGAGGGTGCCAGAGATTATTTAGTACCGAGCAGAGTAAATAAAGGAACATTCTATGCCTTACCCCAGTCACCACAGATATTCAAACAACTATTAATGGTTGGTGGTTATGATAGATATTTTCAAATTGCTCGTTGTTTTAGGGATGAGGACTTAAGAGCAGATAGACAGCCTGAATTTACTCAAGTTGATATAGAAATGTCTTTTGTAGATGAGCAAGATGTAAGAGCAATGGCAGAAGGAATGGTGAAAAGGGTATTTAAAGATGTGCTAAACATAGACTTGCCAGAGCAATCATTTCCTATAATGAGTTATGAAACTGCTATGAATAAATATGGTAGCGACAAACCAGATACTCGCTTTGATTTAGAAATAACTGATATTGAATCAGTATTTAACAATAGTGAGTTCAAGGTGTTCTCAACCACTTTGAAAAACGGAGGAGTAATTAAGAGCATTACTGTACCTCAAACCAAATTCAGTAGAAAACAATACGATAATTATACAAAATATGTAAAAAAATATGGTGCTATGGGTTTAATTTGGGTAGCATATAATGAGGATGGCATTAAGTCCTCTATTTCAAAGTTTTTAACAGATACAGAAATAGCAGACTTAGCAAAACAAGCCAATGCTAAAGTTGGAGATATAGTATTTATTATTGCTGCAGATTATAATACCGTATCAAAATCATTAGGGGCATTGCGTTTAAAACTAGCTGAAGATTTAGAGCTAATTGATCAAGCAAAATGGGAGTTTTTGTGGGTAGTTGATTTTCCACTTTTTGAATACGATGACGAGGCTAAGCGTTATGTAGCATCGCATCATCCGTTTACTATGCCTAAAGACGAAGATGTAGATTTGTTAGTTTCTTCACCCGGAGAAGCTAGAGCCAAAGCCTACGACATGGTGTTAAATGGTGTTGAAATTGGTGGAGGAAGCATTAGAATTTTTAATCAAGATGTGCAAAAGAAAATGTTCTCAGCATTAGGTTTTTCTGAGCAAGACGCTGAAGAAAAATTTGGCTTTTTTATTGAGGCTTTAAAATATGGCACCCCACCACATGGTGGTATTGCTTTTGGATTAGATAGATTAGTAATGGAAATGTTACATCTTACTAATATTAGAGATGTAATTGCATTCCCAAAAACAACTAGTGCATCATCGTTAATGTCAGGTGCTCCAGGATTTGTGGATAGTAAACAGTTGGAAGAGCTGTATATAAAAAAATTAGAAAAGTAGGATAAAAAAATGCAACGACAAGGTTTAGTTACAGAGGTAAAAAATGATTTAGTTTCTGTACAACTGTTAAGGCATTCTGCTTGTAGTAACTGTGGTGGTTGTGCTATAGGTAAAGCAGAGTCAAAAACTCAAATAGTTACTGCGTTAAATAAAGCAAATGCCAAAGAAGGTCAATATGTAGAGTTAGTAATGCCAAAAGGAACAATAGCAAATGCTGCTTTAATTGCCTATGGTATACCCTTAGTAGCTTTGTTAACAGGGCTACTAATTGGTAGCGCGTTAGAGCTTACGCAGTTGCAGACCTTTGGAATAGGACTTATTGGTTTATTGGGAAGCTTTGCCTTTAATAGATTCTTTTTAGAGAGATTTAGAAAGAGCAAAAACAAGTATCAGGTCGTTGCTATTAGCATTGTAGATAAAGAAAACGTTGAGGGGGTTTTTTAATGAGGAACTTTATTGATTTAAGAAGTGATACAGTAACAAAACCTACTGAAGAAATGCGATTGGCTATGTATAGAGCAGAGGTAGGTGATGATGTTTACCGTGATGACCCTACTGTAAACAGGCTGGAGGCTCTGGGAGCAGAGATGTTGAAAAAAGAAGCAGCATTATTTGTAACTAGTGGAACTCAAGGTAACTTGTTGGCGCTTTTAAGCCATTGCAATCGTAGTAATGAGGTTATTTTAGAAGCAAACTCTCATATTTACTTGTTTGAGGTTGGTGGAATTGCTGGCTTAGCAGGACTTAATCCACGTTGTATTGAAGGTGTTAAGGGTTTTATTGACCCTCAAAAAATTGAAAAAAATATAAGAACAGAGAATGTTCATTTTCCAGAGACAAAATTAATTTGTATTGAAAATACCCATAACCTAGCCGGTGGAACAGTAATAAGTTTAGAGCAACAGCTACAAGTAAAAAAAATAGCTGACAAACACAACTTAAAATTACACCTAGACGGTGCAAGAGCCTTTAATGGTGCAACATCTTTAAACTGTGATATAAGTGAGTTTGTAAAGCCATACGATAGTGTACAGCTTTGTTTATCTAAGGGTTTAGGAGCACCTATAGGCGGATTACTGCTTGGTTCAAAAGAGTTTATTGCTAAGGCTCGTCGTTATCGTAAAATGGTGGGTGGCGGTATGCGACAAGCGGGCATTGTAGCCGCAGCAGGCATATATGCCTTAGAGAATAATATAAACAGGCTTAAGCAAGACCATGATAATGCTTTATTACTCGCTAAAGAAGTGAGCGAAATAAAAGGATTAAATGTAAACTTATCTGATGTTCACTCAAATATAGTCTTTTGTGATGTTGATAAAAAACTAATTTTGGCGGCAACATTATGTCAAAAATTAAAAGACAAAGGTGTCTTGTTTAACGACATGGGCAATAACAAAATAAGATTAGTTACTCATTTAGATGTAACTGAACAAGACTGTGTAAAAGCAGCACACTTAATTAAACAGGTCATGAATGAGTTATAATGAATATATTTGATAGAAATATAATTGAACAGTTAAAATCTAATGCACCTCTTGCCTCCAGAATGCGTCCTAAGTCTCTTAACGAGTTTGTAGGGCAGAATCATATAATTGGAGAAGGGTGTTTGCTTAATAGAGCCATTAAAGCAGATAGATTAACGTCCATGATATTTTATGGGCCACCTGGTACAGGTAAAACTACCTTAGCAAGAATTATTGCTAACACTACAGAGCGTAATTTTGAGCAGATTAATGCTGTTATGGATGGCGTTAAAGATATAAGAAGAATTATAGCTAATGCAAAAGAGCTTTTAGCTTTGTCTGCTAGAAGAACTATTTTATTTATAGATGAAATTCATCGCTTTAATAGATCCCAGCAGGATGCCTTATTACCTAGTGTTGAAAAGGGTATAATAACCCTAATAGGTGCAACAACTGAGAACCCCTTTTTTGAGGTTAATGCCCCGCTATTATCTAGATCACGTATATTTAAATTAGAGACTCTATCAAATGAAGCTATATCTCAAATAATAACCAATGCTTTAACCGACAAAATTAATGGCTTAGGTAATTTAAAAATAAAAATTACTGAAGAGGCTTTTAATCATATTATTAGGGTTTGTAATGGTGATGCTAGAACTGCCTTAAATGCAGTAGAATTAGCAGTATTAACAACACAAGAAGATGAACAAGGAGTTATAAACATCACTCTTGACATTGCTGTTGAATCTATTCAACAAAAAGCAATATATTATGATAAAAATCATGATGCCCACTATGATACAGTTTCTGCATTTATTAAATCTATGAGGGGTAGTGATCCTGATGCTGCCCTGTATTACTTAGCTCGCATGATAGAAGCTGGAGAAGACATTAGGTTTATAGCACGTAGAATAATAATTTGTGCTTCAGAGGATGTTGGCAATGCCGACCCTATGGCATTAATAATAGCTAATAATGCTGCTCAAGCGTGCAATTTTGTTGGATTTCCAGAGGGTAGAATAATACTAGCTCAAGCTGTTAGTTATATTGCTTGTGCTCCAAAAAGCAACAGTAGTTACAAGGCCATAAAAGATGCCCAACAAGCTGTACGAGAAAAAGAGTTTAGTGGTATACCAAATAGTTTAAAGGATGCTAGCTATAAAAGTGCTGCCAAACTCGGTCATGGAAAGGGTTATATTTACCCTCATAACTATAAAGATAATTTTGTAGTTCAACAGTATTTACCTGACAGTGTTAAGAATGATAGATACTATTACCCAAGTTCAAATGGGCACGAAAGGAAAATGCTTGAGAGATTAATAAAGTTATGGACTCGTACTAATCAGGGGGAGCAAAAATGATAAATACGTTTAAAACAATTAAAACTGAAGTCCACTTTAAAAATAAAGTGGGCTTATGCCGTTTTTATGGCAGTGCTTCACCAGCAACAACGGTTGAAGAAGCAAACAAGTTTATTCAAAAAATAAGAGATTTATATCCCGATGCAACGCATCATGTTTGGGCTTATAAAATTGGAATTAATGAAAATACTATACTTAGGTATAGTGATGATGGCGAACCTGCTAATTCATCTGGTCCCCCTGTATCTAAAGCAATCGAGGGTAATGATTTAACTAATATAGCTGTTGTTATTACTCGCTATTATGGTGGTGTTAATCAAGGAGTTGGTGGTTTAATACGAGCCTATGGAAGAACGGCTTCTAAAACTATTTCTGAAACAAAGATTATTGAAAATGAAGCTTTTCAAATAGTGGAGGTTAAGCCAGTAGAGTATAATCAGTTGGGTGATGTAATTCATCATGTTGAAAAATTAAAAGGCTCTATTAAAAATATTGTTTATGATGCCAATGTAAAAATTATAGCATTGTTAAAGCCCCAAGATATTGACAAGTTTAAAACGTTAATAAGAGACTTAACTAGAGGTGTAGCAGAAATTAGTTTAGGAGAATTTGTATGGCAAGAGATAAAATAGCTGTTGCAATGAGTGGTGGAGTAGATAGCTCAGTAGTAGCATATATGCTAAAAGAACAAGGTTATGATATTTGTGGAATAACAATGGTGATATCTAACTCTGCCAATAGTGAAAAAGAAAAAAAGACAGTAAAAGATGCCAAACTTGTGGCTAATTTTTTAGGCATAGAACACCATGTAATTAACTTACGCAAAGAATTTTATGAAACAGTTATTAAACAATTTTTAACTGAATACGAAAACGGAAGAACACCTAATCCATGTGTAACCTGCAATAAATATATTAAATTTGGTGCTTTGTTAAATCATGCTAAAGTGTTAGGCTACAATAAAATAGCAACAGGACATTATGTAATACAAAAATATAATAATGAAAGCAAACAACATGAAGTATATAGAGCAGATGATGAAAGTAAAGACCAAACTTATATGATGTATAACTTAAATCAGCAGATTTTACAGCACACCATGTTTCCTTTAGGGGATTATTCTAAAACTAAAGTAAGAGAACTGGCTTTTAACTGGAACTTACCAATTGCCAGTAAAGGTGAAAGTCAAGAAATATGTTTTATAGATGATAACGATTACAAAAAATACTGGCAAGAAAATACTAATAAAACAGGCATTGCTGGTGATTTATTAGATACAAAGGGTAACAAAATTGGTAGACATAATGGTATTCAAAATTATACTATAGGTCAACGCAAAGGTTTAGGAGTAGCATTAGGGCATCCTGCCTATGTAACGAAAATTAACTCAAAAAACCATTCAGTTACCATTGGTAAAAATGAAAATTTATTTAAAACTAAGCTCTCTGTAAATAATGTTAACTGGTTAGCTGGTGAACACCCATTAAATAATGAAATTCTAGTAAAAATTCGCTACCGAAGTAAGCCAGAACCAGCTAAAATTATTAAATTTATTGCAAAAAAAGTAGTAATAGAATTTAATGAACCCCAAAGAGCTATTACCCCTGGTCAGTCTGCCGTTTTTTATAGTGGTAAAAGATTAATAGGTGGCGGAGTGATTGAGTAAGGGTTGGGCTTGCCTATGGCTTCGCGGGGTGGATATTTCACCTTGTGAAATATGGTGTGGGTAACCCTCTAGGGTTACGGTTTGGGCTAGCGCGGAAGTAAATGACAATAGATTATTGAGTAACCATAGGGATATAACATTATTTTATTAATGATATATTCCTTTTTATTTTATATAAAAATTGCATTTAATAAACTATAAAAATAGTAAAGCTGGTCATAACGAAATTGATTAAAATAAATAGTGAAGAATAAACATTCAATTATAAAATTGAAATTTAGCTGATTTTTACAAGTGTTACTAAAATATTATTATTCTGAGTATTAAAGCAAAGGGGCACGGTTATACTATTCAAAAACGGAATGAAACAAAATGAAGAGAATTAAAGATATTCTTAATTTGCCAGTTATTGCATTAGATACTGGTCAAAAAATTGGTAGTGTTATAGATGTTATATATAGTGTGTCTCAGCGTAGATTAATAGGTTTGTTAATAGAAAAAGTTGCTTTAATAAACTCCAAACTGGTTATTACGCCTGAAAACATTATTAATATTGGTAACGATACTGTAACTATTACCTCAAATAATGCCTTATATAAACCTAGCTCGATTCCTGATGTTTATCAAGCAATGGCAGAACAGGGATTTAATAATCAAAGATTAATCAGTAGGGCTGGTGATGAATTAGGTATAATAGATGATTTAGTTATTGATGAAAATAGTGGGATATTAGTAGCGTTAGATATTAGTGGTGGTATTATTTCTGATTTAATTTATGGTAGAAAACGAATAGAACTCCCAAACAGCTTCTCTCTAAGTAAATCTAATTGTATTTTACAAAAGGGAGTAAAAGATGAAAGCTTGCTTAACGACTTGTCCGATATGTGGTAGTAAAGCAGTTGGTAGAGTTGCCAATAAACAGTTTTACTGTTCGGATTGTTTTAATGAAATTAATGTATCCAAAGAAGACTATCATGTATATGCAGTACTTGAAGATGGTACCTTAGAATTAAGAACATTATCTGAGGCAAAGTATTTATTCCAAGTAGCAGTAACCAACTCATAGAAGGGGTCGCTAAGCGACCCCTTCGGTGTGGATTCGTGCAAAGGTATCTTATTATTACTTAAAATGTATTTGCACTCATGGTTTGGATGCTACACGTTGTGTAGCACGGTGTGGGTTCGCTTTGCTCACGGTGTGGACTGTGTGGAATTTAAGTATGATTAAACTATTAACTTAGTTAAAACTGTTCCAGTAAAACTTGATAAAAATAGAATTGAGTAAAAAGATGATTAAAATTTCTAGTCAAAAGTGGATATTAGCTATTCTTAGTTTTATTTTAGGGGTAGTGACTTTATTATGGTGGCATTATAATTCTCAAACGATAAATGGAGTTTTATATCCTTTATTGTTTAGTTTTATATGTGCTTATTTGCTGAACCAACCGGTAAAAAGACTTGAGCACAGAGTGGGTAATAGAAATAATGCTGTTATTATTGTTTTTTCTTTAACAATTGTAACAATATTATTAGTATTATTTATTACTTTGCCTGTTCTAATTAATGACTTAACACGTATGGTTACCGGTTTGCCTCATCAAATGCAAGAATTTCAAGTTGCTATAGATAAAATAAATCAATTAGCATCGAAAATATCACCAGAGTACAGTAATTTATCGCATACAATTTTACAAAAGGCTACCGAATACTGGCAAACACTAGTATGGGATATTTTTATTAAGCTTACTTCGGATTTTGAAAATCTTTTAAAAAAACTAACTATAATCATATATGTACCTATCCTTATCTTCTTTATTTTAAAGGATTTTGAGAAACTCAAAAAAGCTATAAAAATAAATTTACCAAGAAGCAAAACAGCTAAAATTAGCTACTTAAAACGAAGACTCAACACTATTTTTTTTGGTTGGATTAAAGGTCAAATAATAATATGTTCTATTATTGTAGTGTTAATTTATCTAGGACTGATATTTATTGGTTTAGAGCAAAAATTATTTTTAGCCTTATTTAGTGGTTTTACGAATTTAATACCTTACTTTGGTCCTATAATAGGACTACTACCAGCTGTAGCTACAGCATTTTCACAAGATTCAAGCATGGTATTTAAAGTTATTTTATTGTATACTTTAACTCAGCAGATAGAGAGTAATATTATTTCTCCAAAAATATTTGGTGACCGAGTGGGTTTATCACCCGCTTGGATATTGATAGCGTTGATAGTTGGTGGCAAAGTAGGGGGTATTTTGGGCTTAATTTTAGCTGTGCCTTTAGCTGGAATCATTAAAGCAGTACTTGAATATTTTGGGGGGAGAAAAATTAGATACATATCAGAGGAGGAATTACTATGAAAACCGCTGAGTTAAGAAAAGCCTTTTTAGACTTTTTTAAGAGCAAAAATCATTATATTTTGCCTTCACACTCATTAATCCCCAACAATGATAAAACATTATTATGGATTAACTGTGGTATGGCACCATTAAAAAAATACTATTCAAAGCAGGCTGTTCCACCATCACCTAGAATGGCAAATAGTCAAAAGTCTTTGAGAACAAATGATATAGATAACGTAGGAAAAACAGATAGACATCATACTATGTTTGAGATGTTAGGAAATTTCTCTATAGGTGATTATTTTAAAGATGAAGCTATTTCTTGGTCTTGGGAGTTTCTAACAGAGATTTTACACTTAGATGAAAGCAAATTGTACGTAACTATTAATCCTAAGGACGATGAGGCATTTAATATTTGGAATAAAAAAGTGGGATTGCCTAAAGAAAGAATATATCGTGATGAAGAAAATTTTTGGGAAATTGGTCCTGGACCCTGTGGCCCTAATTCAGAAATACATTATGATCGTGGTGAAAAATACGGATGCGGTTCAAAAAATTGTCAACCAGGTTGCGAATGTGATAGGTATCTAGAGATTTGGAATTTAGTATTTACTCAATATAACCGAGAACTTGATGGTAGCTTAACTGATTTACCATTCAAAAATATTGATACAGGCATGAGCTTAGAGAGATTAGCTTCACTTGTTCAAGAAGCTGACTCTAATTATGAAATTGATATTTTTATGGATATTATCAAAAAAGTAGAAGAGATTTCTACCCAAAAATATAATGAAAACAACAAGGTAGCTATGCGTGTAATTGCTGATCATATCCGTACAGCAGTATTTGCAATTGCTGATGGTGCGCTTCCTTCTAATGAGGGTCGTGGTTATGTAATACGAAGAATTATTAGAAGGGCTATTCGTTATGGTAAAAACCTAAATATGACTAAGCCATTTTTACACCTTTTGGTAGGTACTGTTATTAATACCATGAAGGATCATTACGATTACTTGCCAGAAAAACAAGAGCTGGCTCAAAGAATAATATTAAGTGAAGAAGAGAGATTTTTACGAACACTTGAAGACGGTGAAAAGCTAATTATCTCTATTATATCTCAACTAAAAACACAAAATAAAACTCAAATTAGTGGTGATAATGCCTTTAAACTTTATGATACTTATGGATTTCCATTAGAGCTTACTTCTGAAATTGCCCAAGAGAATAACTGTACTGTTGATACTCAAGGGTTTAGCAAAGCCATGAAAAAACAACAGGAGCGAGCTCGTAACGCTCGTAAAGGACAGGTTGGTAATGTAATTGCCGATAAGAAGTTCGAAGATGTAGCTGAAGGTGGAAGTTTTGTTGGTTACAATAAGCTTAGTGTAGAGACAGAGTTAGTAGCTTTTAGCCTAGTAGATAGCAAAAAAGCTAAGTATAATATAGAGTTTTTACTAAAAGACACTCCGTTTTATGCTGAATCTGGTGGTCAAAAGGCAGATAAAGGTGAAGTAATAGCAGATGACTTTACTATTAGTGTAGTTGATGTTAAAAAACTACCAGGTAACAAAATTGTACATTATGGAGTTTATAGTGGTGGCGAAGTAACCGTTAATAGCATAGTTAAGGCTGTTTTAAATACAGAGTATAGGCAAGCAATTAAAGCCCATCATACCTGCACTCATTTATTGCATAGAGCCTTAAAGAATATTTTAGGTAGTCACGTTAATCAGGCTGGCTCTTTGGTATCAGCCGATAGACTACGTTTTGATTTTACGCATTTTGAGTCTGTAACCGATGAGCAAATTAAGGCTATTCAAGATGAAGTGAATCAAGAAATATTTAAGGGTAAGCCAGTTATCACCGAAGAAATGAGTTTAGAGAATGCTGTAAAGGACGGAGCTACTGCTTTATTTGGAGAAAAATATGGTGATAGTGTTAGAGTAGTTTCTATTGCAGATTACAGCAAAGAATTATGTGGTGGAACACACCTTAAGTCTACTGCTGAAGCAGGTACTTTTATTATTATTTCAGAGGGTAGTATAGGCTCTGGGATACGTAGAATTGAGGCAGTTGCTTCTAAGGCAGCCTATGAATATATTAGTGAAAGGCTACAAGCAGTTAATGAAACTACTTCGTTTTTAAAAGTAACCCCTAAAAACCTTTTAAATAAAATTGAAGAATTACAATCAGAAATAAGTAATCTTAATAAAAAAAATAATGACCTACAGCAAAAACTGTTTGCTTCCTCAACAGGCAATTTACTAAATGATAGTGTAGATATTAACGGTTTTACTGTTTTAACAAAACAAGTTGAAAATTTAGATATGAATGCCTTACGTCAACTGGGCGATTCATTAAAAGCAAAAGCACCAAATAGTGTATTGGTATTAGGTTCAAGCGTAGATAATAAAGTGTTTTTAACTGCAATGGTAGCTGAGCAACCAGTTAAGCAGGGCGTACATGCTGGTAAAATTATTAAAGAAATCGCTAAGATTTGTGGTGGCGGTGGTGGTGGAAAGCCCCAAATGGCTCAAGCCGGAGGTAAAAAACCTGAGGCCATACCACAGGCTCTAAGTAAAGCCTTAGAATTAATAAAAGAACAACTTCAATAGTAGTACAGTTAATTTAAAAGAAATGTAATAATTTTTAGGCAGGATAATAAGCAAAATAAATTGAATAAATAGATAAAGTTACATTTTATAAAACGATATTAATGAATAAGTTGTAAACTTATAGGTAATGACTTATTCAATTAAATCGTCAAAAAGAGGAGGTCTATTATGAGTGATTTTGATAGTACCGTAAGATTTAAGTTTGATAACGATAAAAGTAAAAAAATTAATAATATGTTAGCAAAGGTTTATGATTCACTAGACTATAAAGGTTACAATCCAGTTAGTCAAATTGTTGGCTATCTTTTATCTGGTGACCCAGCTTACATTACAAGTTATCAAGATGCTAGAATCTCAATCACCAAGTATGAGAGAGATGAAATACTAGAGATATTACTAAACAGTTACTTAAAAAATAATGCCATAAAAAAATAAAAGGAAGGGGGTCGCTCTATGCGCCCCCCTTTGGTTGACAGTAAAATAGTTTGATTTTGTTAACCTAAGGATATAATTATGAAATACAATGAACTTGGTAAAACTGGAATAAAGGTTTCTCAGTTGTGTTTTGGTAGTTTAACACTAAGCCCATTACAGAAAAATCTAAGTCTAATAAAAAGCGAGCAGTTAATTAAACAGGCTTATGAAAAAGGCATTAACTTTATTGACACTTCTGAATATTATAATAACTATGATAAAATAAAAGCTGGTATTAATGGAATTAGCAATGATATTGTTATTTGCTCTAAAACTTATGCTTATGAAGCAAAGGCTGCTCGAGAAAGTGTTGAGAAAGCCTTAAGAGAGTTAAATAGAGACTATATTGATATTTATTGTTTACACGAGCAGGAATCGCATCTTACTTTAAAGGGGCATGCCGAAGCTTTAATTGAATTAACTAAATTAAAAGAGCAAGGCAAAATAAGAGCAATAGGCATATCTACTCATTATATTGCTGGAGTTTTAGCTGCATGTGAACATCCCATGATTGATATTGTGCAAACAATCACAAACTATCATGGATTAGGTATTGTTGATGGAACTATGCCTGAAATGTTAAACGCCATAAAAAAATTAAAAGATATGAACAAGGCTGTATACGGAATGAAGCCACTGGGTGGAGGTAATTTACACCGTGATATAGTAAAAGCCTTTAACTATGTTAAAGAACTTAGTCTAGTTGACTCAATGGCAATAGGTTTGCAAAACAAACATGAATTAGACTTTGCTGTAGACTATTTATGCAATAATCAGTATAATAAAGAGCTTTTAGCAGAGCTTACAAAACAACAGCGTAAATTACATATTGCCTCCTGGTGTACAGGGTGTGGTAATTGCATAAGAAGGTGTCAGCAACAGGCTTTAACGTTAGTTGATAATAAAGCAGTAGTAGATACTACTAAATGTTACTTATGCGGTTATTGTTCGCAGGTATGCGAAGAGTTTTGTATTAAAATTATCTAGAATCAAAGATAAAAGCTATTTAATTTATTTTGAGCATAAAGGATGAAGTTAATGAGACATTTAGGAGTAGACGTTGGAGATAAACGAATAGGGGTTGCCCTTAGTGATCCAATGGGCATGGTAGCTACACCTCTTGAAGTGTATAATTGTGTAGGGGCTAAAAAAGATGTACAATACATTGCTGCCCTAGCAAACAAACACGAAGTTAGTAAAGTAATTGTAGGTTTACCAAAGAATATGAATGGCACAGAGGGTGAAAGGGCAAAACTTTGCCGAGAGTTTGCAGATAAGTTAGCTCGTAGAACAAAAGCCGAAATTATAATGCATGATGAGCGCCTAACAACAGTTGGTGCCGAAAATGTTTTAATAAGTGCCGATGTTAGTAGAAAAAAGCGAAAAAAAGTGATAGATAAATTAGCAGCACAGCTTATTTTGCAAAATTATTTAGATTTTAAAAACCGCTAAAACTTGACGAGATTTAAGGAAGCAATTAAAATAATATCAGTTTACTAAGGAGGTAAATTTACCTATGTCTTTTCGTGAAGAAGAAATTGTAGTTTTAATAGATGAAGATGGCGCAGAAGTAGAGTTTGAAATCATTGAAATCTTTGAGTTAAAAGAGAACAAATACGCTTTTTTATTTCCAATAGCTGACGAAGATGATGAAGCAGTTATTATGAAAATTGTAAAAGAGAATGAAGAAGAAGTTCTTATGGATATAGAAGATGATGCAGAATGGAACTCTGTTGTAGAGGCTTGGGAAGATATCATTGATGAGCTTGAGTCCGAAGAAGAGAGTCTTGAGCTAGAGCAAGATAGCAATCAATAAAAGACTAATAGTTACTAAAAAAATATGTGTCAAATAATTTGTTTGACACATATTTTTTAGATAGATGTGGAGTGAGATAATGAGTGTCAAAAAAAGTAAGTTAAGCATATTCAGAAAAAATAAATATATTTTAGTTCTAACAATTATTATCAGCTTATTGGTGTTATTTACCTCAGTTAGAAGTATTGCCTTGCTTATAAAACGGAGTATAAATGATGTTGTTTTAGTAGAAGTTACTCCAGGTAGTTCTCCAACACATATCGCTGAAATACTTAAAGATGAAGGTGTTATAGATTCGGTATTTTTCTTTAAGTTGCAAGTACGGCTTACGGGAAGTGCTCCAAAACTGAAAGCAGGCGTGTATTCTTTTAAACCGGGAACTCCAATATGGAGAGCAATCAAGAAAATGGTTAACGGTGAGGTAGAGCAGTATGATGATATAAGAATCACTATTCCCGAGGGTTATAACATAAAACAAATGGGTGTTCTTTTTGAAGAAAAAGGACTTTTTAAGGCCGATGATTTTTATAAAAAAGCACAAGAAATTGAGTTATCCTATGAATGGGCTAAACAAATTCCGGAAGGGCTGTTATGGAAGTATGAAGGATACCTCTTTCCAGACACCTATGATTTTAGAACTGTAACTACACCACAAGCTGTTATAAATAAAATGGCAGCTAGGTTTGATTCATTGATAGCTACAAAATATGCTGATTCAGACCTAAAAGAATCATATACTCTTCATGAGTTGGTGTCTTTAGCAGCCGTAGTAGAAAAAGAAGCCGTTTTGGATGAAGAAAGAGCAACTATTGCTGGAGTATTCTATAATAGACTAAAAATAGGACAGGCATTACAGAGCTGTGCTACAGTTCAATACGTGTTACCAGTTCATAGAGAGGTCTTAACAACAGAAGATACAAAAACAGATTCAATATATAATACCTATATGCATCCAGGTTTACCCCCAGGGCCAATTTCATCAGTAGGCATCGCCTCTTTTAAGGCTGTGCTTGAGCCAAAAGAATCTGGCTATTACTATTTTAATGCTATAGGCGGAGGAAAACACTATTTTAGCAAAACCTTTGATGAACACTTAAAAGCTATAAAAAAATATAAGTAGGGATGAAAATGAAAAAGGTTGAATTATTAGCACCTGCAGGTAACCTCGAAAAGCTTAAAGCTGCTATCACATATGGGGCAGATGCAGTCTACATGGGCGGTACAAGTTTTGGCTTAAGAGCTTCTGCAGGTAACTTTACGCAAGAGGAAATGATAGAGGCTATAGCATTTGCCCATGAGAGAGCAGCTAAGGTTTATATTACTGTGAATATAATTGCTCATAATGAAGACTTAAACAGCTTACCTGAGTATTTATTAAATCTGCAAAACCTTGGGGTAGATGCTTTGATTGTGGCTGACCCAGGTATCTTAAGAATCATTAAAGAAACAGTTCCCAATATGGAGATTCACCTCAGTACTCAAGCCAGTAACACAAACTGGAGCAGTGCAAAGTTTTGGGCATCTCAGGGCATAAACAGAATTATCTTAGCCCGTGAGTTAACCCTTATTGAGGTGTCCGAAATGATTAAAAAAGTACCTGAAGCAGGCTTTGAGGTCTTTATTCATGGCGCAATGTGTATGTCTTATAGTGGCAGATGTTTGTTAAGTAATTACCTCACTGGCAGAGATGCAAACAGGGGAAAATGTGCCCAAGTATGTCGCTGGAAATTTAACTTAGTAGAAGAGAATAGGCCTAATCAATACTTTCCGGTAGTAGAAGATGAGCGTGGTACGTATATTTTTAACTCTAAAGATATGTGTGCAATAGACTTACTGCCTGAGTTAATTAATATAGGTGTGGATTCCTTAAAAATAGAAGGCAGAATGAAAAGTATTCATTATGTAGCAACTATAACAAAGGCCTATAGACAGGCTATTGATAACTACTATAAAGATCCTAATAACTTTGTGATAGATGAGCAAATTAGGTCAGAGTTAAATAAACCAAGTCATCGCCCCTATTTTACTGGTTATTACAATGAGGCACCTAATGCAGATTCTCAAAGCCAACACTATGAGTCGTCTGGCTATATCAGGAACTACGAATTTTTAGGCAAAGTATTAGGATATGATAAAGATAAAAAAATGGCCTTAATTGAACAAAGAAATTCTTTTGCTGTAGGGGATACCGCTGAGATAATGAACCCTAAAAGCAATAATGTAAATATATCAATAAACTCAATAATAGATGACGAAACTGGTGTTAGTTTAGAGCGAGCACCACATGCACGTCAAAAGGTTTGGATACCAATAGAGCAACCAGTTGAGAGTTGGGGCATTATGCGGAGGGAAATTAAATGAAGCATTCAGTATTAATAGGCATTACTGGAGGCAGTGGCTCTGGAAAAACATCAATTTCAAAGGCTTTGCAAAATGTTCAGGGATCTAATTTGGTGATTATTGAACAGGACTCTTATTATAAAGATAGCAGTCATATGAGTTATGAGGAACGTTGTTTACTCAACTATGATCATCCCAAGGCATTCGATAACGATTTATTATTTGAACAATTAACGGACTTGCTCAATGGTAAACCTATTGAGAAGCCCGTATATAATTTTAGTACTCATTTAAGAGAAACCTTTACTGAAACCATAGAACCACATCCTATAGTGGTTCTAGAGGGTATTTTAGTGCTTGAGGACCCTAGAATAAGAGAGTTAATGGATATTAAAGTGTTTGTTGATACAGATGATGATGTTAGAGTATTGCGTAGATTAAAACGTGATATACGTGAAAGGGGACGCACTTTAGATTCCGTAATTATTCAATATTTGGGTTCTGTTAAACCAATGCACCATGCATTTACAGAGCCAACTAAGCGATATGCTGATATAATAATACCTGAAGGCGGAGAGAATCAGGTAGCTATTGATATCTTAAACAGTAAATTAGAGCTAATATGTCGTAATCATTTATAGTATTTTAGGTATGTATATATAAACTATAAGCTACATTTATTCTAAGAGAATAACCATTTTATGTTTGAAGATCTTCTATATTTTCAAAAGGAATTTGCATTATTGTTCGTAGTCTTTGAATAGCTTTTTTTTCTATTCGTGAAACATATGATCGACTAATATTCATATGTTTAGCAATTTCTTTTTGAGTATATTTTCGGTTATTAAACAAGCCGTATCTTAAAATTAAAACACTTTGCTCTCGTTTAGATAGTTGAGGTAAGAGTTTAACTAAACGATTTGACTCAATGTTTATAGTAACAGTATCACTTATGTCACGTTGTTCATTATCGGGTAAGATGTCCATTAAGGTTATCTCATTGCCTTCTTTGTCTATGCCAATAGGTTCACGCAAATAAATATCGCGTCTATTGTGGCGAGTAGATCGTAAGTGCATTAAGATTTCATTCTCTATACATCTTGCTGCATAGGTTGCGAGTCTGGTGCCTTTACCGAACTTAAAAGTTTCTACCGCTTTAATTAAACCGATAGTACCCAAAGATATTAAGTCATCAGTATCATCATGTTTGTTTTCATATTTCTTCACAACATGAGCTACTAACCTAAGATTGTGAGTAATTAATACCGACCTAGCTTCAAGGTCACCTTCAGCAAATTTCTGTAAGTAGTGTTTTTCTTCTTCAGAGGATAAAGGTTGGGGGAATGATGCGCTAGAAACGTAGGATACTAATAATAAAGGATTACCAATAGACTCTAAAAGTAGAAGAAGCCAATGTATCATAGAGGTGCCCCCTTTCAATATGTATTATCCTTATGTAAAAGGGGCTTGCCACGTGCCTGTACAGTATCAAAATAACTTAAATTGGAGGATAAAAAATGAAATTATTAAGACCAACTATTTATATAGACACTGTTTTTAATTTCGACCTACAAGAACTCTATGACCAAGGTTATAGAGCTATTATGGCTGACCTTGATAATACCTTAGCTCCATGGGACTGTGATATTGTACCTGAAAAGTTAAAGGAATGGGTTGCAGAGGTTAAAAAACACAACCTAAAACTAATTATATTATCTAATGCTAAACAAGAACGTGTTAGCAGTTTTTGCAAAGAATTAGATATTGAGGGATTTGGTTTAGCTAAAAAACCGTTAAGCAAGGGTTATAAAAATGGAATAAAAACTTTAGGGCTAAAAAAGAGTGAGGTATTAATGGTTGGAGACCAAATATTCACAGATGTTTTGGGTGCAAACCTGCAAAAAATTAGTGTGGCATTAGTAACTCCATTAAGTCAAAAGGAATTATTTATAACTAAGTTTATGCGATTAATTGAAAAACCACTACGAAGTGAACAGAATACTCCTAATATTCCTCAATAAACTATACATGTATATTTTGGTAATTGTTTGTTAATAATATTATTGGGTGATGTAAATTGTCAATTATTTGTGTAAGAAAACAATGCTGTTGGGAGCATAAATTTAATGAAAAACCAAAAGATTTCTTACGCCTAATCAGAAGCCTAGTCAGTAAAGTTAAAGCTGATCAAAAACTACAATCGTATCAGCTATACGACATTAACATAAAGAGAGAAGGCAGTAAGTTAAATTTAGTTTTTTATTTTATGCTCAATAACCAAAAGCAAACTGCTTAAAATTAGCTATACTAAATACGCACCTATGCATTATAATAGTATTATCTATTATAATGTTTGTATTTATAAGGTAAACAATAGCTATAAATATTGCATTTATAATTATAAAAAGTGTTATAATAGACTTCTGTTATAACACTTTTATTTTTTAAATCTAGAAGCAGTGGGGGCTAACTCAGTGAAAATACTAGGACTCGATCCGGGAATAGCAATAACAGGATTTGCTGTTATTGAGGAGACAATAAACGGAGTAGTGCCAATTATATATGGATGTATTAGAACAAAGAGTACCACTATACATTCAAAAAGATTAAAAATAATATACGAAGATATCAATACTATTATTGATAAATATAAACCAGATGTAGCTGCTATAGAAAAACTTTTTTTTAATAGAAATGTCACAAATGCTTTAAAGGTTGGGGAGTCAAGAGGTGTAGTATCACTAGCATTAGCGAATAATGCCATAGAAATTTTTGAGTATACACCCTTACAAGTAAAACAGTCTTTAGTTGGTTATGGTAGAGCAGATAAAAAACAGATTCAGTATATGGTAAAATCAGAATTTAAACTGCCAGAAGCTCCTAAGCCTGATGATGTGGCAGATGCCTGTGCTATTGCCCTAACACATATAAGATCAAGAAGACTCAATGCACTTATGAAAGGAAAATAACAATGTATGCGTATTTAAAAGGCAAATTAGCTTATAAAACACCTGATTATGCTGTGGTAGATGTAAATGGTGTTGGTTATAAAGTATTTACAACCAATGTGTCGGGCTTTAATAAAAATGAAAATATTCAACTTTTTACATATCTGAATGTAAGAGAGACAGAAATGACCCTTTATGGCTTTGTTAATCAGGAGGATTTAAGGCTCTTTGAACAGCTAATTACAGTAAATGGAATTGGTCCTAAAGTAGCTTTAAACATTCTTAATCATATAAGTGCCAAGGATTTTTATGTAGCAGTTATGTATGACGATGAAAAGGCTTTAACTAAATTGCCTGGTATAGGTAAAAAAACAGCCAAAAGAATTATTTTAGATCTTAAAGAAAAACTAAGTAAAATGGATATAACAACAGAAATGGAGGCTGTTTCACTAAATGAAGTAACAAGCAAGCCGAATAGTGCTTTGGGTGAAGTGATTGAGGCACTTATTGCTTTAGGTTATGATGCCTCAGTAGCCAATAGGGTTGCTAAAACGCAATCTAAAGCCAAGCCAGATTATACAGTTGAACAGCTATTAAAGCTGTGTTTACGTAGCTTAGCGACAATGTAAGGGGTGTAAAAATGATAGAAGCAGAAGGCAGAATAATTTCGTCAGAGCCAAAAGTTGAGGACAAGCAGTTTGAAACAAACCTACGTCCTCGACATTTTCATGAATATATAGGACAAAAAAAAGTAAAAGAAAATCTTAAAATATTTATATCTGCTGCTAAAGCCCGTAGTGAATCGCTTGATCACGTTTTATTATATGGGCCCCCGGGGTTAGGTAAAACTACCTTAGCTCATATCATTGCTAATGAGCTAGGTGCCAATCTACGCTCTACATCGGGTCCTGCCATCGAAAGGCCCGGAGATTTGGCTGCTATTTTAACCAATTTAGATGAGAGAGATGTATTGTTTATTGATGAGGTGCATAGATTAAATCGCTCGGTTGAGGAAATACTATATTCAGCAATGGAGGATTATGCCCTAGATATCGTTGTAGGTAAAGGACCAAGTGCCAGGTCTATTAGGCTAGACTTACCTACCTTTACGCTCATAGGAGCAACAACACGAGCAGGAAAACTTTCTTCGCCTTTACGAGATAGATTTGGAGTAATAAGCAGACTTCAGTATTATGAAATGCCAGATTTACAGACCATAATTGTGCGGTCAGCACAAATCCTTGATATAGAGATCGATCACGAAGGGGCTGCAGAAATAGCCAAACGCTCTCGGGGAACTCCTCGGATAGCAAATAGGCTTTTAAAAAGAGTTAGAGATTATGCCCAAGTAATTGGAGATGGAGTTATTACCTATAAAATAGCCTTAGATGGTTTGAATATGTTAGATGTTGATCAATATGGCTTAGACGCTGTTGATAGAAAACTATTGCTAATGATAATAGATAAATTTGGGGGAGGGCCCGTTGGTTTAGACACCATGGCCGCCTCAATAAGTGAAGCCCCAGAAACTATCGGAGATGTTTATGAGCCCTATTTAATGCAACAGGGGTTTTTAAAACGAACTCCAAGGGGTAGAATGGTTACCCATTTTGCTTATAAGTATTTTGGTTTAGAGCATATTACTGAAGATAAAAAAATTCAACAATCATTATGGGAGAAATAAAATGAAAACTCTATTGCATATGTGCTGTGGACCTTGTGCCACCTATTGTTATAAAACATTAAAAGAAGAGGGGCATAATGTTTACGGTTATTTTTATAACCCTAATATCCACCCTTTAGTTGAGTATAGAAAAAGGAAAGAAAGTGCCTATGATTTTGCCGAAAAAGTAGGATTACAGCTGATAGGTAATAGCAATTATGGTTTAACTGAGTTTGTGCGAAATGTGGCTTTTAGGGAGGCTAATCGTTGTTTTATATGTTATAATATGCGTCTGTTGCAGACTGCAAAGCTAGCAAAAAAAGGTGGCTTTGAAGCATTTACGACAACCCTATTGATCAGCCCATTTCAAAATCATGAGAGCATTATTGAGGTTGGTAAAGCTATTCAAGCACAGATCGGTATTGAGTTTATGTATAGAGATTTTAGAAAAGGGTTTAAACAAAGCGTAGAGCTCTCAAAAGAGCTTAACCTCTATAGACAGCAATACTGTGGATGCATTTACAGCGAAGAAGAAAGATATAAAAACCAAAAGAAGGTATAATTAAAGGATGAGAAAATATGTCTAGGCTACTAAAAGATTATGATTATAATTTACCTGAAGAATTAATTGCTCAAACACCAGTATATCCCAGAGATACCTCGAGGCTTTTGGTGGTTAATAAAACAACAGGTGAAACAAACCATAAAAGCTTTAGCAATGTAATTGATTACTTAAATAAAGGTGATTTATTAGTAATTAATGATACCAAAGTGATTCCAGCAAGGTTATATGGCAGAAAAAAAGAGAGTGGGGGAAAAGTAGAGGTATTACTTTTAAGCCCAGTTAAAGATAATGTTTGGGAGGCACTCGTTAGACCTGCCAGAAGGCTTAAAACAGGTGCTGTAATAGAGTTTGGTGAGGGGGAGCTTATTGCTACAATAACCGAAGAACACCCCGAAGGTAGAAGGTATTTGCACTTTGATAATCAATCCAATATAGATTTTGATTCATTAATAGACAATATTGGCGAGATGCCTTTACCACCGTATATAAAAGAACGATTAGAAGATGCCAATAGGTATCAAACAGTTTATGCCAAAGAGCGGGGCTCAGCAGCAGCACCTACGGCTGGCTTACACTTTACCCCTAGTTTATTAAAAGAAATAGAAAACAAAGGGGTAAAAATAGCACAGGTTACTTTACATGTTGGGCTAGGTACATTTAGACCTGTACAAACAGAGAGCATAACCGATCACCATATGCATAGTGAATATTTTTCTATTCCTAAAGAAACAGTAAGGCTATTAAATGAAACAAAAAAAAGCAATAAAAGAATAATAGCTGTTGGTACAACATCAGTTAGATCTTTAGAGTCAATGACAATAAAAGATGGTGTGTTTAAACAGTCGAGTGGTTTCACAGATATATTTATTTATCCTGGCTATAAGTTTAAAACCATAGATGCACTAGTTACCAATTTTCATTTACCAAAATCTACTTTATTAATGTTAGTAAGTGCCTTAGTTGGAAGAGAAAAAATACTAGATGCCTACAATGAAGCAGTTAAAGAACGCTATAGATTTTTTAGTTTTGGCGATGCCATGCTGATTGTTTAATGGAGGAAAATAGAGTGAGTTTAAAATTTACAGTAAAAACAGAGAGTGCAAAAACAAGGGCTAGGACAGGACTGCTGGAAACAAGCCATGGCAAAATACAAACCCCTGTGTTTATGCCGGTAGGTACCCAAGCAACAGTTAAGACACTCGACCCAGATGAGCTAAAAAGAATGGGTGCAGAAATTATTTTAAGCAACACCTATCACTTATATCTGAGGCCAGGTAGTGACATAGTTGAAGAGGCTGGCGGACTTCATAAATTTATGAACTGGAATAGACCAATCCTAACTGATAGTGGTGGATTTCAGGTATTTAGTTTGGGTGCATTAAATAAAATTACTGAAGACGGTGTTAAATTTCAATCTCATATAGATGGCTCGTATCATTATTTACAGCCAGAGGACTCAATTAGAGTGCAGAATCAATTAGGCTCGGATATTATGATGGCTTTTGATGAATGTGCCCCTTATCCTTGTGACCATTTTTACGCTAAACAAGCTATGAATAGAACTCATAGATGGGCAGTAAGAAGTCTAAAAGCCCATAAGCGTACCCATGATCAGGCCCTTTTTGGAATAGTGCAAGGCGCGTTTTTTAAAGACTTAAGAAAAGACAGTGCCAAGTTTTTAAGTGATTTAGATTTTCCTGGCTATGGTATTGGAGGTTTAAGCGTTGGAGAACCTAAACCTATCATGTATGAAATGTTAGAAGAGACAGTTCCAGAGATGCCTAAGCAAAAACCCCGCTACTTAATGGGAGTGGGGTCACCCGATTGTTTAATAGAGGGTGTTATACGTGGCGTTGATATGTTTGATTGTGTTTTGCCGACCCGTATTGCGCGCCATGGCAAAGCTATGACTAGTACTGGCCCTGTTGTTATTAAACAAGCCCAATATACAAGAGACTTTTCTCCACTTGATAAAAACTGTAACTGTTACACCTGTAGAAACTACAGCAAAGCATATCTACGCCACTTATTTAAGGCTAAAGAAATATTAGGAGCAAAGCTGTTGTCTTATCACAATTTATACTATCTGTTAAATTTAATGAAGGATATAAGAACTGCAATTGAGCAAGATTCATTGCTAGAATTACGAGATAAATTTTATGAAACATATTTAAAGAAGTAAATAGCATGTATACATTATAGTTTATCATAATTTGCTAATAGCAGTACTATTGTCCCATTATAGTGTCAATAACATATAATAATAAGAAAGATTGCGATTGAGCAACCCTGTAATCGGATTAACGGCGTACAAATACTAGGTACTGCCGTTTTTTTATTTAATATAATTTTATTAGGTAACGATTTGCTTTAGCAGATTTTAATTAGTAAAATATGGAGGCTATTATGAAGAAAAGAGCAAGGGCAGGAACAAACAGTAAAAATAGTAGAGCTAGAACTAAAAGAGGTAGAACCAATAGCTATAAATCCTACAACCCAAAGTATACAACAGAATACGATGTTTTTGATGAAAACAAAACGCAAGAATTTTATAATAAAAAGCATATAGCGAATAAAACAAAGTCTTATAGAAATTATAATGGTTATAATCAAGATTATAACGATTTTGCCCATGATAATAATAGAAATAGGGGTAGAAATAATAAAAATGGATTTTACAATCTTAAAAGAACTGGCATATTTAACCTGGCAATGAGAGGCTTTAGACAAGTAGCAAAAGAAGGGATTTTTACCTTAAAGGATATTTTGTTAGGCAAGATAAAGTAGAAGGGTAATATAAGCAGTTTTCGATAGTACTTATAACAGATTTAACACTAAAAAAATTATTTATAAATCATCACTAGTTTATTGGGACAAATACTGTGCTTGTACATATAATGTACAGAAAGAAAATATAGGAGGATGAAAATGAGTCGTTACTGCTATTTTTTACCTCGTAGAAGGCGTAAAAGACGTAGAAGACGTCGTTATGCTTATTGCGTTTCTAAAGGCAGAGTTTATAAACATATAGGCAAATATTATTTTACAATGTATAGTAAGTGTTATCGTAAAACAGTCCAAAAAACGAGACCATATTACCTAGGAGATCCAGAAGCACCTATAACAGACCCTCTTATAATAGATGACAGCCAAATCCCCATAACAACTGAGTAATTTATGATATATAATTATGAGCTATCCACTAATATTAGTTGATAGCTCTGTTTGTAATTCATAATATTAAAATAACTAGTTACATGGCATCTATATTAGCTATTAGCTCATCACTCATATGTCCAAAATCTAGTGCAACTTTATCTAAAGATGTAGCTATTTTTACGCATATTGGAATAGCCGCAACACCAGCTGCTACAAGAGCAATATCAAAATCATAGTCTGCGACTATCGAAAAAATTCTATCTAAATCGTATAGTTTTTTTACTGGAGATATACCCGCAATACAATTATAGCCTTTACTGTTTAAAATAGCTTTTAACTCAAGAGCAGTGTTACCAATTGTAATTATTTTTTTATCAATTAGTAAATCTTTTAAATAGTTTTGTTTAGCTAATCTGTAGTTTATAACAGAGTGAGTTAATTTTGCTTTTAAAGGGGGTTTATTCAGCATTATTTGACCTAAAATAAAATCACAATCAGGAAAACCCCTGCCAAAAGGCATGCCAACCCAGTCTGCCTTATACATGGCATCTAACACTAAGTCTTTGGCACTGTAATCAGGAATTTTATTTAAGTGTTTCCATAACATGTGGCCACGTAGCTTAACTAGTTTGGTTGGAATTGTTTGTTGGGCCATAACCATTAGTTCACCATCACCAACACGTATTATTGATAAACCAGTCTTATTTTTAAGAGCTTCACCAATATCTTTAGCAACGGCACTATCTGGTTGAATTTGTTCTTTCAATTTTGCTAAATAGTTAGCAATATTTTTCTTTTGTTTGTCATTGAAGGACCAAGCATAACTAAAGCCTTGACCAAAGCTTTCGGGAATAATGCTTCTTTTTCCCCAAACAAAACCTTCGTCAAAGCCATTCTTATATCCTATATCATGACCTTTATCATATCCTTTATCATACTTAGTTTTCATAATCATACCTTCTTATAATTAGTTAAGGCCAATAGGCAATATCTTATTAACAAGCTGGGTTCTTATTTCTTGTATATCTATAACTATATTATTGCTTTGCTGTAAAGTCTCAAGCGTACTCCATTTATGAGGTATTATACCTAATAAACAAATTTTATTTTGGCAATCATGATTTTTAGCATTCCTGCATATTACTCTATTTTCAGTAAAATAGCTAATAATATGACTGGCATTTTCATCATAGATATAAAACTCACTTAAATCATTTAACCTCCAAATAAACTTAGAATTAATAAGATTTTTAGGTACTGTTTGCAAACCAATATCTGTAAAAATGTTATTATTATAAAGAAAACTATTTAAACTAAACATTAAATCCGATTGTATTAAACTTGGCATTAGTATAACATCTGTTTTTCGTAAGGTGCTTATCATTCCTTTATAGTCATTGTTACGATTTATATCACTAAAAAAATCATTAGTAGACAATATACTAAAGGTTTTTTTGGCATTAAATGACTCAACGATTCTATTAAAAATAGCTTTGTAATTCAGTGGAATTATAGATATATCTTTCGTAAATTTGTTAAATAGCTCTATAAAGTGTTGTTTATTGATTGTTAATATTAAATTAGAAAAAAGCTCTTTAGATAACTGAGAATTGAAGAGTAGAGTACTTAAATTATCTTTTTGTAATTTTTCACACTCAAAAAGCCCTCTTTCGTAACCTAAATCATAACCAACATTAAAACCCCGATCAAAGCCATTATCAAAATCTGAGTTTTTACTCATTAACTAGCTCCCTTTTTCTGCCTAAATCTGTTCTACCACCTCGCCAATTAGTTTTAAAAAGGTAGTAGTTAATTGCCTCTAAGTGGTCACCAATTATTAGCTCTTCAGCTAAGTCAATCCCATTATTTTGGTGAATTTGTGGTCTTATAATATTGGGTTTAAATACATCTACAGTAGAAATAGCTTGAATATTTAAGTCATTTAATGCTGCTTTAACTAATGCTTTAGGTGGTATAGCAAATGACTTTGCTGTTAGTATATTAACCGCTTTACGACTAAGAGCATGGGGTACAGCAGTTAACGAATTTATGCCTAAATAGCTTCTATCTATAATTAAGTTTAGCGTATACTTTAAGATACTAATTTTATCAAGCTTCGCATATTTTGAGTACAGTGGGTTTAAATCATTTAAGGCAATATCAACACCATTTGCAACAGCATAAATAAAAGGCTTTAAATCCTCTGGCTGTAATACAAAATCAGCATCTAGTACAATATTAATATCACCAGGGGCATGTTTAAGACCAATAGAACGACCAACATCATAACCAAGGGCATATTTAAATTCAATGACCTCAGCCCCACAGTTTAAAGCTAAAAGTGCGGTATTATCTGTACAGCCATTGGCAACAACAATAACCTTGTGAACACCAGCTTTAAAGGCATTTTCAATTACATTTACAATCGTAGCCTCTTCATTTTTAGCTGCAATAAAGGCATGAATAGTAGTGTCAACCTGTACAGTAGGAGGGTACTGATTTTTTTTGGCATAATAGGTTAAATCGCTCGGTAAAATACTTCTCATTCCTGCAATTTTTCCTTTTTGATACACAGACTTTATAAACTCAGAGTCTTTATTTTTACTTAATATAGGAAAATTATCTGATACCTCTAAATTGTTTTTTTGTCTTTGTTTGGATCTTCTTGAAAAGCCACGTTTCCTCATTTTAACTCTCCTTTCCCTAAAGTAGAAATAAAATGATTATTATAACTCTCTAGCACCCCTCTTGCATCAATTATAGCTTTTTCACTTTTAAGCAGATAACTATAATTAAAGTTGTCGTGGTTAGTTAAGATAATTATTATATTTGACCAATCAATCCAGTTTTTCAAATCGCTTTGATAAACCTGCATTTGTTTATTGTTTATATTTACCTCCCTAATATAAGGATCAAATAACTTAAACTCAATATTTTGTTTATGCAATGAACTGGCGATATCTAAACTTGGAGATAGCCTGCTATCAGCTACATTTTTTTTATAAGAAACACCAAGTATTAGAACCCTTAACTCATCTCTACTAATTAGCTTATTGTTTATTACCAAATTTACGATATGTTTTGGCATGTTTTCATTAACAGATTTTGAAACATTTATAAGGCTACTCTCTTGGTTAATTTTACGTAGAGTATGCTGCATATACCAAGGATTAACTGGTATGCATGAGCCTCCTACTCCAGGACCAGGATAAAAAGCTAAATAACCAAAGGGTTTGGTAGCGGCAGCGTTAATAATCTCCCAAATATTGAGTCCTAATTTCTCGGCTGCTAATGCCATTTCATTAACATAAGCAATATTTATATATCTAAAAGTGTTTTCAAAAAGCTTCGTAAATTCAGCTGTTTCTAAAGAGCTTACAGGATGAATATTATCAAATATATTTATATATAGTTCAGAAATACTTATAACACAGTTTGTTGTTAAACCACTGACTACCTTTGGAATGTTTTTGAGAAAATACTTTTTATTACTAGGGTCAATTCGTTCTGGTGAAAACCCTACAAAAAAATCTATACCTGCACTTAGCCCAGATTGTTCTAAAAGACTAACTAAGTCTCTGGTACATCCAGGATAGGTACTGCTTTCATAGATAATAGTTGTATTTTTTGTTAGTTTATTTCTAATAGCTGTTGTAGCACTTAGTAAATGTGTAGTGACAGGATTTTTATTATCATCAATCATTGTTGGTACACACACAATAATCACATCAGAAATAGCCAAACACTCACTAGAGTCTGTGAGCCTTAAGCTACCCTGCTCAATATATTTCTCTAAGGATTTTTTATCATAGTCAAAAGAAAAAGAGTTTCTATTATGAATATCTTCTATTCTTTTTTTACTAATATCATAACCAATAACATTAAATCCTTTGCTTGCAATAAGAACAAGTAAAGGAAGTCCAACATATCCTAAACCAACAACAGTTATAACTTTATTATTATTTTTAGTTTTCATTAGTAACACCTACAATACAACTTATGCAACTTGTACAATATATGTCTCAATAAATTAATGAATTAGGGGAGAAAAATGAGTATAACTTGTAGTATATTAATGTCAGCCTATAACTCAGAAAAATATATTGCCATTGCGACTACAAGTGTTTTAAATCAAACTGAAAAAAACTGGGAGTTAATAATACTAGATGATGGTAGTACTGATTTCACACCAGAGATAGCCTCAAGTTTTAAAGATAAAAGAATAATAGTTTACCGCAAATTACTAAACGAAGGCAAAGCAAAGGCTATGGATTTTGGTTTAAAGCAGTGTAAAGGGAGATATGTTTTGGAGTTAGACGCAGATGATTGGCTTGAGCCAAATTGTTTAAACACCTTAATAAATGTAATGAATAACCAGCCAGCTGATGTAGGAATGATCTATGGACACAGAAATGTATACAAAGACACAAACGATACAGCTATTTATAAAAGAGTCTTAAAAGGACCTGAGATAAAAGATAAATATCACTTTCTAAGCAAAATGATTGCCCTTGGACCACGGTTTTATAAAGCATCAGTATTAAGAGAATGTGGTGGGTGGCAGATAGAGCCTTGGGGAGATGGTCGATTATATGAGGATGTAGATGTGATACTGCGTATTATGGAAAAATACAAAGTTGTAAATATAGGTTATACAGGATACAATATACGTAGACATCATAATAACATTACTAAAATAAATAGAAAAAACTGGTTTGGTACCATGAAAAAACTGGTAGAATATTACATTTCAAGATGGGGAGATGAAGTTACAGTAACCTTTGATGATAGACATAATAAAGTATATTTTATAAATCAATAAACATTGAATAAAGAATCACTATTATGGTGGTTCTTTTTTTTTAAAGATATCTTTAAAATTTTGCTGTCTAGATTAAGCTTGATAAGTCTAAACTTGTTTTAAGGCCATATTTTTGATATCATCAAGGAGTAAAAATATATTTTAAAATTGCTATATTAATTTTAATAAAACGGAGGCACATAATGGAAAAGCAGAAAGCTTTAGATATGGCTTTACGCCAAATTGAAAAACAATTTGGCAAAGGTAGTATAATGAAGTTAGGCGATAATACAAAATTGCTTAATATAAACGTTATTCCTACTGGCTGTATAGATATTGATGTTGCTTTGGGTGTTGGAGGAGTTCCACGTGGACGAATTATAGAGCTGTATGGACCAGAGTCATCAGGAAAAACTACCGTTGCCTTACATATGTTAGCTAGTGCGCAACAAAATGGTGGAATGGTAGCGTTTATTGATGCAGAACATGCTCTAGATCCTGTTTATGCCCAGAGACTTGGAGTGGATGTAGATAATTTATTAGTATCTCAACCTGATTCTGGAGAGCAAGCTCTTGAAATTACCGAGACTTTAGTTAGAAGTAATGCTATTGATATGATTGTTATTGACTCAGTAGCTGCACTTGTACCAAGAGCTGAATTAGAAGGAGATATGGGAGATTCTCATGTTGGTTTACACGCTAGATTAATGTCTCAAGCAATGAGAAAATTAACTGGTGTTATTAATAAATCTAAAACAGTAGTAATCTTTATTAACCAAATTCGTGAAAAAGTTGGCGTAATGTTTGGTAATCCAGAAACAACTACTGGCGGAAGAGCCTTAAAATTCTATTCTTCAGTGCGTTTAGAAGTTAGAAGGTCTAGTCAAATAAAAAATGGTACAGATGTTATTGGAAATAGAACCAGAATAAAAATAGTTAAAAATAAAGTTGCTCCACCATTTAGATTGGCTGAATTTGACATTATGTATGGTGAAGGAATTTCGCTTAATGGAAGTATTTTAGACAAAGCTGTAGAGATAGGTTTGGTTAACAAAGCGGGTTCATGGTATTCGTATGAAAGTGAGCGATTAGGGCAAGGACGCGAAAACACTAAGAATTACCTAAAAGAGAACCCGGAATTTGCAGCTATGTTAGAAAAGAAAGTAAGGGTGCATTTTGGCTTAGAAAAAGAGGACAGTGAAGTTACGGATTCTAAGTAATGTGCAGTTCTAATCAGGAATATTCAAAAGCATTGAAGTATTGCTTGAACATACTGAGTAAGCGTGACTACTCAAGAAGGCGGATATTTGAGAAGCTACAAAAAAGAGGATATTCAAAAAAACAATAAATCAAATTATTGATTATTTAGCTGAAATGAAATATTTAGATGAGGCTAGGGCTGTCGAAAATTTAATTTATTTTAAATTAGAGCATAAACATTGGGGCCCATATAAGATTAAAAATAGTCTTTATACAAAAGGGTATGAACTAGAAATAATTAATATAGCTCTAAATAGTATTGAAAATGAACAATTATTACATTGTTGCAAGAGTGCAATCAAGGATTACGGAAAACATAATTTGAATATGAAACCCGATAAGTTATATAGATTTTTATTTAATAGAGGATTTTCTGATTCTATCATAAAGCAATGTTTACCGGATTGATCTTGCAATGATGATTAAATATTGAAAGGGTATAAGAAATGCAAGAATATATGATATATATATACATTGCCGGTAGTCTTTTTGGCGGTTTGATTATAGGTTTTTTAGTAAGAAAATATATTGCTGAAGCAAGAATATCAACAGCTGAAAATGCTGCTAACCGAATTATTGAGGAAGCTAACAGAGAAGCTGAAGCTAGACTCCGTGAAGCAATGGTAATGTCTAAAGAAGAGATACATGCATTAAGGACAGAGTTTGATCGTGAAACAAAGAGTCGTAAGTCAGAGCTTTTTAAGTTAGAGCAAAGACTAATTCTAAAAGATGAAGTACAAGAAAAAAAAGCACAGTCATTAGAGAAAAAAGAAGAGCAAATAGCTCGTAAAAATGACAAACTAAAAAATCAACTAGAAGAAGCTGAAGTTATGCGTGAAAAACAGCTTCATGAGTTGGAGCGTATTGCCCGCATGTCTACTGACGAAGCCAGAAATATTTTGTTAGATAAAATAAAAGCCGAAGTTAGATATGAGGCTGCTCATTTTATTAGAGATTCGGAGTCTAAAGCAAAACTAGAGGCGGAAAAACGTGCTCGTGAAATTATTACAACAGCTATACAAAGATGTGCTGCTGACCATGTTACTGAAACCACCGTATCTGTAGTAGAGCTTCCTAATGATGAAATGAAGGGCAGAATTATAGGTAGAGAAGGCCGTAATATTAGAACCTTTGAGACTCTAACTGGTGTTGATTTAATTATAGATGATACTCCAGAGGCTGTAGTATTATCTGCTTTTGATCCAGTTAGAAGAGAAATTGCCCGTTTAGCTTTAGAACGATTAGTTTCCGATGGTAGAATCCATCCAGCAAGAATTGAAGAGATGGTTACCAGAGCTAAAAAGGATGTTGCCTCTTTAATAAGAGAAGAGGGAGAAAAAGCAATTTTTGATGCTGGTATTCATAGTATGCATCCAGAGTTAGTGAGATTATTAGGTAGGCTTAAGTTTAGAACAAGTTATGGTCAAAATGTGTTAAATCACTCATTAGAGGTAGCTCATTTATGTGGATTAATGGCTGCTGAACTTAATTTAGATGTTAGATTAGCTAAAAGAGCAGGTTTATTGCATGATATAGGTAAAGCCCTTGATCATGAAATAGAGGGGCCACATGCGTCTATTGGTGCTGATGTTCTTAAAAAATATGGTGAGCATAAAAAGGTTATTCATGCCGCTGCATCACATCACGGTGATATAGAGCTTACTAATATCGAAGACGTGTTAGTACAGGCTGCAGACGCAATTTCAGCCGCCAGACCAGGTGCTAGAAGAGAATCTCTAGAGAATTATATTAAGAGATTACAAGGATTAGAAGATATAGCAACATCAATTGATGGAGTAGATAAGAGTTTTGCTATACAGGCTGGTCGTGAGATTAGAATTATGGTTAAGCCCAATGTAATTGGTGATAACGAATCAATAATTGTAGCTAGAGAAGTAGCCAAAAAGATTGAAGAAGGACTAGAATATCCTGGTCAAATAAAGGTAACCGTAATAAGAGAAACACGGGCAGTAGAGTACGCTAAATAAAACAAACTATTAAGTTTAAAACAGCAATTAAGCAGTTTATTTAATAAAACATGCCACCTTTTTAGGGGTGGCTTTTTTATTATGTAATATTTAAACTTTAATAGTTGGTTATTTTTACTTCGGGATATAAAGTTGACGGATAATCAAGTAATGGTGATGTTTTATTCTTTAAATTCTTATTAAAAAAATTAACAATATAATCATTCATTATCTCTACTTGCTGCTTACAATTTATGCTTCCTAAAAATCCTGTTAATTTACCTAAAACAGGCAGAAGAGAATTTACATCACAAAAATTCATATGTTCTGTATTTTTAATTTGCACAAATAAATAATTATTTTCTTTTTCTGAATATCCATAACGAATATATTCTCCATACTTTTCGGTGGTTAAAATCATAAATGGTTGCAGTATATCATTATTTAGAGCATCTCCAAAAGGCGAGCCATCCATATTAATAAAGGTTTTTACTCTTTTATCATCTAAACAAAGCTGTCCTACAGCAGCACCACCAAAGGAGTGCCCAAAAGCTCCTATGTTCGACATATCTAGTTTTCCAAAAAAAATACTATCTGTTATACCACTATTCATATCGTTTATCTTGTTAATAATAAACTGCATATCTTTGCTCCATATTTTAACACTTTTATTATTTACCTCAGCGTTTCTAATAAGTGTTTTTACATATTCAGGACTTTCTTTGTTTGTAACTGTATCTTTGGCTATATTTATCGCATTTTTATAATCAGAGCTTAATTCTGCAGCCTGTTTCTGACTATATGGAATTATTTTTCCGTTAGGATATAGGCATGCAAAATCCTCATAAGGGTGACTTACTGCAAACACGATATATCCTTCACTTGCTAGCTCCTGCATTTGAATAGTATTTTGCCCATTAAACATTGCCCCTCCACAAGAAAAAAGTATAACTGGATAGCTTTTTGCTTTATTGGAAATACCTGCGTTAAGATAACTATGGGTTTTAACTAATGAAAAATGATTAAAAATATTTGGCAAACCTCTATATTTAGAGAAAAAGTTCATAGCCTCACTGCTAATCCAGTTAACACGTTTTTTGTTTTTAGTATCTTCTGTAGGATACCAAACTTGAACAGGTATAGTTCGATTTTCATCTAAAGATGAAAATTGCTCTTGACGTGAGCAATCAGTAAAAGACAGATACTTAGTACCTACATAGTAAGCTCCCTTTGGTTTTGGAAGGTTAACAACAGGAAACAAAAAAGGTAAAGCAACAGAGAATATAGTTATAGGCAATAATAGTATCAGTGTAACAAGCTTTATAGTTCTATGAGACTTAAGGTTTGGTAAAAATAATTTAACTATTTTGCATGCTAAAATGAGCACTGTCAGCATTATAGCTGGAACAATGTGTACACGATACCCTTCAAACATAATGCTAAGTATAGCTACCATAGTTGTAACTAAAAGAAATATAATATTCTTTTTTTTATTACTTTTATATATAAACAGTTTTAAATACGACACAAGAACTAAGGCAACAAAAATGATTTCTAATACTCTCATAAAATCTTCCTTTCAGAACAATATAATATATTTTATTTACAATATATTAGCAAAACATTCTTGTGACTGCCTGTATTCTACCTTAAGAGAGCCTTAAGTATTAGGAGAGATAAATATGATATAATCGGAAAAGAAGAGGGGGAAGTAAAGTGAGTCATTTAAATAAAAGCATTCTTTTAATAGATGATGAGCCACAAATAATTAAGTTACTTGAAACAATTCTAAGAAAAGATGGCTTTAATCAGATATTTTCTGCTTTAACTGTTGCAGAAGCAAGGTCTATTATAACAAATAAAAACCCTGATATTGTTGTACTTGATATAATGCTTCCAGATGGTGATGGTTTTTCATTTATAAATGAAATAAAAAGATTTCGAGATATACCGGTACTGTTTCTTACAGCAAGGGGTGAAGCAGATGATCGGGTTTTAGGACTAGGTCTTGGAGCCGATGACTACATTGTTAAACCGTTTATGCCTCGTGAGCTTGCTTTAAGAATTAAAGCTATTTTGAAACGAACCTATTCACATGGTATAGAAAAAAAACAAGCAATAATAAATCTGCCAGCCTGCATTATTAATTTGAATAAAGCTGAAGTAATAAAGGGCAATGAAACAATTCAACTTACTGCCAAAGAGCATGCAATATTATCTATGTTGTATGAAAATTTAAATAGCATTATTACCTTAGATAGCTTATGTCAAGCTGCATGGGATGATAACTCTTATGGCTATGAAAACACACTAATGGTACATATTCGTCATATACGTGAAAAAATTGAAGAAATTCCATCTAAGCCTGTTTCTCTAGTTACTGTAAGGGGGCTTGGCTATAAGTTAGTGGTGTAGAATAGGAAAAATTATATGGATAATAAATCACTTAAGATTATAATAAAACATCTTATAAGCATTGTTATTATTGTATTTATTATGCTTATATTGAATTATGGATTCTTTATATGTGTTGTGAGATATAGTCCTATAGCAAAGGTACCTAAAAATACTGTAAAAATAATTGCAGAAGAGTTTAAACAACATAAACAATTAACAGCTAAAACAAAAAAAATGATTTTCAATAACAATCTTTGGGTTCAGTTGATTGATTCTAAAGGACATGTGATTGACTATTATAATCAGCCTAACGATATATACAATTTTTATTCTCTACTTGATATTGCAAAGCTATCTAAAAGCTATTTAAATGATTATCCAGTGTATGTTTGGAAAAGTGATAATAATATTGTATTACTAGGTTACCCTAAAAATTCAATAACAAAATATAATTGGTTTTTTCCAACTAATACCATAAATAATTTACCGGTTACTTTGGTAGTTCTGATGTTTATTAACTTAATTATCACCATAGTATTGTCAATTCTTTTGAGTAGAAAGCTAACAAAGCCTTTAAGCGATATTATACAGGGTATTTCTGCTTTAACTACAGAACAGCAAGTTCATTTAGAGGAAAAAGGAATTTTTACAGACCTAGCCCAAAATATAAACCATACTTCCGAAATGATACGTGACAAGAATAATAAAATTAGGCTTCGTAATACCGCTGTTTCAAACTGGTTAACAGGAATCTCACATGATTTAAGAACACCATTGTCGATGATTTTAGGGTACTCAGCGTTAATAGAAGAAGACGCTGATTCAACGCAAGAAATGCAGTCACAGGCCAGGATTATTAAAGAAAATGCTGTACGTATACGTAACTTGATTACAGGTTTAAACCTAGCTAGCTCTTTACAATATGAGATAATGCCATTAAAACTGTCACAGGTAAAGCTAAGTAGTATTATCAGAAAAGCTGTTGCAGATTGTATAAATAGTGGTGTTCTAAAAAAAAGTAACATAACCTTAGTTATTGAAGATGAGTATCTAACAGCTTTAATAGATGAATCCCTATTGTTAAGGGCATTAGTTAACTTAATAACAAATAGTGTGAAACACAATAAAGAGGACTGCAAAATTACAGTAACAATCATAGCTACAAGTATTGAAGGGGCATTATATGCTTCCATAATAGTTTCAGATACCGGAACAGGTATGTCACAAGATAAAATTGATAGGATTCATAGCTATGATTATTTTAATGCTTGGGTGAGCCAAACAAATGGTCTAGGACTTGTGATTGTAAAAAGCATTATTGAGACATTTAAAGGTAACTTAACCATTGAAGCTGAAGAAGGAAAAGGTACAAAAATTACAATGAGAATACCAGTTGATGAAAACAATAATTAATAAACAAAGTAATGCTAGGTTTTATTTACTCTGTTTATAAAAACAAAGACCAAAACTGCATTTTAACACGCTAAAATATATTTCACGAGCAATTAATAGTTCAAGCTGACAAAATGGCTTATAAAGGCATTTGTGAGCTTTGTAGCTAATGTTAATACCAAATTTTAAGTTAATAATTGAGGTTTACATTCGTAGGGGCTGTATGCTACGAAGTCGTTACGCTAATGAAGAGTGCTTTGCACATGAAGTTTGCCTGTTGGCAAATGAAGTACGCTATCGCGTATTAAGAACAGGGGAGAGGGGTAATGTATAATAATAAAAAAACAACCGTAATTTACGGTTGTTTTTTATGTATGGTGCGAGTGAAGGGACTCGAACCCCCACGCCTTGCGGCACTAGATCCTAAGTCTAGCGCGTCTGCCAATTTCGCCACACTCGCATATTGTATGGCTGGGGCTATAGGATTTGAACCTATGAATGCCGGAGTCAAAGTCCGGTGCCTTAACCACTTGGCCAAGCCCCAAAGTTAATATGGTGGAGAGAACTGGATTCGAACCAGTGTAAGCTTCGCTAACGGATTTACAGTCCGCCCCCTTTAGCCACTCGGGCATCTCTCCTTATGGAGCCAATGATGGGACTCGAACCCGCAACCTGCCGATTACAAGTCGGCTGCTCTTCCAATTGAGCTACATTGGCATATATTAACTTTTATGGTGGGCCCACATGGATTCGAACCAGGAACCGTTCGGTTATGAGCCGAATGCTCTACCCTTGAGCTATGGGCCCTTGTGGTGACCCCAACGGGATTCGAACCCGTGTCTACAGCGTGAAAGGCTGTTGTGTTAACCGCTTCACTATGGGGCCATATAAGGTACTGGTCGGGGCACCAGGATTTGAACCTGGGGCCTCCTGCTCCCAAGGCAGGCGCGCTACCAAGCTGCGCTATACCCCGTTGCCAGCGAGAGTAATTATACAACAGGATTTTGAAGTATGTCAACTATTTTTACAAAAATATTTTTTTCGACCTAAAAAAACACGAAATACGCTAATTTGTCGAAATGTAACGATAGTTATAAATTGCTGTTATATCTTATTAATAGTAATATAAATTTATAAGAAAGATTTAGCGGGGGTATTAAATTGGCAGTTAGTATAAAAAAATATTCTAGTATTGATAATAATTTAGAAGACAATGAATTAATATTAAAAGCACAAAATGGCTGTGAAGAGTCAAACGAATTTTTGCTGAAGAAGTACAAGTCATTAGTTAAATTAAAAGCTCAACCCTATTTTATTATGGGAGGAGATTATGAAGACCTTGTTCAAGAGGGATTAATTGGTTTATATAAAGCCATTAGAGATTATTTACCAAAAAAGCAAATTCCTTTTCGAGCATTTGCAGAGATTTGTATAACACGCCAAATAATAACAGCTATAAAAACTGCTAACAGGCAAAAACACTTACCTCTAAACTATTATATTTCTTTACATAAACCCGTTTATAGTGTAGATGATACCGACCGTACTTGGATAGATGTTATTGAAAGTAACAATAAATATAACCCAGAGGTACTGGTGGCCAACAAAGATGAGCTTGATGGTATTATGCAAACAATGAATAGAATACTAAGCGACTTTGAGTTTAATAGTGTTTGATTTATACTAAGCGACTTTGAGTTTAAAGTGTTTGATTTATATATTAATAAATCATCTTATAGAGAAATCGCTAATATCTTAAAAACCTCTACTAAAGCTGTAGACAATGCTTTATGCAGAATAAAAAGAAAAATTAACTTGTATTTAACTGCCTAAATTAATATTATAAACAAAAGGGCTAGCCTATAGATTTAAACCTATAGGGCTAGCCCTTTTAATATATACTAAGAATCTTTAAGTAAAACATGGTTTACTTTAACATAAAAATGTATAATAGAAGTTGTTAATATATAAAGAATGTTAAGGAGAGATGTTAATGTTAAGACTACTTTTAATTCGTCATGGTGAATCTGTTGCAGATATAGAGAAAAGACATGAAGGTAGAGCAGATTTTTCATTAACAGAAAGAGGAGAACAACAGGTAGGAAAATTAGCTGAATATTTAAGTAAACACTATAATATAACTGAAATCTATTGTAGTCCTTTAAAAAGAGCCTATAGCACAGCTTTAGCTATCGCTACAAAATGTGATTTGCAGTTAATTAAAGAAAATGCCCTTATGGAAATAAACAACGGACACCTTGCTGGTTTAAAATACGAAGATGCTGAGAGGCTTTATCCCTTACCTAAAGATGGTTTAGAAATATATAAAAACTTACCAGGAGGAGAGTCTTCTTTAGATTTTAAATGCAGGATTGAGAAATTTTGGCATGAGTTTTTTGAAAAAAATAATGGGGAAAATAAAACAGTTTGTTTGGTTGCTCATGGAGGTACTGTAGCAAACTTAAATAGAGCTATTTTACATCTTCCAAACGATACTGATATAAAAATTATTACTGGAGATACTGGTTTTCATGAGTGGTTGTTTACAGATAAACATAGAAAATTGCTTAAAGCAAACTGCCAACAACATTTAACCCAAGAGTTATTATAAAGGATTAAAAATGAAGACTTTTACTTTTACCTTAACAGTTCCTGAAAGTAAGCGACTAATAGCTAAAGGATTGCATGAATATGGCTTAATAAAAAAGGCACTTAAAGATCACTGCATAATAGTTGCTGGTGGGACTACAAATGCCTATGTTTATGAAGAGTTAACTGGTGTAAATATTATGGATAAAAGTCAAAATACAGCTGGAATTACCACTCAAGGTGTTATATGTGTAACCAGTAGTGCAACAAGAAGGCCCTCAGCTGTAATTAAAAATGGAAAAGTTCAAGATATTACATATACCGATGCATTAGAATACTTTACCAGTAATGATGTATTAATAAAAGGTGCCAATTGTTTTGATAATGACGGAAATGTAGGGATATTAATTGCAGGAGATAAATCAGGAACAATAGGTAAAGCCTACGGAACTATTGTAGCAGAGGGGGCTAAACTTATTATTGCTACTGGGCACGAAAAACTTATTCCTTCAGTTAAAGAGGCTGCAAAATACATGGGCAAAAATGCAGTAGACTATAGTTTAGGTATGAAATGTGGTCTATTTGTTATAAGTGATGCTATAATTTTTACAGAGATTTCAGCCTTAAAAACTCTTTTTGATATTGATATCATAGTAATATCCTCTGGTGGTGTAAATGATTGCAGAGGTTCAGTTACTTTTTTAGCTAGAGGTAAAGAGAAAGAGATAAAAAAATGTTTTATGCTCATTAAACAGATAAAGGGAGAGCCAAACATACATGGAAGCAAAAGAAGCTGTGGAGAGTGTGGTAACAAGTGCGAAAAGATTAAAGCAATTAAATAAAAAAATCACTAAATTAGGAGCTATTGTATTAATCTTGTTAGTTTTAGCTTGCATTGTATCCTGTGTTATTTATGATATACCAATGCATTCAGCTATATTTATGGCATTAGTAATTACCTGTGTTTTTGGTTTGGTATATAAATATTCTTGGCTGGAACTTCAGGAAATGATGTTCAGCGGCATTAGAGATTCTTTATTTTTATTATTGTTAATGCCTTTAATAGGAGTTGTTATTGGACAGTTTATAATTGGTGGTATTGTGCCAAGTATGATTTACTATGGAGTAAAGTTTTTAAGTCCTAAAACCTTTTTTATTTTTGCCCCTATTTTTACAGCACTAGTTGCGATGTCTATAGGTACCTCTTGGGGTACTGCTAGTACAATAGGTTTGGCTATGATGAGTATTGGTACGGCAATGGGTGTTAACAAAGAGGTCTTGGCAGCAACAATAGTGGGTGCACTGTTTTGTGGTGAAATTTTGTCACCCCTAGCTGGCAGTACAAATTTAACAGCGTCTCTAATGAATGTTAGCTACTCAAAGTATATAAGTAAAATTAGGGTGCCTGTTTTGATAGCATTTATATTAAGTATTATATACAACATATGGTATAACAGTGGTAGTAATATTATGGCAACAAGTGGCTCAATTTCACAGGTATTAATTGCCATTAAAAGTCAATATTTTGTTAGCATCGCTCTCTTACTAATTCCACTGGTAGTAATTTTTTTATCATGGAGAGGAATGAAGATTATTCCGGTATTAGCTATTGGAGCAGGGCTAAGTATGTTATCTGCTTTGTTTTTACAGTCTGTGCCCTTAAAAACTATTTTAACAACAATCTATAGTGGACCACCTGTAGTTGATTCACATACTATTATAAATGCTTTAGTGCAAAATGGTGGCATTATAAAAATGATGTCTATTAGTACTTTATTGTTAATGTCTTTAGGTCTCGCTGGTTTATTAGAGAAACTAGGTGTATTAGAAACTGTTATGTCTTCTGCTATGCCATATTTAGTTAATAATCCAGTAACTTTATTATTATTTACTTTATTTGCGGGATTTTTTTTATCACTAATCGCTGGTAGTCAAACACTTGCAATGATGCTGTTGATTAAGCTTGTATATAACAGTTATGACAAAAGTAAAGTAGATAAATCCTGGGGAAGTGTTATGGTTATGGCAAGTGCTGGAGTTATACCTCCACTTATACCTTGGAATATTAATGGCTTGTTTTTAACTAGTGTTTTAGGTGTAAGTACTGTTAGCTATTTTAAACACAGTATTTTTAGTTTGACATTACCAATTGTAGTTGTTTTATATTTTTTAGCATTACAGTTAAAAAAAAGAAAGGTGATTTAGCAAGTGAAAAACACTAAACTAAATGGACTATGGAAAGCTTGGCCATCCAAGCAGGGTCCTTTGCCTCGCGATTTTTATAATAAACCAAATATAGCAAATGATTGGTTCGATATAAAGGTCCCTGGAACCTGGCAAACACAAAACAATTTTAGTGATGATGAAAATATTGTTTATTATTTTAAAAAATTCACTACCCCTACATACACCGAAGAACAGCATGTGTTATTAGAACTAAATAGGGTTTTTAATGATGCTGAAATTTGGATTAACGGAAAGTATGTAACAGCTTTTAGTGATTACTTTGTTAAGTTTCATACAACAATATCAAAATATTTAAATGATCAGGATAATTTTGTTTTTATAAAGGTCTCTTGGCCAGCTAAATCCAGCCTTAATAAGTACGAAATGTTAGGTGTTTATAGTGAGTGGGAGTTCAACAATGATTCGGTGTCGCCAGGAGGTATTGGCGGTGATATTAATCTTAAAATTATTGATGATATTCATATAAATGATATGAGTATCTCTTATGAGTTTAAGGAGTTAAATAGAGTTGAGGTTACCCTAAGGGTTAATATGTACAGCAGGTCTGAATGTGATGTTAATTTTGACTGGAATATGATACCTTTAAATTTTGATGGTAAAGATATAAAGGGTAGTATAAAAAAATCCCTAAAAAAAGGGAGTGGTTACTTAAAGCTGAGCTTTAGTATTCATAATCCAGAACTTTGGTATCCTTGGGAGCAAGGTGAACCTAATTTATATAAGCTATATATTCAAGTTATACATGAAGAAAATGTTAAAGACCGTAATAATATGGTAATTGGTTTTCGGGATATTTATGAAAAGAATGGCAGTATTTTTATCAATCAAAAAAGACAATTTTTAAGAGGGATAGTTTATATGCCAACAAGTTACCATAGTGAAAATATTACACGAGAGAGTCTTGAGAATGATATTCAGCTAATTTTAGACGCTGGCATTAATACAATTAGGCTTTTTCAGCACGTACCAACACAAGAGCTTTATGATATATGTAATGAGAATGGCTTAATGCTTTGGCAGGATATACCATATAATTATTGTAATAACGCTAAAACTCAAAACTACTTATTAAGAAGGACTGTCTATATTCATAATACATTACATCATAATCCTTCTTTAATTATTTGGGGAAAACCTTCAAAATCCGATACTAGATATTTACTTAGCAATTCACGCAAACTTTTAGGATTAAGTAAAGTTAAGAAAATAGGTAAAACTCTTAAAAAGCTAGATCAAAATCGAGTAGTAGTTGAGAATACTAGGTTTTTTAGTTTTAGTAAAATGCTATATTCTAAAATTACCAAAACAGCCAAGCTTGAAAAATACCATTTAGCTAAAGAAAGAATGTCAATGACTAAGGGTAAACTTAAACTAATATCTAATTATGGTTTTCCAGCTTTTCCGGAAATAGCTACCATGATTGATTTAGTAAATGATATCAATAGTGTAAAAAAAATTAGCTGGATTACTTATCAAAACAACAATCAAATATATGAAAATAGAATTGAGTCTAATCTGCCACTTGAGGGTTTTGATACTGCACCTACATTTTATATGGCGACACAAAATTTTCAGGCAAACTTACTAAGATATTATCATGAACTATGTAGGAGATATAAGTATAGACCCTATGGTGGTTGTTTTATGTATTTTTTTGCAGACAATAGTTTAACTGTTTCTGATAGTATAGTAGATGTTTACCGTAGGACTAAACAAGGCTATACTTCTACCAAAACTGCCTTGCAACCAATCTGTGTGCTGATGGACTGGCCTGATGATTTTTATACAGATGGCGACATAATTAAGCTTAATGTGTATGTTGTAAATGATACCCATAACAGATTTCCTTCAACTATTTTAAGATGGAAAATTGTTAGTAGTGAAAGTGAAACTATAGCTGAGAACAGAAAGATTGTAGATATGTTAGGAGACGATAGTTTAACTGCCACTACAATTCAAAAAGAAGTTACAGCAGCCCTAACCGAAGGAACATATCAGGTATATTTAGAGTTAGAGCTTCAAACACAAGAGATATTAACAAATAGATATCAGTTAAAAATAAAACAGTAGGTGCAGGATTTAATAGCCAAGTGACGAACTTGTAATTGATAAAAATATTATGGGGGAAATTAAATGAAAATTAATCGTGATAAACTTGTAATGGTTAGTGTCCAAGGTGAGATTTCACATCCTGGTAAAGGTAGAAATCCCTATCGTATAAACACAAGAAATGGCAAAACTATGGTTTTACCAGGCACAGGTGGTATAACATATAATAAAAAAATAGGTGATATCTGTACTGGATTTATGGCAGATCATGTAGAACCTGGTGTTTCAATGAAATTAAAAGATGAAAATGCTAATGGTGGGTTAAATGTTTTATCTTGCGTAGGTAATGTTGCCAAGGTTGTTTCTGGAGATGCCAAAGGTGATTTAGGTTATGTTACAGGTAAACATGGTGGTATAGAGCATGTTTTAGTTTATTTTCCAGAAGAAACACTAGAGAAGTTGACAATTGGTGACAAAATACTTGTGAAAAGCTTTGGTACTGGTTTAGAGATTGAAGGTTTTGAAGACATTCACGTCATGAATCTTGATCCAGATTTATTTGATAAAATGGGTGTTAAAGTGGCTGAGGATGGAGTTTTAGAGGTGCCTGTTGCAACTGAGGTTCCAGCCTATTTAATGGGTTCTGGTATTGGTTCATCTAATGCATATCGTGGAGACTATGATATAATGACTGCAGATCCAGAGACATACGTTAGTTGTGGCTTAAATAAACTACGTTTTGGTGACATAGTATTATTAAGAGACTGTGATACAACTCATGGACGTGGTTATTTAAACGGAGCAGTAACAATTGGGGTAGTTGTACATAGTGATTGTGTGTTAGCTGGCCATGGACCAGGCGTTACAACTCTTATGACTAGTAAAACTACTCGCATTAGAGGTGTTAAGTGTGAAAATGCCAATATTGCTAACTATTTAGGCGTAACTAAATAATAAACAACAGCTTTTGTTGTTTATATTAAAGTCTGCACATAAATAGCTGTAATCCTAAAATAAGACTGTGTTAATTTCACAGTCTTATTATGCAATATTAAGTAGATTAGCAGTTAAAAAGTATAGAAAAATGCAAATATAATTTATAGGTGAAAGATGAAGGAGTTATTAAATTGATAAAACTAATAAAAAAAGTAAAAGTGTATTCTCCTGAGTATTTGGGTGTAAAAGATATCTTAGTATGTGATAAAAGAATTGCTCAAATTAGTGATGAAATTAATATCGATTGTTTTGAGAATAAACAAATAATTGATGGTAGTGGATTAATAGCTGTACCAGGTTTTATGGATGGACATGTGCATATGATTGGTGGCGGCGGTGAGGGCGGACCTAAAACCCGTACCCCAGAATTAATGCTAAGCAAAATTACTACAGCTGGTGTAACTACCGTAGTTGGATGTTTAGGCACAGATGGCATAACAAGACATATGAGTTCGTTATTAGCCAAAGCACAAGCTTTAGAGGAAGAGGGAATAACTACATTTATTTATACTGGATCTTATGAGGTACCTACTACTACCATCACAAATAGTGTGAAAGAAGATTTAATTCTAATTAAAAAAGTAATTGGTGTTGGTGAAATAGCTATATCCGATCATCGCTCATCACAACCTAGTTATCATGAAATTAAAAAATTAGCAGCAGAAACTAGAGTTGGTGGCATGTTAGGAGGAAAGCCTGGTATTGTTCACTTTCATGTTGGTAGTGAAAAAGCAGGAATTGATTATATATTTAAAATGTTAGAGGAAACCGATATACCTGTTACTCAGTTTTTACCAACCCATATGGGTAGAACACAGCATTTAGTTGAACAGGGATTAGAGCTAATTAAGTTAGGTGGAAAAATAGATATAACAGCTGGTGCAAAGGCTGCCCAACATGTAAACTACTTGCTTGAAAATGGTGCAAATATTAAAGGCATAACATTAAGCTCAGATGGCAATGGAAGTTTACCAAAATTCGATGACAAAGGTAACTTAATTGGGCTGAAAGCAGCAGATATGAAAACTGTTCATACTGTTTGGAAAACATTAATTACTGAATATAATGTTGATATAACAGATGCTTTACACTTTGTAAGTACTAATGTTGCCAATAATTTAAATTTAAATGACAAAAAAGGTGTTTTAAAGGTTGGTAGTGATGCAGATATTTTATTAATGAACGATAAGTTTGATATAATAAAAGTATTCGCCCGTGGAACCCAAATGGTTGAAAACGGCAAGCCAATTAAATTTGGTACTTTTGAATAAAGGTTGAAGATAGAATGTATTCTAAAAGAAATACGCTAATAGTTGTTTTACTTATTGCTTTAGTTTTTGTAGGGGGTTTCTTTACCGGCTACCAGTATAATAAAAGAGCATATATTGGTGGTATTAATGAAGATATTGTTAATAAAACAAGCCTCGATGTACGAAAACTAGCCTATATCTATGAGTATGTATTAGCTACACATGTAAGAGATGATGTTAGCAAAGAAGACATGAATGTAAATGCTATAAAAGGTATGTTAAGTGGAATAGATAATGGCTTAACTAGATACCAAACAGCTGAAGAGTATGAGGCAAGCAGTAGAACTCAAGGAAGAGGAGACTATGCTGGTATAGGTTTAGTAGTAAATGCCGAAAACGGAGTATATTCTGTTGTTGCTCCTTATAAAGGAACACCCGCCGATAAAGCGGGTTTAAAAACTGGAGACATAATCGCAAAAGTAAATGGTCAGTCTGTAGATGGGTGGAGTTTAGATAAAATTGGCAATGAAGTTAGAGGTCCTATTGGTGAGGATGTAACCTTAACCATAATTCCAGCAGACAAAAGTGCTCCATATGATGTAACTATAACAAGAGCCAAAATTGAGCCTCCTGTTGTAGCTTATGAATTAGTTGGTGAAAACAAAGATATAGCCCATGTGAATCTATATATCTTTAATAGCCACTCTGTAGAGCAGTTGGAAAACGCTATAGATAAAATGATTGCTAAAGGTGCCAAGTCTTTAATTTTAGACTTAAGAGGTAATCCTGGTGGAGACAAAGATGCCTGTATAGGGGTCGCTGACCTATTTTTAAATAAAAACAAGGTTGTTTTCGAAACAATTGACCGCGAAGGTGTTAAAGAAACTAATCTTACCCAAGCAAAAGCAAAGTATGATATGCCTGTTTATGTTTTAATTAACAAAGGATCAGCTTCAGCTTCTGAAGTTATAACAGGTACTATAATGGATAATAATCGTGGAATATCCATTGGTAAAAATAGTTATGGAAAAGCCTCTGTTCAAACAGGTTATCCACTAAATGGAGCTGTTTTATGGGTTACTACTCATACCTATTTAACTCCAAATGGTACTTATATAGATAAAATTGGTATTAAACCAAATGTTGAAATTCCAGAAGATGTTTATAAAAAAGCAGCTTTAGATACAGAAAAAGATTTAATCTTAGAGTATGCAGTTAACTGGATAGAAGACAATGAGTAGTTCTGGAGAAAAATTAAATATTCTAATTTCGATGAACAGCTTTAAGGGCTGTTTATCGGCTTTAGAGGGCAATAATATTGTAAAAAACACCTTAAAAGATTATAACTTTAATATCCACCAAGTTCCATTGGTTGATGGAGGAACCGGTAGCCTTGAAGCATGGTCATATATCTTAAAAAAACAAGTTCAGTATGTAAATACTCAAAACCCAATTAATAAAACAATCAAGGCACCTATTATTATAGATAATAACAAAGCTTATATTGAAATGGCACAGGCATCTGGTATTCATTTAACTAATAAAAAGATTGATATATTAAAAAAAACAACTTACGGTACTGGGTTATTAATAAAATATGCCTTACAAAAAGGTTGTACAGATATTTACCTTGGTTTGGGTGGTAGTGCAACCCATGATCTTGGGACAGGCATTATGAGAGCATTAGGAGTGAAGTTTTATAACAGTAATTCTCAAGAATTACATACTGCAAGAGACATGTTGCATTTACACCATATTAATACTAGTGAACTAAGTATTAATGCTCAGAGGGCAAATTTTACCTTATTATGTGATGTTAATAATAAGCTTTGTGGTGAGTATGGTGCGGCAAAAGTATTTGCACCACAAAAAGGGGCCTACAGTGAGCAATTAGTAAATGAATGCGAACTGTTAAGTACAGTATTTGTTAATTACTATAAAAAACAAGGTATAGAGTTTGGAAAAAATAGTGGTGATGGGGCAGCTGGTGGTATACCAGCATTATTAAGCACTTTACTCAATGTAAAAATTAAGTCTGGTGCTGATTATGTTTTAGAGTTATGTAAAGTACCGCAAAAGATAGCTAATTTTGATTTGGTTATTACAGGAGAAGGCAGATTTGATGAGCAATCTTTTTATGGGAAAGGGCCTGGGGCTATCGTAGAGCTGGCTTCTAAACACATGATACCAACTATAGTCTTAGCAGGTGGGTACAGAAATATAAAATCAAGCTATAAAAATGTAAGTTTATTCTCCATTGTACCTTATCCATGCAAATTACAAAGCTCATTTAATAATGCCGCTAATTGGCTTCAAGATAGTGCCTTAAATGCAGTTAAATTATTTATAAATGGTTATACTTTAGGGGTAAGGGCTAAGTAAAATAACCTATAAAATAAAAAAAACCTCGGTTGTAAACCAAGATTTAATCGCTTTGGCAGGGGCGGCAGGACTCGAACCCGCAACCAATGGTTTTGGAGACCACTACTCTACCAATTGAGCCACACCCCTTCGAACGACTTATATATAATAGCAGATTTTCTTTAATTCTGTCAAGATAAAGTTTGAGGAGTTGATAAGTTTATGAAGCACATTAAAAAGATTGCAGTATTAACAAGTGGAGGAGATGCTCCAGGTATGAATGCCGCAATAAGAGCAGTAGTAAGAACTGCAGCCTTTTATAATATAGAGGTTATTGGCATTAAACGAGGTTATAAAGGTGCAATAGAAAAAGACTTTGTTGGCTTAAAGCCTAGGGACGTTGGTAACATAATTCAACGAGGTGGAACAGTATTATTTACAGCTCGGAGCCAAGAGTTTAAGACCCCACAGGGTCAGGAAATAGCAGCTAAAAACCTTAAAGATGAAGGCATTGATGCTTTGGTAGTTATAGGTGGAGATGGCTCTATGCATGGCGCGGCTGCTTTAGAGCGCCACAATATAAAAGCTGTAGGCATACCTGCAACAATAGATAACGATATTTGGGGAACAGAAATTAGTTTGGGTGTAGATACTTGTTTAAACACCATTATTAGTGCTGTTGATAAGCTGAGAGACACAGCCTTAAGTCATGAGCGAATTTTTGTTATAGAAGTAATGGGTAATAGCTCTGGTTATCTAGCTATAGAAGCCGCTATTTCTGCAGGTGCTGAATCGGTAATTATACCAGAAGTCGAGTGTAGCTTTACAGAGATAAGTGATAGAATAAAACGTGGCTATAATAAAGGTAAAAAAAGCCATATAATTATTGTGTCCGAAGGTGCTGCCAAAGCAAATAATGTTGCTGAAAACATTATTAAAGAAACAGGCATGGAGGTAAGAATAACAGTGCTAGGTCATGTACAAAGAGGTGGCTCACCTACAGTGAGTGATAGAAATCTTGGTACACGGTTGGGCTATGAAGCTGTAAATGCCTTAGTTAAGGGTAACAATGGTGTTATGGTTGGGGTAGACAAGAGCGAAATAAAGTATACAGCTTTACAGGAAGTAAAAACTTATACTCAAGTTGACATGAAAATGTATAAGGCAATTCAGAATATTTTATCTAAGTAAAGATTCAAGAATGAATTATAAACAATATCAAGATAAAGGGTAAGGATATTTTTACCCTTTATCTTGATATTATGTAAAACATAATATCTCCATAGAACTATATTATATGAAAATACTTATTACAATAGATATAGGCAGAACTACAACAACAACACTATTAATACCAGTAAAGAATAAATAGTAGTTAGTAGCTAGAGCTGAGTTGTCTACAAGGGTAGAAGCACGTTATACGGAGGTAGTCAATGAGTTTTAATTATATTGAGCGAAAACGGAAGCTTCCTTATATGGGGACACTTTTTGTTAGTAAAGGTCAAAAGGTTAATTGTACTGATATAATTGGTGAAATGAACTACTATCCTGGTATGGTTAAAAAAATTAATATATCAAAACAACTAGCAATAAAACCAGAAAAAATAAATAGCGTTTTGACTGTAAAAAAAGGAGACCTAGTTAAGTTAGGAGAAATTTTAGCATTTAATACTCAATGGTTTAAAGATCAAATTGTTGTGAGTTCAGACAATGGTATTATAGGTATGGTATCAAAATATTTAGGAATATTATATTTAAGAAAATTAACTAAATTTAATTCAGATAAGTATGAAGTACATAATGTTGAGCAAATTTTAGGGGTATCGCCTAAAATCGCAGAGAAATCTATCTCAATAAAAGTAGGTCAGGCTGTTTCCCCAGGACAAATAATAGCTAGTATTATACATAAAAATAATAATATGTGTTTGAACAGTATAACAACTAATATGTTTGGAACTGTAACAGACATAAATGATAATATAATTAAAATTAAAAATACACAAATAAGCAAATATTTAAAATCTTATTTATCAGGAGAAGTTATATGTATTGATGAAAATTATTCAGTAACAATAAGGTCTAAGGTAATTAGAATTACTGGTAATTATGGTATTGGGGGAGAAAAGTGTGGTGTTCTAAAAGTCACTAATAAAAAAATATTAACATCAGACGATATTTTACCATCAGATAATGGAAAAATAATATTAACTAGAGGCTATATAAGTAAATCGGCTATCTTAAAAGCAGCCGAAACTAATGTTACTGCTATAATAGGGTCTAGCAGTGATTTATCAATAATAAGAAATTATGTGGGTAGTAATTTTATACCTAGCATAACAGGCGCAGAAGATGTAGCAACAGGATTAATTTTGATTAATGGCTTTGGTCATAGTTTAATAAAGAGAACAATATTTGACTTATTAAGCAAGTTTGAAGGTAACAATATTGCACTTAATGGTACTACTCACATAAGAGCAGGAGCTATACGACCAGAAGTTCTTATCTTTAAAGATTAGGTTAGGAGTTAAATAATTATGACCAATAGTGTAATAACTTATATAGAAAATAAAAAAGAATTTTATGATAAGTACAAAAATATATTACCTATTAAAAATAGAAAAAGCATCATAAATAAAATCATAAATGTCAATAAATTAAATAACATTGATGTTATGGAGTTAAATATAACTAAGTGGATAAAGAATGTTAATGACAAATTTTACTCAACTATACCTATTTTAAATCCCGAAAATACTTCAAATTTAAATAATTTATTTAAAGATATAGCTACGACCGTTTCAAAAGAATCAAAATATATTATTAATGAATTAGCAAGCAATACTGATGTTTCTATTCATGGAATTTTATGCCACATAGTATTACTTAACTTGTGGCAAAGAATATATGCATTAAATAATAAAAATGAATCTGGTGGTAGTTTAATTATTATAAATAATCCAGATAATTGCAATATATTAACTAACGATGTAATAAGTATAAATCATAATAAACTATTATTATATTGGAATAATAATCTGCAGCAAAATAGTAATGTTATCTCTAAATTATTTACAAACAAGTATACTATAAAAATGATACGTACGTTAGATAATAAAGGGTTTATTATACCTAATGGAGGAATGGAAGAACCGTTTATAGAGTTAAGACTAGCTAAACCTATTCGCTTAAATGGTAGTTTAGTACCATCAATTAAAATAACTATTCAAGATATAAATTATAGAGAGATTAAATCCATTAAGAAAGAGCTACAATGCCTTACTCGTATCGGTAATAAGTACCTACCTGATATTAAGAAAATCATTTTAGATAATAAGAGTGATATATTTTACAATGCTAAGTATTTGAGTAACTGCGATATAATCCAAGCTGGATACTATGTATGGTGTTATTCTATTTTTCAGCAATGGACTAAGACTAAAGTTATAAGTAATTTAAAACCTGTAATTAATATATTTAGTGAAAATTATAAGAGTATTTTTTAATATATCAACTTAAAATCAGTGGTTTATTCATTTATAACTTTATAACCTTCATATAATGTAAGTAACTCTAAAAATAATCCCATTACTTTTTTCTAAGAATTAGAAACAGTATGTTTGGGATTATTTTTTTTAACTTGTTAACAGCATAGATGTTTAAAAAAATGATTTTAAGGCTCTTTTATTGATCATTAAATAAACATATTGTTATACAAAATAAATGATAATAATTTAATTAAAATACTAAAAAAATAAGTAAATTAATTTACAATTTATAGCATATAGAGTTATAATATAGTAAAGGAGGTGTAAACATGAAATTTATTGTTAAGCCTAAACCAGTTAACAAAGATTATGAGCCTTGGTGCCCAACATTTTGTCCATGTCGTTGGCCTAACAGAATGGTTTAATTAATTAGTAGTGTAAATAAAAATACATTTACTTAATATAAGTACTATAACTCGTTAAAAATAGGACGAGTTATTTTTTCTAAATATAAGTAAACTCATAAATTGAATAGAATTAATATGGGGGTTAAAATGAAAGTTTCGAAGTTTAATTTTTATTATCCATTGCCCAATCAAGATATTTTAATTTATAATACTGCTACTAACTCACTGGCCGTAATTGAAGAAGAAAATTTTACTTATATAAAAGATAAAGCAAATAAAAATGTAATAATAGAGGATCAAGAACTACTTAATAATTTATTATTAGGTGGCTTTGTAGTTGAAAATAGTGTAAACGAACTCGATTTACTAAAGTTAAAGCTATTAGAATCTCGTTTTGATAAAAGAGGTTTTAGCTTAACTATAGCACCTACATTAGACTGTGACTTCGAATGTATTTACTGCTATGAAAAAAATAATCAAATCAACACTTATATGTCTTTAAAAACCCAAAATCAATTAATGAATTTTATACAGAATAGATTAAGAGGTTTAGAGAAATTTAAAATATCCTGGTATGGAGGAGAGCCTTTACTAGCAATGGATATTATTGAAAATCTTAGTAATAAAATAATTAAAATTTGTAGAGAGCGACATATAGAGTATTCAGCTAGTATAGTTACCAATGGCTATAGTTTAACAGCAGAAATTGCCCAAAAACTAAAAAATTTTGCTATTAATAAGGTTCAAATAACAATTGATGGTCCTAAAGATACCCATAATCTTCGTCGGCCACTTAAAAATGGAGGACCAACCTTTGAGAAAATACTAGAAAATATTAAGAATGTATGTGACATACTTACAGTCGCCATTAGAATAAATGTAGATAAAAAGAACATTGAGCAATTTGATGAGGTATTAGATATATTAGTTAAAAACAAATTACAGAGTAAAATACAAGTTTACTTAGGTTTTGTTGACGATGCTAATAACTGTTATTCACCAGCTAAATGTCTTTCTTCAAATAAATTTTTTAAACTTAACTATGAAACAAACAAGAAAATTAGAGCCAAAAACTTTATGAATACTAAAAAAGTTTACCCTGAGCTAGTAAATAATTATTGTGGAGCTGACCATATTGCTCATTATGTAGTTGGACCAACAGGTCTTTTATATAAGTGTGTAAATGATATTGGAATCCGTAATAAAGCTGTTGATAGTGTTTTTTATAATTCAAGTAATAAATATAATATTTCTTTATACAATGCCTACATGTTAAATATGCCTACTGAAGACCCTGTGTGCAGTAAATGTAATCTACTTCCCATATGTATGGGCGGGTGTCCACACACTAAAATTAATAGTAAAAAAAGTAGCTGCTCAGAATATAAGTATAACCTTGAGAACTACTTAAAGCAGTACGCACAAGACTTTATCTAAGTAGACAAAAAGAACAACAAGCATGTTAAATATACATATATCGACAATAGTAGAGTCCAGTAAATGGTATAATGGATTATAATATCTCTGCTTAGGAAGCATATATTAATTTATATTTATTTTTAACTAGCCTAAAGATTAAATTACAGAGAAGGTGTTTAATATAGAAATTATAAAGTATATTTATCCGTATATTAAAAAGCATAAATGGAAATTTGCATTTTTAGTATCACTTAATGTTTTTAGCTTTTTTGTAGCTATGCTAATACCCACGTTAGGTGGTAAATACATAGACTTGCTAAATAAATTAACCTCAGTTAATACTATAATAAGGTTTTCTGTATATATGTGTTTATTATTATTTTTTGATATTGTTTTAAACTTTATAAAAAGGATAACTTTAATTAAGCTAGGTGCTAATATTTCATTTGATATTAACTATGACGTTATTGATCATATTAAAAAGTTGCCTTTAAAAGAATTAAATGGTTATGATTCAGTATATTTAAACCAGAGAATAAATTCTGATGCTAATATTTTAGCCTCATTTGCATTAGAAAAATGTGTAAATACAGTTTTTCAAGTATTCTATTTTATAGGGTCAGTTATTATTCTTTTTAGGGTAAGCCTACAAATAACCTTTGTTTTATTAGCAGTAATACCGTTTTTTATCGTTAATTATATTTACTTTAGAAAAAAGCTATATAGCACCAATAAACTTATGAAAGAATCTGGTAATAAGTTTTTTTCAGACATGAATGAGCAGTTGTTTAATATTAAACTGATTAAAACAAATTCATGGTTTAGTATACTGGGAAATAAATTAAAAAGAAGCTATCATTTATTCTATGAAAATTTAATAAGACACCATAAATTAACGTATGCTTTTTCAGGATTAGGATCAATTGGTAGCAATACAGGTAAGGTAATAGTGTTCTTAATAGGTGGTATCCAGGTTATAAATAGTAAAATAACCATAGGTGACTTTACTATGATTAATAGCTATTTTGTTAAGATATTAGGGGCGGTACAGACATTTTTAGGATTTGGTGTTAGTTATCAAGATACCTTGGTGTCTTATAATCGTTTATTAGAGCTTCTTAATAAGCAAAAAGAGCATAATGGAGTTGAGTCTTTAGAACATATAGATACTATAGAAATTAAAAATGCGAGCTTTAATTATGATAATGAAAGTGAAATAATAAGTAATTTTAATTATACTTTTGAAAAGGGTAAAGTGTACACTATACTTGGTGATAATGGAACAGGAAAAAGTACTTTATTTAGTTTAATTCTAGGTCTTTATATCGATGACTATAAAGGAAATATTACTTATAACAATAAGAATATTAAAGATCTTGACTTATACGAAATTAGAAAAAACTTCTTTGGAGTAACTGAGCAAGAGCCAATGTTATTTAAGGGCAGTATATTAAGCAATATTACCTTTGGTTTGGATAATGTTGATAGCGAATTTATCACTAAAATATGTTCTATACTAAGTATAGATAGTTTTATAAACAAACATGGACAAGGTTTAGATTTAGAATTAGAAGAACGCTCAAAAAATATTTCAGGTGGAGAAAAACAAAAGTTATCATTAATAAGAACATTCATAAAAGAAGCTAGTGTATTATTGTTAGATGAACCTATATCAGCTTTAGATAGCACTAGCATATTACTATTAAAGAACTATCTTCAAGAAATAAAGCATAATAAAATTATTATTATCATCACTCATAATTTAGAGATAATTGATATTTCTGATGAAATTATAGATTTAAACAAGCTTAAAGAAAAAAGACTATCATTAGCCCAATGATTTCTTTAATGATTATTATTAAATAATAGGTCACGTAAGCTAGCTTAAGTGACCTTGATAATAACAATACCAATAATTTATTAGTATCTCTTATTCCAAAAAGACTTTAAAGCAGCAAAAATTCTTAAAGGAATATGTGAATCATATTCAGCTTGTTGTAATAAAAGATTTTTAATATACTGACGTTTTGTAAAACCGTCAGCAGGGCAAAATTTTTGGCTTGTTACTGGTAAATTCAAGTTCTTAGATAATGTTAAAGTTACATTTTCTCTTATATACACAAGTGGTCGAACCATTGTAATTTTCTGTCTATCTAAATAAGCAGATGGGTAAAAACAATCAATTTTGCCGGAAAAAAACATGCTCATCAAAAGAGTTTCAACTGCATCATCAAGGTGATGACCAAGTGCCATAACATTAAAACCTTCTCTACTAGCAACATTCATTAAAGCACCATTTCTCATACGTGAACATAAAGAGCAAGGATTACTTTCTTGACGATGATCAAAAACAATTTTTGCAATATCTGTTTTTTCAATGTGTAACACAATATTATTAGTTTTGCAAAACTCTATAATATTGCTCCAATCTGCCTGTTTAGTAGACCAACCTAAATCGATAATAATTGCATGTAAATTATACTTAATTGGCAAAATAGCTTGTAACTCTTTTAGAGCATACAAACAGGTAAGGCTATCTTTTCCTCCCGACACTGCTACAGCTAGTTTATCACCATCTTTTATCATATTGAAGTCACCAATGGCTCTTTTTACTTTAATCAATAAATCTTTGCTTAGTTTTTTACTCATAGTTCGTCCTTAAAACTTTTTTATCATTATAACACTAAATCGAGGTTATCTATAAAAAAAATCCAGACCATATAAATCATAAGTATTATACAAAAATCGACACAGTTGTATACCATAAATTGGTATAATAAAAATAGACAAAATGGTGATTAGGAGGTGTATTTTATGTTATTTTTAGTAAACACAAAAAAAGCAAAAGAGAGACAATACTGTTGCGATCCATATGCAAGATTTTGTGAATTTGTTAACTAGAGTTACCTAATACTCAGTAAAATAGTTACAGACAATATTTAAACCGACCTTGTTTAAGTAAACAAGGTTTTTTTTTTGCAACTAAAAACTTATAAGTAAAGTATAAATGCTTTTTTTTTTTATTTATAGAGAACTTCATTTAACAAATTATTAAAGAAATATGAATATTACTAAATATTGATAAATAACCACATATATCGACATAATTTTGATCATAGTGTATGATATATTTATACTAATAATAGTAATAATAACCATTTTACTATTATTAAATAAATATGTTAAACAACACTATTAAATTAAGTGGAGGTAAAAATGAAACTATCTAAATACAATTTTCATTATAAATTAAATGAAAATACTGAAGAAACTCTTATTTATAACTCTAGAACTAACGCCTTGGCACTTATTGAGAATGATAATTTTAAGTATTTAAGTGGTGAATCAGATAATATTGTTGTAGAAGACAAAGAATTAAGAAAAAATCTGTTACATGGTGGATTTCTACTTGATTCAAATGTAAATGAGCTTGATTTAATTAAAATTAAAATGTTAAAAGCAAGATTCAATAATGATAGTTTAGGTTTAACTATAGCACCTACTTTGGCATGTAATTTTAAATGTATCTATTGTTATGAAAAAGAGAATTTAAATAGCTCTTACATGACAGAAGAAGTTATTCAAGCTATGTTAGAGTTTATTAAAAAGCGTATAGAAATAATATCTAATTTAGGTATCACTTGGTATGGAGGAGAGCCGTTACTTGCATTAGATACTATAGAATACTTAAGTAAAGAAATCATTAAAATGTGTGAAGAAAATAATGTTCATTATAATGCCGGTATTATAACAAATGGCTATAGTTTTACTAAAGAAGTAGCTCAAAAATTAAAAGACCTTAAAGTTGAACACGCACAAATTACGCTAGATGGCACAGAAGAAATACATAATAAAAGAAGACCTTTGGTTAATGGAAGAGAAACATTTGATACAATTATTCAAAATATTAATGATACTGCTGATATTATGAAGATATCTGTACGTGTTAATACAGATAAGTCTAATATTGATAAATTAGACGCATTACTAGATACCTTAATTAGCTATAATCTACATAAGAGAGTTCATGTATATTTAGGTTTTGTAGATAGCATTAATGAGTGTTATGCAGACGATAAATGTTTATCTCGTGAGGGATTTTCTAAGTTAAACTATAGTGCTGAGAAAAAATTAGTTGAAAAAGGATTTGTTCAGAGTTCTGAATATAAATACCCACGTTTATATGCTAATTATTGTGGAGCTGATAATGATGGGGCCTTTGTAGTGGGTCCCAAAGGATATATTTATAAGTGTTATAACGAAATAGGAGATAGAGATGCTGTTGTAGATAGTATTTTAGACACTGATGAAGAATTTAACTTAGCTTTATATAACAAATATATGTTACATATGCCTGTTGATGACGAAGTCTGTTCTGAGTGTAAGTTACTGCCTATTTGTATGGGAGGTTGCCCTTACCATAAAATAAGCAAAAATGACAAAAAATGTAGTGAATATAAGTATAGTCTCGAAGAATATTTAAAAGATACTGCCAAATATATTATTAAAAAAAGAGAATCCGAAATTAATGAAGCAGCAGCCACCAAGTCATAAGTTACATTATTAAGTTTTACTATATAAAAACAACTACACTTGGCTCTGTAGTTGTTTTTTAATATTAAATATTATATAACCAAAAAAAATATTTATAAAGAATGATATTGGAAATAGCATTTTTGAGTCACTAAAAAAGTGATTCAAGTCTTAAAATTAATTTTAAGAGAAACAAACTCAAAGGGGGTGTTAAAATGAGATTTATCTTTAATGCAAGTGAAAACGCTGATACAGAGTGTACAAGGTATTGTGAGTATTTATACTGTGATGACAAAGCCTTTTTGTGTGTTCCTAAAGTATGTAGACCTTTACTAAAGGCTATGTAAGTGAAACTAGTTAATCTCACACTAAAGGGTCCATTTTTGTAATGGACCCTTTAACAGTTAAGTAGAATTAGTTAAAGGAGGATATTATGAAGTTATCTAAGTATAATTTTTTTTACACTCTATCTGAAAACAGTAGTGAAACCCTTATATATAATTCGAGAACTAATGCATTAGCATTTATAGAAAATGATAATTTACAATTCCTTAAAGATAATAGTAACTTAGCAAATATAACAGATTTAGAACTACAAGAAAACTTAAAAAAAGGCGGTTTTGTAATAGCTAAAGATATAGATGAACTTGATTTAATAAAGTTAAAGCTTTTATCTGCCAGATTTAACACAAATGGTTTGGGATTAACTATAGCTCCTACTTTAGATTGTAACTTTAGGTGTATATACTGTTATGAAAAAAATAGCTTACACAATACTTTTATGACTAAAGAAACGCAAGATCAAGTCTATAACTTTATTAAGAATCAAGCAAATAGTTTAAACTACTTATCTGTAACATGGTACGGGGGAGAGCCGTTATTAGCATTAGATGTTATAGAGACATTAAGTACTAAAATTAAAAGCCTATGTAAGGATAATAATGTACGCTATTCGTCAGTTATTATAACAAATGGATATAATCTCACCAAAACAACAGCCATTAAGCTTAAAGAGCTTAATGTTAGCTCTGCCCAGGTTACGCTAGATGGAACTGAAGACATTCATAATTCTCGTAGACCACTTGCTGATGGATCAGAAACCTTTAACACTATCATTAATAATGTTAAAGATTGTGCTGATATATTAGCTATAACTATTAGAATTAATACAGATAAAGAGAATGCCCATAAAACAGATGAACTATTAGATATTTTAGAGCAACATAATCTTAAAGGAAGAGTAGGGGTTTACTTAGGATTTGTAGATACCATAAATGACTGTTACGAACATAGTAAGTGTTTTACTAGAAAAGGATCTTCAAAGCTCAATTTTGTTAATGAAATGAAACTAATAAAACGAGGGTTTAATGAAAATATTACTCACAGATATCCAAGGCTTTATGCTAACTCCTGTGGAGCAGATTGCATTAGTTCTTTTGTGATAGCACCGGATGGTTTGTTATATAAATGTTGGAATGATATAGGCATTAAGGAATATGCTGTAGGACATATTAATGGTAAAAAAACGACAGAAAAATATAATAAAGTATTATTTAACAAATACTTAACTTATATAGCACCAGACGACCCAACTTGTAGTAAGTGCAAGCTCTTGCCAATATGTATGGGAGGCTGTCCTAATATACGTATTAAAAACAACAAACATTCTTGTTCAGAGTATATGTATAATTTAGAGCAGTATCTTGTTGAATGTGCCAGATCAGCCGAAGCTAAAAATTAACTTCTATCTTTTTTAAATAGGAAATATTTATTATAGCCATAAATATAGTAAATATAGAAATAATCACTTATAAAAACTTATAAGTGATTATTTATTAATATAAATTGATATTGCTGCTTTATAACATATAATTACAGCAATATTTTGGCAATCATGCTATATGTTATTTACTTAATTACCATGTATATAACAAGTTGTATTTCCTTATATTACTATTTTATAAATATTTAACGGACACAAATCAAATATAGGTTGTTTATTTGATATGATATAAAGAGTATTCAATACTTATTTTCTCAATTTATCAATAAGAGGATTACTGGCTGCTAGTTTTTTAATTTGATCTGCATTAGTATGAGCATATATCTGTGTAGTGACAACAGAATTATGTCCTAAAAACTCTTTAAGCTCTAGTAAAGAACCTTCATTATATAATAAAGTAGCACAGGTATGTCTTAACTTATGAGGCGATATTTTTTTTGACACACCACTTAATTCGGCATATTTTTTTATAATTAATTGAATCGCCCTTACGGAGATTCGAGTTTTTCTTACTGATAGAAATAGGGCAGTAGTTGATACTGCTGGTCGTACTGTAAGGTACTGCTTAATAGCAGCTATTACTAACTCATTTATAGGAACTAAACGCTCTTTATTACCTTTACCTATAACGTTTATAAAGCCATCATGAAGATTTATATTCTCCAAATTAATATTTGCAAGCTCACTAACACGTAAACCACAAAAAATAAAAATCATAGTCATGGCATAGTCTCGTTCTTTAAATTTACCACCAATAACCCTTAACAATATTTGAGACTCTTCGAGAGTTAAATAGATAGGCAAACGCTTTTCGATTTTTGGTTCTCTTATGCGCTCAGCTGGTGATTTATCCAAATAATGTCTCTCTAGTGCATACCTAAAATATGCCTTTAAACACCTTAATTTTCTAGCAGTTGCATATGGAGAATTATTTAGTATTTTTTTAGTAAATCCAACAAATTTAATAATATGTATATCCGTTATGTCTTTAATGGAATTTACATTTAGCTCATCGTGCATATAATCATTAAAGATACTTAAATCCGAGATGTAGTTTTTAATTGTTAGTGGTGAATAATTAAGTACTGACTCCAGGTAGGCTATATATTCATCGCTTAAGTCACTTATTTTCACAGTAAAACCCCCTTACTTCGTAAAATAAATATTTTACGAAGTAAATTATACCTCAAAACAGCCTAAAAAGCAATAAAATCAGTGAATTTATAATCATTTAGAGATTAATATTGGTAATGATAATATAATATAGCAATTAAAGCACTATAAATTACATAATTAATATTATATTAGTACAAATAGTTTATATCTGATTATATAACTTAAATAAACTTAGCATTTGTATTATGTCAATATTGAAGTAAATAACAATATCTATCTGTATATATCTTATTGTTAGATAATTACCTTATATAATAGATATGACTAATTATCAGCTTTTCATTTAAAAAAATGCATTTAAAATTACACTCAAAAATCATTTAATATTAAAACGACTGTAATTATATTATTAATAGGCTTAAACAGCTATAAACGCTAAATTTGAAGCTCGTACACCTGATTTAATGATTTTATGTAATTTACTCGCCAGTAAATGAGTTTCATTGCTCAAGATTAAAACAAGTAAAAGAGAAAATGAATTTACTTCGTAAAATGATAAAAAAGGAAAGAGAAAGATTATATTGATTTTATTACTTATCAATAACATATCTAAAAACACTATTGAGGTAATCACCAAAATCGTAGTCGTTAATTTTTTTAATAAGTGAGTTTTTAAGAAGGGTTTCATTCTTAAGTCCGTAATGACGTTTGCTTATATAATTGTTAATGTCTTTTACTATGTTACTAATCTTTGAAAGATCTGCATATTTAATAGAGTCTCTACTCTCTGGTAGATTTGTTAAGTCTTTATATTCTAGTTTATGTAATTTTGCACTTTTAAACATGTTAATTATTCTGCTATGAAAATTAGCTATAGTTCTTGAGTCTACTTTATTGTGCAGTTTTTTGTATTCGTTATAAACTCTGTTGGAATGCGAAAAACCAATTGTTTTTAGGTGATTAGCTAAAGCCGTGGCCTTATTTGAGATTGAGTTATCATAAGCCTTTTCTAGGGCTGATAATTGAGTATCTTTGTTTGAGCTAGTACTGTTTAAGAGTCTATCTTTAATTAAAAAATATCTTTCTGTAAAATTTGCTATACTTAGACTTGCATCATTAAAAAATGCTTCATTAAGTTCATAACCATAATTACTATAATAAGTGTAAAAACTGTTTTTATTATGGCTATCAAAACTTTTTATATTGTTATCATAATCCATTTGTTGAAGTGGTTTATTTACTACACTGGTTTTATGAGAATTAGCTTGTTTAAACTCTAATATTATATTGGGGTTATTGCTATCAATTCTCATTGTATCTCCCCTATCTTATTAATTAGTGATTTCTAACTCTTTAAGCATTCTTTTTGGGTTATTTAAAAAATACCTAGTTATATTATAGTGTTCGGTATCCTGGTAGCTTTTTTCATAAATTCCTTCTTCGTCAATTTCATATAAGGTTGCATTGGGGTAAGCCATAATAATTGGTGAATGAGTTGCTATAATGAGTTGGGAGTTCTTTTTAACTAACTTGTGAATAATACGCAGTAAAGCCATTTGGCCTGTTGGAGATAAGGCAGATTCCGGCTCATCAAATATATATATACCATTACCGAATAATCTATTATGCATTAATGCCAAGAAACTCTCTCCATGAGACTGTGAGTGTAATGATTTACCTCCATATGCAGCTAATAAATCAGTATCTACTCGCTCTATTTCTGTAGCCAAATTGTAAAAGCTCTCCGCTCTAAAAAAATACCCATCCTTAGCAAAATTGGTACTCTTTACTAAGCGCAAATATTTATGTAGATTCGAATGACTACTAAAGGTAGAAAATCTAAAATTTTTAGATCCTCCTTCAGCATTAAAACCACACACTATAGCAATAGCCTCTAATAAAGTAGACTTTCCTGATCCATTATCGCCTATAATAAATGTCACTGAATTATTAGTATTTAAATAATTTAAATTCTTAACTGCAGATAAGCTAAATGGATATGTACTATAATCACGTATTATTTCTTTCTTTAGTTCTATGCCTTTTAAAAATATGTTATCCATAAAATCACCGAGTAATTACCTTCCTTTTTAATTTTAAGTCAAAAAGAGAAAATAAACAATAATATAACACATATTCTTTTTTGTTTTATTTAGGAGTATGTGTTATATTATTGTTTTTAGTAATGTTTATTAAAAAAGAGGAACCAAATTTTTGGCTCCTCTTTATAGATTTGTTTATTTCTCTTCTAAATTTTCAACTAACTGTTCAACTACGCTTGCCTTTGAGTTATCTTTTTTTAAGACTTCACCCAACCCAGCTACATAGCTGTAAACACTTGCTAGTTCACTAGGCATAAATATTTTTGTTGCTTTACCTTCACCTAATGCAACCATAGACTTAAATGATTCTAAAGCTAGGTACTCTTTGCTAGGATTAGCTTCATTAATTAATTTAATAGCTTTTGCTTGCGCTTCTTTAACCTTTATAATAGCTTCAGCTTGACCAGATGCCTCAAGAATACGCTTTTCTCTTTCGGCTTGAGCATGTAATATTTGTTGCTCTCTTTGACCTTCTGCTTTTAAGATAGCAGCTCGTTTTTGACCTTCAGCTCTTTGAATAGAAGACTCGCGTTCACCTTCAGCACGTAAAATAGTTTCACGACGTTCACGTTCAGCACGCATCTGTTTTTCCATAGCTTCTTGAATATCACGAGGAGGCATAATGTTTTTAAGTTCAACTCTATTAACTTTAATACCCCATTTATCGGTAGCTTCATCTAAGATTGCACGTAACTTTGTATTAACAATGTCACGAGATGTTAGTGTTTCATCTAAGTCAAGTTCACCAATAATATTACGTAATGTTGTAGCAGTTAAATTCTCAATAGCAGAAATTGGGTTAGAAATTTCATAAATATACTTTACTGAATCTGTAATTTGAAAATATACAACTGTATCAATTTGCATTGTTACATTATCTTTGGTAATTACAGGCTGGGGTGGAAAGTCAATAACCTTCTCACGCATATCTAACCTAGCTCTCATTCTATCAATAAATGGAACTAAAAAGTTAAGTCCACTACCCATATTTTTATGAAACTTACCAAGTCTTTCAACTATGCCTTCTTCTGATTGGCGAACTATTTTAATACTTCCGCCTAAAATACTTAAAATCACTAAAACAAAAATCACACCAACAATTGAACCTATAAGACCATTTGCAGCTATAAAACCTAACACGTATAACTCCCCTTTTGATTAATTATATGTTATTCAACGTTTACCATGTTTATATAAAAGTAGACGCTAAAATTACACTACACATTAAGTTATTGTAAAAGCTCTACAATAACCTTTACTCCTTCAACTCTTCTAATAACAACAATAGCATTTTTATTAATAACTTCGCCATTTAAGCTACGAGCACTCCAAATATCTCCGTCTACTTTAACTTGACCCTTGCTATGCATGTTATCAATATCAATAATTACTAAGGCATTTTTGCCAATTACTCGATTTACGGCTGTATGGGCCTCTGTTTGAACAGGAAATAACCCTTGCATAAATGGTTTTAGTGTAAAGAAAAATAACACTGAAGATAATAAGAAAGCCGCTACTTGAATCCAAATAATTGGAGTTACTAGCGCTACTAACATTGCTAAAATAGAGCCAGCTGCTATAGTTATTAAAAAGAATCCAACGGTTATAAATTCACCCACAAGCATTACAATTGCTAAAACTAACCAAAATAGCCATGGCTCAAAAGGCATATTATATCACTCCTTAAGTAGATTATATATAATGCGCACAAATAACCAATACGGTCTTTGTTATCATTAATTACTCATACGATGATTATATACCCCTTATTAAACAATCTAAAACATATTATAAAGCATTTTTTACAAAAAAATTGATTTTCTTTTTAATGTTTTGCGATATGTCTTTTTATAGTAATCTCAACATCTAGTATAATAATGAAAATATTGATTAATATATCCCACTTACTAATTTATAGATTATCAACACTCATGCTAACACTCAAAGGTATTCAAGTCAATATATATAGTTAGATAAGGTTTTAATATTTTTTATTTATTATATTGACATAATAATAATAGGATGTTATATTAGATGTGCATTAAAGAAGACATTTGAATAATTTCGTAATTTCTTAACTACATAAAAAAAGTTATTTTTCATTTATGAAAAATAACATATATAATAGCTGTCCTGTCTGAGCACTTGTGTTATTTTCTATTTTAAGATTCACTGCATAGTCTTTTAGATTAACATCAAGTGCTCAGTGCTTTCTTTAAATTATATCCTATATTACCACTTTGAGGGTGGTTTTTCTCCGGTACTAATATAATATACCCATTCTGCTATGTTAGTAGCATGATCCCCTATTCTTTCTAAATAAAGTGACACGAGCTGAAGCTGAGTTGCTTGTTCTATAATTGTAGGATTACTCATCATTAAAAGCAATAACTCTCTAAAAATTTGTTTATTTAAATCATCTATAAAATCATCTTTTTTGCCAATTTTTTTGGCTAAATCTACATCTTCCTCAATTAAAGCAGTTAGTGAATCATGTAACATTTCTATAGCCATACCAGCCATACGCGGAATGTCAATAAGTGGCTTTACTAATTTTTGCCCTTTTAAATTAATAGTTACCCTACTAATATCTACAGCATGATCAGCTATTCTCTCTAAGTCGGTAATGACTTTTAGTGTGGCTCCAATTAACCTTAAATCTTTTGCTAATGGTTGTTGGGTTGCCAGTAGTGTTAAACATTCTTGCTCTAACTGTGTTTCTAAATTATCTATATTATCATCATTGGCTATTATTTTTTGGGCTAAATCTATATCTAAACTAGCTAAAGCATTAACAGATTGCTGAATAGTTTCCTCTACTAATGTTCCCATTTTTAAAAGCCTTAGAAATAACTGCTTAAGTTTTTCGTGAAAAACATCTCTTGTCATTTTATAACCACCTTTCTAACCAAATCTACCTGTAATATAGTCTTCAGTTCGTTGATCTTGGGGTGAAGTAAATATTTTACTGGTATTGTTCATTTCAACCATATAACCATTAAGGAAAAATGCAGTTTTAGAAGATACTCTAGCAGCCTGCTGCATATTATGGGTAACTATAATAACAGTGTAATTCTTTGCTAATTTTTGAATTAAATCTTCTAATTTTGCTGTTGCAATTGGGTCTAGTGCAGAAGTTGGTTCATCCATTAATAGTATTTGAGGTTCAACAGCTAAACTACGGGCTATCACTAACCTTTGTTGCTGGCCACCAGATAATCCAATTGCGTTTTTATATAATCTATCTTTAACTTCATCCCATAAATGGGCTTGCTGTAGGCTTAATTGAACAAATTCATTCAACTTGCTTTTACTTTTTATACCATGCACTCTAGGTCCATAAGCTACATTATCATAAATACTCATAGGAAATGGATTTGGTTTTTGAAATACCATGCCAATTTGTTTACGCAGCTTAGTTACATCTAAAGAATCTTTGTATATGTCAATGCCATTTACTTCTATTAAACCCTGTACCCTACTATTCTCTTTGGTATCATTCATTCTGTTTATACATCTTAAAAATGTTGATTTACCACAGCCCGAAGGGCCAATTAAAGCGGTAACAGTTTTTGATTCAATATCTGCATTTATGTTTTGTAATGCTTGAAACTCTCCATAGTAAAAGTTTAAATCTCTTATTTTAATTTGTGTTTTATTCATAATTAACCTCTTCTTTTCGCTAAGCTTTGAAATAGATAAGCAAAACCATTAAGTGCTACTATTATAATTAGTAAAACAGTTGCCGTAGCATAAGCATTTTCAATAGATACACTTTCAGAAGATAAGATATATACATGTACTGGCATTGTTCTTCCTGAGTCAAAGATAGCCGATACTGAATTTAGGGTTGAACCAAACGTTAAAAACACCGCTGCTGTTTCTCCTATAATTCTTCCCATAGCTAAAATTACACCCGTTATAATGCCAGATAAGGCAGCTGGAACAACTACTTTAACTATTGTTGTCCACTTACTAGCGCCTAAAGCTAAACTTGCATCTCTGTATGAATTTGGCACTGCTCTTATAGACTCCATAATGGTACGTGTTAATATTGGTAAGGCCATTAATGCCAAGGTAGCAGAGCCTGATAATAAGCTCCATGACCATCCAAATAGGGTAACAAACACATTAAAACCGAATAAACCAAATACTATAGAGGGTACCCCTGCAAGGGTTTCAATACCACTTACTAAAAGTCTCAATAAACGTCCTTTAGTAGCATACTCCTGTAGATAAATTGCCGCTGCAATACTGATAGGTACTGCTATTAATAAAGATGTTAATGTTAAATAAACAGTTGCCATAATAACATTGCTTATGCCACCACTTCTGCCCGCATCTATTGCTTTTTCACTTATAAATTTATAGTTAACGTATTCTAATCCACTTTTTAATACATGTGCAATTACTAAAAAGAGTGTCGCCATAACTAAAAGAATACAAACCCAAGTTATTACATCCCATATTTTTATTTTATTCATAGTAAACACCAGCTACCTTTTTCATAATTTTGTTAATCACTATATTAACAAAAATAATAATCATCATTAGTACTGCCCCACAGGCAAACAATGCCTGACGGTGTAAACCCCATGAGTAACCAATTTCAAGGGCTATATTTCCCGTTATAGTTCTAACAGGTTCTAACAATGAGGTTGGAAAAACCTTGGCATTACCTGTAACCATTAAAACTGCCATTGTTTCACCAATAGCTCTTCCAAAGCCTAGTATGAGAGCTGTAATTATACCAGGAGATGCTGCTGGCATCACAACCTTAAAAATGGTATACCATTTATCTGCACCTAAAGCATATGATCCATCTCTAAATTCCTTAGGAACTGCCCTTAAAGCATCAGTAGATATTCTTACAACAGTTGGAAGTATCATTATTGCTAAAACTATTCCTCCTGCCAAAACGCTATATCCCTGTTGACTACCTAAATACTTTCTTATTGCAGGAACTAATACTACCAGTCCCCAAAAGCCATATATAACAGAAGGAATACCTGCTAAAAGATCAACAAAGCACTGAAAAATAGTAGCTAACCTCTTAGGGCTAATCTCAGCCAGATAAATTGCACTTAATACGGCAATTGGTCCTCCAATTATTAAGGCGCATATTGTTACTGCCCCCGTACCCACAATCATTTTTAAGATACCCAGCTTTATAATATCTGAATCTGGTGACCACTGGGTTCCAAACAAGAACTTTACTACACCATACTCTGTAAATATTCTCCACCCTGCTGCGACAATAGAAACGGTTATAGCTACTACGGCAATTGCCGACAAAGAGGCACATGCCAATAATATTATTTTTATAAACTTTTCTTTCTTATTCATGAGGAAACTCCCCTATAGTAAAATCTTTTATTTAATATGGTCTTTATAATTAGCATTTCGTTAATTAGTGTTAGGCAGTTAAAGTAATTACTTTAACTGCCATTTATAAGGTAATTAAATTTAAGATAATTATTATTTAACTGCAATTACTTTGGCTTTTTCACACAATTCTTGCCCCTTATCACTCAATGTAAACTCTATAAACCACTTAGCAAGGCCTTTGGCATTACCTTTTGTGGCATAGTTAAAAGGACGAGCTACTGGGTAAGTCTCTTTTAAGATATTGGCAACCGTAGCCTCTGCATTTTCAACTATAACAGCCTTTACATTTTTATCTAGAGAACCTAAAGATATATAACCAATAGCATTTTCATCATTTTGCACAGCGGCTTTAACAGCCCCCGTAGAGCCTTGAGTTACTAAAGATGAATCAAAGTCATTTTCTTTACCTAATACAATGTCCTTAAAAGCCCCCCTTGTTCCGGAGCTGGCTTCACGATTAATTGCATTAATAGGTTTATCTGCCCCACCAAGTTCATTCCAATTTTTTATTTCACCTGTAAATATCCCGGAGATTTGCTCTATAGTTAATTGTTTAATGCTATTATTTTTATGAACCACTATTGCAATTCCATCTTTTGCAATGACTACAGGTACTAATCCGTCTTCTAGCTCTTTGCCTTTCATTTCACGTGATAAAGCACCAATATCAGCTGCACCACTTAAGGCTGCTGTACCACCAGCTGACGAGCCACCTCCCTGTACATTAACAGTAATATTGGGGTGAATTTTTTCAAATTTTTCTTTTAGTAAGTCCGACAAAGGCTGAACTGATGTAGAACCAGCAATGGTTAACGTTCCAGTAACTTTATTAACCGGAATAAGGCCAAGTGTTTCAGCTAAAAATTGACCCTCTTGAGATAAAGCAAAATCAATAAACTCTTTAGCTAAACCCTTGGGGGTACCATTTGTAGCATAATTAAAGGGGCGCGATACAGGATATGAACCACTTACAATATTTTCTATAGTTGCCTCTATCCCATTAACCTTAACTGCTTTAACAGTTGAATCTATGGAAGCTAAGGATATATAACCAATGGCATTGGGGTCGGCTTTAACAGCAGCTTTAACAGCGCCAGTAGAGCCTTGGGTTACTAAGGTAGATTCAAAATCATTTTCTTTACCTAATACAATGTCCTTAAAAGCCCCTCTTGTTCCAGAGCTGGCTTCACGATTAATTGCATTAATGGGCTTATCTGCTCCGCCAAGATCTTTCCAGCTTTTCACTTCACCAGTAAAAATACTAGCTATTTGTGCTATTGTTAAATCGTTTACACTGTTAGACTCATGGGTAACAATGGCTATGCCATCTTTAGCAATAACAATAGGCTTAAGGCCACTGTTCAGCTCTTTACTCTTTAGCTCACGAGACAAAGCACCAATGCCTGCAGCACCACTTATAGCAGCTGTACCTCCAGCAGATGAACCGCCACCCTGTACATTAACAGTGACATTAGCATGGTGTTTTTCAAATGCCTCTTTTAATAAGTCCGAAAATGGCTGAACAGACGTTGACCCAGCGGTAGTTAATGTTCCGCTTAACTCATTATTATTAGGTGGATTTTCATTAGCCGGTGTTGCTGCATTATTTGTGCAACCAGCAAAAATTACTAAAATACTTACAATTATTAAAACCAAGTTAAAAATTCTTTTCAATGTGATTCCTCCTAGATACTTTTTAAGTACAGCTTTAAAGTAACAAAAACACTATCTACTTTGATGTAGATAGTGTTAATTAAAAGTTAAGACATTGTAAAGATACTTATTTACTATAACAACATAAACTTTAAGATAACTTCCGTTCCGTGGCCTAATTCACTATTAATAATTAACTCGCCATTTTGAGCTTCAATCAGGTTTTTAACAATGGCCAAGCCCAAACCATGTCCACCACTGTCTCGTGTTCTACCCCGGTCTGTTCGGTAAAATTGCTCTGTTATTCTATTTAACTTACTGCTATCAATGCCATAACCAGAATCAAGTACTTTTAAACTTAAATAGTCTTTATCATAGCTAGTAGAGATAGTTATTACTCCATTATTAGGGGTATATTTTAAAGCATTGCTTATAACGTTATCGAGTATTTGCTCTACTCTAAAAAAATCAGCTTTAATAGAGCTAGTGTTTTTAACTTTATTATCAATTATAATATTCTTTTGTTTTGCTCTAGAACTATATCTAGTTAAAACATTAGTAATAACTTGTTCTATACTTACCTCACTAAGTGTTATATTTAGCTGACCTGCCTCTAGCTTAGCTAATTCTAACAAGTCATCAATTAGCTTTTTAAGCCGCTCTGTTTCTTTATATATTATTGATAAAAACTCTTTTATATTTTCATCGTCTTCATCCATATGCAAAATTGTTTCAACAAAACCAGCAATTGAGGTTATTGGTGTTCTTAAATCATGTGATACATTAGCAATTAAATCTTTTCTAGTTTGCTCAATGTGTCTTATTGCTGTAATATCATGCATTAGTAACATTATTCCTCTAAAATCTGTATTGTTATGAGTGTATAATGGAACAGTCATAAGCTGAATTATATGACTACCTGTTTTTAACTGCAACATTATTTCATTATGGCTAGCTTGTTTATCTGCAAGAGCTTGTTCAACAATATTTATAAGTTTAGTATTTCTTATTACTGTTACATATTCGGCATTTGATGTACCAGTATAAGATAATAATTTACGTGCTGCAGGATTAATAATTTTAGTGTAGCCTTTTTCATTTATATATAATAATCCATTAGCCATAGATGTAATTAAAGTAGTAAGTTCCATCTCTCTGTTTTCTATGTTATCAATATTCTCTTTAATTTGTAGCGACATATTATTAAAGGCTTTGATTAGCTGTTTTGTCTCAATATTAGAGGGCTTTATATTAAGTACTAAACCAGTTTTTCCTTTTGCAAGTAAACTAAAGGCATCATTAACAGATTCTAAAGGATTAACTAATCGCTTAATCAAAATAGAGTTTAAAAGAATAAGCAATATTACCCCTACTAAAGTTACTAAAACAATACTAATCATCTGTTGATTTAATAGCTGGTCTATTTCACTTAAGGGTACTGCTAATCTTATAAAATAAATCTTATTATTTTGAGTTGCTACTTTAAATGCATAATATAACATATCTGTTTTTAAGGTATTACTATGTCTTAAAGCCTCACCAGTACCTTTTAATATTGCATCGTTGATTTCTTTACGAGTAATATGGTTATCTAAAGCCCTAACATTAGGCACCTCGGAATCGGCTATAACTAAACCAGTGTGATCTACCAATGTTATTCGGGCATTTGTCACTGATGATAAATAGTTTATCTTTTCATCAGTATAGGTCTCTAAATCCACATCATTTTTATTGCTAAGCAGAATATCAGCTATTAGCCTACATTGGCTGTTCATTTTAGACTTTTGATTTTCAATATGATAGTCTTTAAAGTTACTACTGATAATAGTGGTATACAAAAAAACAATTGCTATTATAATTACAGTTGTTACAATAATAACTTGTTTTCTTAAAGAATATCTATCCATACTCAATTACCTTAATCTGTATCCTATACCTCGTACAGTTTCAATATAACCATCCATATCTTTTTCAAGGTTTAATTTATCTCTTAAATGACTTACGTGAACATCAATAATACGGGTATCTCCTACAAAAGTAGTACCCCACACGTTATCCATAATTTCATGACGATGTAATGCTTTGCCCTTATTTTTAGCCAAAAAAACTAGTAGCTCGTACTCTAAAGATGTAAGTGTAATTTCTTTATTGTTTTTTAATACTCTTCTACCATCTATATCAATTACTACCTGGCCTATTACTAAAGAGTTATAGTGTCTCATGCGACTTTTGGGTTTTGTTTCAACTCTTCTAAGTACAGCTTTTACTCTTGCCAATAACTCTCTTACACTAAATGGCTTACTTAAATAATCATCTCCACCCAATTCTAAACCTACTATTTTATCCACTTCTGAGTCTTTAGCACTTAAAAAAATAATTGGGGTAGCATATTTTTGCTGGATAATACCACATAGCTCTAGTCCATCCATATCTGGCAACATAATATCTAAGATTAGTAAATCAAAATGCTCTTTATCTATCTTTAATAAAGCCTCTTCAGCACTAACAGCTTCCGAAACTGCATAATTGCTTTTTACAAGGTTGTATTTTAACAATTGTCTTATAGAAGGTTCGTCATCACAAATTAAAATTTTATTTTTCATGATTTTCTCCTTTCAATAGTTAGGATAATTATACCTTAACTAAATGAACTGGCTCTTGTTCTTTACAAACTCTTAACATATCTTTAGTTGCTCTTAACGCTATGTTTTCTAAACATTCATAAGTTGAGCCACCTATATGGGGTGTAAACGTCACATTATTATAATTAAATATTTCATTATTAAAGTTAGGCGGTTCTTCCCAAAAAACATCACAGCATAACCATTTTAGTTTATTTTCTCTTAAAATTCGTTTTAGATCTTCCTCATTAACTATAGCTCCTCTAGCTACATTAATTAGTATGCCATTGTTACCAAGTTTTATCAGTTCCTTATAACCTATAAGTGATCTGGTATTGTTGTTTAAAGGTACATGGATAGAGATAATATTAGACCATTCTAATAAGCTGTTTAAATCGCAAAACTCAAACTCTGTGTTGTTTGCTGATTTATCAAAATACTTAATCTCACAACCAAAACACCTGCATAGCTGTGCTACTTTATAACCAATGTTTCCAAAACCAATTAGGCCTACCTTTTGGTTACCTAGCTCATTACCAATAGATTTAGCTGAGTCCCAATTTTTACTGCTAATTTGTTTATTTGCATAGCTAATTTTTCTTAAAGAGTCTAACATAAGCGCTATTGTTAGCTCAGCTACCGCAGTAGCATTACCAGCAGGCACATTTGTAACTTTAATACCTTTTTCATAACAATATTTAACATCAACTTGATCTACCCCAACCCCATGCAAACTAATTACCTTGCAGTTTTTTAATTGATCTATTAAGTATTTGTCTATAATACCAGAGCGCACTAAAATAGCATCGGCTTCAATTAAGGTATTAAACCAGTTTTCTTTAGTTTTATCTTGCAGGCTCTCAAAAGGCAACGGTATGATATGTAACTCAGCTTCATTGCCTGTGGTTTTTAAAATTCTATCTTCAGCTACAGGTAAATCTGGTAGTGCTGTTGCCACAAATTTAAACATAAACTCACCCCTTATTAAAGTAACACTTTTATTTTTTATGCGCAATAATAAACCTAAGTTTCACTCCAAGTTGTGCTAATACAATTGCAAAATCTAATGCTAGTACAATATAAAACTAGTACTTCTGTATCTTTTGAAAACTAAAATTATATGATAGAATTAAAGAGTCGGTAAAATATACAAATATAGGAGGTTATTATTATGCCACAAACTGTGATTTATCTTGATGGTAAATTCTATAATAAAGACGAGGCTAAAGTATCAGTTTATGATCACGGTCTTTTATATGGCGATGGTATTTTTGAGGGTATCAGAATCTATAACGGTAGAATTTTTAAACTAGAGGAACATATTGATAGACTATATGATTCAGCCAAAGCAATTCTGTTAGACATTGGTATGGATCGTGAAGAAATGATTAAAATTCACGTAGAAACTGCTCGTAAAAGTGGTTACCAAAACGCTTACATAAGAACAGTTATTACACGTGGTGTAGGAAACCTAGGAATAGACCCAAGAAAAAGTGAAAAGCCTAGCATTATTATCATTTGTGATGAAATTGCTTTATATCCAGCCGAGAAATACGAAAAGGGCTTAAAAGTTGTAACAGTTGCAACTCAAAGAAATGGCGTTAACATGTTTAATGCAAGTGTTAAGAGTTTAAACTACTTAAATAATATTATGGGTAAAATTGAAGCTAACTTAGCCGGTGCTGGCGAAGGTATTATGCTTAACTCTGTAGGATATGTAACAGAGGCTACTGCAGATAACGTATTTATCCTTAAAAATAACGTAATCATCACCCCACCAAAATACTTAGGAATTTTAGCAGGTATTACTCGCGATACAATTATAAAATTAGCTCGTGAACAAGGTTATGAGGTTAAAGAAGATGTACTTACTCGTTATGACCTATTTGTAGCTGATGAGTGTTTCTTAACTGGTAGTGGTGCAGAAGTAATTCCTGTAGTTGAAATTGATGGAAGAGTTATTGGCGACGGAACTCCTGGTAGTGTTACTAAAAAGCTTAATGCTACATATAGAGATTTTGTTGCTAATCATGGTACTAAATTATAATAATTATTCTGTAAAATAAATGAGATCGCCGTAAGGCGATCTCTTATTTTGTGGTGTGCTGGCGCGGAAATAAAGTTATTTTAAAAATAATATGAGATCTTGTATTTTCGAATGTGCTATGACAAATTTTCGTTTAATATTATATCTTTAAGTCATTGGGCTAGCCATCTACTTTGTAGAGAGCAAATTCAATATTCGACTGTCAATTTAATTTACCTCATAACTCTTCTCAATGTACTTTTTTGACATTTCAAAATCATCATTATTTTTAAGTTTTACTTCAAAATCACCTGTACTCCAATGTCCAATATGTCTTACATCACGTAGTAATTCATTATAATTATTTAAATCAGTTAAATAATCATCTGGATTTAGTTTTAAATACAAGTAAATTAAGTTCTCTCCTGGTGATAGTGTTACACATGCAAAGTTCTTAATCTTTTTAAATGCCAAATATAGTTTAGTCTCTTTTTCCTGTACATCATCACCTAAGTTAAGGATAAACTCACGAATACAATCAAGTCTATCACTCATTGAATTATTTAAACATTCCATCTGCTCTGCAAATGTTTTATCTTTATATTTTACTTTATGTGATGTACTTTTTTTACTAGAGCTAATTTTATTATTAGCCTGTGTTGCATTAACTAATTCAAAGAGTATTAAGTCCTCATACTTGCGGTATCGAATTAACTCAATATTTCTATTAATTTGCTTTACTGCATATGTATCATACTTATTAAAATCTCCAGCAATACACAGTAATCTTGCACCGCTCCAGTCTATTTTCTCAGATACTTCTTTTCCTATTTTTCTTTGCACTAATAACTCAAACTCTGCTTTATGGTCAAGCAACCAGTCTAAATAAAACAAACCCTGATTAATAACATTTTCATTACTAGTCCTTTTATACTCCAATATAACGGGGGCATTATTTTCATCAATACCTAAAGAATCAATTCTACCACCGTGTACTTTTCCTGTAGTGTATTCAGATGCTAAAAACTCAATAGCAAAAAATTCACTCATATTATCTTCAATAAAATGTTGTAGTGATTTTTCAAGAGCTACAAATTTAGGCACTAGTTTTTTGGCATTAGTATTATTAATTTTAAATAAACTCAGTTCTCCCATGTGTTCTCCTTTTAATTAGGCACTATGTTTTTTCTTAAAGGCATCATAAACTTCAAACATTAATAAATCCATTAAGGTTCCTCTAAATTCTTTATCTTTTAATACCCGTCCATAAAAAGATTGATTTTTATCATACTCTTCAACAACGCCATCCATAAAACTCTTTTCAAAAGCTAGCTTAAATAAATCATAAGTATTTACTTTCGACTTAAGTTCTAAATCTTCATTAGATAATAGATTACTTTTTATCTGACCGATTGATAGCTTCGCTGAATTACTAAAATCAGTACCATACCGTTCATTTAACTTTTTAATGATATTACTAAGCAAATCTGCCTCTGGCTCAGCAACCATGCCAATATTACCAACTTGAATTTCTAAACCATTGTCATCATCACTTTGTAAGCTAATTTTACCTTCTGTTTTCTTTTTAAGTTTATAATATTGTAAAACTACTTTATCTGTAATATCTACATTACCAGGGCTTTCGATATCTATCTTTTTTATTACATAACGAGCATAAATACTTAGCCTATGTAAATCTGCATCTACTATAGGTGCAATTTGAATAATTAAATTATAAAAGCTAACAAATTGTTTTAATAAGTTACGAAACTCTAGTTTTTGCTCTTTATTGAAATCTTTCAGTCTCTCAATAGCATAATCAACGCAGTTATTCATAATTGCTTTTTCTTTTACTGTATGTTTATCTTGGAATGTAAAATCAGTAAATAGAACTACATCTTTTTTATCAATTACTTGTTTACTGTAAATTTCATGCTCTAAAGTATAGATTTCGTTTGGATCTATGTCATTATTTAATGTTGAAACCTTGTAAAATGGCAAAAAAGATTGTTTAATATCTTCTGGCTCATTAACAAAGTCTAAAACAAAGGTATCTTCTTTACCAGCATAGGTTCGGTTTAACCGAGAGAGTGTTTGCACTGCCTTTACACCAGCCAACTTTTTATCTACATACATGGTATGTAACTTGGGTTGGTCGAATCCAGTTTGATATTTATTGGCAACTATTAAAATTTTAATATCCTTTTCATCAAAATGCTCTGGTAGCTTACTATCTGCTATACCATTATTCATGTTTGATTCAGTATAGTCTATTTCATCATCTTTAACTGTACCCGAAAATGCAGCCAAAGTTTTTACATCAGTATATTTTTTTCTTTTTAGGTAATCGTCAAATGCTAATTTATATCTCACCGCATGAAGTCTTGAAGATGTTACTAACATTGCTTTTGCCTGACCACCGATTTTAGGCATAATTGAATTGCGAAAATGCTCTATCATGATTTCAGTTTTTTGAGATATATTATGGGGGTGTAAACTTACATATCGAACAATAGACCTAGTAGCTTTAGCTTTATCAAAAGCGGGGTCAGTATCTATTTTCTTTATAACATTATAGTACATACTATAGGTCATGTAGTTTTGTAACACATCAAGTATAAAGCCCTCTTCAATAGCTTGTTTCATACTATAGCTATGAAACGGATAATATTTACCATCTTCTCTTCGGTTACCAAATAACCTTAAAGTAGTACTTTTAGGGGTTGCCGTAAAGCCAAAGAAACTCACATGCGAATTATCTACAAATCTCTCTAGTTGCTCATTAATTAAATCCTCTTTATCTTTATGCTCTTGTTCTTCTTTACTAGCTAACTTAGTAGCTTGCTCAAGCGTTAAAGATTCTTTTAAAGCAATAATGTTTTTACCAGATGTTGATGAATGAGCTTCATCAATTACAATTGCATACTTTTTACCTTTAGTTCCTTCTAATTTTTTAAGAATATGAGGGAATTTTTGAATGGTACTGATAATAATTTTTGTGCCTTTTTCAAGCTCTGTAACAAGCTGATTAGAGTCTTTATCTATTTTAGCAACTACACCTAATTTATGTTCTAGCTGATAGATTGAATCTTGTAATTGTTTATCTAACACCCTTCTATCGGTTACTACAATAACTCCATTAAAAATAATGTCATTATTATCATTATGTAAAGAGGCTAAACGATGACTTAGCCATGTTATAGAGTTAGTTTTACCAGAGCCAGCTGAATGTTGTATTAAATATTTTTGTCCTGAACCATACTCTTTAACATGCTTTATAATATTACGTACCACATTAAGCTGATGATACCTCGGAAAAATAACTTTTTCAGTCATTATTTTATCACCATTATTTAAGGTCTTTTCTTTTTTATCTATGTAAACAAACTTATGTAAAATCTCTAAAATAGAGTCTTTTTGCAGTACTTCTTCCCATAAATAATGGGTGTTTAACTTGCCTTCAACTTGTGGATTACCAGCTCCATCACCTATTCCTTTGTTAAAAGGTAAAAAATAGGTTTGCTGACCACTAAGCTTAGTTGTCATATATACTTCATTTGTATCAACAGCAAAATTTACAATAGTTCTCTCTTTAAACTTAAATAGTTGCTCTTTATTACTGCGATCTGTTTTATATTGAGTAATTGCATTTTTATAACTCTGCCCTGTAAACGAGTTTTTAAGCTCCATTGTGATTATTGGTATTCCGTTTAAGAATATTACTAAGTCAATGCGTTTCTTGTCTATATAATTTAGTTCTTCAGTTATAGAGAGAATGTTTTGTTGGTAAAGCGTAAATTGATTAGGGTTAAGATTGGTTGGAGGTTTAAAATATACTAACTTTAGCTTAACCCCAAAATCTTTAAGCCCATGTTTTAAAACATCAATAACACCACGAGTTTTTAACTCACGGTGGATATTATTAATAACTTTGCTATGGTAATTATCTTTGTAAATTTCTTTGAGTCTTTTTAGCTCTTTTGGCTGAGTAGTTTCTAAAAAGGAGAATAAACATTTTTTATCTATGGCAAATAACTTATCGTAATCTTTATTAAAAGACTCACTATAACCACTATTAAGTAAATACTCTTTAATAATAGTTTGAAAAGGTCTTTCTTTAAGGTTTTCAGGAGTTATATTACTTATCATATTGATTCTCCTTTCACAATTTGCCAGTCTCTTAAATCTATTTTACCTGTTACTGCTTCCGAGATTAGGCTTTGTTTAGCTTGTTTAAGTTTTTGGATTTGATTTTTTATTTTATTAACTATACATTCTATTTCTAGAGTACTACAATCTAGAAATTCAACAATTTTACTCATTTCAACATCTGAAGGGATAATAACATCAAATTCTTTAATATCTTTTTGGAAAAGGTGAGGTACTCCCATACCATCTTTTACTATACTTATATTGTTTTGGGTGTAGTTTGATAATATAAGGTAGTATACGTAAAGTGAATTGATTTCATGTTTACTCCTAATAATAGCAATAGAACTATTAACTGTGCCTTCGGACTTTAGGTCTCTAATAATGTTAACAGTTCCTAATGTACTTCCATCTTTTGTTAATAAAATATCTCCTTTTTTTAACTTTATATGTGGCGATTCTATATATCTTTTCTTACTTATATAATTAACATTTTCAAAATCTATATTTCTATTTTTTATATTAGGAGTTGACAAAAAAAAGTAACCTTTGTCTACGTACTCACTTGCTTTTAAACCTTTCCATCCAATTCTTGCTTTGATAGTTGAAATAAATTTAAGTCTTGATGTAATCCACCTGATTGGAATAATCCCATATATTGTCTTACTTTCCTTCATCTCTTCTGATTTTCTTTTTACAAATTTACCATCAACTATTTTAACCTTGCCTGTTACTACTTCTGCTATAAGGCTTTTTTTAGCTTCCTCTAGCTTTTTTATTAAAAGCTCTTTTTTTACTATGATTGAATCAAATTGAGCGGTTTTTATGTCTAGGAAGTTGGATATTTTTTGTTGTTCAAAAAAATATGGTATAGGTACATTAATCTTTTTCATCCTTTCTATATTTGTCGACCATAAGTCGTCTACTATTCCTGTACCCCATCTAAAAAACTCTTCAGAAAAATAATAATTTCTGAACAAATAATGCGCATAAAAAGGACAAATGTTATGTTTTGGTGCTAAAACATGGCATATTAATGATACAGAACCATCATATGGAGATACTCCACAAGAACCTTTTCTATCTGCTCGACTATTGATAACAAAATCACCAGTGAGTACTTTTTTTCTATTGCTTCCATTATTCGTCTTTGCTACGTTCTCAAGCTGCTTCATAATACCACTTTTAGTTACGGATAGTGGTATATAATCTTTATCACATACCTTGTCTTTTCTAACACTAAAATATTGTTGAATTCTTCTAGTAATCCATTCTTTTGGTATGGCTTGTAACCACTCAACACCACTATCAACCATTTCATCATCTTTACGATACTTTATCTCATACATTAACCAAGCACCTTCTTTATCTCTGTTTGAATTTTTTGCTCTAATTCTGCAATCTCTTGCATAATTTCCGCAAATGGTCTTAGCTTTTCGTATTTATAAAAATAGCGGGTAAAAGGTATTTCATAACCAATTTTAGTTTTTTTATGGTCTATCCAAAACTCTTTAACATGTGGTTTAACCTCACGTTCAACATAGTTTAAAATATTTTGCTGTTCACGTTTAATTTGGCGTGAGGTATCGTAACTGTGACCTAAACTAGCTAGAGACAAAGGTATAGTTTCGGTATCTCGTAGTGTAGTGTCAGCCTCTTTTACTTTACTCTTATAACAATAATCAGCGGTTTCATCTCGCTCTGCTAAACCCATTAATACTGCTTTTGTTAAAGAATTACTAAGCTTAAGGTCTTTTAAAATATCATTAAGCACCTTTTTAAAGTTGGTTCTATTTTTATACAGTTTATCACCAATATGCTGTTGCAATGTACTAATAATGTTTGCTTGTAGCTCTTTACCTTTAGTTTGTTTTTCAAGTTCAAATAGTTCTTTTTTCTTAATTAGCTGTTTATTCTTTTTAAGCTGTAATTCTGCTAGTTTATCTTCATCATACAGTTTTGCAAAAACTGACTCAGCATATATATTTTCAATTCGCTCTTCACTAATTTTAAAGTTAAGTTTTAAGGGGCGTTCTATTGTTATTTTTACATAACCAAACTCTTTATTATCGAATATTTTACAATATTCACCCTCTTTAAACTCTCCGTAAATGCGAGTGATTTCAGCTATATCTTTTTCACTTATTTCATTACGCTTACTACCTAAAGACTTACGCATTTTATGATAAAACTTAGTAGCATCAACTAATTGTATTTTTCCTTTACGAACTGGTCCGTTTAAAATATTATTGTTTTTACGATTGGTTAACACCCAAATATAGGTAGCAATACCTGTGTTATAAAATAAATCAGTTGGTAAAGCAATAATACCTTCTAGCAAATCATTTTCAATTAACCAACGACGTATTTCCGATTCACCAGAGCCTGCATCACCTGTAAACAATGGAGAACCATTAAAAATTATGGCCATACGAGAGCCTTTTTCATCGTGCATCATTTTTGAAACCATGTGCTGTAAAAATAGCAGTGAACCATCAGAAGTTCGTGGTGTACCTGCAATAAATCTGTTATCTAAACTGTATCCTTCTTTATTAACAATTTTATGTTTATCTTTTTTCCAATCTACCCCAAAAGGAGGGTTCATTAATGCAAAACGCACTTTAAGCCTTGAATGTCCATCTTGGGTAAAGGAGTTGCCTAAAACTATATTTTTGGCTTGTTGCCCTTTTATTAAAATATCCGACTTACATATAGCATAAGATTCGGGATTAATCTCCTGACCAAAAACCTCTACTTGAGCATTTGGATTTAACTTTTTAATATACTTAGATGCAACTGAAAGCATACCACCAGTTCCACAAGCAAAATCTCCCACAGTAAATATACTACCAGGTGTAGATAACTCATCTTCCATTCCATTAAATATTAAATTAACCATTAGCTTTATAACTTCACGTGGAGTATAATGGTCACCTGCTTCGGCATTCTCAGAAAAACGTCTAATTAATTCCTCGAATATGTAACCCATTTCAGTATTGCTAACTACCTCTGGGTGAAAATCTACAGTACTAAATTCTTTAATAATTAAATATAGTAAATTATTTTCATCTAATTTTTTTATCTGTTTTGCAAAGTCAAAATTCTCAATTATTTCTCTTACATTTGAAGAAAATCCTTGTAGATAGTTTTCGAAATTTGCTTTTATATTTGATGAATCATTTAATAAACTATTAAAATTAATAAAACTAGATTTATTTGAGAAATTGAAACCGGCTGTTTTATTTAAGATAGGTTCAATATCAGTTGTTTTAGCTTTTTCTATTACAGTTTTTTTTGTATCTTTAAGTAAACAATCGAAGCGTCTTATAACTGCCATAGGCAACATAACATCTCTATATTTTTCTGGTTTATATGGCCCACGTAGTAATTCTGCAATCTTCCATATAAAATTCACCTTATCATTGAAGTTTTGCATGATATGATTCTCCTCAGCTAATAAACTATAATATATAGTTTATTATATTTTTATATATAATTATTAATTTTTAACACTAAATTGATTTTAACTTATATGGCATATTTATTCCAGATATAGTAATAAAAAAGACGTTAATTATTTAAATAAACATTTTAAAAAGGCAAATATAGAATTTGCCCCTATGATATTTACTTATGGTAATTTACGTTTCCTTAATTAACCACAAATGAATGACACAGAGGTCATTCACTACGGGATCATACTTTGATAATGGGCTGAGACTTGATTATTACAATTACGTGAGGTGGAATTTCTCCATAAAAAAACAGTTGAACAAGGAAAAATATACTATGAGATGAATTATAATGCGGAGTCAGAATGAGTAACAGGACGTTACGAAAGCACTGCTTAGCCATGGACGGCGTTTCAGTGCGGTCTGACGGAGCTTTATAATGAATCCATAGTATCTGACGAAGTGAGTTGTTTTATTAGGGAGTTATTTCACCGTATTCAAAATTCATTATTATTTAAATGTTTTCACTACAAAAAAAGCTTGTTTTACTATTCTTTTTTAAGGTACCTTATTTTTCTTATGAAAAAAAGGTTTTTATTCAAACCCATTTTGTCTCCATGCCTCATACACTACAATTGCTGCTGCATTAGATAAGTTTAGCGACCTTAAATTGCCCTTCATGGGTAAGGTAATACATCTCTCGGCGTGTTTATGAAGCAGTGGCTCTGGTAAACCCTTGGTTTCGCAGCCAAACAATATATAATCATTAGGTTTATATTTAAAATCTGTATATAGGTTAGTACTTTTAGTTGTTGCCAAATAAAAATCTGCATCTCCCATATACACTAAAAATTCCTCGAGACTTTCGTGTACGGTTACATCAACACTCGACCAATAATCTAGCCCTGCACGCTTTAAATGTTTATCCGAAATAGAAAACCCTAGGGGCTTAACTAAGTGCAGTTTAGAGCCAGTTATTGCGCACGTACGGGCAATATTGCCAGTGTTGGGGGGTATTACAGGTTCTACTAAAACAATATTAAACATTTTTATCTCTCCTAGCAAACAATTGTTTTGACAACTTAATATTTTCACTGATATAATAACAAAAAAAGAGCAAAGCAGGGATAGGTATGAAAAAATCTTTAACCAAGAGACAAGAACAAATTTATAACTACATATGTGAAGCAAGTCAGGACAATGGTTATCCGCCATCAGTTCGAGAGATTTGTGCCAAAGTTGGCTTAAAATCTAGCGCTACTGTTTATAATCATTTGGTTCGGCTTGAAGAAAAAGGCTACATAAGGCGCGACCCTGCCAAGCCAAGAGCAATTGAAATTTTAGATGAAAATGTGCAATTACTTAACTCAGGCATAGCCAAAATACCGTTAGTAGGTAGAGTAACTGCTGGTATGCCAATTCTAGCTCAAGAAAACATAGAAGAGTATTTTCCACTACCCACTTATATGGTGAAAAGTGATACTATGTTTATGCTGCAAATATCCGGCGAAAGTATGATTGAGCGAGGCATTAACGATGGCGACTTTGTAATTGTACGTCAGCAAAAAATTGCTGAAAACGGAGACATAGTTGTTGCTATGCTTGATGATGAAGCTACAGTAAAAACCTTTTACAAAGAAAGCGACCATGTTAGGCTTCAACCCGAAAACCCAGCATATCCACCCATTATTGCTAAAAACGTTTCAATTCTTGGTAAAGTTATAGGTTTATTTAGGCAGATGTAATTTGCTTTAATAAAAATCACTAAAATCACAGCCTTTTGGGGATGTGATTTTTTATATTACACATTGCTTATTGTAAATAAACCACTTTACCTTAATTTCCACATATGAACGACACAGAGGTCGTTCACTACAAACTCTACATACTATTTTAACTTTTAATTCTAGTCCACCCCACTACTTTATGTAAAGTATCGTAGGGATAACCTCCGTAAAGATACAATTGTATCGGTGTATGTTTAAATATGATAACTTTACTAAATGACTTGATACTATTTAAGTAAACGATTACTATTATAACTTATTATGGTAATATAGATGTATATAATAAATATTAGGAGTGCTGGCTTGTGAAAAAACCTTTATTTTTATCATATATAGTAACCGTATTAATTTCAATTCCTATTTTCACCTTTTCAATTACAAAAGCTTATCGGTATCCATTAATTCTTATATTAGCTGGTTCTATGTTTCTTATAGCAGAGCTCTTATTAAAACCAAAAATAAAACCAGATTTATTAGTAGATATCCAAAAAAATCAATTGATTATGACTCTAATTGCCTTTATCTTAAGTTTATCATTCTGTTTTATTAAAGCACCAGAACATTTTAGTTATTTGAAAACTATTGTTATTACAATTGTTACATATTATATTGTGCAATCAATAACGATAGTACCTTATTATTTTAAACATAGAGGTTCAAAATCAAATGTTGCAAGTTGAAATTCAAATTGCTGTACTAATAAGACCAGTTCGGTCTTCATCATCAGCTAATAATACCCGACATTTTGTTAACAGACTAATGTAAATAAACCACTTTACCTTAATTTCCACATATGAACGACACAGAGGTCGTTCACTACAAACTTTAAATACTTTTATTGTTACTTATAATTAAACTTCAAGAACACCCTTTTTTATCATGTGATTTAGTGCAGTTATTATGCCTAACTCTATATGCTCTAACATTTGTCCACCCTGCATGTATACTGTATAAGGCTCAATTACGGGAGCGTCGGCTGAAAATTCTATTGAAGCACCCTGTATAAATGTACCGGCTGCCATTATAACTTCGTGATCATAACCTGGTAACATTCCTGGTATAGGATTAGCCATAGAGTCAACTGGTGAACCCTTTTGAATGCCCTCACAAAAGGCAATTAATTGCTCTTTATTTTTCATGTTTACTGACTGAATGATATCGTATCTTTGCTCATTTGCTTTAGGATCAACAGTTAGGTTTAGTTTTTCGAAAATATTGGCAGCAAAAACCGCCCCCATTAAGGCTTGACCCACTACATGGGGAGCTAAAAATAAGCCGTGATAAAAGCTTCTTATAATATTTTGGGTTCCACCCATATCTCTGCCTAACCCTGGTGCTACACAGTAGTCCATAATATCATTTATAAATTGCTCTTTACCTACTATATAACCACCCCATAGTGCTAAACCACCACCAGGGTTTTTTATTAAAGAGCCAGCCATCACGTCTGCTCCTACTGAGGTAGGCTCAAGCTTTTCAACAAACTCTCCATAGCAGTTATCTACAAAAATAATTATATTAGGGTTTACTTTTTTAATTGCTTTAAATACAGGCTCTACCTCAGCACAACTCCATGCTCTACGGGTGGTATATCCACGCGAACGTTGAAAATGTACCATTTTAGTTTTAGCTGTAATGTTATTTACAATACTAGTTGTATCTAAATCACCACTTTTAGTGGTATTAATAACCTTTACTTTAACACCTTTATTTAATAGAGAGTGTTTAGAGTCACTAGTCCACCCCACTACTTTATGTAAAGTATCGTAGGGATAACCTCCAGCAAAGATTAGCTCGTCTCCAGCTAATAACAAACCCTGCATAGCTGCCGAGATAGCATGGGTACCAGAAACAAACTGACCTCTTACTACTGCTGACTCGCTATAAAACACTTCTGCATATATCTCATCAAGAGTATCTCTGCCTAAATCACTATAGCCATAACCAGTGCTACCCTGTAGATGCATGTCTGTAACACCGTGCTCCTGAAAAGATTTTAATACCCTTGCTTGATTATACCTTGCTGTTTCACGTATCTCTTTAAAGCTTTGCTCGCAGCTTAATAAGGCATTATCTGCAAGAGTTAAAAGTTGATTATTTACATTTAATATCTCTTTTAAGGCTAAAAAACTCATTGTTTTCCTCCAAATTTTACTTATTGTATTGTAGCATATCTTATCAAAAATTATAAGCAGACTTGCTCTTTAGGGAGCAAGTCTGCTTTAATTTTTTGGGGTGTGAATACCTAAAGGTATTCGTTTTGTGTTTGCTACGCTCTCGGTTTGTGTTATTTTTTCGTTGCACTTAAAATAACGTGGTGTGATTGCTTGGCAATCGTAATATAACACTAGAGATTATTGTGAAATTATTAATTAGTACTATTTATTTTAGTATAATTTAGCTTAAGGAAATAGGCATATTTATAATTCTCTATTTTTTCTGGCTCTTTGCAGTTCTCTTTTAAATTAACTAAATACGATAAAATAGTATATTCCTCATCAACTTTTGGACTAAAATTAGTTTTTGTCTCTATAGAGTATTCATTAATATTAAAATTTAAATCCTCCATAGAAGTATAGCCTACATAGGTATCATTTTTCAGAGCAAATATCATGTTAATCTTACCGTTATCTTTTTGCTGTGTAATTACATGAAGACCAATATCGACATCAAGATTACTATTCTCATAAATACACTTTTTAGATTTTTCAAGTACTTTTTTTAAATGTCCATCTTCATAAAGCTCAAAAATAACCTTAACCTCATAGCTATCGCTTAAATTTTGTATAGTATATTCCTTCAAATTATAATTTGCATTTTCGTAACTGTAACTTGTATTAATGTTTTTGTTTTCAATGATGTATGGTTTTATCACTGGCTTAGTTTTGTTAAAAGGCAATGCAAAAAATATTACTAATGCACAAACTATAAATAGTGAAGTATATACTAAAGTTTTTTTTGAAATCATATTATATCATCTCCAAGATAAAACAGATTATATTACTATACAGCTAAATAATAGATATTAACTTATATATTACTAAAACAGTTACAAATGTTCAATGAATTTTAACATGATTTGATTTAGAAACTATTAAAATATTTCTTAATAAAGTAGAGTATCGCCCAACCTAGGCTCATAGAATTGAGTTTAGATAAAGGCATAGCATTGATTTTTGCGTGCAAAATATCTTACATTAAAAAATACGCATAAATTAAAAAACTCATACAGATAATATTGCTAATATATCTTTTTGAGTTTTTTAGTGTATAACGCCTTGCTAAACTTAATTATGACAGCACAGCTGGTAAAACACAGTCAACCAACAAAGGCAACCTATCCTTTGACTTCATAGTAATCTTTGAGGCTATTACAACTACTAAATCTTTATCTGGAATACAGAAGATATGGTTGCCACCTGAGCCTGCTGCCATGTATCCTTTAATATTATCTTCATCTATTAACCACCATAAATAACCGTACTTATTCTCATTCATTGCAGTAGATTCTTTAATCCAGCTTTTAGAGATTACTTGCTTATTAAGCCATTTACCGTTGTTTAAATACAACAAGCCAAAGCGAGCCATATCTCTAACGCTTAGGTTTAAACCCCAGCCACCCGTATTATGACCTTGAGGGTCTTTGATCCAGCCAGAATTTTTATTGCTAAAGACATCATTAAGGCTAAAACCTACTTGTTTATGATCTGCAATTGGCTCTATACCAATTGCTGTAAACAAATGTTTATTGGCAAACTCGCGGGCACACATGCCTGTGGCTTTTGTGATAATAGCAGACAATAAATGAGTACCTGCAGTATTATACTTAAACCTCCCTATTGCCTGATTACCACTATATTGATCAAGGACATACTTAGCCCAATCTTTTTGTCGCCTTAACCTATCTAATGGATCATACTTCCACGGTACGGGAGCAGTCATTGTTAAAAGTTGTTTTATAGTAATAGAGCGTTTTACAATATCTCTAAAATCAGTTGGATAATTAGGAAAAAAGTCTACTACCTTTTCATTAACACTTTTTATTAAACCTTTATCTATGGCAATGCCAATTAAAGCTGAGGTGAAGCTTTTCGTTACAGAGGCAATGATATGGTTATCATTTTGTTTATAACCATTAAAGTATTTTTCGTAAACCACAAAGCCTTTACGCATAATCATTAAGCCATTTATGCTTTTGTATTGAGCATTAATAGTTTGCTCAAACTTAGGTATCAAATTTTGCATGTCTACTTCATTTAACTCTTTATGAATAAACTCAAACTTAGCTTTACTCATTATCTAAAAACCTCCCAGTAACTGAAGTTTTACTAATTTTTAGGTCAGCTGGTGAACCTTCAGCTATAATTAATCCACCTTCTGCACCACCTTTAGGGCCAAGCTCAATTAACCAATCACACACCGATAATACATTTGGATCATGTTCTATTACAATTACTGAGTTACCTTTAGCTACTAGTTCGTCGAGTAACTTAATTAACTTTGAGCTATCATATAGGCTAAGTCCTACAGTTGGTTCATCTAACACATAAAGGATATTGCCTTTTCTCTTTTTACCTATTTCTTTAGCCAGTTTAATTCTTTGTGCTTCACCACCGCTAAGAGTAGGTGTTGGTTGACCTAGCTTAATATAGCCCATTCCAATACTATTTAGTATTTTTAAAGTATTATTAATATACTGATTATCTTTAAAAAAGGTGACTGCCTCTGCTACAGTCATATTTAAGATATCTACAATGTTTTTGTTATGATAGGTAACAGCTAAAGCTGTTTCATTATATCTTTTACCATTACATTCTTTACACACATTGTAAATAAAAAAGTTACCACCAAGCCATAGTTTTTCTTGACCAGTACCACCACACTCTGGGCAAGCACCTTTAGAGTTAAAGGAAAAATGCCCCGCTGATAACTGTTGTTCACGAGCTGATTTTTGCTCAGCAAAGATTTTGCGAATTTTCTCCCATAAACCTATATATGACACCACATTAGAGTTTTTATTTCTGCCTATGGGCATTTGAGCTACCTCAATATAACCAGAGATATTTTCTAAACCACTTAGGTTATTGTGATACTTAGTGTTTTTATTAAAATGACTTTTTAAGCCAGTTATTAAGGTATTGGATATTAAAGAGCTTTTTCCACTACCCGATACTCCAGCTATACCAACTAAAGCATTTAAAGGAATGTTTACAGAAATATTTTTAAGGTTATTGCTATTTGCATTCTTTATTGTAATGTTATTATTGGTTTTCATAATTCTTTTAAGTTGTCGTTTGGGCATTTTGATTTTACCAGCGAGATACTGCCCAGTAATTGATTCCTTACATGCTAATAGCCCCTGATAATTACCTTCATAAACTATAAAACCACCCTCTACTCCAGCTTTAGGCCCTATATCTATGATATAATCTGCTATTTCAATGGTGTTTTTATCGTGTTCTACTATTATTACCGTATTTCCTAAGTCTTTTAACCTTTTTAACGACTCTAAAATATGAATTTTTTCTGACTCATGTAAGCCAGCAGTTGGTTCATCGAGTACATATATTAATGACTCCATTTTACTGTGTAAATGGGTGTATAAAAAGAGTCGTTGTAGCTCACCACCACTTAAACTAGCTACCTCTCGGTAGAGGCTTAAATGGCCTAAATGAGAGCTACATAAACTATTTAGTTTTAATTGAATATCTTGTAGTAAATTTGCTGCTAAAGTTGTTTTTATTTTTTCTGCTAACTCTATCACAAATTGCTGTAGCTCTTTAAGCGTCATGTTACAAAGTTGCCCAATATGTTTACCATTTAACAATACCCTTTGAGCCTCTTTACCAATACGGTAGCCATCGCAATCTGTACATTTTACCTTGTTATATAATCCACCTGAATTATCTTCATATTTTAGGTAACGTGCTTCAAAAATTCTGTGCAAACAATAGCTTCTGTGTTGACTATTATTGCTTACATATTTGCCATATAAAATATCTATTTTAACCTCATCAGGAATTGAGTAAAAGGCTGTGTTTAAATATTCCTTATATTTTTTGTAGAATAGTTTTTTAAACCCAGGTGATGGATTTACTATTTCAAATACCTCTTTTAGGGTTGTTTTTTGGTTTGGTATGAGCTTTTGCAAGTCTATTTCATAGTAAAAGCCTTTGCCAGAGCACTTAAGACACATGCCATCGGAATTATTATATAAAAAGTAGCTGGTAGGTAAATGTTCTTCTTTATTACCACAGTTAGGGCATTTTTCATTTAAAAGAACTGTATCACAAACAGAACATAGCGTTGTACCCTCAAGTGAATACAATAGTGCTAACATTTTCAGCAAACTTGTTTTTGTACCTACGGTAGAGCGAGGATTACTTTGGCGAATTATATTTTGCTGTACTGCTATTGTTGGTCCTAAGCCTGCTATACTCTCATATTTTTCTTCAGCATTTAATTCTGCAAATACTCCTAAAGACTGTAGGTATTGTTTACGCCCTTCTTCAAAAACTATATCAAAGGCAAGACTTGATTTACCTGACCCACTTACTCCTGTTATAACAACTATTTTATTTTTTGGTATCAAAACGTTTAGATTCTTTAGATTATGAATACATGCACCTGTTATTTTTATGTTTTTCATAGTCCACCTCTTAATGTAGGCTTTAATTGAGGTTACATGGCTTTAATTGGCAAATAGATATCTGTGAAGTGTAGATTTTGGGCATGATTGTTAGGGTTATTCATATACATCTCAAAATTATAACCATTGTTTGGCTGAAAACCACTTTTGGGTAACCACTCACCGTATAAATAGTCCCACGCTTTACTATAATCAATAGGGTTTTTGAGCTCAAAGTGTCCAATTGCATATTTACCACTAGGTATTGTTAAAAAACCTATTTTACCTTCAACTTTTGCTGTAGCATTTACTACTAAACAAACACTAGTTTTAAGGTTATGTTTTTTAGTAAATTCGGGATTATCATGGTAAATAGCAAAGGGCTTTAATTCTCTCGTAACAAGATTACTAGATTTCGCAAAGTCTAAAAGTTCACCTAACATCTTCGGGAATTTACTAACTAATTCTTCATAACATCCTAAATGTCTTAAATATATTGCCTTTATTTCTTTAATATTTTTAACCTCAATACTGCCTTTTATTTGTGTGTGTTTATTACTGCACACCCCTTTATTGTAGCCTGCTAATTTTATATTGGCTTTGCCATTCTTGCTCTCTATTATGTCTTTTACATAATTTTTTCTTATCTCAGAAGCACTTACGGAATAGTGCTTTTTAAAAGAGCGAGCAAATACAGCCGAATCAGAATAACCAAACATCATGGCTATATCTGTAATACTCATTGCTGGGTTATGCCTAATAAAGCTCATAGCTCTCTCTAAACGTATTCTATTAATATAGCTTAATATGGTTTCTTTAATTATGCCTCTAAAAATTCTACAAAAGTGATATTTTGAAAAGCCAGAAATAGCTGCAAGTGTGTTTAATGATAAATCTCCATTTAAGTTAGCTTCAATATAGTCCTGAACTTTATTTATTCTAAATATGTATTCATTGTAAACTTGTTCTTTATATTTTTGGTTCATGTTATCACTCCTACCTAAAAAGTATTACATATAAGAAAAGATATCATTAACTAAAATTAGATGCAAACTACATTTACCAAGTAAATGAATAGTACCATAACAGATATGATTTGTGGTTTAAAAATGTATATTATGAAAGCTATCATTTAAAAATTAAACTTGCAGTAAATTGTTAATGTTATATTCGCATCACAAAGTGCGCAAAGAGAAAAGAAGATGGTAATGCAGAAGTAATCCTTACGCATCAGCACCTTCATCTATAGTCAATCCATGTTGCAAAATACGGTAACTGCACAGTTATGGTATAGGCACAAAGGGCACGAAGAGGTTGCAGGATTATCTCAATTAGTGATTTAAAAATCTTACTTATAGCTTAACCACTCTTTTACTATACAATGATAATTATTGCATAAATGATACTTACAGTTACCATGCCTACTTTGTAGTGGCTGGTCTTGTGCCAGCCTAAATCTTTCAATCAACGAAAAGTTATATTTATAAACCTGTAGTTATAGAAATTACTATAACTCATTCTTAGTGTTCTTGTTGGTAAAAAAAATCTTTTATTCTTATTATTTTTAAAGTAAATCTACTCTTTAAACAGGAGGACATTAAGCCCTCCACTACGTTAAACATTACTGCTTTGTAGTGACTGCTCTGCCAGTACAATAGAAGTACAAAGTTGTAGAACAATTATTATTAAAATGAGTTTTACTTTACAAATATGCTTTAAAGTGTTTGATAAACGATTGCTATATTGCGGGTTGATATGGAATCAACCCCTACATTGCGATAGTTGTTAACATTTACTCTTTACTCTTTTCTTCGTGTTCTTGGTGCTCTTTGTGGTTTAAAAAATCTTTTAATCTTTTATTTCTCAAAGTAAATCTACTATCAAAGAAGGAGGACATTAAGCCCTCCACTACGGTAAAAGTTACTGCACATAATTACTGGGGTTTAACTCCTTTTGCTAAACTACTGCTCTTTCGGTATCTCTTTGTTTATATTTGCATAAGAGCATATAAGCAATTACAAATGTACCAAGTTCGGTTACTGAGGCTATTAACCAAATGCCATTTTGCCCAAAAAGCAATGGTAGTAAGAAAATATTGATTGATAATAAAATTAATCCACGCATTGACGAAATTAGAGCTGACTGTTTAGCGAATCCAATAGATGTAAAGAAAAATGAACTAATCATATTGTAACCTGTTAAAATAAATGAAAAAGCAAACAGCTTAAAACCATTCATAACTAAGTTGATTAAACCAGTATCTTTTGTGAAAATCATGGCGTAGTATTTTCCGGCAAATATAACTAAACCAAAAAACAAAAAACCTAAAACTAATACAATTTTACTGGTATAACTTCTTACCTTGTCACAGAGTTCATTTTCTTGTGCTCCAAAGTGATAGCTTATCATAGGCGAAATGCCTTGACCAAATCCCGTAACTATCATTTCATATATATAACGAGAATAACCTATAATGGTCATTGCCGCTATACCATCTAAGCCAATCCTTTTCAAGATTACTAGATTTAAAAAGAACATGGTGATTGAAAATGCAATTTGCCCTATAAACTCCGAACTACCATTAGTAAAAGTTTGTATTAGGTCAGCCTTATTAAACTGATATTTACCAAACTTAAACATTGTTTTGGGATTTAAAAAGTAAGTTACCATTAACAAAGTACCAGCTAATACAGCTATGGCCGATGAATAAGCAGCTCCACTAACTCCCAGCTTTAATACCACCATAAAAACATAATCTAAAACTATATTTATAACAGTTGTTACTATGGTATTTAACATAAATAAGCTATGTTTAGACTCGGTTCGTAAAAACATACCGAATATAACATTTAGCAGCATAAAGGGATAAATCCATAACATAATTTTATAATACTGCAACATTGTTTTTTCAGTAAAACTATTAAGCTTAGTTATACTTAAAATTGGTTTTAGAGCCACAATAAAAATGACGCTTAAAAGCAGTAATACAACAAATGCAGTAACTAAGGTTTGATTAAAGACATTTATGCTCTTATTTTTTTGCTGTTCGCCTAGTTTTCTGCCTGCTATTGAACTACCACCTACTCCTATCATTATGCCGACTGCTAAAAAAACATATAGAATTGGTAGCCCTAAATTTATAGCTGCTAATGCCTCTTTATTAATAATGGTTGATACAAAATAACCGTCAACTATAGTAACACATGAGGTTAACACCATGGCAATAATTGCTGGAATAGAAAACCTAAATATAAAACCTATAGTGTTGTTTTTTATTGCTGTTGTATTCATAAAAACTCCTTTCACTCTTATGATTTCAATCAAGAGTATAAAGGAGTTTATAAATTAATACTTCTGAATTAGTGCTTAAACTACCGGAATGTAAATATCCATAGAGAAAAAATTATTTTTCACATCAGCTATAATGTATTTTGCTACAACTTTTCGGTTTTTAAGATCTGGTAAATAAACTGAATCGGGTAGCCATATGCCTAATAAACCTTGAAAGGTCTCAAATATATTAGTATTAGGACCAGTGTAAGTGTAAGATACATACTTACCACCCTCTATTATTGTTGTTAAACAATCTTTAGCTATTGGTTTAGTAGTACTTATTGCTAAATCCGTAAAACATCGTTCCGGATCTGTTAATATAGGGTCGTCATATGATATTTCATAATAAACACTAGTATTCTCAATATACGTTTGATGTTTCTCGCAAAATCTCGACCAATAATAACCTAAATTATGATAATCCCCTATAAACCTTTGAAAGATTACTTGTTGATCTTTTAGATTAACTAGTTTTACCTTTTCATTATAGTAATCATAACTTACTTTTGAGAGGTCCACATAGTAATTTTTATTATGTCTTATTGCATTACTCTGTCGATTTCTTTTAAACTCAAGCGGTGATTTACCATAACGCTGTTTAAATGCTGTACTAAAATTTGATGAGCTATACCCAAAACGGTTACCAATTTCAGTTATAGTTTTATTATGTTCTACTATAATTTGTAACGCGCTTTTTTCTATGCGTAACCTTTTTATAAAGGCATATACACTTTCACCAACTACTGATTTAAATAAACGGTTAAAATAATACTTAGAAAAATGACAATGCTCTGCAATCTGTTCAACCGTTAAATCCTCTGCCAAGTTTTCTAAAATATAATTTATAGCCTTAATAATAATATCATTTAGCAAACTAAATACCACCTTTTATACGTTATAAAAGATGGTATATGTAATAAAATTATTTGTCAAATAAGTAGTAATTATTCCGTAGAGTTCCAGCCACCAGACCATATTTTATTCCCATGTTGATTATAGGCATATTCAACATGTTCACCTTCAACTGAAACAAGTTTCTCTGATTTAAATAAAACAAAATTATTACTAATACCTTTACAATATTCAAAATTACCATCTGGAGACTTCTCATTTATTTCAAATATGTAGTATATCATTTGTCTCCTACGATTAGTAACATCACTAAACCCACCTAATTGATCAATATAGGATTTATTTTGATTGATAATATCAACGTCATAACCATTACCATACGTTTTACCACCACATATTAAGATATAGCTAACATCAGTATTAAAATAGGTGCTATGAGAAAAGCACCAAATCCCTCGCTTTAGCTCACCTTCTTTATCCATTGAATGAATCTTTTTAATAATCAATTCTGGTATATCTTCTGTTTTAGTAATTTTTAAAAATTTATTGCTTTTAGCTAAAGTTAGCACATCATTACTTGCTATAGTACTTGAAAATAGCATAATAGTTAAAATTAGTACAAATATTCCTAACAAAATAATAGTTGTTTTGTTTCTCAAATTTAGTTCCTCCTACAAAATACTATACCATCATATTATAACAAATGTGTTTTATACATGTGTATATAATGAATAAGTTAAGTATTATAATGATTGTTATATATGTAGCAACATATTCTGTTTATAAGAAACATTCTTGTTTTCATATTTATATAAAGTACAATATATTCTATTAAAAGCTTTAATTTACTATGAACTAATTTAGTAATTATAAGAGTACTCCGTTAATAAACTATTTAACCTCTTTACCCCCAAACCATTATCATTAGACAATGCTATTACAGGTATTTGCGGGTATGCTTTTCGGATTAGCTTTACTCCCTTTTTGGCACTCTTTTTATCAGCAAAGGTAGCACATATTATGCTTTTATTATTTTTTTTGCGTTGATACTCTATTATTTCTTTTTCAATATCTAACATATTTAAGCCGTAATTATTATTAAACTGATAGGCATTAATGGTATGTACTAAAATATCGCATTTAGATAGTTGATAAAAAAGCTGCCATAATGAGTCACGAAGCTCTGGCTTATCATACGCATCATCTATTAATCCTACCGAATCTATCATGTCGTATTTATAGTATTTGCCTTTACATCCTAATAAAAATATATAGTGTGTTATATTATCAGTAGTATAGGCTTTATGGGAAACTTTCTCTTGCTCTAGGTAGGCTACATTATGGTTTTCTTCACTACCAGCGTGTGAAACTAAAACCTGTTTATTGCTATTGTATTTTGCTAAGGACATTATTAACGATGACTTACCGGAGTTTACTTGACCTGTAAATAAACATTTAATCATAAATAGCTCCTTTATTGTAGGTCACTTGATTCTATTGTTATTACGGAACGCTCTGTATACTTTTTTTGCTCTAAAAGCCGTAAGGCCTGACTTCTAATAGATTTTTCAACTAAGTTTCTTATGTATCGAGCATTACCAAAGTTTTTTGATGCCATTAGTTTTTTAGCCTCTAGTTTTACAGTTAGGTATCTTATAGCATCCTCACTTAATTTGTAGTCTCTTTCTTGATACATAATTGTTGCTATTTTCATTAGTTCGGCTACTTCATAGTCTTTATAGTCTACTTGAAGCGGAAATCTTGAACTTAATCCAGGATTAAGTCTCATAAAAGATTCCATCTCTACCCTGTAACCAGCAAGTATTACTACAAACTTATTTTTATGATCCTCCATTGCCTTTACTAGGGTATCTATAGCCTCTTTACCAAAGTCTTTTTCTCCACCCCTGCCAAGTGAGTAAGCCTCATCTATAAATAATACGCCACCCATGGCCTTTTTTATTACTTCTCTGGTTTTATTGGCGGTATGACCAATATATTCGCCTACTAAATCAGCTCTTTCTACCTCAATCATATGTCCTTGTTTTAAGATTTTTAGTTGAGCTAAAACCTGAGCTAGTATTCTTGCTACAGATGTTTTTCCTGTACCCGGATTACCCTTAAATACCATATGTAAAACCATATCTTCACATCTATAACCATAAGTTTTTCGATAATTATTGGCCAAAACACAAGCATATAATTCTTTTATTAGTTTTCTGATATCTGTTAGCCCAACTAAGCTATTCATTTCTACCATTAGGCTCTCAAGTGAAGGAAAATCAATCTCGTTATCTTTATTTTCTTTTTTCACTGGTCTAATAAAGTTATTATCTTGAGCTTGCCAATGTCTAAAGGCATTTAGGCTGGTTATATTGCCAGTAGTTACTTCATTATAAATATTTTCATACTTTTCATTAAAGTCTTTTGGTACATAACTATTCATATATTCCACCCACAATCTAATGCTATAGTGACAATAGTTATTGTATGCTGGTATGCTTGTTTTTGTGAGTGATAGGGGTATTGCTTTTTTCCACGGACGCTTATGAGAATGATCTATCTCTGCGTTGTACGTAAAAACATCTATAAAAATATATATAATCATATTATTTTTATAGATGTTTTTACTACGCCTTAATCTAGGAACATTCTCATAAGCCACGGCATAATGATACGTTGTGGTGGTTATTTTAGCTTACGGGAGGGACATTTCTTGACGATATTCCTTAAGTAAATTTACATCTTGAACATACTTCTATATTTGGCACCGTGGTGGGAGCTATAACCCGAATGATGTGTCCCATATTAAAAACTGGCATTTGCAATCGTTGCTTACGCAAACAATAGCAATCCAAAGACTTTGCGAAATAGATTTTCGATAAACTCTATGTTAAATCAAACACCTTTATACAAAGCGTTAGGTGCATTATTAAAAAATGGCGAACACAAGGTTCGCCACTACGAGGTTTGTTTTACTTATTTACAACAATATCAATTAACTCTTCTTTTTGATACTTACCCGATTTTAGTTTTACTTTTACGGAGTAAATACCTCAGTAAGTAAACTTTCTTCTCTTAATAGTGTTAGATAATCTATCACTTTTGTGGTTTTATTTAATTTTTCTATTTCATTAGCGTAATAATCTTTTTTCATATGATAACCTCTACTCTCTAGGCTGTTAATATGAGTTTACTTGAAATTGTACTAATTAGCAAACATAATTAAGACCTGCCTAACTTACTCATTTGCCAAGCAAATAACCACATCAACAAAAAAAAGTTGCTATAAATAGCAACTTTTTTTGCGTTAGTTCTTAAAAATCGGTTTCTCCCTCATCTTCATCAGGTTCGTATAATTTTACGTATCTACTTGGAATAATTGTTGAAACAGCATGTTTATATACCATTTGCTGTTTGCCTTCTACATCTAACAAAACTGTAAAATTATCGAATGATTTTACTAGGCCTCTTATTTGATAGCCGTTTGTTAAGAAAATGGTTGTTGCGATGTTTTCTTTTCTAACATAGTTTAAAAATGTATCTTGTAAGTTTCCGCCAACTTTACTCAAGGTGTATGCCCCCTTTATCTATCTGCTTGTAAATTCTACTATAATATCAAAATTCCTGCTAATTGCTTTATTATCTTGTCGACTAAATTCGACACCTGACTATTTTCGTGCACCTCTAGCCAGGTTATTTCTTTGTTTCTTCTAAACCAAGTTCTTTGTCTTTTAGCGTATTTTCGGGTTTCAAGCTTAATTACATTTACCATTTCGTGGTAGCTGGTTTTGCCTTTAAAATAGTCTATTACTTCTTTATAACCTAAGGCTTGAACTGCCACTGGTCCTAAAAGATTATTAGCATATAGCTGCCTAACTTCTTCAATTAAGCCTTCGTTCATCATAATGTCAACTCTTCTATTAATACGGTCTACTAACAAATCTCTATCCATATGTAATCCAAAAACAAAAAATTGGTATTTACTATTTATTTTATTTTCTTGACCTGTGTTTATTCTATCACCTGTTTGTAGATATACCTCAAGTGCTCTTATGATTCTTTTTCTATCATTTACAGCAAGCCTTTTAGCTGCCTCTGGCTGATAATAGGCAAGCTCTTTTAGTAACATTTCATTACCGTATTTATCTGCAGCTATATTGAGATTTTCTCTTAAAAGAGGGTCTATTTTTTTATCTTTAAAGTTATAACCATATACTAAAGCATTAATATAGAGACCAGTTCCCCCTACAATTATGGGTGTTTTGCCTCTGTCATGGATATTTTCTATTTTTTCATAGGCTATTCTTTGATACTCAGCCACACTAAAAGAATCTGTTGGTTCAACTATATCTAACATATGGTGAACTATACCATCTCGTTCTTTAAGTGAGGCTTTTGCTGTTCCTATATTTAAGTGTTTAAAAACCTGCATAGAATCGGCAGAAATTATTTCTCCGTTTAATTGTTTAGCAAGCTCTATGCTTAAACTGGTTTTACCCACAGCTGTAGGTCCTATTATTACTATAACTTTATTCATTTTATGCCTCATACTCTGTTAAATTTACGCTCTAAGTCATTAAAACTAATTTTCCATATAATTGGTCTACCGTGGGGGCAAAAACGCCAGTTAGGGGTATTTGCTAAGTCCTTAATAAGGCTGAGCATTTCTGCTCTGGTTAAGGCTTGGTGAATTTTAATTGCTGATTTACATGAAAGACGAATAAGTATATTATCATACCATTTATTTATGTTCAATTCATTACTAAATACCTCGGAAATAACCTCTTTCAACTCTTCTATAGACAATCTACCCGCTAAAAAGTCTGGTATACCTCTTATTAAAAAACTGTTAGTTCCAAAAGGTTCAATTATAATGCCTATTTTTTTAATATCGTCTATATAGTCTTTTATAAGATTAAAAGTTAGTTTAGAGAAAGATATTGTTAGTGGCACAGCAAAATATTGAATATGGTGTTGATTGTTCTTTTGCCGTAGCCGCTCTACAATAATTCTCTCATGTGCTGCATGTTGATCTATTACAGCCATTCCTTCTTTATTTTGAATTACAATAAAACTATTATGAACCTGTCCTAATAACATAAACTGACTGAGTTCTTCTGGTATGTTCACTGTTTTTAAGTGAGTAACTGCTTGGTACTCATTATAATTAGTATTTGCTAAACCACTAGTTACTAAGTTTGGTCTAGCTGAAGCAAACTGCTTATTCGCAGAACTTTCAGCTATCTCAAACTCATTTTTCTTATCACTTACATAGCTCTCAAATATATTGCTTTCATTTATCATGTTCATTTGGGTAAACTGCTGTTGTGGTGTTACTGTTTGTTCTAAAACACTAGTTGTAGGCTCATCGTTTACTGCAGCAACTTCACTATTTGTTAGTTTAATGCTCTTAGCCAACGCTTCCCGTACAGCAGCGGTTATTAAGGCATGTACATCCCCTTTATTGGCAAACCTAACTTCACTCTTAGTAGGGTGCACATTTACATCTACATCGGTAGTAGGTATTGTTATGTCTAGAAAAGCTGATGGATATGTTCTTGGTGGTAACATATTACCATAAGCTGCCTCAAGTGCATGCCTAATATTGTTATCTCCTATTATTCTTTTATTAATAAAAAAATATTGGTTTCTTCTATTGTGCTGGCTATACTTAGGCTCAGATATATATCCTTGCACATAATAACCATTACGGGTAAAGCTTAGTTCAAGTAAATTGTTAACTAGTTTAACATCAAATAAAGCAGTAATACTGTTTCTTAAATCGCCATTACCATTGGTATATACAATTTCTTTACCGTTTCTAAAGTACTTAAAAGCAACATTAGGATGAGACAAAGCTACCTGTTTAAATAGAGCAGAAATACGCTGAGCCTCCGCCCTTGCTGAGCTCATAAATTTAAGGCGTGCTGGGGTATTATAAAAGAGTTTTTCTACCTTTATAGTTGTTCCTATTTTGCACGCTACCACTTGGTGCTTTAAAAACTCGCCACCTTCAAAAACCATAAGATGTCCTTCTGCACTATCTTTAGTTCTTGATTTAATAGTTACTTTACTAACTGAGGCAATGCTTGGCAACGCCTCACCTCTAAAACCTAAGCTTGTTAAATTATAGAGATCTTCTTCTTGTTTAATTTTGCTTGTGGCATGCCTAATAAAAGCTGTTTTCATATCTTCATAGGCTATTCCCAGTCCATTATCGATAACCTCTATTTCTGTTAAACCTCCATCGTGTATAGCTATCTCTATACGGGTAGCTTCAGCGTCAATAGAGTTTTCCATTAGCTCTTTTAGTACAGATGCTGGTCGTTCTATAACCTCACCAGCAGCAATCTGGTTTATTAAGTTATTTGGTAATATCTTAATTTTTGTCATTGTTTTTCTCTCTTATAATTTCGCTTTGCCATTTAACTATATATGTTAGGGCGTTAAAAGGTGTTAAGTGTTCTGCATTAATTGCCATAATTTCGTCTTCAACTTTAGAGTTTTTTTGTGATTCAAACCTCAAAGGAATACTCATTTGAACCTCACTTGTAGCTGCCACTTCATTTTTACCACTCTCAAGTAACTCAAGGTATTTACTAGCTGAACTAATAACTTCTTTAGGTATACCAGCTAATCTACAAACATGTATTCCGTAGCTTCTATTACTTGGGCCAGGGATTATTTTGTGTAAAAACACAATATCTTGACCATCTTCATGAACAGCAACAGAGTAATTATTTATTTCCTGATATAAATCTGCAAGATCAACAAGTTCATGGTAATGGGTAGCAAATAACACCCTACAACCAACTGTTACTAAAAATTCTGATACTGCCCTAGCAATACTCATACCGTCATAAGTACTTGTACCTCTGCCTATTTCATCTAAGATAACAAAGCTCTTTTTTGTGGCATTTTTACATATATTAGCTACCTCTTTCATTTCAACCATAAAGGTACTGTGACCCGAAAAAATATCATCGGAGGCTCCAACTCTAGTAAATAATCTATCTACGATGCCTATTGTTGCTTGTGAAGCCGGCACAAAAGAGCCAATTTGAGCCATTAATATTATTAATGCTACTTGCCTCATATAGGTAGATTTACCCGACATATTGGGTCCAGTTATAATATGAAAAATATCATTATCTGCTATAGATACGGTATTAGGTATAAAGCTACCTATTTCTACTACCTGTTCAATCACTGGGTGGCGCCCGTTTACTATCTTTATGTTATTTTCATAGTTAACACAGGGCCTTACAAAATCGTACTTAATTGCTACCTGAGCAAAGGAACTTAATGAATCAATAGTTGCAATTGATTGGGCTATTCTTTGTAGGGCATAAACATGCTGAAGTATTTCTTTTATGATATTACTAAATACCTCAAACTCAAGCTTATTAAGCTTTTCTTCTGCGGTTAAAATATCTTCTTCTTTTTGCTTTAACTCTGGAGTTATATATCTCTCTGCATTAGAGAGGGTTTGTTTTCTAATATAGTGTTCAGGGGTTAAATGCAAATTGCTTTTAGTTATCTCTAGGTAATAACCAAAAACTTTATTAAAACCTATTTTTAAAGACTTAATTCCAGTCTGCTGACGCTCATTGGCCTCTAATTTAGCTATCCACTGCTGACCATTATCTTTTATATCTTTAAGTCGGTCTATTTCATCGTTATAGCCAGTCTCAATTATGCCCCCATCTTTTACAGATGTTGGTGGATCTTGCATAATTGCTTTATCTAAGTATTTAGTTAAATCACTTAGCTCGTTTAGTGAACTAAGCAACTCACTTAAAAGACTAGACCTACAGCTTTTGCGTAACGGGTATAACTGCTCTGCTTGTTGTAACGATATAATTAAAGACCTAACGTCTTTACCATTTGCATTACCTAAAGCTAGTTTTCCAACAATACGTTCTATGTCTAAAATGTTTTTTAGTATGTCTCTTATGTTTGTAAATAATGGGGTATCGTTTGTAAGCTCTTCCACAACCTCTAAACGTTTGTTAATTCTATCTACATTCATTAAAGGGTTAAGGATAAGTTCCCTTACATATCTACTACCCATGGGGGTTACAGCATTATCTAATAACCAAAATAACGAACCCCTTTTTTTGTTATCTCTCATTGTTTCTGTTAGCTCCAAATTACGCTTAGTTATATTATCTATTTTCATATACTCAGAGCTAACCACTGGTTCAATATTAGTTATACGAGTTAATAAACTTTTTTGCGTTTTATTAATGTATTGTAGTAATAGGTATGAGGCCTCTTTACCTAGGTTTAAATGGTCACAATTTACAAAAGAAATCCTACTAATAATACTATTTATTAAATTTTTATTGCTCTCACTTACATAGTTAATTGGAATATTATTGGTGTTAACTACTACATCAATTTGTTTAATTCTGTTTAACTCAAAATTAGTAACCAACTCCGCTGGACTAAATTTTAAAAACTCGTCAGACAATAACTCTAGTAAATTACCATCTGTAAACTGACCACACCTAAAGTAGCCAGTTGATACATCTACTATACTAAAACCATATCCTTCATAGTCATGAAAAATAGACATTAAAAAGTTATTTTGATCTGGGTCTAAATAGTCCCCATCTGCTAAAGTGCCAGGTGTTATTATATTAACAACATCTCTTTTTACTAAGCCCTTTGCTTGTTTTGCATCTTCTACTTGCTCACAAATAGCAACCCTTTTACCACAGGAAATAAGTTTTTGAATATAATTATTAGCTGAGTGATAAGGTACTCCACACATTGGTATTTTTTTACCTTTACCACCATCGCGTGCTGTTAATACAATATTTAAAGCATCTGATGCATATTTAGCATCATCAAAAAACATTTCATAAAAATCGCCTAATCTAAAAAATAAAATACAATCTTTATATCTACTTTTGATCTCTAAATACTGCCTTAACATAGGCGTATATTGAGTCATAGTTATCCTCCATTAGTTTATAACGCTTCTGCCCAGAGGGTGAAGTTGCTTACTTTGTTTATTTTTACTCTTACAATATCACCTGTTTTATAGTCCCCTACTAAATGAACTAGTTTATAGGTATCTGTTCTGGCACTTAATACGTTATCATTTCTTTTACTAGAGCCTTCAATCATTACATCTAGCTCTTTACCAAAGTAAGATTCATTGCTAGTTAACATTAAGCTTTGAACTTTTTTAATTAGCGTGTGTAATCTCTCTTTTTTAACTGCTTCTGGCACTTGGTTTTCATACTTAGCGGCAGGGGTTCCTTCTCGTTTAGAATAAGCAAAGGTAAAAGCAGCATCAAACTTAACAGCATTTACTACATCTAGGGTATCTAAAAAGTCTTGCTCGGTTTCACCCGGAAAACCTACTATTATATCTGTAGTAATTGTACAATTTGGGATTTCTTTTCTTACCTTTAAAGCCAGCTCTAAATACTGCTCTTTTGTATACTTGCGGTTCATAGCCTTAAGCACGTTTGTACTTCCAGACTGCATAGGCAAATGTATATGATTACAAATATTATCATATTTTTTAACTATCTCTATTAGTTTATCACTCATATCCTTAGGGTGTGGTGTCATAAACCTAATTCTTAACAGACCCTTAATATTTGCTAACTGTTCTAATAGTGTTTCGAAAGAAATATTGCTACTAAGGTCGTTTCCATAGGAGTTTACATTTTGACCCAATAATGTTACCTCTTTATAACCATTAGCTACTAAACCTTTAACTTCATTTACAATATCCTCTTGTTTTCTGCTACGCTCTCTACCTCTTACATGCGGCACAATGCAATAGGTACAAAAGTTATTACAGCCATAAGTTATATTAATGCTGGCTTTATGTTTATATTTTCGGTTTTTAGGTAGGTTTTCAACAACTAAACCATCTATATCATGAATCTCGAATATTTTTTCATTTTTAAGCAAAGCCTTGTCAAAAAGATCTGCAAATTCGTGTAAATTATGGGTGCCAAAAATTAAATCAAGTTTGGGAAAATTACTCTTTAGTTTTTTGGCAACCTGTATTTGTTGAGGCATACACCCACCTATACCAATAATTAAAGAAGGTTTCAGCTGTTTTAGTTGCATAAGGTCACCCATTTTGCCATAAATACGTTGCTCAGCATGTTCTCTTACAGCACAGGTTACCAATAATATTACATCTGCATACTCTAAGTTATCTGTGTGAATATAACCTTTTTTATACAAAATTCCTGCTAAAGTTTCACTATCTGCTTCATTCATTTGACAGCCATAAGTAATTATGTGGTAGTATTTTTCGTTCATTGTAACTGTCCTCTCAGGGAATTATTTTGTAAACTGATACTTATAATCAGTAATTATTTTTAGTGCTTTTTCAATTGGTAATGCCTCAATAAAACACTCATCTCTACCTAAGGTATCAACAGCCTTAAATACAGCATTGATAATAGCTTCTTCTACAGCCTCAACTGTAGCAGCAAAAAACTTGCTCATGGTAGCACCATCACCAACCATAGTATTTACTAAAGCTTCACCTTTTAAAGTTTTATCATAGGTTCTAGTATTCGACAAGGCAATAATAAAATCTCCACTACCATGAGTAGCTATAGAACCAGTTCTGGCGAGCCCCATTGCACCTCTACGAGCAATTCTTTTTAATTGTCTACTATCGAATGGGGCATCGGTTGCAACAAGTATTACAATTGAACCACTGCCATCTAACTCCTTACTATCTTTATCTATAATTCTACCAACAGGTATACCATCTATAGTTAAATGCTCACGTTTTCCAAAATTTGCCTGAACTAAAGCACCAACATGATACTCTTTGCCCTCTGCCTCAAGCAAACGTGATGCTGTACCAATACCGCCTTTATAACCAAAGGCTACCATACCAGTACCTCCACCAACACAGCCCTCATCAACTTCTCCTGTTTTGGCAATGTTTAAGGCCTCAAGAACATGCTCTTGATTAACAAATCTTTTCTCTATTTCGTTTAGTTTACCATCATTACATTCAGCAACAAAAGGGTTAACAGAACGAAGCCCCTCATTATTTTCAACCATATAAGAAATTAATCCATCAGCCACCTTGCCAATGTTTAATGTATTTGTTAACATTATTGGAGTTTCAATTACCCCTAGCTCTTCAACTTGGGCTAGACCCATGGCTTTTCCATAGCCATTTTGTACATGGATAGCAGCAGCACACTTATGATTATAGATATCATTATGTGGTATGATGGCAGTAACACCAGTTCGGGCGCATCCGTTAGTATTATTATTAATAGTAACATGTCCAACTCTAATACCTGGAACATCGGTAATTGCGTTGTACTTACCAGGTTTCATTGTACCAATATTAATGCCATATTCTCTAGCTCTTTTACGTGTGTTCATGTTGTTACCTCCGTATTTTGTATTGCACGATTTATTAAACAAATCGTTGCTTAATTTACAATAATATATATTATAAAGGATGTGTTTAAATTGTTGCTAAAAAAAATTGCAAATTTCTTTGGAATTCTTGTCGGTAGTTTAATAACTGCCATTGGTGTTAGTTCGTTACTAGTACCAAATAAAATCGCTTCGGGCGGTGCTAGCGGTATAGCAACTCTATTATATCATCTTTTTGAGTGGTCACCGGGTATAATTTTGCTAAGTATTAATATTCCATTGCTTATTTTAAGTGGTCTGTTAGTAAACTGGCGTTTTGCTATAAACTCGGTAGTGGGTAGTATTGCCACCTCTGGCTTTGTTTTTTACCTTGAGGGAATACCTGCTTTAACTACTGACCCTTTACTTGCTACACTCTATGGTGGAATTATAACTGGTGCTGGTATTGGTATAGTATTTAGATCACGTGGCTCTACGGGGGGAACAGATTTACTAGCAAGAATCTTAACCAAGTATACACCTATTTCAATAGGGCAAGCCCTAATGTCCATAGATTTATTTGTAGTAGGTGGTGCAGCAATAGTATTTAATGCTGAGTATGCTATGTATGCTTTAATAGGTTTATATTTAACTGCCAAGGTTATAGACATTGTTCAAGAAGGCATATCTTATACCAAGCAGGTTACTATTATCAGTAATAATATAGAAGATATAACAGCGGGCATATTTCAAAAACTAGGTAGAGGAGTAACCTACTTTTATACTAAAGGTGGGTACACTGGCTCTGAAAAGCTGACAGCAATAGTGATAGTACGCAGAAATGAACTATCTAAGTTAAAAGCAGTAATAAAAGATATTGATAAAGATGCTTTTGTTATTGTAGCTCAAGTGCATCAAGTATTAGGTGAAGGCTTTCAAAAAATGCCTGCGGAAATTGAAGAGTAAACTCGTTAATTAATTCTAAAAAATGGGATTTGAACTGTTGCTAGTTCGAATCCCATTCTATATTTACTGTAAAACTAATTGGCATAAGAAAAGTTCCACATAAAAATGTAGAACTTGTTTAATCTATTTGTTTTGAAGTTTAATCCCATCTTATTATCTAATTAAGAGCAAACAGACACGGTTTTTTAGTCGTTACCAGGGAAAAAAACCCAACATCTAATATCACATACCCCTAAAAACTTGGGTGGAAGCAAATCACCACAATCCCAAAATCCACACACTTTTTTGCTAGAGTTGATTAAGTATTTCATAATACACCTCCATATAGGATATTTAGGTATATAGTTATTTATACACCTATTATCATACTACAGTAGTTGTTATTATTTGTATAGTATATTATAGGAATATAATCCATATTATTGAAATGATTATTTTACTTATGGCTTACTGCTCATTGGGGCACTCCCCTTTACGAGTAAAACGTATTACTTCTAAAAAATCAGCTATTTCTGCTCTCTTTATATTCATTTTTGCCAAATATAAATCTGGCAGTTCATTTTGTATCTTTATAAACTGTTCTTTATTTTCTACATATACTGGAACAGGTGTGTATTGTACTAAAAAAACTGTTCTTGCAACATCGTACAAATAATGTCCATAACAAATATTCATAAAATCAATTACAATAGCTCGTGCATCATTAATTAAAATATTACCGGGGTGAAAATCACCATGACAAAGTGAATTACCACTAGGCAGTTCAGCTATTAATTGCATAACATTTTCTTTTTCCTGTGGTTTTAGGGTGGAGTGTTTTATATTATTATTTAAAAATTCTTTGTAACACAAAATCTTATTATTATTAATTTTATTCGTTAGTATTAATTTATGTAAATCTGCCATATACTTAGCACAACTTTTTATATCACCTGTTTTAAAAACTTGCTCTAATAATGAAATGCCCTTTACTTTGTCATAAACTATGCCATATCGGCCGTTATAGTTAATTATTTCATAGGATTTAGGTTTGTTAAATTGCATATTATTTATAACACTAGAGTTAAGAAATTCTTTTTTAACTGATTCTTGGGGATAACCTTCAACAAAAAGTTTTAACACCTTATTATCTTGCCATTCATACACAGTAGCTGTATTTCCTACTCCAATTACTTTTAGGTCATTCATCTTTTTCTCCTTAAATTTTATGATTTACTTAAAATATAATGAAGTTATGTAATGCTATACTAAATATAACATAAATCAGTTATATATTAACCAAAAAATTTAATTTGATCATGTCCACGTGTAGATTTCTTTATTTTAAGTTTTTTACTATTTTGCTTAACTCTCAATATCATAAACATACCATAGGTAATACATAAAATAGGCAATAAATTAGCTCAAATAAGTACTAATTTACTGCCAATTTTAAAAGGTTGAAGTTCTTATTCTGATTCATCTGGATCTTTCGGTTTTTTGGGGGGCATAAAATCTGGACAATTAAACATACAATAAGGCACTGCATTTTTACAATTAACTAAAAAATATATTTTTATCACCCTCTTTTTAATTACCTGCTTTTATACTTATGAAGTAAATAAAAGTTTATGCATATTTTTTGCTCTGTAACAACATCTTTATAACACAGGTATCCACAGCTCACTATCTATTTCATGATTAGGTGGATAATAACATTCTACACACGGGCAGTTTGCTAAATTATATTGAGAATATGGTAGCCATTCACTATATACTCTCTGCCATGCTTCAGGTACATTTGAAAATACTGCCCATTTATTCGCAGGTAGGATAAGGTTCTCTAAGTCGTAGTTAACTTTACCATTGTACCTAATACCTATAAAATAATTAAATTCTTCATCTGTAATACTCGCTATCTTGCCACAAACACCAAGAAGATTAATTAATCCATCATTTTTCTCGCTTTGTAAACCTATACTAATTAACTCATCTACTAAGCCATTTTCATGTGCCTGTTGCCAAAGCTTTGGTATTGTTTGAAATGCATCCTTTGTTATCACCTTAAAGGACTTGCCTATTATTTTTTGATTTGGTAGTTTTTCAATCTTGTATAGCATTTCTGTTACCCCTTTTATAGTTATTTGAAAGGATATTTTAGGATATGCCTTTAGCTTTATTCCTTTGTTTCTTGCTAATGAAGGATTTACACCATGAGCTTTATAAAAGGCTCTTGTGAACGAATCTGCAGAGCTATAGCCATATTTAATTGCTATATCTAACACACGAAGATTAGTATGTTGTAAATCGAAAGCAGCTTTAGTAAGCCGCCTTCGCCTTATGTATTCCGAAATATTAATACTTGTTAAGGCTGAGAACAGACGCGAAAAATGGTATTCAGAGCTTAAAGCCTTTTTCGCAATTTGCTGGTAATTAATTACACCCTCTAGGTTATCCTCTACATACTCTATCGCTGTATTCATTCGTTGAATCAAATCCATAATAACACCCCTTTCCCCTATAAAGTTATCAGAAAATTTTTAATGAGGTACGATATTTACTGCCCCAAAAAGTAGTGTTGTATAATTCACAAAAAAAAGCTTACCCGTAACGGGCAAGCTTTCTCTTTATAACTAGTTTTTATTTAGCTAATTTAACTACATCACCATTTTTAAGCATAGCAGCATTAGCTTCATCTATATCAACATGCATTTCCATAGCAAAACTATCTTTTACTCTAACTAATACATTGTTGAATACTACACTTCTCTGATTATCTACAGTTTGAATATTAACAATGTCATTATCTTTAAGGCCATAAGCAATAGCATCTTCTGTATGCATATGAATGTGCCTTGCAGCAACAATCACACCATTCTTCAACTCTACAGAACCATAAGGACCTTTTAAGGTTACTCCCGGGGTGCCTGCTAAGTCACCCGAATTGCGAACAGGAGCTTTAACGCCTAACTTAAAGCTATCTGTTAAGGAAATTTCCACTTGTGTTACAGGTCTTACAGGACCTAAAATTCTAACCTTAGGAAAACATCCTTTAGGGCCACAAATTTCAACACATTCCTCACAGGCATACTGACCAGGTTGTTTTAAATCTTTTTTATTAGTTAACTCATAACCAGGTCCAAATAAAGCTTCTAAATCAGCTTGGCTAACGTGTAAGTGGCGATTTGAAACACCAATAACGATATCCTTCATGTGTATTCTCCTCTATCTTTATCCTAATATCGATAATAAAATACCCGCAGCTACAGCAGAACCTATAACACCCGCAACGTTTGGTCCCATTGCATGCATTAATAAGTAATTCTGTGGATTCTCTTCTCGACCTACTTTTTGAGCAACCCTAGCAGCCATTGGAACAGCTGATACACCAGCAGCACCAATTAATGGGTTAATTTCACCCTTGGTAATTTTACACATAAGTCTTCCTAGTAATACACCACCAGCAGTACCCATACAGAATGCTATTAATCCCAATGCTATTATTTCAAGTGTTTGCAACTTTAAAAATACCCCAGCATTAGCCGTAGCACCAACAGTTAAACCTAAGAAAATCATAATAATATTCATTAGTTGATTAGAAGCAGTATCAACCAGTCTACCTGTAACTCCACTCTCTTTCATTAAGTTACCAAACATTAACATACCTAATAATGGAACAGCTTTAGGTAGCAATAAACCACATATAATTGTTACAATTATAGGGAACAACACCTTTTCTTTTTTAGAAACAGGTCTTAACTGTTTCATAACAATTTGGCGTTCTTCTTTTGTAGTTAAAGCTCTCATAATTGGCGGCTGAATAATTGGCACTAACGCCATATACGAGTACGCAGCTACTGCTAAAGGTCCAATATAGTCTTGAGCTAATTTAGAAGCTAAGAATATTACTGTAGGACCGTCAGCTCCACCTATCATAGCAATAGCAGCAGCAACTTTAGGATCGAATCCTATTAACAAAGCACCAATCAATGTTACAAAAATGCCAATTTGAGCAGCAGCACCTAAAAGAAATGTTTTAGGATTAGCAATTAATGGTCCAAAGTCTGTTAAAGCTCCAACACCCATAAAGATTAATGGTGGATATATACCTAGTTTTACACCTTTATATAGGTAATAAAACAGTCCACCAACCTCTTTACCGTGTTCAGCAGCAAAAATACCTGTTAGCGGTAAGTTAGCTAATAACATACCAAAACTAATTGGTAATAACAATAGTGGTTCAAATTCTTTAACAATTGCTAGGTATATTAAAAAACATGCAACACCTAACATAATTAATTGCTGAACAGAAATGTTAGCAAATCCTGTGTCCGACAAGAATTTTATAAATGTTTCACCAAGCAACAGTATCCCCCCAATGATGCATCTTTATCTATTTTATTACAATCATGATGTCACCAGCATTAACGTTACTGCCTTTACTAACAGCAACACTTTCAATAACGCCATCCTGCGGTGCCATAACTTCATTCTCCATTTTCATTGCTTCTAAAATCATAATAACATCATTTTTCTTAACTGATTGTCCTTCTGACACTTTTACATCTAAAACTACTCCAGGCATAGGAGCAGTAACTGATGCTGCACCTGCGCTTACTGTAGTTACTTTTTTAGCTTGTTTTGGTGCAGCTTTCGCAGCAGGTTTTCTTGCAGGAGCTGGAGCTGGTTTAGCTGCAGGTCTGCTTTGTACTGGAGCAACAGCTCCATCATTTCCTAGCTCTTCTACTTCAACTTCGTAAACTTCGCCGTTTACTGTAATATTAAATTTACGCACTATAATATTCTCCTTTGCACATTACATTTTATTTGTAATATTAGCTTGCAATAATTCTTGTTTGCCAACTTCTCGCCAGTTAGACTTTTGTACACGATTTATTGATATTACGTTAAAGCTTACAGGTGGTTTACCTAAGTAAACAGCTATTGCTGTACTTATAGCAGCTACTAAAGCACCATTATCTACATTATCTTCTACCACTGTTTCTTCAATAGCTACAGGCTTTGTAACTGGTTCAGCCTTTTTTTCTTTGTACAAGAATAATTTCATTAAATACATTACAAATGCTAGTACTATAAGTGTAGCTAATACTACTGTCATACCAACTGCTAATATTAAAAAACCAAAACCTAAATTATCCATACTTAAAAGCTCCTTTATAGAGGAATATTACCATGCTTTTTGCGGTATCTGTTTTCGCGCTTTGTAGCACAAGAAGCTAAAGCATTTATTAAGCTAATTCTGGTTTGACGTGGGTCAATTACATCATCAATTAAACCACGTGAAGCTGCAACATAAGGATTTGCAAATTTATCTCTATACTCAGCAATTTTTTCTTGACGTTTTGTAGGTGGATCATCTGAGTTAGCAATATCTTTTCTAAATATGATATTAGCAGCCCCATCTGGTCCCATTACTGCTATTTCTGCGTTTGGCCAAGCATAACTAATGTCTGCTCCTAAAGATTTACTACACATAGCTAAATAAGCACCACCATATGCTTTACGTAGAATTAAAGAAATTTTAGGAACATTAGCTTCTGAATATGCATATAAAAGCTTAGCACCATGACGAATAACTCCACCATACTCTTGACTTACGCCAGGTAAATAACCAGGTACATCAATTAAAGTCACTAAAGGTATATTAAAAGCATCGCAGAACCTTATAAATCGAGATCCTTTATCAGAAGCATTAATATCTAAACAACCAGCCATAAATACGGGGTTATTAGCAACAATACCAATTGTGCTTCCGTTTAAGCGAGCAAATCCTACTACTATATTACGAGCAAAATGCTCTTGCACTTCCATAAAAACACCATCATCAGATATTTCAGCAATTACATCACGAACATCATAACCTTTGTTAGGGTTAAGAGGTACAATATCTAATAATGATTCATTAACTCTATCAATGCCATCACTTGATTGCTCAAATGGAGTTTCATCTAAATTATTAAGTGGTAAATAGTCAACTAATTGACGAACTTTTAATAAAGTATCTTCTTCATCTTCACCTAAAAAATGAGAAACACCACTAGTTTGGTTATGAACCATACCACCACCAAGCGCATCTGCACTTACTTCTTCACCAGTTACAGCTTTTATAACTTGTGGTCCAGTAATAAACATTTGACTTGTTGTTTTTGACATAAAAATAAAATCTGTTAATGCAGGTGAATAAACAGCACCACCAGCACAAGGCCCAAGAATAACAGAAATTTGAGGAATAACTCCTGATGCCATGGTATTACGGAAGAAAATCTCACCATAACCATTTAAGGCATCTACACCCTCTTGTATTCTTGCTCCACCAGAGTCATTTATACCAATTAATGGAGCGCCATTTTTAATAGCTAAATCCATAACTCGGCAGATTTTTTTAGCATGCATTTCACCTAAAGTACCAGCAATTACTGTAAAATCTTGGGCAAACACATAAACTAAACGACCATGAATAGTACCATATCCAGTAACAACACCCTCACCAGGTGAGTCTACTTTGTCCATACCAAAGTCATTGCAGCGATGTTTTACAAACATTCCTATTTCAACAAAGCTACCTTCGTCTAAAAGAACATTTAAACGTTCGCGTGCAGTCATCTTTGATTTAGCATGTTGTTTTTCTATTCTTTTCTCTCCGCCACCCATAATTACCTGTTGGCGTTTTTCATTAAGCTGTTGGATAAGATTCTCCATAAATATATATCCTCCTTAGCCTTATCTTTCACAAAGTTCAATTAAAATGCCGTTAGCAGATTTAGGATGTATGAATACGATTTTTGCTCCGTGAGCACCAGGTTGTGCTGTATCGCTAAGTAAGCGCACACCTTTTTCTTTTAAAGATGCTATAACACTTTCAATATCATTCACTCTAAATGCTAGGTGAGCAATACCTTCACCACGTTTTTCAATGTGACGTGCAATAGGTCCATCAACAGTTGTAGATTCTAATAATTCAATATTACTTTCACCTACAGGTAAAAAAGCAACCTTTACCTTTTGAGATGGTACTTCTTCAATGCCTGTTGGCTCTATACCTAAGGTATCACGGTAGAACTTTAAGGCACTTTCAATACTCTTTACAGCTACTCCTAGATGATCAATTTTTTCTAGCAAATCATTCATCTCCTTTGAATTTTGTTGGTAAGTCTAATAATGCACATTGTTTATTATAAATCTCTAATATTGCGTACAGCTTTCGGCAGAACGCTTTATTGTTGCTTGTTTATTGTAGCGTTTTGCTTTCAGCAGAACGCGTTACTGCTGTTTGTTTATTGTAGCGTTTTGCTTTCAGCAGAACGCTTTATTGTTGCTTGTTTATTGTAGCGTTTTGTCTTCGACAGAACGCGTTATTGTTGCTAGGTTTACTGAAGCGTTTTGTCTTCGGCAGAACGCTTTATTGTTGCTAGGTTTCCTGAAGCGTTTTGTCTTCGGCAGAACGCTTTATTAAAGACTTTAAAATTATTTGTGCAGTTTCGTGTGGTGTAGTTTGATGATTATAAATTTTGTTAATGCTTTCATCTAGTTCATTACTGCTCATTTGATTATTAATCTGTTTAATTAATTCATTTTTAATAATCTCATTCAATTCATTCTCTAATTGTTCTTTTCTTCTTGCTTCGTGCTTTCCAGATTTTAATGCTTTTTCATACAACTCTAAAATGCTATCTGCTAGTTTATCAATCCCCTCGTTATTGAGAGCACTAACAGGTATTACTGGTGGTCTTTCATCAACCTTATAGTTACTAAGTTCAATCATGAGTTTTAGTTCACGAACCGTTCTCAACGCACCATTAGTATCAGCTTTATTTACAACAAATATATCAGCTATTTCCATAACACCAGCTTTTAGAGTTTGAATGTGGTCTCCTAACCCAGGTACAGATACTACAATAACTGTATCGGCAGTTTTTACTATATCTGTTTCTGCTTGCCCAATGCCAACCGTCTCAATAATTATTAAATCATAACCAGCGGCATCTAATACCTTTATTGTGTCTCTAGTAGCAGCAGTTAAACCACCTAAGCTACCTCTAGTACCCATAGATCTAATGTAAACACCCTCATCTGTTGTTAACTCAGGCATTCTTATCCTATCACCTAAAATAGCTCCTCCAGTAAAGGGGCTACTTGGATCAACTAAAATTAAACCACATTTTTTATTCATTTTTCGCATAGTACGTACTAATGCACCAACCATAGTACTTTTACCAGCCCCAGGAGGACCGGTAATGCCTATGACCTGTGCGTTTCCACACTTGGGGTATAACCCCTCTAAAATCTTGCTTGCATCTGGGTCTTCATTTTCAATATAGCTAATAGCTCTAGCTATATATCTTTTATTACCAGCAAGCACTTCAGCAATTATTTTCTCATAATTACTTTGTTTCATTGTACAATTGGTTAATGAATTTTACAGTTACTTCTGTAGGTGTTCCTGGGCCAAATATCTCTACAATGCCACTCTCTTTTAAGAAAGGTATATCTGACTGTGGAATAACTCCACCACCAAAAACTTTTATATCAGAAGCATTTTTTTGCTCTAAAATCTCAATTACTTTAGGGAACAAGTGATTATGCGCACCAGATAAACAAGATAAACCTATAAAATCTACGTCCTCTTGAATAGCAGCTTCAACAATCTGCTCTGGTGTTTGTCTTAACCCTGTATAAACAACTTCCATACCAGCATCACGTAAAGAACGAGCTACTACTTTAGCGCCTCTATCGTGACCATCTAGACCAGGTTTAGCGATTAGTACTCTTATTTTCTTTTCTGCCATTTAAATTACCCCTTATAAAATTTCTGCAGGTCTGTATTCGCCAAATACTTCACGTAATACACCACATATTTCGCCTAGGGTAGCATATTCTTTAACAGCACTTATTATATAAGGCATTAAGTTATCTGTACCCTCTGCAGCTTTTCTTAAATCTTCTAACCTTGATGTAACAAGATCATTGTTACGTTTAGTTTTTAGATTATGGAGTCTATTAATCTGACGAACTTGAACTTCATCACTAATCTTTAATAAGTTCTCTGGGGGGGCTTCTTTTACTGTAAATTTGTTAACACCAACAATAACATTTTCATCAGCCTCAACACCCATTTGATAATTATAAGCACTGTCAGCAATTTCTTGTTGAATATAACCTAATTCAATTGCTTTTACAGCTCCACCCATTTCATCAATTTTAGTAATGTATTCCATAGCTTTATCTTCAATTTGTTTAGTTAATGCCTCAAGATAATAAGAACCACCTAATGGATCTGGTGTATCAGCAACACCACTTTCATAAGCAATAATTTGCTGTGTTCTTAAAGCAATACGTACCGATTCTTCTGTAGGTAATGCTAAAGCTTCATCTTTTGAGTTTGTGTGTAAAGATTGTGTTCCACCTAAAACTGCTGCCAAAGCTTGTAAGGTAACTCTAATGATGTTGTTATCTGGTTGCTGAGCTGTTAATGTTGATCCACCTGTTTGGGTGTGGAAACGTAACATCATAGACTTATCTTTTTTAGCATGGAATCTATCTTTCATTAATTTAGCCCATAATCGTCTTGCTGCTCTAAACTTAGCAATTTCTTCAATAAAGTTTAAATGAGAGTTAAAGAAGAAAGATAATCTTGAAGCAAATTTATCTACTTCTAAACCAGCTTCTAAAGCAGCCTCTACGTAGGCAATAGCATCGGCTATTGTAAATGCTACTTCTTGAGCTGCTGATGAGCCAGCTTCACGAATATGGTAACCACTAATACTAATAGTGTTCCAACGAGGAACATTCTGAGAGCAATACTCAAATATATTAGTAATTAAACGCATAGATTGTTTTGGTGGGTAAATATATGTTCCACGAGCAATATATTCTTTTAAAATATCGTTTTGAATTGTTCCGGCAATTTTATCAAGACCAACGCCCTGTTTTTCAGCTACACATATATACATAGCTAATAATACAGATGCAGGCGCATTTATAGTCATTGAAGTACTTACTTTATCTAAAGGAATACCATCAAATAAAGTTTCCATATCTGCTAATGAATCAATAGCTACCCCTACTTTACCAACTTCACCCTCTGCTAGAGAATGATCTGAATCATAACCGATTTGGGTAGGTAAATCAAAGGCTACACTTAAGCCAGTTTGACCCTGCTCTAATAAGTACTTGTATCTTTTGTTCGACTCAGCTGCATCTGCCATTCCAGCGTACTGTCGCATTGTCCAAAAACGACCACGATACATAGTAGAATAAACACCACGTGTAAATGGATAAGAACCAGGCATGCCTAGCTCACTTAAATATTTTGACTCTTCAGCATCTAATGGTGTGTAGATATTATCTACTGGAAAGTCAGAACTAGTTGTAAACTGTTCTCTTCGCTCAGGACCTCTTGACAACATCTTGTTTAAGGGACCCGCTGTCCATTGTTCTTTAGCTTCCTGAATCAGTTTCTTATTTTCATCGCACATAATAACACTCCTTGTATTTAAAGAGATAAATGTTTCTTCTATATTATTATAACAGCATTTGCCCTCCCTACACTATAAATAGGGAGGGCTAGGATATCTTTTACAGATTATTTAAGTTATTTAACTTATTCATATGCTAAACCTTCTGTTATAAATTATTTTGAATACTGTATACAAGTAGCATACTGTATACAGTACCCATTTGTCAAAAGTTTTTTGTTACTTTATTGATTTATTTTTAGCATATTTTATGCAGTTACTAATTCATAACCAGCTTTAATTGCTTTCTTATTTAATTCCTCTGTTCCTTTAGGAACTCTACGTAACACGGCCTCTTCTAAACTATCAAAAGTAATAACATTACTAGCTTTAACTAAGGCGCCTAAAGCTACCATATTGGCTACAATAATTCTTCCGAGAGTATCTCTAGCAGTAAGAAGTATTGGGGCACTAATAACCTTACACTTATCATTACCAGAAAGTTCAATACACTCATCTATTACCAATACACCATCATCAGCCATATCTTTAGCATATTTTTCATAAGCTTCTTGAGTTAAAGCTAACATAACATCTGGTTGAGTTACTTTAGGATAATCGATACTTTCTTCGCTAATAATAACCTCAGCTTTACTGGCTCCACCACGTGCTTCTGGTCCATAAGACTGACTTTGTACAGCATTTTTACCAGACATAATTCCTGCTTCAGCTAAGATAATTCCTGCTAAAAGCATTCCTTGACCACCAGAACCACTAAGTCTAATTTGTACTGACATGTTATTTAGCTCCCTTCTGTGCAAGCTCAATTACCTTATTATACTCTTTTGTATATTCAGAAGCTGGCTCATAATGTAAAACACCTATAGGATATTTACCCTCTGTTTTTTCAGCTGGTAATTTTTTAAAAGCTGTTACATTTAAAGCATTTTTCTTATGCTGCTCCATCATAATTACAGGAGTTTTAAGTTTATTTTTACGGCCATAGTATGTTGGGCAATGAGACATAGCTTCAACAACACTAAATCCATCATTTTCTACAGCTTTAACAATAAGGTCTGTTAACATATTTACATGGTAAGATGTTCCACGAGCTACAAAGGTAGCACCAGCACCTTTTGCTAATTCACAAAGATCAAAGTTTCTGTCTATGTTTCCGTATGGAGCTGTACTTGCATAACTACCAACTGGAGTCATTGGAGAATACTGTCCATTTGTCATACCATAAATATTGTTATTAAAAATTATAGTTGTAATATCAATATTTCGACGACAAGCATGAATTAAGTGATTACCACCAATTGCAGATCCATCACCGTCACCTGTAATAACAATTACTTTAAGCTCAGGGTTAGCTAATTTAATACCTGTAGCAAAAGCAATAGCTCTACCGTGTGTTGTGTGTAGTGTATTAAAGTTTAGGTAACCAGGAATTCTTGAAGAACATCCAATACCAGAAACAATCACAGTTTTTACAGGGTCTAATTGTAATTTATCAATAGCGTGTACTAAAGCGTTCATTATTGTACCATGACCACAACCTGGACATAAAATATGCTTTAGCTTATCCTCGCGTAAATATTTCTTTAAATCATTAAGCATTTTTATAAACCTCCTTAATGCAGTTAAGGATTTGAACAGGTTTCATTAATTCTCCATCGTATCTGTTTTCAGCAAATACAGGAGCTTTACCGTTCATTAATCTCTCAACTTCATAAACAAGTTGACCTTGGTTTTGCTCTGGAACTATAACAGCTTTAACTTGATCTGCATATTTTTCAATATACTTATCGGCAAATGGCCAAATAGTTTTTAGTCTTAACAAACCAACCTTTTTACCTTCAGCTCTAGCAGATCTCATAGCATTTGCAGCTACTCGTGATACAGAACCATAGGCAACAATCATAACATCAGCATCAGCCATTTCAATTTCTTCAACCTCTACGATGTCATCTTTGTGTAACTCAATTTTATCTCTTAATCTATCCATTAAGTACTGAACTTTATTTATATCAGTAGTTGGAAACCCAGTGAAATCGTGAGCTAAACCAGTTACATGATATGGGTAACCAGAGCCAAACCTTGCTAAATTAGGGGCTTTATCTGCATCCGCTTTATATGGTAAATACTCCTCGGGTGCAACTTCTGGATTTTTTCTTTCAATGATTCCTTCAACTGTTTCAGGAATTTCAATAGCTTCTCTCATGTGTCCAATTACTTCATCAAGTAATACTACAACTGGTGTACTATATTTTTCAGCTAAATTAAAAGCTCTTATTGTAGTATGATAAGCATCTGGTACAGAGTAAGGCGCTAAAGCAATAATTGGATGATCACCATGTGTTCCCCAACGTGCCTGCATAACATCACCTTGAGCTGTTGCTGTTGGTAGACCTGTAGAAGGGCCACCCCTCATTACATTAACAATTACACATGGAACTTCAGCCATGATAGCAAATCCTAAGTTTTCTTGTTTTAATGAATAACCTGGTCCACTTGTTGCTGTCATTGATTTTAAGCCAGCTAAAGAACCACCAATAGTAGCAGCCATACCAGCGATTTCATCTTCCATTTGAACAAATTTACCACCAATTTTAGGTAAATTTAAGGCACACAATTCAGCAAGTTCTGTTGATGGTGTTATTGGATACCCTGCAAAAAACTTAAGACCTGCAGCTAAAGCACCTTGTACACAGGCCTCATTTCCTTGTAATAATTTAATGTTTTTTTCTGCCATTACTCATTCACCTCTTCAACATTGATAGCCAAGTCAGGACATCTCTTTTCACACATTCTACATAAGATGCAGGCATCTGCGTCCTTAACACTAGGCTTTCCACTATTATCGGTTTCGAAAACATTTTTGGGGCAAAAAGTTGAACAAATACCGCATCTCTTGCACCAATCGTAGTTAATGGTTATAACAGCCTTCTTCCTACTCATTTTACTCGCTCCTTACTAGACCTTCTTTTAAAGTTTAGCACTGCTTTTTTTAAGGTATTTACAGATCCTACATCAGGTCTGTAAACAAATTCAATTACTTCAGTATCTTCGTTGGCCAATGCCATAACCTCTTTTTTACGACCAGGGGAGGTTAAGATAAAGTTACATGAAGTAATAAATTTTCTAAGTTCATCAATATCTTTTGTTACGGTATAGTTAAAAACTTTTACTTTAATACCTGCTGATATAATAAGTTGATGTACCATTTCTGCAAATATATCAGTAATACAGATTAATCCTAAACACTCATCTTTCTTTAACTGCGCAATTCTAATCATTGTTTCTAATTGTGGTGCCAAAGATATTGCCAAAACACCTATCTCATAAGTCCCTACTAAAGATTTAACTTGATCGTAGTGAAAATATGTTGTAACAATTAGGTCGAATTTTTTAATGTACTTTAAGAACTGTTGTCTATCTTTTATTTCAGAAATAACAAGAGGTTCTACATAAATACCAGATTCACTTGATAACTCTTTTGCAAAGAAATCAACTTGTTCATTGTTACATTCTATAAACAATATATTTACTTTACGTAATTCTTCACTTTTTTTATTAATGATTTGTGAAACCATTGAGAGAATATCTTCATTACTATATCCTTGTTGAATTGCTTCTTCAATAGCATCATCCATTAACTTAGAAAGCATCTTTTTTTGATTAGATAAAGTTTCCTCAACAACAAACGTTCCTTTACCCTGCCTTGAAATTAGTCGGTTTTCATCTTCTAACTCCTTGTAAGCCATGCTTACAGTATTACGACTAACCCCAAGCATTTTCGCAAAATCACGCTCTGGAGGCAACTTGTAACCAGGGTGCCAATTATGATTATTAATTTGTGCACATATATACTGTTTTATTTGTATATATAACGGAACGCCAGATTTTCTATTAATTTCAATTGACATGCAGCACTTCCCTTCCCAGTTATGGAGTAATGGACTAATCCATTGCTCCGATATATTATACTACAGAAATCTAAAAAAGAACACCTTTTTTTTAAACTTTAACACTGTGATTAATTTAGACTTTTTGCTACTAAAATTTCATGATAATTATAGCCTAGGTTTTAGTAATTCTTAACTTACACACCATTTTACTTTTATTAAATAATCTGTAAATACAAGTTATTGCTTAGTAAATTTCAACATATAAAAAAAGGCTTAGGTTAATAGCTAAGCTATACCTAAACCTTATCTTTATTTAAAAACATGTCTTGCATTGTAAAAGTAATCAATGCCAGATAATACAGTTGCTAGAGTGGCAATATATAACATTGAGGTTCCTACTGTAAACCAAATTCCAGATGTCATTATCCTAGCTAAAATCAAGATTGTGATTGCAACTATTTGAGTAACAGTTTTAATTTTACCGTATTTACTTGCTGCAATAACTACCCCTTCACTAGCAACAATGGCTCTTAAACCCGTAACAGCAAACTCTCTTGTTAATATCAATAATACAACAATAGGTGACACCTCACCAGTGGCTATCATAGTAACTAATACACTTACTACCAGTAGTTTATCCGCTAAAGGATCGAGTAGTTTACCTAAATTAGATACTAAATTAAACCTTCTAGCTATAAAACCATCTAAAAAATCTGTTAAAGACGCTACTAAAAAAATAATTAAGGCAATTTTATTAGCAGACTGCGAACCGTCCATTAAAAAATTGACCAAAAACGGCAGGGTTAATATGCGAACAAATGTTATAATATTAGGCACGTTTTTCAATATGCAACATTCTCCCTTTTAGATAATCAAAGTCTATTTCATCTATCTCTACAATTATTACATCGCCTTTTTTCGCATTAACAACATTAGCAACATAACATATATTATCTATTTCTGGGGCATCCCCTTCTCCTCTACCAAGCCACAAATCTCCATCTTGCTCAAGCAGTAAAATTGGAAGCTGTTTTTTTAGTAGTTCCCGTTTTTTATTAAGCGCTATATATAATTGTTCATCTTTAATAGTATTATATCTGTCTAAACTTGTTTGAGTATCAACCTGATTTTTCATGCTATATGCTCTTGTGCCCTCTTCGGCAGAAAAACAAAACACACCCAAATGATTAAACTTCACTTCATTAATAAAGTTCACTAAGTGATTGAACTGCTCATCAGTTTCTCCCGGAAAACCGACCATGACTGTAGTTCTTAATGTAATATTTGGAACTCTTCTTTGCAAGTCACAAAACCAATCAACATTAACTTTATTTATGGCATTGCGATTCATATTCTTCAAAACTTGAGGGTGAGAATGTTGAATTGGTATATCTAAATATGAAGCAATTCTTTCTTCACTAGAAATTAAGTCTAATAGCTCATTTGTTATATTGTCTTGGTAACAATAAAGCAGTCTAAACCACCTTATCTCTTTAATCTCTAAAAGTCGTTTTAATAAATCTACTAATTTAGGTTCACCCCATAAATCTACCCCATATGCCGTAGTATTTTGAGCAACCAGGTTTATTTCCTTAATACCAGATTGCGCTAATTTTTTCACTTCATTTAGAATACTCTCCACAGTTCTACTTTGATAACGACCTCTAAGCATAGGAATAACACAGTAGGAGCAAAAACTATCACAGCCTTCAGCAATCTTTACATAAGCTGTAACATCGCCTTGACTCACTATACGCTCCGCAAATCTGTCACTTAGTTGTGGATCACTGCAATATATTTTATCATTTTTATTATTTTGAACATCTTTTATAATGTTAGATATTTTATCGATATCCCCTACACCTACAAAGGCATCTACTTCAGTTAGTTCCTTTGCCAGCTCATTAGCATATCTTTGAGCTAAACAGCCCGATACAATTACCTTGTGGCAGCTACCATTTTTTTTATACTCAATTGCATCTAAAATATAGTCAATCGATTCTTGTTTTGCTGAGTTAATAAAGCCACAAGTATTTATAATTATAACATCAGCTTCCTCTGCTTTAGTAGTTATATCAAAATTACTTTTTAATAATAAACCACCCATAATTTCTGCATCTACATCGTTTTTATCGCAACCTAATTTTACAATATGAATTTTCACTTTGTTATTTATTGTTTTTTTCATTTTTACCCTTTTTAAATAATTTGTTTTTTTGCCTAAAATACCATCCTCTAACCTTAAAAATTTTATTGAGAATGATAGATATGGCAATTGTAACAACTATGATTATAGGGTATCCATACTTAAAGTTCAATTCTGGCATATGTTTAAAGTTCATACCATACCAACCTGTTATAAATGTTAAAGGTAAAAAAATTGTAGATACTAACGTTAATTGATGTATAACCTCATTCATTTTAAAAGATAATTCATTCATTCTATTAGAAACCACTGTCATGTAAGAATCCTGTAAACTACTAATGGAGTCTCTAATAATATCAATATTTTCTCTAATAGCAAAAGACCTATCTTCAAGTATTTTTAATGAACGAGTAGCTCTTAAACTAAGCTTAGAACTATTTAAAACAGCAAAATGATGGTATTGGTCACAAATTGGTCTTATACTTCTTTTAAGCTCATTACAATAGCTTCTAAAATTTATTAAATCATCTAGTACTTCTTCGTTACTTTCCTTAAGTATTACTTTTTCTATACCTTCAACTCTATTTTCTAAAAGGTCAACAACTTGATTAAAAGCACCTAAATGTTCTTGTAGAATATAAATTGCCATCATAGAATGGTCATTTTTTACGTATGGTATAATAGTAGCCATAGTTTCTCTTATTCTATTAATAAGAGATATTTCACCTCTATGTACAGTTATTAAGTATCCCTTACCAATAAAAATATCTAGTTCTTTTTTTATGCTACTAAGATTTACATGGTTTAACTCATAAAAATGAGTAGCGATAAATATATACTCTTCATATTCATCAATAACAGGATATTCAGTATAGTGTTTGCTTGTTAGAATGGTTAAGTTATCTAGGTCAAAGTATTGACACAATTTTTCCCATTCTTCTTCATTAGGTTGATCCATATCAATCCAAATTAATCCTGGTTGAAATCGATATTTTTCCATATACTCTTCCCAATTAACATTTTGAGCAACTACTTGTTCATCTTTACATAATGTAACACGAATCAACTAAACCCCTCCAAGCAACCTAAAAAAGCAAAGAAGCTGGTGTTTTTTGAGATAGCATAAATGCTGCTATTATACAGCCCACTATTATTATGCCAAATACTACCCAAACAATTGCACTTTTACCACTTTTTTTTCCATCATTTGGTTTAATATTTTTTTGAGTAACTTCTTCAATATCGCCTTCAGCACTTGATTTTTTAGTTTCACTTTCATATAAAGCTAATACATGGTCATAATCTACCTTTAATTCACGAGAAATTGTCCTTAAAAATCCCCTTAAATAAACCTCACCAGGTAAACTCTCAAAATTTCCTTCTTCTATAGCTTTTAAATAAAGTATTCTTATTTTGGTGCTTTCATATAGTTCTTCGTAGCTTATATTTAACTCTTCTCTTCTACTTTTTAAATAAATACCAACTTCAGACAATTTTATTCCCCCTACTCTTTATTATTTAATATTTTGCTTACTATTTCAGTGTCTGCAAATACCTTACGTGGTTTACTTCCTTCGTACCCACCTACAATACCAGCCTGCTCTAATTGATCAATTATTCTAGCTGCTCTTGCATAACCAACTCTAAATCTTCGTTGAATCATGGATATAGAGGCTGAATTATTATCCACAATTAACTTAACTGCATCATTAAAATACTCATCCACATCACTATCAATTGCACCTGTATTTTTTGTTTTTTCTTCAAAGTCTTCTTTAACATATTGAGCACTAGTTTGATTTGTAATTGACTTTACTACGTCAGCAACCTCTTGCTCTGAAATATATGCTCCTTGAACTCTAATTGGCTTGCTTTTTCCTGGTTCTGCATATAACATATCACCTTTACCCAATAGCTTTTCTGCCCCTGACATATCTAATATAGTTCTACTATCTATTGCCGAGGAAACAGCAAATGCAATTCTAGCAGGTATATTTGCTTTAATAAGCCCAGTTATTACATCCACCGATGGTCTTTGAGTACCAATTACTAAGTGAATACCCGCAGCTCGTCCCATTTGAGCAATTCTACAAATTGCATCTTCTACATCTTTTGAGGCAACCATCATTAAGTCAGCTAACTCATCTATAATAACAATAATAAACGGTAACTTCTCACTATCTTGCTCTGGATTAACAACAATATCCTTAGCAATAATTTCGTTATACCTATTAATATCTCTTGCTCCACGTTTTGCTAACTTTTCATAACGCTTGTCCATCTCCTGCACTACCCAAAATAAAGCTGACGATGCCTTTTTCGGGTCTGTAACAACTGGTGTAAGAAGATGTGGTAGTCCATTATAGCAGCTTAACTCAACTCGCTTTGGATCAATCATAACAAATTTCACATCAGTAGGAGCATACCTAAATAAAATGCTATTAATAATTACATTAATACATACCGATTTTCCTGAGCCTGTTGCCCCAGCTATCAGCATATGTGGAGTTTTACATATATCAGCAATAATAGGCCTACCCGATATATCTAAACCTAAACCTACAACAACATTTCCACTTTTAGCTTGATATTCTTCACTTGTTAAAACTTGCTTTAAAAATACAACACTATTAGAGGTATTAGGAACCTCAATTCCGATAGCAGCCTTGCCTGGGATAGGGGCTTCTATTCTTATGTTAGCTACCGCTAAACTTAATGCTATATCATCCTCTAAAGAAGACACTCTACTTACTTTAACTCCAGCAGCTATTTGCAGTTCATATCTAGTTATTGTTGGACCTACTGAAACTCGTGTTACCCTAGATTCAATCTTAAAGTTTTTGAGAGTTTCTTCTATTTTTGAAGCCTGTTCTCTAATACTATGCTGATTGTTCTCTGTTAAATCTTCAAAATCCTCCAATAAATCAAGCGAAGGTGTATTATACTCTATATCAGGTATTGCAAGTTGCATAACCACTTGTGGCTCTTCCTGATCAGAAACAGATTGAGAATTATCTACAGCTTTATTTTCAGCTGTACTAGATTTAGTTATTTTAGTTTCTTTTATTTCTTTCTTTTTTTTGCGTTTATCACTAGCAGTTGTACTTGTTCTTCCTTCAATAATAAAGGAATCTTTTTCACTACTTTTTTTTATTTTTTGAGGCTTTTTGCTTTGTTTTATATTACTGATTTGCTCTTTAACAAAAGCATATGCTTTTTTAACAAAACCTACAAAACTAACCTTTGTTATAATTAAAATATTTATCAGTAAAAAAGCAGTTAAAGCAATAATTGTGCCATAATAACCTATTGCCTTATATAAAATAAATAAACTCAGTCCCCCAATAATTCCACCACCTGTGCTTTTCATTCCAAGCGAGAATGCATCATTAAGGTTAGGTATACAAAACAAATGAACTATACTTAAAATTGTAACTAATAAAAAAATTGAACATAATTGAAATTTAAAACTAAACTCTACAGTATTTCTAGTAATTATACTTACCCCTAAGCTTGCTACTATAAATACTAAAAACCATGAGCCATTAGCACCAAAAACATTTGCTATTACCCTATATAAAAACATACCAATAAAACCTGAGTTATTACTATTCAATAAAATAAATGCTATAAAAATGGCCACAAAGATAGTTGATATTCCTATTATCTCGTATTTAAATTTATTACCTTTTGGAGCCTTCTCTATTTTTGGCACTTAACTCACCTCGTTTTTTTCTTATGTAAACCCTATATATATATAATACCTAAAATATAATAAATTAGTAAACTATAAATAATACTTTATAATGATTATTTTAATACACTTAGCTAGCTAGCTAAGTGTATTAAGTTTAAAATATGGTAGTTAATATAATAATTATACCAACAACAGCACAGTACACAGAAAATGCTTTCCATCCTCGCTGTTTAATAAATGCTAATAAAAATTTAATAGCTACAATTCCAGCTAAAAATGAAGCAATAGTACCTATTATTATACTCTTTATATCAAGTCCAGTTGTTGTAAATAAAGCAGGTATCTTTAAAATAGTAGCTCCTGCAATCACAGGTATTGACATTAAAAAGGACCATTCTACAGCAGATTCTTTTTTAATCCTCTTTTTAAACCACCAAATATAGTCATTCCCGCCCTTGATATGCCGGGGAAAACCGCTATACTCTGCCATAAACCAATTATGAATGCATCCTTTGCTTTTATTTTATTTAGTTTTTTCCTGCCTTTTGAGTAATAATCAGCAAACCATAATACACCTGCTGTAAACAATAATGCTACCCCAGTATAAATGACTTTATCAAATAACTCTTGAAAATAACTATCTAAAAATAGTCCTGTTACAACTGCTGGAATTGATGCTAAGATTAAATACAGAGATAAATTCTTATAATTTGCTGCTTCACTACGGACTCTGCTTCTTTTTCTTATAAAAAGACTAAAGAAGTCAATGATTAGCATTTTAATTTTATCCCAGAAACAAACAAACACAGACCCTAATGTTCCTAAATGAAGCATTACTTCCATTACGTTACCAGGAGCATTAATTTGTAATATTTCACTGGCTAATACTAAATGACCAGAGCTACTAATGGGCAAAAACTCTGCAAACCCTTGAATAATTCCGAGTATTAATGCTTTAATCCACATCCACACATCCTCCTTTGCAACAACTTTTATTATATCATAATATTAAGTTAAAAATATGTAATAAAACCTCTATTTTTCGAAAGATTAACTCAAGAATGCTTAGTCAATTATTAGCTTATTACTAAAATGTAAAAGCCAAATTAAAATAATTATAATAATGTTTAACATCAATAAACAAAATTTACCTTAATTGCTTTAAATTACTTTATTTCGACTTTATTTGTCAAGTTACGCCTTTTTAATGTGATAAAATTAAACAAGATTATCAAAAGGAGGTGAATAACCATGCAGACTTGGGCACCCTCATATGGATAAATTATATTATCTAAACAGAACTCTCTATGTATTGCTATAAATGTGGTGGATATCGTGCTACGTCTTATGATACATATTGCTACTGTTGTCCTACAGATAGCGAACCACAAGTTGATCCTCCACCAAATTTTGAACATGAATGATAATATTTCTAAAGAGTATAAATGCATGAATACTAAGTGTTTTAATTAAAATAATATAGGAGGAAAACTAGTGAATAAACTGCTTAAAAAAATGTTTATTGTATTACTTATCTGTGGTTTTATGTTGTCTCTTTCTCAGCTTGTTACTGCCAAGCCAGGACACTGCCCATGGTGTGGTGCAAGTGGAAAGTATCAAACCTACACTCGAAATGTAGCTGTTGAGTATCTTGGTTTAAGAAGTTGTCGCTTAGGATTTGATCACTATGACAAGTATTTTTTAGTGGATATAATTCGTTATCAAAAATGTGATGCTTGTAGAAGAGCTGAACAAACTAATTATCAGAGGTATGTATATCGTTGTCCGGGTGAAAGTCCTCCATCAATAGATCCTCCACCACCATTTGTACCATATTTTTAATATAAAGATTTAACAAACTGGAGCTATCATAAAATAGCTCCAGTTGTTTTAAGTCATTATAATGTTTAAATATTATTTATTTAGAGATTGTTTTTTAAGTTAATAATACTACCTGGTTGCAGGCTATTATTTAAATAATCACTAGGATTAGAACTATGAACTCGAATAATTTTGTATTCAAAATCGGTTATTTTTTCCACATAGCAAGAAACACCATTAATAGTTAGTTCATCATAGGGCTTTATTTTCTCTTTTTCAATATCTCTTAAAACATCCCCTATAGGGATTATGGTGTAAAGCATTAACTTGCACCATTCATTATTTCTCTTAATTTTGTAATAGCATGACTAACTCCACCTATAGCATCTATTAAACCATCTTTAACAGCCTCTTCTCCAACTAATACAGTTCCAATATCTGTAGAAAGCTCCCCTGTGTTAAACATTAATTTTCGGTAATTCTCGTCGGAAATATTAGAGTTTTCTACAACAAATCTAACAATGCGCTCCTGCATTTTATTTAAATGATCATAGGTTTGAGGTACAGTTATTACCATGCCATTTAACCTTACAGGATGTACGGTCATAGTAGCTGTTGTTACAATAAAGCTATAATCACCTGCTACAGCAATAGGTATACCAATTGAGTGACCTCCACCTAACACTATGGTGACAGTTGGTGTAGACATGCTCGAAATAACTTCTGCAATAGCCAACCCTGCTTCAACATCGCCCCCTACAGTATTTATTAAAACTAAAATACCTTTTATATTTGGGTTCTGTTCTATAGCAACTAGCTGAGGTAAAATATGTTCATACTTAGTTGTTTTATTTTGCGGTGGTAAAACCACATGACCCTCAACTTGTCCTATAATAGTTATTATATGTATATTACTGTTATCCTCAACAACTTTGGTTTGCCCCATTTGATTTAGTGTTTGTAAATTTTCATTTTGATTTTGGTTTTGATTAGGATTCTGATTATTCATAATAACACCTGCACTTTCTAGTATAGTATTTATCTTTTTGCAGGAGATATACATTAAAAGGAAATGACAGTGTCATTTCCTTTGTATAAAAGTTTATTATTTAACATAAATAGCTTAAACCTAACATTATTTAAAATAATAGTATTAGTTAATAGGTTAATTATAGTTACTTGTACAGAATTTTTGGTGTAATAATCTTACTGCTTCATTAGTATCTGCTTCTTTTACTAAACAGGTTATTGTCATATGCGAATCACTTGTTTGCAGTATTTCAATTTCATTTTCTACTAAGGTGCTTACTATTTGTGATAAAACACCTGGCTGATTATGCATACCCGCACCAATACATGAAACCTTACTAACATTATTAGTAACCTGATACTCAAGGTTTAATTTATCCATAACATATATAGCTTTTTTATAACTGCTTTTATTTGTAACAAAATGATGTCCAATAGTGCCAATATTAATTAAATCTAAACTTACTCCAGCGTCTGCCAGTGATTCATATAATTTTTTTGATTGATTTGCACCTAAGTTTTTAATATTGAACTGCACTAATCCCTTCATATGCGCAATAGCAGTTATTACTCTGCCAACTTTATTTTCATAAGTTCTTTCGCTCTCACTATCAATTATTAAGGTGCCCTGTTCAGCATTATTGGCAGTAGCTACCAGCAGTGGTATGTGATGTTCCATAGCTAATTCTACAGCACGTGGGTGCACAACTTTTGCTCCTTTACTGGTCATTTGAAATAACTCTTGGTAAGATATTTTATTCATTACGTATGCTTCAGGAGCAACTCTTGGATCTGCTGTCATAACTCCTGTTACATCAGTATAAATTTCAACCCTTTCTGCCTCTAATGCAATACCTAAAGCTATGGCTGTAGTATCACTACCGCCTCTTCCAAGTGTAGTAATGTCATTATTTTTATCCATACCTTGAAAACCAGCAACAATTACTACTTTATTATTTTCAAGAGCCGCTATTATTCTTTTTGTATCAATATTTATTATTCTGGCATTATTAAAGTTAGATGTAGTTTTTATACCAGCCTGAAAACCTGTTAATACCTTAGCTTTTAAACCCTCTTGCTGAATTTTAGCAGCAACTACTACTGCAGATATAATTTCTCCACAAGACATTAGTAGATCTTTTTCTCTGCTCGGTACTACTTCTTTTTTATTATCTATTAAGCTAAGTAAAGTATCGGTTGCATACGGCTGCCCAAGTCTACCCATAGCAGACACTACAATAACCAGTTTATAGTCTTTTTTTTCTGCATTTTTGACACTGTCGGCAAGCAATTGTCTTGCTTCTTCTGTGGCAACAGAAGTACCTCCATATTTTTGCACTAGTATTCTCATATTAAGCATCCTTATCTGTATGTTATAATTACTGGTTGTAATTGTTGATATTTAAGTGCAGCATTTATTGCATCTGGAACTAAAGTCATATCAGAAACCAAAGATTTTGGTTTTGCAGTGGGATTATCTTGACCAAATGGCACAAAATATACATTTTTATTTACCATTAGTTTGGCAATATTTTGCATATTTATTCCTAATCCATCATTAGTTGAAATCGCTAATACTACAGGCTTTTGGTTTCTCCATTGAGATTTACAGGCCATTGTTACCGAAGTATCACTAATACCATTTGCAAGCTTTGCTAAGGTATTTCCTGTACATGGTGCTACAACTATCATATCTAAAAGATTTTTTGGACCAATTGGTTCAACATCTGGCAGCGTATATAGTATCTTATTACCCGTTATCCGCTCTACTTCATCTTTCCAATATTGAGCCTCTCCAAATCTCGTATTTATTGTATAAACATTACTACTCATTATCGGTATTATATCATAACCTTTATCTTTTAGCTTACTTAAAACAGGCATTGTTTTATGAAAAGTACAAAAAGAACCTGTTAAAGCAAATCCAATAATCACTTATACTCCTCCCTCTATTAATTTTTTATTAATGCAATTTGCCATTATTTCTCCAGCAGATGAGGGTGAATATTTTCCAGGAATACCGGGTTTTAACACAGCTTTTATACCCAACTGTTCAGCTACTTCAAAATCTGTACCACCTGGACTAGAAGCAATATCTATTATAACTGTATTTTGACTCATTTTACGCAATACACATTCACACAATATATATGCTGGTACAGTGTTAAATATTGAATCTGCTTTTTTTATTTCTTGTACAAACTGACTATAGCCTATGCCTCTAAAACCATCTCTCCAAGCCTCTGATCTGGACACCTCTCTTCTTGCAACAACTGTAGTATTTATATCAACTGCTTTTAACAAACGAGCTAATGCTTTACCACATTTTCCATAACCTAAAACATAACTATTAGTATCTCTTACAGCTTTTTTACTTAATTGCATTAAGGCATAAAGTGAACCCTCTGCTGTTAGTAAGGCATTTTTTAGTGCAAAATTATCATCGTTGTTTAATAAAATAATATCACTTATTTCAATTTTGTTTTTTTGCACAACTCCTATTATTTTTGAGCCTTTTTGTAGGTTTGTAAAAAACTGTTTACCAAAATAGCAAGCCTTTTTATTCCATTTTGATATTGCTGAATAATCGCTTTCTAAACCCCTAACAGGCAGAATAATTGCTTGCATATTTGCAGGCATTTCTTCTGGATTATTTATCAGCTTAATATTTGCATATGTTTTAAGTACGGGTGCATTTAATACGTAAACCTTATAATCTAATTTGGATAGTTCATAAACTAAATATTTGTATCTTTCATCATCATAAATAACACTAATGTTTTTACTAATAACTAACCCACCTTTCTCTAATTTCTCATACTATATGTTATGCCTCAGTTAAAATATAGGTACTGACATATCATAAAAAGTTAAATATCTAAGTAATAGTACAGATAAAAATTGCTTTCACCATTAATCTAAATTTCTATTTAAAAAATTTAACGATCTGCCAAAGCAAATCGTTACTTCATAAATTATAAAATAAAAAGCCACCACTAAGTGGAAGCTTGATAAGTATTATTACATAGACTAAAGGATAATAGCTATTAGTCCACCATTTCCTTCATTAATTATCTTTTCTAGTGCTTCTCTTAATTTGTCACGAGCATTTTCCGGCATATTAAAGAGCTTTTTCTGAATACCTTCTTCAACAAGTGTTTGTAGTGATTTACCAAATATATTAGATTCCCAAAGACGCTCTGGGCTTGCTTCAAACTCATCTAGTAAGTATTTAATTAGCTCCTCACTCTGTCGTTCAGAACCGATTATAGGAGCTACCTCAGATTCTACATCTACTTTAACAATATGATATGAGGGAGCACTAGCTTTTAGCCTTACCCCAAACCTATTACCTTGCCTTATAATCTCAGGTTCTTCTAAAATCATTTCTAACATTTTTGGAGGCACAACACCATATCCCATTTTTCTGGCTGACATAAGCGCTTCTTTTATCATGTCATATTCATTCTTAGCTTCTACATAACCATATAAATGAGGAATTAAATCATCAATTGTTGTTAAGTCTAAACCAGTTATTTCTTTTAATATTTGCATAAAGAGCTCTTGAGGCATTACAATTTTAATATCTGCTATACCTTCACCTAGTTGTAATTTCTCTAAAATAACTTCGGAGATATAGTCTATAGATAGCAGCTTCTCTGTAAGACTTAAAATATCTCTTACTGTATTAGCACCATAACTAGATGTACTCACATGTTCGTGTATTTTTTTAGATAGCCAATGTTTTTTTGGCAATTTTTCTAGCCAATCTGGCATGGTGATGTTAATTTCTTGTAATGGGAACTCATAAAGCACCTCTTGAAGTATTTTATACATTTCTTCGTTACCCATATTACTAACATCAACAGGAATTATTGATACTGCATATTTTTCAGCTAGTTCTTGTTGAAGTACTTCTGTTTCTTCGGAGTTAGGATTTTGGGTGTTTAAGATTACCACAAAAGGCTTTTGAATGCGTTGCATTTCGTTAATAATTTTTTCTTCGGCAGCAATATAGTTTTCACGTTCAATGTCAACTATACTACCATCTGTTGTTATTACTACCCCAATAGTTGAGTGCTCACGCATTACTTTTTCAGTACCAATTTCAGCAGCCTCAGCAAATGGAACAGGTTCTTCAAACCAGGGTGTCATAACCATACGTGGCCCCTCTTCATCTTCGTAACCCTGGGCTCCATTTATCATGTATCCAACGCAATCTACTAACCTAACCCTCATACTAGTATTGTCTGTTAGATCAATCTCAATCGCATCTTCTGGAATGAATTTAGGCTCAGTAGTCATTACCATTTTTCCTGTACCACTCTGTGGTAATTGATCTGTAGCTCTTTCAAGCTCTAAGTCATCTTTAATTTCAGGAATAACAAAGAGCTCCATAAATTTTTTAATAAATGTAGACTTGCCTGTTCTAACAGGGCCTACAACTCCTAAGTAAATATCACCGCCTGTGCGTTGAATTAAATCTTTATACAGCTGATCCATTAATACGTCCCCTCCCTGAATCTTACTAATTAAATCATATTATTATTGAGCCTGTTAACTAATATGCAAATTGTCCTACGATAATTCGGCTTGTATAAAAAAAAATCCGGTTTTCACCGGATTTCTTGTTATTTTTGTAATTATCTTGCTATCTATTTATTTAAAGATTACATTATTAAAATGCTATGTCTTCTATTTCATGCCTTTTATCACCTGTCATTAGCTCTTTTACAGCATCTTTACCAGATAAACCTTCATAGAGTATTCTATACAGTGTAGATGTAATTGGCATTCTAACATTATGTTTTTGGGCTAAATGATAAGCTGATCTACAAGCTCCTACACCCTCTACTTCCATTTTTGTTTGACTTAAGTATTCTTTTAAAGATACACCTTTACCTAGGGCTATACCACACCTTCTATTTCTACTATGCATTGATGTGCATGTTACAATTAAATCTCCTATCCCCGACAGGCCCGCAAAAGTCATTGATGTTGCTCCCATAGCTTTTCCTAATCTAGTTATTTCAGAGATACCCCTAGTCATTAAAGCTGCTCTTGTGTTATCCCCATAACTTAAGCCATCAAGTATCCCAGTTGCTAAAGCAATGATATTTTTAAGAGCACCACCTAGTTCAACACCAACTATATCTGAGCTAGTATATACTCTAAAATAAGATGTCATAAAAGCATCTTGTAATAATTCTGCTGTTTCTTTTTCTTCGGCAGCAATAACAGTTGCAGAAGGAATTTTTTTACCAGTTTCTTCTGCATGATTTGGTCCTGATAAAACTGCAAATTTATTATTAGGTAAATTTTCTTTGATAATTACACTCAGTCTTTTTTTAGTTGTTGGATCAAAGCCTTTGCCAACATTTATAATTACTGCTTCTTTTGATATATTATTTTTAACTAGCTGTAAGGTTTGGCTTACATAAGCAGATGGAACAGCAAATACAACTAAATCTTTATTATTTACTGCCTCAAAAATATCATTAACTGCAAAAATATTTTTAGCCAAAGTTACATTAGGTAAAAAAGTCTTATTAACATGTTCATTGTTTATAGACTGCATAACCTCTTTTTCTCTTGCCCAGAGAGTTACTTTACTAAAATTATCAGCTAATACTACACTTAATGCGGTTCCCCATCCTCCAGCACCAATAACTGCAACATTTTTAAACATTACTTATCTCCACTCCTTGAACGTTCATTAATTTTCCACTTAATAGGTGTTCCTACAAAGCCATAAATTTCTCTTATAACATTCTCTAAATGACGTTGATATGAAAAATGCATGAGTTTTTTATTATTAACAAACAGCACAAACATAGGTGGTTTAACACCCGTTTGAGTACAATATAAAATACGTAATTGCTTGCCTTTACTGCTTGGTGGCGGTGTCATAAAAGTTGCTTCTTCTATTACTGTATTTAATGTTCCTGTAGGTATACGAATATTCTGTTGTTCTGATACAAATTCTATTAATTCTAATAAAGCATGTAATCTTTGCCCAGTTTTTGCAGATATAAATACCATAGGAGCAAATTTTAAAAATGGAATTTCACTATAAACTTTTTTCTTGAATTGCTCAAGAGTATGTTCATCTTTTTCTGGTAAATCCCATTTGTTAACTACAATAATGCAACCTCTACCTTTTTCGTAAGCATAGCCAGCAATTTTTTTGTCTTGCTCAGAGATTCCTTCAACGGCATCTATTAAGATTAAAGCTATATCACAGCGATCCACTGCACTTAGTGTTCTGCTAACGCTAAAGCGTTCAATATCCTCTTTAATTTTTCCTTTTCTTCTTAAACCAGCAGTATCTATTAAAACAATATCTCTTTTATTATATTTAAATTTAGAGTCTATAGAATCTCTAGTAGTTCCAGGGATATTACTTACAATAGTTCTTTCTTCACCTAAAAGCTTATTAGTTAAAGAAGACTTACCTACATTTGGTTTGCCAACTATCGCTACTTTAAGGTTATCTTCTAAGTCATTTTCTTTAACCTCAAAAGGAAAGTTATCTACTATAGAATCTAATAAATCACCAGTTCCTTGTCCATTAGAAGCTGAGATTGGTAAAATAACTTCATAACCTAAGTTATAAAACTCATACATTTCATCGTTTAAATTTACTGTATCTATTTTATTACAAGCAATAATAACTGGTCTATCTTTACCTCTTAGGTACCCAGCTATCTCTTGATCTAAGGGATTTATGCCCTCTCTACCATCTACTACAAATACAATTACATCAGCTTCTTGGGCTGCAATGTCCACTTGATACCTTATATCTACTACAAATGGATCATCATCACTAAAATTTATTCCTCCAGTATCAATAACCGTAAACTGCTTATTTTGCCATTCACAATCAGCATATAAGCGGTCTCTTGTTACACCTGGTGTATCTTCTACTATTGCTTTTCGATAACCAACAAACCTATTAAACAATGTTGATTTTCCTACGTTCGGTCGACCAACTAATGCAACTACCGGTAACATTTACATCACACCTTTTTCCATTATTACATCTAATAATGCCTTTCCACTTACCTCTACAGGGGAAATGCACATTTTCAATTTTTTTTCTATATCTGATATAGTGATATCATCTAAAAACTTGGTAGAGTTATACTGTAGCATATTTTTAGGTATTATTATTGCTGAGTTTACATCTGCTTTTTTTAAGGTAGTAATCAAATCTTGTCCAACTATTAATCCTGCCACTGTAATCAATGGACCAAAAAACTCGTTCTCAACCTGTAATACTTCATACTTAAATGTACTATTTATTTTTTTAATCTCATTTAACAAATCATTTATATAGCTAAATGCTAATTTACCTGTTGCTATTGTAATTTTTCTTTTAAACTCTAACCCACATATTTTAACATAGTTTTCTTTAAATGAATCATTAAATTGGTCAATTAATAGTCTAATCATGCCTATTCCATTCTCTAACTGCGAATAATCTTCATAATAACCTGCCTTAGGCACTTGTTTTTGGGCTTTTAAGTAAATTTCATCAGATAAATAGATAACTCTTTTGCCATAATCCGCTTTATGTTTATCTCCATAACCATTACATAAATCTATTATATCCCTTGCTTCATTTTTAGTTAAGGGTCTTAGGTCAAACAAATTTTCTCTAAACTTTGTTAATCCTACTGGAACAACTGCTAATGACAACAAGTTAGGCATTAACGTGTTTAAATCATCTAAGGTTTGTTTTAGAACTTGACCATCATTAAGTCCAGGACACAATACTATTTGAGCATGAAAACAAATACCACTTTCTTTAAAATCCCGTAAAAAACTTAATATATCAAAATCTTTTTTATACCGTATTAAACTATTTCTATCTCTAGTTTGATGAACAGAAATATATAAAGGGCTTAAATTTAGTCTCTTGATACGTTCAATATCTGTTTGTTTTAAATTTGTACCAGTCATATAACTGCCCGATAAAAAAGACAGTCTATAATCATCATCTTTTATATATAGAGTTTCACGCATACCTTTAGGCATTTGTGAAACAAAACAAAACTTACAATTATTATGGCATTTTGTAATAGGCGTAATAGTTGGAGGAGTAAAAACTATGCCTAAGTCTTCATCAAAATCTTTTTCTATTGCAAATTCAGTTTCTGTATTATCTTCATGTAAAACTAGTAATTCAAGATAGTCATCAGCTATATGTATCATATAGTCAAGAATATCACCAACCTCTTGACCATTAATGGTAACTAACTTATCTCCTTGCTTTAAACCCAACTCTTTTGCAATACTATTTTCTTTTATACTATCTATCAACGCATAAGCCATAATTTTCACCTTCACCTCAAAGTAATTATAATATACTTTTTATAAACAAGCGTATTAAATAATATCATAGAAAAAAGAATCTATAAAGAAGAACTTACAATTAAAGCAATTCTTCAAACATAGATTCTTCATTTACTGGTAAGCATTTAGTTAACTCAGTAACTAAATGCCTTAACTTACTTATCCTTTTTTCGATACTTAGCTAGTGCTGAAGCATAGCGTTTTTTAGTTTCATCTATAACATTCTTTTTAAAGCTACCCCAAGAACCATAGTTAATAAACAAAAAAATACCAAATACTACAATTGCTCCAATTACTAAATACATGATAGAGCTTGTTGAGCCAGCATTACCTACGGCATTACCTCCACCTAAATAATCAGATAATACACCAGCAAAAAGTGAGGCTCCCTCAGTAGCATCCTTTTTACTTATTTTATGTGAGCCAATCTCTACTAAAATTACTCTAGGACCTAAATCCTGATTATATCCACCTCTGGCAAAGTAAATATCCTTTACTAAGCCAGGGTATTTTTTATCGGCTATTTGCTTAAGCTTTTGAGCAAACTGTTTATTCGCCTGTTGATTAGGGTTTTGTCTACCCACCACAAACCTTACTTTTGATACCTCTTTACCATTTATGTTTGCCTTATAATACTTGGCAGGGATAGCATCTCGATGTACATCAACAACTACATCTGCTCCTTTTTTTATCATCTCCATAGCGGTTCTTCTGGAACGTTGATAAGCACCTGAGTCATGGGGAACATGGCTATCTTCTGAAAAAATAACCTTAAAACCATTCTTTTCTAACTCAGAGGCTAAAGACTTACCTACATCTACAATTCCACCCTTAGACTTACTACTTTCTGTACCATCACCAGGTATATAACTTTCATCCGTATGTGTTTGATAAATACCAACAGTAAAGTCTTTGTTATTTGAGAACACAGTATCATTTGAAGAGTTTTTTGTTGTATCGCCAAACTCAACCTTACTTACAAACTCAGCCCATGCTTTCATTTGGGCTTCATCAACTCTTACAATTTTATATAAAAAATCTTCACTCGATTGGTACATATCACCTACATATACCTTACTACCTCTAGCAAAAATCTCTCGGTTTTCATTATCGTAAACTATATAGTAGTTTTCTGAAACATTATCACTGGTTGCTAATGCAACTAATGGAGTAAATAAAAGAAGCAAAATCATAAATAAACTAGTTAGTCTCTTCATTTTCATCCTCCTTCACATTATCAAGAGAAGCAAGAGTACTAGCTGAATGTGCCTTTTCAATTTTATGCTCTTTATTAACTCTCATACGCTCTCGTGTTTCACCTATAAGTTCTGCTAGTAAAACACCTAAGATACCCGCTAAAACAGTTGCATCAAATACACCAGCTCCACCCAATACCACTTTAGATTCAAGACCTTGTCGATATATTTCAAAAGCGTATATTATATCATTTATTATGATAGAAAACACACCTGCTACAAAGGCACTTCTTCTACTTCTACCAGTAATATAAGCAACTACACCAGCAATTAGTGCATATAAGTAATTTGGTTCTATTATCATAGTTTCAGTTTCTGCAGGTAAATATCTACTTGCTAAATAAACTGCTAAAGAAGTAACTACAATCGCTATTAAAGCTCGCCATCTTTCTTTTGTTGTATCTATTCTATATAAAATATAAATACCAAGTAATAAGGGAATAAGAGCTCCGCCAATGTTGACAGCTATTCCAGCGGTTATGGGTATATTAGGTATAAATGTACCAACAAACATGAGGGCAATAACTAATAATGCCATTTTATCATTTAGATACAGTCTATCTAAAGCTCGTTGTCCTATACCAAAGAATATTAATATAGATAATACAACAAGTGCAATTAAGCCAATAGGCATGCCAGCCAAAAAATCACACTCCTTTTAACCTTTTCTATATTTTTGCCTGACATAGATTAATTATCCTTACCTATTAGCATATTTTTTAATATCTATATTCCTTAATTGGCTATATTCATATAATCTACCAGTAATAAGCAATGGAATGCCGCTTAACTGATTAATATTTTTACACGCTAACATTCTCATTATTACTTTAGTATTTTCTAAATAGTTTATTATAAATTGATTAATCTCTTTATATTTTTTTTGCTCTAAATAGTTTAAAATAGGTGTTATTATACCTATAGCTTTCGCTCCAATAGCTAAACATTTAACAGCTTGTACTGCTGAATAAACACCACCGCTTGCAAGAATATCTCTTTTGTTATTTAAAAAATCTTTAGTCTCAAGTAATGACTCAAAGGTACTTAAACCCCAATTATCAAGGTCTTTTATGCTATTTCTTCTTCTACTATTTTCAACAGCAACAAAGTTAACTCCATTATTACCAGCTATATCCACAGCATGAAAGGCTATATCCATAATTTTTTTAAGCGTTTCTTTAGAGATGCCATAACCAACACCTTTAATTATTACAGGCACATTTAAGGCTTGTACATAATTATTTATGTTTTTAAGGTAACCAACAAAGTTCTTATCTCCCTCGGGCATCACTGCTTCCTGTGCTAGGTTTAAGTGCACTTGTAATAAATCTGCCTCTAATACTTCTACACATCGTTTTACATTTTCTGTACTTAAATGTGCTGGCACATTGGCTATTATTTTGAGTTTAGGGTTGTTTTTACGAATTGCTTTATAATAATTATCTGTATTTTCCGCTATCATTGCTGTTTGAGAACCAACCGCAAAAGCCAACTCATGGTCACTTGCAATTTTTGCTAAATTATTTAACATTTCTGTTGTATTTTGGGTTCCGCCTGTAGAAGCATTTAAGAAAAGATAGTTCCTTAACTCAATACCAGCAATTTTTGTATTTAAACTAATCTCAGATAAATCTTTTTCTGGCAGCTCTTGGGGTATAAATCTAATATTTTTATGTTCATCACTACTCTGTTTTTGTTTAAATAACAAAAGAGAGTGATTAACATGCTCAAGCTTTCTTTCGCCTCGCATTTAAAACACTCCCTTGTATTTTATCTATGCTATATAAACTAATATATTAGCTTCTTTTTTTAGCTTTTGATAATAAGTCACCAAACATGTCACCTAATGTAACACTAGAGGCCTCTGTATGTTCTACTGAACGTCTTGGCTCTCTTTTTGGTCTCTCTTTGCGTGCTGGACGCTCTGTTGTTTCTTTAACGCTTAAACTAATACGCTTTTCTTCTTTGCTAACACTTAAAACTTTAACTGTAACAGTATCGCCAGGATTAACAACATCCTCAGCTTTCTCTACATGGTTCCAAGCTAATTGAGAAATGTGAACTAAACCTTCAACTCCAGGCTCTAACTCAACAAATGCACCAAAGCTAACTGTACGAACAACTTTACCTTCTTTAACATCACCAGACTTGTAGTTTTCTTCTACAGTTGTCCAAGGATCAGGTAATACTTGACGAACACTTAAAGAAACTCGCTCGTTTTCACGATCAACGCCTAATACTTTAACCTTTACGCTGTCGCCTTCTTTAACAACCTCAGATGGATGCTCAACACGACCCCAAGATAACTCAGAGATATGAACTAATCCGTCTACGGCTCCAATATCAACGAATACGCCAAAGTTAGTAATTCTTTGAACTGTACCTTCAAGAACTTGACCTACTTGTAATTCATCCCAAGTTTTTTCTTGTTCTTTCTTAAATTGATCTTCGAGAACAATTTGACGAGATAATACAACACGACGCTTATGTCTGTCAATCTCGATAATTTTTGCTGAAATTTCTTGTCCAACAAAAACTTCTAACTCAGGAACATAGCTTCTGTCTACTAATGAAGCAGGTAAGAAAGCTCTCATTCCAAAGATATCAACAAGTAAGCCGCCTTTAACTGCCTCTAGTACTTTACCAGAAACAATTTCTTTATTTTCAAAAGCTTCGCGTACTGTATTCCAGGCAGTAATAGCTTGAGCACGCTTTAGAGATAATACAGGATTACCATTATCGTCGCTAACTCGTACTACATATACCTCTACATCATCACCTTCTTTAACTACATCAGCTGGAGTTAGAGATGTGTCGTTTGTTAGTTCGCGAAGTTTAATAATTCCTTCTGATTTGTAACCAATATCAACTAACACTTCATCATCATTAACTTTAACAACTTTACCAGTTACAACACTATTACGTTTAATAGGTGCAACATCGTTGCTTAGAATTTCTTCCATGTTAGATGGTTGTGCAGCTTCCTGCTCAACTTCTGATACTTTTTCTTCTACTACGTCGTTCTCGGCAACTTCTTTATTCTCAACAACAGCTGCTTCAGCAGTTTCCATTGTCTCCTCAGTTACCATAGCTTCTTTTTCGAGATTCTTCTCCATTCGCACAATGACCTCCTTGATAACCCATTCCGGCGTTGATGCTCCCGCAGTAACACCTATAATAAGATCCTTACTTTTAAACCAGCTTGAATCAATATCATTAGCATTAGCTATATGATAAGCACTTACACCAGTTTGGCTACACAGCTCGTATAATCTTCTGGTGTTAGAACTGTGATATCCACCCACAATTAGCATTATATCAACTTGACGAGCCAAGTCAACACTTGCACGCTGTCTAATTGCTGTTGCAGGGCAAATAGTTTGAAAAATATTTAGTTTAGCGTGCTTTTTTTTGATTTTAGATGTAAATTTTGTCCATTTAAGGTTATTTGAAGTAGTTTGAGCAACTACATACAAAAACTCATTCGAGCCTAAAATATCTGCTAAATCATTTACATCTTTAGTAACAATACACTTGCTACCTGCTCTACTAACAATGCCTTTTACTTCAGGATGTTTAAAATCACCATAAATAATTAATAGAGCATTTTTCTGTACAGCTTCTTCAGCAATTTTATGAATTCTTTTAACATGAGGGCATGTAGCATCAAAAATGTCACAGTTGTCACCTATCATGTTCTTAATTTTATCAATTGGAGCGCCATGTGCTTTGATAAGGATTTTGCCATTACTAACTTTAGCTTTACCATCCCACAATGCTAAACCTTTAGACATTAAATCACTCATAACATCCTCGTTATGAACTAAAGCACCATCTACTGTTACATTACCAGAATCCAATATGCTTTCTGCTAACTTTATAGCTTCTCTAACTCCCATACAAAATCCTGCATGTTTCGCTAATATTATTTTACCCATTTTAACACCTAGTTTAAGCGACTTGCTATTACCTTCATAATATTTTGAGTTAAATCGTTTAATTTTTCTTTAGCAATCTTTTTCTCTGACTCAACTTTTATTAAATCATGAAAGGTAATATCAACCTCACTTCTAAACTTATGTTCACTTATATTGATAGTAACCGGAAGTACTGAGCTACCTGTTTTGAGTGCAACATAAGCTGCACCATTATGTGCTTCTCCAACACCCTCTTTATTGCGAGTGCCCTCTGGGAATATGCCAATTACACCATCGTTATTAAGGGTATCAATCATAAACTTAATAGCTTTGCGGTCTGCTGTTCCCCTTTTAACTGGAAATGCACCAGCTTTTAGAAATAATGCTTTTAGCAATGGATTTTTAAAAAGCTCCTCTTTTGCTAAGTATTTTACATGGCGTGGCACTACCGAAGATAACCAAAATGGGTCTATCCAACAAGTATGATTACCACTTATCACAAGTTTACCTTGGGGAAACGGTTTTGGTAAATTATGAACATTTATTTTATTGTATAGATGTAAAAAAGGCCGAGACACAAACACTCCTAATTTATATACCATATTAGTTCTCCATTTCTACCTTAACAGCTTTAAGAATTTGTTCAACAACTTCATTAATACTCATGTTAGAAGAGTCTATAATTTGAGCGTTTTTAGGTATAGTTAGAGGTGATATCTCTCGTTCACTATCTATTTTATCTCTCTTTTCAATATCTCTTTTTATTTCCTCTATAGGAACAGTTAAACCTTGCTTTTGTAATTGATTAAACCTTCTTAAGGCTCTAGTATCTACACTTGCTGTTAAATATATTTTGATATTTGCGTTTGGTAAAACTGTACTACCAGCATCTCTACCTTCCATTACAGAGCCATTTGGACTGTTATTAGCTATTTTTCTTTGCAGATTTACCATAGCATTGCGCACTGACTCATGGGTTGATACCTCGGATACACTGCCACTTACAGCTAAATCCCTAATAAATGGTGTTATGTATAGACCATTAATATAATAATGTATACTACTGTTTATAAACCTTGGCTCTAATTGAGTTGCAAGTTTTAAGAGTCTATAACTATCATTAACATCAACCTCATATAGTATAGCTGCACAGGTTACTGAGCGATACATAGCCCCAGTATCAATTAATGTATAGTTTAGTTTATTAGCAACAAGTTTAGCTATTGTACTTTTACCAGCCCCTGCAGGGCCATCAATAGTAATAGCAAGCTTTCTCACATTCTCACTCCCGTTTAGCGATTAATAGTCTGTTTATCAACGAAATAACAGAATATTATTCAACTAATTCTCTCACAAAATTATTTTATTTTATAGTTCTATTCATTTATGTTTACTATAGGTTAAAATTAACATTCTTATTCACTAAAAAGATCTGGTCGTAGCGTTTTAGCCTCTCCTAAATATACATAGTTAGGTATAAAATCATTTTGTTTGTTAACATGAACCATTACTCGTATACATTTAGGTAAGGATCCTACCACATTCATTTCATGGGCACACATTAAAGCCACATTTGTAATCCCCAACTCTCGTACTGCCCGTGCTGGAAAAGCTGCGTTTAGATCTCTAGTAGTAGTAAAAAACATGCTAATTAAGTCTTCATTATTAATGCCATTTGTATTGATTAACTCTGTAATCATCTCTTTTGTGGCAATTAAAATAGCTTGCTCACTATTAGCTACCGCAGTAGTTGCCCCACGTATGGCAAATGTTTTCATCTCTCTCACCCCAAACAACTTAATTATAATATTAATATTGAATAGGCTCAAGCATAAGTTTTATGTATTCGGAAGTTACTAAAGTAACTATGGTAAAAGAATCTCCTTGAAGCATCGTGAGCTTAGGACTAATCTATCTTTAATCCCGCGCCAGCCCAAACTCAATGCCAACAGGCATTGCCACACCGTAGTTGACTTGTCAACTACCCACCCCGCGAAGTCCACAGGACGAGCCCACTCCAGTTTCATGCCAGAATAAAGGTATAATAATATCACCACTCATCAAACTGGTCGAAATAGATACTTTTATACGATACTTAAAACTATCTTTAATCCCGCGCCAGCCCAAACCCAATGCCAACAGGCATTGCCACACCGTAGTTGACTTGTCAACTACCCACCCCGCGAAGTCCACAGGACGAGCCCACTCCAGTAATTTTAATTACTAAATCATCACTTACTCTCCAACCGAATAATATTTTCCTCATTGCCATTAGTAGCATTAATATAAATTAAATAATTTTCACCAGCTAAAGATACTGCCGCCTCATATGTTAGCACCTCAAGTCCCTGCTGGTTAAAAATAATTGCCTTACGTACATTATTTATTACAGAGTTTTTAGGCAGATAATCATATACCTGTTGTTGAGTTAATATATCGTCTGTTATATTTCTCTCATGATGAAATTTAATGTATTCTGTAAAATCAATACCAGCTATTATACCACTGTTAAGATTCACATTAAATCTAACAATTTCAGGGTATAAAAGTATATCGTCTTTTAATCCTGCTAACATTATCATCATGGCATTTTCATTAGCATTATGACCGACTACAGCAGTTGAACCAAACTCTATTTTTGTTAAATACTGCTTAACAAGTGCTATTGACTCTTCATCATTTATAGGACGACCTTTTAAAATGCTATCACCCATTAACCAAACAAGCCTACCCTCTGCTCTTGTTACAGCACAGGTATATTGATTAACACCATTATTAAAGAAAACTACATAACATGGAATATCTCCTTCACTAATTGTTACTTGAATCGGCTCTCCTACCTCTAAATTTAGCTTTCTAAGATACTCTGCTGCCTTCTGCTTAGCTTTAGTCTCATCAATAACACCGTTGCTCACGTAGTATATTTTGGGCTCCTTAACATGGGGCATTATCCCTGCCTGCGTTTCACTATAGGCTTTAACATCTTTATCTACCAAATGTAGTCCATCAATTACTGTATTATCCGCTACTTCGTTTTTATTGTACATTAATTCAATATCTACCCAGCTTAAATTGTTTTCTATAATATTGCTTTGTACACTCTGCAGATTTTTTAGAATGTCACTAGTGCACTTTTTTAAGTCAACTAACGTTTTCCATTCAGCATCCGAGAGGCTGTTTTCTTGCTCAAGGTTTTTGGTGTTAACCTGCCAAGCAAAATCCCCTATTTTTTGAAGCGTTGTTTCAGTACTAATTAAATCAACCAGTATTAAAGGCAGTTTGCCTAACTCCTCCTGAGAAGTATATACTTGCCTAGTTAAGGTAGACATTATCTCTTGTTGGTTTATTAAATCTTTGGCAACAAGACTTTTGGCTAAGTTATCTTCAATGGTTTTTATATGGCTTACTAAACTATGAAAAGACTGTTGATACATACTCTCTGTACGTGTTTTTAAGTAGCTTAAAGAGTTATTATTTTGAATATAAAAATATCCACCAACACCAAAGACAATTACGTTAAGAATTACTAAGGCTATAAGCCATCTGTATTTTTTCATTTTTTTACCCCCACTACTTTAAAAACCTATGTTTTCCAATTGTCATAACATGTGGTCTTGTCCATATCCACGATGATGTAGCCGTAACAGGATTAAAGTAGTATAAACAACCACTAGTAGGATCCCAACCATTTAAGGCATCTCTTGCTGCTTTAAATGATTGCTGATCTGGAGTCATGTAAAACTGACCATCACTAACTGCTGTAAACGCTAAGGGCTCAAAAATTACCCCTGATACTGTATTGGGGAAAGCAGATGACTCGACTCTATTGAGAATTACTGCGGCAATTGCTACCTGACCAATATATGGCTCACCTCTTGCCTCTCCATAAATGGCTTTAGCAAGCAGACCTACATCATTATTTGTAACCTGACTGCCAGCATTAGCTAAATTTTGGTTACTACTAACAACACTAACACCCAGCTTTTCAAAAACTGCAGGGCCCACAATACCATCTTCTGTTAAACCATTGCGACGCTGAAAAAACTTAACTGCATTAAATGTATCAGCGCCATATACACCATCAACAGTACCTTTATAATAACCCCAGTTTTTTAATTTTCTTTGTAGTTCTGTAACATCACTACCCTTTGAACCCCAATATAAATTCTTTTCTCCAAGGGCAGCATCAGCTAAGAAAACTGATGACATAATAATAATTAAAATAACAATAATTGATTTTTTATTCATTCTACTTTCACCTCGCTATTAGTTTTTATTGGTGAAAGCATTTTTATCCATATAAATTAAAAAAAGATGAATTACAACAAAATAAAAAAACATACCTAAAGTATGAATGGGGTGGATTTGAGCTTTGCTCTGAATGGAGTGGATAGCCGCGTTAAAAGACGCCTAAAAGGCGTCCGTACAAATTCGTTATAGTAAATCGAAAAATAACAATTATATTAATGCAAAAGCCTTTCTTTAATCCCGCGCCAGCCCAAACCATAACCCACAGGGTTATCCCCACCGCAGTAACAAAGTTACTACCCACCCCGCGAAGTCCGCAGGACGAGCCCAAACCAGATTTGGGTTTGGAGTTTTTTTAGAAATTTAACGTTATACCAAACACAGGATGACACAAGGTCATCCCCTACGCAGTTAACAATAAAAGACGCCCAATTGGCGTTCGTACAAATTCGTTATAGTAAATCGAAAAATAACAATTATATTAATCCAAAAACCTTCTTAAATCCCGCGCCAGCCCAAACCATAACCCACAGGGTTATCCCCACCGCAGTAACAAAGTTACTACCCACCCCGCGAAGTCCGCAGGACGAGCCCAAACCAGATTTGGGTTTGGAGTTTTTTTAGGAATTTAACGTTATACCAAACACAGGATGACACAAGGTCATCCCCTACGCAGTTAACAATAAAAGACGCCCAATTGGCGTCCGTACAAATTCGTTATAGTAAATCGAAAAATAACAATTATATTAATCCAAAAGCCTTTCTTTAATCCCGCGCCAGCCCAAACCATAACCCACAGGGTTATCCCCACCGCAGTAACAAAGTTACTACCCACCCCGCGAAGTCCGCAGGACGAGCCCAAACCAGATTTGGATATGGAGTTTTTTTAGGAATTTAACGTTATACCAAACACAGGATGACACAAGGTCATCCCCTACGCAGTTAACAATAAAAGACGCCCGTACAAATTCGTTATAGTAAATCGAAAAATAACAATTATATTTAATCCAAAAGCCTTTCTTTAATCCCGCGCCAGCCCAAACCGTAACCCACAGGGTTACCCCCACCACAGTAACAAGGTTACTGCCCACCCCGCAAAGTCCGCAGGACGAGCCCAAACCTATTGCTCTGCAATACTACTAACTTCTTTATCACTTAAATACCGCCATTCACCCTCACGTAAATCACCTAATTTAATAGACCCCACTTCAAGTCTTTTTAGCTTTAAAATTTTGCGATTCAGGGTCTCAAACATTCTACGAATTTGGCGGTTTTTGCCTTCATGTATACTCAATTCAACTTTGCTTTTTTGTTTGGTTCTAAAAATAAGTTTTAATCTAGCAGGAGCTGTTTTACCTTCCTCCAAAACTACTCCTTTTTTTAACTTACTAATTTGCTCATCACTAATGTAACCCTCAATATCAACAAGGTATTTTTTCCAAACACCTCTTGAAGGATGAGTTAGTTTATAGGCAACATCTCCATCATTAGTTAAAATAATAGCACCTGTTGTATTATAATCTAGTCGCCCTACCGGATAAATGCGCTCAGGTATATTAACAAGGTCTACAACGGTTGTTCTATGTAAATCATCTGAAACACTAGTAATTACACCTAGGGGTTTATTTAAAAGTAAATAGACTTTTTTTTGTTCTAACCTAATTTTTTTATTATTTACTAAAATAATATCTTTTTCAGGGTCTATTTTTACACCCATTTCAGCAACTATGATTCCATTAACTTTAACCCGACCCTCAGCTATTAGTTTTTCACTAGCTCTGCGTGATGCTACTCCACACAGTGCCATAAATTTTTGCAGTCTAATCTCTTTCATTTACCAACCAACTTTATTAAAATATTGTAAAAGCCATAAACGCTATATAGGATGCAAAAAGCACTACACCCTCCAGGCGTCCTAAACGTTTTTTTGTTAAACCAAAAATGAAAAGCAATACCATAAAACCTAACATTACAGGTATGTCTGTATACAAGTTATCCTTTGTCATAGTTAAAGGATTAGCCATAGATGCACCACCTATAACCCAAGTAAGGTTCAATATATCCGCACCAATAATATTTCCAAGAGATAAATCCTGATGCCCCTTAAATGTTGCTGTTAAAGCAGTAACAAGCTCTGGCAATGATGTGCCTAAGGCAATTAGGGTAATTGATATAACTATTTCAGGAACATTAAAGAAATGAGCAATTGTAACACCCGAATTAACTACCAATCTACTTCCAATAACCACTATGATTGAGCCAACTAAAAAAATCAGTAGTTTGGGGCCCCATGTTCCCTCAACTTTTTCTTCTTTTTTCTCAACTATCTTCATATTTTTTAACTCACGGTATATAACAACAATAAATAAAGCTAAAAATCCAAATAAAACAAAGCCATTCATTCTACTAACAGTTAGGTCGTAAGATAAAGCAAAAAAAACTACACCCACAATAATCATAAATATGCCTCTTGTTACAAAGCCCGATCTTTCAACCTTAAATTGCTTTATAATTAATACCAAGCCTAAAATTAAACCAATATTACATATACATGAACCTACTGCATTTCCAACAGCCATTGAGGCATGACCAGAATAAGAGGCAAACACAGATACGGCGAATTCTGGCAAAGTAGTTGCTAAACTTACAATAGTAACACCAATAATAACTTTAGGAAGCCCAGTTTTTTTGGCAATCCACACCGCTGCATCGGTAAATATATCTGCACCCTTTATTATCATCACTAAACCAATTATTAAACCTACAAAACTCCACCATGGAACCATAATATTACCCTCCGCTATGCTAAATACGCAAAAACATCTTAGTATTTTAAGCTATGTTATATTTATAACAGTTAACTCCTAAAATAATGATTGATTAGGATTAACTGAATTTTTCTAATTTAATTCTATATTTATATTTTATACTTAAAAATAGTAGAACAATTTATATTATTATTTATGGATAGAACTTAGTTAATATACAAATAAGATTGAATAATTACTAACTCAAAAGACTCTCCTTTACGGAGAGTCTTAATTTTTTTATTCTACTTCAACAATCATTTCTACCTCTACAGGAACATTTAGTGGCAATCCACTGTGTCCTATAGCGGCTCTAGCATGATTTCCTTTTTCTCCAAAAACCTCTTTAAGTAATTCACTGGCTCCGTTTACCACCTTTGGCTGGTCGCCACTTTCGGGTACACTGTTTACAAAGCCTGTAACTTTAACAATTTGTTTAACTTTATCTAGGTCACCAATCATTGATTTAACTACAGCTAAACAACTAATACAGCAAAGTTTAGCAGCCTCATAAGCGTCTTCTATGCTAATACTTTCGCCAACTCTACCCTTAATGATTTGTCCATCTTTTTTTGGTATTTGACCTGAAACAAAGATTAGGTTTCCTGTTCTTACTCCTGGCACATAGGCAGCCACTGGTTTTCCTGGAGCTGTCAGCTCAATGCCCATATCTTTTAACTTTTGTTCAATTTTCATATTTTTTAACCCCTTTCAGATACTCTTAAACAGGGATATTATACCCTTTTTTACTCTGTCCGTCACCTAATTTATAGTTAAAGTTTTAAATTTTCAGGTTTTGGCAGGTCATCTATACTAGATAAACCAAAATACTGTATAAATGTATCAGTTGTGCCATATACAATAGGTCTACCAATTGTTTCTTTACGACCAACAGCAATAACTAGTCCTTTTTCTATTAACATAGACATCACACTATCACATTTAACTCCACGTAAATTAGCAATTTCTATTTTAGTAATAGGTTGTTTAAAAGCCACAATTGCCAATGTTTCCATGGCAGCACGAGATAATTTATTGCTACGGAAGGGCTTAATACGCTTTATGTAATCGTTATAAAGTGATTTGGCTACTAGAATAAAGCCGTTGCCAATTTGCTTTAGCTCTAAACCCCCCATATCTTCATGCCTTTTAGTAAGAATTTCTAACAATTCGTTTATTGTTTCTAATTCTAATTCCATACAGCTGGCTAACTGACTAATCTCAAGGGGCTCATCGCTAGCAAAAAGCACTGCTTCTAAGGCATTTGCTAGGAATTCTGTCTTATTCTTCACAAAGTGTTTCCTCCTTATTAATCATAACTAAGCAAGAACTAGGCGACTCATATACAACTATAACATTATGGTCTTTTATACATTCTAATAGAGCTAAAAAAGTTACTACAACACTAAATTTATCGTCTAGCTGGTAAAACAGCTCTTTAAGTTGCCATGTTTTTTTACGACACATACTTTTTAGCCAATTAATTTGGTCAGATACCGTTAAAGTATAAGATTCCAGCTTTATCTCTGGATCTTTTTCATTAAATTTACTTAGTATTGCTTCAAACGTAATGGCTAAATTAAGTAAAGTTACGTCATCTAAATATTCTGTTGTATTTACTTCACCTTTATAGTCATAGTCTACTTTACCTTTTTTAAAATAACCACTGTCATCATCTTCCCACTTTACCATCATATCAGCAAGTACCGAATAATAGTGTTTATCAATAAGCTTAATCATTAAATCATTCGAATCATCTGTATCTGCTTCTACTTTATCTCGAGGAAAAATAGATCTAACTTTAATTTTAAGTAATATAGTTGCAATATCTAAAAAAGCAGTAGCTTGAGCTAAATCAAGAAATTCATTTTCATTTATATAACTTATATAGTCATCTACTATTTTAGCTATAGATATTAAAGTAATGTCTAGCTTTTTCTTTTGCACTAAGTGTAATAATAAATCTAAAGGACCATCAAAATTGTTAGTTGCAATTGTAAAATCCATAGCATCACCATTACAGCATTAAAATAAAGTAGTGTAATTGAAGTACTAAATTTATTAACGGAGTTAAGATAGTGCCCAATATATCACTAAAAACTAATAATAAAAAAATAGGCATAGAATATCTTTGCAATTGCTGATATAGGGTATACTTATTTTTTAGTGGCAATAGGTTTAGTAAAATTTTAGAGCCATCTAATGGTGGCAATGGCAATAAATTAAATACACATAGTACAGCATTAAGCTGAATAATTTTTATCATCAACTTATAATACCAAGTATACTGAAAAGCAATATTAGCGGTGAATTTTAGTATAAAAGAAAAAACAATAACCATTAATAAGTTAGATGCTGGTCCAGCTATACTTACTAAAATTTCTCCAACCCGAGGGTTTTTATAATTCCTGGGATTAATCTGTACTGGTTTGCCCCACCCAAATCTAAATAAAATTAATGATATTAAACCAATAGGATCAATATGATCTATAGGGTTTAAAGTTAATCTATTTTGATACTTAGGAGTAGGGTCTCCTAACCTATATGATACATATGCATGAGAAAATTCGTGCACTGTTAAACCTATTAAAATTGCGGGTATTAAAAAAATTAAATTGGGGTCCATTAATCTGTTTAATATGTTCAAAGAAGTCACCTCTATTTATAAGTATTTAAAAATTCCTAGGGTTTATTATAAACATTATTATATGACAATGTAAACACCTTTATAAAAAACACTAAATTCAGCTCTGGTAATAAGATAGTGTCGAATTATTCAATAATATGTAACTAACACAATTTAACTGTAATACAAAATGGCTGTGTATAGCACAGAAGAACATTCATTACAGTTGTAAGTAATCTATAGTTTAAATAGTGCTAAATAAGGTTTTCACTATATAACAACAAAAGCAGTCAGTAAATTGAAAAGAAGTTCAATTTCTAACTGCTCCTAATATAATTTTAGTTACATATTATTGCATTTATATAATTAACCTTTTGGTTTAAATATTAAAGCTACTAAAAAGGCAAAGATGATAGCAGCTGTAATACCAGCACTAGTTAGCTTAAATACCCCTGTTAAAGCACCAATAAGACCATTTGCTTCTGCCTCAGCTATGGCTCCCTTAACTAAAGAGTAGCCAAAACTAGTAATAGGAACTGTTGCACCAGCACCAGCAAACTTTACTAAAGGCTCATATAAACCAATAGCTCCAAATATGCCTCCTAATACAACCAATACCGTTAATACATGTGCTGGCGTTAACGGGGTTAAATCAATTAATAACTGACCAAACAAACATATAGCTCCACCAACTAAAAAAGCAGCCAAGAATATATTCATCTTGTTAACCCCCTTATTCTCTCTATACAAATGGCATGTGCTATACCAGGTATTGTTTCTTTTTGTTGATAAGATGTTGGGCTATGCAATGATCCTGTAGATACTATTAAAACTTTATTAAAAACTTTATCTTTAAACTGGTTTAAAATATATCCTAAAGTAACAATAGCTGAACAAGCACAACCACTACCACCACTATTTACATCTTGTTTTTCAAAATCAAATATCATTGTGCCACAGTCATTATATATGCTCTCTATATTAATACCATCTTCTTTTAGCATATCGTTTACTAAGGCTTTGCCTATTTTACCTAAATCACCTGTGAATATTCCATCATAAGATTCTATGCCACTTTCATCGTTCTGCAAGTGTGTTTTAATTGTTTCTTTTGCAGCAGGTGCCATAGCTGCACCCATTTCATAGGGATTTTTAATACCTAAGTCTACAATATTGCCTACGGTTACCGCTGTTATATAAATCTCACCGTCATTATATTTATTAGATACCAAGGTGGCCCCAGAACCAGATACGGTATACTGTGCTGTTGGTGGAAGTTGCACTCCATACTCAGTTGGATATCTAAACTGCCTCTCTGATGTTGAGTTATGGCTTGAGGTTGCTGTAAGTGCCATGTTTAAATCTTGGTTTTGCAATATTAAAGAGGCTGTAACTAATCCTTGTACAAAGGTTGAACATGCACCATATAGACCTATAAAGGGTATTTGTAAGGTTCTTGCTGTAAATGTAGATGTAATTATTTGGTTAAGTAAATCCCCAGCAAAAAACAAATCTACACTCTCAGGTTTTACATTGCTTTTTATCAATACATTATTTGCAGCCGATTCCATCATCATTCTTTCGGCTTTTTCCCAGCTTGGCTCTCCAAGAGAGTTGTCGTCGTAAATAACATCAATATACTCTGCTAAAGGTCCATTGCCCTCAAAAGGTCCAGCAACAGTAGCCCCATTTATAATAGCTATTGGGGTTTTTAGCTTTACATACCTACCCATAACTACATAAACAAGGCATGAATTATGCCAGCAAAAAAGGCAGTTACAGTACCATATACAATAACTGTACCCGCTAAGCTAAACATTTTACAGCCAACTCCTAAAACTAAACCTTCACTTCTAAACTCTAGCGCAGCAGATACCATTGAGTTAGCAAATCCCGTTACCGGAACAGCAGTACCAGCCCCACAAAACTGTGCAATTTTATCAAAAACCCCTAAGCCAGTTAAAACTGCTGCTATTAAAATAATTGTCGCCGTGGTAGGGTCACCAGCTTTCTCTGGGTCAAATCCTAATTGTATGTAAAACTCCTTAATAAATTGACCAATAACACAAATACCACCACCCACAATAAACGCTACAATGGAATTTCTAATAACTGGTATTTTGGGAGATTTTTCTTTCACTTTTTTCTGAAATTTCTTTTCATTATTTTTTTGATTCATAAAAACTCTCCTTTCTTAGTTATTGTGCTTAAAAATTAGGGAATTAATGCATTTATTTTATTTGCTTTGCAAATGATTTGGGCTCGCCTTAGGGCTTCGCGGGGTGGGTTTTGTCAAGACAAAACGGCTTGGGCTCACTTTTTTAAAATTTTAAGGTAAATGTTTTATTCCACTTTGCTCCATAAAACATATAGTTCGCGGGGTGGGCTGGCGCGGAAAATATTTCAACTCACAGCAACTTTCTTTTCGATACACTCAATCAATTTCTCCATTTAGGATATCTTAAAATCACGTAAGCAAAGCGCAACGTATACCACCATATGCGAAGCATATCCACTCCGTAACCCAAAGGGTTACCCAAACCGTGTTCCCTCTAGGAACACCCACCCCGCGAAGTTATTTTATAAAGCATAGCGATATAAAATAACAAGCCCAAACCAAAAAATCGCTCATCGAGCGATTTTTTAACCCATAAATGATTTAATTTTCTGCAACGTCTTTTTCTCCAGCCTTGAGACCTGAACTTGTGATACACCTATTACTGCGGCAATTTCAGCTTGGGTTTTATCTTGAAAATAGCGTAAAAATATTATTAATCTTTCGCGTGAGTTTAGTTTTTCTAGGGCTTCTTTTAGGTTTAGTTTATCCACCCATTCTTGTTCTGATGTTTTATCGTCCTTTAATTGATCTAATACTGTTAGGGCATGGCTATCGTCTCTATATACTTCTTCGTATAATGAACCAACCTCTTTTACGGCATCAAGGGCAATAATAATATCCTCTTCACATATATCTATTTCTTTTGCTATTTCACTAATTTTAATTTCTCTACCTAGTTTATTTCTTAATTTTTCTCTTGTTCTTTTAGCTAAGTATGCTGTTCTTTTTAGTGATCTACTGACTTTAATAATAGAATCATCTCTTAAAAATCTTTTTATCTCACCAATTATTAAAGGAACAGCATATGTTGAGAATTTTACATCATAAGATAAATCAAATTTATCTATAGCCTTTACTAAGCCTATAACACCAAATTGAAATAAGTCTTCTAGTTCATATCCTCTGTTACTAAATCTATTAACTATTGAATGTACTAATTTTAAATTACATTTTACTAGTCTATCTCTGGCATTTTTATCACCTTTATGTGATTCAGCAAGCAAGAATTTTACTTCACTATCACTTAGTAGAGCATATTCACTACTATCTGTAGGGCTATTATAGTTCATATTACTACCCTCTACTTAATATTACGGGCATTAAACTTTTTTACCATTCTTACTTTTGTGCCTTCTCCTGGCTTAGAATCCACTACTAAATTATCAGTAAATTGCTCCATAATAGTAAAGCCCATTCCAGATCTTTCAAGATGAGGAGCGGAGGTATATAATGGAGTTAATGCTTGAGGTATATCACTTATTCCTTTACCTTTATCTTCTATTTCTATTTGAAATACTGCATCGTTAGTTAACTGAGCTCTAATTGTGATGAGCCCATTGTTATCCCCATATCCATGAATTACGGCATTTGTAACAGCCTCAGAAACGGCTGTTTTTACATCAGCTAATTCCTGAATAGTAGGGTCAACTGGTAGTATAAAAGCCGATACAACAGATCTAGCAAATGCCTCATTTATTGATAAAGCAGGCACTGTTAAAGTCATTTTATTAATAATCATTGGTTTTGTCCCCCCTACATGTGTTTAAGAGCCGTTTTATTATCTGAATAAGTATCAATTATTCTATTTAGCCCAGATACATTAAAAATTCGTTTTACTTGTGGATTTAGGTTAGTTGCATAAAATCTACCATGTAGAGATTTTATTTTTTTGTACCGACCTATTATCATACCAATACCTGAGCTATCCATAAACTTTAGTCCTTTACAATCTAATATGAAGTTATTTATGTAACTTTTTTTCATTTCCTCATCAATTTTAACCCGAATACTATTAGCCGCATGATGATCTAGTTCACCAATTAAGCTTACTATTAGAGTGTTTTGTTTTTGCTTAAATTTTAAGTGCATAAAAACGCCTCCTCCTATTTACTTGCTTTTTCTATTCTAAGGTAAGATTTTCCTTTATTTTTTAGAGTCAAAAAAAAATGCACTTATTATTAAGTGCATTTATTGTCGCAATATAGCTTCTTGTTTTTTAATGTGTAAAATCCACTTATTAAAGATTCGTTTCCAGATATCCAAGAAGCTAGCTTTTTTAATATTTTCGCTACAAATTACAGGCTGATTAACTACCTCAATTCCATTTCTTTTAACAACAACAGAGCCTACTTTTTGACCTACTTTTAAAGGAGCTATTAGGCTATCTGGGAGATTAATTATTACTTCTATATCTTTAGAACTTTGACTCTGATTTAACAAAACAGCAATTGGTTTTTCAGTTATTACGTTAACGTTTACTTTGTTACCTTTTAAAACTTTCATATCTTTTACGATTGCATTAGCTTGATAAACCAAGTTCATCTTATACTGGGCAAAACCATAGTTTAAGAGGTTTTTAACATCCTGATAACGACTGCTGCTGTTTTTACAGCCCAAAACAACTGCATTTAAGTGCATATCTTCTTTTTGTGCTGTTGCAGTTAAGCAAAAACCAGCTAACGTTGTCCATCCGGTCTTTAAGCCAGTAGCATAAGAGTATCCACGCATAAATTTACGGTTGGTATTAAGCATTTCTGCTCTATCATTACTATCATCTTTAAAATAAGCTAAATAGGTATTTAAATACTCTGCTATTTTATCATAGTGACTATTAATTAATTCACGTGACATTAATGCTATATCATAGGCAGTACTATAGGCTTTATCATTTAAACCACATGGGTCTAAAAATGAAGTATTTTTCATTCCAAGCTCTATAGCTCTAGTATTCATTTTAGCCACAAACAACTCAACTGTGCCAGATATGGCCTCAGCTAAAACATTAGCTGCATCATTAGCAGATGCTATAACCACAGCAGCAAATAGCTCTCGTACTGTAGCCTCTTCACCAACCTCTAAAAAAATACTTGTACCCTCTTGCCCTGCTTTGTAAGCAGTTCGACTTGTTGTTAAGACATCATCGTATGAGATAATTTCTTGTTCAATTGCCTCAGCAATAAGCAAAATCGTCATAACTTTAGTTACACTAGCTATTGGCCTTTTTTCTTCACCGTCTTTATCATAGAGAATGCTTCCTGTTTTCATATCAAATAGTACCGCACTTTTAGCATCCATACTACCGACAAATTCAGTGCTATTTTGAGGAAGAACGGGGCCACTATATGCCGAAACATAGATTGGCATTATAAGTATTAAAATTGCTACAAAAATAATAAGTATTTTTCTCAAAAAAAACACCTCCCTTAATTGCTATTATTTAGCCTTTCCTAAAGGGAGGTTTATTATTTGTTTTTTAGTAACTTTACGCTCGTAAATTGTTTGCTAAACTAACAAACAACATCAAGTATTGCTTTAATTGGCTCTACTTTTTCATTTGTTAATTTTATTGCTTCCATAAACATTTCGCTACAAGGTGCAAGCTTATGCTCTTTACTGGTATGTAAGTAAGCTAGTACATCACCTTTATTAATGTAATCTCCTACTTGTTTGTTTAATTTAACCCCAGCAGTTAAATCAATTTTATCTTTTTTTGTTAGTCTACCAGCGCCTAAATCCATAGCAATTTTGCCAATTTTTAAGGCATCTATATTGCAAAGATAACCATCTTTTGGTGCCCTAACTTGTGCTATATAAGGGGCTTTTTTAAACCTACTAGGGTCATATACATAGCTTGCATCTCCACCCTGTAGTTTTACCATTTCAGCTAGTTTATGCAGTGCTTGTTTTGAGTCTATTACTTGTTTCACAATAGCCAAAGCCTCTTGTTTTGTTTGGCATTTACCAGCTAATAACAGTATTTGCATACTCAACTCTATACATAGCTGGTATAAGTCACTGGCATATTTACCGTTTAAAAAGTCTATGGCTTCTTTTATTTCTAAAATATTACCTACAGCAACACCTAAAGGGTGTTGCATTTGGCTAATAACTGCTACAACTTCTCTATTAAGTGATTTACCGATATTAACCATGGTTAAAGCTAGTTGTTTAGCTTGAACTAGGTCCTTCATAAAAGCTCCAGATCCTACTTTTACATCTAAAACAATTTTAGGAGCACCAGAGGCAATCTTTTTGCTCATTATAGAACTAGCTATAAGCGGAATTGAATCAACTGTTGCAGTAACATCTCTAAGGGCATACATTTTTTTATCTACAGGTGCTAATTCAGCTGTTTGCCCTATAATTGCAATGTTACTTTCATGTAATTGTTTAATAAATTGTTCTTTAGATACTTCAATCGAAAAACCTGGAAAACTTTCTAACTTATCTAAGGTACCACCTGTATGACCTAAACCTCTTCCACTCATTTTAGCTACTGTACAACCAGCTGCTGCTACAATAGGACCAACAATTAAGGATGTTGTATCGCCAACTCCACCAGTTGAGTGTTTATCTACAGTATATTTAAATTCATCTGTAATATTTAGGACCTCTCCAGTGTTAATCATGGCAGAGGTTAAGCTAGCTGTCTCTTGTTTAGTCATACCCTTAAAACAAACAGCCATTAAAAATGCCGACATTTGATAGTCTGGAATATCTCCATTATTATAGCCCTTAACCAAGTAGTTAATTTCTTGATCACTTAGCTCTTGGCCATTCTTTTTTTTTATAATAATATTAACTACGTTCATTTACATACTCTCCTTAAAAATAGGAAGAGGCTCTCCTTTAATAGGATCTAAATTAAAGTTTTTCATAATAGTTGCACCTACATCAGCAAAGTGAACTCTGCCCATATTTTGCTGTATAGGTACACCATAAACTAATAAAGGTGTATTTTCTCTAGTATGGTCAGTTCCTTTATATGTTGGGTCGTTGCCATGATCGGCAGTTATTAATAACAAGTCATCATTATCTAATTGCTTAATAAATTTAGGCAACCAAGCATCAAACTCAATTAAAGCATTGGCATAACCCTTAACATCTCTTCTATGCCCATATTTTGAGTCAAAATCTACTAAATTCGCAAACAAAAATCCCTGTTTCATTTCTTCGTTAGCGACTTTTAAGATTTGCTTCATGCCATCATTATTATCTGCTGTATGAACACTAAAGCTAATACCTTTACCTGCAAATATGTCCTCTATTTTTCCAATAGCATAAACCCCAATATTTTCTTTTACTAATTTATCTAAAACTGTTGCTTTAGGAGGACTTAAGGCATAGTCCTTTCTGTTTTTAGTTCTGGTAAAATTAGAATTTTCACCGATAAAAGGACGCGCTATCACTCTACCTACTGTATGTTTTCCAGTTAATAATTCTCTAGCTATTTCACACATTTTATATAGCTCATTAACAGGTATTATTTCTTCATGAGCAGCAATCTGCATAACGCTATCTGCAGAAGTATATACAATTGGTTTACCAGTTTTAAGGTGTTCTTCACCTAACTCTTTAATTATAACTGTTCCAGAGGCAGGCTTATTTCCTAAAATACCTCTACCAATTTTAGATTCAAATTTATTAATCAAGTCTGCTGGAAAACCATTTGGATATGTTGGTAATGGTTCTTCTATATTTATGCCCATCATTTCCCAATGACCTGCTATGGTATCCTTACCAGCACTCTCCGGAACCATTTCAGCATAGGCAGCTTTTTTATTAACTTCCGTGTTTAAACCTAGTAGTTTACCTAAACCGAGGCTCTCCAAATTAGGCAATCTTATGCCTGTAGTTTCATAGATATGACCCAAAGTAGAAGCTCCCTCATCACCAAACAAAGCAGCATCATCAGAAGCTCTTAAACCTACACTATCTAATATTACTAAAAATACTCTTTTAAACATTTTTCCTTCACCTTATTTCTCTAATGCTAGTTTTAGTAGCTCAGTAATTAAATCTGTATAAGATAAACCCATTTGTAGCCATAGCTTTGGATACATACTAATGGGAGTAAAACCAGGCAAGGTGTTTATTTCATTTAACAATACCCTATTAGTGTCTTCTTCAACAAAAAAATCTACTCTTGCCAATCCTAAACACTGCAATACTTTAAAAGATTCAACACTAATCTTTTTTATTTGCTCAACTGTTTGCGCAGTTAAATTTGCTGGTATTTCATACTCAGCATTATCATTAATATACTTTGTATCATAGTCATAAAAATCTGCATTGGCTATTATTTCACCAGGTAAACTAGCTTTAGGGTTATAGTTGCCTAATACACTGCATTCAATTTCTCTACCAATAATGCCTTGTTCAACTATAACTCTATTACCAAATTGAAATGCAAGTTTTATGGCCTTTTGCAACTGCTGTTTGTTTTTTACTTTGCTAATACCTACACTAGAACCTAAGCAGGTTGGTTTAACAAATAACGGATAAGGAAACTGCTCACACTCTGTTAGGTATTGATTTGAATTCTGCTCATACTCTTGTTTATCAAAATAAATATAGGGTATTACAGGAATACCTGCTTGAACCAAAACATCTTTGGTAATTGATTTATCCATACAGATAGCAGAACCAGTAACGCCACTACCAACATATTTTTTATTTAGGGTATCAAACAAACCCTGAATTGTACCATCTTCTCCACCTGGTCCGTGTAATATTGGAAAAATTATATCACACTCATTTATCATATTAAACCAGTTATCTCCAACCCAAATATCCTGAGTATTTTGCCATGTTTTAGAGTTGATGTTTACCTCATCTCGGTTATTAATAAGCAAACCGGGGTCTACGTTTGCAACGAAGTCCCCTTTTTTTGTTATTCCTATAGTTGCAGGAATATATTTAGTTTTATCTATAGCATTTAAGATAGAATATGCTGAACTAACCGATACCTCATGCTCTTCTGATTTACCACCAAACATAATAAGTACTTTTTGTTTATTCATTTCTGTACACCTCGGATGTATGTTTTTATAATGTATTTTTTTATAAGATAGTTGCTCTTCCCGAGTAAATTAATCCTCTCTCACAATCAATAGTTATAAGCTCGCCATCTTTAACAAGCTTCATTATATCTTTAGCATTAACTACTACTGGTTTACCAAAGTTTAATCCAACAATTGCTGCATGTGATGTTAAACCACCTATTTCAGTTACAATACCCGCAGCTCTTGCCATAATTGGCACATAAGAAGCATCGGTATGAACACAAACAATAATGTTATCTGGATTAACTCTTGCTAAATCATTCCTATCTCTTATAACTACAGCTTTGGCTGTTATAGATTGTTTGCCAATACCAACACCCTGTGTTAGCACCTTTCCTACTGTATGAATTTTAATCAAATTTGTTCCTCCTGGCATTGCCGCTGGCACACCAGCAGTAATAATAACTAAATCTCCTTCATCAATAAGTTTATTACGTAATGCCACAGCTATAGATTCCTCTAGAACATCGTCTGTGTTCTCAAGTGGAGCAGAAGCCAATGCATTAACACCCCAAATTAAGTTAAGTTCACCCTCAATTTGAGACACTGGTGTTACTGCAATAATGTCAGCAGCAGGTCTATACTTTGCTATCATTCTAGCTGTATATCCCGACTGAGTTGGTGTAATAATTGCTTTAACACCTAACATTTGTGCCATTTCACATACTGTTTGACCAATGGCATCTGTTATACCTGTTTTATTAGATTCATCTTTTACAAAAGGTAACGGGTAATGTATTCCATGCTCTGTTGTTTCAGAGATTTTTCTCATCATTTTAACAGCCTCAACTGGGTATTGACCAGCCGCTGTTTCGCCAGATAACATAATTGCATCTGTGCCCTCAAAAATAGCATTAGCCACATCACTTGCTTCAGCTCGTGTAGGTCTCGGATTTCTAATCATGGAATCGAGCATTTGGGTAGCAATAATTACTGGTTTACCAGCTTTACGACAAAGCTTTATCATTTCTTTTTGTCTTAAAGGAACCTCTTCTGCTGGTATTTCTACTCCTAAATCACCACGAGCAACCATAATACCATCCGAAACCTTAATTATTTCTTGAATATTATTCAAACCCTCACGGTTCTCAATCTTAGCAATAATTTTAATACTAGAATGATACTCTTCTAGTATTTTTCTAATTTCAATTACATGATTTGCAGACCTAACAAATGAAGCTGCTATATAATCGTAGTGATGTTTAATAGCAAACTTAATATCTAAAATGTCTTTATCTGTAACAGCTGGCAATCCTAAAACAGCATCTGGTATACTAACTTTTTTTCTATTACTTACTACTCCACCATCAACTATGTAACACTCTATCTCTGTTTCATTTTTATTTATAACTTTTAAAGTTATGTTGCCATCATCTAAAAATATAGTATCATCTACGTTAACATAGTTCGGTAAGTCTATATAGTTAACATGCGATTTTTCACTTGTGCCTTCAAAGTCTTGGGTTGTTAATGTAACTTTTTTACCAGTTTTAAGCTCTTGTTTGCCATTCTTAAACAAACCTAACCTAATTTCAGGACCCTTTGTATCTAGCATGGTAGCAACTCTAGTTTTATTATTGCTAGCAACTGATCGTAAGAGGGTAAGTCTTTTTAACTGTTCCTCATGTGTACCATGACTAAAGTTAAAGCGAGCTACATCCATTCCATTAGCTATTAAATTAATAAGTATATCTTGGGAGTCGGTTGCTGGTCCTAAAGTACAAATTATTTTTGTTTTCCGCATTTGCTTCACCTCAATAGAAAATATTTAAGAAAAACTGCAATAATAATGGGCTAATATATACCTCAACTATACCAGAAAAAAGCAATAAAGCCAAAGCACAAAGGCTTAAAATTGTATATTCTTTGTAAATTTTATTCTTTCCAAAACTGCGCTTATTAATTAGCGTTCCACTATGTCTTTGTATTATAACACGACCAGCCACAACTGCTTGGAAAAGAAGTGTTGGAATTACAATTATAGTAGGTGGTATTAAGCTAAATATAACCAATAACCAACCTCTGCCACCCAAGTTCATTAAAGCATAGTTAATTGTAAAACCCAGTAAAAAGCCTTTTGCCCCCATTGCAAAGAAAATAATTAATATTCCTATTGAAAAAAGTCCACTAATTGCCATAATAACACCTAAGTAAATATTGCTTAAATTAATAGATCCAGAATTCACTTCATACTTACCCTGCTGTATTGTATTAATATAGTGCAACATAGAATTAGCCAACTCACTACTGTGAGCACTATTTAAATAAGTAGCGGACAATGAACCAGCTATTAGGCCTATAAAAAAAGTAACTAATAAAAAAATATATAGTTTTTTATTAGTTTTAATATGATATTTATAAAGCTTCTCCATCCGTTACAGCCTCCTTTTGCACTTCGATAATTTTTATGCAAAGGTAGTCCAAGTTATTCGTTTAGATGTTTTATTTTATAAAACATGGGGTGGGTGTTCCTGTTAGGAACACGGGGTGGACTTGGCTGACGCCAGCGTGGGGTAGACAACCCTTTGGGTTGCGGGGTGGATATGCTTTGCATATGGTAGCTATACGTTACGCTTTGCTTACGTGATTGTTGACTAAACATATCTTCTTTGGGTGGAGTATAGGCATCCTAAATGGAGTCATTATTATTACTATAAATACAACAAAAAATTAAATTATGTCATAGTATATGTATCCATAATGGATACTCTATAATATTTATCGAATATCAGACTACACTATTTAAATCCAAACCAGTGAACGAAGTGAAGAAAATACGTTTTGACCTGTCAAAACCTATCCCGTGTTCCTATAAGGAACACCCACTCCACGATGCCAAAGGCGAGTCCCCTCCTTAATTTGCAAAGCAAATTAACCACCCCGTGAAGCCCAACGGGCGAACCCACCCCAAAATAAAATAGCCACCCCCTGAAGGGTGGCGTATTTTATTTTATTTTATAAGTGAAGCACCTTTTGCCAAGGCTTTTTCATTTAATGGTAATAGATGATGATGTCTTTCTGGTAAAGCTTTCTTTAATGATTCTAGTACAGAGTCGTGTTTACAAGCCTTGCTATACTCTACTAATGCTCCTAAAGCAATAATATTTGCAACACGAGGGTTACCTAATTCTTTTGCTAAGTCATTACAATTAATAGCTAATACGGTAACGTCGTCGCGGCTTGGTTTTTCATCTATTAAGGAGCTATTATAAATGATTAATCCGCCTGGTTTAACTGAGCTTTCGAATTTTGTTAATGATGGTAAATTCATTGCTACTAGCGCAGAAGCAGATGTTACTAAAGGCGAAGCAACTGCTTGATCTGATACTATAACCATACAGTTTGCTGTACCACCACGCATTTCAGGACCATAAGATGGTAACCATGATACGTTTTTGTCTTCTAGCATAGCTGAGTAAGCCAATAATTGACCCATTAGCATTACGCCTTGACCACCAAAACCAGCCATAATTACTTTATGATTCATATTATTTATCCTCCTCAATATTTTTATAAACACCTAAAGGATAATATGGTAATAGATTTTCTTCTAACCACTTAAGTGAGTCTATAGGAGTCTTTCCCCAGTTTGTTGGGCATGTTGATAATACCTCAACAAGGCTAAAGCCTTTGCCTTCAACTTGGTTTTGGAAAGCCTTTTTAATTGCTTTTTTGGTTTTATTAATTTCTTTTACATTGTGTACTGATGTTCTTTCTATATACGCAGGACCATTCATTGTTCCTAACATTTCACTAACCTTTAATGGAAAACCAGCGGTTTCAATTTGTCTTCCATATGGAGATGTTGTTGTTTTTTGTCCTGGTAAGGTTGTTGGAGCCATTTGTCCACCAGTCATACCATAAATAGCATTGTTAACAAAAATTACTGTTATGTTTTCACCACGTGCAGCTGCGTGAATTATTTCAGCAGTACCAATAGAAGCTAAATCTCCATCGCCTTGGTAAGAAAATACAATACTATCTGGTACAGCTCTTTTAATTCCTGTGGCAACAGCTGGAGCTCTACCATGAGAGGCCTGTTGCATATCACAATTAAAATAGTTATAAGCTAATACAGAACAGCCTACAGGTGCAATGCCAACGGCTTTATCTTGTAAGCCTAGTTCATCTATTGCCTCTGCAACTAATCTGTGAATAATACCATGAGTACAGCCAGGGCAATAATGTGTTACGTTTGAAGATAAAGATTCTGGTTTTTTAAATACAACAGTCATTATTTAAGCCCTCCTAAAATTTCTCGTACTTTTCCTAATATTCCTTCTGGTGTAGGAATCATACCACCTGTTCTACCATAGAAGAACACAGGTTTTCTACCATTAACAGCTAACATTACATCTTCTACCATTTGACCAGTACTCATTTCTACAGATAAGAAAGCCTTTGTTTTATCAACATACTGGTTAAATACTTCTTTTGGGAAAGGCCATAATGTAATTGGGCGAATAATACCTAAATTAATTCCTTCTTCTTTAGCCATTTCAATAACGCTCTTAACTATGCGAGCTGTTGTTCCATAAGCTACTAAAATTAATTCAGCATTTTCGCAATTATATGTTTCACATCTAACTTCTTTGTTTTCAATTTCTTTATATTTATTAAATAACTCAATGTTATGATCTTCACAATCTTGGGGATCTAAGAACAATGAATTAACAATGTTCTTTTCTCTACGACCACGCATACCTGTAGTAGCCCAGTCTTTTTCTGGCAAGTTTATTTTAGCGCGCTCTTTAAACTCAACAGGCTCCATCATTTGACCCAACATACCATCACCAATAACCATAACTGGATTACGGTATATATCTGCTAAATCAAAAGCATCTTGAATTAAGTCAACCATTTCTTGTACAGTAGCAGGAGCTAAAACAATTAAACGATAGTCGCCATGTCCTCCACCTTTAGTAGCTTGAAAGTAGTCTGACTGAGCAGGCTGTATACCACCTAAACCAGGGCCACCACGAACTATGTTAACAATTACACATGGTAATTTAGCACCAGCTATATAAGAAATTCCCTCTTGTTTTAAGCTGATTCCAGGACTTGAGGATGATGTCATTACTCTAATTCCTGCGCCTGCTGCACCATATACCATATTTATTGCTGATACTTCACTTTCAGCTTGTACAAATACCCCATCTACTTGTGGTAATCTGCGAGACATATATTCAGGTATTTCATTTTGTGGTGTTATAGGATAGCCAAAAAAGTGTTTACATCCAGCCTTAATTGCGGCTTCACCAATAGCTTCATTACCTTTCATTAACTTCTTAGCCACAATTTATTCCTCCTCTTTCACTTCACGGTGAATTTCAATTACTACATCTGGACACATTTTTGCACAAAAAGAACAGCCAATACATTTAGATTTATCTGTTACTGTTGCAACAAAATAACCTTTTTTGTTAATCCTATCGCTCATCTTTACGATGTCTTTAGGACATACCTGTGTACACAACGCACAACCCTTACATCTATCTTCTTGAAATACTGGATAAGAAAATGTTTTTGCCATAATGAACCTCCTTACTTCTTACGCCATTCTGGTGATAATTGCAAATCTAATGAAAAGAACTTAGTATCAATATTTGGATAAACATTATCCTTTACTCTGTTCTTATCAATCGCTGTAAATACTATTGGCACTTGCATTAGTTTAGCAGCATCTTCCACAATACTAAAACATTCTTCTATATGCTCATTAGATGTTTCATAAAGTAAGTTAGTATTGTTAATAATGCCATTTATTTTAACCTTAGAAGTTTTCATAATTCCTTCAGCTAAAATCTTAATTTTTTCACCGCTACTTTGAAATGGTCTTGCTGGATTAACCACTAGAAACATCTTGGTATCTTCAGGAATTCTATCTGAAAATCTCCCCATTACTCTTGCCCCTACATCGTCTCCACCAACATCTATAATAGCATAGATTTCTGGATTTTTCAGTATCCTATATATATCAGCTGGTAAAGCTGGTAAATCTGCGGTATTTAGCTTTCCTTTAGGAATAACTACCTCAACATTTTGTTTTTCAAGAAACTCTTTAGCCTCTCTTGATCTAAAGTAGGGGTTAACTATATCTAAATCTGCAATTGCTACTTTATCTTTTAGCTGTTTCATAGCAATTGCATAATTAACTGCTATCTCAGATTTACCACTACCATAACCACCACAAAAAATTGTTGCTTTAGCTAGGTTGTTAGATAAATCATATTTAGTAAACATTAACATCTTCCTCTTTATTTAATACCCTAAGGGCTCCTAATGCTAATGCTTCCATTTCCATTTCGCCTGGTACAATTTTAACGGGTGCTATAAACTCCACTGCTTTTGTAACCCATGGCATTAGGTATTCTTTATCATAGGCTAAACCGCCGGTAATAACTATTGCATCAGTTTCTCCCTTACAACCTGCCGCTAAACCACCAATTTCTTTAGCAATTTGGTAAGCCATCGCTTTATAAACTAACAAGGCTTTTTCATCACCTTCATTTATACGTTTACAAACTTCACGACCATCATTGCTATCTAAATAAGCAACTAAGCCACCCTTACCCTTTAGCAGTTTTTTTACTTGGCCCAGGTTATACTCACCAGAAAAACAAAGCTTTGCTAAACCACCAGCAGGCAAACTACCAGCACGCTCTGGGGTAAATGGTCCATCACCATCAAGGGCATTATTTACATCAACAACCCTGCCATTTTGATGTAGCCCAACCGATATACCTCCACCTAAGTGTACAACAATCATATTAAGCTCTTCATATTTTTTACCCATTTCTTTTGCGACTTTACGGGCAACTGCTTTTTGATTTAAGGCATGAAAAATACTCTTTCTAACTAGCTTAGGATGACCACTTAAGCGTGCAATATCAGTCATTTCATCTACAACTACTGGGTCTACAATATATGATGGAATATTGTACTCTTTAGCTATTTCATAAGCGATTATGGCTCCTAAGTTGGAGGCATGTTCGCCATACTTACCAGATTTTAAGTCAGTTAACATATTATCATTTACTTCGTATGTTCCACCTGTTAAAGGTCGCAATAAACCACCTCTACCAACAATAGCTGATAAGTTATTTAAGTTAATTTTATTTTCTTTTAATGAATCTAAGATTACTTTTTTTCTAAACTCTAATTGCTCTATAATATTAGAATACTTTGATATCTCTTCTGATGAATGTCTTAAAACTTCTTCTAAAATTTCATTTTCACCATTATAAACACTAAACTTAGTTGATGTTGAACCTGGATTAATTGCTAGTATTAACAATTTTGCTCCTCCTTACGCCATTAGTACTGCAGCGGCAATCGAGTTAACTTTTGCATCATGGCTGTCAGCACGTGAAGTTAAAATTATAGGAGTTTTTGCTCCAACTACAAGACCAGCACATCTTGCACCAGCAAAGTAAACCATGCTCTTATATAGTACATTTCCAACCTCAATATAAGGCACTAAAAGTATATCTGCATCACCAGCAACTGGGCTCTTTAATCCTATATGTTGCGCTGCTTCTTTAGAAATCGCTCCATTTAAATTAATGGGACCATCTACTATACAGTTTTTAATTTGACCTCTATCATTCATCGACTTTAACATTGCTGCATCAATAGTAGCAGGCATAGCAGGATTAACTTTTTCTACTGCACATATAGGCGCTACCTTTGGTGTCTCTATATTTAACACCTTTTGAGCAACAACTACCGAGTTATTTATTAACTCAACTTTTTGTTTAATGTCTGGTGTAATATTCATTCCACCATCTGTCATTAATACTAATTTATTAAATCTTTGAGCCTCTAAAATTGCTATATGACTTAATAGTTTACCTGTACGTAATCCAAACTCTTTGTTTAATACTGCTTTTAAAATTACAGATGTACTAACTAAACCTTTCATTACCAACTGGGCTCTATTTTGGCTAACCTCTTTTACAGCTATTAATGAGGCTTTTTTCTCGTCTGTTTCATGTATTATACTTATATCGTTTAAATCAAAGTTCAACTGCTTGGCAATTTGTTGTATTTTTAATTTATCACCAACTAATGTGAACTCTGCAATACCCAACTCTTTGGCTTCTTTAACAGCCATTAAAACATCAATATCTGCTGCCACGGCTACAGCAATTCTTTTTTGCTCACACTTTACAGCAGCGTCTCTTAGTTCATTAAAATTTTTAATCATTTTAAACCTCCTTATTTAAAAGTATATTCTTTAGCTTGCTCTTGACCGCTTAATACTCTATAAGCGCCCTCAGCTAAGGCTATTAATTCATCTTCTCCCGGATATATCCGTATTGGTATAGCAAAACTATTTAAGTATTCTGCTATTTCATTTGTTAACTGCTTTGAATAAGCTAGTCCACCTGTTAGTATTATGGCTTTTGCTTCTCCATGTAAAACTGTTAACATTCTACCAATTTCTTTTACAATTTGATAACACATAGAGTGCCAAACTTTGTTGGCGTTCTCATTACCATTTTTAATCATTTTTTCAACTTCACGTAAATCATTTGTACCTAAGTAACCAATTAAGCCCGACTTTTTGTTTAACTCTTTTGTTATTTCTTTAGCATTATTATATTCTCCACTAAAACAGAGTTTAACTAAATCTCCAGCAGGAACTGTGCCAGCTCTTTCAGGTGAAAAAGGTCCCATATCATTAGCATTATTAACATCTATTATTTTTCCTTGTTTTAAAGGAACAACTGATATGCCTCCACCTAAATGGGCAATTACTAAGTTAATGTTTGCAAGCTTTGCGTTCACATCATTTGCGAATCTATGGCTTACAGCTTTTATATTTAAGGCATGAGATAAACACTTTCTTTTTAACTGTGGGATTCCAGAGATACGTGCCTCATCTATCATTTCATCAACAGCTACAGGATCTACAATATAGGCCTTTGTTTGCCACTGCTCTGCTAAACTACTTGCCATTAAGCCACCTAAGTTAGAGGCATGTTCACCTTGAACCCCAATTTTCAAATGTTCTTTCATTAAGTCATTAATGTTATAGGTTCCACTTGGCATAGGATTTAACAAACCACCCCTACCAACTACAGCCTCTATTTTACTTGTGTCAACATTATTTTGCTTAATAAACTCATAAATAGATTCAATTCTAAAGCTTAGCTGATCAGTTATGCAATTATATTGCTCTATTTGCTCATTGCTATATCGTAATACTTCTCTAAGAAGTTCTTTTGAATTATCAAATAATGCAACTTTTGTAGACGTTGAACCAGGATTAATAGTTAATATTAACAAAAAACATATCTCCTTTCGTTAAAAAGTGTTTTTAAACGCTTTTCATTTTAAAATTATTTTAGATAACAGGCATTACATATTCATATATTTATTAAAAGTTACCTGATATTTTGTTGATATATCAATTATATATTTAATAAAAAAAGGTTGCAATATTATTTTATGTAATAAGTGAACAAGCTGTAATGTTATAACACCAACTGTTACATAACAATTTTTTTTTAAATGATAATGAGTTTTCATAATACATGTAATTAGTTATAAATTATACATAAAATATTATATTTGCTCTATATAAATAGTACATTTTAATTCTAATTTTTTTATATTATAGTTTATGTTTTTAAAAATAAAATACCCACTAGGCTTAGCCTTTTAGGTATTCTACCTTTATGTACATTACTAATAAAAATTTTCCCTCTGAAATATGACTTTTATAACGTAATAAAAAATAAAATAAAAAAATAATTGCTACACATACTTAAGTCTTATATTATCTGCTACTAAAGCAATAAATTCTGAGTTTGTAGGTTTACCTCTATCACTATCTATAGAGTAACCAAAAAACTCATTTAATGAGTCAACATTACCTCTTCTCCACGCTACTTCTATAGCGTGCCTAATGGCTCTTTCAACTCTACTAGCTGTTGTATTATGCATTATAGCTATTTCAGGATACAGAACCTTAGTTATACCACCTAACAAAGATGTGTCATCTATAACCATTCTTATTGAATCACGTAAATACAAGTATCCTTTTATATTAGCTGGTATACCAAACATATGTAAATAACTAGAAATTTCCGCTTTAATACCACCTTCACCTCTTAGCGGTGTACCTGTACTAGTGATTCCGCTATACATTTGTCGTATTCTACTAGCTAATACATCAAGATTAAATGGTTTAAGAATATAGTAAGCTGCTCCTAAATCAGCTATTCTTTTTGTCATCTGCTCTTGTCCAAATGCTGTTAACATAATAACTCGAGTTTTACATGATGAGTCTTTGCGCAACTTCTCTAAAACACCGATACCATCTAAGTGAGGCATAATAATATCTAGAACTATAACATCTGGATTTTTACCTTTTATTATCTCCAAAGCTTCGAGTCCATTATGCCCCACGCCAACAACTTCAAAGTCATTTTGTGACTTCATATAGTCACACATCATTGCGCAAAATTTTTCGTTGTCATCAACAACTGCCACACGGATCATGCTATCACCTCTCAATATATCTAAGTTACTTTTTCTTCAGAGGCAAAAATTTCCCTTCCCATAATTTGATAAAATAACTGCGTGTTCTACCGACTACGCCTTTTTTGCCATATATTTGTCGATATCTGTCGCAGTTGAATATTTAAAAGCTCAGATTCATATACCATATTCTCTATATAGCAGCCATATCCTCTTTTAGGATTATTTAAAAATACATGGGTTACAGCACCAATTATATTTCCATTTTGAATAATTGGACTTCCTGACATACCTTGTACAATACCACCTGTATATTCTAATAGTCTTTTGTCTGTGATTTCTATTACCATTCCTCTAGTATCTCCACTATAATTTCTAGTTGTTCTCACAATTTTTATTTCAAATTCTTCAATTTTCATGTCATCTATAACTGTTAAAATTGTTGCTTTACCTTCTTGAATTGAACTGCTTAAAGCAACAGGGTAGGTTTTTTCTGTTAAAAAGGCATTATCTAAAATATCACCATAAATACCATATTGACCATTTTTATTAATGCTGCCAGCTAAGTTATGTCTATTTACTGCTACAGCATTTTTTTGTCCAGGTATACCTGGCAAAGATTTTTCTATTGATGTAACAGAAGCCCTGGTTATGCTACCTGCTCTAAACTTAAAATTTGAATTGCTATCAGGATCGGAAACAGGGTGTCCTAAAGCACCAAATGTTTTAGTTACAGGATCAATATATGTTAATACACCAATACCAGATATGCTATTTTTTCCGTATACCCCAATTTTGTATTTGCCGTCTATCTTAGACTTTATTGCTTTAACATTTACTGTTTGAACACTCTCATTTTTTCTAATAGTTAATGTTAACAGAGTATTCTTTATTGCTTCTCTATTAATAATGACTTCTAAATCTTCAAAATTAATTATCTCATAACCATTTACTTTTAAGATATAATCACCAGTTCTTATTCCAGCTTTTTCTGCTGGTGAAATACTGCTACCTCCATTATTCATTTTCATTAAACCTGTTACAAGAATACCATCTGTATGCAAATATACACCTAATGTATGACCACCAGCAATAAAGTTTAGTTGAGGTAAAACGTTAATATTTATTGTTTGTATGGGAATAATACCTAATAACTTAACTTGCAACTTAGCCTCACCAGTTGTTATTGGTTCAAAGCTAAATCCACTTTTTATTTTATTGTTAATTTCTTTTTCATCAAAGGTTGCTACATTTACTATATCTTTTGAAGTTAAACCAATGTTTAAAATATTAGGATACGCAAAAGGTAAATAATGTGGATTACCATCAATAATGTTTACATGGCTTGGCAGAGTTAAAATTGTTTTCACAGGCTGTGTTTGACAAATAAATATTAGTGTTAAAGCTAAAATCCATCCACAAATTTTTTTGATATTTGCTTTTTTGGTTGTCATTATTAGAACTCCTTACGTTAAGTATTCTTTCGTCTTGTTCTAATAAATTAACCCTTTATGTTGTTTAATATGTGTTATTAGCACTTGGAAATGTATGCTTCATTTCATAAATTAAAGGTTTAAAAATTAAAAATGACAAGCTACTTTAATTACTGGTAGCTTGCCAAAATATTTATTGAATATTTTAACTTAGTTTGATTGCTCAAACTAGTTTAAATAGCTAAATTGTATCTCTACATTGTTTAACAAGTTATTTTTTGAACCTTTTAATTGTTTAATAGTTTAAACGCATGTTCTCTTGTTACTTTATCTGTTTCATCTGATCCTAACATTCTCATAATCTCAATTACCCTAGCTTTATCTTCTATTTTTTCAATTTTAGTTATAGTTCTGTTATTTTTTATGTTTTTTTCAATTTTAAAATGATGATTACCTTTAGCCGCAATTACCGGTAAATGTGTAACACATAAAACTTGTAAATTATTTGCTAAGTCATAAAGTTTATCTGCAACAGCCTTTGCCACTTGTCCTCCAATACCTACATCGATTTCATCAAAAATAATAGCTGAAACATCGTTTTCATTTGTTATAAGAGCCTTTATTACCAACATTAAACGTGACAGCTCACCACCAGATATAACCTCACTCAATTCATTTAAAGGCTCTCCTTTATTAGCAGAAAATAAAAGTTTTACCTGATCACTACCTTCTTTTGTTATAAGGTTATCATTATAGTTAACTTGGCAGGCTATTTTTGCATATTGCATACCTAAATCGCTTATATCTTTTTGTATTTTTTTGCAAAAGTCATTTGCCACACGTGTTCTAACATTAGATAACTTTTTTGCTAACACAAAATAGTCTGTTTTCAATTTATGTATATTTTTTATTATTATATTTCGTTCTTCTGTACTGTTTTCTAACTTATAAATTTTGTCATCAACTTTAGTTGCATACTCTAATATTTTGTTTATACTATCGCCATATTTTCTTTTAAGATTATTTATATCATTTAAGCGCTCTTCAATAAAATCTAGTCGTTGTGGGTTAAAATCTAGTTGATTAAGGTAGGAACTTATTTCTCCACTTAGCTCTTGGGTATTGTAATAGATTGAACTTATCATTTCATATATATTTTTTATAGAGTCATCAATACTTGAAAACTGGGCTAATTTTGAGGCACAATTTCCTATATTATCTATCAATGATATCTGAGAACTGTCATTAAAAAAAACACTCTCTACTTCACCTAAAACACTGTTTATTTTTTCTACACTTCTTAGTAAGGTGCTTTCTCTCTCCAAGTCGATATCTTCATTTATCTCTAAATTAGCATTCTCTATTTCTTCATATTGATATCTAAGGATATCTAACTCTCGTGCAACAATTGTATCATCTGCTCCAAACTCTTGTAATTTATTGTTCTCAACAGCTATTTTTTGTAGTATTTTACTTATATCATTTTTTATTTTAGAGATCTTATCGAAACCCCAAGTGTCTATTAATAAACGCTGATACTGTTCCTGTAATAGCTTAGTGTGTTCATGTTGGCCATAAATATTAATTAAGTAATTTCCTATTTGCTTTAACATGTTTAAAGTAACAGGTATACCATTTATTAAGTTTTTATTTCTACCATTTCGAGATATCTCTCTATCTACTATTAAAATATTATCTTCATAATCTATACCAAATAACTCAAGCTTTTCTTCTAAAGCTTTAATGTTTTCAATTTTAAAAGTGGCTGTAATTTTGCACTTATTAGCCCCTGATCTTATAAAAGTAACTGAACTTCTGCCACCAAGCGCTAAGCCGACGGCATCAATCAATATTGATTTACCAGCACCAGTTTCTCCGGTTAAAATATTTAAGTTATTAAAAAAGTCGATATTTGCATTCTCTACAAGGGCGAAATTTTTTAAACTTAAACCAATTAACATTTAGTATCCTCCTTGAGCCTCTGTTCTTCTTAATTTTTTTCTCATAACGTTATAAAAATTTAAAGGTTTTATTCTTACTAAATTTACATAAGTGGGCGACTTTTTTATTATTACTATATCATTTTGTTTAATATTAAAATTTTCCTGACCATCAACTGTTAAATATATTAATTCATCTCCGTGGGTAATTATTTGCAACTCAGACTCTGGCGGTATAACTAATGGTCTTGCATAAAGTGCATGAGCTGCAATGGGGGTAATTAACATTAACTCCATATTGGGATTTACTAAAGGGCCACCTGCCGATAACGAATAGGCAGTAGATCCGGTTGGTGTAGCTACAATTAGTCCATCTGCTGGATATGTATCTACCCATGCACCATCTACTTGTACCTCTATTCTACTCATGCGAGATAATATTCCTTTAGCTACCACAGCCTCGTTTAAAACATGCGAGTCAAATACTGTTTCATTGTTTCTTATTACTTCTATGTTTAAAGTCATACGTTTATCTATCTGATATTGGTTTTTTATAATAAGTTTTAAAGACCGCCATAAGTCTTTTGCTTCAACCTCACTCATAAAACCCAATCTACCAAAGTTTACCCCTAATATGGGAATATCACTAAATTGTTTTTTACGAGCAAAATGTAATAGTGTTCCATCTCCTCCTAACACTATAGCTAAATCTATATTGTGGTAGTTGTTATTAGGATTAATATAGGAATTTATATTATGTTTTTCGAGCCACATTGATATTTGTTTAGCAACATTCAGGATATTTTGCTTCTTATTGTTGGGTAATATAGCAATATTTTTCATTATAATACTCCACTCTTTTTTAAAATAATGACAAACATAACTACTATCATAATAGTCATAAAGAACAATAAAAGATACAAGTATTTAAGTTTTGTAGCTCTTTTAAAAGTATAAACTTGATACTTATCCTTGTCTTTATCAAATAACACAACACCATCTACATCCATACTACTTTGTATCTCTAAAATAGGGGTTCTTATATCTGGTGAATTATATCTCTTACCTTCCATATTTGCTGTTTTAATTTTTAATAGATATTTCTTATGGTCTTTTTTTAGTAACGCAATATTTCTACCTGAAATAATATGCGCCTCTTTATCGTCAACCCAAAAGTTTAAATGTAATTCATCTATGTTGTTTATAAACGTAAAATCGTGTTCCTCAAGATACCTAATTATTCTTGAGTTCTTAGTTTTCTTTTTACTTTCACTATCAATTACTATATTATTATTTTTGTTATAGAGTAGCTTATATAAAATGACCACAATTATGATAGTAATAATTAAAGCCATTATTGCTAAATCTTGCACAGTTAATAACATTTTATCACTCACTTTATTGCTGTTTTAGCAGCTTAATTACTAGAGTTTTTTTACCTAAATACTTATTTTATTTGCTGACAAAAATCTCTTTTTATACCTTTATAACTAAATAGTGTTCTATTATTTATGCAGTTTATGTGCGCAGCTTACTATTTCTTTTACATCAATACTGTTAAAACATTCTTCTTTATTATAAATAAAATGCGCTAAAAACTCTATATTTCCAGACTGACCTTTATTTGGTGATGAGGTTAGGTTTATTAGCTTAAAACCTAAAAATCCAGCCTCATTAATTACATTTTGAAGTATTCTAATATGCTCTTTGGCATGTTTTATCACACCTTTATTTGCCCTTCGTTTACCTGCTTCAAATTGGGGCTTTATTAGGGCAATAAATGGACTATTGCTAGCTAATAGCTTTGTTAAAATTTTAAAAACATGGACCAAAGATATAAACGATACATCTGCTATTGCTATATCTATTTTCTCAAACATATCTCTAGTGAGATCTTTAAGGTTAATACCCTCATAGTTAATAATATTAACATTATTGCATAAACTTTTGTGTAGTTGATCATGCCCTACATCTACGGCATAAACTTTTTTTGCTCCATGTTTTAAAGCACAGTCTGTAAAGCCACCTGTAGATGCTCCTATATCTAGCACTTCTTTATTCGTGAAATCTAGTTTAAACTCCTTTATAGCATGCTCTAACTTTAAACCACCTTTGCTTACATAAATACAGGGGTTACTAATTACAATAACTTCATCACTAACACTAACTTTATGGCTGTTTTTTTTAACCACAAAATCATTTACCTTTATGACCCCAGATTTTATATAGTACTGAGCCTTAGACCTACTTTCAGCAAGCCCTTTAGCTACTAAATAGTTATCTAATCGCATTTAATCACCAATTTTTAATTCCTTTATAATTGTGTTACACACAGACTCTTTATCTAATCCCAGCTCTTTTTTTAATAGTGTTACGTTACCATGAGAAATAAATCTGTTAGGAATACCCAATGCCACATAATTAATGTTTATGTTGTTTTGTGTTAACAGTAAAGCAATTGTTTCTGCCATACCTCCGTTAAGAACATTATCCTCCAGTGAAACTAAGAGTTTGTTATTATTACAAAGCTTTATTAAGAGTTGTTCGTCAAATGGCTTAATAAATCTACTATTAATCACCGTTGCACTTATACCCTTTTCTTTTAAACATGTAACACACTCAAAAGCAGTTGCAACCATATTACCTACGGCCCAAATTACAACATCTTCACCCTCACAAATTATTTCTGCTTTACCTAGCTGAAGTAGCTGTGAGTCTTTAGGCTTATTATACAGCTCACTATCTCCTCTTGGGTATCTAATTGCAACAGGACTCTGTTGATTAACTGCAAACTCTAACATTTCATCCAACTCTATACCATTACTTGCTGCCATTACAGTTAAACTTGGTACTGTTTTTAAGAAAGATAAATCAAAAGCACCGTGGTGTGTTGCTCCATCGGCTCCTACTAAACCTGCTCTATCTAAAGCAAATACTACTGGTAATTTTTGCAATGCAACATCATGTATTATTTGATCATACGCTCTTTGCATAAAGGTTGAATATATGGCTACAATTGGTCTTAGCCCAGCTGCGGCCATGCCCGCAGCTAGCGTAACAGCATGTTGTTCTGCAATAGCAACGTCAAAAAATCTTTTTGGATACTGTTTAGCAAACTTATCAAGTCCTACTCCCGAACTCATTGCAGCTGTGATGGCTGTAATTTTATTATTATTTTTAGCTAGCCTAACAATACTATCACCAAAGGCTTTACTAAACGTTTTTTTCTTTTTTAATTTGAGTGGCTGACCTGTTTCTATATTAAAAGGAGATACCCCATGATATTTATCAGGGTACTGCATTGCAGGGGCATAACCATTACCTTTTTTAGTAACGCAATGTACTATTACTGGAACCTCTGAGCTAGCAGCCTGATCAAGGGCTATTTTCATTTCCTCAATATTATGTCCATCTATTGGACCTATATAGGTTAAGCCTAATTCTTCAAAAATAACGCCATTTAACATAAAATATTTTAAGCTATTTTTTACTCTTTCAATAGTATTAGAAACGCCTTTACCCACTAAAGGTATTTTCTGTAAAAACGATTCAGTATTTCTTTTTAGTTTTTCGTATTTAGGATGAGTTCTTAAGCCATTTAAATAACGAGGTATAGCCCCTGTATTAGGAGATATAGACATTTGATTATCATTAATAATAATAATAACTTTTTTTTGTAAGTGGCCTATATTATTAAGAGCCTCCCAGGCCATGCCTCCAGTTAGTGAACCATCACCAATAACAGCAACTATATGTTCATCTCTGTTATTAAGATCTCTCTCTATAGCAAATCCTAAAGCAGCAGATAAAGATGTAGTGCTATGTCCTGCCCCAAAAATATCGTGTTTATTTTCAGTTATTACAGGATAACCGCTTAATCCCTGATATGTTCTAATGGTAGAAAACTGTTGCTGTCTACCTGTTAATAGTTTGTGAGCGTAAGCCTGATGGCCTACATCCCATATTATTTTGTCTGTAGGACTATTAAACACACTGTGTAATGCTAAAGTAAGCTCAACTACACCAAAATTAGAGGCTAAATGTCCACCATTAACAGCTACAGTTTCAATAATTATTTTTCTGATATCTTCGGCTACAAAGTAAAGCTCTTTAGTAGTATATTTTTTTAAGTCTTGGGGTTCTTTTATAGAAGATAATAATGACATAAATCTCACTCTCTCAATACTGTCTATTTACAATAAAACTAAATAGGTTATTAATTGTTTCTGCTTTTGCTCCTAAAAAGCTGATTAGCTGCAAAGCTTCCTTTAATAACTCTTGGTACTTACTTATAGCATTTTCCATGCCAAATATTGATACATAGGTTAGTTTACCTAATTCTTTATCTCTACCTATGGTTTTACCAAGAGTTTGTTGATCTCCAACTACGTCTAGTACATCATCTTTAATTTGAAATGCTAATCCTACATTTTCAGCAGCTTTGCTTACTTTTATCAACTCTTGTTCACTTGCATCAGCCAAAATTGCTCCCATTCTAATAGCTGCTTTAATTAAGGAACCAGTTTTATATTTATGAATATACTTTAAGTTCTCTTCATTATGTTCTATTAAACCTTTTTCAGCCATTATATCGTAAACCTGACCACCAGTAATTCCATAAGTTGAAGCCCCAGTTGATAACTCTTGTATTAATTTCACAATTTTATCGCTATGTGTATATTTACTTTGTTCAGTAGAAATAAGGTAAAAGCTATGTGCTAACAAGGCATCGCCAGCCAATAAAGCCATGGCATTACCAAATTTTTTATGACAGGTAGGAATACCTCTCCTAAAATCATCATTATCTAAAGTTGGCAAGTCATCATGTATAAGTGAAAAACAATGAACTAACTCTAATGATAAAGCTGCAGGATAAACATTTTTAGTTCCTGCAAATGCTTTATAGGTCTCTAACATTAAGATAGGTCTAATTCGTTTACCATTACTTAATACACTATACCTCATTGCCTCATGCAATTTACTTGGTTTCTCGTTAAGATTTGGTAAGTATCTGTTTAGTTCAATATCTATTAACTCTTTGTTAGTTTTTAAATATTGCTTAAGATTAAAGCTCATTATTTAAATTCCTCAAAAACTATTGCGTTTTCTTTCTTTTTAATTATTTGTACTTTTTCTTCAGCTTTATCTAGTTCTTTTTGGCAGAAATTAACAAGCTCTACTCCTTCATTAAATTTCTCCATGAGTATTGGTAAAGTTAGCTCTTCATTTTCTAATAATTTTACTATTTCTTCTACTTTACTCATTGCATTTTCTAAAGTTAGGTTATCTGTTTTGCTCATTTTTATTAACCTCTTTATCTAAAACTTGGGCTTTTATACTGCCGTCATTAAATACTACCTTTATATTTTCATCTTGTTTAACATCTGCAACTGATTTTATTACTTCACCTTTTATATTATAAACCAGTGTATATCCTTTTGCTAATTTTAATTGAGGTTTAAGCTCATATAGGCGTTTTTTTAAATACTCAAGTTTAGTTACTTTTTGATTATATTTAAGTGCAAACTGTAGCTGCAAATTCTTATATAAAAACTTAATTTTTTCTTTCTTTTGAGTAATTTTATTAGTTGGTTGAGCCAATAATAATTTTTTAGATATTAAGCTTAAATTACTACGTTTTTTATTTAAACTATGCATATAACTATTTACAAGTTTATCTAACAAATAGTCACAATCTCTTTGTAACTCAAAAATATCTGGAACTACTAATTCTCCAGCGGCTGTTGGGGTAGCTGCTGTTTTATCAGCGGCTAGGTCTGCAAGTGTTGTATCAATTTCGTGCCCAACGGCCGAAACTACTGGTATTGCAGATTCTCTTATTGCCTTAATGACACACTCTTCGTTAAAAGACCAAAGCTCCTCTGTTGCTCCACCGCCTCTGCCAACTATAATAGTATCTATATCAGTAACTTCATTTAGTAGTTTAATTGCTTTTACAATTTCAGCTGCAGAGTCCATACCCTGGACTTTAGCAGGTGCTAAAATTATTTGTACTGGTGGATATTTATTCTTTATAGTTCTAATTATATCGTGAACTGCTGCCCCTGTAGCAGAAGTTACAACGCCAATCTTTTTAGGTATTTTAACGATATTTCTTTTAAATTCTTTATTAAAGTAACCTAGTGTTTCAAGTTTTTCCTTAAGTTCTAAGAACCTAAAATGCAAATCACCTACCCCCATAGGATGTAAGCTATCTACATAAATTTGATACTCTCCACTTTTTGGATATACAGAAAGCCGACCTTGAACCAGTACTTGCATACCGTCTTTAGGTCGGAAAGTTAACATTCTGCTTTGTCTATTAAACATTACACACTTTACTCTGTCGCTGTTATCCTTTAAAGAAAAGTAAAGATGTCCTGATGTATGTCTTTTAAAATTTACTATCTCACCAGAAATCAACATAAAGTTGAATATGTTTTGTTCTTCTATAAATTGCTTTAATAACTTATTTACTTCGGTTACTGTGTATACTCTATTACGCCTTTGCATGATTAATAGCTGACTTAATAGTGTTTTTCATTAACATAATGATTGTCATAGGACCAACACCACCAGGAACTGGAGTAATAGCTGAAGCCTTTTTAGAAACCGCTTCAAAATCTACGTCACCAACTAATCTTCCATCATCAAGTCTATTAATGCCTACATCAATAACAGCTACGCCGTCTTTTACCATATCAGCTGTAATTAAATTTGGTTTACCTACAGCCACTACTAAAATATCAGCTTGTTTTGTATGAAAAGCTAAGTCTTTTGTTTTAATATGACATACAGTAGCAGTAGCCTCTCTGTTTAGTAACATGGTTGCCATAGGTTTTCCAACTATGTTACTAGCTCCTACAATGACTGCATCTTTACCAGCTATCTCAATATTTGATCTGTCAAGTAACTCTATTACTCCGTGTGGAGTACAAGACCAATAACTATCTTCGTTTAAAAACATTTTTCCGATATTTATAGGGTGAAATCCATCTACATCTTTTTTATAGTCTATGGCATTAATCACTGCTTCACTATCGATGTGTGCAGGTAAGGGCAATTGAACTAAGATACCATGAATAGAATCATCATTATTTAGTTCATAAATAGTTTTTAAAAGCTCTTCTTGAGTAATATCAGTATCATACTTAACTTTTTTAGAGTAAATACCTATTCTCTTACAGGCTCTCTCTTTTGATCTTACATAGGTTTTAGAGGCTGGATCCTCACCTACTAAAACAACAGCTAAGCCTGGCATTATACCTTGTTCTTTTAGTTCTACAACCTGCTGTTTTAACTCATTCTCTATGGTTTTTGCTATACCTTTTCCATCAATTAATGTAGCCATTATACTTCCTCCTGCTTTTCGTATTTTTTTAATGCTAAAAGTGCTGTTCCAACAGCATTATCACTACTATAACTAGTGTTACAAAAGCAAATATTATAGGGCATTCTTTTTACCAAATCATTTCTGATAAATGAATTAGCTGCAACCCCACCAACAATTAAAACTTTATTATACTTTGTTTTGCTATAAGCGTACCTTATAACTTTTTCTAGTGTCCGTGAAATAGACATAAATACCATTTTACTTAAGCTTTCTTTACTTACCCCATTATCAAACAATCTCTTTGCAGCAGACTCTGGCCCCGAAAAGCTCATATTATACTTGTTTACATGAGATGGTAATCTTTCATCAAAGTTGCTACTTTGTTTTGACCATAAATCCATAGTTTTACCAGCCGGAAACTCTGCTCCTAACATTACACCTACTCTATCAACAAATTGGCCAGCATGTAAATCAGTTGAACAGCCTAAATCTGTTATCTTCATGTTATTAACAGCTCCACTTACCTCTAATATATCACTAGTGCCACCAGAGATATGAATTACTAATATTTTTGATTTATTATTTAAGCCTTTAGTAGACCATAACCCAGCTGCAATATGTCCCTCTTGATGTGAAAACTCATATAAAGGTATATTGAGGCTTTTCGCCATTAGGTTAGCAACAGTTTGTCCTACTTTAAAAACTGGCATATAAGAGTTTAAATGTGGTTTAGGTTTTACAGAAACTGCAACTGCTTTTAAAGGATATGCACGATAATCATTGGCTAGTTCATTCAGGTTTTTAACATGCTGAAAAACAGCCTCAGATTGCCGTAATCCTCTTTTTCCTAACTTAACATCTAAAACTTTTCTTAGGTCTAGTTTTACTTCATTATGATCATTACTTTGTACAATGGCTAATGATGTGGTGTAAGCACTTGTATCTATACCTAAAAACATCACTCAAAATCCTTTAGTAATTCGCTATTACCCAATACTCCATTAATGTATTTAAAAGATTTATCTTCACTATACGATTTGGCAATCTCCACCGCCTCGTTGGCCACCACCTGTTTTGGTGTGCCTTGTTTCACCATTTCAACCAAAGCAATTCTTAAAATATTTCTATCTAAATAACTTAAGCGATTAAGCTCCCAGCCTTTTAAACATCGAGCAATAGCTTTATCATACACTGCTGTATTATCAATGACCTCATTTACTAAAATCATCATAAATTCATTATCTTTTTCATTTAAATCCATTAACTCTTTAATGGTTTCTACTGTTAATTCATACTGATTATTGCCAATATCCCACGCGTACAGCATTTGCAGTGCGCCCTCACGTGCTTGCCTTCTGCCCATTATAACACCTCAATTATTCTAAATAAAAGATATTTAGAATGTTGCTTTCATTGTTTATTATTAACAATCTCTTTATTATTGAAACTTTTATTACTATACCAAATCTTTTGTTATTAGTATACATTATTATTTGCACACATAAATATGGACGAACAAACGCACACCTAAAGTGCAACATTTACCCGCCCAGTTTTACTTGTTTAGGTAGCAGATACTTTATTAAATAAATTAAAATACCCACCATATACTTAATAAATTAACTGAGGTAATAATTGATATTATTCGGTTAAATTATTTTTATCTGATTTTGATGATGTAAATGCTATACCTTGAACAAATACATTAACTGTTTGAACAGATAATCCTGTCATTGTTTCAATAGAGCGCTTAATATTGGATTGCACTTTTTTTGCAGCCTCAGGAATATGTACACCATATTTTACATTAACATGAACATCTACATCAACAACATTATCATTGATTTGTGCTTTTACGCCCTTTGAATGACCTTTGCCACTCATCATATCTCTAATGCCACCTGCAAAGCTTGCAGTTAATCCAGAAACTCCATCAATTTCGGCAGCTGCTATTTTTGCAATTACAGTTACTACATCATCAGCTATTCTTATATTTCCAATTTGTTGTTTTTCGTTCACGTAAAACGCCTCCTTATACGACTCATTAATTATATCATATATAAAAATTAGTGCGCAACAAAGGCTATTGAAATTTATTTTAACATTACTTGAATTTTATTTAATAATTACAAATAGCCTTTTATATTACTTATGTTTATTATTACTTTTGAACAATATTAATATTACTGTATTTAATTTTCAGCATTCTTGAAACAGTATCTAGTATTTGACTAGCTTTGGTTTGGTCAAACTCATTTGCTAATACTATAACCGATACTTCATTTCCACTTACAAATAAAACAACATCACTTAAACCTCTAACCTTCAATAAATTTTCTACCTGATTCTCTAACTCTCCTAAGTTTAATAACTTTTGCAAATCTGATTGGGCTTTTTGCTTTACTGTGCTATCTTCATTATCTAATAAGTCCTTAAGTATATCAATATGTTTTGACCTTACACTATTTCTTTCTATTCGATAATTAACAAAAAAGTCATCTGAATTTTCTGTTGGTGCTGTAGCCTCTATAACTGGATTATTTACCTGATAATCGCGCAAAGCTTTACTTACAGCAGCCTGTTTTTCTCTCTCTAAAACCTTTGTTCTATTCATTATCATAATAAAATGGGCAGCTACAATTACAACAATTAATACAACAATGTAAAAGATAAGTTCTTTTTTTCTGATATACATTTTATTTACCTCCAGGCATAACTGATATTTTGTAAGCAGGAATATTAAAATAAGTGCAAATAGCTTCTATTAACATTGCCTTAACTTTAAGGTTAGTAGCTCCCGAAGCTATTACTATTACTCCCTCAATTTCTGGAGACTCAACCTCTAAAAAAACTGTTTTATAACCACTACTTGAGCTCTCTTGAACTGTTTTTTGAATAATTCTTACTTCTTTAGTAGTTCTTGTAATGCCAGTAGAATCAATTTCTTCTATAGTTTTTTCTGTTTTATCTTCATCTATTGCCCTAATTTTAGACTCATCTTTGCTTATTCTAATCATTACTTGTACTCTACCGCAGTTTTTTATATCACTTAAAAACTTAGATAAATCCTTTTCTAGTTGCTGCTCCATCTCTCTCCAAACAGTACCTTTTACTGTAGACATTGTAGGTGTTATTTCTTCATTTATAACTAAAGGAGCTTTAACTGGCTCAGATGATGGTGTTATCATTTTAATTGCAACTAATGCTACAACAGCTACTAACAATAATGAAAATATCACTTTATTATCTTTGATTATTTTAGTTAATTCCTCTTTAAAACCACCTAGCATATTTACCCCTCACTCTCTAGCGAGATTTTAAGATTCACTTCTTTTCCAAAGTTTGTTGTTAACCACTTTTTTATTTCACTATGCATTGTATTAGTATTCTCATTTACAGCCATTACTTCAGCGGTGTCTTCACTAGAACTCTGCATAACTTTAATACTTACATTTTGAATATAACCAAACTCTTTACTATTACTATCTTCATTTATGACTAAATTAGTTACCGTAACAGTATTATTAGTTAAAATACTTAAGTCATTTTCAAGTCGCTCTATTATTTTTTGTTTATATAAATTTACAGCATCTTCATTATTGTTTAGGGTTTGTGACATAGCATAAACTCTATTTTCTTGAAACTCAAAGTTCTTTTGATGTTGCATCCAAGAGTTTACTAAAAAATCTGAACCCTTAACGGCCTCTACCACAGGCTGAACAATTAACAGCATTACAACTAAGCTTAAAACAAATCTAATGTAGCTTTTTATTTTACCTGAAGGCATAATTAACTTGACCATGGTTATTAAAAAAATAACTACAATTAGGTTACTTAGCCATGACTCAATAAAACTCAGCATTCTTATGTCTCCTTTATCTAAACATTACAGTGGCATTACCGGATATTAAAATTATTGTTAAAGTAATAAACAGCATTACTCCAACTGCTAAAATTGCAGCCATTATATAAGTTAAAACTCCCGAAACTGAAAACATTAAAGGTGATATCCGATTATTATCTATTGGCTGTAAAAATGCTCCGGCAATTTTATACATAAAAATCATTACTATTAGCTTTAAAGCTGGCAATGTGCAAATAAAAAATAATGTTAACAGTCCAAATATACCAACGGCATTTTTTACAACTAAAGTACAACCAAGAATTGTATCAAAAGCATCAGATAGCATAGAACCTATAACAGGCAAAAAACCCTTTGTTAAGAACTTTCCTGTTCTTAAAGCTACACCATCAGCTACACTTCCCGCAGTTCCTCTTAAGATAGTTATTCCGGAAAAAACAGTAAAACAGATACCTAAAATAAACGCTCCAAAATTTCTAACTAGCTTCGCTAACTTTGAGATGCTTATTTCTTCACTTAGGTAGTCTACAACTTGTAGAATTCCAGAAGTAAAAAACAGTGGTAAAACTGTAAAGTTAATAGCTTGGCTGACAAACTGACTGCCTCCAACTAATAAAGGATCAAACAAAGTGGAGCTTACAACATGTCCTAAGCTAACCATTAGGGTTATCAATACCGGCCATAAAACTAACATAAAGTTAATCATATAGTTAATAGCATCAGCTGCTGTTTTCAAACCTATAGATAGGCTTTGAATGATAAAAGCCATTAGTGTTAGATAAATAATTTTAAAAACGATATCAGAAACCTTACTATTAAAAGCCTCTTGAATTTTTATTATTAACACAGCTAACAGAGTAAGTATGAAAATACGAGTAAAAACTAGCAATTGTTGTTTAATTTCTTTAAAGAAGTAATTCTTAATAGTCTCTATAACACTATTGAAAGAAGCCTCATTACCCCCTTTAAACATCTCCCAAATACTTTGAGGGCTAAGCTCTGGCAACTTATATTTTTCATTGATTTTTTGCATCTCAACATTTATGTCAGAAAAATCAATTTTTTCAAACTGACTTCTAATCACATCTTCTGCATTAAAGTCCTCTTCTGCATAAACTATGTTTATATTTATTAATACAATTACAAACAAAAATAAGGTGAAAATTTTATTCTTCATAGTCATCACCATTTACTTTGGTACCAGTTCAAGTACTGTATCTAGCACCATAATTATTAAAGGTACAGCCAAAACTAAAATAATAACTTTAGCGCTTAATTCAATTTGGCCAGCAATAGCAGACTCACCAGCATCATTACATAATTTAACGGCAAACTCTGCAATTAAACCTAATGCTATTATTTTCAGAATTACATCTAGGTGTAAAAGCTCAGTATCAGCTCTTGCTGTTACAGAGTAAAAAGCATCAATAACAACTGTAAGCTTACTTACTATTACAATTAAAACTATTACTCCGGTTGTTAAGCTTAATAGAAATGCATACTCTGGTTTATACTGTTTAAGAACAATAGACAAAAGAACTGCACATATACATACTGCAATAACAGATATTAAGTCCATAATACTCGCCCATTAAAATTGAAACATAGTTTTAATTGTTTGAAATAAATTGCCAATTTCAACTAAAACTCTTGCCATAATAATAGTTACCCCAATTAAAGTAATAGCCTGACCAAACTCATCTTTACCAGCTTGTTTAAGAATTGTGTTAAGTACAGATGTAATTATTCCGATTACTGCAATTTGAAAAAGTAATGTTATTTGCATGTGTTTACTCCTTACCAAAGTAAAATTACTATTGTTAAACCACCAAGAATACCTAACATGTTCCAGAGCTTAACTTGTTGTTTTTTTTCTAAATTTGATTTTTTTCGTTTTCTACTATTTTATTTTGGGTTATATTTAATATTTTTAGCTGATTATCTAAATTAGATTGCCCTAACTGACTTGCTAAAAGCCTTAAACAATCTATATCTTCATTAGATAATGAAAGCAATTTTTGATTATTTATTAACTCTCTCTCAAAAGACTGTTCAAAGGCATTACCTAATAGAATTTCTTTACTAACACCCTGCCACAAGTGTTTTACTGGATATATTGTTTCACGTGCCATTTTGTGTACTATTGAAGGCAGTAACTCGTTAGAAAAAACCATTTCATTGCTGATATTTTGAAGTGAATAGGTTATTTGCTGAAGTGTTTTGGGTCTATTTCGATAAAATTTTACTTTAGTTCTGCATAACATCACCACTGCGTATTCTACTAAGATAGCTAACAGAATCTTGGCAAATAAAATCATTTTTGATTCCTCCTATTTCATCACCATTTTCATCATAAATACCATTAACCTGCCCTTGATTTTTAACCAAAACAATTCGTTTAAACAGCTTTCTATCTAGTATTCTTTTAAGAGTTGGTCTTTTTTTGAGTTGTTTGATGGAACTAGCATGAGCTGTTGCAAATAAAACTACTCCAGCATTTAAACACTCTTCAACTATCTCAACATCTCCTGTGCTACCTAATTCATCTACAACAAGTATCTGGGGCCCCATAGAGCGTAACATCATCATGGCACCCACTGTTTTAGGGCATGAATCTAAAACATCCGAGTTTAAACCAATGTCTAGCTGAGGTTCTCCTAAATAGCAACTTGCTATTTCACTTCGTTCATCAATGATTGATACCTGATGAGGTTTAATTTTTAATTCTTTAATGCCATTGCTACTGATGCGAGCTAAATCTCTTAACAGTGTTGTTTTGCCTCCTCCAGGGGGTGCGATTATTAATGTACTTACCAAAATATTTTCATTTTGCAGATAACATTTATCAATAATTGCTTTTGCTACACCCTTTATTTCTCTTGCTATTCTTATATTTAAACTGCTATAGTTCTTAATTCTATTAACTTCACCCTTATCAATAATTACTTGACCAGCTAAGCCAATGCGATGTCCACCTTGAATAGTGAAATAACCAAGCTTTAATTCATTTTGATATGCATAGTACGATGACTGGCAGATATTTTGAACAATTATATTAATTGACTCTTTTGTCACTATTATTCTTTTCATTTCTTTGTAGGCTGTTTCACCCTTTAAAGAAACTGGTTGTCCTACCCTTAGTCGTATTTCATAACACTTAAACACAACACCTTTTAAGGTATTAATCCACTCTTTTGGTAGTATATTTAGAATCTCTGCTGGTATATGTCTTATCATTTTAATCATCTCAACTTATCTTTATTACTGTTTTTTTCTATAGTAATAAGGTATAGGCTACGCTTTTTCCTTACCTTTATTTATACATATCTATTAAGGCTTGTATCAAAATATAACCACATTTTTTAATTTATTTAGGAAAATAATTGGGAAATATAAGTCTCTTTTAGGGTATAAAAAAACTGAGACTCAAAAGATCTCAGTTTTTTAATTATAAACAATGTTTTATAGTTTTTTGCTTCTCTTTGTATTTGTATATTGAATATACGAATATTAATAAAAGCAATATTATTGACCTCAAAAAAGGATATTGAACAGTTGTAACCACCTTAGATTGTAATAATACATCAAATGTAGCACCAACCCCCCAATAGAATGGGTATATTGAAAATATGTTATTTGTAAGACTTACAACTATTGCATAGAGTAGACCAACAAAAAACAGTTTAATAAACTCAGGCTGAAAACCAACATGATGTAAAGAATAAAATAGTGATACCATTATAATAGCTGGTATTTTTCCAAAACATTTTGCAAATACAACTCGCTGATAAGAATAATAAAATAGAGCCTCAAAAACGCCAGCTAACATTATATAAACTATAGTAGAAATACTCTCAATAGATATGTTAATTATTGGACTATCTAATTTAATATACATTACAAAAAAGAGTAAAATAGCTAAGACAATATTTATTGTAATATTTTTAAAAAGATGTTTAGAGCTAATTCCAAACTCAGCAAATGTATTATTATTGCTGATTCTATTAATAACAAAACAAATACCTAGTATAAAAATCATTAACCAATCTCTTATTATAATAAATAAAAAAGGCTGTTTGTTAATAAAGCCATTTTTTAACAAAAGAGATAAAGCTATAGCAACCAAACCAGCAAGGAATGCAATCTTACTTTCCTTATTGGATTTAAATTTTAGCATACTATTTAGCATAACTTATATCTCCGTTTTCAATATACTGCTTTAAACTCAATAGCCACTTATTTTCAGCTCTAAGATGTTCAAGCGAATGTAATATAATAATTTTGGCATGATATTGATTAGCTTTTTCAGCTATTTCTTTAATATGACTCTCTAAATACTTTATGGCATTTTCAGTATGTGTAATACGCTTCATTATATATTTTTTATAGTCAGTTTTATCTACAAAATTAGAGAAAAATACAGCCTCATCAATTGCATAAAACGGCCTTTTTTGCTCTTGTAATCTCCGGTAAATTAAATCTACAAAACGGCTCTTACCCGAATCAGTAATTTCATATAATTTTCTTTGTGGTCTATTACCTTTAACCTCAATAGATTTTTGATTAATAAAGCCATTTTTACATAGTTTATTTAAAGCAAAATAAATGGACCCAAATTTATAGTCTGTAAAATGTCCCATTCTCTCTTCTAAGACCTTTTTTATGTTATAACCATACATCGGTTTCTCCATTAAAACACCTAATATAACGAGCTCCAACTTAATCCCTTCCTTATACAACATTTAATATACAACATTGTATATTAATATTAAAATAAAATCAATAAAAAACTTTTTTATAGTTTTTTATTGATTTTATTTTAAATATTTTGATAGTTTTTAGTAAATTTTTGAAGAGCCATACATAACAACATTCCTATAAAGTAACAAAAGATATCTTTTACATCAAAGGTTAGTCCTAAAATAATGTTTGCTATTCTACAATTTTGCAATCCCAAATATGCAATAAAATTAAAATACTGGCTTATTTCAACTAAAAATGCAACTACAAATAGTAAGATAGGCAGGCATTGAAAGCTTTTAACAAAACATCTTACAAAGCTATACATTAATAAAATAACTAAAACATCTCCAACATATGGTCTTATAAAGTTATCTTTAATATATAGTGCGATAAAAAGTTCGGTTAAAAATAAAACTAGAAAAAATGCAAAATACTTTTTATTAAATCTCACCTTTAGCTCCTCTAATAATTCATACTATCTCGATATCGTTGCTCTTTAATTTTTTGGTATTCTGCTGTACTAGTAAACTCAATTTCATGATCATCATCTTCAATTTGCTCTATTAAATCTTTTATAGTCATTTTAGTACCACCAGATATATTTTTAATAGTTAGAATAACTACATAAATGGGTCCTCTAGGAAATGCCCACAATCCAAATAATATGGTAAGCAAAATATTAACTATTTTCATTATAACTGCTTCAAAGGTTCCTTTAATAACTATTCGTGAACGCATAACTTGCGTAAAGAACAATGCTGAAACACAGAACACATAAGAAGAAATTTTTGTGTTTAAATTAATTTGATTTCCATTATACTCAGCAACACCTTGCTCTATATAGTATTTATTGCTTGTAACCCATTCTATAAAGCTCTTTATTTTCTTTTTTTCATTATTTATGTAAAAAACTAAAGCAACTAACACAAAAGCAACAAATAAACAAGAATAAAAGCCAAACATGTCTGCTGCCATTGCATTAGATATGCCAACAATAAAAAACAATATAGCTAATACAGTAGTAATTATCATTTTGAACTCCTTAAACTATTATATTATTAACTAATACATTTAAACAAACAACATAACTATTTTTACTAACTAAGTCTAATTACTATTTTATTAAATCTACAAAACTACAATGCTATCTCAAATCAATAATTGCAGCCAAATTAAAGGTTTCATTGCCTTTATTAAACACAGCAAAACTCCCATTATTTAATGATTCAAAAAAAATAAACTCACTATCGTTTAAAATTAATAGACATGATTCATTATCTTTTAAATCTTTTACATGATCTTTGATTTCATTATAAATAGTTCTAGTGTCGTTTGAAGCTATTAGTGAATTATTATCAAAAAAACTTTTATCTAGATCTTTAGGTTTAATAACTCTAAAGTCAGCTATATTTTCAAACATTTTCTTTAGATTAACTGGTAACTCATTTTCTACTTTGAATTCTAAGTTTAATGGAATATCTTGTTTTTGATATGTAAATCTAATATCTTTGCCTCGCTCTTCATTGCCTGAGATAAAATTACGAATAACTACTAACTCAATATTTATTAACTTTTTAAAATCCTTTATGTTAGTTTCTTTAACAGCACTTATAAAGCTCTGAGCTACCTTTTGCTGTTCTGAGTATTTTTCTGTTTTACTACAACCTACATTAATTAACATTACAGCAAATAAAATAATTACTGCCCATTTCTTCATCGTTATTAATCCTCTCTTTCATACAATATATATTTATCTATTTTTCTAAATAAATAGTTCTTTATTTATATACCCTTCTACCTCTTTAATCAATCCAATTTCTGACTTTATAATTCCATTGATATTTCCGCTAATTATTAATTTAACAGATTGGTTTTTTTCAAATACAATATTACCAACTATGTTTTCTTCATTATTTGAGCAAAACTTAAACTCACTAACATTAAGAAATTCACAGGTAACTTTTGTTGCGTTATAACCCTCTCGTATCCAACTGGTCGGCGGATACTCTGCAAACTCGGGCATATCAAATGTAATGGAGGCCCTTTTACCATTTTCATAAACTTTTATTTCATGAATATTTACATTGCTTAATTTAGGCACTTCACTATATATACTTTTTATTAAATAATATTTTTCTAAATTTTTATACCACATACTAAACCTCCATTTAAATTAACTACTAATAAAGTAGTACTTATAATTATAACTCATGTTCTTACAATTTTATATGAACATACTATTAATTTTACACAAAAAAAAGAGGCCTATCTAATCCTCTATGACTATTATGTTTATAGTCTGCTATTTTATAAATTCCCTGCTACTGTAAGCTCTTTTAACTACACTTTCATTACCATAATTGTTAGCTGTTTTTATGATGCTAAAATTCTTAATTAAGTAACTCACAATTATTATTGCTAAAACATTAACACCAATAATATAACCCTCAAATGCATTATAAAAACTAAAAGCAAATTTACTGCCCAACTTAAAATGCATATCTATCTTTGTTAAAAAAGGCATATGAATAAAAGTTAGCCAAAGCTTAGCTCCAGATGTTATGTGATAATTAAGAGCACTAGTTATTATAACAGGAATTTGGCAAACATATGAAACCATTACAAAAACATAACCTAATCTTTTATTTTTAAAAAGTAAAATGCCACCCATTAAACTCAATAAATACACAGTAAACACAAATGTTACAATAGCAATAGACATTGGATTTAACAAACATATGATTCCAATTTTAAAAACCACAGTATGCCAATACTTCAAACCTAAAATTCCACCCAAAAAACTTAATAAGGCAATCAACTTTATTCTCAACTTTATAATTATTCCCTCCCAATTTTTTTAAAATATAGATACGCTTTTTTAATTACAAGTAACTCTGGTTCTGTTGGTTCAAGTTTTTGCTTTAATAATATTCCACGTTGATCCCACAACATTTCATGTAAACATATACTATATTTATATTCACCAATAGACTTAACTTTACCATTTTTATAACGAACTTGTTTAACTCCTGTTAGTAATCCAAATTTACGTGTTTCTATTAATGCTAAGCTTCCGTTATCATAAAATTTTACATGTAAACCGTGTTGTAGTCCATTTTCAAAATAGCTATAAAAGCTAATATCATCACTATCATTTAAATCATAAACTAAGCCCGTAAAGGCTACTCCACCTTCATCAGGTGGTTTACTTAATACTCTATTACTACTATGCTCAATATAAAGCAAATCATATTTAACTCCGTATTTAATAATATGTTCTTTAGTTAATATATCTTTCATAATACACCTTTTATTTAAACTATTTCATTACAAAAAATGCAATGAATATTATTTTTTCATTGCATTAACATTTATTTTATAAATTCACGACTACCATAAATAACCTGTTTACGATCATTCTTATCTTTATAGTTCCGTTTTTTATCAACAAACGTTTTGATTTTTGTTGATTTAAGTCCTGCAAATAAAATTATAATAACAACAATGGCAAAAATATTAAATCCTACTATGTCTTCATATGCATTAATGCTTGTATTATAAGTAAAATATGATCCGTATATATTTTTAAATTCCACTAATGATGAATTTACGACATATATCCATGAACTAAAGCCTGCAGTTAAATCATATAAAAGTTCTTTAGTATAGATATATGGTACTTGAAAGAGATATGCAGTGATTACCATGATAAATCCAATTTTTTTATTGGCTAAAATCATTAGCCCACCAATGACTAATAATACATACACCATAAATGCTATTGCCATAATAATTTCATTGGAATTATTAAGTAATGAAGCTATATTGCACGTATATAAATATTTAACAAATTTTACAAGAGCTGATCCTCCACTAATTAAGCTAATTAAAGCAATTAATTTTACTAAAAAATTTTTCACTATTCATCTCTCCTTAATAATTCAATGCTAAAAAATACATTACAGTAGCTGCTATTGCTAAAACAATATTACTAAATACCTGACTTTCTCTATAATAACTACTTGGCTCTGCATTTTTTACAAAGCGAGAATGACGCAAATTAAATAAAAACTGAGGATACTTAATTTCAATAAAAAGTAATAATGAGACTAATAATGCTCCAGTTAAAAAGCTAAAATCACCTCTGTAAGTATCATTGTGATAACTCGCCATTTTAACTATATTATATAAAGATATTTTATAGTATGATTGATTATTGCCTGTCTTGTAGCTAAAAACAGGCATACCATCTCTATCATATAATACTCTACGATCTCTACTATAGGATCCTTCAAATAAAACGTCTCTCTTAGAATCTAAAACTTTTGCAACTCCTTTTTCCCAGTTATTTGCATCTTTAAATTCAACTATGTACTTTTCTTGAGATTGATTTTCAAACTTATAGTCCAGCTCAACTTCTTTGCCACTGTTTAATAAACCATTTACAATAATCTCAATGTGACCTTCATCACTATTTCCTCGGTAATAACTTTGATTATTGTACACCTGCTTTTTTAAAAATATATTTTTAAAAAACACTCCTCTGGTAAAAAATTCAGTAAAATAAAACACAATAATCACTAATAATAAAATAACTAAAATACTTTTGATTCCAAACTTTTTCTTACCAGCACTTAACATATAACTCTCCTTATATTAAAATTGCTACTTAATTATTCATACCCCTTTATTTTATTAAACTATCAGTAATGTTTACATTAATTTACCCTACTTGTGCTTAATTAATAATTATTTTTGTAACCTAAATCTATCTCTAATCTTTTATAATAATTGTTTATACAAAGTCTATAAACTATAAAATGGATTGAAGCAAAAGCTAATGTTGTTAAGAGAGCATAAAACAAACTTCTTAAACTGCTCATTAAATAGCTATACCCAATATTGATAATTATTGCATAAATAAAGGATATTGAAAAAATAGTTTTTATTTTTTGAGATACCATCTTATTAATTTCTTTATTTGTTATACCTAGCCTATATAAACTAAAGTATTTCTTTTTATCATCCTCATATTCCATTTCTACCTTAAAATAAATCATTATAACTGTTGATAAATATATTAACAAACAAACATAAATCACAATAAATAATAAAAAGTTGGAGCTTTTTAAAGCAATCTTGTATGCATTTATTAACGAACTTATTTTAAAGAAATTATCATCTTCATTGATATTATTTTTAATTAGTAGCTTATTCCATACATCATTTATGATATTTTGGGAGTTACGCCAGTATTCAAAATTATATAATTGCAACCTTCCTTTAATATAATAATCTACACCATTTTTACTAATCCAATTATAGTCTTCGCTGTTAACTAATATAATGTAACTAGATATGCAGTTAACATGACCAAAAAATGGTTTAACAATTGTATTTGTTATATTAAATTCTTTTTTAGTAGTGTTAGTTTTAATTCTTAATGTAGACATTGATTGATTGGTGTTGTGATCATAACCATCATTAATATCATATGGAAAAACAAATAAACAGGTATTAGAATCAATGCAATAACTCTCGTTGAAAATTGTGTTTATATCATTAACATCAAATATAGTAAAGGTATTATTTCTCATAAATTTAACACTATCATAAGCAGTTATTTTATTGCCATAGTGTAAAGCAATGTTCTCGATTTCATTTTTTGCTAAAGCCTGCATATCATTATCTATACCAGCATAAGTCATATGATATGGGTGATAAGTAATTGCGTTACTTGTTAAACTAGGATATGAATATAAACTAAATGAGAACAAAAATAAGATAACAAAAAATAACCAAGTAGTAGTTAAATATATCTTTTTATTTTTACCATAATAATATTTTAAATCAGAAAATAAAAAAATGTTTTTTAGGTATTTTTTATTATTCTTCTTTTGAAATTTTTTAATTATGGCCTCACCATTATAAAATATAAGTACTGAACCTAACACACATGTTAATAAACTTAAAAACCAATAGTTACTGTCTTTTTGATACAAAACAATCATTATTACAATGGAAGCCACCGTAAATAATAACCCCAAAACTGCTAAGATAATACTATTACAACTAGATTTTTCAGCCTTTTCAGTGTATTTTATTTTATCTAAAATGGTTCTTTTGCACATAAAAATAACATTAAGTATTATTGAAAATATAAATACTGACAAAACATAAATAATTATTATTTTATATGATACTATAGAAATAGTGATATTAATAACACTAAATCCCAATAGATATTTAATAAAACTAAAAAACAATAGTGACAAACCTGTACCTAATATCAAACCACTACCTAAAGCTAGTAAAATCATAGTTATGTTCTCTAATAATACACTTTTTAAAACCTCATTTTCAGTCATTCCTATAGACAATAAAATTCCATAGTCTTTTTGTCTAGATTTTATAAATACACTTTGTGAATAAGTAATAAATATGCCAGTAAAGAAAAAAACTAACATAGTTGGCGCATATATATTACTTGATATCATGGGGTTTACTATAGAAGAATTCATAAACTGTTTATTTACATAGATAGAAGTAAAACTATACAGAATTGCAATAGCGCATAAATTACATAAAATAAATAGCTTATATTTTTTTGCATCAGTTTTAAACATTTTTAATGTAATTGAACCTAAAGTCATTTTATGTTTTACATGATAAAATTCATGTTTTCCTTTCTTACCTTATGAATCTTGTAGTATTAATTATTAATATTTTGAATAATATCAATTATTTCATTATAAAAATTGGAGCTGTTTTTTTGCTTTACTATTTGCTGCACAGTTAAGCCATCTTTAAAAAACACGACTCTATCAGAATAACTAGCGGTATATGCATCATGAGTTACCATTAGTATGCTTGCGTTACTATCCTTGCGAACCAAATCAAAGGAAGACATTACATTCATTGATGATTTTGAATCAAGATTTCCGGTTGGTTCATCTGCAAATAATATCTTAGGCGTGTTTATAATAGCACGACAAATAGCTGCACGTTGTTGTTGACCACCAGAAATTTCATAAGGATAACTATTTAAGATATCTGTTATGCCTAATAAATTAGCCAACTCCTCAACTTTATTGCTCTCAATAATATCAATTTTTTTATCTAAAATTAAGGGAACTAATATATTTTCTTTTAGTGTTAAACTACTTAATAAGTTAAAATCTTGAAAAACCATGCCTATATTTCTTCTTCTTAATAAAGACAGTTCGTTTTTTTTCATTTTACAAATATTATTATTTAGTAGGTATACATCACCAGAGTTACACTTATCTATGCCTGATGCTATATTTAACAAGGTAGTTTTACCACTACCTGATGGACCCATAATTGCTACAAACTCCCCATCTTTTAGTGTTAAATTAACATTATTTAATATGCAGGGCTTATTTCTGCTATACTTTTTTGTTACATTATGTATCTCTAATATCTTCATATTTCTATTCCTAACCCATATTTATCTAGCCTATGTAAAATTTATTATACCATTTTAGTAATCAATAAAACACAACAAAAGGACTAATACTTAATTTAGTACAGTCCTTTATCATAGTATTAATATTTTTATCTTGGAATATTAAGAAGATTACATGCGTTATTTATTAAAATATTTTCTCGTGCATTATAATCCTTTTCGGTAGCAAGTAATACTCTTGAGAGGGTAAATGCTTGAGGTAAAGCTGGCCAATCAGAGCCAAACAATAACCTTTTATCTCCTACTTCATTGATTAAGTATTTAATGCTATCTGCCGATTGGCAAGATAGCTCTGCATATGAAGCAGGAAATATCTTAAGATATTCTGCAACTTGTTTATAATCTTGTATACCACTATGACCAAATATAAACTTAAAATCTTGGGGCATCTTTTTTAGTAGCTCCCCAAAAATACTAACCCTAGAAGATTGAAACAGTTTCCACATAAGCTTAGAGCAGTTTTTTTGCTTTAAATAGGTTAAAGAACCAGTGTGTAAAATAACAGGTAAGTCTTCTTCGTAACATATTTTAAATAGTTTAATAAGTGGCTCATAATTATACTTTAATTCCATATCGGATATCTTCAGTTTTAGACCTTTAGCTCCTAATTTTTTGTATTTTAATATTTTTTCCTTAAGATTATAATCATAAGGATGTACAGAACAAAAAGCTATAAATTTTGTAGGATATTGCTTAGCTAACTTAAGCGCCTCGAGTGACCGGTCATTCTTTTGTGAACTAATAGGTAAAACTATATTCATTTTTATCTTATTATCTTGCTGTGATTTTAAACAGTTATCGTAGGTACCACACATAATCATTTTCTGGAATATTTTATAGCCATTATAGGAGAACTTTATCATTGAGAGTAAACTTTTATGTTTTTTATGTGGGTCAACTTTATGCCAGTAAGGCACATTTAAATCTAATTTATCTATAGCGGGTAGTGTTGGATAGCTTATTTTTCGCCCTGTATTATTTGGATTATTAACTTTTAAAGGTAATACATTAGACATATGAGTATGAAAGTCAATTATTGCTACGTCATCTGTGTAGTCAATAACAAACTCATCATCATCATTAAGTTTTAAGTACTTTTGCTGTTTGACCCATTCTTGTTTACTTAACATTGTAATTAGCTCCTTTTATAAAAATTAATCCATAAGCATAAATACTCATATTTTTACTAATAACATGTATAATATGTCAATCTTATATTAAATGCTTTCTACAAACCTTTTTATTATTTGTACAACTTTATTTGGATTGCCAATGCATAACTCACCATGTGAATAGTTTTGCAAACATAAGATTTTCATGTTAGCTACAAGCTTTTTCATATCGTTATAAGGTTTAACTAAATATTTTTCCTTTGTACTATAAATTACTAATATTTTAGCAGTAGTGTATTTAATATTATCTTTTAAGCTATAATTACAAACTAAGCTCTGAACATTGTTTAAAGTTAGTTTTGTCATATGGCTTAGTAAATCTTTTGTATTTTTATACAACTCTTTGGGCATTCCTAAATTTGCTAAAAATCTGTTTAAAATTAGTCTATAAAATCGGTTACCCCTTACCCCATAATACATTGTCTTTACTGTTGCTTTAGTTAGAAAATATGCCGTAACTCTATTAATCCCTAATGAACCCGATTCAATTACTGCATATTTAACAAGGTCGAAACTTTGGCTTAGTATCTCTAAAGCAATATCTGCCCCTAATGATGCACCATATAGAATCTCTACTTTACTAATGTTTTTGTTATTAAGGTATTTAATTATTTGTTCAGCTTCTTGCTCTATTGATAGGAGCTGTGAATTATCATTAAGGTTATGACCATTAAGTAAAGGTACTATAACATAGTATTCTTTAGCTAATAACTCTGTTTGAATCTGTAATGTTCTCCATGTAACATAACCTCCATGAATTAGCAGAGCCTTTTTATTATGCCTATCTCCAAACTCTTTAAATTGCAAGATACTCATCCTTATAATAGTTACGCTTAAGAGAATTAACTATTGTCTCCAGCTCTTTTATTAAAAACTGTTCATCAATACAGTCTATTTCTGTATTAAATAACTGACCTTGAGCGAAATAGAGCAGTATTTTTACGCAGTTATTAATTTCAGTTTCATCTTTAAACTTACTTTTATCTATTCGTTTAAACAAATCTTCATAGGGTTTATTTAAGATTACCTTTATTTTTTCTAAGTCGTCTTTAAGGCTTTCATCTTTTTCATAGTAAATTCTTTTAATTAAAGTATAATAAAGCTGTAAATCTTTAACATAAGATTGTTTTACCTTAATTATAGCTGTAACCATCTCAAATAAATCATTGCTATTAATCTCTTTAATTGCAGATAACAGTCTCTCATTCCAATGTTTCGCAACCTCGTTTAATACATAAAAATAGTATTCTTTTTTATTTTTAAAGTAGTAAAACAATAATGATTTAGATATTCTTGCTTCATCAGCAACCTTAGACATAGATGCCTTTTTATAGGTATTATTAGCAAATACCTTACATCCAGCGTAAAATAAATTTAGTTGTTTTTCTTTAGGCAGTGTATAAAAACTATTATTCATAATACTACCTCCTCTTTATTCAATTCTATTTTGGCTGACCGATTTTGTAAAGACGGGCTAAATAACTTTTTTAAAATTATAGACCACATCATTAAAACAACATTACCTTAAATTGTTATAGTTAAACGATAAAACTAATAATAACTATCTTATGTAAACAACAATATCCTTTATTATAAAGTTAAACACTTAAGTTAATTGATCATTTATAACACACTTAACTACTTATTATTGTGAGCCTTATAAAATGGAATTGCATGTAAATGTATTCGTTATTAAAACATAAAACTAAAAGGTTTAAATTAATCTAAATTAAATTTACAAACTTACTTATAGATAAGTAAAATACAAAATCAGTAGCAGTAGGCTACTGATTTTGATTAAAATAATTTATTATGTTTTAACCTTATAATATGTTATCTTTATATAAGCATCTTCGACGCTTTCCACATAGCGGCATATTTACCTCCAAGATTGATAAGCTCTCTGTGGTTTCCACTTTCTGCAATTCTGCCTTCATCTAAAACAAGAATTTTATCAGCGTTTTTAACAATAGACAAAGTATGTGCTATCATAATTACAGTTCTATCAGCATTCAATAAATTTGTAACTGCTTGCTTTACAAGAAGTTCATTTTCAATATCTAGAGATGCAGTTGCTTCGTCGAGAAGTACAATAGGGCTATTTTTAAGAATTGCGCGAGCCACTGAGATACGTTGTCGCTCCCCACCCGAAAGTTGATTACCGTTTTCGCCAGTTTCAGTATCATAACCGTTCTTCATTTTACAAATAAAACTATCACAGTTAGCAAGACAACAAGCATGCTCAACCTCTTCATTTGTTGCACTAGGTCGAGCATAGCGGATATTATTTCGTATAGTATCATTGAATAGAAATACATCTTGATCAACAGTAGATATATAGGAAAAAACCTTTTCTGATGGCACCTTTTCAATATCGTAACCACCAATTTTAATACATCCTTTTTGAGGCAGATAGTATTTTGAAATTAAGTTCAGTATTGTAGATTTACCTGAGCCTGAGTCACCCACAATAGCGGTTAGGCTGTGTTCTGGAATAATAAAACTGGTATTTTGCAAAACCGGTTCTCCCTCAATATATGAAAAATCTACATTGTTAAACTCAATTTCTGTGCTTTTTGGGGTAAACTCTTCATTACTAATATTTTCTTCTTGCTCATTAATGATTTTTGTAATGTTGTTCTTTGAAATGGTCAAATCTTTATAAGCCAAAAGATCAATAAATAATGCAATATTAATTTTACATATAAACAATGGAAACATCAGCAGTAAAATAAGGTCTGGTACTGGCAGTGCATTGTTAACCCACATATCTCCAGCTAAAAATACTGAAACTGGAAATGCCAACCAGTTTAGTGTCATGTAAATTGAGCCAATGGGTATAACAGACCGTTCGTAAAGATAGCTAATATTTGAGTAATCTTTCATTGCATCTGTAACTGTTTTATTTTTTTTGCCACTCATACCATAGGCACGAAGTGTCTGTATTCCGCTAATATACTCTGCAATACTACTAATACTCTCTGAATTGGCACTATTTTTTTTATTTCCATAAAATTTTACTATACGTGCAGTAAAAATTATTGTTGGAATCAAGAGAATTGATGATATCATTAATGTAATGCCTACTGGCAGATAAATTGTGCAAGCAAATAAAGCAACCATTATTACAAGAACAATATACTTTATAATATCAGCAGTTTTATGAGTTAACATCTTCTCATAATTACTAACCCCACTAGTTGCTACATTAATATAAAAACCAGTATGTCTTTTAGTAAAAAGCCCTAGTGGTATATTTTTTAACTTATCACCTAGTGCAATTCTAATATTACGACTTACATCAGCTCCACCAATTTGACTTCCTATAAATCCAAAAGAATAAAGTATAATTCGTAATGTAAGTATTAATGCCACAATCCCAGTTAGCGTCATTAGTTTATTTAAGGTAACTCCATTCCCAAATACAAGCTGAAGTACTTGATGTAACACAATAAAATTACATCCGCCTAGTAGTCCTTCAAAAACTATAATAACAATAGATTTCTTCAACTTTCTGTTCATTGCAAAAATTAACTTACTATTTTGCATTGCACAGCACCCTCTTTCAAAACATAACAAATATCTCTTGCTTCATTGTAATCCTTCCATGCTTTTGAAAAATAAGTATTGTTTTTAAGCATATCTTCCCATGTTCCTACTCTACTAATTGTACCGTTTTCAACAACGGCAATCCTATCACAGCTCTGTACAATACCAAGACGATGTGCAACTACTATAACTGTTTTTTCTTTACACAAGTTCTCTATTGCTTTATCAATATCGACCTGATTCTCTGGATCAGCAGCACTTGTTGCTTCGTCGAGAATTAGAATTGGAGCATTTTTCAATATTGCTCTCGCAATACAGATTCTTTGTTTTTGACCACCAGAAAATCGTGTTCCATAACTGCCCACAAGTGTTTCATAGCCGTTAGGTAATCCCATAATAAAATCATCAATCTGGGCTTCTTTTGCAGCATTACGAACACTATCTATTGTTGCTGAGCTGTTTCCCATTGCAATATTCTCAAACACACTTCCACGAGTAAGAAAACTCTTTTGAAATACGATTGATACATTGTTAAGCAGTTTTTCATAGTCAATTTCCTTAACATTTTTTTCACCAATCAGGATTTCACCACTTGTTACATCATAAAAACGAGAAATAAGCTGTACAACCGTTGTTTTACCCGCTCCAGATTCTCCTACAAAAGCTATTTTTTCACCATGTTGTATCTGGATATTACAGTTTTTTAGTACTTCTTTTTCTTTATTATAGGAGAACATAACATTATGTAGCTCAATATAATGGTTCTCGGGAAAATCACATCCCCCTTCATAAACTGGTGTATCGAGAATTTTTTTAACTTGTGTTACAGCATTCATTACATATGCAAGGTTTGAACCTAATTCCTGCAGAGGACGGATATCTGTAAGATACTGAGTTCCAACAAAAGCAAATAACAATAAAACACTTGCTGATATTGATCCCTTCATAAACCAGTAACCTCCAAGCGGAACAAGGAGCAACAATGCGCTTTCGAGAACAACAGTATATGAGGCATACATCGGCCCAAGTTTTCTTGACATTTCTAGCCACAGTGAATGAAATGAATCAATTGCATAGGAATACTTTTTAAAAGACTTTGATCCCATATTGTAAGCTTTAATTAATCGCATACCCCTAATATACTCAATAATTGCATTGTTTAGAGCAGCAGTTGATTTATTTGCTCTTTCCATTAGCTTTGAGTTCCGTGCAAACATAACCATCATAACACTTAGTGCGAGCGGAAGTGGTATAAGGCTGATAAGCGCAAGAGGAATATTTATGGTACAAAGATAAATAAACATTACGATTGGACCAGTCATATACATGACAAGCTCTGGCATATTGTGAGCCAAAAATAGTTCTAATTTTTCTATGTTTTCGTTCATAATTGTTTTTATTTCTCCGGTGCTACGTTCATTTAGACTGCCTAGAGGCATCTTTGCCATATGCTCTGTCACTCTGCAACGCACTTTAAATAACGTGTGATATGCACCTTTATGTGAAAGAATACCCGATAACGCAGAAAGTAGATACCTTACAACAAGGCTTGTGATAATTAAGACCACATACTTTATAATAAGTTCTTTGGTACAAATTTTTAAATATACTGCATCGATTATTTTATAAAAACAATAATAAGGTATAATTGACAAGAGGCTCGTAATTAGAGCACATGCAATTGAAGTATATAAATAATACCTATCTCTTCCTGCCCATTGTAAAAGCAAGGCTAATCCCTTCTTTTCTTTACTCAATTTACTCATCCTCCCTTTTCACAAATATATTATTTAACTTAGTATTATTTTTAACGTTGATAGTGAAATCGTCTATCAGTTGTCCGCCATTCATTACAAGTACTCGGTTGCAAACACGGCAGATAAACTCATAATCGTGTGTGACTATTAAAATCATTCTGCCTGATTTAGGTAACATTTTTATTAGCTCCGTTACCTTAATCATGCTTTCAAGATCAAGCCCACTTGTTGGCTCATCGAATATAAGTAATTCTTTGTTGCACAGCATTGCTACAGCCACTGCAAGTCTTTGTTTCTGCCCACAAGAAAGCGTTGCAGGGTGTTTTTCTGTAAAATCTGTAAGGTACAAACTTTGGAGCATTTCTTCTGCATCTTTTTCTTTTATACTATTAAGACCATAAAGACACTCGTTCTTTACACTATCTGCAAAAAGCTGATAGTCTACATCCTGAAAAACCATATAACCTAAAGTTATACGTTGCTTTGTAGATATGAGTTCTCCTTTGTAGCGAAAATCTCCACTAAGTACTTTATTTAATCCACAGAGAGTCTCTGCTAGTGTAGATTTACCTGCTCCATTACTTCCCACAATTGCTATAACCTCTCCAGCACACGCCGTGAAAGATATATTCTTGATAACAGCACTTTTTTTGTATCCCGCAGAAACATTACTTATTTGCAATATCGGCTTTTTAAAATATGGTTTGTTTTCTGGAAAAACTGTAGAAATATCCACGGTTCTAAGCCCCATTTCAAGCCGTTTGCTTTCATTCATTGTAAAAAACTGATTAGACGGCATATCAGCTGTAATTTTTCCTCTGTTCATATAAATTACTCTATCAACAATACCATTAAGGTAATAAAGACGGTGTTCTGTAATAATTACAGTTTTACCTGCTTCTTTCAACTCTGTAATCCGCTTTCGTAAACTTTGAGTTGCTTCTGCATCAAGGTTTGCTGATGGCTCGTCAAGTAATATTATTTGAGTTTCCATTGCGTAAATTGAAGCAAAAGCAATTTTTTGCTTTTCACCACCAGAAAGTTCATAAATACTTTTTCCCATAAGACTTTCCACACCAGTTTGAGCAATAGCAGTATTCATTCTGCGAATTAACTCTTTCCGTGGATAACTCAGGTTTTCAATGCCAAAGGCAATTTCACCGTCTGTATCGATGTTGAAAAATTGAGAACGAGGATTTTGATACACAGTGCCAATCATTTCTGCAATCTTATACATTTGTGTTTCCATTATATTCATATTATTTACTGTATCAGTACCCTCAATTTCTCCCTCAAAAAAATGAGGAATTAACCCATTGATTAGTCGTAAAATACTTGTTTTGCCACAACCACTTCTACCCGAAAGTAAAACACATTCCCCACTTTTAATTTGCAGGTTAATCTTTTTAAGATTAATCTCCTTGGAGTTTTTATATCTGAACGACAAATTACTTATTTCAATCATAACTAAATCCCCCAAACGCAAAACATAACAAAACAGGTTGCAAAAAGTGTACAAAACAAGTCTACAAAATGAAAACGTACGTCTTCAATACTTGTTCGTGGCTTGGGATTTTCTATTCCTCTCGTTACTGCCGCGCTTGAAAGCTCATCAGCACGTCGTGACGCCGACATCATTAGTGGAACATACAAACATTCCACACTTCTTATAGGGTGTTTAGTAAAACAGCCATTAAGTCCCCGCAATGCCATTGCCTTTTTAATTGCCTGACGATCCTCTGCTACCGCTGGAAAATATCTAAGCAAAACAGTGAGCGGAATCATAATGGATTTTGGTACTTTCATTTTTGTAAGGCATGCCATAAACTCCCCAACACTTGTTGTCATAATAAGAATTGCACTAATCATTGCAGCAGGAAACACTTTTCGCATAAAGCGAAATGTTAAGGCTATGTATATTAAATAAGTATCACCTAAACATATTGTTATTAAATAATCCAACCCAAGTAGGAGAAAGTAAATAGCTCCTAACTTAAGTGAAAAGCCAAAAACACCACAAAGCAAAGCAAGGGTAATAATCATTGCCATCAGCATAATTTCACCTATCACCGATGGCATCAGAAACACTGCTATATTTACAATTAAAAGCAAAAAAAGCAGTGTACGAGAATTAAGTTTAATAAGACCTATCCTCTTTTTATCAGTTTTTAACTGAAAAAAACTCATGCTGTCATTCCTGCTTTCTCAAAGTGTTTTTTTAACATTGCTTTTCCAATAAAAGCACTAATAAGTCCTGCAATAATAATTGAAATAATCATAGCAGGTAACATCCATCCCTGGGCGGCTGTACCCATTGTGTTAACATATACCTGCTCAGCTCCCTTGCTGACCATATACTTAAAGTAATTTTTCTTGTTAATCCAAAGCATCATATAGGATCCCATGGGGTTCATAGAAAACACCAAAAAGCTTAAAATATTGAGTTTCATGCTCTTAAAACTTTTAGTGCCTGCAATAAAATTAGCAATAACACTCAATACTATATAGAAAATACTCCACATCCAATACATACCTGTTAAAAATGTTAAAAAGCCCATGAGTACCCCAAGTATAATAATTGGACCGTGTTTAGGCACCTTTGCTACAAGCAAAAGATATGCAGGCCCAGTAAGAAGTGCTACTGCACATGGCATAACAAATGTTAGTACAGGATTCGGTACAAAAAACATTCCTCCGATCATTGTAAATACAAAGAATACTGCACTAAAAATGCCTGTTGTTACAAGGTCTCTAACAGTAAGCTTTTTGCTTTGATTATTGATTGTTTGCATAATAATTACTCCTCTCTACAATCTATATTTTAGTTATCGTGAACTAGCAAAAGCATTGTATTACAAAAATAAATATGTTACAATTACTTCACACATTTATCGTCTATTTGTGATAAATAAACGTCTAATTTGTATATTGGAGGAGCTAATGAAAGGAATTGTTTACGAATATTACGAGCCAAAACTTACAAAAGAAAAATTTATCCCCTGCGACACTCCAAGTCAGCTTCCAAACAATGGTAAATGCTGGAAACTACATAGCTCCATCGGAAAAGGTTATTTTTGGATTTTTGATTCAGGAAAGCACTTTAATATAAAAATACATGATTTTTACATGCACAAGGATTCTTTGATTGATATGAGTGTGCCTGAATGCCTTAGTACCACCTATTATGAGTCTGTTTTAGGTGAAGAACTCAACCCATACAAAAGGTTGAACTGTAATGTAGTTAAAAGCTTTCTGGGAGGATACAAACCATTCAACGCACTAATACATAAAAAAATACCAATTAAATCAATCGGCATTGAATATGAACCAGAGTATTATGAAAAATACCTAAAGGCAAATTACAGTAATCAGTATCAAAGCCCTCAGGATGCTTTTAGGTGTATTGATGAGACTTCGGATTTTCACGAAATGGTATTGCTATTAAATCAAGTAAAAAACTATAGAGGAAAAGGTATTTCTGCAGAGCTTTTTTTTGAAGCAAAGGCGGCAGAAGCTCTTTCACTAGTATTTGAGAGGCATATGAAGCTGAATTCTGTAAAAAAAATTAAGATATCGAAACAAGACAAAGAGATGATTAAAAGCGTTTGTGCTTATATAAACAATCATTATGCAGATAAACTATCGCTTGAGCTACTAGCTAAAATAGCGCGTATGGGAACAACTAAATTAAAAAGCTGCTTCAAAGCATACAATAACTGTACCATAACCGAGTATATCCAGAACTGCCGTATCGGTCAGGCTGAACATCTTTTAACATATACAAACTTGTCTATTTGTCAGGTAGCAGACGCAGTTGGTTACCGCAACGCTGGACGCTTTGCGGATCTTTTTAGAAAAGCAAAAGGTATTCTTCCTGGTGAGTTTAAAAAAATCGCAGGCAAGAAATAACAGCAAGTAAAAATAAGCAGTAAACACTCTATTTATTTATAATAAATGGAGATTGAAAATGAGGCGAAAAATCAAAATTTTTATAATGAATATTTAAAAGAAAAAACACCGCTTGCATGCCTTGCAAAAAGTGTTTACTTTTATATGCTGACCTATTTCATCTAGTTCTCCAATAAAACTGCCAAAGAAAATTACCTAAATAAAGATATACTATTTTTCTTACTCAAAATTTTTACCATTTAAATAATTTACTTTGTTTTAAATAATAGTAGTTTTACAATTTATACTTTTAAGTATTTATTAAATATAAAAAAATTATCACTAAATACTTTGAAATAGTAAACAAAAATAATTATAATAGAATAATAAAAATTAAATGATAGGATAAATATCTAATGTTAAAAATAGGTGCTAGAAATCTAAAGACAGCAATCTCAGTTTTTATTTGTATAATTTTATGTGATATTTTAAAACAACCATATCCCTTTTATGCGTGTATAGCAGCAGTAATATGTATGCAAAATTCAGTTGAAAACTCATTTATTATAGGCAAAAATAGAGTAATAGGAACTATAGTAGGTGGTATAGTTGGATATTTGTTATCAGTATTATTTGGCAATACCCCAGCAATATGTGCTTTGGGAATTGTTTTAGTAATATACATTTGTAATTTGTTAGATAAAAAAGGATCTGTAGTGATATCATGTATAGTATTAATCGCAATTATGGTAAACCTAAAAAATGTTACAGCATTTGAATATGCAGTTCTTAGAGTAATAGATACTATTATTGGGATAATTGTTTCAATATTAGTAAATAAATATTTTAGGATTGAAAAGATAAATTTTTCAAAGATATTTAAACGTAGTAAAACTGATTAATGAAAAAGATATTGTAAATAATTTTCTAAAAGTACATTAGATTTCTGATATTATTAATATTCTTAAAAATGAGCTAGAAATAGCGAGTTAGCCTTTCGAAATAAACGTGCTTCTAGAATCCAAATAAGAGTTTCAGCTTTTCCTTTTGAGAAAGAGTTATCTGATTTTAACTTTTAATTTCAACCATCTATAAACAAAAAACAGATCTATGATCTAGCGACTCTAAGGTTTATTGAGGAAACTGAGAATATTTTGTTCTTTAGATCTTTGGGAGTTGGCAAGACTCATCTTGCCATTTTCCTTGCTTATAAATGAAATAATTAATGCTTAAATCACTAGCTAATATAAGTAATATAAAACTAATATGACTTAGCTAAGTAAACCATACATTTTGCTTTTTTGCCACAAAAATGACAATATTTACCTAAATCTTCTTGTTCAAAAGGAATACAGCGTATTGTAGCGCTGGTATTTTCTTTAATTTTCTCTTCACAAGATTTGTCTCCACACCACATGCCTTTGCCAAATCCACCAGAACTATCTATTTTGCTTTTAAAATCTTGATAGTTATTAAATGTAAATGTTTTATGATGTAGATTATCTTGAGCCTTATTAAACATTGATTCCTGTACTTCTTGTAATAGTAATGGTATTCTGTCTTCAATACTATCTATTGAAACAGTTATTTTTTCTAAATTGTCTCTTCTAACTACTTGTACGACATTTTTTTCAATATCTCTTGGACCAACTTCAACTCTTAATGGAATACCTTTCATTTCATATTCATTAAACTTCCAGCCAGAAGATGTATTGATATCGCTATCAAGTTTTACTCTATTACCTTTTTCTTTAATCTTATTATAAACATAGGTAGCCTTTGTTAAGACTTTGGGTTTTTTCTGGGCAATAGGTACTATAACTACTTGAATTGGAGCTACTTTAGGCGGTAAAACAAGACCTCTGTTATCACCGTGCACCATTATTAAAGCTCCGATTAATCTTGTGGAAATCCCCCAAGAAGTTTGATAAGGATTTTTAAGTTCACCACTCTTAGCTTGATAAGTTATATTAAATGCGTTGGAAAAGTTCTGAGCTAAATGATGTGTAGTTCCAGACTGTAATGCTTTTCCGTCATACATTAGGGCTTCCATTGTATATGTAGATTTAGCTCCAGCAAATTTTTCTCTCTCAGATTTTTCACCAACTACCATGGGTATAGCTAAGAGATCCGCTGCCATTTTTTTGTAAATATCTAAAATAAGTAAAGCTTCTTCACAGGCTTCTTCCTCTGTTTGATGTAAAGTATGCCCTTCTTGCCATAAGAATTCTGATGTTCTTAGAAATGGTCTCGTGGTCTTCTCCCATCTCACTACTGAGCACCATTGATTATAGAGATATGGTAAATCCCTGTAAGAAGAGAGCCATTTAGCGTACATTGAACATACGATAGCTTCAGATGTTGGTCTTATACACAACCTTTCACTTAACTCATTATCTCCACCATGAGTTACCCAAGCTACCTCAGGTGAAAAGCCATTTACGTGTTCTTTTTCTTTATTCAGCAAACTCTCTGGAATTAGCAGTGGAAAATAACAGTTCTTATGCCCCGTCTTTTTTAATTTTTCATTAACATAGAGCTGTATCCCCTCCCATATCTCATATCCATAAGGTCTTATAACCATGAACCCTTTTACTGGTGAATAATCTACTAATTTTGTTTTTCTTATCACATCAGTATACCATTGGGCAAAATTTTTCTCCCTATCGGTTATTTCGTTTACAAATTTTTTACTAGATGTAGTCATTTTCATTCTCCTGTCTATAATAACTAAATCATTCACTAAAAGCTTAATTGTGAATATCAATTCGATAAATATTAATTATTTCCTGCTAATTTTATAATTAATTAATTTGTTATAATTTACTTGCATTGCATATAATCATATAAAATAAAAAAGATATACTAGCGTTGCATAAGAAGATGTAAATAAGTTACTAGTGTTGCATAAAAAGAATATGCTCCAGATAGTCACCTGTATTTATACATACTTATTATTATATAAGCAATTGTTACATATTATGGGTTGTGATTTTATCTAAAAAAATATAAAAAAGAAACGCGAAGCAAGGCTCCTTTGTATAGTGCAAAAACTATATTTAGATTACTTCTATTTATGTCAGAAACAGCGGGTTTGTCAAATAAAGTGTGTAAATTTATTTAATTTTGGATCAGTGATCATTTATTTGACCACTGATTTTTTATAAGTATAATTTATTGATCCAATTTTTTAAGATTAATTAAATAGTATATTATAAATAATATAGTAGTTTATTCCTGGTAATGCCATTGATGTTAAACTATTAATCTTTTATCCATCTACGAAAATCTTAAGAACAAGCTTATCAAACTCAATGGTGTTTCTTCTATCTGCGTTCGTATTTCATTATTCGTGCTTGCATATTTTCATTTATAGACAGTTGATTTCTAACCATTGCCCAATTATTTACCGGTCGATCATTCCATTTTTTATAGAGCTCAGTAACCCTAAGGTATAGGACTTTTAACAATGCATTTTCACTTGGAAATGAACCTTTCTTTGTTACCTTTCTAAAACTTGCATTTATACTTTCAACTGCATTGGTAGTGTACATAACTTTTCTTACTGCACCACCGTAATTAAATAATTGTTCCACATGACTCCAGTTTCGAATCCATACATCAACAGCACCTGGGTAGCTACTCCAAGCTTGTTTAAACTTCTCAAATTCAGCCTCAGCAGTCTTTAAACTGGCTGCTCCATATACTTTCTTCAAATGAGCAGTAAATGCTTTGTAGTCTTTACTTGGGACATATTTAATAGAATTTCTGATTAAATGAACAATACATCGTTGTACTACAACATCTTTAAAGATCGCCTTAGCTCCAGCTTCTAATCCCGATACACCATCCATAGAAATAAATAATATGTCTTTAACTCCTCTCGTTTTAATTTCATCGAATATTTGCATCCAAACATGCTTACTCTCTGTTTCGTTGAGCCACAATCCTAACAGGCCTTTTTTACCATCTACATCATATCCAAGAATTGTATAAACAGCATAACTCTTAGTTTCATATTCTTTTTTAACAGAGACATACATACAATCAACGAACAAGAATGTATAAAATTTCTTTAACGGTCTATTCTGCCATTCTGAAACTTCTTCTAAGACACGATCCGTAATTGTAGAGATTTTTTCGTGAGATATTTCGAAACCATAAATATCATTGATTGTTGCGGAAATATCACGCTGACTCATACCTCTTGCATACATAGCTAGTACTTTATCTTCAATACCACTGACGTCTCTTGTTCGCTTAGGAATAATTTGTGGGTCGAAGCTTGATTCTCTGTCACGTGGAACTTCAATAGATATTTCTCCATGAGTTGTTTTTACATTCTTCTTACCATAGCCATTCCTGCGATTTTTAATATCTTTACTACTTCTCTCATTCGATTTATATCCTAGATGACTATCCATTTCTCCTTGCAGCATTGATTCAAATATTGGAGCAAATACATCCTTAATAGCTTCTTGGATATCTTCTTGAGTTTTAGGTGCATACTCTTTCATGATTGCTTCTACAATTGCATTTGACTTTCTGTTTCTTTGTTTTCTTGATGCCATTATTTTTTTTACCATCCTTTGTATCCTTTCATGAGTGTAGCACACTTAGCAGATAAAAAAAAAGTGTGCCATCAGATTTAATTCTGATTTACACACTTTATCTTACACTCCCGAAACAAAGCTCAGTCTTTAATTTTTTTATAGTTAAATAAATTTGATTCATAACACCGTTTTCACTGTAGCGTAAAAATGTTTAACTGTGAAATGTTGCTTATTGTAAATTGTAAAATAGAATTGAGTAATTATTGTAATCAGGACCACCCGTCAGCTACTCCAAGCTTGTTTAAACTTCTCAAATTCAGCCTCAGCAGTCTTTAAACTAGCTGCTCCATATACTTAGAAGTAAATGCTTTGTAGTCTTTACTAAAAAAAAGTGTGATATCAGATTTAATTCTGATTTACACACTTTATCTTACACTCCCTTTATTTAGATAAGTCTAAGGAGCTTAAAGCTAATTACTATTTGTATCATAACTTACATTATGCAATCTCTACCAATGATATTGAGATGTGAATACTATATAAGTAATCTTGATGATAATATCTCTAAATATTTGATTACATCTATTAATTCTTATAAAAGGTACCTATCCTTTATTAAAAACTCTTTTGCTCATCCTCTTTCAAATGGTAAATTAGAAGGTTTAATTGGTAAAATTAAGGTTATTAAACGCATTGCTTTTGGCACAAAAGTTTCTTTTGGTTCAAAACTAGAATTTTTATTACTCAAAAAATGCTTTATTCTAATATTTAAGGCTGCCTTACTTTTCAGTAAAACAGCCTTGCAATTACTCTATTATTTTCTGACCCACACTATTTGACGGATATCCTAGAAAAGCTGACAAACTATTGAATAATCTGTCAGCTCTCTTGTTATTACATTTTTTCTTTATCTTCTTCTGCTATCCACGTCATGAAAGCTGTATCTGCACCACCAACTTCTACAACTCTATCTTTATACAGCATTATGCCAAGACCATGTTCTTCGTCCCATTTACATCTAAATTGAACTCCAATGTATGGCATCTTTTCAACTTCGACATCCATGATCAATACTTTCTCTGGATATATTAAAGGTTTTAAATCTGTGGCATTCGAGATATCAGGCATAAAAGTAACCTTCTCATCCTCGTCATAATCATACTCATCCTGCCATGATGAATACTGCTCAAATACAGCATTTAAAATAATCTCTAGTATTTCTTTTTGCTCAGAAATCAGATAACTATAGCCTAACTCATGAATTTCTGTAACTTCATCAATAATGCTGTCGCCACCAATATTTAACGTTAACTGTATTTCTTCTCTATAAAAGTCATTCCAATTATCTAGGAGAAGCTTTCCTTCCCAAAAGATATCTCTATGAACTATATTTGGTATCATATAATTTCCCCATCCTTTCTAAGGTCTTATACCTTTTCTTATTAATGATGCCCCGCCAGTATGTCTAACGGTTTTATGCAAGTCTGTTGGTACTAACATCATTGTAGTTCCATCTTCAACATGATGCCACGTATATCCTTTTGGTGTTGACTTATATCCAGCCGCTTGATTTGCTTTAATGAAATCATAATATGCATCACCTTGCATTACATCAACTTTTATTGTCTTTGTAAGGGCTAAAATCAGGGAATCCATCACTATTAAACTTTACACCATCGGGATACTTCTTCGCAAGGTCACCAGATAACTCGAAGACATCATCAGCATATTTCTTGTTGATAATTCTCACACCATCGAGACCATTACTCGTCTCCTCAACAACGTTACCAGCATCATCAACTATGTGCTTAGTTATTGCCTCAATTTTTCAACTGTTTCATCTACTACTTCTTTACCAAGCTTTATTGACCCTGTTTCTTCTTTTAGGAATTTCTTTATGCCATCTACTAAGTTTTCACCCTTTTTAATTAGGTCTTTACCAGCAGGTGATTCTAAAAATTGTTTTATTTTACCTGAGTAATACTTTATTCCAGTTTCTGCTAAGCCAGGTGTAACCAACATCCATACACCCATTACTACTTTCTCAGTATCATCCTTAACACCCCTCAAGCAATGTAATATATATCACTTACTACATCTGTAACTGGGTTTAGACTTAATAACACCTCATTACAAAATTCATTTAAACTTTTAATCTAAATTTATATTTAAAGATCAATATTCTTGTAATATGGTCTTAAAAATTTTTAACTTTTAGCTATTATTTAAATCCATATTCAGACATAAATAATATCATTTTTTGTATTTAACTATAGGAGTGACATATGTTCCAATAAGCAAAATTATTATAAAGCTTATACCAAATAACATAATTTTTATAAGAATATTCATGTTGCTTAAAAATATACCTAAACCTACCAATCCATCAATAATTACTTGTATCATACCCAAACTTGATTCTATTAGTTCACTATTACAATTTCTACATGTTATTGTTGTTTTAACTTTGTAATCAGTCTTAAACTTATCACTAAATGATATAGTGTTCTTACCACATACAGGGCATTTAAACATTTTATTTATATAAAACCTCCTCTAATTTTTATTATTAAAATAATACTTTTCACCCGTAGCTAACGTAATATCAGGTATAGGAACATCTTGACCTCTACTTATAGGATTAGGTGGTATACCTAAACTATAAACTGATATATCTGTCTTACTAAATAACTTTCCTGTAGGATCAAATCTATATCTTTGTGTATCATATATACCGTCTTTTTCTATGGTTATAGCCATATCTTCATAATCGACTAACTCTTTAGATCTACTAATAGATTCATAAGTACTTTTAATGAACCCTAATCTTGAAAATTTTCTAGTAAAAACCTTTGTAAAATTTTTGTCTTTAAATTTAATCTGAGATAAACCCAAGAGCGCACCATCTATTGCATTAGATACTGAAAAATCAGTATTTGGTTCAGCTAAATCATCTTTCACCCCAACTGACAACATATAGCCCAAGATATTATATGGAGGGGGAGCTGAACTAAATATTGTAATAAATGCTCCAACCAATGCCATACCCGTAGATGGCTTTATATTTTTACTAATAGATATTTTAGACTCTATCTTCTTATTATGGTAAGTATACGTACTTACACAATTACCATCATCATCACTGAAATCATATTTACCTTTGTATTCTTCTTTCTGCCTTATTGTATCAATAGCTCGTAATCTAGCATATGCCTTATCTGTATCTTTATTTTTTATATTTGTAAGATAACTCTGTTTATGCTAATACAGACATATGGTCTTCCTTTGTTAATACCGTTTGATCCTTGTACTTCAGGATTAGCTATATTCTTAAATAAGGTTTCAGGAGACTCTCCTGTTTTATTATGATGTTCAATAACCTTTTTCTGGAACTCTTTTGAGTATTCATTTCCTACATTGTACTTATCTAATATCTCCTTATCACTAAGAACAGATTTACTTTGTTTACTACCACCTTTTTTAGGTACATAAACTGTATCATCTTTTTTATTATAGTGAACTTCAGCTCCAGCATTTTGGGTAGTCTCACGAATTCTTACTTGTACTCTTCCATCTGTAGTTCTAAAGAATTCTGTTCCATCGTCTGCTTTTGCAGTACCACCATTTTTAACTTTATTTAGATCATAAGTAACTGTTTTTGTGCCAATTCTTGTTGTAACAGTATTGGTCTTGCCATCGTAGTCAACTTTTCCACCTAGACCTTCAATTACATCTCGTAAATTACCTGTAGTACTTTTTCCAGTATACTTAGCATTCCCTACTTCTCTTTCACCTACTGTTATAGCTAAATGCCTACTAGGGTCAATATAGTTAATTGGGTCATTTTCACAATAGGTATATAAGTTAAGGCTTAATGGATTAACATCCTCACCCCAATAGCTATCTTCACTTATGAATCTACCTATATAAGGGTTGTAGTATCTAGCACGTAAGTAATAAAGTCCTGTTTCATAATCATAAAACTCACCTGAGTATTTTATGTTATTTGTTTAGGTTTCAATGGTTAAAGTTAAGTTACCAAATATGTCATAATTATATTGGTTAATAACTTGTCCATCTTTACTTACAGTTTGTACTACATCACCATGACCGTTGTATAGGAAATAGGTAATATTTGTGCTGTTTTTGCGTGAAATATAGTTAATTCCTCTTACATAACTTGTACTCTTATTACCGTTTTCATCGGTTTCTAGTATGACATGCTGACGATCATAGTAGTAGTTGGTTGTTTTTTTAATGTTTAGTTTACTTAGACTACTACTTGTTTTTTGAGTACGTAATCCATCACCGTTATATGTGTACGTTACTATATGGCGGTCGCCCTTGGCAATTCGCTCTACTTTTTTGAGTCTGTTAAAACCATCAAAAGTGTTTTTGGTTCTTTCAATAAGATTATCTATTTCAGTTGACTCTTTGTTTACTACACTACCCTTGGTCATTTGTCTTAAAACAATTGTATGGGGGTGTTCGTAGCTGGTGTATTGGCTTAGCTGATTACCGTTATTGTCATAGAGGTAGTTTACTGTTTTACGTAATACCTCGTTACCCTTTTATGAATAGCCGTAGTTGCTTGTTTTTTTAGGTATTTAACTTCTTCTTCGGTACTTTTAATTATATTTTTAGGTGTAATATTACAATATAAAAGACTAACATTTTAACAATGTTAGCCTTTTGCACAACATAACCTTTTTATTCTGGTAACTGAAAAATCTTTATTTCATCAGTACCATCAGTTATTATTAGTTTGTCTTGATATATCTGATAGTTTGAAACATCATCACTAGTATATGTTTTATAACGCCATAATTCTTGACCTGTTTCTGAGTTTATAACATGAATACCACCTCTAAATGTTTTACCAACATAGTAGTTTTTATACCTATTAAAGCTATCTATTAGTCTATTAATAAAAGCTTTCTCCCATATTAATTCTCCACTATTAATATCAAACTGTCTCAATCTATAATCATCATAGTCATTAGCGATTAAATAGTCATTATCAATAAAATATCCATATCTATTTATGGCTTTCGTCCATATTTTTTCACCATTATTCTGGCTTACCCTTGACATACTTTCTCCCCATATTACAGTAAACATTTTGTCATCTACTAAATCTATATCTTGGGCATGTAGATTATAGCTCTTTATTTTCTTACCTGTTTTTGAATTAAGAATATGTGTAGTATAAGTATTATTAAAGTAGACACTATTATTTCCAAAGCCAATTCCTGGGCTAGTTCTACTAGTTGATTCAACATATTTCCAAGTTAATTTCAACGTTTTTATATCATAGGCATATATGCTATTTCCTTCTCCCCAGCAATATAATATATCGTTATAGATTTTAGAAACTCTGAAAAAATCTACTTTATTTGATGTTATTTCGTTTTTAGTTAAATCTAAAACTTTAAGATACATTTTATATCCTGTCATAACTAATTTGTCTTTATATAAAAATACATTTTGATTAATTAAAGAATCTCTTTCATATTCAAACAAATTATGCTCTAATGTTTTGAAATATATTTTTACTAATTCATTATCATTTATTACAAAGTATACATACTCATTGTTATTTACTACATTAAAGTTACTGATTTTATTCTGTAACCCTATTGTCTTTAACGTTTTTTTAGTATTAATATCAATTATGTTTATTTCCTTTGTAGTAGCACAATATAATACACCTTCTTTAGTTATTAGCCACTTTTTATTTACATTTCCATTAACTTTTACATTACTTATCTCATTAAGATTAATTACATTTTTAAAAGTGTCTTGCTTCATGGTACTTGTAACAGCTATTATTACTACTACAATAATAGCTGTTAATACTATAAAGCCCCCTATCATCAATTTATTGCGATTCATTTTACTCATAGTTCACCTCATTGCCATAATCACTTTTATTATTGCTGTTTTTGCTTACTATTTTATTATCTAAGTCTTTATTATCAATAAACTACTACTATCATTTTTAACAATAACGGAATGTAAAACACTATTATAGTTAACATTAGCCCCAATATTTCTGTGTCTCTCGTATTCTTACCCATCTTTGTTTCTAAATAATTCTATTATATGGTCTGTTTGCTAACTCATTTTATTTTTCGGTTTATATTACTGTTATTTAATAAATATTGAAAGATAAAAAAAGACTAACACCCATAGGTATCATATAGTGAAAAAATTTATCATTGTTTTTCATTGTTTTCCTCCCTAATTTAAATTGTAGTATCCGTTATTACTAGAATATTTATTACCGAAATTGTCATTATTATGTGTACCTAAAGTTTTAAGGCTTACTACATGAAAAACCATTCATCTTTTTTATTATAGTGAACTTCAGCCCCTGCATTTTGAGCAGTCTCACGAATTCTTACTTGTACTCTTCCATCTGTAGTTCTAAAGAATTCTGTTATATGGTCTGTTTGGTAACTCATTTTATTTTTCGGTTTATACTGCTGTTATTTAATAAATATTGAAAGATAAAAAAGACCAACACAATATTTTTATGTTAGTCTTTTACACTTTATTTCTTAGAAATTTTCTTATCAATTACATGTGCTATTAATGTTAAAGCTGTAAATCCAATAGCAGCATAATTAATAAAAGAGGTTGACTGTTCTGGATTTATTTTTCCTGATGAAGATAGGTAAAAATATACCATTATAGTGATTGCAACTACTATGCTTATTATTTTTTTGAACATTATCTATTTCCTCCAATTACCATGGATTTTTTCTTATAATATACTTAAATAATATTATACCTACCACAATAATGTAAGCAATAAATAAAATTTTATCATATGGCTTATATAATGAGAAAACTTTATCATCAAGTATAAATCCCAATAAACTGGCAGGTATTATAAATAAAAAGAATTTTTTATCTTCATTACTCATATAAACGCTCCTTTATTCATTATTAATATCACTACCACCATAATGTCTAATATTCTCTTCACCATTTTTCACTAGATTATCAACACTACTTACATGATAGTAAGAATTTTGCACGCTTGCACTAAACTCAGCTGGGATAAGTCCACCCTTAAAAGCAAAACTATTAGCTATAGGTCCATTTTCTGGATTACGCTTGTCATAAGATCTGCTAAACTCATAGCTACTAGTACCCGTAGAAAAATAGCCTGTAGTCTTACTAGATATACCATTCAAATCCTCAACATTCTTAGCTTGAGATACAAAGGTTCCTCCAATACCGCCTCCTAAACTTACAAGTTTACCTGAACTACTTATGGTAACTCCATTGTCATAATGTATACCAACTGCAACAGACTCTCCAATTTTTCTGTCTCTACCATAAACATCAAGAAAGTCTAGTTCTATATATAGACCAATTCCCGCATCAAAACGATAGTTTCCTAATACAATTGTACCATTTATCTCAATTCCAACTACTTTGTCTGTAAAATCATATCCCTTTTGCTGATACACAGGGATATTATTATCCCAGTGTTCCATTATAGCCTTTACTGCTGCATCTTTCTCTCTTGCTTCTTCAGAGAACTCCATATTTTTAATAAACTCTAATGTTGGATCTTTATATAGCCCTGCTTTTTTCATCTCCTCAAGGAGTTGTTTTTCATCAAGTTTGATTATTATCTTTGAACCTGTATTATTAATATCATTCTTAACAGCTTTATTTGAGTACAGCAAATTACGAGTTGTATTACCCACTTTACCAGCATACTGATTATGGTTCCATAATTTGTTTGTATTTTTAAATGCATTTACTGCATACTCTGTAGTTTCATCAAATAATCCATTTTCAGATAATGCATTACCATTATTATCTGTATATCCTAACTCATTCAGTCTGCGCTGCATATCCTGAACTGATGCATCGTAAGCTGGTTTTTCTTGCCTTTGTAGTATTCTATTTGTTTCTTTAACTACAGCATTGTTAGTTTTTGAATGACTACCCGTATATGATGATGATCCATGACTACTTGAATGTGACGAACTACCTGAACTACTAGTTCTTCTACTACTACCACCTTTTTTAGGTACATAAACTGAATCATCTTTTTTATTATAGTGAACTTCAGCCCCAGCATTTTGGGCAGTTTCACGAATTCTTACTTGTACTCTTCCATCTATAGTTCTAAAGAATTCTGTTCCATCGTCTGCTTTAGCAGTACCACCATTTTTAATCTTATTGAGATCATAAGTAACAGTTTTGCCTTTTATTTTGGTTGTAACAGTATTTGTTCTTCCATCGTAGTCAACTTTTCCACCTAAACCCTCTATTACATCTCTTAGGTTACCAGTAGATACTCCATTTTCTACTTTCGCATTTCCTACTTCTCTATCACCAGATTTTACTTTTATATGCCCACTAGGGTCAATATAGTTTATTGGGTCATTTTCACAATAGGTATATAGGTTAAGGCTTAATGGATTAACATCCTCACCCCAATAGCTATCTTCACTTATGAATCTACCTATATATGGGTTGTAGTATCTAGCACGTAAATAATAAAGTCCTGTTTCATAATCATAAAACTCACCTGAGTATTTTATGTTATTTGTTTCGGTTTCAATGGTAAGTGTTAAGTTACCAAATATATCGTAATTGTATTGGTTAATAACTTGTCCATTTTTACTAACAGTTTGTACTACATCACCATGACCGTTGTATAGGAAATAGGTAATATTTGTGCTGTTTTTGCTTGAAATATAGTTAATTCCTCTTACATAACTTGTACTTTCATTACCGTTTTCATCGGTTTCTAATATGACATGCTGACGATCATAGTAGTAGTTGGTTGTTTTTTTAATGTTTAGTTTACTTAGGCTACTACTTGTTTTTTGGGTACGTAATCCATCACCGTTATATGTGTACGTTACTATATGGCGGTCGCCATTGGCAATTCGCTCTACTTTTTTGAGTCTGTTAAAACCATCAAAAGTGTTTTTGGTTCTTTCAATAAGTTTATCTATTTCAGTTGACTCTTTGTTTACTACACTACCTTTGGTCATTTGTCTTAAAACAATTGTATGGGGGTGTTCGTAGCTAGTGTATTGGCTTAGCTGATTACCGTTATTGTCATAGAGGTAGTTTACTGTTTTACGTAATAACTCGTTACCCTCTTCATCATACATTTTTTCTACATGTTGTAGTAGTAGGTTTGCTGATGAATAGCTGTAGTTGCTTGTTTTTTTAAGGTATTTAACTTCTTCTTCGGTACTTTTAATTATATATTTAGTTGGTTGCTGTGTTTTATATATTTGCTCACTATTTTGTCTGTTACCTGCTTTATCGTAGCCATAGCTTGTTGTATAGCCTGGAGCCTCTACTTGTTTTATTCTGCCTGCGGCATCGTAGCTATAAGTAGTTGTACCATAACTGTCTGTTTTGTTTTTTTGTCTGCCTGCTTGGTCATAGGTATAGTTATAGCAACTAAAAGAAAAGACCTGCACAAATTTGCCATGCTGGTCTCTACTATTTCTTAATATTTGTAATAATATTGTTTCTTGTATAACTACAAGTCCTTATTTTCTATATTTAATTAAAGGTACATAATACTTATTAATATATATTGCTGGTAAAAATGTTATTACATAAAGTATTATAGCTATATATAGCTTCATACCTAAAAAAAACACTGTCATACATAACAAGCAATGTATAAGAATTCCGACTCCTGCCAAATTAGATTCTATTAATTCACTACCACATTTCTTACAAATGATAGTAGTTCTCAGTCTATAGTTAGTTTTGAACTTATCTTTAAATGTAATAGTACTATTCTCACATACAGGGCATTTAAACAATTTTTTCATATAAATCTCCTCTACTTATTGTTAAAATAAATATTTTCTCCAGTAGCTAACATAATATTTGGATTAATAAGATCACTTCCAGCACTAATGGGTGCTGGTGGTATTCCATAGTCATAAACAGAAATATCTGTTTTACTAAATAATTTGCCTAAAGGATCAAATCTGAATCTTTGAGTATCGTATATCCCATCTTTTTCTATGCTTATAGACATATCTTTAAATCCATTCCATTTTTTTACATCTCCTACAGTATCATAAATACTTTTAATTATCCCTAATCCAGTAAAAAAGTGAGGAGTATATTCAGATATATTGTCTTTTATGAATTTAATATGTGACAACCCTAACAATGCTCCATCAACTGCATTTGATGCTGTAAAATCAATATTAGGTTCTGATAATTCGTCTCTAGCTCCAACAGATAATAAATATGCCAATATATTATATAATGGAGCTACGCTTAATGCTGTAAGACCTGAACCAATTAATGCAGCACTTTTAGATGGATCAAGATCAAAACTAATAGATATTTTAGACTCTATCTTCTTATTATGGTAAGTATAAGTACTTATACAATTACCATCATCATCACTGAAATCATATTTACCTTTGTATTCTTCTTTCTGCCTTATTGTATCAATAGCTCGTAAACTAGCATATGCCTTATCTGTATCTTTATTTTTTATATTTGTAAGATAACTCTGTTTAAGTGCTAATACAGACATATGGTCTTCCTTTGTTAATACCGTTTGATCTTGTACTTCAGGATTAGCTATATTCTTAAATAAGGTTTCAGGAGACTCGCCTGTTTTATTATGATGTTCAATAACCTTTTTCTGGAACTCTTTTGAGTATTCATTTCCTACATTGTACTTATCTAGTATCTCCTTATCACTAAAAACAGGTTTACTTGGTTTACTACCACCTTTTTTAGGTACATAAACTGAATCATCTTTTTTATTATAGTGAACTTCAGCCCCTGCATTTTGGGCAGTTTCACGAATTCTTACTTGTACTCTTCCATCTGTAGTTCTAAAGAATTCTGTTCCATCGTCTGCTTTGGCAGTGCCACCGTTTTTAACTTTATTTAGATCATAAGTAACTGTTTTTGTGCCTATTCTTGTTGTAACAGTATTGGTCTTGCCATCGTAGTCAACTTTTCCACCTAGACCTTCAATTACATCTCGTAAATTACCTGTAGTACTTTTTCCAGTATACTTAGCATTCCCTACTTCTCTTTCACCTACTGTTATAGCTAAATGCCCACTAGGGTCAATATAGTTTATTGGGTCATTCTCACAATAGGTATATAGATTTAAACTTAGAGGATTTACATCCTCACCCCAATAGCTATCTTCACTTATGAATCTACCTATATATGGGTTGTAGTATCTAGCACGTAAATAATAAAGTCCTGTTTCATAATCATAAAACTCACCTGAGTATTTTATGTTATTTGTTTCGGTTTCAATGGTAAGTGTTAAGTTACCAAATATATCGTAATTGTATTGGTTAATAACTTGTCCATTTTTACTAACAGTTTGTACTACATCACCATGACCGTTGTATAGGAAATAGGTAATATTTGTGCTGTTTTTGCTTGAAATATAGTTAATTCCTCTTACATAACTTGTACTTTCATTACCGTTTTCATCGGTTTCTAATATGACATGCTGACGATCATAGTAGTAGTTGGTTGTTTTTTTAATGTTTAGTTTACTTAGGCTACTACTTGTTTTTTGGGTACGTAATCCATCACCGTTATATGTGTACGTTACTATATGGCGGTCGCCATTGGCAATTCGCTCTACTTTTTTGAGTCTGTTAAAACCATCAAAAGTGTTTTTGGTTCTTTCAATAAGTTTATCTATTTCAGTTGACTCTTTGTTTACTACACTACCTTTGGTCATTTGTCTTAAAACAATTGTATGGGGGTGTTCGTAGCTAGTGTATTGGCTTAGCTGATTACCGTTATTGTCATAGAGGTAGTTTACTGTTTTACGTAATAACTCGTTACCCTCTTCATCATACATTTTTTCTACATGTTGTAGTAGTAGGTTTGCTGATGAATAGCTGTAGTTGCTTGTTTTTTTAAGGTATTTAACTTCTTCTTCGGTACTTTTAATTATATATTTAGTTGGTTGCTGTGTTTTATATATTTGCTCACTATTTTGTCTGTTACCTGCTTTATCGTAGCCATAGCTTGTTGTATAACCTGGGGCTTCTACTTGTTTTATTCTGCCTGCGGTATCGTAGCTATAGGTTGTTGTGCCATAACTGTCTGTTTTTGTTTCTTGTCGGCCTGCTTGGTCATAGGTATAGTTATAGCTAGATATTGTGTTAAAGCCTTTTTTGTTAGCTAGGCTAGTTATTTGGTTGTTTTTGTTGTAGCTATATTCTTCTTTTACTCCTCCAGGGTATTCTATGGATTCTCTGTTACCATTCACATCGTAACTATAGGTTGTTGTTAAACCAGCTCGCTTTACTGTTTTCATCCTGTTGGCTTTGTCATAGCTGTATTCTGTTACATTGTTCTTTGTATCTGTAACGCTAGCTATATTACCAAGTTTATCGTAGCTGTAGCTTATTTCAAGCTCACCATTTTTTGTTACTTGTAATAGTTTGTTTATTTCATTGTAGCTATACTCACTAGTACCACTTTCGTCTTGCATTTTGGTTCTGTTGCCTAAGATATCATAGTCATAGGTTATGCTGTCGTTAGTTTCAGTTACTGTTTTTTCTGTTAGTTTATTACGACTATTGTATTTGTAGTTATGATGATTACCCTTTTTATCTATTTGCTGTGAGATATTTAGATGTATATCATAACTATATTTTATAGTTTTTTGCTCTGGATTAATTACTGTTAGTAACAAACCAAAGTCTCCATAGTTATAGCTGGTTATTTTTCCTTTGCCATTACGTTTAAAAGTTTTGTTATTAACTTTGTTATAGCCATAGCTTGTTGTTACACCTAAAGCATCTATTACTTTTATTAGTCTACCAATATTATCGTACTCATATCTTGTTGACTCTGCTAAACCATTTGTTTGTTTTGTTTTTTCACCATATTGGTTGTACTGCATTGTTATGGTATTGCCTTCGGCATCGGTTATTGCTGTTACTTGGTTAGCTAGGTTGTATTGGTAGCTAATAGTATTGCCTTTAGCATCTGTAATGGTTTTTATTCTACCCTTTTTATCGTAACTATTTTGTTTAATTACTTTGTTATAAGGGTCGATTGTTTTTGTTACTCTATTTAGCTCATCATAGTCATACTGCATACTATTGCCTAGGTTGTTGGTTTCTTTTATTTTGTTACCTGCTAGGTCATAGTCATATGTTAAGCTACTGCCCCGTGGGTCAGTTATTTTTTTAACTCGATTTAGTTCATCATAACTATATGTTGCTATATTACCTTTAGGGTCTTTTTCTTTTATTTTATTGCCATTTTCATCGTAGTAATATTCTATAGTGGCCTGTTCACCATTGTAAAACATTACTACTTTTTTAGGTCTATTGGCTTTATCATAAGAATATGCTGTGGTATATTCTTTTCTTCTAATATCTTCTTTTGAGTATAGCTGCCCCTTGGGTGCTACTTCTTTTGTTTTGTTGCCTAAGATGTCATATTCATAGCTTGTTTTTAGCTGAACTTTTGCTGGATACTCATTATCTGTTAAAGAACTTATATTATTCTCACTTTTTATAGCTATTTTATCTACTAGTTTTATATTAGATATAAGTCTGTTTGAGCTATCATAAACAAATTTTTCAATGTTGTATTGACCTTCTTCACGTAGGCTTATTGTTTTTATGATATTGCTGTTTTTATCATAGCTATAGTTGATATTTGCTCCACTATTATAGGTTACTGATTCTAGTTTATTGTTATCTAAGTAAGCATAATAGGTTTCACGTTTATTGTTTATGTTTTTAGTACCAGTTAGAGTTTTTTTGGTTACTCTACTAAGGTTATCGTAGCTGTATTTTTCTAAGCTATATAATGTACTGCCTTGTTTTTCGATTGGTATTTTCTTTTCCACTACTCGGTTTAAGGCATCATAGCTAATATAGGTTTTCGCCCCTGCTTCATCTGTTAGTACTACTTGGTTACCTATCAAGTCACTTTTTATTGTTTTACTGTCACCTAAGGGATTTGTAACTTTTTTTATTTTACCAAGTTTATTATACTCAAATAAAGTAGCATTACCTCTTTGGTCAGTTTGAGTTATTATACGGCCTTTTTTATCGTATACGTATAAGACCTGTGCGCCATCGACATAGGTTACTCGTGATACGGTTTTATCTGGATTATACTCAAATCTAGTAATATTTCCTTTTTGGTCAGTTTGTTTAGTAATATTTCCTAAAACATCATAGCTATAGTGTTTACTATTACCAAATACATCGCTTTCTTTAACTACCCTACCTAAGGCATCATATTCATACACTGTTCCTTCGTTGGCCTCTAATCTTAAACCATCGATTGTTTTTTGCACATTACCATTTGGGCTATATTCTATTTTTTGCAGTATTTCACCCTCGGGGTTTATTACCTGCGTTTTGCGATTCATTATGTCATAGCTATAGGTTAGCCCTTTTAGTTCATGTATTTCTGCTTCGTTATCTTTAGCTGCATTATATTGGTTTGGTGCTATTTCTTTGATAATATTACCTAAAGTATCATAAACATATCTTGTTATTACATGGTCACCTTTGCCAAAAGGCTGTTTGGTACGAATAAGTCTATTTAAATTATCGTACTCAAAGAAAGTAGAAATGTTTTGGGCATTTCGCTCTTCGATTATATTGCCATTTAAGTCATATTTATAGCTTGTTATGTTCTTTAAGGCATCTGTTTTGGCTACTAAACGATTATCTAGGTCGTAGCTATAACTTTGTTTATTTCCATTAGCATCTATAGTTGTTTTTACTGATCCGGTGCTATAATAGCTATATTTTGTTGTTGCTTTTATTAATGCTGGGTAGTCGTTATCAAACTCGGAATTAGCTAATAGCTTAGACTCTATATCGCAAGTATTTAGCAACACGCTACTTTCAATTAAGTTACCCACTACATCATAGCTATATTTTTCTATGTCATAATCTGTGTTATTTACTTTTACTTTTTTAATGTTTACATTACCAGCAGCATCATAACCTATTATGGTTTGTTTATCATTAGGCCCTTCAGTAGCTACTAATTGATTGTTTTCGTTATAAGTATAGCTTACTTTATCACCCATGCTTTTCTCTACACGACTGCTTTTAGTTTTATTTTCAGTTACTTCAAAGGTTTCAGTTGTTAACATATTACCTAACTCGTTATAGCTGAATTTAGTTAGTTTATATTGTATATAGGTATTGTCTTCAGCAATGTATTCTAGGCTCTCTATAAGGTTAGAGGCTTTATCATATTTAAAATATTTAGAGTTTCCTTCTCTATCTATGCTTTCTAGTAAGTTACCTTTATTATCATAAATAAAGTTTTCCTCTAATCCATCTGGGTGAATAATTTTATAGGGTTTACCAAATAGGTTTTTATAGGTTTTTATTTTTCGGTTAGCCCTATCTGTTTCTGCTATATAAAACATTCCTAATAAGTCATAAACATAACTAATGCTTTTATGGTCTGGAAATGTTTTTTGTTTTACTTGATTATTCATGTAGTATGAATACTCAGTTACATTGCCATTGCCATCTATTTCTTTAATAACATTGTCATTGGCATCGTACTCATATTTTTTGGTGAAAAAGCCATTATAACCATTGTCTTTAACTGTTTGTGCTGAAATATAAGTAATGGGTCTGTCATGTACATCATACTCATAGTAATTACCTACTGAGTTTTGAACAGCTAAAGAGTTGTATCCCTCTCCAGATCCTTCTTTAATAATATTGCCTCTAGCATCGTAAGCTTTAAAAGTTAGTACCTTTGTTTGATTATTGCTAAAGGTTTCTGTTCTTATTAATCTGTTAAGACTATCATATACATAAATAAGTCCTGGAGCTGTATTTTTATTTTGCTGCGCATATCTGGCATCAATTTGTTTTATAAGATTGTTATTACAATCATACAAATAGCCTGTGTTATTGTTTAAGGCATCTGTTTTTGTAACTATATTGCCCAAACCATCGTAGCTATAGCTAGTTTTATGTTCTTTGCCATTAACAAATACGCTTTCTGATTTTAGGTTTCCTACTTGGTCATAAGTATATTTAGTTTTTTTGTTTAAGCTTTCATTAATGGTCTCTAACTTGTTTAACACTCTGTTGCGGTAATCATAACTAAAGCTTGACGTTTGGTTATCTTCTCCATTGTATTCAATTTTAGAGAGCATATTACCTTCTTCATCATAACTATACTTTACTAATGTGCGACCTTGCTCACTAATAGTACTATCGTCTTGTTTTGCTTGATAGCTAGTACTGTTTTCTATTACCCTGTTTGCATAATCATAAACTGAGTTTTCTTTAATATAGCTCTTTTCATCGGCTGTTATATAGGTTATCTTCTCTATTAAATTACCTACTTTATCATATTTGTAATTTATATGTGCTTGTCGCTCTTCATCTACTTTTTGGTATTGATCAGTTATGTTATTCATTTTATCGTAAACAAAAGTTATATCTGTTGTTATAGTATTGATATCATTTTTCACTTCACCTTTTAAGTGTTTAAGGGTGTTGTCATTATTATCATAGCTATATTTATTGTATATATAGTTACTTTCGCCCTTTTTAAATACCCTGCTTTCTATTAATCTTCCTAAAGTGTCATAGATATTTTTGGTTATTTTATCTGCGGGTTCTATAATTTCAGTTACATTGTTTAGGCTATCATAGTTATATTGTACTCTGTTATTTAAGGGGTCACTAACTGCCTTTAGTCTCCCCAAATCATCATACTCTTTTTTATGAGCATTACCCTTGGGGTCTACTGAAGTTAGTTGTTTTCCTGTGTAGTCATAACTAAAAATGTTATTATGAAAATTTATTTTATCTTGGGTGACACTATACTTTATTAGTCTGTTAGCTATATCATAGTGCATTTGTTTTTTATAACCTTTATCGTCTGTTAAAGTTAATAAAAGCTTTGTATTTGAGCCTGGGTTTATGGTATAACTTAAACTCACACTCTCTTTTGGCACAGATCCATTCTCTTTATCATAGAATGATTTTTTTACAAGCCTATAGGCACTATCATATGTAAAAGCAACACTATTTTTATTGCTATCTGTTTCTTTAATTTTATTGCCTTTGGCATCGTATTCTATTGTATTGGTAACAATCCAATTATTGTTTTTATTAATGCTATATTTAACTCTACAACCCAAGGTATCATATTCTGCTAAAGCTTTAACACCTTTTTCATTGATTACTTCAATTTTTCTATTTTCAGTTTTATTATCTATATAATTATATTGTAATTGTGTGTTATTTGTTTGTTTTGTTTTAATAAGCCTTTCTACATCATCATATTCATAAGCTGTATAGTTACCATTGCCATCTATCTCTTTAATTAGGTTTCCTGTTTTAAAGTTATAGGCAAAGTTTTTCTCTATTTCAGCGCCATTAACAGTGGCAATTTCTTTTGTTAAATAAGCTCCTTTATGGTCTACACCATTTATGTCTGTTGAGTAAACATATTTTTTGATACTATTTTCAGTTGTGTTTTTAACAGTGCTATTTACTAAATTACCGTAAGTATCATACTGGTACTCAGTGACTATATTTTTATTATTATTTGTGTTATTAATTTGTTTTTTAGATATTATATTACCGTTTGAATCAATGTTAAAAACTGTTTGGCAAATACTATTTTCGTTTTGATTAAATGTTTTTAATTTTAATACATGATATTTTTTATAGTCATAAGCGTAAGTAATTGTATGTTTATCATCTACTGGATAACCCTGCTCATCTCTATCTGCTAATGGACCTGTGTAGTTAAGTAAGTTACCATAAGTATCGTATCTATAATTCTCTACTTTATTTGCTGGCTCACCAGTTATAACGCCATTTTTTTTGTTGTAAATGGTATTTTGCTTTTTCTTAACCAGCTTCATTTCATCATACTCAGAGGTGGCAACTTGTTTGTGATTGTCTCCCTCTTTTACAGAGTTTATTAGCTGATGAAGCCCATCATAAGTATAGGTATTTGTACTACCATTAATATCTTTTACTTCTGTAGAATATTTAAAGCTATCTTTTAAGTAAGTATAGTCATTATTATTGTATCCTTCTGTACCATAACCGTCTGGCTCATTATTATAGCTATACTGAGTTTTATCTTTAACCTCTGTAATAAAGCTATTTAAAAAGTCAGTGTTATTATAGTTAAAATCTTTTTTTATTAACTCTTCTGCTCTATATATTTTACGGTACTGCATACTACCCTGACTAAGCTCTTTTGTATAAGAGTTGTAGGTATATCTTTTAATTCTGTTCTGTTTACAGTAATCTATTTGTACTAGGTTTTCATACTTATTGTAGGCTGAATAGTTATTAGCATTGGTAAAGGTAAAGCCTAAATCGGGTTGCTCATACCAAAAATGGTATTTTGGTTGATTATCCATATCTATTACGCTTTGTAACCTTGTTCTTATTACATGTTTGCTATTACTCACTAATACCGCTGATTTATGGTAAATAATATGTTTATTATTAGGTAAAGTAATTGTAACTTTAAATTTATTTTTTAAATTACCAGAGTCAATGTTATTTGGATTTTGATAAGCGGTATAGCTATTGTGCAGATTATAAGTAGGGTTTTCTTTAGCCCCTACCTTATAGTTTGCATCATCTGAATACTCAATTTTAATTTTGCGACCAACTGTATCAATTATTTCTGAAATTAGTCTTTTGGTAATTTTAGTATTATCTACTTTGTAAGTTAGGGTAGTATATTTAAACTGAATTGTATTACCGTATCTATCTACAATACCTAATATTCTCCCATCTTTAGCAAAGTAGGTATTTTTGCCGGCTTTATTTGTCATTACATATTTAGATATACCATCACTCTGTCCATTATTAAAATGGGTAGATTCACGTAAGTATACATCTTTAACTGTTTGAGCAGCTGGCACATAAGTAAGTACTGCATCTCTTAAAACTGGATTAAGGCTATATACATCGCCAGCCTCGGTATGTAGATACATGTGTTTATAACCTTGATTCGTTTCTTTTATTTCCATTGTCGGAAAAGAAAATCTGGTACCTATACCTAAGTTATAACGTTTTTCATAAAAAGAAACTGTTTTAGCATCATACTCAACATAGTCTACCCAAGCACCATTAACATACTTAACATTCATGTTTTGAACGTTAGATGTTCCACTTTTATAAATTCTTTTTATTTCTACATCTAAGCCATTTCTACCGGGTAAATAATAGTCTGTTTGAGTAATAGTTAAATCTCCACTTCTGGGGTTAATGTATTCATCTGTATAGTTGTTTCTTAAAAATACAGGTGATAAACTAGTATTATACAGTTTACTAGGGCCTACTAAATTGTTTAAATAACCCTCAAGTGACTCTTGTGGTGATTCTGCTTTAGCAAATGTAGTATTTATTGTTAATATCATTAAAAGGACTATTAGTCCAAATGATATTTTCTTTAATTTAATCATCTTTTTCTCCCCTAATGCTATGTTAATGTATTTAGTTATATAGTTTTTGTAAGATATTAGCGTATATTTTCTCGTGGGTATCTCCATTACAAATCATTTTTATTACTTCTAAAGGTTTTACATTAAACTTATTAGCTAACACAAATGCCTCAATAACTTGGTCTTGATTAATACTATACTTTTTTATGTAATAAGCTATTTGCTCATTTGTTATTTGAATTTTGAGTAGAGTCTCTTGACTATTTAGGATTTCATACTCTTCATTAATTGTTTTAAAACTCTCCCCTTCAACTTTTCTCATTAGTATAGTAAAAAAATCTTCTTCTGTTACAAATGATATTCTGTCAGCAATCATTATGTCATCTGTAGTTATAAGTGAACTACTCATTAATTGGTGTAGCTTTTTAAAGTCGAATGTTCTTGGAGTAAATTCAGGATTATTTTTTGTGTATTCTTGAAAAATCTTTGACCATGATGACTCTTCTTTATGGCTTTTAAGTAATTGCTCTAGGCTAGCCATTTTGCCATATTTATCGTTTAAAAAGCTATAAACAATTTGAATATTGCAAAGTTGATAACCCTCTTCTATTAATCTATTAATTTCAGTAACAAATTTATCTTGAATACTGTAAGTAGCTATAAAAGTTTTTAAGTCTATGCTTTTTTTCTCAATTGTAGTTTTTTCTTTTACTAAGTTTACAATGTTATCCGAAGGTAATGCATATACAACCCCTTGCATCGCTATGCAAAGTAACAATACACTAGTTATAAATTTTATTTTTTTGTTCATGTTTATCTGCCTTTCTCATTCATGGGGTTAATTGTTGATATCTCTTTATTTAATTCATCTTTTGGATTTAGAGGTTTCACACTATTTGGTGTAGGCACAGTAACAAGTGGTACCTCAGGATTATTATTTTCTGTTTGTTTATCACTATTAATATTTTCTTTTTCTGTTGCATTACTAAACTGCTTTTCGTTTTGCTCTTGTAGTTTTATTAATAATTTTTCCTCAATTAAAGCTAAAGTAATGCGCTCTTTGCCTACAAATAATAGTTGTTTTTCGCTTTTTTGCTCTTGATATTTTTCTTTATCTTTTAAGTATAGTTTTAAATCTATATTAAGCTGTAATGAATACAGGTATTCATTTAAGGCTTCTTCTATGTTGTTAAAATCTTGTTTAAGCTTTAAGATTAGTTCTATGGCACTATCTATTTTAAATTCACTTAGTAATTCTTTAAAAGGCGTTAGGTCTTCTTCTTTATTAAAAATATCTACAACAGGATTTGGCTCAGGTATTATTGTATTATCCAAGTCCGAGGTTAATTCTTCGAGCTGATATACTGCTCTGTTAACTAATAACTTTACCTCAGAGATTTCATCTTGTTTAAACCCCATAGCCAAATAGTTTTTATTAGCATACAATAAACTTTCAGCTTGTTCGTCACCTTTAAAAGTTTTGAGAATTGTATTAAAATCTTGACCATATTCTCTTAATTTTTTAATGTCTTCTATATCTGCACCTGTCATATTAGCTATTTCTGCTGCTATTTTTATATCTTCTTCTGTAAGCTTGCGTTTAGTTAAGCTATGTTTAGTACCTAAAGACATAGCTACAGCAGAAAAGACCATTGTAAAAACAATAATTAAAGCTAAAATTTTAGGTAAAATACTTCGTTTTTCTTTAGCCATTATTTTCTCCTCTTACTTCTCTTTTATATTTAAGTTTATGGTGGCCTGTCCTGTTATTTTTGGTTTAAATACTATTGTAGTTATTTCACCAGACCATGATTTACCCGGAATTATATTTTTATTTACTTTTATGGACACTTGTGAATCTTGTTTAGTTACAATTAAGTTAGTATTTTTAATTGGGCCTGATTCTGTATCTTTTTGAGGTGTAAAACCACATAAATCTACAATTTCAAGCTCTGCAGTATCGTACTCCATATTAAATGTTATATCACCAAAGTCTTGTACATTATCTACAATAATAGACAGCTCAAATGTTTCACCTTGTTCACAATTTATTAGGTAATTAGGATTCTCGGTGCTTATTATGACAGCACTGCTCCAAGCTGTGATACCAGCTTGTCCCTTAGACCTTACTCGGTAAATATGTGATGTTCCTGGTTCTAAAGGAGTATGTATATATTTATTTAGCTCAGTAGCTATAATTGAATTACCATCGATTTCAATTTCATAAGCTTCTGCACTATTAACTTTATCCCATTTAAGCTCTATACTATTATAAGTAGCTATTGCCTCTACGTTTTTTGGTGTTTCTGGTGGATCAGGTAATGTTGACAATGAAAGTACACCACACCATTTAGAGCTATTATTAAGTGACTTAACCCTTATTTTATAGGTATGATATTCATTTTGAGTTAGTGCTAAATGCTCAAATGAGGTATCTGTTCCTATGTCTTGTAAAACTCCATCTACCTCTATTTCGTATTCAGCTTTATAGGCAACTGTATCCCAAGATATATTTATAGAGTCATTTGTTACCACAGCCATTACATTTGTTAAAGAAATTGTTTCGTTTTCATCTTCTACAGGCAGCGTTCTACTGCTAACTGGATTCGACCACTCACTTTTGCCAGTTATATTTTCGGCCTGTAGTTTGTAGCTATGTTCTTCATCTGGCTTTATATTTTTATGAATAAACATTGTTCCTTTTATTTCTTTGATAACATTATCATCAATACATACATAGTATTTTTCGGCATAAGGTACATCATACCACGTTACAGTAATGGACTCTGTATCTGATGTTGTTAATATGTTTTTGGGAGCAATGGGTTTTTCGGGATGAGTAGTTACATCTACTTGCTCACTCCAGTCTCCCTCTACTTTTCCGTTTGCTCTAGTAGCTTTTACCTGATAACTGTGTCCACTAATGGGTTCTAAACCCTCATGCAGGTAAGATGTTTCTGTGCCAACATCAATTTTAGTACTACCATCTATTTTTATATAATATCCTTCTGCTTTTTCTACTGGTGTCCAAGTAAGGAAAACACTATTTTTGGTTATTTGGGTAGTTAAGTTTTGAGGTACTGCTGGTGGATTAGGTAATGTTGATTGAATTAAAACATCACTGTATTCACCTTTACCTCCTATGTTTATAGCTCTTACAGTAACCTGATACTCTGTTTCTGGAACTAAGTCGTTTATAGTTATACTTGTATCATTACAAACAATAGGCTCTTGTTCATCTATTTTAACCTCATAATATGTTGCCCTAGTGGCAGAGCTCCAAGTTAACTGCATACTAGTTTGACTATAGTCAGTTACTGTTATGTTCTCGACCTTAGTTGGTGGGTATGGTAATGTTGAGATATTTATAACCTCACTCCAATTGCCTGCTCCACTTGAGTTAACTGTTCTTATCCAAAAGCTATAGGGTGTGTTTGCCTCAAGACCACTAAAAGTATGTGTGTTATTATTTGGGTTAATGTTTGTAATACCATTAGCATCTTTAATTTCATAAAATTGAGCCCCAGTTATTTTATTCCAATACAATGTAATGCTCTCTTGAGTTTTTTCGTGGTCTGTAAAAGCTGGTGGTTCAGCTAATGTTGTTATGTTTATAGCCCTACTTAATGGTGTTATTTCACCATTATGGTTTTTTGCTTTGGCAACAATAGTATAGGCTTTATTTTGCTGCAATCCTTTTATGGTTTTGCTCTTATTGATAAAGGTAATCCACGATTCATTGTTTGTTAAGCTACCATCATTAGCTAAATACTGATTATTAACTTTAACAAGGTACTCTGTAACAGATGGATTATTATCTTTAACAACTATACTTAAAGTATCTTTGCTAACTGTATCAATATCTAAAACTGGTTTTTCTGCTGCTGTATATATTGTTTTCTGTAAGGTGCTAATATTAGAGGCATTATCTATCGCCTCTAACACCACGTTATAGCCTGTGTTGGGCAGTAAGTTAGTTTTTGTGGCTTGATTGTTATTTGTAAATACTGCTGCGTTATCATCTATATTTATTTTATAGGGTTTAGCTGCCAAACCAGAGCCATTATCTTGGGCTGTCATGGTTAAGTTTATGCTATTTTCAGTAGTATTTGTTTGGCTAATATTAATTTGGGGTCCTGTTTTATCTATTTTAAAATTCACAATATCTTGCACTGTATCGCATTGGTCATAAACTGTAAACTTTAATTTATGGTTACCTTCGCTGAGTTGTGCTAAATCAATTTGCTGGATATCTACAACAATTGCAGTTTTAGTATTAGGCACATCTACCTCATAATGAGGTGTTGTAGCATTATCTATAAAGCACTTAATTGTTAATGTATCACTATCGGGGTCAGTTACTTTAATTCTGGGATTAAAACCTTTTGTTCCTGGTACCCATTGGTTATTTAGTGGTTTAAGAATGTCAATTATCGGTATTTTCTGTATGTCTTCAAAAATTGTTGTTAGTTGATTTGAGAATGATCCACCTAAATCTAGTTTTAAACCATCTGTTGCATTTACTAAATAATTAAAAGTACTATGTCCTATACCTGTTAAAGTTATATCTTTATTATTTAAGATATTACTAACTGATTTGTGACTATAGCCATGTCTACTAGTTATAGGCTCGTCTCCAATGATAATAAAATATTTGGCTGCATTCTCATAAAAGGTATAGCTATTAATTGCTGTCATTATTGCATCTAGGCCATTCTCTGTGCCACCAAATGTATTAACATTACTTAAATTGTTTCTAAATGTATTTACACTACTAGTTAAATTATATTTTTTGCAATGTGTCTCATAAGTTATTAAGCCCAGTCTATAATCAATACCTTGAGCTACCATTAAATCTACAAAATTACCAATATTACGTTTAACATTATTAATATCATCACCCATACTTCCTGATTGGTCGATAATAAATACTATTTCTATACGACTTTTTGCATAAGCTGGCTGTAGTTGGATAGTACTAATTAATAAAAAAGCAATTAAAAAGAAGCCTATTATTTTTTTTATGTTTTTCATTTAATTTCTCCTAATAACTTTACAATGAAAGATAAGAACATCCAGCCTTATTAACTATGTTAAGCTTTTAAGGCTGTAGTTCTATTCTTTATCCTCTCTAAATATTATGGAAACTATTATATATTTACTCTACACAATAAGTTACTTTGCTATCATTACTACTATTAGCTAATAACTTAATACTATTTACTAATGTTTTAGTAACATTTTTTGCTAAAAACACTATTTCACCCGGCTTGTATGAAACAACACTAAGATTTGTGCCCTTAATATCTCCAACCTCTGTTTCAATCTCTGGTGTTATGGCACATAAATCAACTATTTCAATCTCTTTTACATCATAGGTAAATGTTATTTTACGTTCATTTGTATCTTTTAAATAAGGTATAACCATTACAAAGTTAATTTGTTTGCCTTCACCTACATTAAGGGTAAGTTCAGGAATAGTTGCCTTTTCGTATATTTCAGTCCACTCACTAATAGCAGTTTCATTTTTCACTCTTACTCTATACTGATGAATAGTATTTGAATCTAGCCCTTCATGTAAATACTTAGCTTCGGTAAGATTCTCAAAAATTTTACCATCTACCTCAATATCAAAGGCTTTTATCTCTTCTTTTTTATCCCATTCTAGGGATATTGAACTGGTAGTTACTTCAGTGAACACTAAATTAACATCTATACTTGGTACTGTCATAACCTTTATAAGCTCCGACCAGTCACCTTTTCCTCTACTGTTGTAAGCCCTTACTCTATACTCATGCCAAGTATTAGGTAATAATCTTTCATGTTTATACTTTACTTCATTATTAATATTTATAATGTTTCCATCTACTTCAATTTCATATCCTAAGGCATCTTCTACAGGGTTAAAACTAATTAATATTTCATTAACTGTAGGTTTATTTACAATATTCTTAGGGATATCTACCATTGTAAATTGTTTAATTGTTTCGGTAGTACTGTCGCCATTTACTATGGCTTTAACTCTATATATATAAAGGTTATTTGGCTCTAAGTTTTTATCTGTATAGGAGGTTTTTGTACCTACAGATTTCCACTTACCATCTATTAGTACTTTGTAACTTGCCCCATTTACTTCGCTCCAGCTTAAGTCTACTGTAGTACTTGTTGCTTTAGAACTAAGAACAAGATTTATATCTCTCTTAGTTTTAGCTGTTAAGTAACCACTCCAAGCTGTACTTCCACCTGCATTGCAGGCCCTAACTCGATATGTATGTGAGGTGTTTGCTGCTAAGTGTTTATGGTCATAGTAGTCACTATCACCCACATTAATAACTTGTCCATCTACTTCTATTTCGTAGTGAGTAGCGCCAGTTAATTTATTCCATGATACCTGTATATAGTTTGTTGTTCTAAATGCTTCTAACACAAGTTCTCCTTGCACTAAGGCAGTAGTGTGGATTTTATCACTCCATATACCAGTGCAGTTTATATTTACAGCCCTTACACAGTAACTATGAACACTGTTTGCAACCAAATTTTCATGTTTATAAGTTAGTTCAGCTGTTTTAATTATTTCTCCATCAATTTCTATTTCGTACTGAGTTGCTTCTGCTACCTTATCCCAGCTTAAGTTTATATAGTTTGCTTTAGCAGTAGCTTTAAAGTTAGTTGGTTTTGATAACATTGCACTGTTTGAAATAAGACTGCTCCAATCGCTTGCTCCTAAATTACTTTTTGACCTTACTCTATAGCTATGCACTGAGCCTGGAGTCACTGAGTTATGTACAAACTCATTTGCAATTACTTCTTGTATTACACCATCTACTTCAAGATCATATGCTGAAGCACCTGAAACAGTATCCCAGTTTATTTTTAGTTGATTATCCGTTGCTGTTACATTAATATTTTTAGGAATATCTGTTAATGTTTTTTGGGCATAAACATTACTCCAAAAACTCTCTGTGTCCTCATTTTTTGCTCTAATTTTAAAAGCATACTGGGTATTTGGGGTTAAATCATTCATTACAAAATCAGTATTACAACCACAATAAACAACCGTACCATAGTTCTCTACTTCATACATTGTGGCATTTTCTACAGCACACCAAGCTAATTGTATTTTTGTTCTATACGGTGTTAATACAATATTTTGAGGTGGTGTTAATTCAACAACTTCAGCAAAAACCTTTGTTATTGGTTCACTCCATTCACTTGTACCACATTCATTTATCGCTCTAACTTTAAATGAATACTTATTATTTAGCTGTGGATTGTTAAAAATATATTTTGAGTCGTCTACTTCAACCAAATTATCATTTATTTTAATTTCATAACTTGTTGCACCTAGTACTAGGTTCCAATTAAGTTCTATACTATTGTGTTTATTAATTGCTTTTACACCCTGAGGTATTTGTGGTATATCACTATTTATTACAATTACACTACAAGTATCTGTAAAGTCACCATCTGCTGTTTTAACAGTTATTATGGCCTCACCTAATCCTACAGCAGTTATGTTGCCATGTTTATCTACAGTTGCTACCTGTTCATTCGAACTGGTATATTCTACTAATTTATTAGTTGCATCGTTAGGATTAATATTCAGCTCAAGTTGTTGCTTAACAGTTTGTCCGTCTTGTAGTTTTAAGGTATATGAATCACAGTTAAAGCTTACAGATTTAACCATAATATATTCACTACTACCTAACCAACTAGGTTTATCTAGGCTACTTAACCAGGGGTAGGTAAAGCCACTTATAATATTCCAAGTATGAGCATAACTATGGTTTTCAGCTATATCCCAATTATTAAATGTACTTAGCTGTTTAAGATTTTCAGCACTTATTGGCTTATTATACTTGTTCTCATAAAAATGCTTATTGATATCGGTATTAAAATAACAATCATCAACATTTATCGCTCTATCTACATAACCAATAAAACCATTTGCTTCATTGTTAGCATAAATAACATCACTGGAAGCATAAGAATTACTTATGCTACAATCACTTGAACTTTCATTACAAACCATGCCAATAAAACCTCCAGCATAGTCTTTAAACATAAAGTTAAAAGCAACTACCTCGCCAACTGCAAAAGAATTTTTAATAGCAAAACTTGAGCCACTAGAGGCTGTTACTTTACCTATAAGTCCACCGACTTGATTACTCGCCCTTACAATACCCGAGGCATAACAGTTTTCAATTTTGCCATTTTTTAAATAGCCAATTAAGCCACCAACCCTACTGCCTAAAAAGATTTTGTTGAAGTTAATATTTGCTTTATTGAAACAGTTTTTTATAAGGCAATTATTATTAGTAAAGTTAACATAACCAAATAACCCTCCAACATTGTCAAGTCCAGCAATATTTCCACCCGAAATTGAAACATTTATTATCTTAGCATTAGCTGCTTTTACATAACCCGCTAATCCACCAACTTGATTTAGTCCTGTGACACCGTTACCACCTATGTTAATTTTTAAATTATAAATATTACAATTATCTCCCAATGCTGCAAATAGTCCTATATTACTATTAAAGTTTGCAGAGATTGAAAGGTTACTAACTGTATAATTATTTCCATTTAAACTACCTGTAAATGGGGCATTTTGGGTTGCGATTGCCCACCAGTGATTATCCGGCAAATCAATATCTTTTTGTAAGGCATAGTTTGCCTTCAAGCTGTACCTTATATTAGATAGATGTTTAGCATTACTAATAAGATAGGGGTCTTGCAAAGTGCCTAATCCTCCTGCCATAATGTTATTTATATTTGGCTTAACATTTGGCTTTTTTAAGCTCTGCAAATATGGATATGACAAACCTTCATCTATAGCCCAAGTATTTTCGAAGTCTAACCCTTTTAAGTTCTCTTGTTTTACCATTTCTATGGTTAGTTTAGAAACTTGTACCTCTACACTGTTTTGTGCTTCAACACCTGCTACAATACCATCTATATATAAATCTTGCATATTTATGTATTTTTCTGAATTGCTATTACCACATACTAAACCTGATTTTAAATAATTGTAATCTTCATTAGGTAATTGAACTGCACAAATAGCTTTTGTTATATTAAACTTTGCGTTATCTACTTCATCAATATAGCCAACTACAGTTCCTATAAAGGTGCTAGCTAACAAATTGCGAGCATTAACACTACCATAAACAGATATGTTATATATGGTACTTTCAATACTACCTTTAACAAAGCTAGAACCAATAAAGCCCCCAACATAGTCATAAGCCTCAACAAAACCATTACTATATGAATTTTTTATTACACCGTTATTAAAACTACCTGTAAAACCACCTGCATGGTTTAATATCGCATTTACATTTATCTCTGCATAACAATTAGAGATTGTAGCATTTTGACTTTTATTGTTTATCTGCCCAATCAGTCCCCCTACATAAGAGCTACCTCTAATCTTACCTTTTCCTGTAACACAACAGTTATTAATACTACCTTGATTTAATGAAACATAACCTGCTAAAGCTCCAACTCTATCTAAAGCTTTTACACCTGTTTCACTTATTGAAATTTTAGTATTTATTACCTCTGCATTGTCTGCAATACAACCAAAAAGACCTTGATTGTTGCGCAAACTATTAATAGTTAAATTTGAGATAGTAAAATTTCCACCATTAAAGGTTCCTGTAAATGGTTCCTTCACGTCTCCTAAAGCTAACCATTTATAGCCGCTTAAATCGAGATCATTTATTACTTTATAACTAGCCTGAAGGTTATCTTTAACCCTTATCAGTTTTTCTACAGAATCTATAAGATAAGGATTCTCTTTAGTACCTTCACCAGCGTACATGGAAGAGTCTTTAAGTATTGTTACCTGACAGGTGTCTTTAAAAGTACCATCGTTAGAAGTAGCTGTTATGGTAGCTGTTCCTAATGATACTGCCACTACTTTTCCATTTTCATCTACGGTAACCACACTTGAGTCACTTGATATATATTTTAGCTGCTTATTTGAGGCATTGTGAGGTACTATTTCAACATTTAAATATTCATAAACTTCAGTACCTTGTTTTAATTGCAGAGTAATATTTTTATTAATAATATTTATACCAGTAACAGGTATGTCGCCAACAGAATTATATGGATTTACCATAGTGCTTAGCCATGGCAAAGAGTTATTTTGGTTAATAAGCCAAACAGTATCTGCATTATTATTTTCACTCATGCTCCAATTACTATAAGAATTAATCTCCATCATTTCTGTTTCTGTTAGCCCTTTGTTATAGGAATTTGTCTCAAAATTTGAGTTAATGGTTGAATTAAAATAACTATCTAAAACAGATAAGTTGTTTTTTTCTATACAACCTACTAAACCATTAGCTTGTTTTTTAGAGCTATTAATACTTACAGATGCGTATGAGTTTTGAATTTTTGAGCTATTTTTACTATTTACTTTACCAATTAGTCCTCCAGCATAAGCACCAAAAAATGAATCGGCAGCTAACAAATCACCTGTTGCAAAACAGTTTATAACAGTAAAAGAATTATTGTAAGTACTTGAAGCCGTACCTATAAGCCCTCCTACACATCTTTTACCTTGTACGGTACTATTGGCATAACACTTGCTAACAGTACCATTCTTTAGGCTACCTATTAAGCCTCCAATGTTGTATAGCTTTAAATCGTAATTAGAGTTAATAGTTGCGGTACTATAACAGTTTTCTATTAAGCAATTTTCACTATTATTAAACTCAGCTTTACCAAATAGCCCCCCAACATCGCTAATTCCTGTAATAGAGCCACCTATAATTGATACATTTCTTATTGTAGCTGTAGAAGCAGTTATAGCACCAGCTAAGGCTCCTACCTCGTTTAAGCCATTTACACCTTCATTACTTAGCTCAATTCTTAAATCTTTTATTTTACATCCTGTACCTAAAGATGAAAATAAGCCAGCCCGAATAGCCATAACATTCTTAACTGTGAAGTTTTTAATTGTATAATGGTTACCATTAAGAGAGCCTGTAAAAGGAGACAATAATGATCCAAGTGGTTTCCATACTCCGTAATCAATCATATTTATATCATTTAATAACTTATAGTTAGCGTTTAAATCAAATTTAATATTTGCCAATTGTTTAGGGGTGCTTATTAAGTAGGGATCATTAACCGTTCCACTACCCCCAGCCATCATTTCAGCTAAACTAGAATCACCGAGTCCCAATAGTTGGGCTAAATATGGATCTATCTCAATACTATAATTATTAAAAAAATCTTTTAAACTAAAATCCCAGTTAAAGATATCTAAATTACTTATACTGCTATTACCATAATCAAAGCTCGGTACATCATTAGCTAAATTTCTCGGAACACCTATAGTACTATAGTTAGAGCGTATTGCTTTTTTAGAATTACTACTATCCTCAACATAACCTATTAGTGAACCGATATTTTGGCTTTGACTATTTGTAATATTTAAACTTCCTAATACAATGTTATAAGAGATATCACTTAGAATAGAGTCAGTAGGGAAAAATGCTCCTAGTAATCCACCAACATAATCACTTCCGCTTACACTTGAGGTACTTACACAATTCTTAATCCTACCATTTTTAAAGCTACCAGCTAATCCTCCCACATATTGATTAGCATTTACCTTAACACTTACATAACAATTAGCAATATAGGCATTGGCATTAGTGTTATTAACCTCTCCAAATAAAGCACCTACATAGTTATTACCACTAACTAAACCATTGCCAATTACATTACAATTTTCTATTTTCCCCTCATTAAGATTTACAAAACCTACTAGAGCACCTACTCTGTCATTTCCATGAATATTATTACTGCTAACTTCTATGTCTAGATTTTTAATAACAGCATTTTCAGCTACACAACCAAAAAAGCCTTGATTATCTTGTTCACTATTAATACTTAGGTTTGTAATTTTAAAATAATTACCTTTAAATTGACCTGTAAAAGGCTTTTCTAGTGAACCAATTGCTTGCCAATTTGTAATACTATGCAAATCAATATCTCTAACCAAGAGATAACAAGCACTAAGTTCATTTCTAATTCCAGTTAGTTTTTCAACACTATCTACAATGTAAGGATTATCCGCAGTACCTTCTCCTTCATATAAGGTTTTCTGTTTAGGTGTATATACAAGTTCATCACTTAAATCACTTTCTAATTCTCCTGCTACTGCTTTTACTGTGATTGTGTAATTCGATTCATTATTTGAGTTATATATGTATTGTGGCTCTGTGGTTTCATACTCTGCTCCATTAATTGTAAGCACATATGATTGGGCATTCACCACTGCTTGCCATGTTATTTTTAAACTATCTTCTTGATTTTCTACTTGTAAATTTTGTGGCTTACTTAGTTGTTTAGTAACATATGAAACTTCATCACTTAAATCACTTTCTAATTCTCCTACTACTGCTTTTACTGTGATTGTGTAATTCGATTCATTATTTGAGTTATATATGTATTGTGGCTCTGTGGTTTCATACTCTGCTCCATTAATTCTAAGCACATATGATTGGGCATTCACCACTGCTTGCCATGTTATTTTTAAACTATCTTCTTGATTTTCTACTTGTAAATTTTGTGGCTTACTTAGTTGTTTAGTAACATATGAAACTTCATCACTCAATTCACTTTCTAATTCTCCTGCTACTGCTTTTACTGTGACTGTGTAATTAGATTCGTTATTTTTGGTATATATATATTGTGGCTCTGTGGTTTCATACTCTTCTCCATTAATTGTAAGCAGATATGATTGAGCATCCTCCACTGCTTGCCACGTTATTTTTAAACTACCTTCTTGATCTTCTACTTGTAAATTTTGTGGTTTGCTTAATTGCTTAGTAACATAACTAAACTCATCACTCAATTCACTTACTAATTCTCCTGCTACTGCTTTTACTGTGATTGTGTAATTCGATTCGTTATTTGTGCTATATATGTATTGTGGCTCTGTGGTTTCATACTCTGCTCCATTAATTGTAAGCACATATGATTGGGCATTCACCACTGCTTGCCATGTTATTTTTAAACTCTCTTCTTGATTTTCTACTTGTAAATTTTGTGGCTTACTTAGTTGTTTAGTAACATATGAAACTTCATCACTCAATTCACTTTCTAATTCCCCTGCTACTGCTTTTACTGTGATTGTGTAACTTGATTCATTATTTGAGTTATATATGTATTGTGGTTCAGTTGTTTCATAGTCTGCTCCATTAATTGTAAGCATATATGATTGGGCATTCTCCACTGCTTGCCATGTTATTTTTAAACTATCATCTTGATCTTCTACATGTAAATTTTGTGGCTTACTTAGTTGTTTAGTAACATATGAAACTTCATCACTCAATTCACTTTCTAATTCTCCTGCTACTGCTTTTACTGTGACTGTGTAATTAGATTCTTTATTTGTGCTATATATGTATTGTGGCTCTGTGGTTTCATACTCTGCTCCATTAATTGTAAGCACATATAATTGGGCATTCTCCACTGCTTGCCATGTTATTTTTAGACCATCTTCTTGGTTTATTACTTGTAAATTTTGTGGTTGACTCAACTCACTAATACTTGCCGGTGTTACATTATTTTTTTCTACTACCTCATTGTTTTCGTTAACATTACTATCAATTTCTTGTTCATTCTTGATGTCTTCTTCTTGATTATTTTCCTCAGTATTTTCTATTTCACTTTCTAAATTATCTTCATCCTGTTCTATTTCTTCATTTATTATTTCATCTATCTCATCTGTTTTTTCTGCTATTTTTATATAATCTGAGACAACTATATGTTGTTCATCTGTCCACTCACTTATATTAATATCATTTTGAGCCCTTACTTTTAGAATAAGTTGCTTTTTATCTAAATTCTCTAATAAATTAATATTAAAGCTACACTCGTCTCCATTATTTATTATTTCTCCATCTAAAAATATTTCATAACTTGTAGCATTCTCTACAGCCTGCCATTCAATAGTAATACTTTTTTGATTAGCATTAATAACAATTCCTTGAGGAATACTCAAACTACTCTCATAAGTTTGAATATCAGCATTTGCGTATGCTAAGGTTATCATCTGTACAACTAATGTAACAATCAAAAAAGCTTTTGTTAGTTTACTGCTTTTTAACCAGCCCATACCTATCTCCTTAATGTTAATTTTATATACTTAAATTTTTGTTTAACAATAACTAACATTATATCTATATTACTTAAAATGTAAAGGTTCTCTTTTTTTATAAAATTATTCTAAATTAATTTATATTTACATTGTTATTTTATTACCTTGTCGTTGTGTTTATGTTAAATTTTAAAATAAAAATGAATTTATTCATTATATTACATTTAACTTTATTTTTAATATACATACTTTTATTATGCCAATTGTATTATTTATGTTATTATTGATATTTATCTATATTGATGGGTGTTATTTTTAGTTTTTTGATAATACACTTCTTTATGGTTGCTAGTTTGTGTAGTATCAAAAAATAACCATTTCTTTAAATAGAAAATGGTCAAGTAATTATTTATGAGTTGAATAATATGCTAATATGAAAATTATGTATTTTTGAAAAAAACCTAAGAAATAGTTTAAATAATGTTACATTAATGAATAGGAATAATAGAAGAACATCTCTTACTTATTAATAAACACAAAGTAGCTATTCATGTTATATTAGAAATGATAAAGCAAGTTACTACCATTTAGTTTGTAATAGAAAGAGAGAACTTATCAAATACAGTAGGACTTCAATCTGGAAACATTAAAAAACACATTCAAAACAAAAACAAAGTTAAAAGTAATAAAGGTAATACAGCTTTACTTATAGAAAAACCACCCGCTTTTCGGGTGGTTCTGTATTAACCATCTAATCTAAAAAACCTATATCTCCATGTTTATCTAACTCTCTAGCTACTGCCATTAACAGCTTATATCCATTAATTGCATCGTTAATATCCATCATTTCTACTGGTGAATGAGAGTACCTGCGAGGGATTGTTACTGCCCCAGCTAGTATTCCATCTCGCTCGAGATGCATTGAGGATATATCAGAAGTTCCTCCTAAAAATAAGGCTGCTTGTACAGGCAAGTTATGTGCTTTAGCTGTGTCTAAAAGCATTTTTTTCATGCCTGGATGTAAGAGATTACCTCTTACTCCACCACCACTGGTTAGGGGTATTACAGGCCCTTTACCTAGGTAAATATTTAACTCGACCTCGGTATTTATCTCGGGAGTATCCCCTGCTGGTACGGTATCTAAAGCAATTGCTATATCTGGATTAATGCCAAAGGTAGCAACCTTAGCGCCTCTTAAACCAACCTCTTCTTGAGAAGAGAATACGGCGTAAAAATCACCCGCTAGTTGATCATCTTTTAAGTCCTCTAACATTTGCCATAAAATAGCACAGCCTAAACGGTTATCTAAAGCCTTGCCACAGAGTTTATCGGTATTGGCAAAAAAGTCTATTTGGCTTTTTTGAGTTATAGGATCACCAACGTTAATGCCCATATCTAAAACCTCTTGTTTTGAGTTAGCACCAACATCAATGTACATTTTTTTATAGCTTACTACTTTGTTTTTTTCCTCTGGCAATTGAACATGACCAGCTTTAACACCAATAATACCTAAGTTACCATTTACAGTTACTTTACGTCCTGGCATTAAGGCATCTATCATGCCGCCAATTTTATTAAAACGAATAAATCCTAAGTTATCTATGCTTTTTACTATTAATCCTATTTCATCGGTATGGGCAGCTATCATTAATGAAGGCCCAGTACTTAAACCTTTTTTAACAGCAATTAGATTACCCAGGTTATCTACTCTCAAATCATCTACAAGTGGCTTCACTTCATCTTTTAGCAACTTAACAACAGGTTGTTCTTGACCAGATATTGCGTTCAACTTCTGTAAAATTTGCAATTTTTCAAGTAGATTTTTTTTAATCATTATTTATCTCCCTAAAATTCTATTCCTTTAGTAGCTGGAACACCATTATTATAGTGGTGTTTTATCTCTTTAACTTCACTTACCATATCTACATAGTCTATCAATTCTTCAGGGAAACCTCTGCCAGTCATTACAATATGTAATTTCTCTGGTTTGGTTTTAAGGAAATGCAATACATCCTCTATGTCTACTAAGTCATAGTTCATGGCAACGTTAATCTCATCCATAATTAATACATCAATTTCGCCGCTCATAGCTTTTTCAGTTGCTCTTTTAAAGCCTTCACGAGCAGCATTTACATCCATAGGGTCGGGAGCAACTTGGTTAACAAAGTTAGGTCTGCCAGCCTGCTCAATAGTAAAGTTGTTAAACTTCTCTACTGAATTAAGCTCTCCTGTTTTACCTTGTCCCTTCATAAACTGAATCATGAATACGTTAAAACCCTGACCAGCAGCTCTAAAGCCAAGGCCTAAAGAAGCTGTAGTTTTACCCTTGCCGTTGCCAGTATAAACTAACACTAGTCCTTTACTCATTTTAAACACCTATACGCGAGTTTGATACTCACCAGTACTAGTATTTACTCTAACAACATCACCAATTTTTACAAAGAAAGGAACATTAATTGCTGCACCAGTCTCTAAGACTGCGGGCTTTCCACCACCACTCGCTGTATCTCCACGAGCATCTGGGGCTGTATCAATAATTTCTAAATCTACTGTTAATGGTAAATCAACACCAATAACTTCGCCTTCATAGAATTTAATTTGAATTTCCGTGTTTTCTTTCATGTATGGAATAGCTGACTCAAGGTTTTCTTTGCTAATTGAGATTTGCTCAAATGTTTCTGAATCCATAAAGTTATAGAAATCCCCATCGTTATAAAGATATTCCATTCTTTTTCTTTCAATATGAGCTTTAGGCATTTTTTCACCAGCTCTAAATGTTTTCTCTATAACCTGTCCTGTTTTAACATTTTTAATTTTAGCCCTTACAAATGCAGCACCTTTACCGGGTTTAACATGTTGAAAATCAATAATTTGATAAGCATAGTTATCTAATCTAATTGTTAAACCAGTTTTAAAATCACTTGTTGAAATCATACGTTGTCCTCCTAAGTTAAATGATGATTAGTTCTTTGCTTAATTTGTTAAAATTAAAGTGTCCGTCTTCGGTTATTATTACCATATCCTCTATGCGAACACCACCCCAGCCCGGAATATAAATACCAGGTTCTACTGTTACAACATGACCTGGTTGCAAAATGTCTTGGCTAAGTGGGCTTAGAGATGGTCCTTCATGTACCATTTTTCCTACTCCATGACCTAAACCATGACCAAAGTTTTCACCATAGCCAGCTTGGGTAATTATATCTCTGGCAACTTTATCAACGTCTTTACCATTAACTCCTGGTTTACACATTTTTAAAGCTGCTAATTGAGCCTTTAATACTATACCATAAATCTCACGTTGTTTGTCACTTGCTTCTCCTACAACTATAGTTCTAGTCATATCACTACAATATCCATTGTAGTATGCCCCAAAATCAAAAGTTATGAAATCACCATGCTCTATTACTTTTTGAGAAGCTCTACCATGTGGTAAAGAAGATCGTTTACCAGAAGCAGCAATAGTTGCAAATGATATTTTTTCTGCACCCAGCTTTTTCATGTTGTACTCGAGCTCTACTGCTACATCTAGCTCTGTTATACCGGACTTAATCATTTTTAACACTTTGCTAAAGGCATCTTCTGCTATAGTTTGAGCCTGTTGCATATTTCTTATTTCAGTTTCATCTTTAATTAGTCTTATATTCTCAATTATCTTTTCATAAGGCACTATCTCTGCCTCAATTTTTTCTTTATATGCTAAATAGCTTGCATATGTAGTAAATGTTTTATCGAATCCTAGCTGAGTTAAAGATTCATCTGCTAATGCCTGATTTATAATTTCATGTAAATCTGTTCTTTTATATAATACTACTTCGTAATTTGGACATTGAGCAGTGGCTTGCTCTGTATATCTAAAATCAGTAATTAACTTAGCAGATTTTTGGGTAATAACTAAAAATCCATTAGATCCAGTAAAGCCGCTCATATAATAACGATTTTCTGGCTTTACAACTAATACTGACTGTAAATTTTGTGTTTTCATTAAATCACGTAGTTTGTTAATACGATTTCCTATATTATTCAAATTTACACCCCCATTTTATTATTATTAGACTTTATTAAACTGATTCCTGCTTGTAGTGCTAATAAATAGCTTTGAGACTTAAATCCAGCTACTTGACCATAACAAACAGGGGCTATTACTGATTTTTGCCTAAACTCTTCTCGAGCATGAATGTTACTCATATGCACCTCTATTACAGGTATATTAATCATAGCTATAGCATCTCTAATAGCGTAGCTGTAGTGAGTAAATGCTCCTGCATTTAGTATTACACATTTAAACTCTTTTACAGCATTTTGTAGTTCATCTATAATAACACCCTCATGGTTAGACTGTTTATCTACCAGTTCTATATCATATTGATTGGCAAACTCATTTAAACTTTGCATGATATCATGCCATGTTAAGCTGCCATATATTTGTGGTTCTCTTTTACCTAGTAGGTTTAAATTTGGACCATTTATTATTAGTATTTTATTCATTACTAATCTCCTTAGGCTGTAATTTATTTACCATAAGTTCTACTTGTTTTTGCCAAATATCATCTTTAACTTCTTTAATTATAACCTTGCCTAAAGCAATTGGTAAAATAAAGTTTAAACTATTATGGCTGGTTTTCTTTTTATCGCTTTTAATTATATTAAATAGTTTATTTATTTCACCCGCTACAGGCAAATGAATGTTACTAAAAATATTATTATAAACCGAGTATATATTTTGTTTTAATTCTTTAGTACAAAGGTTTAAACTACGGGATATTTCGGTGGCCACTAGTATGCCAACAGCTACTGCTATTCCATGAGGTAATTTATAAGTGATTTCTAAGCCATGTCCAGCTGTGTGGCCTAGGTTAAGTATTTGTCTTAAACCTTTATCATGTAGGTCCTCTTTAACTAACTTTTGTTTATAATTAATACAGTGTTGTGTTATTGTTATATAATCATCAGAGTTAATCTTAGGCATAGACCCTGAAATTCCAAAATCGCCTGTAAGCACAAAGTACTTAAAAAGCTCACCCCAGCCACTAAGTTGCTCTTTTTGAGGTAAAGTTTGAATAAAACTAGTATCTATAATAACAGCCAGAGGTTTGTGAAAAGCCCCCACTATATTTTTTGTGTTGTGAAAATTAATTGCAGTTTTACCACCTATAGATGCATCGATTTGGGCTAATATTGTAGTTGGTATATTAATATAATTGATACCACGCATATAACTCGCTGCCACAAAACCACCTAAATCACTTACCACTCCACCACCTAAATTAATTATTATTGAGTTTCTCTGAGCATTATGGGTAATTAAATAACGTGTAAAAGCCTCAAACTGAGTTAGGCTTTTGCTTTGTTCACCAGCTTTAATAGTAAAAACATAAACTCTTTTATAGCTCTTTTTAAGTGTTTTAAGTATTTTACTTAAATACAAGGCACTAACATTATTATCACTTAATATGTAAATGCTTTGTTTTTCTGTAATATAGTTTTTTAATACATTTGCTAAATCGTTTAAACAATTATTTTGATAGTGTATTACACACATAGTTTTTCACCATACTTATTGTTTTGCTTAGTTCATTATTTTCTACAATATAATCGGCATATAACTCATAGAGTATTTCACGATTATTAAATAATTCTTTTAATTGCTGTACATTGCTATTAAATAATGGCCGTGTTTTGTCATTTTTTAACCGCTTAATAATATCATTTAATGTTACTTTAAGCCATACAATTTTAAACTTCTGTTTTAAATACTGCATATTACAATCTTTTATCACTATACCTCCACCAGTAGCTAAAACAATATTATTATGATAGTTAATACTGTATAGTTGTTGTGATTCTAGGTCTCTAAAATACTCTTCACCATGTTGATTAAATATTTTTGTTATCTCTCCATGATTTTTAACTATCTCTTTATCTGTATCTATATACTGATATCCCAATTCACTAGCAAGAGCTTGTGCTATTGTAGTTTTTCCACTACCCATAAAGCCAATAAGTGCTATAGCCATTCTTTTAAGACCTCTTCTACTATATTATAACTAGGCAAACTACCTTTCCAAATTTTTTGGGCATATAAAGCCTGCCAAATTAACATTTGTAACCCATCAAAAATATATTTTGAGCCATTGTTTTTTGCTAACTGTATAAACTTATTATTTTTAATTCCATATCTTAAATCATATACACAATTAACATTTTTTAATATGTTATTGTAGTTTAGCTCAGGTAAAGGAAAATCTACTGGGGTACAGTTTATAATAAGCTCTTTATTATTTAAATGCTGCTCAGTAACATTATTAAATAAAATGTTTCTGTTCTATACTTACATTTTGGTTAAAATTATTCACTAAGGCACTTACTATAGCCAAAGCGGCTCCGCCAGCACCCAAACAAATAATTGGTTTTTCTTTGTTTAATTCTTGAGGTATGGTATGTTTAAATCCTAAAAAATCTGTATTATAGCCGATTAATTTATTATTATCATTTACAATAGTATTAACTGCACCTATATTTTTTGCACTAACATCTATTACATCTAAAAACTCTATTACACTTTGTTTATAGGGTATAGTTACATTAGCACCTTTCCAATTAAAGTCCTTCATAGACTGCAAAGCACTCTTAATTTTATTTGCCTTTATTGGTTGAGCAAAGTAAATGCAGTTTTCATTGCTTTTACTAAATATGGCATTATGAATAATAGGTGATAAGGTAAAGTTTATAGGATACCCAAATAAAACATAAATATTTGGCATAGAAGTAGCGGTTTGTATTTTCATATTAATATACCTCCATAGTTATACTAGCTAAATCACGTAAAGCCTGCCAAAAACTTGGGCTGGATATATTCACTATTTCAGCATTATTAATATGTGCCTTAAGCCTATGAGTTAAGGCACATATAGCCATACTCATTGCAATTCTGTGGTCATGGTAATGTTCAAAAGTATACATATTATTTTGATTTATTAATGATTCGTTACCATTTATATAAAGGTCATTGTTTTCTGTATATATATTTACTCCTATTTTACTTAGTTCAGTTATAATAGCTATTAATCTATTACTCTCTTTGTTCTTTAACTCCTCTACTGCTTTTATTACTGTTATACCTTCTATATGTGAAGCTATAACAGCTAATAAAGGAACCTCATCAATTAAAGTAGCTATTTCTGTATTTAATACTGTTATAGGTTGTAATTTACTGCTATAAATTTTAAGATCAGCAATTTTTTCATTATTACTAAGATGTTCATTAAAAACTTCTATTTTAGCACCCATTCGTATCAATACATTTAGTAAACCAATTCTAGTATCATTTATGCCTACGTTTTTGATAGTTAGTTCAGAATTATTAGAGCATAATGCTAATGCTATAAAATAAGAGGCCGTTGAAAAATCTCCTGGCACACTAATATTTATGGCCTTAAGTTCTTGTTTTCCTTTTAAACTAATAGTTTTTCCACTAATACTTAGTGTTGCACCCATAGCTCTTAACATGTTTTCAGTATGGTTTCTGGTAATGGCCTTTTCATTTATTTTTGTTGTACCATTAGCATATAGTCCTGCTAATAATAAACATGATTTCACTTGTGCACTAGCCACACTAGGACTAAACTCCCCTGCCTTTAAGCCTTTTGTTGGTAAAATACATAGGGGTGCCTTTTTATTTTTATCTTTACCATGAACTCTAGCACCCATCTCATTTAATGGCCTAATAATTCTGTTCATTGGTCGATTATTTAACGAAAAATCTCCTGTTATAACAGACATAAATTGTTGGGCTGCCAGTATTCCTGATACTAAACGCATGGTGGTTCCCGAATTTTTACTGTTTAATACATCATTAGGCTCAGTTAAACTATTTAAACCTTTTCCATTAATAGTTAATGTTGTGGCTGTTTTCTCAACAACAACGCCTAATTGTCTCATAACTTGTAGGGTTGCTAAACAGTCTTGTGAGTTTAAATAGTTATGTACAAAGCTCACCCCATTAGCTATACTGCCTAATATTATTGCTCTGTGTGTTATAGATTTATCTGGCGATACAAATATTATTTTGTTGACTAAAAGTTGTTGACCTTTAAACTTAACTTGCATTTTAATACTCCTTTATAAACAAAGAAAAACGGTGAAAGCTCTTATATAATAACTAACAGGTTAGCTAGTTGATTGTTTTGGTTATTTTCACTCTACCGGTTACAGGTGTTATTGATAAATAGAGTTGTTTATTATCTTTATTACATAAAGCAAAAACTAGTTTTTCTGCTAGTGGAGCACCTAAATAGTTGAACTTTATCGTGTTTGGAGGTAGATATTCACCATTATTATTTCCCCAAAATACCAGTTTATTTGTAATAACAATAATCTCTACTGGATTATGCTGTTGCCCATCAGGGTAAATGTGATACTCATCTTTTTCATTAGTATGAATAAACTCAATAACCCACGTTTTATTTTCAGCTATTGCTTTTTGCTGTATATAATTAAGGTGAGACTGCAATTGTTTGGCAATTACACTAGTGTTTTTCTCGCTTACTAACCAAGCTGAGTTAATTGTGACAATAGATGATACTATTATTATTAATCCTAAAACCAATAACAACTCAAAAAAAGTAAATCCCTTATTTCTCATGGTGATACCACAGCATCTTTAAAACCTAAATCAAGTAAAAGTTGCTCTATTTCACTGTCTATTGATACTATACTGTAGTTTAAATCTTTTGAAAATACTGCTGATATCTCAACAGTTAAATCATTAATTGAATTATTTTCTTGTATATTATTAATCTCTGATAGTGAAAATTCTGTTGTATCTGTTTTGCTCATTTTTAGGTTATTACATTTATAAAAAAACTCTATGCTTTCAAGCTCAGTAAGTAAATCTTTTAAAGAGCTATATTTAATATTCATAATTAATTTAATGTCATTTTCACCCTTTGATATGCTCAGTATCTCTGAGCTCAAACGCCTTTCAATATCTGTAAACAACTCAATTAACTTAGTATAAGTACCATACTCTTCATAATACAAATGGTATCTTTCCATTAATTTTTTGTATTCATGCAACTCTGCCTCAAATTGATTTTTACTACCTTCAATTGTTCTTAGCTGAGCTAAGTAAGCTGTACTATTTTGAATTTGTTTATTTAAATCATTGTTTTTATCTTTTAGAAGTAAATACACCTTTAAATAAACACTAATTAGAGCAACACTGGTAACTAAAATAATAAGTATTAATACTATATATTTGTTAAGCTTTATTTTCATTATTAATTACCTTTCATTGCTTACTTTGTAACCTGTTGGGCTTCAACTCTAACTAAAAAAGTAATTGAAAAAGCATAATTATCTTTAAAAAAATCAGTTGTTGTGATATCTCCAATAGAAATATATTCTGAGCCTCTTTTAGGAAAAGAATCTTTTACCTCAACACTCTCTGCTGTTTTAGACTTAACAATGGATGATATTTTTAGGTTTTGAATTAATGATACGTCTTTTATATTTTTAAGAAGTTCAACTACCATTTCATAACTAGTAGCAATGCATCCTAACATTTCAACTTGACCATCATTATTAATATTTATTGCTTTTACCTTCATATTTTGAGGCATTACTGTTTCAACAATGTTAAGTATTTTGCTCTCATAAAGCTTACCTTGTTGATAAGCACTTTTTAAACTACTTGTATCTTTTTTTATTTTTTGCAATCTTTCAGCTAGTACCACTAAATCATTTAAAGAGTTTATTTCATTTTTAATAATAGCTAAATTGCTATTAAGTAACTCCTGCTTAAGACCCTCTTGATATATTAAGCTAAATAATATACCAGTTATTATTAAAAATAAAACAACTAAAACATACACAATGTTTTTAAACATATTTTTATTTTTGTATTTAGATGGCAATAAATTTATGTTATTCATTCTAAAAATCTCCACAAATTAGTCCTAATACAGAGGCAAAACTAGAAGTTATTCCGCTAAACTCTTTAATATTAATATTTTCATCAACAGCTACTGTATTAAATGGATTAAGTAATTGAACATCAAATACCCTAGTTTCACCTGGCTCTTGATATTTAATTTCAATATATCTTCTAAATTTATCTACTAAACCTTTTAGGTTTGCAGAACCACCAGTTAAATATACTTTTTTAAGACTATAATGTTTATTACGAGCTATTACATACTGTATTGATTTCCAAAGCTGATCAAATAACTCATTTTGAACTGCTAAAACAGATTGCATTTGCATAGCTTTACTCAAACCTATTTCACACTTACTGTATTCAGCTTTATTCATAACTGTAGTTTCATCAGTAGCAAAGGCATTGGTAAATTTATTACCAGCTATGGGAATTGTTCTATATAATAAAAGCTCATTTTTTTTAAAAACACATAGCTCAGTTAAATTTGCTCCTAAATTAACTGTTACAATGATCTCTAATTCTTTTAACTGTAGGTCACGACTATTGTTTGCAATGTTATACATAACAATTGGTGATACATTAATACATTTAATGCTTCTCTTTAGCCCTTTAAAAATACTTATGAGTTCATTAATATAGTTTTTCTCAGAGGCATATAAGTGAATTAGAGTTTCATCTTTGTTTCTCATTACACTGTAATCATAATACACTTCGTTTTGTTTATAAGGAATATGTTCTTCAACCTGTAATTTTAAAAGCTGTTTAATTTCAGAATCACTAAGATTAGGAGGAAACCTCATTGGCCTCATAACTAGCTTATTGTTAGCAGCTAAAACTAATATGTTTTTACACTTAATATTATTAGATTCTAAAATACCAATTATCTCTCTATGAAAGTTTGCACTACAGATTATCTCAGTAACATCTTTTTGGGGAAACTGAATTTGCCACGGATAATACACCAGTTTTTTTACTATAGTTTTTGGTTTTAATTGTACTTCAACCAATTTTAAAGCAAAGGTTCCAATATCTATAGCTACCACTCGTTCTAACTTTTGCTTTTTTGCTCTTTTTTTCTTGTTAAAACTAATTTGTTTTATTAGTCTTTTAAGTTTCATGTTTTCCCCTACTTATACTATTTAATCTGTTCTATATATCCAAATATATTATTATTAATGTAAGTTACCTTTAGTTTAAGTTCCTCAGTAGCTTTAGCAAAATGGGCTTTACAGCAAATAAATAATTCTCCATTGTTATTTTTAATTAAGTAGATTTTATCTATATTATAGTTACTTAATAAACTCGTATAAGAAATCAATTCACCAACTGGGTATAATTCTATTGACTCACTTTCATTAAACGTAAAATAATAATTTAACAATTGATTAGCATTTACTGTAAAATAATCTTTTGCGACTTCTAAGCCCGAATAAGTGTTTTGTAATGCTCTATGTTGTCTAAAAATGCTTAAAGAAATATTATAATCGTTAAATACTATTTTGGCATAAGCAGTTAATAATAAAGATATAGTAAATAACACAACTATTACCCATATCATTATGCTGCCTTTATTTCTTTTTATCATTTATACTCCCCCTTTAAGATTTAATATTGGGTGCAAACACCAATTGTTTTAAATTTAGTGAAGGAATATTTTCATAATTAAGTTTACTTGTTTTCATAGTTATTTCATATAATGATCCGTAGCTAAAAATATTAACTCGTCTAATAGTTATTTCAGTAAAAGGTTCTGCTAGCGAATTATTATTGAGTAATAGTTCATTGCTTGATGTAATAGAGTATCTTGCAGTATAACCACTAGCTAAGATTACTTCTATATAGGTATTTGGTGAGTTAGTTAGCTTAACTTCATCAATAACTGCATTTGTAACGCCATTTTCTTGGTAATTAACCTCTACAGCAAATCTTATATTATTACATAATGTTTGCATATCGTAACGTAAAAATTGCTTAATTTCAGTTAATTTTGTACCCGTGACCCAAGTTTTTAAGCCCGACACAAAGTTATCATTAACTAAGGTTACTACTAATACCAAAATAGCAAGCACCGCCAACATTTCTACATATGTAAATCCCTTTTTATTCATATAACACCAACGATTTAGACTCAATATTTATATCTTTAAAGGTTAATTCTATATTTATCTCAAACAAGTTTGAGTGATTATTATTTTGAGATATGTTTAAGCTAACTAAATATCCCTGAGGGATATTATAGTATGTATATTCTTGTTCTTTAATTTCACCTAATCTGGTAGCCAAATATCCATTATGTTTTACATCAAATGTTGCTCTATCCATAATACTAGCTATAACATTATTGGCTTGAGTTAGGGCATGCGATTTTAAGGATTTATCATACACACTATTAATCATATATAATAATGGAGTTACTACCAATATTACAATTGCAAGAACACCTAATAATTCTATATATGTATAAGCCTTATTACTTAGTTTTTTTCTTATAATCATAATAGTTTTATCCTTATAATTAATTATTAATACATATAATTATAACAAAAATTTAAGTTTATAGATATGCTTTTTTTTCTATGCTTTGTAGTTTGCAAATGTTAAATATAGGTAATAAATTAGTAAAAAGCAATAGGCTCAGTTGGTAAATAAAAAAATCATTTTTAAATAGCAAGTTAATGCATTTCATGGTTTAAGTTAACAGCAAAGTAATAATCATCACGAAGTGATTCCGTTGTGGATACATGGATAAGGTGTTTGATGGTATCCTAGAGAACAAAAAACAGTCAAGAATTGAAAAACTCAATTCCTGACTATCTACAGTTTTAATAATATAATAGTTATCTTATACAATTAGAGCAAATTAACTTGATAAGTTAAAGCATAATTTCAACCGTTGTTTTTCCTGCTCTATCTGAGTTGGCACATACAATTATCTTATCGCCTTTTTTGGCACATACAACCCATTCAGCTTTTTTCTTGCTCCAGCCATCCATATGACCAAGATCTAATTCATTTTTTCCACCAGCTAAAGAAGCAGCTTTTGGTAACTCTAATTTGGCTTTTACAGTTGCTATTTTAGTCATTTTTTGGGCAATGCCGGTACCAGATGTAGGTTGATATCCTTTATTCTCTATTACTGCTGTTATTTTATACACATTATCACTTACACAGGTAGCCTCAACTTTACTAATAGCTAATAAAGGTAAAGCCTTTACATGCACAAAAGTAAATTTCATGTTCTTGTCACACTCTTGCTCTAAAAACTTACAAGGAGGGTTTTGGCGGAAATACTTCATTTTATAACCACCTATTTCAACCTCACCCAGTTGTGAATGATTAAACTTAGTCCATGGCACAAATGCCTCCCCATTTAGTTCTTTATCATTCCACTGCATTACTTTTAGGGCGTCTTCTTCAATAAACTTTTTAGCACTATTTTTAAAATACTCTCTAAAGCTTTTTATTTCTACCCCTGCACGTTGTAATAAGTTCCAAAGTTCAGTTGACCAAGATAAGATTCCCTCAACTTCATAGGCCCAGTCCATAAATATACCAGTTTGAGCCGAAGACACAAATCCCTCAACAGTGTTTACATGAGGGTAACCACTAAATTCTTTACCTCTTTCACCTATATCATTAAACATTTTAACATCTTGTTTGTTCATTTTGCTATCTGGTACTTGAGCACTTGGTCTTAAATGAACACCAGATGTGGTGTGGTAAGACATTAAGCCAGCAATGTTTTTATGAGCTAAAATAAATTCTCCTACATTTCTGGTTTCTGGCTCACTAAATGGATAGGGTCCTGCACCCTTTTGGTCAAACTCAGGTTTCCAGTTTACAGGGCTATTGCGATTAATATCTAAGCCGTAATAGGTAGCTTGTTTTATTTCTATACCATCAAACTTTTCAATTAACCCCTCATTATATAGATTATAAAAATCTCCAACTATATCATCGGGCTTACGGGGTATCATTAAACGTTCATCTTTAGTACTAATTTTCCATGAACCATTAGGGTCTTTAATTCTCATTTGAGTTATATAACCATCGCCATTTAGGTCTTCTATGTGCAAACCAGGCTTTTTATCATTAAACGGATATGGTCTAGTACTACTTCTTAACATCATTGCCGTAGTTAAATACATCTCAGCACCATCACAGCTTACTCTAGGTAAAATATATGTTACAAAATTATCTATAATATAAGTCATATCTTGCTCTTTACCGTAGTTATTAAGCATGTGATTAATTGTATACATAGCAACTGCACAGCCTGTAACTTCACCTGCATGGAAGTTACCATCAATATAGTAACCTGGTTTATTATCACCTTCACCGGTTGCTTTATTGGTGATTTCTAACATATACATCTCACGTTGCTCATAGGTTTTGCCTATAGAGTACAGTTTAGTTAAATTAGGATACTGCTCGTGCCATTGATTGAGTAAGGTTACCATTTCATCATATTTATAATACTTTGATGGATCAAATACTAGTTTTGTCATTGCTAAACCTCCTATTTTAGTTCTATTTTTTTAGTTACAACGCCAGCCCTTTGAGACTTTATAGTTACAGTTATTTCAGTTCCTGCTTTTGAATTTATTAACCACTCAGCTCGCTTTTTACTAAAGCCATTTAGCGGTTTAAACTCACATTTTCTTTTACCTTTTACAACGTCTACATTATCGCTAAGAATTGCCTCTACTTTATTGGCAATATTATTTTTGCTAGCCAATTTACTACCACTAGTTGGCAAATAACCCGCGTTAGCAAAGTCAACTATTACCTTAAACACGTTTTCGCTAATTTTTATAACTTGGCTATTTATTATAACTAGTCTTGCAATAGACTCAGCATGAGACAATGTGAATAACATATTTTTATGACATTCTTCTGTTAACAAGCTTATTGGTGGATTTTGTCTCGCAAACTTTGGCCTTAATCCTCCTATTTCAACTAACCCTAATTGAGGGTGTGTAAAATCTTGCCAATCAACAAATAATTCTCCATTATGTTTTTCGTCACTATATTTTAGTAAAGCCAACTGCTCTTTCTCGAATTCTTTTGCTGTCTGCTTTTTGTATTTTTCTGGACTAAAGGGCTCTAGGCCTGCCCTTGCTCTTAAATTCCACAGCTCGGTAGCAAAGGTAGTAATTCCTAAATAATCATAAGTGAAATCCATAAAACTACCTACAGAAGGATTATCTTTATTAAAGGTGAATTTTTCAAATATTGACCAACATGGGTAGCTTGTTAATCGTTCACCTATATCTCCAATAATCTCAAATGCCTGTAAATCTTCTTTATTCATTTTTTTGTCTTGTACTGTACAAAATGGCCTTAATATCATGCCACCAGTTGTATGATAAGACATTATTCCAGCAATATTTTTGTGATTTAAAATAAAATCAGCTACAGATCTTGTTTCGGGCTCACTTAAAGGGTAATCTCCTGCACCAGCTTGAATATGCTCTGGTTTCCAGTTCATTGGATAGTTCCTGTTAAAGTCTAAGGCATTTTTTGACCTTACTTTCCTTAACTCAACTCCATCGTAGTCTTCTATTTCACCCTCAGGTAGCACATGATAAAACTCTCCATAAATATCATCTGGCTCTCTACGAATCATAACCCTATCATCTTTTTCACTTTTTTTATACAAACCATCGCTTGCCTTAAAGCGCATTTGTAGAATTAAGCCATCGTTGTTCATGTCTTTTAGAATTGTTCCCTTATTAGCACGTGGACTATATTCTTTAACACTGCTTCTTAAAAGCTGAGCCGTTGTTAAATATTGCTCTGAACCATCTACAGCAATACGAGGAATAATATAAAATGTGTACTTTTCAAGTAGCCTTGATACTCGTTCATCTTTTTGGTAATTATTAAGTAGGTAATTTATAGTGTATAGTGCCACTGAGCTTCCTGTTACCTCACCAGCATGATGATTAGCATCAATATAATAGGCTGGTTTCTCACAGGCTTGTTGATTTGTTTTTGCTGTAATTGTTACTGCAAAAATATCTCGCTTTTCATAACTCTTACCAATAACTTCGTAACTAAATTCATTTGGAAACTTATTTTGCCACATCTGCAACAGTAACATAATTTCATTGTACTTGTAATACTTGTTTGAGCTATAATTTAACTCTTTCACTAAATAACCTCCTTATTTATTTATTTAGCATAACATAAAATACTATAATCGAAGTATTTATAATTGCAATAAAAGGTTAGCTATTATGTTTTGCTAACCTACTTATGCTCTTATACTATTTTACTTTAATGGTGCTAAAACTCGTAATTTATGCTCTGCTATTTTAATATCCATAGGGGTTTGTCCAGCAACTGTTCCATCGTAATTTATGGTTAGTGGTTCTTTGCTTTTAATTTTCACCTCTTTGCATCTTATAATCTCTACAGCGGGGTGATCAGTATGGGTTCCTTTATAAACCTTTGGAAATACTCTTAAAAGTTCAATTTTGCCAATATCTTTAACCATAAATACATCAAAAAAGCCATCATCTATTTTTGCGTCTGGAACAAACCTCATTCCTCCACCAGTAAATGGTCCATTTACTACTCCTACTAAAACGGCTTTTCGCGTTATCCATTTTCCATCAATATAGAGCTCTAACTCTTTTGCTTTTAGTTTTCTAATTGATTGGAATACAGCGTTTGCAAAAGCCAAAGACCCTTTTAAAAAACTTTTCCGACTATTCTCTACATGCACTAAAACATCTGTAACAAAACCTACAGCACTTAGAGTTAAAAATGCCATATCTCTTCCTATACATAAATCAACTGGCTTTTCTACTGCTTTATCGAATTGCTCTAAAAATTCGTCTATATCTAATGAAAAACCTAAAGATCTGACAAAGTCATTTCCCGTACCACCAGGAATAGCGCCTATTATAACATCTTCTTCATATATATCCTGAATAACCTCTAAAAGAGTACCATCACCACCAACTGAAATTATATGAGTGACCCCTTTTTTTACTGCATCAGCAGCTAATTCTGTTGCATGCCCTGGGTATTCTGTTGTAACAATGATATGCTGTTCATTTTTATTTTTATAGTACTGCTTTATTTTAGGCATAATCTCTTTACAACGCCCTCTACCGGCATTCATGTTTACTATAACAAATTTCATATTCTATCTCCCAAATGTCGTCTTGTGTTAATTCAATGAAACACTTTAAATTCCTGCTCTTGATTAAATATATTTTTTGTGGCAAAATAAGATAAATTAATATACTAATACAATGATCAGGATAAGTAGCTGAGTATATAAAGCGAGCTGTTAGTGGTGAAAAGACAGTAACTCAAAGTGAATTGGACCTGTGAGTAAGTCAATTAAAAGTTGACTCGGTAAAACCGTTATTAATATGAGCAGTTGAGTTATAAGTAGTACTCAAAAATCGGGTGGCAACGCGGGTATAACCGTTCCGATATTTGGGTAGTTTTTTATTTTAAAGGAGGTAATATTATGAAAAGAGTTTTTTCTGGAATTCAACCAACTGGTAATCTTACACTTGGTAACTATTTAGGAGCACTTAAAAGATTTGTAGATATCCAAAACGAACATGATTGTTATTATTGCATAGTTGATTTACATGCCCTTACAGTAATGCCTGAGCCCTCGTTGCTCCATAAAGGAACACTAGATGCAGCTGCTATTTTTTTAGCTGCTGGCGTAGATCCTAATAAAGCTAATTTATTTATTCAGTCTCATGTAACTGAACACAGCGAATTAGCTTGGTTATTGCAGTGTTTGAGCTACTACGGAGAGTTAAGTAGAATGACTCAATTTAAAGATAAAAAGCAACAAATAGAAAACAAGAAAAAAGGCAATAACTCAGTTACTGCGGGTTTATTTACCTACCCAGCTTTAATGGCTGCGGATATTTTACTTTACGATACCGATATTGTACCGGTAGGTCAAGACCAAAAACAACACGTGGAACTAGCTCGTAATATTGCCATTAGAGCTAATAACATTATTCAAGAGGGAGTTTTTGTTGTTCCTGAACCTGTTATACCTAAAGTCGGTGGAAAAATAATGTCTCTACGTGAGCCAACTAAAAAAATGAGTAAATCTGACCCAATAGAGGCCGCTAAAATATTATTGCTAGATAGCCCTGATGTTATCATAAAGAAGTTTAAAAAGGCTAAAACTGATTCAGATAATATAATTAGCTATGACCCTGAAAATAAAGCAGGAGTAAGCAATTTATTAGAAATTCAGTCAATTTGCTCTGGTAAAAGTATAGAGCAAATTGTGGAAGAGTTAGCTGATGAAGGTTATGGCAGGTTAAAAATTAGCACAGCTGAATCTGTAATTGCCTTACTAGAGCCCATTCAAAAACGCTTTTATGCATTAAGAGAAAGCAGTGATTTAATGAAGTATTTAAAGCAAGGGGCTGAAAATGCTAGTAAGGTTGCAAAGCAAACTTTAACAAGATATCAAAAGGCTATAGGATTAGTGCAATAAAACTGTACTAACAATGTTATATTTCTATTTATTAATAAAACACACCCTTCAAGTTTAGCGTGTGTTTTATTAATATTTTGTTTATTTTATTTAACTAAGATAATATAGAAATCATTATTGCCTACAATCGTTTGCTACTTAATTGTTATAACCCCCGCAAACCTCTCATCCCAAAGTTCTAAATTAGGCTGAGTTAACAAATCTGTTATAGCATTAGCATAGGCATGTAATACTCCAAAATTAAACAAAGTTAACTCTACATCAAATTGCTCAACTTTTTTATGTACAGGTATTAATAACGAAGCATTAGTGGTTTTGTTTAGTGTAAACAAATCGTTTTCTTTATAAACTATAGTAACAAAAGCATCTATAAAGTGATCTTTAAATGAACTAGTCCATAGTAACGAAGTTATTAACTGCTCCCCACCTTTATAGCTATAAGGAACATCGGTTAGGAGTTGTAAAGCACTACAGGTTGTTGTACGAGCAAAGCTAGCTTTGGGCATAAAATTTAGTTTATACATTTGGCAATTGTTATTTTTTTTATCACATAAAATACCTGGTATTTGCAACAATGACCCTCTGTTATTTTGTACAATTGAGGCTTTACTGGTTAAAATGCTTTCAATAGACCTTTGTTGGCTTTGGTAAATTGATGTTACTATGTTTTTCATTATTATCATCCTTTAAACATTTATTCAGAATAGTCTATTCACCTCCTTATCATTTTAGAATTAATTTTTTGGTTTAAAGTAAAAAAAGCCTGCCCTATTAGCTTAGTGATGTGGATTTTAGGTATGCATTCTTAGTCTATTGAAATATCTATTTAGGTTAATCTTTGTTACCACTTAATCCTTGTCGTGAGTAAGGGAATAATCTTACCAGCTGTACTACCTTAAATACTCACTTTTCAACATCCTCAACGACATCATATTTATTTTATAATAATCATTAATACTACGACTATCAAGTTCTATGTTATTTGTAAACTTTGAAGTATAATAAAGCCATCTATAATTAAAGTATTGGCCCTTCAATTATCACCTCACTAAAATAGTCTGTAGTTATGCGAACAGTTGTGTAGTTGGAGAGATGTATAATTGCTTAGATGTTCATCACCAACATAGTTATCTACGGTCTTATGTCTTTTACCATCTCTTATGAGGTGTCTCTCAAATTCATTTAGTATCTCAATCATTTTTATTCTCCTTCCTTATGGGCAAAAAGAAAGACCAGAACAAGATTTCTCACATGCTGGTCTATTCCTTTTGATTTAGTTTTCTTTGTACTCACTACAGTATTTAGTTTATGCAGTGAGTATTTTGTCCCTAAAAATACTAAAAGGTGATGAAAAGACTTGATTGTCTCTCCATCACCTTGGTTAATTATTGTTTTGTAGTTAGTCTCTGTAAATTATGTAGTTAGTCTTTATACAAAACCTTTTATTCTAACTCACTTACCTTCGCCAATATTTCTTCCACAATTTTTAACCCTTCCTCATACTGTTTATCATCTGAAATACAGAATCTAATGCGTTCCAGCCTACTTTCTGCATCAGAGACTAATTCTTGAATCTCTGTGGGTACTGCTATCCACGCAAATGTTCGTGACAGTTCTTCTACACCATATTGCTTATTTAAAAATTTGGTACAGGCTATTTTAAGTTCTTCCATTGTATTCCTCCAATTATTTTGTCATTATCGTAATTATTATATCTCCCTCTGTAACTACTTCTACAGTTCCTGATTGCCATATTTGCCTTTCAACACCATTTACTACTTGTGTATCTATTAGCTTACCATTTGTTATTGCATCTTCTACATAGTTAGGAGAAATGCTTCGTCCGTAATCTACTGACTCTACATCAATTATACGTGATGCACCTACTTTTCCTCCATCTGCAGACGCTTTAGCTGTATATCTCATCCCACTTGGTTGCATTCTATCTACTGCATGGCGAGTGTAGTATTTATCTCCAATTTTAGCATACTGACGACCCTCAATAGTTACTTTATCATAGTCACTCCATTTACCCCACAGATTCTTAGCTTTACTCGTCCCCTAAACTGTAATCTTAAAATCTACTAAAAAGAAAAGCGGTAACTTTTTACAGTTACCACCATTATATCACTATGCCGCTTTTGCTGGAATAGGTTCACTTATAACTGGATGCCTATATGCTGTCTTATTCTTCATCATGCCATATATGATGTTGACTAGCCTTCTCATAACACAGACCATAGCTTGACCAGAGGTTTTGCCCTCCGCCATCTTACGCTCATAATACTCTCTAAAGATTTCATTTCTCTTTTTTCCACTGCCTTTAGATATCTGTATCTGCCCTTTAGCTATATTATAAAAAATGCCGTGAAGCTCTCTGTTGCCCAGCTTAGACTTACTGTCTTTCCCCTTGCCCGCCGAACTAAAATTCACAGGAGCAATACCCGCATATCTTGCCAGCTTGTTATGGTTAGAGAAGCGTTTGATATCACCAATTTGTGATACTAGCTGTGAAGCTGTCACTGTACTAATGCCCGGCATGGTCTCTAGTTGATATTCCAGCGTTGCCATGAGTTTTGCCAGTTCTGCTTCTATCAGTCTCAGTTCTTCTAGTTTAAAGCGGATATCTCTCACATGGCTCTGAATCAGAAAATCTCTTGTTTCCTGATAATCTCTAGTAGTGTCACCATCTGCCTTAACCAGTTCCAGTATGGCTTTTGCTTTCTTGGTCGAACATGCGTTACGGCTTGCTTCTCTTAGATACTGTGCCAGTTCTTCAACTTCTACCCCCACCAGTGACTTAGGTGACGGATACCCTTCCCAAAGGGCTAAAGCTGATTTGCCTGTAATGTCTGAGAAGAACTTTTTATAGCTGGGGTAGTTATGCTCTAGCTGACCGTGAAGCTGGTTTTTGAGGGCAGTCTGAGCCTTTACTATAGCATCCCTTCTATTGACCAACTGACTTATCGTCCAGTAGATATCTTGTGGGTTGGCATCTGGAAGCTCTAGCATTTTGTCCTTTAAAACATCCGCTACACACTGGGCATCCCAACTGTCATTTTTACGATACATGGGGTTACTCTTTCTTCTGTCATGTGCCAATGAAGCATTGACTTCCTTGACTATCTGATTCTTTTCCAGTAGGTAAACAGCTAGTGACCTGCCATGTCCGCCCACATCTTCCAAACCAAAGACAGGGGTCATACCTTTGGGCGTATGCTTTTTAGCGAACTTTAGTAGTTTTTCAAAGTCTGCTGGTCGGTTCTCGATAGTGATTTCCTCGATTTTATCTCCCCAACAGTTGACCATGACTGCTGTGTGTGTTGCCTTGTGAAGGTCTACCCCCACAAACATGTGCTTTAATCTGTAGTTATCTTGCATTTGACATGACTCCTTTCTTTGGACTGGAAGGCTACCTGTTAGAAAGAAAATGCCAGCAACCTCAACTCAAGCGTTAGTCTCTAAAACTTCTAAAGACCCGCACAGGGACGACAGCTTATCCATCTTCTTTCTGCTATATGATAGCTTTATGAACGCCTTTAGCTTCTATACCATTGTAGCTGTATATGCCGCTATAAAAGGCTTTTTTGTCCAGAATACGTTTGACTTGTACCTTTGTAAAACTCTTATCTTGGGCTGTTTTATAGCCCTCTGCATTGAGTCTGTCCGCTATACGTGACAAGCTCCATGCAGGATGATTCTTCTTTATCTCAAAGACTCGTCTGACTGTCTCAGCTTGAGTCTCATTGACCTTAATAGTCTTGCTACCTCTCTTGGTGGTGTATCCGAAAATGACACCCCCACCAGCATAGCCGCCCTGCATTGCCTTTTTGTTGCGACCTCTGCCTAACTTTAATGCAATTTCTAATCTTTGATATTGGTCTAACAGTTCCAGCATGCCATTGACCAGAAAATCATTGGGGTCATGGGCGTAAATACTATAACTGGGCTGTTCAATGGAATCTATGTCTACCTTATGTTTTTTCAGTTCTCGCTGTATGAGTACCTTTACCATATCTGAACGCCAGATGCGGGAGGTGTTAAGAACGACTAAAGAAGTTACGTCTGACTGTGACAGGTCACATAAAAGCTCTTGTAGCCCTTCTCTATCTACAGTCATACCGTCCTCATCAACCTTCGCCCCACTGATACCAGCATCCTCATATATCTGAATCAACTCAAGGTTGTTAGCTTTGCAGTATTTTATGATTTCCTCCCTCTGATATGAGAGACTATAGCCCTCTCTTACTTGGTTCTGGGTGGAAACTCGGATATATCCAAAGACCTTTTTCATCGTTTTTCGCCCCCTCCGTTACAACAATTCTAATTTGTGTAACGTTATATCGTCTTAGCGTTACATTTAGGTACTACCATTATATATCGGATATCCGTTGCATTCAAGTAGAATATCGAATATAATTATCGTAGCACCGTTACAGATTAAATATCTGTATTGCGTTATACGAAAGGAGGGACTTATGCCTATAAGACTCCGACTTAAAGAAATACTTGAAGAGCGTGGAATGTCTCAGCGTGAACTAGCACGTATTATGGACACCCGCCCTAACACCATCAGTCATCTATGCTCTAAAGGGGTCAATGCTGTGTACTTCGATACACTGGAACAAGTCTGTAAAGCACTTGAAATTGACCTGCATGAGCTTATCGTGATGGAGGATGATGACTAAAGATGTCTTTCAGGGCATCTTTTTTCTTTTGGCTCAAATGCTAACCACAAGCAAGGCTTACATATGGATTTATGACTGCTTTCCACTGTTCAGCGGCTATCGTGTCAAAGTCCACCCGTAGCTGTGTACTATCAAGGGCTTTCCTTAGTTCTCCCCTCATGTAATAGCTGATATCCTTGTACCGTTTTTCACGGCTCATAAGAGCCTGTACAAGAGTCCTTTTCTTATGGGGCAGTTGGTCTATATCCGTGAGGATATGACACTGATAACGGCTATTTATAAAGGCTGGTGGGGTATCCAGCAAATCACTCATACTAAAGCGGTCACGTGCTTCTGGGCGGTAAACCACTTCAATACGAGATAGTTCCCCATCTATGATAATGTTCTTCTTTTCTTCAAGTTGCAGTCTCTTATCATAAAAACGGCAATACCCATGTTTGCGTCTTTCACTTTTCTTACCGAAATAGGTTGTATTCCTATTATCATTTGAGGCTTTACCCTTCCTATGAACCAGTAGAATATTACTCTTATGGTGGGGGATATCAAATGCCACATCACACTTTACAAAGTGGATTTCTCTAGCGTTCTGGCTTAGTACCTCAAATACTTGCATAAAGGTTTCCATGCTATCTGGGTGGGTCTCCGCCCACAGAGTATACCGTAAAGACTTTGGTTCACTCAGTAGCTTGTATGATAGATGCAGATAATGCCCATCGTTCTCAGGAAGATATACTGTATAGTGGAACGCTTTGCTGTCATTGGGCTTCACTCTTGTATGATAGAAGTCACACAGTTTCTTGGCTATATAGGTATTAAAGAGTTCCAGACTGATACCTATATACGCTATGATTATCTTATCTACTGATACACTGACTTCCATGCTACCCACCTCGTATAGTCTCCCGCCCCGCTAAAGCAGGGCTGGCTGGACGCTTTACGCTGAAACCTTTGAAAATTTGAGGAATTTGGCTCTTAACTATTAAAGAGAATCCGTCAATTTCAGGTTTCTTATCGCTTACACCTTCTATGCCGTGGTAGGGAATGGTTTTGTTGCGAGGTAGTACCTAAATATTTTTATTTTTTTGCTCATTTTTCTGAATAACCTATTGAAACTAAGTTATTTCAATAGGCTGGGAGAGAGTGAGTCTAAGAAGTTTTTTAGATTGACGATGGTATCTGAGGTTTCTTGTGTAAAGCATGGTTGGCTTTAAGGGTGGGGATGTTAGAGAATAAAGCACTATGATAAGTGGCACTCCTACTAATAGTGGTTCTATCTTGTGTGTTCATCATGGTTCTGCCCCGCCTGCTTAGAACATCGAATAGACTAGATAATAATAGGTAAAGAAAAATCCCAGATACACGGTGGCAACTGGGAATATCAATGATTTTCATTATTTTATTTTTTGTGGTTTATAGTACCTTTAATCAGCAATATCATTGTGCGTACAAGGATATTCAGTAAAATATCACGTAGAGCTGGTGGGGGTAACCTATATAGTAATTGTGGTATTGGTTTCGCTAGGCACTGGGTACCCCGCCCAAAAGAGACGCGATGGAAAGACTTATCTCTCCACCGCTAATTCAAAATTACTCTTTACTTATTAAAACTTAAATTGCCTCATCAATATCTTTTTTGCGTTTTTTGAACAACGCAACATCTTCCTCATTTTGTTCAGATAATCCATCAAAATGTTTTTGAGAATTAGCAAGTTCAGGATACCCCCATACTGCTGTAATCCCAAACTCTTCATATCCCCAAAAACTATGATGCCAATAATTTGGGAGTGAGGAATCTTCTATTTCAAATAAATCTGCTGAGTACCACATTGGCATTTCATAATCATCATAAATCAGGTAGTCCAGTCCTTCTTGACATATTGCCATTCCATATACTATATAACTCTTTTCTTGGGTTATAGCTCTATGTGTGACCCTGTTTGTGATTCCTTCTCTAACATCTTTTCTTGAGAATTGATACCCCTCTACTTCTTTACATTTTATCTTCATTTCAAATCCCTCATTTTCTATTTACAGTGCATTACTTCGGTAATATAGTTTGCTTAAACTTGAAGTCATCAAATGCACCTGTTAATTTATTATAATTATAGTGAATGTTAATCTTTGTTCCATCCGATGTCTGGATGATTCTTTGCATTTTTTGCCACCCATCATTGCCTGACCATCTTGTGTCTCCCATTTTGAACTTTCTTAGATGTTCGGCACCATCTAATGGGTTAGATAAAACTTCTTTCATAGCTAATTGCTCGTCCAGTGAATTGGCAACAGTTCTACCTGTTGAACCTTTACCAAGTGATTTAGCACTTATTAGGTCATCAAGCTTACCCGTCCCCTCAACCCCGAGAGTCTCCTTCAAATTGTTATTATAATTAACGCCATTACAATAAACTGTTCCAGCAGTAGCAACAAGCATAGCACCTTGATCTACATTATTATATAGCTCTTCATTACCTTGTAGTATCTCATCCCTAACAAAGTTATGACCACCTGTTATACCTTCTTCAACTTCAGCGACACCAATAGTTGTAGTTGTAGCTCCAGCTACCATTGTTGCACCAGCAGCTAGCATTACGATGATACCTCCAGTGCCTCCTGTAATAACTGTGAATGCAGCTATCATTGCAGTTGTGCCGATACCGATTCGCATTCCGCCAGAAACTCCGTGATCTATTCTTTCTTGCGTACTTATTTTTAGTTCTGCTTTATCTTCAATTGTTGTAGTAGACTTCTTTTCAGCCTCTTTAACAACCTGCTCAACTACTTCTTCTGCTGTAACTGAACCATCATTCGTAGTGTTACCTATTCTTACACTAGATGAACCTCCAAGATCAAGATCATCAGCCATATCACTGGAATCATGTTCCATAAAATGGCCTGTTGGGTCGATATACATTATTGGTTCGTTACAACAGTAGGTATAGAGGTTTAAGCTCATTACGAACTCTATATTGCCCCTATAACTGTCCTCGCTAATAAACCTTCCAATTGATGGGTTATAGTATCTTGATTTTAAGAAATAGTTTCCTGTTTCTTCATCATATCTATAACTGTTATACCTATAGGGTGTGTTTATTAGTGATTTATTTACTTCAGTTCCATCACTATCGTAGTATTTTTCTTCTTTTATGATACCAAATGGATTATATTTGTACTCGGCTCTTTGTACTGTATTTACAAATAGTCCAACTACGTCACCATGACCATTATATGAGTAATAGGCTTTATCTTGGTTGTCTTCTCTGGCTATTAATGAACTACCATAGATATTTCTAGTTGTTGTTTTATTGCCAGCCTTTTCTAGTATTATTTTATCACCATTATATAGGTAGTTAGTATAGGCTCCGTTAACGGTTTTTTTAACACGTCTATCCATTCCATCATAGAGATAGGTTGTTTTATCTCCATTAGCTGTTGCCTCAACTAGTCTGTTCAAACTATCATAATGGTATAGCCTTATGCCATACTCTAGCTCTTTACTACTGCCTTGTCCAATTATAAACATGGCAAAAGAGGCATCTACTAGTTCTGGAGTAATTAGTTCAAGTACTTCATCACTTTGGAAGATTATATTTCCATTATAATCGTATTTATATACTGTGCTTTTGATGTTTCCAGTAGAGTCTTTGGTTTTTTCTTTTTTAATCCTATTTTGATTGTCATAATCGTATTCTGTTATTAATTCTTTATCTTCTTTGCTAACTATTCGCTTTATTCTATTGTTGACAGTATCAAAGGTGTATTCTGTAGTTGTTGTATCACTTTTTCCCCTGCATATCGACGTCCTTAAATTGAGTTGATTTGTTTCTATCAATTTTGGCTATAAGGTACCATTCGGTATGTAAATATTTTCAGCTAATCTCTATGCTTTTAAACCTCGAGCAGTCAACACTTAAAACATATTTAAACGCCAGATTGCGGGAGGTGTTGAAGACGATTAAGGAGATGATACTGTTTTGACTAAGGTCATAAAGAAGTTGTTGTAAACTTTCTCTATCGATTATCAAACCTTCCTCAGTATCTTTTGATTTCTCTCTGGTAAAACAGACCAGTCTATAGATTTCAAATATCGTAAATCTTTCGAGATAACTGGGTAGGTCTCTATTCAAAGTCAATAGTGCTTGAATTTTGTCTCATGTGTTAATCTAAAAGTAATGTACATGTATGTTCCATCTAGACTCAAAGGTGTAACTGTTACTTAAATCCTAGCTCATAAATCGTTTGATTAATATCATAATAGTCATATCTCTCGCCCATAAAAAAGTGATGGAAGAACACATTATGTCAATTCCACCACTTTATTAATACATTCTATAGCTAGATTCCCTTGGTATATACTAGTTACGTAAGTCTATAAGATCCTGTTCCGTAAGATTGCTACATAAAAACCCAACAAACTCATCACCAACATTAAGAAAAAGACTTAGCGATTCATTTATTTGTACTACTTTTTCAATTTTCTCAGTAAGCAGATTTATTTGCAAAGCAGATTTATGAATTGAAATCTCAATTTGACACTCTTCATCATAATAGTACTCATGCTTTTCTAAGTTAAAAAATTCAAAGCAAGGATATCCTGACAAACTAACTAAATCAGTACTTATTGAACTCTCAATATTTGATACTTCAGCCTTTCTAATAAATATTGTAAACTCCTTAAGCATCCCCGTTTCAGAATCAAATGATATGTCTAAAGGTGGAAAGTCACCAAACTCATATCTCTTATGAATAGGTCGTGAATCCAAATTTAGTGAATCGCTATCTAAAGCAATATTGAATAAAGTCAAGTTATCACTAACTTTATCAACTTGCTTAATTATACGAGTTTCGTAATCATAAGTCTTCTTGAATAGAAAGTGAAAGTTCATTTATATTCCTCCTAATTATTTCATTAATGCATGATAAATCACACCTGTTTCTCCATTAATACCAATTTCCCATCCACCTACAAACAGCCTATTATCACCATGCTTTAACATTTGCTCAGATGCTAATTTTGCGGCATTCATGAAGCTTTCCATTATTTGATTTTCCGATAGTAGCCCACCACCAGCTTTATTGGCTGAGTTTATAAACTCCCCCATATGCTTGGTAGCATTACCTCCAACCCATACTTCTTTTCCATTAACCATTAAGTCTTTTATCACAAATGACCTTGGCACATTGGTTCCTTCTATCACTTCTTGTGTAGCTTTAATAGAACTCCAATTAAATTTATTTGTCACCTCAACAACATCACCAGCTACCTTACCAGCTGTCTCAACTGCTTCATCGCCAGGGCCCTTAGTAAAAAACTTTATTGCATCATCTGCCTTAGATAGAGCTTTAGGGACAATTTTACTTTTTGCTACTCTACCTAAGCCAGTTACTCCTGGTATCACAAAGCCCAGACTATCCAAAGCAGCTTCACCATAACTACCTCTAGCTATATCATCAGCTATTAGTTGCATATCCATATGGACATCTGGAGATGTTAGTACAGCTTCACAGTATAGATAAAATAATAGTGGCAAAATTGGAACATTACCTGATGGATCAATATACTTAACTGGGTTATTAATGCAATAAGTATAGAGATTTAAGCTCATTACAAATTCAGTTTTTCCTCTACAGCTATCTTCACTAATAAATCTTCCAATTGATGGGTTATAGTACCTAGCGTTTAAGTAATAGTTTCCTGTTTCTTCATCATATCTATAACTGTTGTACCTATAGGGTGTGTTTATTAGTGATTTATTTACTTCATTTCCATTACTGTCATAGTATTTTTCTTCTTTTATTATACCAAATGGATTATAGCTGTACTCGGCTCTTTGTACAGTATTTACATATAGTCCAACCACATCACCATGACCATTATATGAGTAATAGGCTTTATCTTGGTTGTCTTCTCTGGCTATTAATGAACTGCCATAGATGTTTCTAGTTGTCAGTCTTTACCGACTTCAAAATCCAATAACCACCACTTTTATTAACCTTTTCACAGTTACCAAAAAGTTCTTGACAGAAGGTTTGCATTGATGGTCCTCCCTGTCGTTTTCTTACTACTATATATAGCTCGCCCATATTACTTAAGTGAGTATAGGTTTCAGTTAAAATTGCATTAATTACTTTTTTGCCAGCCCTTATGGGAGGATTGATAAGAATATAATCGAAATTTTCGCTTATATTTGTAAAGCTATCCGACTGAATAGCTTGCGCTTTTACTTTGTTTATTTGAGCGTTTTCATTAGCGAGCTTAACCGCCCTATTGTTTACATCTGCCATTAATATGTTTAAACTATTATCTCTTTTAGCTAGGCTAATACCTATTACTCCATAACCACAGCCAATATCTAACACCTTACTATTTGCTTTTGGTACGCAGGTTTTTATTAACAGATTGCTACCAAAATCTACTCTATCTCTTGAAAATACACCTGAGTCTGTATTGAGAGTTAGTGTTTCGTTAGTGTTTGGTATATTGTAAGTTATTGTTTGAATATCATGTTCACTTTGCGGATTTTCAGTAAAATAGTGTTCACTCACGTTATCACTCATTTCATGTTCTTGTATAGAATAACTAGAACTATAATAAAAACTCTTAAAATAAATGTCAACTTTTTGAAGGATAAATATATTTAAAACAGAATTACCCTATGATAATTCAGGTTCATACTAATGAAAGGACGTTATTATGTACGATATTTTAATTAAAAATGGAAAAGTTATTGATGGAACAGGTTCGCCCTGGTTTTATGCAGACGTTGCCATAAAGGATAAAAAAGTTGTTAAAATTGCCAAGTATATTAGTGAAAATGCTACTACTATTATTGATGCAAAAAATCGCTTTGTATGTCCTGGCTTTATAGATTCCCATTCACACTCAGATTTTCCTTTGTTCATTAACCCCAAGGCTGAAAGCAAAATTAGAATGGGTGTTACCACCGAGGTTATTGGGCAGTGTGGAGTATCAGCTGCTCCAAGGTCTGATGATCATAGGGATTTTTTTGGTTTTAATTTAAAAAATGTAGGATTAACTTTTACTAGTTTTGCTGAGTATTTAGAGGCTCTTGAAGAAAATAAAATTGCAGTTAATATTATACCTTTAGTAGGACATGGAAATATTAGAAAACAGGTGGTTGGTGAAGATAAATGTGCCCCAACTACAGAGCAGTTACGCGAAATGCAAGATATGTTAGCCCAATCATTAAAAGAGGGTGCGCATGGTATGACTACTGGCTTAATTTACCCCCCTGGCTGTTATAGTGAGACAGACGAGTTAATAGCACTCGGACATACTTTAAACAAATATAATGCCATTTATGCAACCCACATGCGTAATGAAAAAAGTAAGTTGCTAGAGTCTATTGAAGAGGCAATTGCTATTGGCAGAGCCGCTAATATACCAATTCATATCTCGCACTACAAAGCCTGTGATGAGATTAATTGGGGGCTGGTTAAAGATGGCTTTAAAATAATAGAGAACGCGCGTGCCGAAGGCATAGATGTAACACTTGATCAATACCCTTATATAGCCTCTAGTACTAGCTTAAAAACCCTTGTTCCACAATGGGCTCATGATGGTGGTATTAGTGAACTACGTGAGCGATTAGAAAATCCCGAAATAAGGGCAAAGATTTATAAGCAGATGTCTCAACCCACCACAGGAATACCAAGGTGTGATTGGGTAATGGTATCGAGTTGCACAAACGAGCATAATAAAAAATATGAGGGTCTTAATTTAACTGAAATTAGTGAGATTATGGACTGTGACCCAGTAAATGCATGTTTAGATTTACTATTAGATGAAGACTTTAACACAGGAATGGTACGTTTTTCAATGTGTGAAGAAGACGTAGAACATGTAATGAAACATCCCCTAGTTATGATAGGTTCAGATGCCTGCTGTATGGCAACTAAAGGTATCTTATCTACAGGAAAACCACACCCTCGTAGTTATGGTACTTTTGCTAGAGTTTTAGGAAGATATAGTTTGCAGAATAATGTTTTACCTATAGAAAATGCTGTATTTAAAATGACAGGGCTACCTGCAACTCGTTTTAACTTAAGTGACCGAGGCCTATTAAAAGAGGGTTTTTATGCAGATGTAACTATATTTAACCCAGAAAACATTATGGATACAGCTACCTTTAAAGATCCACATCAGTTTCCAACTGGAATAGATGCTGTTATTGTAAATGGTCAACTTGTATTAGACAAAGATGTTCAGCATGAAGTATTTCCTGGGAAAGTATTAAGAAGAAAGTAAAATAATGAAAGGATAGTTGGTAAATGAATTTATGTTTACTGGCTATTCTTTTTTTGCTATATAGGGCGTTTACATTTTACTGTGTAATAGTCTTTACCTAATCATCCACTACGGAATCACACTGAGGTGATTCCCTACCAGTTCACTTTTAATTGGATTCACCGTAGTGAACAATTCTGTGTTGTTCAATTGTTTATTATTGCCTATACTTTAATGAAATTGAAGATATTTTTCTTATAACTTACAATGGAATCACACTGAGGTGATTCCCTACCAGTTCACTTTTGATTGTATACACCGTAGTGAACAACCTCTGTGTTGTTCAATTGTTTATTATTGCCTTATACTTTAATGAAATTGAAAATAATTTTCTTATAACTTACAACGGAATCACACTGAGGTGATTCCCTACAAGTTCAATTTTTAATTGGATTCACCGTAGTGAACAACCTCTGTGTTGTTCAATTGTTTATTATTGCCTTATACTTTAATGAAATTGAAGATATTTTTCTTATAACTTATACGGAATCACACTGAGGTGATTCCCTACCAGTTCAATTTTTAATTGTATACACCGTAGTGAACAACCTCTGTGTTGTTCAATTGTTTATTATTGCCTTATACTTTAATGAAATTGAAGATATTTTTCTTATAACTTATACGGAATCACACTGAGGTGATTCCCTACCAGTTCAATTTTGATTGTGTTCACGCTGGTGATTTATCTCTAGTAACATTATTTATACAATATTGCTCAATCTAAATTCATATTTACCCCTTACCTGTTCAAGTATTTTCCTTAAACTAACAAGCTCAGGAAATAGCAAGTATTTATCGTTTAAAATATTTTCCCCATCAATTTTAGCTATGGCAATTTCAATTTTATCTAGCTCATCATGGTCTATAAAGTATGCTAATCTTGTATGTTTGTCTGGCCACATAGCAGTTAACTCAGCAATTTTCTGTTTTACAGTAGTCCAATCTTCAGCGTCTGTTGCGTTTTCAATTTCAATTACTATGTCATATGCTTCATTTAAGTAAGTATTTAAAATATGAGACATATAAATACCTAAGCCGTAGACTATTATTATTAACACTAAACCAATATACAGAGATTTCACTAAATATCATCCTAACGTATTTAATTTGCTGTAGCCTGAATAAAGTATGTACCGTCAGTCTCTCTATACATAATTAAACAATCTTTATAACTATTTATATTTTCGGCCTTTAACGCCTCATCTATTTCCTTCTCTTCAATTTTCAGTCTAGCTAATTTTTTCCTTATTAAATAGCCATCATTAATTAATACTGCAGGCAATACCTTTTGGGGCTTATTAGTAGGTGCTGGGTTTCGTAAAATAACACTTATGTTACCAGAGACCTCCATAATAGCATAGGCAATTTCTGATAAATTGGCGTGTCCTTGCATTCTTATTTGCTCAATAATATCATCTATGCTAACTCTATTTCTTCTAATCTCATCTTCCTCGAACCTTCCGTTATTGATTATCACACTTGGTTCTCCTGATATCATGGCTCTAAATCTTTGAAATTTCATAGCAAAAAATGAAAATAATATTTGAACAAACATTAAAGTAAATAAAGGCAAAATACCTGAATACAAAGGTACTGATATGTCGCCCATAGGTACAGAAATAAGGTCAGCTATTAGGATAACTAAAACAAACTCAAAAGGCTCTAGTTGGCCAATTACAGATTTACCCATTAAACGCATAACGCTTATCATTGCAATGTATAATATAACTGCTCTAATTCCTGATATTAGCACTTTACTTCTCCTGACAAAGTTTTTTTTAGTTTGCACATTTATTCATTTTTTATTTACTTTGCTAACATAAACCTTATATAAATAATAAATTTTATAATAAACACTTGCTACGCAGCTTATACCAGTATAAAATTAAAGCGTAATTTTTAAAGGGGAATGAATACTATGTTCAAAACAGGTAAACAATTACGAGAATCTGTACGCAATGGTTGTTTTAAACTGTCTACTTCTGGACAAGCTCCAGGATATGTACAAGCAAACTTAGTTATTTTAGAAAAAGATTGGGCTTGGGATTTTCTTTTGTTTGCTCAAAGAAATCCAAAACCCTGCCCTGTGCTTGAGGTTGGCGATGCTGGCTCACCCTTTACAACTAAATTAGCCAAGAATGCTGACATAAGAAAAGATATACCTAAATACCGTATCTATAAACACGGTCAGTTAACTAACGAAGTTTATGACATTGATAATATTTGGCAAGATAATTTTGTTTTCTTTCTAATTGGCTGTAGTTTTTCTTTTGAACAAGCTTTAATTAATGCCTCATTAGAAATAAGAAATATTACTGAAAACGTAAATGTACCTATGTATATAACTAACAAGTTATGTAAACCTGCTGGAAAATTTAAACCCAGCCCTACAGTAGTTAGTATGCGTCCATTTAAGGCGCTTGATGTTATTAAAGCAGTTGAAATAACAAGCCAGTTTCCTCATGTACATGGTAGCCCTATTCACTTAGGTGACCCTAGCATAATTGGCATTAAGGATATAAACAAACCCGATTTTGGCTCTACTGTAACTATAAAAGCTGGTGAAATGCCTGTGTTTTGGGCATGTGGAGTAACTCCCCAATTGGCTGCAATAACTAGTAAACCGCCAATCATGATTACTCATGCACCAGGGTATATGTTTGTTAGCGATGTTAAGGAATCAGAGTTAAAATAAAGGAGAATAACATGAAAGAACTAGCCCAAAAGCTTGAAAATATTATTTTTCAAGATCCAGGTAATAGAAAACTCCGTAACTGGGCTCATAAAGGAGATTTATATAATACAGTAAAGTCCTTATATAATGCTAAACATATTTTATTAACAACTGGGTTTTATATACTAGGATCAAATACTATAGAAACAGATGGACCTCCTGGAGCAATTATCTTAGCAAAAGCTCTAGAGAACATAGGAAAAAAGGTAACTGTAGTAGTAGATAATCACTCTAAAGATATCATGATACAAGGCGCTAAAAGCTTAAATTTTAATATTACCCTAAAGTGTTTAGAACCACAGACAACGCCTAGTTTAAGCTGCTTAGTAAATAAAGAAACTACTCACTTTATTTCAATTGAAAGACCTGGCCAGTCTGTTAATGGAAACTATTATAATCACAGAGGTTTATCTATTAGCGAATATCATGCAATTTTAGATCCAGCTTTTAAAAATGCGACAAGTGAAGGAATTGTAACTATTGGAATTGGTGATGGTGGTAACGAAATGGGCATGGGAAGTATGGCACGAGCAATTTCTCGTTACGTAAAGGCAGGCAACCTTATTGGCTCTACTACCTCAGCAAATTTATGCATATGTGCTGGTGTTAGCAACTGGGCTGCTTATGCTATAGTTGCTTTATTATCGTCATTTGCCAATACAATTTTGTTACCCACTAAAAGTGAGTTAGTTTTACTGCTTAATGCAATTGCTGAAGCTGGAGCTGTTGATGGAATAAGTGGCAAACAGGAACCTACTGTTGATGGTTTAGAGCAAAAGTGGGAGACTGGGATTTTGCAATCACTTACTGATACAGCAACTGCATATATGGAAGTTGCTTCTGCAAAGTAACAAGAATTTTTTTACAAGTAAATAATGTTAATATTATTAAGGCTGTCACATTAGCAGAATCAAAAAATGCTAATATAACAGCCTATTTATAATTAAAATTCTTATGTTTTCTTATATAAATACACCCCCCTTTTAAATACCTTATTGCTGTGTTTTGTAATAACTAATATGAAGTAATATCTTTAATATATAATTGGTATTTATTAATTTATTTATAATAATTATCCATTTTATTAATTTAAACTTTTATATTATTATATTTTTCTACAATTTTCCATATAGTTATGGTAATATGTATTTAGGGATATGATTATATTTATAATCAATATTCTCAATTATTTATGGGAGGTACATTATGATTTTTTTAGTTAATCCAAACAGTATTGTAACAATGTCTTGTAATATTTATGATCCCCCCTGTACCCAACTGTGCACAAATTTAGGTGGTGGCTGTCCTAGACGTGGTTCAGAAGAACATCCACAGTAATCAGTTTACATAGAGATATTATAACGAACACAATTAACAAACAATGTAACTAAAATGAGTGAGGTTAGCAATAGCTACCTCACTCATTTTATTTGTGTTTCTTTTAATATTTTATAAGTTAAACTTCTTCCGTAAACCTGCTCCCCTACATTATTGCTCAAGATACCCTTCACTTCTTGTAATAAAAGTTTAGCTTGAATCATTCTTCGCCATCGTATTGGGTTACGTGATACTAAGGCATCTTTAAACATATTATTAGCTGTTGTAATATCGTGTTTAATAATATTACCGACTCTTAAAGTTGCAATATCTTCATTAGCATTTACAGCAATAGTTTTATCACTGAACTGCTGGTGTGAAAAGATATAATCTGCCATTTTCTTATCTACAATAAACACACCTAAGGTAGTACTGTGAAAAATATTTCCACTGGCTTTTAAATTACTTATGTATCTATCTATATCTTCTATATGTGTATTTACAGTTGCAATAAGTAATTCAACACTTTCTCCTTCACTATTTAAGGTTTCAATAAATTTGGCTGAGGAGGCTGGTACTACGCCAGCTAACTTTGGTACATGTAGCAAATATGCGTAAAGCAAATTAAGAATAACTACTACAAATATAATACTTGAAAACCAAAAAGCGACCTTTGTTGTTTTAGATAAATCTTTTAAAAATCTTAATTTCATATTATCACCATTATATTTTTATGAGAGCTAATCAAAAATTATGTTTAGTTTTAATGTAAATAACTTATTTTAAGATTGACACCACTAGTTTTTGCTATTATAGTTTCTATTAATTTATATTTTATACCTTTTTTTAGTTATAAATATATTTATTGAATTTTTTATTGCAATTTACTACATTAATGTTATAATTATCACTATTAGTATGTAAAATTTACTGGAGGTATATTATGAAATTTTTAGTTCTTCCTAACAACGTTGTTACTCCTTGCTGTGAAGGTTACACACCATGTTATGCATTAAGTGGTGGCGGCGGTGATGGAGATCCACTTTATCCCTATTAATATGAATAATAATTAATTTACATAATTTCAGGTATCATAAAATAATTTCCCTTTCTTTCACTTTTACGTTAAAGAATTAGGTACATTACAGACAGCTAGCTATTAAAAGCCAAAAAACCTACACTCTTGTTAGAGTATAGGTTTTTTAATAGCGTGAAATGTTAACTTTTAGAGTCTTAACATTACCATACTTTTTTAAGAATAACAGTTTGTTGTCTCTCTGGACCTACTGAAAACATTTTTATTTCTGTGCCTACTTTTTTCTCAATAAAGCTTAAGTATTTCTTAACATTATCTGGCAAATCATTGTATCTCTTTACGCCTGTAATGTCTTCATCCCAACCTGCTAAGGTTTCAAATACTGGCTCACTTGCTAATAATATTTTTTCACTTGCAGGGTACTCATTAATAATCTCACCATTATATTTGTAACCAATACAAACTTTAACTTCTGGTAAACCAGATAGAACATCGAGTGAGTTAACAGTTAATCCAGTTACACCTGCAACCCTGCATGAATGTTTTACTACAACAGCATCAAACCAACCCACTCTGCGTGGTCTACCTGTTACTGTACCATATTCTCTACCTATTTCTCTTATTCTGTCTCCAGTGTTATCATTTAGCTCAGTAGGAAATACTCCCTCACCTACTCGAGATGTATAGGCTTTAACTACACCAATTACCTCTTTTATATGGGTAGGACCAACACCTGATCCAACACAAAAACCAATTGGATTAGATGATGTAACAAAAGGATAAGTGCCATGATCATAGTCGAGCATTGTTCCTTGTGCACCCTCAAATAAAATATTTTGATTTTCACATAAGCTATCGTTTAAAAGAGCCGATGTATCTACAACAAACGGTCTCATTAATTCTGCTAATTCTAGGTATTCTGTAAGTATTTCATTATAATCTACAGGGGTTCCATTGTAAACTTTAGTAATCCACAGATTTTTTTCTATTACTTGTTGCTCTAATTTTTGGGCAAATGTATCTGGCTCAATTAAGTCACATACTCTTATACCTGAACGTATTGCTTTATCGGTATAAGCAGGTCCAATACCCTTTTTAGTTGTTCCTATTGCTCTGCTACCTCTTGCTTTTTCTTGCAACTCATCTAGCACATTATGATAGGGCAATATTACATGAGCTCTATTGCTAATTTTTAAGTTATCTGTTGAATATCCTTCATTATGAAGATACTCTATTTCTTCTTTTAATACACGGGGGTCTATCACCATTCCGTTACCCATCACACATATTTTATTACTATTAAATATGCCAGAAGGAATAAGTCTTAATGCATGTCTTTTATTGCCAATAACAATAGTATGTCCTGCATTATTTCCTCCTTGGTATCTCGCAATGATATCTGAATTTTTTGCTAAAAAATCCGTTATCTTCCCTTTTCCTTCGTCTCCCCATTGTGTTCCAAGTACTACAACTGCTGGCATGAGCAGCACCTCCCATTTAAATGAAAGAACTTAATTACAAAACAATACTACTACATCATTCGTTTCAATGCAAATATTATTTTTAGATTTTACATTTTTTTGGCTTTTTAATTAAATATAATTAGTAAATCACGAACATTATTATTATATAGCATATTTATAATTCGTTTTTTATGAAATTTGCATATACATTGTATAAAATATTATGTATAAATAAATTAAATTTTATTTCGATAATTGAAGGATATTTTAATGTTACTTAGAATAAATAAATGTATTACAAATAAGGAGTGTGATTATATGTTTAACATTAAAAATGATGTAAATGAATTATATCCAAAGGTAAAAGAATTACGTCGTCAAATTCACATGAATCCTGAGATAGCTTTTAAAGAGTTTAAAACCTCTGCATTAGCTGAAAAGGTTTTAGTTGATGCTGGTATAGAAGTAGAAAAGCAGGCTAATTCAACAGCAGTAATAGGTATATTACGAGGCGGAAAACCAGGTAAAACAATTGCTTTACGAGCAGACATGGACGCCCTACCCCTTAACGAAGAGGTTGAATGGGAAGGCAAATCCCAGGTTGATGGAGTTATGCATGCTTGTGGACACGATATGCATACTGCAATTTTAATGGGTGTTGCCAGTATCTTAGGTCAACATAAAGAAGACGTTCCTGGTACTGTTAAGTTTCTTTTTCAGCCTGCCGAGGAATGCCCTCCAGGTGGAGCTAAACCTATGATTGAAGCTGGTGCTCTAAAAAATCCAGATGTAGATATGGTGTTTGGTTTACATGTAACAACCCGTGATGAAGTTGGAAAAGTAAAAGTTAACTATAAATATAGCTCAGCTAATTCTGATAGATGCAATATTACCATTAAAGGTAAGGGTGGACACGGCGCTTATCCACAAGGTACAGTAGATGCAGTAGTAGTGGCCTCACACGTTGTAGTTGCTCTGCAAACTATTGTAAGTAGAAACGTTGCTCCACTAGAAAATGGTGTTATTTCAGTTGGTAGTATTCATTCTGGAACTGTTAACAATATTATTTCAGAAACTGCTAAATTGCAAATAACTTGTCGTAGCCTTACCCCTGAAGTACGCGAGTTATTAGAAGATCGTATTAAATCAGTGACTAAAGGTATTTGTGATGCTATGGGTGCAACTGCAACCGTAGATTATCAATATGGCTACTCTTCTACACCTAATGACGATAATGCTGCTGATATTGTTAAAGCAGTTGCTTTAAATGTTGTTGGTGAAGAAAACACTATTATTAATAGTACACCGTCTATGGGCGGAGAAGATTTCTCTTTCTTTGCTATGGAAGTACCTGGCGCTTTTTATAATATTGGAGCTAAGCCAGATGGTGAGCCATACCCAGGTCATAATCCTAAATTCTTTGTAAAAGAAGAAGCCTTAAAAACAGGTATGGAAATGATGTTAAATATCGTTTTTGAAGCTAATAAATAATAAAAATACGACTCTTACGAGTCGTATTTTTATTATTTATAGACTTGTTTCGCATTGCGGTTTGGGTATTTTGATTACAGCAAAATACGGGGGTGGGCTCACGCTTTGCGTTTCACGGAGTGGATATCCCTTTGGGATATGGGGTGGTTCGCTTTGCTCACGGTAATATGCTCGCTAAAAACCGCATCGCATATCACGTAAGTGAAACGAAACGTAAAATTCCGTTTGCTAAGCAAACCCAAACCGTGTTCAAAGAACACCATCGCCACGAAGCCCTAAAGGGGCTAGTCCACCCCGTTTTGACTTGTCAAAACCCACAACACGATGCAATATGTTTTATGGACTGAAGCGTAATAAAATCATTACCTCAAAATAAAAATAAAAGCGAGTCCAACCTTATTTCAATATATCAAATGCCATTAATGAAAAAATACTTATTGCTTTTGGTAAAGCTGACTCATCAAAATCAAAATCTGCTGTATGGTGTGCCCAGCCACCTAAATCAGCACCTATACCCATAAATGTTGCCATGCCACCATTTTGTTGTACACGTGACATCATATAGGTAAAGTCTTCGCTTCCGCCACCTTTTCCTGGTAAGGCTGAAATATTAGAAAATAAATCAGTTCTTTGAGCAACTTTCATTACTCTATTTGCTAATTTTTCATCACTTTGTCCACTTTGTGCACCACCCATGGCTTTAACTTCTATAGTACAGCCATGCATAGCTGCAGCGTTCTCTAAAACTCTTATAGCATAGTTATACATATATTGACTTAACTCGGTTGTTTGGCCACGGGTTTCAACTGCCAAGTGAGCCGATGGGGCTATAACATTTCTACCAGAACCAGCGTTAAATCTACCAATATTAATGCGAGTAGCTCCACCGCTATTACGTGGAATTGCATAAAGGTTAACTACAGCTGTAGCTGCTGCTAATAAAGCATTATCACCTTTTTGGGGAGCTCCACCAGCATGAGCAGGTGCACCCTTAAAGAATACATCGAATTTATCTGTGGCTAAAAAGTTTCCTCTACCACAGGCTAAATTACCAGTAGGTGTACCGCTTCCTAAATGGCTAGCTAACATGTAATCAACATCATCAACTACTCCAGCATTCACCATAGCTTTAGCACCTCTAACACCCTCTTCTGCTGGTTGAAACACTAGTTTTACTGTACCTTTTAAAGAGTCTTTTAACTCAGCTAAGACTACCGCAACACCCATACCAATTGAAGCATGTCCGTCGTGACCACAAGAGTGCATAGCTTTATCATTTACTGAAGCAAAACCCTCAATAACTGGCCGATGGTTTTCTGCATCTGTTTCTTTCATGTCTACAGCGTCAATATCAAAACGCATACCTACGGTAGGGCCTTCACCACAACGTAAAATTCCTACAACACCAGTAAAACCACCCTTTGTTTGAGGTAAAAACTGCTCGATTGCACCCTGTTGTTTTGCTCTTTCGTAATGCATTTCAAGTTCTTTTTCAGAAGGTAGACCCATTCTATCTTCTGCCTTAAGTATTTCTTTACCTAAATGAACTTCATAACCTAAATCTGTTAAATGTTTTGCTATAATTGTTGTTGTTCTAAACTCGGTCCATGCAGATTCTGCATGTTTATGAATATCTCTGCGCCATTCAACTACCCTGTTTTCAATTCTTTTAACAATTGCCTCAATCTTATTTTTCATTTTTATCTCCCCTTCTTTAAGCGTTTAAACCTGCAACATATCCTGTTGCAAATGCAGCTTGTAAATTAAAACCACCTGTTTTACCATCTAAGTCTAACACTTCACCTACAAAATATAAACCTTTACATAGGTTAGACTGCATTGTACTAGGATTAATTTGCTTTAAGTGCACACCCCCAACAGTTATCATCGCTTCATCAAAACCTCTACATGACTTTATGGCTATTTTAAACTGTTTTAATTTGTGAATTATTTGATTTATTTCTTTTTTCTTAACATGACTGGCCTGTTTATTACCATCAATTTCACAACTGCTAAGTAAATAGTACATAAATCTTTCAGATACTAGACTAGTTAAAATATTTTTTAACAGTTTTTTATTATTATTACTAAGCATTTTATTTAATTTAGCACATAAGTCTTCATTTGTTGTAGTAGGCAATAGGTCAATCAACAAGTGAACTTCTTTTTTTTCATTTATTGCCACAAACCTACTTAAATTAATAATTGCAGGACCACTTACCCCATAATGGGTAAAGATGAAATCTCCTTGCTCACTAGCAACTAACTTGTTTTTAACATAAACTTTTACTAAAACATTACTGAGGCTTAAACCCTTTAGTACATGGATATTTGAACTTAGCGAGTTTAGTCCTGTAAGTCCAGGCTTAATATTAATAATTTTATGACCTGTTTGCTCTGCAAACTTATAGCCTGCTCCATCACTGCCTGTATTTACATAAGATTTACCACCAGTAGCTACAATAACTGCAGAGCAGTTAATTGTTTCTTTATTTGTTAATACACCTATTACTTTATTACTATTAGTGATAATGTTTTTCACTTCACAGCTATATATTATAGCTACTTTGTTTTTATTAAGATTGTCTAAAAAAACATTTAAAACATCAATAGAGTGTTGAGACTTTGGGAAAACCCTATTGTTAGCCTCTTGTATTAAACTTAAACCATTTTTTTGCAACCAGTTCATAAGATTTGTGCTAGAAAAGTGATGTAATGCTTTGTATAAAAATTTTCCTTTTTTATAAAACGCTTTAATAACTTCACTATTCTCTACTGCATTACAAACATTACATCTACCATTGCCAGTTAATAATAGCTTTTTTCCTGCTCTACTGTTTTTTTCTAATAATACTACCCTCTTACCCTGTTCTGCAGCAGTAATTGCAGCCATCATACCAGAGGGACCAGCTCCTATTACAACAACATCAGTTTTCATTTAATCATTCCGTCCAAAAATTAAATCCTTGCTTTTTATAGTATTCAAAAACACGCTTATTATGGGCTCTGAGCTTTATAGGGTTGTAGTGATGTCCTAATCTATACTGAGCTCTATTTATACCCTGTTGTTGTTCAATTCTGTTAACAACGGTATCTGCATACTCTTCATCATGTACTTCTTTGCTTATTTCATATAACTCAGCTTTATATTTTTCTAAAACCTCTCCCGTCATTTTCTGTAACCAATTTTGGTATTTTTTATTAACCATTTCCTCTTGAATTTCTTCTTCACTCATTGAGTGATAGCTTTCATTGTGTATTATAACCTCTTTACTTAATTTTTTACGTAAATGACCTTGTAAATGACCCTTTTTTCCCTCTTTTGCATAACCCAAACAACTCATTACTACCGGAATTGTAAGGGCTGGTAAGTTAAGTAGCTCTTTTAAGGCCTCGTAGTTATAGTTAACTGTTCCAATATAAATACTATCTACACCTAATAAGGTTGCAGCACATTCTACACTTTGAGCAACACACATTACATCTTCCATAGTGATAATAAAATCTACAAAGGAATTTTGTTTCCCAAACGGAGCATTTTGCAATTCTGCCCATGAATGAAGTCTATGGTAATCAAGAATATATACTAACAAGGTATCAGCATCTTCTATAAAACCCTGTCCACACAACTCTCTTATTTTGTGTTTTCGCTCTTTATCTCGAACCATTATCACACTAACAGGCTGTAAATTACCACCGCTAGCGGCTCTTACACCTACGTCTAATATTTCATTTAAAACATTATCTTCTATAACTTTATTACTAAACTGTCTACAGCTGTATCTGTTTTTTAAGGCATTTAGTGCCTGCTTAGTATGCTCATTAATCATACTTTACACCTTCTTTTTTCCAACAGTCGCTACATAAACAGCAAACTGCTGCTCTCCATCTAATCCTAGTAGTGAATCTAGTTCATCATCTTTGTAAGCAGCAATAGCACAACATCCACTATTTATAGCTTCACAAGCTAAATAGAGGTTTTGGCATACATGTCCTGCATCTAAATAAAAATAACGATATCCACGCTCTCCATAACGCCAATACGTACGGTATTGTACAGCTGTCCATATAAATGTTACGGCAGAATTTTTAACCATAGCTTGACCAACACAGGCTGCTGTTATTTTATCTGCCATATCAACATCGCTATTTACAAGTTCTAAAGTATGATTTAATGGTAAATACCTATATAAACCCTGTTGTAAACTAGTTACATTGTTAATTAATAAATAGGTTTCGAAGGGGTGTCTACACCCTGCTGAAGGCACTGTTCTTAAAGTAGCTGGTCTTTTAGTAACTTCTTTAATGCCTTGAGTAACCCATAATAAGTAAGATAATTCCTCTAAGCTAAGTGCTTCTTGTTTGTATAATCTTACACTAACTCTATTATTTATAGCTTCAGTTAAATCTACTTTGGCTATTTTAAGTTCTTGGGGTGATGGCAACTCAAACACTAAATGTGATTCATCATCCATAGGTAATACTAATGGTGGCTGAGGTAAACCTTTGTTTTGATCAGACTCGTCTAAATATCGGTATTTGGTATTCTCTACAAAATTCTTACCTTGATTTTTCATATTAAACAACCTCCTTGTATACAGTATATTTAACCATTTATGCTTAATCTCCTGCTTAATTTTCAGCTAAACTATAATTTTTATAATAAAATATTTCATATATCGAAGTATTTTAACTACTATCTAAATAAGAAAACATAAGGTAATACTTCTTTGGAATAGTGAAAGCATTAAAAAAAGCATAAAATAAAGATGTTTATTGATTTATTAGATAAAAAAATACTGACATTAGAAGTAGCCTTTGTCAGCATTTAAAAATTTATTTAATAGTAATAATCTCTTTTTTAAGAATAAATTCCGTATTAAATGTGGAACTTAGTTTCTTTATTTCATTATAAAACATACTTGTTTGTTGCTCGTTCATTGAACATGGCACTCCATTTATGGGCTTTAACGGATAGATTGTGGTGTTTAAAATTCCATCTTTAGATATTTCAATAACTGGAACAAAAGTTCTTCTACGATTGTATGGCGGAAATATAAAATTACCTAAGCTGTAACAAATAATACCATTTTTATATTTCTCTATTCCTTGAATTGAATGAGGATGGTGCCCTGTAATAATGTCTACTCCATTTTCAATTAATTTATGGGCTAATTCTACTTGTTTGTTGCTTGCTTGTTTACTCCTCTCTATGCCCCAATGTAAGGCAACTATCAAAATATCACACTCTTTTTTTACAGCCTTTACATCATCAATAATGTTATCACTTATATAATTAACTGCTATGTTATTATTCTTACCTTGCCACAAATCCTTATATACTGTTGGTATTGTGTTTATATCTACATATGATAGTAAACCTATTTTATAGTTTTTATATTCTACTATAACATGTTTACTGTCGTTATTAATTTGATTATGTTTATGTCCAAAACAAGTAATACCTGCATTTTCACAAATATTAACCGTATCTAGTAAAGCTTGTGGTCCATAGTCTAAGGCATGATTATTTGCTAAAGATACAGCCTTAATATTACCTGTAGTTAAAATCTTCACCGTATCAGGCTTAGCACGAAACCTATAGTTTTTTTGTTTCATTTCAGTACCTCTAGCGGAGATTGGGTTTTCTAAATTACCAATAATATAATTATTAGGATTTATAATTTCTTTATTTAACTTACTATAAGCATACTCAGGATTACCCTTGGCTAATTCTGCTTCGAGTTGATATAACAAAATATCCCCCAAAAGTGTTATTTTTATAGGCATACGTTTTTTAGTAGTAAAACTCCATGTTGTATTTTGAGAGCTAGCCTTTTTAATACCATTTTTTATTCCTTTATTTAAAGTTACTGTATAAGTGGTATTATATTCTAGGCCCTTTTTTGGTTTTAAAATAAGTCTTTCATTTTCTTTATCATAGTTCCAATCATACTCTAAAATAGGTTCAATATGTATTTTTTGAAGAACATTATTGGGATTTACGTCAGTGTTAAACTGCAAAACAAGCTTATCATTTACAGCAATACTATCACTTATTGGTTGATATGAAATTACTGCAATCTCTGACTTTTGCCAAAAATCAAACGATATAATAATAAGTAAAAAAACTAATAAAATAAATATAGCTACTAATGATGTTTTTTTCATAAGCCTACCTGTACCTTTATTTTTTAATAAGTAAATGACATAGATGACTATTTATCCTACTGTACTCATTTTCTGTAAATATGGTAATTTATAATTAAACAAATGTAAATATCATATTAGAGATATATTAGTAATTTTTCCTTATTATTTTATTATTTTTCTATAAAAAAACTGGATAGCTTTAAGCTCTCCAGTTTTTTTATGTTTATTAACACTCTACTAGTTTGTTCTATTTTGATTTTGATATGTGACAAAACACTTTTATAAGAATTATTCAGCAATTTAAAATACTTATATTATAGATGCCTAAGTATTATTTGAGTTATCTATATATGAGCTTTTTATTTCTCTTTTTATGTCGCACTTCATTTTACAATTTACCTCAATTAAAAAATGATATTACCTATATTGCTAAATGTTAGTATTCTTTCCCATTTATATAAACTGCAATACAGGTACCTGTAATTAATGCCGAAATAATAGAATATATAAACCGAACATGACCCCTCACTACTAAGTCCATAACAATAAAGGCCACAAAAGAAATAGACGTATTTTTAGCTATAACTTTTAATAGATTAATTTTTGAACCTTGCAGTGATTTTATCTCAAATACAATAGTTACTATAAACATTGCTCCAGTAACTAAAGCTAATATTACATAAAAGTATATAAAATGTGTTGGAAATAAATCAGTCATATCTGTATTTAACATTAAGGGTAATCCAAACGTTACTATTAAAAAAAACACTCCTACATATTTATTACATTTTCTAAGTATTTTCATTTAACTTTTCTCCACAAAATTTTCATTTTATTAAAATACTGGAGAACATAAAGCTCTCCAGTAAACTTTTAGATTATGTGTACATTGAATATTTACTAAGCCAATGTTACATCAAACTTTAATTCATCTATAACCCAATCTTTTATCTTATCGACTGCTATCATGGTTTTGTCTTCACTCTTACGCCACTTTACCTCAACTTCATTATTAGCTAGGCTTTTTTTACCTATAACAATACGTAGTGGTATGCCAATTAAGTCTATGTCTTTAAACTTAACACCATTACGCAACTTTCTGTCGTCAAATAAGGTCTCAATTCCAGCGTCTGCTAAGTCATTAGCTAAGTTTTCAGCTATTGTGAACGCTTCGTCACCCTCTTTACCAATTGGCACTACTACCACATGATAAGGAGCTATATTGACTGGCCACATTATACCATTATCATCATGGAACTCTTCAACAACACTAGCAACTAATCTGCCAACACCAATGCCATAACAACCCATTATTATTGGTAATTTATTGCCATCTGCTTCAGCAAATGTAGCATTAAATGCCTCAGTGTACTTTGTTCCAAGTTTAAATATATTACCAACTTCAACTCCCCTAGAGTGTTCTACTATTTTGCCACACTCAGGACACCGAGCCCCTTCTTTAACTTCTACAATATCTGCAATAATGTCTGCAGTAAAGTCTCTACCTAGGTTTACATTTTTAAGGTGATAATCTACTTTGTTTGCTCCTGCTACTAAATTCATTTCTTTTACCAATACATCATCAGCAATTACTTTAAAGCCTTTAATGCCAACAGGTGAAACAAATCCTGCTATTAAACCAGCCTCTTCCACTTCATTTAATTTTGCTGGTCTAAACTTATCTGTTTTTAATACAAAGGCCAGTTTTTTATCATTAAGATGCATATCGCCTCTTAATGCTATTAATACAATTTCATCTTCAATTTTATAAATTAAAGTTTTTAGTGTTTGGTTAGCATTAACACCTAAAAACTCTGCTACTTGAGCTATTTCTTTAGCCTTAGGAGTGTGCACTTCTTGCATTTCTGCTAACTCATCATTAGCATTAACTAGCTGTTTTTCTTGGGTAGCTACTTCCATATTGGCAGCATAACCACAGTTACGACAAATTACTAAGCGGTCTTCACCACTTTCTGTAACATACATATACTCATGTGACTCATTTCCGCCCATCATACCCGAGTCACCAGCAACCTTTACAACATCATCTAAACCAGACCTGTTATAAATATTAAAGTATGCTTGTGCTACTTGCTCATAATATTGGTCTAAATCTGCTTTATTTGTATGAAAGCTGTAAGCATCCTTCATTACAAACTCACGTACCCTAATTAATCCGCCACGAGCCCTTGGCTCATCTCTAAATTTTGTTTGAATGTGATATAACATAAAAGGCAATTGTTTATAACTATCAACCATGCTACGAACAATATCAGTAACTACCTCTTCATGGGTCATTGCGAGCACCATATCACGGTTATTTCTATCTTTAAACTTAAGCATTTCAGATATATTGGCTTGATACCTACCGCTTTCTTTCCATAAATCAGCCGAATGAGTTACTGGCATATTTAATTCTTGACCATTAATATTATCCATTTCCTCACGCAAAATTTGCTCTACCTTACGTAAAGTTCTATATAACATTGGCATGTAACTATAAATTCCTGAAGCTAACTGCTTCATCATTCCAGCTCTTACCAAGAGAGCATGACTAGCTAATTCAGCATCAGCTGGTGCATCTCGTAACGTTTTAATTAACATTTGCGACATATGTTTTGCTTTATACTTTTTAATCATTGTAATCCCCCACTATTTAAACACTACACTTATTTCTTAAGTGCTTTTACACCATCTTTAGTGTCTACTAATTCAATTCCTTGCGCAGTAAACAAGTCTCGTATTTCATCAGCACGAGCCCAGTTTTTACTTTTACGAGCCGCAGCTCTTTCTTTAATAAGCTTTTGCTGATTCTCATTTAAATCAAGATACTGTTTTTCTTCTTCGTAATTAAATAAATCCAAAGCCAATACTGTTTCGAACTTGCTTATAAGTCTAATAGCATTTTCACCACCAGCATTTCCTCGCGCTATATCCCATAAAATTGCCATAGCCTTAGGCATATTTAGGTCATCATTAATAGCCTCATTAAACTCTGTTAAATATTTTTGCGCTATTTCATCACTCATAACATTTTTTAAACCACTCAATTTATTTATTGACATACGTAGTCTATTCATAGCTGTTTGGGCAGCTTTAATTCCATCCCAAGTAAAATTTAATTGTTTACTATAATGGGCATTAAAACACATATACCGATATGCTGCCGGCTCAAAACCCTTTTCAATTAAATCATCTAAGCTATAGGTATTTCCTAAACTCTTAGACATTTTACCTTTATCTATTTGAATAAACTCCGAATGCATCCATACATTTGCTGGTATTTTACCACTAAAGCCATAACTTTGCGCTATTTCATTCTCGTGGTGGATTGGAATATGATCTATACCACCTGTATGAATATCAAATTTTTCACCTAAATATTTATTTGAGATTGTAGAACACTCTATATGCCAGCCCGGATAACCCATTCCCCACGGGCTCGGCCATTGCATAATATGCTCTGGTGGGGCTTGTTTCCATACTGCAAAATCACAAGGGCTTATTTTTTCTTGATTAACTTCTATACGAGCACCCGCCTGCTGATTATTAAGGTCTAATCCGCTAAGGCATCCATAGTTAGCAAATTTACTTATATCAAAATATACCCCATCGGTAATTTCATATGCATAGCCCTTATCTACTAAAACTTCTACATAATTTATCATATCATTTATGCAGTCTGTTGCTTTAATTTTTAGAGTAGGAGGTGTTATGTTTAATTTATTACAATCTGAAACAAACAAATCTGTATATATTTTAGCAATCTCTAAAGGTGATTTTTGCTGTTCTCTAGCAGCTACAGCCATTTTATCTTCACCATCATCTGCATCCGACACCAAGTGTCCAACATCAGTGATGTTCATTACTTGTTTTACTTTATAGTTATTAAATCGTAAAACTCTACATAAAGAATCAGCAAAAAGATAGGCTCTTAAATTGCCAATATGAGCTCTACCATATACGGTTGGTCCACATGTATAAATACCTACCTTGCCAGCCTTTAGCGGAGTAAATTTATCTTTTTTACGAGTTAAAGTATTACTAAAATAAATATCCATTAACTTCACCTTCTTATTTTTATCATCATTTAATAATACCTACTATTTTACTTGCTATAACAATAGAAAACAAGTAAAAATAGTCATTTAGTTAGTCATAACCAATTTTAATAGAGTTAAATAAAGGATATGTACTTTTTAGCTTTGTGAATGTATTAAGGGGCTTACATGTGTAAGCCCCTTAATCTTTTAATTTTATTTAAGTAAAGCTAATTCTTCTTTTATAAATTCAACAATTCCCTTAATGTAATCTACTGAAAAATCAAACTTAATTCCTGCCGCCTTGTACAGCTCTTTTACAGATTTTGAATAACCTAGTTTCAAAAAATCTTCGTATTGCTTTATGGCTACTTTACCATTCTCTTTATAATTCTTATACACAGCTATTGCGCCAAGCTGACTTATACCATACTCAATATAATAAAAGGGAACTTCAAATATGTGTAACTGACGAAGCCATTGAGATCCCTTTTCGGATAACAAACCACTCCAATCTATACCAACATTAAACCTATCCATTAATGATTTAAAATACTGTGTACGTTCTGCTGCTGTATGATTTGGTTCAGTGTAAATCCACTGTTGGAAGGCATCCACAATCATGCACCATGGTAAAAATTTAAGAGTACCTTCTAGTTGCTCTTTTTTAGCTTTAATTAAGTCTTCTTTATTATCATAATATTCATCTAAATAATCTAGAGTTAACAACTCCATCGACATCGAAGCTAATTCTGCTATTTCACTTGGAGTATTACCATACTGAGCAATTTTCATATCAGCTGTTGCAAAAGAGTGCATTGCGTGACCAGATTCATGCAACAGTGTTGATACATCACTTTGCAAACCAATAGCATTCATAAAAATAAAGGCAGCACCATATTCTGCTAAAGGAAAATTATAACCACCAGGGGCTTTACCTTTTCTATTTTCTAAATCTAAAAATCCTGAGTTCTTCATCATATTTAAGTTTTTACCAAACTCAGGTTTAACTTTACTAAGTATTTTTACTGCTTTATCTACAAATTCATTTTCACTGCTAAAGGGTTTTAGAATTTTACCATCTAAATCTACACTAACATCCCACGGTCTTAAAGAGTTAACTTTAAGCTTTTCTTTACGATCCTCACTTAGCTCTTTTAAAAAAGGAACTACAACTTGTTCTACTGATTTGTGAAATTCTATAATATCTTGTGGAGTGTAATCAAAGCGACCCTTTTCTTGATGCATATAATCTCTGTAGTTTTCGAAACCAACGTTTTTGGTAATTTGAATACGTAACTTTTTTAATTCATCAAATAATTCATTAAACTCATCGGATTCTTTCATAATACGTTCTGCAACCAAACGCCAGGCTTTTTCTCTAACCTTGCGATCATTACTCTTTTGGTATTGACGCATTTGAATAAGAGTTTTATCTTCTCCATCAAAGTTTACTGTGAGCTTAGAAAACATTTCTCCATATTTATTAGCTAACTCATTTTCTTTAACGTTTAAAGGAATATTCTCTTCTCTAAATAGTTCAATTTCATTTGCTACTATTTTCATAAGGTGAGCATATTCTTCAGTAGGCAACTCACTTTTATATGCACTTTCATAAATCTTTTTATTAAACTTAAAGCTATAAGCTTGTAACTTTGTCATTATATTGGCAAAAAAATCATTAAACGCTTTTGCATTCTCAGGTTTATCTGCATTACAAGTCATCTTAATATATTTCCAAGCATATGTTTCGTATATAATAAACACAAACTCACTTACTTTATGTATAAAAGTCTCTAGGTCTTGTTTTGAGTTTATCGTAACTTCGTTTAAAAGTTCTAGCTCTTTTGTTACCAATTCTACTGAATCTGCTTTTAAATTACTTGAGTAAAATTTGCGTTCCTTTTTATTTATTTTTTCATTGGTTATTGTCATTTTTATTACCCCTTTATCTTTTAAATGTTAATTATGAATATAACATATATTTTAATATATTATATAAATATTTTATTCAACTCTTGGTAAACTGCGTACTATATGTTTAAAACAAACTCACTGCTTTCAATACCACTAGTGAACCCTAACTTATAATAAAGTCCTTCAGCTCTATTTCCTGCTTTTACAGCTAGTCTAATTGCTAAATATTTGCCATAGGCATTGTTTAAGGCTTTTTTAATCATCATGCTACCAAGCCCTTTTTGCTGGTAATCTTCTTTAACAACTAAATCAGCGATATAAGGTAGATTCTGCCAAATAAATACTAGACAACATGCTATAATATCATTTGTGTTTTTATCTCGTAATACTGTAGAATACTTAGGTTCTACAATTTTCACATGTTCTTTAAGTAAATCATCGTAAAAATTTAATTGCTGGTCTGCTATACACTTAACTGGACTGTTTTTATAAACCTCATAATATAGCTTAGTTAATTGATCCCTATTACTTTCGTTAGGTGCTTCAATTATTAAATCATTAGACCATTTAATATAGTATTGAGATGTTGGTTTAATCATAATTCGCTCTGTTTCGGTTCTTTGAAAACCGAGTCGTTGATAATTGTGATAACTGGCTGGATAAATACCAGAGACAGTAATTGTACTGCTTTTTGCTGTTTCTTTAATAAGCTCAACTATTCCTTTAACAACACTTATTTCTTTATTGAAAGGTGGAATTAAAAACACAAAACCAAACCAATTTTTTTTCTTTATAAAGCCACCCACTCGAGTACCATCATAACTAATAAAGTAGTGTTTTTTAATTTTAGAAAATACCTCAATTGCATTTTCTACTTTAGTAGGAAACCAAATATTTTTATTGCCATGTCCATAAATAACATAGTACGTTGCAAATTCTTGGGGGTCAGCCTCAGTTACGGTATACTTATTACAGATTCTATAATGCATTCAATTCTCACCTACCCTTTAATCTTTATAAAAACTAAAAACTACAAATCACTAGCCCATAAGTGTACAGGTAGCTCTTGTTTATTAGTAAAACCAAGTTTTACTGCAATTTTCATAGACGATTTTTTTTCAGGCCAACATGACCAGTTTGGTCTTAATCCTTTTTTCAAACATTCATTAATAAAGTATTTAGCTAAATAGGTAGCGTAACCTTTTCCCCTATGTTGCTCCTTTGTAAAAATATCTATTTCAACATTATTATTGCCTGCATAAACTGAATAACAATATGCTATAATTTCGGTTTTATAAGATATAAATACTGCAAGACCATTTTGTAAAAACTTCTCCGTTGATAGCCATGAACTTAACACTGGAAGCTTTAGATTTTTTATATTATCACCATTATATTTTTTAACGCAAAAATCACTTGGTAGCTGACAATCTATTGTTGACTTACTAAATAACGAAACATCAAAATCATAAACTACTCTCTTAATTTTAATAGATTTTAAATCACTTAAAACACAACTAAGTTGTAAATCCCATGCTTTATTAAAAGTAAATATAATTAACTCATTGTTATTAAGATGTGGTAAATAAGTATTATGTATAAAGTCTTTCAACTGTTCGTTAAACTTTGTGTTAAGGTGATTTCCAACTATATAACAAAAACAGTCTGTTAAATATATAAAGGCAGTTTGGGGTTTATTAATATTGTCTACATAAATCACACCCTTTGAGTTACCTTCTAATAAAGAAAACACAATAGGTATACTATGTTTAATATTTTTAAATAGCGGCTTAACCTTATTATAATCTTTTTTAGCTATTAATTGCACTAGTACTCAACTCCATATCTTGCTGTACGTTAAATAAAATAATCGTAGACAATAATTCCACGATTTTACTATTAATATAATTATAGCATTTGCGTCATAGTTCGACAATAGCCCTTTCATTAGCATAAACCTAATTAGGGTTTACTACTATAAGTAAAATACCACAACTTTACAATTCTATTAAGTTATAACGTTTTTATAGAAATATTTAAAACAATATTTTAATATATACATACTAGCAGTATCATTTTTAAATAAAATGAATACTTGCTGGATTAAAAACATCAAGAATTGGGAGTGTAATAAATGCGAAAATTTTTTAGAGCGGTAGGTATTGGTATAATCATTGGTATGATGTTATTAGCAATACCAGGTGCAGCTGATAGTGTATCTAAATCCATTTCAGTATACTTTAATAATGTAAGTATTCAAGTTAACGGTGAAAAAACTCAATCGGATAACTTTATATACAACGGAACAACCTATATACCTTTACGAGAAGTTTCTGAAATTTTAGGTAAACAAGTAGACTATGATAATAATACTAAAACAGTATATATTACAGATAAAAATATAACACCTACAGAACCTCCAGAGCCAGAACCTAATGACCCTGAGCCAACAAAACCTACTGAGCCAGTTGTTAGCAGTTCAGCTATAAATGGTGCTGAAATTGGTATGACAGCTCAAGAGCTAGTAAGTTCTTTAGGATCACCCAATAGAAAAGATCCTTCTGCTTATGGTTTTACATGGTATATATACAATAAAGATTATAATAAATATGTACAAGTTGGTGTTAAAGACAATAAAGTAGTTGCTGTTTACAGTAATATCGGCAGTTGGCAACTAAATAACAAAGTTAAAATTGGAACCCCAAAGTCAACAGTGGAAAAAACATTTGGCAATAGCCTAAACTCCATTACAGAGGGAAACTACCGTTATAATTTATCTAGCAACAGTGAAAACGTAGTTTATAGCTTTGACAACAATAAATATATTTATGTTTTTTATGATAAACATAATAGTTACACTGTAACTGGTGTTATGATTTGGAGTAAATCTATTCCATTTAGAGATATGTTTTATGGTAATTATAATAACATTGATACTAAAGCTTGGGCCGATGCTATGGAGAAACAGCTCTTTGATACCTCAAATACCTTTAGAATACGTATGGGATTAAAGGCCTTTACTACAGATGACAAAGTTAATAAATCAGCATACCTTCACAGTTATGACATGTCTACAAACAATTACTTTAGTCATACTAATTTAAATGGACAAAGCCCCTTTGATAGAATGAAGGATCAAGGCATTAAATACTCAAGAGCCGCTGAAAACATTGCTTATGGTCAACGAAATGCAATTTTTGCCAACCATGGGTTAATGAATTCTGAGGGACATCGAAAAAACTTATTAGGTAACTATTCCAGACTAGGCACAGGAGTACATTTTAATACTAGTAGAAATCAAGCCTACTATACTCAAAATTTTTACACACCCTATAACTAAACAATAAGGTAGCTGATACAGTCGTGTAATGCTCACTGTGTATATTATCTGTGAAATACTTAGGGTTCTTAACTTTAGTTTTCATAATGCTTAGTTTTTTCATATAATATAATTTAGGTTTACCTTTAACTTAATCTATTATTATACAAGCCTAATTTTGTTTAATACAAAATTAGGCTTGTTATGTTAAAAGGTAAAAATATATTGATAGTTGTTGTACAATTTTTTTAGTAATTAATTTAATACATCTTTAAATTTTTGTATGGCTATTGTGGCATCTACTTCATGACCTAATTTAGTTAAATTATTAGCAATTATCTCAAATGCCCTAATTAATTGATCTGTAGTAGTGTTGCCCATGTGGCCTATTCTAAATGCCTTACCTTTAAACTCACCTAAACCACCTGCTAAAACCAAGCCGTTTGCATAACAAGCTTTTCTAAAATCTGCATCTACTATTCCTTGGGGATATTTAATACAAGACATTGTAGCAGCCGCACACTCTTCACAAGCTACAGCATGCATATCAAAGGTTTTTAAGGCAGCCCTAACAGCCCTACCAAATTTACGATGACGTTCATAACGTGCCTGTAAGCCCTCGTTAAATATTATTTCCATTGCTTTTTCATATGCCCATACCATATTTACTGACGGGGTAGCATAGTATTTAGTTGGGTCATGCATAATAGGTATCCAGCGTTTAATATCGGCATAGTAAGCATTGATATTTCCTAATTTTTCTCTTACTTTTAAGGCCTCACTCGAAAATGCAATAATTCCAAGCCCTGGCGGTACACCTATAGCTTTTTGACTACCTGTTAAAACTACATCAATTTTAGCTCCATTACCGTAATCTTTACTCATGTTTTCTTCTATACCAGCCGTAGCACAAACTCCATCTAGTATTGCTAACGCACCACTCTCTTTTATAATTGGAACTAAAGTCTCTAAATCTGCCTCAACTCCAGTTGAAGTATCTACATGAGTAATTGTAACTGCTTTATATTTTTTTGCTTTTAACTGCTCTTTAACTAGCTCTACACTGACTCTTTCTCCCCAATTAGCAGCTATAACGTCGGCATTAATATTAAAACTAGCTGCTAATTGTAAAAAGCGATCTCCAAAATAACCCTGACTTAACACTAAGATATTTTCGTTAGCAGCCACAGTATTGACCAAAGCCATTTCCATCATAAGTGTTCCAGAACCAGCAATGACAAAAACCTCACCATCACATGAGAATAAATCCCTAGTGAATTTTAAAGAATTTTTATACGACTGTACCATTCTAGGATCTACGTGACTTACGGTAGTTTTGGACATAATCTCTAATATTTCTGGCAGCACTGGTGTTGGACCTGGTATTAATAATAGCTCATTATTCATTTTTTTTCTCCTTTATAATGCTTTTGCTTCGATCAATATATTTCTTATATCTTTTATTACTTCATTGCTAACTGACAACATGGGCTTGCGAACTTCTCCACCTTTGTAACCAATTAAATCTAGGGCAGTTTTTAAGCCTGCTATTCCATATTTAGCTGTTACAGCTTTATTTGGTGCTAACAATAAATATTGAAGTTCCTTAGCACCCTTTAAATCTCCACTTTTTAATTTATTTAGTAATTCTACACATTCACTTGGCATTATATTAGCAACAGCTAATGTACCACCAACTGCACCTACAGCTAAAGCTGGCAATAAAAAGCTACCCGATCCTGCAAATACAGCAAAATCTCCTGGTGCTTTTGCACAAACCTCAGCTATTTGCACAATATTTCCTGAACTATCTTTTATACCAACAATGTTTGCATGATTAGCCAAAGATAAAACTAAGTCACTACTCATATTAATACCTGCATTACGGGGCATATTATATAACATTATAGGCATATTACTTGCATCTGCTACCTCTTTATAATAATTATAGAGAGCTTTATTACTCATGGCAGCTTTATAGTAATGAGGTGTAAGTATTAAACCTGCCAAACATCCTAGTTCAGCTGCTTTATTTGTAAGTTTTATGGTTTCTATTGTTGATTCACAGCCTGTACCTGCAATAACGTGTTTTTCAGCTGGCAGATTATTACGAACAAATCTTATTAACTCAACTTTTTCCTCGTATGAAAGATATGCAAATTCACCATTAGATCCTAACACAACTAAACCTGTAAGAGGTGTTTTAGCCCATAAAGCTAAGTTACTCTTTAATGATTCATAATCAATTAAATCATTTTTAAATGGTGTTGGAATAGGTGCATATATACCTCTAATCACATTATCAACTCCTTTTAGTACGTTTCATTTACTTCTCGTTATAGTAATAAACTCCTTCTCTTTTTTAAAATAAATTACGATAAACTAAATAATTCTCCGAGTCTCATTACCATAGATTTTATTTGCTACTAACATTTAGGTAATTAAGCTTTGCACTGCCAAAACAAACATTTGACCTAACTTCAGCCATAAACCATCCACCACTTAATTAGTCAGTTTATCTTTAACTATGTTAACAGCATTTATTAATGTTTTATTCTTTTATTACTATTCATTACAATAATTATTGATAATATTAATTTAATTAATTGTTTACTTTGTATATATTATAATATATAATAACATTATCAAACTAATACTTTGATAATATTAAAATATCTATTGAGGAGAATAAATAATGAAATTTAAGGTATTACCCAGTTATAATTTAGATGTATTATGTTTTTTCAATTCCCTAACTTCGGACCCATTTTATTTAAAACACCATAGTGAAGACTATAACAAATTCTATCCTAAACTAAGTACTAAAGCTAAAAATGCAATAAAGCAAGTTGTAAAGCAACATGGCAACACATTACTTTCTACTAGTTTGACTTCTGCCATTTCAGCCATGTTAGATTTTAATGACCGAAATGTTGTTGAACTACTTAGCAACGAAGAAGAAATGAAAAATAGTTATAGTAAGTACGTTTACTATAACGAGGAGAAATGGAACCTAGAATACCCTATATTTAAACAAGTTATTCCTATTATTAGTGAGCTAGAAAGCTTAGGCTTTAAAAATCATTGGAAAAACAACAGACTACCATTAATAATGAATAAAATAAACGAACTAAACTTATACCTAAGTGAATATAATATTGGTGATATGCTAGGTGATTTAACAAACATTAAGGATGAAGATTGTAGTTTATATCTCTGTAGTTACACCCGACCACACGGAATTAAACTATGTGGTCCATCCTTTATCTCTGATTATTCATATACAAATAAAACAACTTTATCGATTTCTGTACATGAAATGTTTCATCCCCCATACAATATAAATAATGTATCAAAAGAGGTTAAAATATTGTCAAATTTAGAAAATGTAAAAAAAGCTTATAACAACCAAAATCCCAATTCAAGATATAGCCCAATTGAGGATTTTATTGAAGAAAATATTGTAGAAGCTTTAGGTATTTTTGTTTGTTATAAACTAGGCGTTGAGACTGAGCCATTTACATATTTTAAAGAGCATGATGAAGGTTCACATGTTATTTCACCTGATTTTTTTCAATATTTATTAGATAACCCTAAAACTAAAGAACAGGATTTTGAAGTCTACTTCTCTGAATTTGTAAAAGAGTATAAACAAAAACTAAGTTAGAGTTTTAAATACATATTTGCTAAGTAAACATAACTAAAAGGGATAGTCTGTAGAAGATATTTTAATTTTGCTGATTATCCTTTTTTGGTATATAGGTATCATCTTGTGTTGCTATTATTTTCCTATTTTATATTTATTATAATTAACTTTATATATTAATAATTTTTCATATATTCTCCTTATTTGACTTTATATTTTATATTATCTATAATTATTTTGTTATAAAATAGATAATATGGGAGAACATAAATGAAATTTGAAATTAAAACAAGTTATAATTTTGATAAAATTTGCTTTTTAAATTGCTTAACTGGCAACGAATATTATTTAAAATACTATAAAAAAGAGTATGATATTTTTTATCCACTACTAGACAAAAAAAGCAAAACCCTGTTTACAAAAGGTATGGAAATGTGTGGAAAAACTACGATTTCTCCTCTTGTCACTCTTTATATATCTTCAATGAAAGATTTTAATAAGAGAGACTTAGAAGAGCTTATCAACAATGAGCAGGAGATGAAAAGCAGTTTTAGAAAACATATCTACTATGACGCTAATGAATGGCAAGATAACTACACATTTATAAAAGCCACTTTACCAATTATAAAAGATCTAGAGCGAGTAAATTTTAAAGAATATTGGCTCACAAATAGATTACCTTTAATTAAAGCCAAAAAAACAGAACTAAATAGTTATTTACTTAACTTTGATTTAGGAGAATTAATATCTAGCTTTGTTGAGTTTAAAGAAGATATTTGCACAGTATATTTGTGTAGTTTTGCTAGACCACATGGAATTAAACTCTGTGGACCTAGTTTTATATCAGATTATTCTTATAAAAAAGAATCAACTATAAGCATTGCAGCCCATGAAATGTTCCACCCACCCTATAACTATGAACATGTAAAGGATTATGTAGATATATTAGCTAAAAACGATTTAATAGTTGAGGCATTTAAAAACCAAAACCCAAACTCAGGATACTACACCCTTGATGACTTTATTGAAGAAAATATTGTTGAAGCATTAGGTGTTTATGTTTGTTATATGTTAAATATTGAAAAAGAACCATATGAATATTTTGAAAAACATGATGAAGGCTCCCATGTGTTATCTCCTCACTTTTTTAACTACTTGTTAAATAACCCTAAAAGTAATAATATAAATTTTGATGAATATTTTATAGAGTTTGTAAAGCGTTTTACAGGAGTTTAAATATATATTTTTAAATTATAAAAGGGTAGAGTTTATACTCTACCCTTTTTGCTTACTTTATTTTTACATATAATCCATCTAAAGCAGCTTACCTCATTAAACACCATTTTGTATTAATTGTGTTGTTATTTGGCTTTTGCAAACTCGTGAATTACGGTGGCAGTTAACTTAATGCCATCAATAAAGTCTTTTATAAATATATTCTCATTAGGTGCATGTATTTGAGATTCATCGTGATAAACGCCATATAAAACGGCTGGAATATTGGTACTTTGACATAAATCACTGATAGATGTAGTGCCAGCAATATTGCGATAAATTACAGGAGGCATATTGTAAACCCGTTCTACATTCTCAATAACTGTTTTAGCTAGTAAACTATTTGCATCGGTCCAATATGGCTCTTTACCCGACATATAAACAACTTCAATATCATTAAATCCACGTTTATCTAAATGTTTGCGAAGAAGCGCTACAATTTCATCTGGCTTTTGATTATAAACTAAACGCAAGTCCATTTTCACTTTTGCTGATGAAGGTAATACAGTTTTTGAGCCCTCCTCTATGTATCCAGATTCTATGCCACAAATATTACAGGTTGGCTCATATAACAACTTTTTCTTTAACTCAATACCAGTTAAGTTATTAATAAAATGCTTAATACCCATGCTTTCTTTCATAACATCTTCTTCATATATCATATTCTTTAAGAAATCCATATCTTCAGCGGTTGGTTTTCTAATAGAATCGTAAAATCCATCAATTAATATTTCATCATGATTATTTTTAAGGGTGCTTAAAGCTTGCACTAGTCTCCAGGCAGGATTTTCTACTATAGCTGCATTTAAAGAATGTAAATCATGTTTGGCTACTTTGGCACGCAGCTCAACATAACACATGCCTTTCACACCTAACCCTACCTGTAAAGGTCCATCAATATTTTTACTGCCACCCTCCCAAATTAAGCCATCGGTCTTAAGTTTATCGGGGTATTTATCATGAAATTCTTTTAGGTGAGGGCTACCAACTTCTTCTTCACCCTCAATAATAAATTTAATATTTAAAGGCAATTCTCCATAAATCTGTTGATAAGCATGTACAGCACAAATTCTTGACAGCATGCTCCCCTTGTTGTCTGCACTACCTCTAGCAAAAAACTTTCCATCTTTAATGGTTGATTCAAATGGATCGGTTTCCCATTCATCTAATGGATCTACTGGTTGAACATCGTAGTGATTATAAAATGTTAATGTTCTTTCTTTGCCTTGCTTGATTTCACCATAAATAATCGGATAGCCAGAGGTTTCGAGGTGCTCAATTTCTGTTCCTAATGAGCTTAATGTCTTCTTAACTAATTCTGCCATGTCCTTCATACCAATGTTCTTAGTGGATACACTGGGTTGATTACAAAAATCTATAAGTAATTGAAGATACTCTTGTTGATGTTCTTCGATATATTGATAAACTTTCTCCATTTTAAATACCTCTCTTATGCAATTTATCTTTTATATAAACTAAAGGTTATTAACGGTTGTTCTCTCTAGTAATAATCTCTCTGCACATTGTAACATCTGTTTCCAGCATTCCTTTACTTGCAATTCTACCAAGCATAGCAATTGTTTCATCTGCACTATCACAAACAATACCATCTCCTTTAGGTATACTTGTTTTCATACTTGCTAACCAAGCAGATTCAAGCGCAATACCTACAGCTGATGACAATTTTAACGCACAGCCAAATTTAGCACCATCGCATAACACCCCACCAATACTTCCTAACACATTATTAATGGACATTTCAATCTTGTTATAGTCATTATCAATTAAGAAAGAGGTGCCAGCAGCTACACCTACACCAGCTGCCATGGCACAGGCACACATTGCTGATAATCTACCGATATGGCTTTTAATATAGATAGTTAAAAGATAACTTAAACTAACAGCTCGTAATAGTTCTTGCTCACTCTTGTGATAATCTTCTGCTACCACTCTTAAAGGAAGCGATGCAGTAATTCCCACATTGCCACTTTTAGCACAACTCATAGCAGATAGATTTTTTCCTGACATTCGAGCATCTGAGGCTGCTGCTGCTAGCATTTTTGCTTTTAAATATGTACCATTTCCATTAAGCTTATCAAAAGCCAATCCAAACCTAGCACCCATCTTTTCTTTCAAACCTGCATCAGATAACTTTTGATTTAACTCTAATGCCTCTCTTAAAAAGAATATCTTTTCTATGTCAACATTTTTAGAAAACTCATAAAAGTCTTTAATACCAAACTGCCTTATAGGTTCTTGGCTCTCAAAACTTAAATCATTAATATCATAACCCTCTTCTTTATGTACAACTTTACCATTTTTTTCTGCTAACACCACATAATCATGCGCCTTTGCAACAATAACATGGCCTTTGCCATTTTCAGTTTCTATATAAACTTCAATATACACCCCCATACCTTTATAGTCCCACTTTATTTCGATGTTGGCATGCTCCTGCGCAAATGCTCTTACAAAGTCTTCGTCTGGGTTTTTCATATTCTTCAAGACTTCTAAACCTAATTTGGATTGTCCATAAAAAGCACCTAAAACTGCTGGCTCTAAAACGCCTCTAAAAACCGTACCTGGAGTAACAACCGCAATTGAGTTTTTATAGGTATCTTTATCCATAATGACTCTTATTTTTTTAGGTGTTCCACCCACAATATCTTTAGCTGCGCTTGTGGCAAAAGCAACAGATATTGGACCCGTACATCCTAAGGCAGGTTTTACTTCCTTTTTTAATATATCTAATATCTCCATTTTCAAAATCTCCAATCCTATAATATTTTATTAACATCTAACATTTGATACTGATTGCTCTGGTTTAAGTTCTTTAAATTAACCTCTTGGCTATATACATTGCCTTAAATCTCTAGCTCAATAGTTTAATTGTTTTTTTAATTGCCTTTGAACTTCTTGCAAATGATCTCGCATGCTTTGTTTTGCTGACTCAACATCATGATTAATAATAGCCTCATATATTTGTTTATGTTCTTTTTGCTCTTGTTGCCAGTAATCTTTCCAATAGAATTCTTGATTATTAAGTAAAAACGTTCTCACAGCTTTTAATTCTTTAAATATAGACTTCATCATATTTTCTAATAAAACATTACCACTTAGTTTTAAAATCTCGTGATGAAAATTTATACCTGGGTTAACCGTATCTTTTTTATTCACTAAAGCACTTTCTAACTTTATCCATTTTTCTTTAAAACTATTTAAGGCTTCATCAGAAGCCCTTGCTGCTGCAAACCCTGCTATTTCAACCTCTAAAATAGTTCGTACTTCCATGAGCTCTTTAATTGAAACACTTTGAATAGCCTCTAGCATAATATTTTTATTCATTATAACTTCTGCAACTTTTACTGTAAGAAATGTGCCTTTTCCAGCCGTTGATTCAATAATGCCTGCAAGCTCTAATGATTTGGTAGCTTCCCTAACACTATTGCGCCCTACACCGAGCAAACGTGATATTTCTGCTTCTGAAGGTAACTTATCACCCTTTTTATAATCACCACTTCTCAACAGATTTAAAATTTCATCTATAACCTGTTCACTTAATGATACTCTTTTTATCTTTTTCAAATTTTACCATCCTATGTTTTTTATTCTTATAAAAATAGATATTTTTAATACCTATAGTAATATATGATTATCCTACATTTGAAATTTTATCACTATAAAACTTTATGTCAATAGTTATATTATAAATTTGCTTATCAGCTCAAAAGCCCAATAACACTTTATATGTATATCAAAAAAAACTACCTATTGAACTAGCTAGTTTTTTTTATTATACAAAAATACACTCCTACTAGTATGCTAAACTTAACCATTAGCAATAAAGCAATTACTGAAATAACATAACGTTAAACAGTATACTAAGTATTTTAAAACGTATTTAATATTATTATTTATTTTTTTTGCTAATTTATTTCTTTGTTAGTTTAATTTTTACATCATCTATATAGGCCTTTATTTCAATTTTAGTGTTTATCTCAATACCCACTAATAAATATAAATCAGTTTTATCTGTTGTAGTTACATCAAAACTAGATTCTAACATTTTATATTGATATGATTCATCATCACTATTTAATTTACCTATATTACCTAGTGTTTTAAAGTCTTTGCTATCTACTCCTTTTTGTCCTATGTCTAAATTTAGTTTGTTAAGCTCATTTTCAGCATTTAACTTAGGCATATCCATAACTACCCCTGCTTTAACAAACACATTATCTACTGCCTCACTATTTTTACTAGGTACATTACTGGCTAATACTAGTGATAAATCCACTTTATAATTGGTATTTTTTATTAGTTTATCCTGATCATTTAACTTTACATAGGTATACAAAAAAATCATATTGTTTATATTTTTGCCCTGTAACATTAGACCTTTGCTCTCTTGACCTGGTACAGGAATATCTTCATGAGCAAATTTTAAGTTATACTCAGTACCAACTGTAACAACTGGTACATTAGCAAACTCGCCCTTCCAGCCTTCATCATTCTCATTAAATTTATAATTAATCTCTACCGTATTTGTATCAGTTGGCGTAGGTTCTGTTGGAGCACTGTTATTACAGCCAACTAAAGCTACTGCTAACACTAAAATAACTATAATTGCTTTATTTTTATTAATCAAATTTATCACCACCTATAATTAGTATATCCAAGCACATAGTGATAAATTCTTACCTTAATACCAGTATTTTTAGTTTATGTAATAGCATTTAATCACTTTAAACTAAATCAACTTTATATCTACTTACATAACTAACCTTTCGGTTTTTAAACACTGATTCATATAGATTAAGATGCTTTACTGTAAACTGTACTTTATTTAAATTAGGCCATTCTTTTAACTCTTTATTAATGATGGCGTCTCGTACTAAAGTGATATGCGGCTTAAAGTTAAAGTCTTTTTTATCATTAACTATTTCAGATAAACTATTATGGCATTGTTTTGCTAAAGCATTAAGTTTTACTAAATCACCTGCTAATCCTACCCAAATAATATTACCTTTTGTAGATTTAAAAGAACCCCATGTTGAGAGACATAAGTTAAATATTGCATTGCTACTGCCTACATTATCCATAATTTTCTTTATTTGTACAAGCTTATCACTGCTAATTTCACCCAAAAACTTAAGGGTAATATGTAAGTTTGCAGTATTAGTTATTCTATGTCGACTACAATTATTTTTAATAACTTGATGATTTAACTCTATCTCCCTTTTCGCACCCTTTGATAAATCAAGAGCAATAAATGTTCTCATAATCATTTCCTTTCATAATGTTATTTTACTTTTAGTGCTTAAATTTTAAGCTTATTAAAGGTATAATATAGCATGTATTGAATTATAACCTATTTAGAATAAGGAGGATATCTATGAATACCAAAGAAATTATGGATATTGCATTAGAACTTGCAGGTTTAACCGAAATTCCAGCAGATTCAGCTATATTGGTACCTGGTGAAAATATTAAAAAGGTTCTCGTTGGAGTAGATATGGGCACGGCAGAGCTTCTTTTAGCAAAAGAGTTAGGGGTAGACTGTGTTATTGGTCATCACCCTGTTGGCGGAACAGCACGAGCTAACTTTACAGAAGTGATGGACTCTCAAATAGATCGTATGGTTAAAGCAGGTGTTCCTATTAATAAAGCTGAAAAGGCTTTAGCCAAAAAAAGAGGAAAAGTTGAAAGAGGTACCCATGTACGTAACTATGATACAGTACATTCTGCAGCTAAATTATTAGGTATGCCTTTACTTAGTATTCACACACCCGCAGATATTTTAGCCGAAAACATTGTTCAAGAAGTTATGGACAAAGTTTATGCTAAAAATAATAACTGTAAAATCTCTGACCTAATACATGCCTTAAATGAAATGCCAGAATACCAAAGAGATTTAAATAAACCTGTGGTACGTGTAGGCAGTAAAGAAAACTACAGTGGCAGACCATTTGTTACAATGGCTGGTGGTACTGGTGGTGGTCCAGATGTATTAAAGGCTTATTTTGAAGCAGGAGTTGGCACTATAGTAGCTATGCATATTCCTGAAGAAGATATTAAAGCTGTTAAAGAGCAAAATATTGGCAACGTATTAGTTGCTGGCCACATGAGCAGTGACTCAGTTGGAATTAACGCTTTCTTAAAAGTGTTAGAAGATAAAGGTATTGAAGTAATACGCATGAGTGGAGTTATTGATCCTCATTAATCAATTACTAAAGGGATAGTTGGGAATAATTTTTTTATTTGCTGGCTGTCCTTTTTTGCTATATAGAGCATTTTCGTTAAACATTAATTTACATACGTTATCTAAATCTCCACAACGGAATCACACAGAGGTGATTCCCTACTGACAAACAATTTTGACCAAATAAATCTTCCCCTACCCACATTAGGGTTTACTTGCGAAATTTTGTGGCAACGCTGAGACTATATTGACCTTAAACTTGTGAGAGTTTCATAATTGCTCGCTGTCAAGGCGCAGTAAATTTTGTGGACGAACATAATACGAGTAGTTTATGTTCTGTCACAAAATTTACTGTAACACCGAGAGCAACCAATTGTGGAACTCGAGCTTAAAATAATTTCAGAATTGATTGCTGTCAAGGCGACCAAATTTTTGCAGGCGAATGTAATACGAGTAGTATGCATTTGCTTGCGAAAATTTGTGGCAACACCGAGAACTTATTGACCTTAAACTTGTGAGAGTTTCAGAATTGCTCGCTGTCAAGGCGCAGTAAATTTTGTGGACGAACATAATACGAATAGTATATGTTTGGTCACAAAATTTACTGCAACGCCGAGAGCAACCAATTGTGGAACTCGAGCTTAAAATAATTTCAGAATTGATTGCTGTCAAGGCGACCAAATTTTTGCAGGCGAATGTAATACGAGTAGTATGCATTTGCTTGCGAAAATTTGTGGCAACGCCGAGAGCGATTAATTGTGGAATTATTTTTCGGACCAGTCTTGTGCTACTAACACCTCCACCTCAATCGGTACACTCTTAATATACACCTCACCAGCAGCCACCATCTCTTGTCTTACAATCTTTGCTAATATATTCGCATCATTCTCGTTGCATTCAACTACTATTTCATCGTGTACACAATTAGTGAGTTTACCAGAGGTACCTTTTAACCTATCAAACAATCTTATTAATGCCATTTTTAAAATATCGGCACCGGTGCCTTGAACTGGCGTATTGTATAGCTCAGATACAAATCTTTGATCTGTTTTATAGTATCTTTTTCTGCCACTTAGTGTTTCGTTGTACTGCATATTATCGCCATTATTAGCTACTTTTTTATGCCAACTTGCTATACCTTTATAGGTTTTAAAAAAAGATGCCCTTATATACTCGGCTTCTGCAAGGTTCATGTCTACACCATAACTTGATTTAGCATACTTCACCAAACCTCGTGAACCCATGCCAAATACCAAACCAAAGTTTACAGCTTTTGCCTTTTGGCGATCTATTTTTGTGACATCTTTTTCTTGTTTATTAGATACTATTGAGGCCGTAATTCTATGAATATCTTTACCTTCCACAAATGCCTTAATCATTTGTTGATCTTGACTTATCTCACTAATGATCCGCAACTCTACTTGGCTGTAATCGGCAATAATTAGTTTTTTATGGGGTGGCGCTACTATTATTTTTCTAAAGTCACCTCGGGGTATGTTTTGTACATTAGGTCCTCCACAGCTCATTCGCCCGCTTGAGGCACCTATTTGAGAAAAGTTGGCATGCACCCTACCTGTTACAAGATTAGTTCGCTCTTGTAAAGGCCTTAACGCACTACTAATTATTCTTACTATGCTTTTATGACGTTGCAAAAGTTCAATTTCGGGATACTTTAAAGCATATTCTTTTAAGGCAGCCTCTCGAGTACTGGTAACTTGTATTCCCTTTTTGGAGAGAGCTTTTTCTATTTGTTGTGGTGACTGTAGATTTATTTCTCCAAAAAAATTTTTAATTTGTAACTTAATTTGCTGTTTTTCATTTAACAAATCACTATATTTTTGCTTTAATGCTAGTTTATCAACTTTTATACCATTATACATCATAGATGCCATGGCTTTAGTGCATTTAAACTCTAAATCAGCAACATAAACTAGCTTTTGCTCTACTATTTTTTTTATTAGCTTTTGCCTAAGATCCAATAAAACTGCAGCATCTTTTGCAGCATAATCTAGTTGAAGTGAGCTTAATAAATCAGAGCTCCAGTTACTGGTTTGCATTGTCTTACTTAAATAACAGCCTAACTCTCTTTCAGTAACTGCTGCCAAGTTGTGTCGGTAACCATAACCATTGTAAACAAGTTTACTGGCCAACATGGTATCAAAGATTGTACCAAAAGGAATATGATATTTTTCACTTAAAAATTTCAGCTCAAACACTGCATTATGAATTATTTTAACAGGTTTTTTGGCAGCAAATAGCTCCGTTAAAATTGCTATGTTAGGTACATGTTCTACATCTATTATATATACAGGCATACTATCAGCAGCCAATTGAATGAGTCTAATGCTATCACTATGGGGGTCTAAGCCACTTGTTTCTATATCTAACCCAATGGCTTTAGTTGTTAACAAACTGGGCAATACTTGTTTTACTTCCTGTTCAGTTCTTAACAGTTTGTAATTTGGGCATTTATAGGGTGGCAAATCTATTTTACTTACAATATTAATATCAGCAAAGCCAAGTTGCCCAGTTTCGGTAATATTAATTGATTTGTCCATTATAGTACCCCCTTATAGCAGAAAATAATTTTATAGTTTTACGTAACAAAAAGAAGTCAATCTAAATATCTAATTAAATATTACCATATATTTAGTTAGGCTTCATTTTATTTTTTCTATTAAGTTTATATTATCAAAAGGCGTGCAAAAAGCACGCCAAGTTTCCTGTAATTTTATTTTGATGCTACCTCTTGTAATGCTTTTTGAATAAAGTCTGCTAGTGGCATGTTATCAAAGGTAACAATACTGTAATCCATAAAATCTAATCTTATGCTAAAGAAGTTTAATATTAATTTATTATCCACAATATAATGAGTCTCAGTGTGTAGAGGTAATACAACTACTTCTAGCTCTTCAACATTACTATCAATATTTTCAATTAAGCTAGAAATATTTAGAGTTTTAACTGGTTTTATCATTTCACGCATAAAATCTAAATCGTCCATCATCCACATATTGTTATTCCAAAACTTACGTTCAATTTTAGAACCATCAAAGATTTCTCGATTAGAGATAGCGCTTAATGCTCTTCTTACTGACTCATCATTAAAATCTTCTGTATATACTGATTTCATGTTGGCGTCTTCAGCTATGGTCATTATATACTGCTCGCCTACTTTTTCACCATCTTTACTGGCTTCCCAAAAATAAATCATACTCTCTAACACATTTAAATCAAGTGTTACATTTGCCTTCATATTACGCACCTCTTTAAAGTTGTTTTTGATAAATATTATCTTCCCAATCGTTATCTAACTCTGCTAAAAGTTTAAATCCATTTTTTTTATATAATTTAGCAGCATCTTTAAATCTTCTAGAAGAATCCAGCCACAAATATTGGTATCCTTTATCTTTTGCAAAGCTCTCAGCTAACATGTATAGTTTTTTACCTATACCTAAACCTCTGTAGTCTTTGTGTACATAAAGTCGTTTTAATTCAGCTATATTATTGTCTTTGTTTCTTATAGCTACAGTACCAATTACATTTTTATTATCTACAGCTACCCAAAAAGATGATTTTTCATTATCATAACTACTTCCACTATTTAAGAGCTCTAAATCTTTTTGTAATCCGCCAACGGATATCTTAAAATTATGCTCGGCTAATACTTCTTCTATAAGATTTTTTACTGACTTAAAATCACCTGAAGTATAACGTTTAAATTCAATATTCATATACCTTTTCCTCCCCCCATATATTAGCACATAATTAAGAACAAAAGCCATCTATTTAGGAATAAACTGTACAAGTTTGCTAGATATGATAAAATACTAATGTAAAACAAGTAATGGAGTTGAGACATGAATATTATTAAATTTATTGCTGGCAAACACCAAGTTAAAGAGCAACAGGTTGAGAAAACTATAGAGTTGCTCGACTCAGGCAATACAGTACCATTCATAGCTCGTTATCGAAAAGAGGCAACTGGAGGATTAACAGACGAGCAAATCTTTAGTATTCAGGAAGATTTACAGTACTTACGCCAACTTAACAAAAGACGTGAAGAAATTTTAAGAATTATTGAGGAGAGAGGAAAGTTAACTCCAGAATTAAAGGAGAAACTTACTAAAGCTGATACTCTTCAAATGCTTGAGGATTTATATTTACCTTATAAAGAAAAACGAAGAACTTTAGCTACAATTGCTAAAGAAAAAGGCTTAGAGCCATTAGCTATAACTATTTGGAGTCAAGAGACTAATACTGCACCACTAACATTGGCCACACAGTACATAAATGCTGAGCATGAAATTGAATCAGCTGAACAAGCTTTAGAGGGTGCCACTAATATAATTGGTGAAATAATCAATGAAACAGCTGTATATAGACAAGTTGTTAGATCACTAACCAGAGGTTATGGCTCTCTAGTTACAAATATACCAAAGAAAATAGATGCTGGTGTTTATGATATGTACACAGACTTTGAACAAAGCATATCTGATTTACCGCCTCATCGTATTTTAGCTATTAATAGAGGCGTAAAAGAAAAGATTATTAAGTCAAAAATAGCAGCGCCTACAGAATCTATTTTAAAGAGACTCGAGAGAGATATTATTAAAACAAATTACGAGCCAATTAAGGTATATTTACAAGAAGTTATTGCGATGTCCTATAAAAAATACTTAGCTCCAGCTATTGAACGAGAAATTAGTCGTCAGTTAACAGAGTTAGCTGAAAAACAAGCTACTTTATCGTTTCAAACTAATTTAAGACAATTATTAATGCAGCCTCCTGTTAAAGGAATCACTATTATGGGTTTAGACCCAGCCTATAGAACAGGATGTAAACTTTGTGTAATTGATAATACAGGTAAGTTACTTAAATTTGATACAATTTATCCTCATCAACCACAAAATAGGTGGCAACAGTCACAAGACTCTATTAAAAAGTACGTTAAAGAGTTTGAGGTAACACTTATTGTAATAGGTAACGGTACAGCAAGTAGAGAAACCGAAAAATTAGTGGCTGAATTAACCTCTACAGAGCTAAAAGAAACATCATATGTAATAGTAGATGAAGCAGGTGCTTCAGTGTATTCAGCATCTCCTTTGGCACGTAAAGAATTTCCAGAGCTTGATGTTGCAATGAGGGGTTCTGTATCTATCGCCCGAAGAATATTAGATCCACTTGCTGAGTTAGTTAAAATTGACCCTAAGTCTATTGGCGTTGGTATGTATCAACATGATGTAAATCAAAAGAATTTATCTAAGGCTTTAGAGCAAACAGTTACCTCTTGTGTAAACCAAGTTGGTATTGATTTAAATACTGCCTCTGCCTCACTACTAAGCTATATTTCAGGTATAAATAAAACTATAGCTACAAATATAGTTGCATATAGAGATGAAAATGGGGTATTTACTTCTCGTAAAGAGCTTAATAAGGTTGCTAAATTAGGTAAAAAAACCTTTGAGCAATGCGCAGGATTTTTACGTATTAGAGGTAGCAATGAGTATTTAGATAACACAGGAATTCACCCTGAGTCTTATAAATTAACCTACTCTCTTTTAAGTGAACTAGGTATAGGAAAAAAACAATTAGAAAAAAAATCTGTAGACTTACAAGAGCTTCTTAAAGATACTAACACTGTAGAACTTGCTAAAACCTTAGATGCAGGCATACCTACTATTAAAGATATTATAGATGACCTCAGAAAACCTGGTCATGATCCACGCGATGAGTTACCAAAACCAATCTTTAGTACTGATGTTATTTCTATGGAAATGTTGCGTGAAGGTATGATTATGACCGGCACAGTTCGTAATGTTATTGATTTTGGAGCCTTTGTAGACATTGGAGTTAAACAAGATGGTTTGATTCATATTAGTCAATTAAGTCACTCTTATGTTCGCCACCCAAGCGATATAGTAAAGGTGGGAGACATAGTTAAGGTTAAAATAATAGATTTAGATTTAAAGCGTAAACGAATTTCATTGAGCATGAAGTTGTAAGTTTTGTGAATAGTTTGTAACCTATGGCTGGTCTTGTGCCAGCCTTTTTTACATAAAAAATGAGGGCTATAAGCCCTCATTACTGCAATAATTGTATTGGATTACATAACTTAAATTTAGTTAGCCATCATAATTATCTAAATGCTCTTCTCTGCGCATGTTTAATTCAATTATTTGAGGAATTAGGGTTTGTATTTTTTCTTTAAGATCAATATCTAGTTCATCAATAGTTTGATACAACTTCCATAAATACAGCTCATTTACCTCAGGCATTTTTGTACTTGCAGATTTAACATTAAAGGCATCTTTTAACACTCTGTTACATTCATTTATTAACTCTTTAGCGTAACAAAGTTTTAAACCTTCAGTTTTCACTTGCTTTAGGGTTATCTCGGCTTTTTTCTTTAAGTTACTAAGTAAAGAAGCTTTTTTATTTAACTCCGCTAACTCTGTTTCTAAACCAGCTATAGCTTTTTCTACACCCATTATAAACTGTTTTGCTTCATTATCATTTGCACATATAAACTCAATGCGCTCTTTTAATACTGCTTGGTACTCATCTTCAATATTGTCTAAAGAGTTAAGCTCACTCTCTATTTCACTAAGGTCTTTTAGTAAAACATCTACACGTGATTCTGCATGTTCGTCTTCTTTTACCTTGTTAAGTTCTGCAAAAGTAATATCTTCTTTTAAACTAGTTAGTAATTTTTCTAATTCTTTTTTACGTTCTCGTTTATTAATTACCTGGTTCCATTTTTCTTGTAAATTCATTTGTTATCACCTATTAATTCTTGAAATTCATCTTCACTTATTATTTTAATACCTAAAGATTGTGCTTTTTTTAGTTTAGAACCAGCTTTTTCTCCAGCCAATAAAAAACTTGTGTTTTTACTTACAGCACTGTTAACAACTCCACCTAGTTTTTCAATTATTGCTTTTGCCTCATTACGAGAGTATTTTATAAGTTTTCCTGTTAAAACAAATTGTTTACCAGTTAATAACTGCTCCTTGTTAGCTAGTTCCTCACCAATATATTTGGTATTAACACCCACACTCTGTAGTTCACTAAGAAGTTCAAGATTTCCTTCATCTTTAAAATATAAACTAATTGAATCAGCAACTCTTTCGCCAATATCATTTATCTCTAATAATTTTTCTACCGAAGCCTCTTTTAAGTTTTGTAGTGTTTTAAAGTGTTTAGCTAAATCACTAGATATTCTTGCTCCTACGTGTCTTATGCCCAAAGCCATAAGCAGCTTTTCTAGTGAGTTTTGTTTGCTTTGCTCTATTGCTTTAAGTAAGTTGCTAACAGATTTTTCTCCAAAACGATCTAAATCTATTAAATCCTCTCGCTTTAATCTGTAAATATCTGCTGGAGATTTTATTAAGCCTTTTCTTATTAATGTTGTTACTTGAGAGGCTCCTAAACCCACAATATCCATAGCAGATTTTGATACAAAGTGAATTAACTGCTCTCTAATACGTGAAGGGCAATGTAAGTTCACACAGCGAATAGCTACCTCTTCATTGCTTTTAACTACCTCATGTTTACAAAATGGACATTGATTTGGAAACTCATAAACCTGCTCTGTACCATCTCTCATTTCTACTAAGGCAGCCTCTATTTTAGGGATAATCTCTCCTGCTTTATGCACAATTACTTGATCACCTATGCGGATATCTTTAAGTTTTATATAATCATCATTATGCAAAGTTGCTCTGCTTACTGTAGTACCAGAAATTTGAACAGGTTCTAAAATAGCTGTTGGTGTTAATACTCCTGTTCTGCCTACATTTATCTCTATATTTAGTAATTTAGTTACAGCCTCTTCAGCTGGAAACTTAAAAGCTGTTGCCCAACGTGGATGATGAGATGTATACCCTATTTTTTCATGTAAATCTTTATTATTCACTTTAAGTACCAATCCATCAATAAGATATCCTAAATTAAAACGTTCTTTTTCCCACTCACTTATTACCTCAAATATTTCTTCCACATCACTACAGAGTTTTATCTTATTGTTTACCTTTAAACCAGAGTTTTTTAATAACTGCAATATCTCATATTGACTTGCTGGCATTTTTTCATTTAAGCTTGCTATCTCGTAAAAAAAAGCATCTAGGTTTCTATTAGCTACAATTCGGGGATCTAATTGTCTTATTGTTCCTGCTGCGGCATTGCGTGGATTTGCTAACAACTTTTCATCGTTAGCTTCTCTTTTTTTATTTATTTCATTAAACGATTGCCAGGGCATAAATACCTCTCCCCTTACCTCAATTGTTAGGGGTCTTTGTAATAATAAAGGTATTGATTTAATAGTTTTTATATTTGCTGTTACGTCCTCACCTACCACACCATTGCCTCTAGTTGCTGCCTGAACTAAAACACCATTCTCATATTTTATGCTTATAGCTAAACCATCTATTTTAGGTTCTACAACAATTTGGGGGTTTTGCTCTCCCGCTAACTCTTCAGCCTTTCTGTAAAAACTTTTAATGCCCTCTTCATTAAATACATTATCTAGGCTAAGCATTGGCACATCATGCTTTATTTTACTAAATCCTAAGGCTGGACTATCTCCCACTCTTTGGGTTGGAGAGTCTGTAGTAACTAGCTCGGGATACAAAGACTCTAACTGCTTTAATTCATTTATTAAACTATCATATGCCCCATCACTTATTGTTGGATTATCTAAAACATAGTAGTTATAAGCGTGTCGGTTAATTGTTTCTTTTATTTTTTTAAGTTTTTGTTTTACCTCAATAATTTTACTCACCTTTATCCACCTTTTTTAAACTAGCAAATGTTAATGAAAGTTTTTTTCTACCTACTTTTGTAAATAGGATAGTAATAAAATCACCTTCAATGTTTTCAATTAAACCTATACCAAACTTTTTATGTTCAACAGCTTCACCAAGTTTAAAATCTAAACTATTTGAAGATCGACTATCCATTTTTGGCTTAAAAATAACTGTTTGTTTTGTAGTATTGACAGATTTTTTAGATGTAACCTTTTTAAGGTTTACAAAGCCCTTATGCAGGCTCTTTTCGCCACAACTATTAAAGTTTATTGTTATTAAGGATTCTCCAATGTCGGTAACCAAACCAACCCCAAAGTGTTTATGCTCAACTTTATCACCAACATGTAAATTAGTATTACTTTTTGTAAAACCTGTGTTCTTTGAATTAAAGCTAAGGTAATTACCTTGTTTACTATTCGGTCTTTGCATATCGTCATTAGGATTATTTAGCTTTTCAATTGATTCATCTGGTATTTCACGTAAAAATCTTGAAGCAACATTATATTTAGTTTCACCATACTGATATCGTGATAGGGCATGGGTTAAAAAGAGCTTTTCTTGTGCTCTTGTTACACCTACATAACATAATCTACGTTCTTCTTCCATTTCATCTTCTTCAAATAAGGCTCTACTATGTGGAAATAGCCCATCCTCTAATCCAATTAAAAATACTACCTTAAACTCTAGTCCCTTTGCAGCATGAAGAGTCATTAGTGTTACATTTTCTTCAGCTTCTTCATAATTATCTACATCTGACTCTAAGGCAATGCTATCTAGAAAATCTTGAAGGTTTGCGTTGGGGTTAAGTTTCATAAATTTTGCCCCAACATTTTCTAACTCATCTATATTCTCTATTCTTGTTTCAGCATCCACAGGATTTTTTAGTTTAAGGGCATTTAAATCACGTTGGTAACCACTTTTAATATTAATCTCTTTAATTATTTCTGCTACGTTATGTTGATTACTAAATTGCTGTAACTCTGAAATTATGGTTATAAAAGACTTAAACTTTAATCTTGTTTTAGCAGTAAAGTCCATAATTTCATCTATTCGTAAAGCAGCTTTATACAGGCTTATATTTTTTTCTTTAGCAAAATTAGCTAAGTACTCAACACTCTTTTTACCTATACCTCTTTTTGGAGTATTTATAATCCTAGTAAATCTAGTATCGTCGTCAACATTGCTAATTAAGTTAGCATATGCTAAAATGTCTTGAATTTCTTTGCGATCGTAGAACCTTAAGCCACCATAAATTTGATATGGCACATTGTGATATATAAAAATATCCTCTAAAGCTCGAGATTGCGCATGTGTTCGATAAAGTATGGCAAAGTCATTCCAATTTAAATTCTCATTATCATGAATCTCTTTAATGTTACGTAAAACAAAATAGGCTTCGTCTTCAGCATTATCTGCTTGGTAAAGTTTAATCGTTTCACCCTCACCTTTATCTGTCCAAAGCTTTTTGTGTTTTCGATAACTATTGTTTTTTATAACTGAGTTTGCCGCATTTAAAATATGACCTGTTGATCTATAGTTTTGCTCTAACCTTATAGTTAAAGCCTCGGGATAATCTTTTTCAAATTCAAGAATATTTGCTAAGTCAGCACCACGCCATCCATATATACTTTGGTCATCATCACCAACAACACAAAGATTACGACTCCGCTTAGATAACATTTTAATAAGCTGGTATTGTGCATTATTGGTATCCTGATATTCATCCACTAGTAAATACGGAAATCTGTCTTGGTATTGCTCTAGTACTTTAGGATACTGCTTAAACAGCAGTACAACATTCATTATTAAATCGCCAAAATCCATTGCATTATTTTCTTTAAGTTTACGCTGATATAGCTCATAAATTTCACCAGCAACTTTTGTGAAATTTGTTCCATATTGAGTGTTATATTCACTAGGCTTTTGGGTTTTATTTTTTGCCTTGCTTATTGCAGCTAATAAAGCTTTAGGCTCATACTTTTTTTTGTCGTAATTAAGCTCTGCTAAACATTGTTTTATTAAGGTATTTTGATTACTACTGCTATAAATTGTAAATGGTAACTTATAGCCTAAATGAATAGCTTCTTTTTGTAAAATTCTTAAACAAATACTATGAAAAGTTCCTACCCACATAAAAGGATATCGCTCTCCCACCAGTTCATTTATTCTGAATTTCATTTCTTTGGCAGCTTTATTTGTAAAGGTCATAACCAAAATACTATACGGAGATACACCGTTTTTAATTAAATTTGCTACTCTATAAGTTAGGGTTCTTGTTTTGCCACTACCAGCACCTGCCAGTATTAGTAAAGGGCCATTTATATGTAAAGCCGCTTCACGTTGTTTTGGATTTAAAGCCTCTAAATTCACTATTTTATCCTCCACGACCTAGTATACTTAAATTGTACCATAAAGACATAGTTTATAATTAATCTTAGAACATTAATAATAACATAAGTACATGTGTTTGTGTATTTGATTGATAAGATTAAGCTATAATTTAATTAGAAAATAAAATGAGGCTATCACATTTGCAAAAATGAAATACAAATGAACTAGCCTAACGATTAATTGGTTCTATATATGTTTTTGATCGTGCTCCTATAAATTAAATCCAATTGAAACTTCTGTAATCTTAAACTTATTAAATCCATGTTTTTTATAAAGATTATTGGCTCTATTATTTTCACTCCAAACCTCGAGCCTTACTTCATTTATACTGTTATTCTTAAAATAACTAAAACATTTTGAAATTAAATAGTCTGCTAATCCTTGTTTACGGTATTCTTGTAAAACAAAAATATCCTCTATAACCCCGTATTTATAATCCTCTTCATACTCATAATTTAGTAGGATATTAGCAACTAAAACATTCTTATAATATATTGCTATATTTCTAAAACCTTCAAGCTCTTGTAGTTCTTTTATTTTGGCAAGGCTATATGTCAGACTAGTAAACACTTTTGCATGCTGCTTAATAAAACTATTTATCTCAGTGTCTGTGTTTAAACTATTAACTCTCGCACTATAACCTTTAGGTAAAGCTATTAATTCTTTAATCTCCTGTAACTCTGCATTTAAAACTAACATTTGCTCATGGCTGTCAAACTCTTCAATACTATTATAAAACTCAATTTCATTCTTTTGTTCTACTAATAAACAACTATATATTCTAGCTTTAAGCTTAGGGTGATTTTTTGCTTTATGTTTTTCAGCTAATTTAATTAACTGTTTAACAATCTCTTTCTTATTGCATAGGTTATCTGCCTTTGCTTTTAGAAAATAATTTACACGGTCTTGTTTATATATCTTTGATGCCATAGATTCAATTATATAACCCTCGCCAATAATGTTATTTTCAACATCCTTAGCTACGTATTTGTTTTTACTCACTTGTTGTAAATTAATCTTCATTTTAAACACCTTAAACTTTAAGCAATTTCCACTTACCTCTAGCATACCTTATGCTAAACATAATGGCTCTTATAAATAAATCAGATACCATTCCTAACCAAGCACCTATTAACCCAAGCTTAAAGTAAAATACGCCTACTGCAGCAATAGATAACCTTACTAGCCACACACTACTAGCAGTTATTATAGTAACCCATTTTGTATCTCCTGCTCCTCTTAGTCCACCAGCTATAACTAAGTTTATTGCCATTGCAGGCTGTGCTATTGCTACTAATCGTAATGCCTTAGCTGCCTGTTTAATTACCTCCTGGTCATCAGTAAAAAACTTCACAAATTGAACAGGAAAAATGAAAAACAGAATACCCATTAAGCTTGATACTAAGATTGCCATATTGCGAGCTACATAACCACTCTCTTCAGCCAACTCTGGTTCTTTAGCTCCTAAGTTTTGACCTATTAAAGTTGTAGCGGCAACCCCAAAACCCCAGCCTGGCATAAAAGATAATGACTCTGCTCTTATAGCTATTTGGTGGGCAGCATAAGTAGCTGTACCAATACTAGTAAGTATCATCGTAAAAACTATTTGGGCAAATCTCATAAATATAGCCTCTACCATAGCAGGAATACCAATATTTAAAATTCTTTTTACAGGGGTCTTTTTTAATCTATAATCATCATTTAAGGTCAGCTTTATTTGTTTATCACCTTTCATAACTACTTTAATAATTAAAATACAACCAACTACTTGAGATAATACCGTACCTAAAGCGGCACCAGCCACCCCCATTTTAGGGGCTCCAAAATTACCAAAAATAAAAATGTAATTGAATATTGGATTTAAAATATTAATTACTATATTTACATACATGGGTGTTTTTGTATCGCCACAACCCCTTAACATACTGGTAAAAATCATTGTAATTAAACTAAATACTAAACCAAATGATCTCCACCTTATATAACCTATACCTACAGCAACTACATCTGGTTTAGCACCTAGTAGCTTTAAAGAACCCTCTGCAAATATGTAGAAAATTACAAAGGTAGTAACTGTTAAAATAATGGTCATTGTTACTGATTGACGCGCTATTACATTTGCTCCATCTTCATCTTTTGCACCAATATGTCTGGCAACTAAGGCCGTTGTTCCTGTTCTAATTGCAGCAAATGCACTGGTTGCTATCATAACAATTTGTGTACCTAAACCAACTGCTGCTATTGATGATGGTCCTAGCCTACCTACCATAGCCATATCTACAATGCCAACAAAAGTAAGTAACATCATTTCCACTATTACGGGCCAAGCCAATAACCAAACTGTTTTAGTAAGTTTAGAGTCTCTTAGTTTAACTTTCTTAGGTTTTGCTTCAATATCATAAGTTTTTGAATCATTATTATCATTCATACCTACCGCTCCCATATATTTCGCTTATAGAAGTTTCTTTATAAAACTTATCTTATTATTTAAATATTGTCAAGTAAAAGAGCAATTATGAAGTGTTTTTAATAGCTAGTAAATTTTTTATGAAATATTCTTAATAAATGTTTATGTTATTTTGGTAATAATTTTGTTACAATTAATCTGTATATATATGTTGTTTTGTAGGAGGAACATAATGTCAAAAAAGGGTATATTTTCAACAATGCTCAGCAGAAAAGATATTTTTGGCTGGGTAATGTACGATTGGGCTAATTCGGCTTTTGCCACGACCATTATGGCTGCTGTATTGCCTGTTTATTATGCAGATGTAGCTGCTGCAAACCTGAATCACACCGTAAGAACTTCTTATTGGGGTTATACAACCTCAATTGCAATGTTAATTGTTGCAATATCCACCCCTTTAATGGGAGCAATTTCAGACCACATAAAATCTAAAAAAAGTTTTCTAAGAGTTTTTTCTTACTTAGGCTGTATGGCAACTATACTATTAGTATTAGTAGGAACAGGTGATTATTTACTATGTTCCATTTTATTTATAGTTGGAAATATCGGTTTTTCATGTGGTAATGTTTTTTATGATAGTTTAATTATTAATGTTGCCAAACCTCATGAGATGGATTCGGTATCATCATGGGGCTTTGCCTTAGGATACCTTGGAGGAGGATTGTTATTAGTTATTAACCTTGTAATGATTTTGTTTCCACAGAAACTAGGTATAGCTAACAGCATGTGGGCATCTCGACTGGCTTTTGTGTCTGTAGGTGTTTGGTGGTTTATCTTTTCATTACCTCTCTTTAAATATGTTAAAGAACCGCATGATAAAACTAAGAAAAATTTTCCGCCTTTATCTGTTGGCTTTAGTAGACTTAAAGCAACATTTAAAGACGCTCGTAAGTACAAAGAGTTGTTTAAATTTATTATTGCTTTTTGGCTCTATAATGATGGAATTGGTACAATAATGAGAATGGCTACTATTTATGGTAGTGAAATAGGGATAGGTGCAAATGCCTTAATTGGCGCTTTATTATTAACTCAATTTGTTGCATTTCCATTCTCTTTACTATTTAACTTTATTGCTAAAAAAATTAATATTAAAAAAGCAATTTATGTTACTCTTATTATTTATACTTTTATAGTTTGTTATGGTTATTTTTTAAAGACATCATTAGATTTTTATGTTTTAGCTGTTTTAGTAGGAACTGTTCAAGGTGGAGCCCAAGCATTAAGTAGATCTCTTTATGCATCTATGGTGCCCAAAGATAAATCTGCAGAGTTCTTTAGCTTCTTAGGTATATCTAGTAAGTTTGCTGCGGTAATAGGACCTTTAGTATTTGCAATTGTAGGTCAAGCTACAGGATCAAGTCGTAATGGTATTATATCTTTAATTGTATTCTTTATATTAGGATTTATAGTTTTATCTCGGGTTGATGTCGAAAAAGCCCGCGAATTAGCCCAATAATAAAAAAACCACCAATGGTGGTTTTTTTATTAACAGAATATTGATATTGTAATTAAATATTTAAAACATATCTCTTCTTCCATAACCTATATGTAAATATATAAAATAAAATTGCTATCGTAAAACCTAAATAATAAATCATATTATGTGATATATAACCTGCAGTACTCAAAAAAACAGGGTAGTTAATTAAACCATGAGTTATAGACACAAGTAAGTAAAACTTTATGCTCTTTTTATTTTTCACACCATAAACAAAACAAGTGGTAGAGGCAACATGAAACATTATTGCCATTACTCGTTCAATAATTGGCAACCACATTAATGTTGTTAAATAAGATATAGGGTAGGCAACTAGCCTTATTGCCTCCCATATAGCAAAGCCAAAACCAATGGCTAAAGAATAATTTAACCAATCATTTTTATCATTTAACAATTGATTTACCCATAAAAATTTTCTTGAAATAAAAGGTACAGCCTTTAATATTTCTTGAACAAATCCAGAGATTAATGCTAATGGCAATAACAATAATAAACAAGTAGCAGCTTGGTTATTAACCAATGAGCTAAATGTTTGTGCCCACCATCTTTGCAAAGGGGGTTGTAGTATTAATGTAAGTTCAAATGAAGCTACTCCCCATGCCACAAAGATCCACCAACTTATGTTTTTAAATTTTAGTTTACCTAAAATCAATAAAAACACTACAGCTATTAAGATAAATATAGCTGAATATATTAACAACCACTGTTTCAAAAAATCAACTCCTTACAGTAAATAGTGATGAAGCAAATAATCTAAACTAGCAGGAATAAAACATCTTATGTAGAAAGATATTGTACTATATTGGAGGTGTTTATATGTCTTTGGTGAATAGCCTAGCTGATAAATTAATTGAATGGCAACATGAAACTAATCCTTTTATTGCAACCCAACGAGGTAAATACTATAACCAAACTAAAGTACCTACATATACAGCAAAGTCTTTCAAAAAACAAGTTAATGATTTAAAGGATTTTCAAAATAAGTTGTTTGCTATCAAAAAACAAGAACTCTCTACCCATGAGCAAGTGAACTGGCATTTAGTTGACATAACTATCCGTCAACAATTAAGACAACTAACAGTAATTAAATATTATGAAAAAGATCCTGGCTTTGTTTCAAGTCAACTTATAAGCATAATTTATGTAATGCTTAGTAGAGAATATGCCCCTATTCAAGATAGGCTAAATGCCTTAGAGTGTCGGCTTAAACTTACCCAAAGTATGCTTGAAAGTGGTAGAGATTTAGTTAAAAATCCACCAGTTCAATACACTAATCAAGCAATTGCTCAGTGTAAACACGGTATTAAATTTTTGACAGTTACTGTACCCGAAATAATAACTGCCCAAAATGGCACTATATCAACTAAATTTAAGTTTGTATTAAATAACACAATCAAACAATTCACAAAACATGTTACTTGGCTAGAGTCAATATTACCAATTTCTAAAGGTAAATTCGCTATTGGCGAAGAGAACTTTAATAATATGTTACAACAAGACTACCTTATGGATTACACAGCAGAAAGCCTAATTAAAAAAGGCAAACAATTATTAAATGAAACTAAACAGCAAATGACTAGTTTAGCACAAGAAATAAACCCAAACTTAACATGGCAAGAGATTATAAACGACATGAAGAATTATCATCCTGCTGAACACGAAATACTTGAGGTGTATAAGCAGGAGTCTCAAAAAGTAAAACAATTTGTTGTTTCTAACAATATTGCAGATTTTCCTAAGAATGAAGAACTAATATTAATAAATACCCCTTTACATATGCGCAGTTTATTCCCTTATGCAGGATATAGTGGACCTGCAGTTTTTGACAAGTTTCAAAGCGGTAGATTTTGGGTTACTCCAGTTGAACCAGAGTGGAGCACTGATAAAAAAGAGCAAAAGCTACGAGAACACATGTTTTATAAAATTCCAGTATTTGTTTTACATGAGGGTTATCCTGGTCACCATTTGCAAATATCTACTCAACACAATTTACCCGAAAACATCCGTAAAATAATGCATAATAATTTATTTTGTGAAGGATGGGCATTTTATTGCGAAGAATTACTAGAAAACCTGGGTTATATTAGTCATCCTAAAACCAGATTATCTAGATTAAAAGATCAGCTCTGGAGAGCTTCACGGATAATTATTGATGCTAGCTTACACTCAGAGCGTATGAGTTTTAATGAAGCTGTTGATTTGCTTATAAATGAAGCTCATCTTGAGAAAATGAATGCGGTTGCTGAAGTAAGCAGATATATTAAAAACCCACTACGACCAATGAGCTATTTAATGGGAAAACTCGAGTTACTAGAGATAGCAAAAGACTACAAAGAACTAAAAGGTGAAAGCTATTGTTTAAAAGAGTTTCACAATGAGCTACTACAACTAGGGGCAATACCACCTAAATTAGTTAGATTAGAGTTACTAAAGTAATACCAGATATAGTACTATAATAGGGTTTATCCTTTTATAGTACTAGTATCTTACATAAATATTTTATATCTTCTATTTATCAATCATATAATAAACCTTATTGTTCTGGTATTTAACTAGCTCTAAATCGTCAATTGAATACCAGCATTGTTGTATTATGCCTGTAAATCTGAGCTCAACTTTATAACACTTAATTTCCTTATCATTAACCATAAGGTTATCTTCACTTGTAACTACTACTTTGCATGGTGAACTTGTGGCTGAGGATACTACCATATTATTTATTAGTTGTTCATAACCAACCTGTAATGGCATAAACCTAATTATTTGCAGTAGTTGGTTATTATCTATTACTGGCTTAACTATTTTTGCTGATGCCTTTTTGTCTTCATTACTCACTTTTGCCTCTATGTTTACTTTATTTTCTTCGTAATCATAGTTTGCTTTTAAACTCACTACTGACCCATTATTATCTAAAGTTAACTCACTAGTAATTGGCTCATATTTTTCATTAGTTGTTACTTTTATATCTTGCACAATGTTAAAGGAATTATTGTTTTCATCTATTACTTTTAAATCCTCTGTAGCATAAAAATCTATTGTATCTGTATTATTTTTAACTGTCATGGTTGAAGTACCTATTTTTTTATTATCACTTATATTATAAATACTATAAATATACTCCCCCAGTTCTCCTTGTACAGTGTTAAAATCTTTCCACTCTATAGCTTTGGTCTGCTGTTTTTGACATGAGCATAAAAAAAGTATTAATATTAAGCTGCTTAAAATACACAATGTTTTTTTTAACATAGTAACCACCTTATTTTTATATTTTTTCTTTATAAGGTTTAATTCTGGGTAAATAAATTATTACCTTTATTTATTTAAAACCGTAGTTTACTTTGTTTTAGTATTACCATATATTCTACCAATCGACTCTATTTTCACCTTAACGTCTACTGTTATTTGCGAATTTATAAAGTTAGTTGTACTATCTAGTTTACTATCTGCTCCATATTTTGCTATAGCATATTTAGAAACATCTAACAAATCCTGCTTATGTATCTTTTGCACCTTAATTATTTCTTGCTCTAAATCTTTTTGTAAATCTGCAGCAAGAATTTTTTCTATCTTACTAACTTGCTCTTTATCTAGCTCTTCTTGTAGGAGTGTATCCATAACTAGTGTTCCTACAACTTTAATTTGGATATCATAGTTAAGCTTGTTGTCTGCTTTAGTTACTTTAACTTTACGTTTACTTTTAGCTTCTATCTCAAGGTAATCATGAGCATCATTTGACTCAATAGAAACTATACCCTTACTACCCGTTGTACTTAATATATTTATTAACTTAGTTTCTTCAATGTCAAGTTTTTTTATCATCTTATCTTCATTAAATACTGCTATACCACTCAATTCAGGTATCTCGTTAATTATTTCTATATAGGGTAAACAAATTTGTCTACCTTGCTGAAAATGCTTAAATATAAGATCATTAACTGTGTTGTTGCTTGAGTAAAAATACTCATCACTGGCATACTGAATTAAATTAGATAATAATTCTGAGGCACTTTCAGTTTTTGATTTTAAGTTAAAATATTCTTCACAACTACCTTTTACTACTGCTACTGAGGCATGAATATTAACGTTAAAGCTTCTGAATAAATCTAAAATAATATCATCTATGCCAAACTTAGCTCTGTCCTCACTAATTAAATAAATTAACTCTGAGCCATAACCAAATGGTTTACCTTGTTTTACCTTATAGTTTTCAATTGACTGATAAAGTGTATTTCCTTTACCCACATAAAAATCTGAACCAGGCTCTTCTTCAGACTGTATAGAGATAAATTCAATTACACTTATATACTCAGGTTGAGGGCTAGCAATTTTATCTATATCATAACCAAAACCAAATACTACAGCTAAGTCTTCAATTGCCGCTCGGCCATGGCAACCACCAAGTATAACTAAGCAAAATAAAAGAATAAATACTAGGGTTTTTCTTTTAATTCTTTATTCCCCCTATACTTTATTTTTACAATAATCGCTGTGATACTTCCCCACACTAGTGAAAACAATACAAAATAAGGGATTACAGTGTCTAACATAGTTTTTCGATTAAACTCTGGTATAAAAAATAAAATACAAACAAAGGCAATAATAGAAAAACACCAGCTAGCATAGTTTTGTTTAAGCTTTGTAACTTTGGTAATTATAGAAGTACAAATATAACTGTGTACAACTAAAATACGTAGAATAATAGCACTCCATAAAAATATAACAATAGCTAAAAAGTTAGAGACTATTGGTAAGTTTACATCTCGCATCATGTATAATAACGGGTATTCTAGTTTTGAAGCAACCTGCCACCCAAAATAATAGGTAGCTACAAAAGTAGTAAACAAATATACAAAAGTAATACTTAAAACAGCAATTATTCCCGACCTAAAGCTTTTTTCCTTATTAGATACTTTATTTATTATAAAGTAACTGATTTCACAGCCAGTAAAGGCATACAAACTTTCAGGTATAGTTTTAATCATTTGCTCTATAGACATTTTTAACGGCATTATATTAAGCATTGTACCTTTTGGAAGAATAAAAAGGGGAATAAATAACAAAGGAATTGTTACAAAGAAGTAAAACTCACAAATTCTAGCAATCATATATACCCCGTTCATTGCCACAAAAGATGTCAATATAAGAGCAGGCAGTATTATTAAAAATGGACTTATTGCATCTGCTATAGTTATTTTTAGCACATTTGTAAATCCAGATAAAACGCCCACATAAATTGTTAGAATAAATAAAAAAAATATTAAGGCAAAAACTACGGTTAAGAACTTTCCGTAGATATTACTACACATAGTATAAAAATTTGTTTTTGTTTTTTTATGAATATATGAGGAAAAGCAAATTATAGCAGTTGGATATAAAAATGCAATAATAATTGTTAACCAACCAGTTTGTTTTCCATACTTACATAAGTTAGAGGCTAGTGACAATACACCTACTCCTAACATAGAACTAAATATTATGTACATATACTGATTATGAGTAATTTCATTTTTGCTCATCACTTTTACTTCCTTCATCACTTTTACTACTTTTGTCACCATTACTACTATTAGCACTGTTAGTAAATGTTTCTGTAGTACTTTGTATTTCATTTATAGGCATTCTTACTATGCTGTCCCTGAGGTCTTTAACATACATGGGGGTAAAAGGCGCAAAATAAGGTACTCCTAAACTCTCTAAATTTACTAAGTGAGCTATAATAAAAAACAGACCAATAATAACACCATAAAAACCTAACATTTCTGCAATAACAAGTAAAAAAAATCTTATTAGCCTTATTGAAATGCTCATTTCGTAGTTTGGTATAACAAATGTTGCAATTGCTCCAACAGTTACAACTATAAGAGTAGCAGGACTTACTACACTTGCTTGAATCGCAGCTTGGCCTAAAATTATACCGCCTACTATACTTAATGTTTGCCCTACAATTGAGGGTAATCGTAATCCTCCCTCTCTTAAAAACTCTATTATGATTTCCATTAGCATTATTTCCATGAAGGGAGGCAATGGGATATCTTTTCGAGATACAATAATTACTTTTATAAAATTTAATGGTAAAAGTTCCACATTATATTTTAGTAGTACTAAATAAATTGGAGCAAGAGAAACTACAACTATAACTGATAAAAGTCTTAAGAATCTATCAAAGTTAGCCAAAATTATTCTATTTGAATAGTCTTCAAAGGCTTGAAAAAATTCTATAAATACAACAGGCAAAATTACAGCATAAGCACAACCATTAACAAAGATGGCTGCTTTACCTTGTAATAAATCTGAAATTACTTTATCTGGTTTTTCAGATGTTTTAGACTGAGGGAAGATACTAAATTTACTTTCATCAATATACTTTGCTAAGTACCCTGTATCTGGGATATAGGGGCATTTAATATCTGATAATTTTTTCTTTAATTGCTTCAAGATATTTTCATCTATGAGGTTCTCAATATATACTAAAGCTGTTTCAGCATTATTATTTTCTCCTAATGTGTATTTATCTACCTTTAGTTGTTTATTTTTTAATTTTTCTTGTATTAGACCAATATTCGAATTAAGAACATCTACAAAAGCACTTTTTTCACCTCGTAGAGTCTCTTCGATTTTTATTTCTGAAACATTTTTTAAATTACTCTTTGAGGTACTGCAAATAATTGCCTTATTTTCATTATTTATAAATACAACTGTGTCTCCAGACTGAATTCTACTTAAAATCATATTTATGTCATTTGAGATACTTGTGTCACTAATAGAGATATACCTTTGAGCTATAAAATCTACTACACAGCCATCTAAGTTTATTTCATTATCGAATTGAAATAATAAAGGATCTATTATTCTTGCCTCAATTGTCTCTTTGTTGGAAATATTACTCATATACAATAGAGCACATTTTATGTTTCCTTTTAGGATAATATTTCTTATTACAAAGCTATAATTAACAGGAAAAGCTGCTTTTATTAGTTCTATATTTTCACTTATATTGTTCGTTAAAAATTTGGCATGCATACTTTCTCTCCTAACTTATTAAGCCTTGCTTTAGATTTTAGTTTTACCTTAGTATTTTGGTTTATACATTATAAAGGAAAGTTTATTATTATAATAAAAAACTCGCTATTAAAAATAACGAGTTTTCAATATATTAAATTAAATTTTAACTAAACAATTGCAGACCAATCAACATATTTCACTAGTAAACTTACAAAGTTCTCTAAACCAATTAAATCTTCTTCATTAAATCGTTCCAAGATTGGACTATCAATATCTAAAACACCCTTTAGTTCACCATCTTTAATGATAGGCACAACTATCTCAGATAAAGTATCTACATCACAGGCAATATGGTCTTCAAACTCTAATACATTTTTTACTATTAAAGTCTTCCTATTATTAGCAGCGGTTCCACATACCCCATCTCCAATCTTGATATGAGTACAGGCTGGTTTTCCCCAAAATGGACCTAATATTAATTCACTGTTCTTATATAAATATAATCCAGCCCAATTTATTTCGTTTAACATCATGCCTAATAATGCTGCAGCATTACTTAAACTTGCTAACCAATCTGATTCATTCTCAATCATACCTTTTAAGATATTATTGATATTATTATATAACTCATTTTTGCTTTTAGTTTTGACCTTTTTAATCTGTTCCATATTTTCACTCCTTTACTGGTTCTAATAATATTATATAGTTTTAACAACTAAAAACATATAGGCAGTAACAATTTTTTTAACAAATATTACTACCTATTTATTTTTTTATTATTTTTATTTGTGTATTAAACATACTTTTTAATAACCTTGCACACTGTTTTTGCACAATAATTATTTCTTAACAAAAAAAATCTCCCCTAAGGGAGATTTTTACTGGTCTATACTCTAATACCAGCCTTTTTGATGCATATAGTTATATAGTTTTTCGCCGTGTTCTTGTTCTTCTTTTTGAATGTGATTTAGTACACTTCTCATTTGTTTATCTGGGCATTCAAAAATTGTAGTGTCGTAGTTCTTAGAAATGTGTTTTTCAGTCATTAATAAGTCCTGACACATTTTTTTATCGCAGTCTGTTACACCATTTGAGTTACTCATACCACCAGAAGTAGTGCCCGAAGTTGAACTTGATGATGTTCCTGTTGTATTACTACTTGAGGTTGTACCTATTGCATTGCTTGTTGAGTTATTTGTAGTTTGAGAACCAGAACTGTAAGAACCACTTGACGATGTCATTGATGAAGTGGAATTACTTGTAGATGGACCTCCTGCTGTTGCTCCATAAGAGCCATATGAGATACCACCGCTACCCACTACTAGGTCTTCAGCGTCAATGGTATTTTCATAACTTCTCATCATACTGTTACCATCATTTTGATTTACATAGCTACCTAAACCACCGCCACCTGTATAACCACTAAATATACTATCAGCTGACATTACAGGATTTTGAGCTGTTGCTGACTGTTTCTCGTTGAAATCCTTAGTACTAGCAGATAAAGTAGATTGTGGTGGATAATTATATTGCTGTGACTTACTTTTGTTGTTAGTAGTAGATTTGTTATTGTTATTGCTATTTTTGCTACCACTTGTCATTGATGACGAACCACTTGTTTTACTAGTTGTTGATCCACCTGTGGTTTTTGATGATGCGCTATTTGTGTAGCTTGTAGTACCAGTTGACTTAGAGCTTGTTGAAGAGTTAATGCCACTTCCTGATGTACTATTGGTATAGTTAGCTGCACTCATAGTACTTCCTGTACCCATAGTACTGTTAGAACTACTACTATTAGTTGAGCTATTCATACCTGAATTACTTCCACTTGAACCACTATTGCCTACATTAGGGATTGTACCATTTAACATAGTTTGAATAGTATTGTAGTGTTGTTGTTCACAATTACCTATTTCAGTTAATAATTGAGATAATTGTGGATCTTTTGCTTTAGCAGCATACTCTGTGTATTTATCTACACATAACTTCTCGTGCTCTAGTTGATCTTGCAGTAACGTTTGAACTTTTGAAGTTAATCCTATACCATTTGATTGACTACTGTTGTTCAACATAACACCTCCCAAATTACATATATAGTTTTTCTATATTGGTAGGCCTTTATCCAAAATTACCATTGGTTTTTATGGTAAATTATGTTTATACATTAAATAATATATTCTTTCATCCAAGCTACTGATCTTAAAAAGTAATCAACTACCAAGCTTGGGTTAGTAAAAAGATGATACTGGTTTTTATACCTTACAAATACTGTTTTTTTGTTTTGACGTTTTAAAGCTACAAACAGTTGCTCACTTTGCGCGATTGGACACCTTAAATCGCTTTCACCATGTAATAATAAAATAGGAGTATTTATTTTATCTACATAGTTTAAAGGTGAATAATACAGCAACTTTAAGCCATTACTCCATGGGTTAGCATTTAATTGATGCTCTAAAAAATTATGACCTTTATCACATGTTCCATACATACTGTGCAAATTAGTAACACTAGCTCCCGATACTGCTGCTTTAAATCTGTTTGTTTTAGTAGTTATCATATTTGTCATATAGCCACCATAGCTTAAACCAGTCACACCTAGTTTTTTGGCATCTGCAATACCTATATTAATTAAGTATTGTACACCTTTCATAATGTCTATATAATCATTATTTGCCCAATCATTTAAAACCTTTTGAGCAAAATCTAAGCCATAAGATAAGCTACCTCTGGGATTAGTAAAAATAACTGCAAAGCCATTAGCAACATATAATTGCGCTAAAAACATAAAAGCACTTCCATACATTCCTTGAGGACCACCATGTATTAATAGTATGGTAGGCATCATTTTTTGAGTATAATACCTGGGAACTACATACCAGCCATCAATTTGCTCATCATCTGCTCCACTATAAATAAACTTTGTCGTTTTACCAATGTTATAGTCATTAAGCCACTCATTTGCATTTATTAATTCGATAAGGTCATTATTTTTATACTCATAAATACACTCGGGTTTTTCAGAATCACCTAAAAGTAATAAAATATCGTTGTCTACTCTACTAAAAGCACTTATACTTTGATTGTTATTATAGTACAAAATTTTCACTTGATTAGTAACTTTATTGATTTCAGCTAATACACTTGCTCCTTTATTTGCAAATAAAATTGTAAATGCGTTACCATTACTAAGCCACTTATATTTAAGGGTTTTTGAATAAAATCTTATTTCGCTAGCTGGCAGTTCACCAATATTACGATCCAAACCTTTAGTTAAATCTGTAAGTTGATCTAGTGTAGCATTTTGCTCGTTTATACTACACATATATAGTCTGCTATTGTAGTATTGCTCGTCACTGCTTATTGCAACAAAAGATATCTCTAAACTATCAGGAGATAATTGCAGTTGAGACATTAATCCCGTATTTTTAACTAATACGTGTTCTTCTTTTGTTTTTAAATTTATTTTTACTAGCAAGTACTCTAAAAATAAATTGTCCTTATCCTTAACCTGTTTAACAGCATATACATAGTTATTATTTTTTGAAAATATAGGATTATAATAGTTAAAATTGCCGAGAGTTATTTCTTTTAAATCCTTAATTTCGTTATTTTTGAGCTTTGCTAGATAAATTTTATTTTTAGCAGAGGTATTATAACCAATACCATCATTCTTATAGTCTATATCAGTTACCACATTAATATTCTTATTAAGCAAATTGCTTTCTGTTAAACATGGTGCACCTTGATAGCTATTGAGTGTTTCATGACCTTTATCAATTGCTGTAAATACTAAGCTATCACTGTTATTACTCCATATAGGAGCATTACTAATAAAGAGACTTGTTTTAAAGTTATTGTATGATTTAGCTAGTATATTATATATTGATATATAATTTTCTTTTTTATCATTATAGGTAAATGATATGTACTTGCTACATAAAGAAAACCGAGCATTTAAAGCATTCATTTTAAACTCTGTAAGCTGTGTACTGTTAATATTATTTTTTGATTTTAAAAATATTGCCGTTGTATAACGCTGTTTATCCGCAGCTACTTTACGCTGTAAATAGATAAAGCTTTGTTTATTAGGACTTAACTGAGGTTCTGCTAACGATTTAAAACAATAAAAATTTTGCGCTTTTAACTTCTTTTTCATAATAAACCTCCTACGTTTAATAATGCTTATTTTAATCATTTATAGAAATACTCTTATCCACTAACTTATTGGTAGATATTTACTATTATAATAACTACACTATTACTTATATGTACCTATACATTTTGTAGAATAGTTTTAAAACTAAAAAAGAGCGTTTACACACTCTTTTTGCATTATTTCTAAAAACCTATCCACTAGCTATTTACCTTTAGCACTTCTTTAATATAAATCAGCTTATTAGCTAAAACCTACTTACAGTAAGTTAGCAGTTTTTTAGATGATATATTTAAATCTACATTACCAGTAATGCCATCTATACTGCCTTTATCACTAAACTGCCAAACAAACCAGGAGCTCCAGCCACCACTTGGCACTCTATTTGCATAATAGTCTGCTATCCATACTGGATACTTTAGTAAAACATTATTAGGACTATTAAAGTTATTCCAACTATTAATAAACCAGTTACCAGTATAAACTATTATTTTATGACCTGTGTATTTTTCAAATTCCTCACAAAATATTGTAGCCCAATTTAATAAGTCTTCAGTATTTAATCCATTTGTACCAGGGTATAATGGATCTTCTAAATCAAGTACTGCAGGTAAATCACCATAGTCATTACTCGATAATTTTAGTCTGTTAATAAAGTGTGCTACTTCAGCTTTTGCATCTTCAGCGATTGGTAGTTGTGGTCTGGCATAGTGATAACCACCGGCTGAAATTCCTTGTTCTCTTGCACCTTCAAAATGCCTTTTTGCATAAGGATCTTTATAGGTATTACCTTCACTAACCTTAATAAACGCAAACCCTACCTTGCTCTCTGCTACCTTTTTCCACTCAATTTCTCCTCTATCACTTTGGTGATGAGATATATCTATACCTAAAATTTCTTCAGAGCTTGTATTATCAATTATGCGTTGAAAATTACCTCTATCTGAAATTATTCTATTAAGTTTTTCTACCTTAACAATTGGCTTTACAGGATTTATTGGAGTTTGTGGTTTTGAAGTTGGAGTTGGTTGATTACTTTTTGATATTGTATCTGGCACCTTAAGTTGTTGTAGGGTCTCAGTTTTTTTAGCTACTATTTTTATAGCCTCTTCTTTTACTCTAAGTTTTACCTTAACATTATCCACTAATATACTGCCTTTTTGTATCTTAACATCATATTCATGCTTATTACTTACTGCATGAATAGTTGCAAAAACTAATATAAAACAAGCTAAAATTATAACACAGCTCAATAAAGCCTTTCTATAGATGCCCATGTTGTACCTCTTTTTTATTACTTTAATAATATTCTATAATACAACAATATTTTATTCTACTAATCGCATCAATTCTTCATATTTCTAAATACTGTTAATTTAACAATAAATATTAATTTATGTTTATTAGCTGATTTCTTTTTTTTATATTAAGCTTTTTATATAGTTTTTCTACATGTGTTTTACCGTATGTTCGCTAATAAATAACTGCTTAGCAACTTGCTTATTGGTTAAGCCGTTTATTAGTAGTTCTAAAACCTCCTCTTCTCTATTAGTTAACCTATATTTTTCTTTTAATTGACTAATTCTATTGCTATTACAAATATTATTTTCAGTAATAAACACATTAAAATATATCTCTATGGGTTTATTATCATCAAAATTAAACATTGCTTTAACATTTACAATATAGTCTTGTAGATTAATTTTAATATTATTATTATTATTTAAACTTATGTTATTAACATAGGGTTTTATATAGCTTATAAGGCTTTGTAAATTTTCTTCATTAGTTTTCTTTTTGAATATTTTATTACAAATAGTTATAGTTGCTTTACTATAATTTTTAATTTTAAAAGAGTTATCTAGTGTGATATATGCTATCTGTAGATTAAATAATATATTTTTTAAAAAATCGTTTTCTAGAACTAAATCATTACGCAGTAAAACATTATTTAAATCAGAACTCACAATTTTACTTATATAGTTTAATATCAATTTTTTTTCAGAAAATTTTCCATATTTTTTTCTCTAAAAATACCTATTCCACCTGAAAGCTTAGTTTTAGACTTTAAAGGTATGGCAACTTGATAATATAAATCGTCTTTTTTAAAAATATTATTATAATACTCAATATTTTCATAGTCTTTATAACTCATTAAATCCGAAATAGTAAGTATGTCTTTAGTTAAATTATGAGGGTAAGCAAAAAAATCTGTGCTATGACCAAATCATCTTTAGCTATAATGGAAAATCAATTTGCTACTGAAACCCCCATTCGTAGGGTAGGTAAAACTAGCGATGTAGCAAACTTAGTAACATTTTTATGTAAAGAAGAATCTAGCTTTATTGCTGGCGCAATTTTCCTGTTAATGGAGGTTATATACTAGAATCAGGCATGGATCGATTAATGATGAGTGTTTGTGCAAAATAACAAAACTACATTAAATAACTAATTAAAGAAAAAAAGACATCTTAATAGATGTCTTTTTATATTAAAATTGATGTTACTATTTTTACTGTAATTATAATACCTGCAATTAGCAAGGATATTGACATGATTTTTGCAAAATCATTACTACGTGCCATCTGTATCCGCCTTTCTTATGGATATCTAAATATAATGACAGGTATTTTACCTTCATATTTATTCTAAAAGAATATAAAGCTAATATAACACACCGGTATTATCTTTGCAACTAAAAATATTAACATATTAATGCATTATTTTTACCAATGTTTTACATAATATGTGGAGCTAAATTTCCTAAATAAGAACCAATAAAAACATAACTCATTGCTCGTATTCCTGTTACAGTAGCTTTTGCTGGAGCTAATATTTTTTTACCATTGAGGGTAGCTAATACTTGCCCCTCTTTTACAACCTCGCCACTAATAACATGTGGGATAAATAAACCCTCATTATCAGCTCTATAAGGAATTAGCTTATTACACCAAATTGGGTTTGGCTTTTGGTATTCTCCACTAAGCATTTTTAAACCTCTCAACATATTAAGCAATGCTTGGTACGCCTGCATACCGGCGGTTTGATCTATAACGCCACCTTGTCCTCCGCCTGGCAGTTCAATTATTACAGCAGGCCGACCAGTTTCACAGGTTTCCACAAATAGCTGACCCCTAGCCCCTCCGGACTGAACAATAATTGGTATATTTAACATAGCCGCTAATTCTTTTGCTTTTTCATGCTCTTGCCATACTGCTAAAGTGTAGCTAGAGCCATGAATGCCACAGCAATGTAAGTCTACAATATAATCTGCAGTTTGTGTTTCATTCCAAATAGCGTTAGCTACTCTCTGTGTAATTGTGCCTTGTTTTGATCCAGGAAAAATACGGTTTAAATCTAAATTATCGTAAGGTGAAGTTCTTTCTAGTCTTCTAAATGCTGTTGGGTTACACAAGCTAATTATCTTAACACTGCCATTAAGTAAATTATTTTTCTCTAAATACTTAATAATCTCTCTAGCAGCATAAATACCTGTTGTTTCACCACCATGAATACCTCCAGTAATAACTACCTCGGGCTTTCCTTCACCAAACACAGTAACATCCAAATTAGAGTTAACACAATCTTTAATATTTAAGTGATATTTTCTCACTGTTAACACCTACTAATTATCTCTTGAGAAAACTACTTTACCTGCAACAATTACCTTTTTAGTGCTGGTAAAATTACTTAGTGGATGGCCATCCCAAATAACTACATCTGCTTCTTTGCCTTTATCTAAGCTACCAAGTTTATCCTGCAAGCCAATAATTTCAGCTGCATTAATTGTAATTGCTTTAAATGCCTCTTCTTCTGGTAGTCCATATCTTACAGCTAAACCTGTTTGAATTGGCAAGTATTTAGTTGTTGATGATGCATCAACCATTATAGCAATTTTAACACCGGCTTTATGCATAACTGCTGGAGTAGTCATTCTAACATCCCATAACTCCTGTTTAGCAGGACCCATTAATAGTGGACCAATAACACATGGAATTTGCTTTTTAGCAATAAGATCAGCCACATGATAACCCTCTGTACAATGCTCCAAAGTAAAATCTATTTTAAACTCCTCAGCAATTCTTATAGCTGTTACAATATCATCTGCCCTATGGCAATGAATACGCGCCTTTAACTCTCTTTTAAGCACCTTAGCTATTGCCTCCAGACTCAAATCACGCTCAGGCAAGGGTTTGTTATCTTTTTTAGCTTGCTCAATTTTATTCATATAGTTTTGAGCTTTAATAAATGCCATACGTAAACAAGCAGCATTGCCCATACGTGTAGATGGTAACTGTTTACGCTCTTTATAGTTACGTTTTGGATTTTCGCCTAAAGCAAATTTCATAGCCTCTGTACCAGGAATAACCATATCGTATACGGTATTTCCTACAGTTTTCATGGCAAATCCAGTTCCACCAATAATATTTGAGCTTCCTGGTCCTGTGTAAACAGTAGTTACTCCTGCCTGCAAAACCTGTGGGAATGCAATATCGTTAGGATTTAAGGAGTCTATTCCCCTAATTTCAGCTTGAATAGGCCCAGTTTTTTCGTTTCCATCTGCTGTTGCTGGTATATATGGCTCACCAAATATGCCAATATGAGCATGGGCATCAATAAAACCAGGAGTTACCCAATTACCTTTTGCATCTATTATTTTTGCATTACTAGGAACACTAAGAGAATTATCTCCTACCTCTTTAATTTTACCATCTTCTAAAATTAAAGTGCCGTTTTCAATTATGCCATTTGTAATAGTTAATAATTTTCCATTCACAATTGCTAACATTATCTTTTCTCCCCTTTACGCTCTTTATATGCTACCATTTACAAATATAACTATAAGTAAACTAATATAACAATTCATGTATTAACAATGATTTTTAATTATTTGCTTATAGAATATCTTCATTTTATCATAACTTTTTGCTAAATAGATATGATATTTTGTTTTTATTAAAAAATGTTATATTATAGTACTTAGGTAAAAGTGGAGGAGTAAAAATGACAGAAAAATTATTTTATACACATCCCTATCAAACACATACTACAGCTAACGTTACAGCAAAGAAGATAACCCCTGAGGGTTGTTGGATTACACTTGACAAAACTATTTTTTATCCCGAGGGTGGCGGTCAGCCTTGTGACCTTGGCACGATTAATAGTATAAAAATAATTGATGTACAAGAAAAAGACAATGAAATTTGGCATTTAGTTAATAGTGATATTTCAGCTACAGTTGTTAATTGCGAGGTAGACTGGCTTCGTAGGTTTGATCATATGCAGCAACATGGAGGCCAACATATTATGTCAGGAGTTGCTTACCATTTATATGGAGCTCAAACAGTGGGTTTTCACTTAAGCGATAGTTATACTACTGTAGACTTAAGACTTAATAATAACCTCACAAAAGAGCAATTAATAAAAATTGAAGACGAAGTTAATAATATTATTTACCAAAATCTCAATATAAATTGCTTTTTTGCGGATGCTAAAAAACTGAAGCAGCTTACACTTAGAAAACAGCCACCAGTAAATGAGGACATTAGAATAGTAGAAATAGAAGGTTTTGATCAAAGCCCCTGTTGTGGCACTCACCCTCAAAGAACTGGTGAGGTAGGACTATTCAAAATACTTAAAACTGAGAAAATACGAAGTGATATCAGGCTATACATTGTAAGCGGTAACAGGGCATTAAAAAACTATCGTTTTAAAAATGACCTAGTAAGTTATTTAATTGAACTAACCTCTGCAAATGAAAGCAATTTATATGAATCTATTGAAAAGACCTATAAGCAAGAAAAAAATAAAAATAAAGAAATAAATGCCCTAAAAGAAAAATTACTGACTTATCAAGCATTAGATCTAATTAAAAATAGTGAAAACATTAATAATATTAATGTTATAAAATACCTTAGTGAAGAATTAACTGCTAATGAACTAAAAAAATTACAAAATATTTTATCTAAATCAGCCCCTAACTCATTAATTTTGATGGCTAGTTTACAAGATAATAAACCCAGAATTGCAGTGTATTTTAATAATACTAATTTTAGTGTTGGCAAGGTATTTAAAAATACTTTAAACAAATATAATGGTAGAGGTGGCGGAAGTAAAACAGCCGCCCAAGGTGGCTGTAATAACTATCAAGACGCTAAATGTATTATTAATGAATTAATTAGCGAATTTACTAAGTAATTAATCATACCTCCATATAATAATGCATATTTTTTAAGTAGGCGTTAAATGGGGGTATTTTTATGATGATTGAAAACTTAAAGAACTTTTTGTTAACATATGGATTATTAATGTTAGTTTGTTTTTTATCATTTTGTTTTGCTTTACCAATTGCAGCAGAACTAAAATACAAACACCGTAATAAGGCTTTAACTAGATTAGCTCAAATACTTATTACTTTGGTTTTTACTTTTTTCCTAACAATTGCAGTTTTAGCAATTACAGCATTAATTAGTTAACTTTATATTCAATAAATTTAACACAACTTATACTTTTGAGTTAAATTGTGATGTGAATATTTCCATAAGATAAATAAATAAAATTTCTAGGTTTATTCATTAATATTTATGATAGATAACAAAAATTATTATTTTAACTTAAACTAATAAAACAAAGCTACCTCTTTTTATAGGGGTAGCTTGTTAGTAAGTTAATGCCATACCTACTCTATTTTTATTAACAAGGTAATTGCACTATTTTAACTGATAAATATCACTGTATTTATTACTTAAATATTCAAAATATGCTTTAGTATTTAATTTATCACCTGTTGACTTCTGTAGTATCTCTTGTGGAGTATATTTTAAACCATAGTAATGAAGGTTATGTCTAGTCCACTCTAACAGACTACTGTAATCACCATACTCAAACTCCTTTAACATTTGGGGTTGATCTTTTAGAGCTTGGGCATATAGTTGTGAGGAAGCTAAATTACCTATTGTATAACCTTGGAAACCCCCACCAAAGTTGTTAGTCCAGTGAATATCCTGTAATATTCCGAGTTTTGAATTAGGAGGAATTACACCTAAGTACTGTTTAAATTTTTCATTCCAAATATCTTCTAAGTCTTCTACCCTATACTTTCCTTCCATAATACCCTTTTCGATTTCGAATCTTAACATTATATGAAGATTATAGGTTACTTCATCTGCCTCAACTCTTATGTAGCTTGCTTTTACCTTATTTACTGCTTTGTACCAATCTTTTGCAGATACTCCTTGGGTTTGTAATGGGAAAAAGGCTTTAATAACAGAATAAAAATTCTTAGTAAAGAACCATGACCTACCAACAATGTTTTCCCATAATCTTGATGATGACTCATGAATACCCGCAGATATGCCTCCCATTAATGGTGTTCTGCGATATTCTAAAGGCAAGCCTTGCATATACTGACCATGCCCCGCTTCATGTAAAAATCCAAAGAAACAGGGTCTAAAATCGTTTTCATTAACACGAGACGTAATACGTACATCATTTGGTGAAAAATAAATAGAAAACGGATGTACAGATGTATCACACCTGCCTTCATCAAGTTTAAAGTTAATAGCTCTAACTGCTGCTTTACCTAGTTTCCATTGTAAATCAGGTTTATAGTATTGTTGTAAAACTTTATCACTAACCAAATGTTCATTTTGGTTTATCTTTTGCACTAAGGGAACTAAAAACTCTTTTATCTCCTTAAAAAGAACATCTAGTTCCGCAGTTTTGAAACCTGGCTCATTTTGATTTATTAATGCATCTAGTGGATGTTCTGTGTAACCTAATGCCTCAGCAGTTCTTTTTGCTAAATCTACACTCTTTTTAAGCTGTGGAATAAACATTTTAAAGTTATTTTCCTCACGGGCTTTCAACCAAGCTAGATATACCTCCGAGGATGTTACTGCTTTTTCTTTAACCAAGCTTTCAGGCAATTTAGTTGCCTCTTCAAACTCTCTTCTGGCGGCTCTTAACATACCAGCTTCATCTGAGTGATAATCTAACTCACTCTCATGTTTTTCGAGGTCATGCAATATTTTTGCTAACACAGGTGAGGTGATTTTTTTATGCATTAAACTATTAATTGTGCTTAAATGCTCGCCACGTGCTACAGAACCACTGCTAGGCATTTTTGTTTGTTTATCCCAATACAAAACCATACTAATAGATTTTAAGTCATCTATTTCAGCCCAGTAGTTTTTTAACTCAGTGATATTTTCCTTAACTGTTTTACTCATTAATACACCCCTCTCATCTTTATCTATTCGAGTTTAACCCTTTATTTTCCTTTTATGAGTGTTAAACTCCCCAAATTCCACCTACCACTCCACTAACTAAAAGAGGCCAGTATGAAATAAAAAAGGTAAGAGGTGACATCGCTGTAAATACTGTTCCTAATATAGCCATCATAAACATATAGCTTAAGCCTGTTAATGCTCCATTTATCCAGCCTTTTTTACCTATTTTTTTACACACTCTTTTACTTGCTAATAATACTGCTACAATACTTAATACTGTTGTAAACATTGGAACAATCTTTTCAGGCAATCTTGAGTAAGTTATTAAAAATGATAGTAGCAACAATATAAGTAAGGTTATAAATAGTGCTTTAATTGATCCCAATAATATTATTTTCCAGGGTGCTTTTGGTTTAGCTGCAGACTGCTTCATCTTTTTCTTTAGTTTCGCTATTTTTACCATCAATAATCCTCCTTAATACTTGTATATTAATTATTATTCAATAAACATAGCACTAAGAAGTAAAGTTACCCAATAAGCTTACTTTATTTAAAAAACCATCTATAACAATAAAGCAATTATTATATTTACTTATTCTTTTGAATACAAAATGCGATAATGACCTTTAAAATCAACTATCGCATTAATTATTTATTTAATTATAGCTTGCCTAACTGCAGTAAAATAGTTATTAACTATTTATGTTCTTAACAAACTCTAAGTGTAACTGACCATTTAGAACAACATTATGTTTTTTTAGGCTATTATTTAGGGCTTTAAGAGTTAAATAGAGTTTTTCTTCATAACAGTTTTCTCCCATATGGCCTATTCTAAATATTTTATCTTTTAGGTAGCCAAAGGCTCCTCCAATCATTATCTTATAATTATTTAACATATCGTTGTATAACTCAGTAAATGAAATCTCTTGAGGTAGCATTACTGCAGTAACTGTATTAGAAAAACTATTTTTAGCATAAAGTTGCAAACCACATTTTTGTAGACTTTTTCGTACAGCATCTGCTATAAGATAGTGTCTTTCTAAATAATTATCTGCCAATAACCTTTCACAAGCTTCTCTTAAAGCATAAATTTCACTTATAGGCTGGGTATATGGGAACCATTTTTTTTCATACCAATCTTTCCAAATCAATAAGTTGGCATAAAATGATGTTATATCCTGTTTACGATTTTGCATGACATGCCATGATTCATTACTTACAGCTAAAAATGTTAAACCAGGAGGTGCCGATAAACACTTTTGAGAGCCACCCAATATTACATCTATATGCCATTTATCGGTTTGGAGTTCTTCTCCTCCAATTGCTGCTACTGAGTCTACTACTGTTAAAATATTGTGGTCTTTCAGCAATAAAGATATATCTTTAATATTATTAGTTATGCCAGATGGTGTTTCACAATGTACAAAGGTAGCCAGTTTAAAATTATGGTCATTATTTAAAAACTCTTTTAGCTTTTGGGCATCTAAACCCTTTTCATAATCACTCTTATAATACACAACTTTCGCACCATATATTTTTGCAAAATCTCCAAATCCATTACCAAAGATTCCATTATCTATACAGAGTACTCTGTCGCCAGCCTCTATTAAAGAAGCACACGCTGCCTCTAAACCTAAAATACCTTCGCCACTTAAAATTAAAACATCGTTTTGGGTTTTTAATAGCTTTTGAAGTTGACTAGTTGTTGCTTTATAAAATTCGTAAAAACTTAAATCAATATCTGGATTTGTTATTGGCTTAGCCATTGCCTTTCTTACATCTTCATGTACATAGGTTGGCCCTGGTGTCATTATTAAGTTTTTCACTGTAATTCCCCTTATCTGTTATGGATTTTTATTCTATTTCAATACTCCTTACTACGTCCACTTTGCGTAGTGTTTCTACTACAGCCCCAATATCTGCCTTACCAGGCAACCTAACAGTGAGCTCAATAAAGATATCATTATCTTCTGTTTTTAGCTGCACTGAGTCAATATCTATATCGTATTCACCTAATATTGTGCCTACTTGCCCTAATAAACCAGGTTTATTTCTTCCTTCTATAATTACTTTTTTACGATATGTAGAACTAATTACACCTTTTTCTCTTAAAAGCATTGCTGTTAAAGTTAAAAACACTAATACTGTTGTAATAATTGCTGCCGAAAAATAACCTGTTCCTACAGCCATACCAATACCCGCAGTAGCCCACAAGCTGGCAGCCGTAGTTAATCCTTTAACCGATAACCCTTCTCTCATAATTGTTCCTGCACCTAAAAAACCAATACCACTAACAATTTGGGCAGCAACTCGACTAGGGTCTGCTCCTGAAAAAGCCTCCATAGAGAGAATTGTCATTAAGGCTGAACCAACACAAACTAAAATATGGGTACGTAAACCAGCTGGTCGAGCTGTATGCTCACGCTCCCATCCAATAATTCCACCAAGTAATACTGCAACAACAAGCTTTATAATTAGCTCCTCCATTACTCCACCTCTTTTATGTGATATAGTATCTCTAATAGCTTATTAATATTCTCTAAGTATATATTACTATTGTAGTGATGTAAATTTTTACATAATTATTGTAATCGATATAATAGTAATAAAATTTTATCACATAATTAAAACTAGCTTATCTAATTAAGGCTTGTTTTATATTTTTAACTGTGTATTTTAATGTCATATAAATCGGTACGCCTATTTTTAAGTATAGGTAGTTGTTTACGTATTTCATCAACGTTGCTAAAATCAATTTCCGTGACTACTACATTCTGTTTTTCATCTAAAGCTACTTCTACCTCTCCCCAAGGATTAGTAACTAAGGAATTACCAAACGATACATACGTACTTTTAGTATTACGTGCAGGGGCACAGCCAATCATATATAACTGATTATCTACAGCTCTAGCCCTAAAGGATAAATGCCAATGAGCTGGTCCGGTAGTCATATTAAATGCACCTGGTACAAATATTGCTTTTGCACCTTGCAATGCCATAACTCTAAACTGCTCAACAAATCTTATATCAAAACAAATGGCTAAACCAAAGGTGCCATACTCCGTATTAAAAATAGTAAATTTATTACCTGCTGTAAATGTATCCGATTCCTTAAAGTGTATTTTATCTTTTACCTCAATATCAAAAAGATGTACCTTACGATGTTTAGCTATAAGCTCTCCCTTTGGATTAAACACATAGCTTGTATTGTAGAGGTGGTTGTCACATTTTTCAGAAATGGAACCTCCAACTAAATAAACTGCCAACTCTTTCGCAGTATTGCTTAAATACTGATACGTTTTACCACCTTGCTCTTCTGCGTTATTTATAAAGCTATTATTTTCATATAAACAGTTAAACATTTCTGGCAAACATACTATTTTAGCACCTAATTTTACTGCCTTAATAATTAACTTTTTTGCATTATTGAGGTTAGTGTTTTTATTATCTACAACATTCATTTGGCATATGCCAATTTTCACTTTCATATTACCTCACCACTTTTATTCTGTTATATTTAAATAGCGTCTGATAAGCTTATTTTTTCTTAAGGCAGCAGCCAATGGAACACCACCAAATATCCCCACTGCTAACTGAAGTATATTACCAGGTATAGCTTGAATAGGTCCTACCCAGTTACCGTAAATAAAATACTCTGCTAAAAAGTAGCCACCCATCATAATAATTGCACCAAAAAATATTCCTATGCTGTTTAGGGTTATAGATTTGCCTTGTTTTCCGTTTATCCAAGAGAAATATCCTATAGTATAACCCATTGCAAACCTTATAATAAAAGTATATGGTGCCCACGCTGCAAATTCTGAAAACAAATCAAAAATAGCCATGCCTAACCCACCAACTATGGCACCTTTTCTTCTCCCTAAAAGTATTGCCACTGCAATTAAGGGAATATTGCCAAAGTGAGAATATCCTCCTGGTGAGCCAGTAAAATTAACACCTAAACGTGTACTAATAATAACTACGGCAATAAGTGTACTAGTTATAACCATTTCTAATATTTTATTGTGTGTTTTGCTCACCATAATACTCTCCTCAACCTATTCTAGTTTATTTTTATAGTTTAACAAGTAACATTAAAACAGAGTTTGTTTACCATACAATATATTAATGATACAATTGTAATATAGCATTACACCATAATGAAATCAATATTGTAATTGTATGCAATACAATATTATGCTGTGCTTTTATAACTGTTACAACTAGCCTGTAAAATATACCTTTACAAAGCAAAACTATAATAAAGAGGTTATAGTATGATAGATGAATATGGCAACGAAATAACGTGGTACCCTAAGTTAAAAAATAATACTAGATCAGTGACCAAAGAGATAGCTCAATTACTTGAAGACGATATTTTAAGTGGAAAATTAAAATCTGGTTTTAGACTGCCTTCGCAACGCGTACTAGCTAATTTTTTAAATGTTAACCACAGCACTGTTACTAGAGCGTTTAGGCTATGTGAAGCTAAGGGTTTAATTTTAGGAGTAACTGGTAAAGGCACTTTTGTAAGTGCAGATGCAGGTATTCCTAGGTATTTGTTAAAAGAACATGAATCTAATATAATTGAAATGGGTCTGGTCTTACCTTTGTATGAGGTTAACCCCCTTATTGAATCATGTTTGAGACAAATTCAAAATAATATAAACTACAATGATGTATTAAGGTATGTTCCACCAGAGGGATCTGCGAAACACCGCTATATTGCTGTTAAATGGTTGCAAAAATTCAATATAAAAGCTGATAACAGTAATGTGATTATTACAGCAGGAACTCAAAATGCTTTATCTGTAATATTAACCACTCTTTTTAATAAGGGAGATAAAATTGTTGTAGATCAATACACCTATACTGGCTTTAAGTCATTGGCTACACTGCTAGGTATTGTACTTGTACCAGTTGAAATTAATGAAAATGGTATTAACACCATACAGCTTAAAGAGATTTGTGAAAAAGAGAACGTAAAAGGTATTTATTTAATACCAGATTGCCACAACCCAACATCTATATCTTTAACAGAACATCAGCGTAAAATTATTGCTGAAATTGTTATAAACTATAACTTACTACTTATTGAAGATAGCTACTATGCATTTGCTAGTGAGAATCTTTTTAAACCCATTAGTTTTTTTGCACCGAATAATAGTTTTTATATAGCTAGCTTTTCTAAATCAATAAACCCTAGTTTTAGAATATCTTATTTGGTTTGTGCTAATTTATACACCAAAAAACTGATAGCCGGTATCAATAACTTAACATGGATGGCTTCACCAATTAATGCTGAAATAATATCTCAAATGATACGCTTTAAGTTTTATGACGAAATAATTAAAGCTAAGAGGATAGCTATAGTAAAACGAAATAAGCTTGTAGATGAAATTTTAAAAGATTATGAAATACTACCTAATGATTTTTCGTTTTTTAGATATTTAAAATTACCACAAGGCCTAGGAGGAAGAAACTTTGAATTAGAGTGTTTTAAAAAAGGTGTTCAGGTGTTTAGCCTAGATAGATTTTCGGTAGATAAGTTGCATAGTGAAAATTCTGTTCGTATTTCAATTAGTGGGCCTAAAACTATTCATCAGTTAAAATGTGGCTTAATAATCATTAAAAACATATTAGATAATTTTAAATGCAGTGAAAATATAATTATTTAAACTAAAATAATATGCTAAAATAATCATTGTTTTATATATTTACAATAAATTTAAGACCTTTCAAAGAATGAAAGGTCTTTCTCTCGTAGCTAGTAATTGTGCATAACTTTCTATGGAGATTAAATCTGGCATAAAAATTAGAATTTATATTGCATTTGGTCTTTATATTTGTGTAATATTAACTTACAATATTATATTGACACATTGTTTTAATTTTAAATATATCTATATTATGTTAATTAAAGAATATAATTTGTGTAAAACTATAATTATAGTATCATTTATTGGCTTTGCATAAATAAGATAATTAATACTGTTTAAACTAAGTTATAAGTAAAGCAACTTAATACGCCTAATATAGTAATGGAAACAATAAACACTAATTAATCTGCATGCCTAGTGTAAATTAGGTAACAAGAAACATCAATATGCTATTTTCAGCACTGTATTAGTACAAAAGGAGATACCATGAATAAGTACAAAGAAATAATAAAACATATTAAAAATCAAATTATAAATGGTGAACTAACAGTAGGTAAAAGACTACCTGCAGTTAGATCCTTGGCTAATAAGTTTAACTGTAGTGTAGGTACTGTTTTAAGAGCCTACAAAGAGCTTGAAATTAATCATATAATTTACGCTAAACCACAAAGTGGCTACTATTTATTAAGCAATTCAACCTCTAAAGAAGAGAAAACCGATATTATTGATTTTTCTTCGGGATTTCCCGGATTAACTACATTTCATTATCGAGATTTTCAACATTGTTTAAATCAAGCAATTAACATTTACAAAGAGAGCTTGTTTTCTTATAGTAACCCTAAAGGTCTACATACTTTAATAGCCGCTATTAATGATACATTTAAAAAGAGTGATATTTACACTAAAGAAGAAAATATTTATATTACTACAGGCTCACAGCAAGCCATAGATATTTTAGTTAGAATGCCTTTTCCTAATAACAAAACAAATGTTTTATTAGAGCAACCTAGCTATTACGGGGTAATAAAATCGCTTGAACTTAACAATGTTAAAGCTATTGGAATTACTCGTGACCATAATGGAATTAACTTAAAAAATCTTGAAAACCACTTTAAAAATAGCAATGTGAAGTTCTTTTTTACAATGGCACGCAACCACACCTTAACAGGCACCTCGTACACTAAAAAAGAAAAAGAAAAAATTATAGAGCTAGCTAATAAATATAATGTTTACATAGTTGAAGATGATATTATGCTAGATTTTGAAAGAAACAGTAGATCTATGCCTTTATATTACTATGATATTTCAGAAAAAGTTATCTATTTAAAAAGCTTTTCCAAGATTTTACTGCCAGGTTTAAGAGTTTCAGCTACAATTTTACCTAAAGTTCTTACTGATAATTTTTTGGAATTTAAGCGGTGGACAGATCGTAATAGTCCCATACTTGCTCAAGGAGCTTTAGAAATATTTTAAAAATATGGTATGTTTGAAAAACATAAATCTAGCATGAAAGGCTTGTATTCAAAACGACTAAGCTTTTTACTGCAAACACTAGATAATTTAAACACCAGCTTTATTGAATATACTCGACCTAAAAGTGGCTATTTTTTAAGCTTGTTTGTAAAAAGAGATATCTATTATAATAAAATTATTGACTCACTAAAAAAGCAAGATATTATAATGTTAGATACTCGTAAATCATTTTTAGCTAGTCATCAGCAAAATAATCACTTTGCACTAAGTGTTAGTAGGGCTAATAAAGCTATGATATCTAAAGGAGTACCTATTGTAATATCTACTATTCATAATAACTTTAAATAACTATAATTATAGGCTTAATGTAAAATTGCATTAAGCCTTTTTGATTTCATTAACAGCTATGTTGAATACTTTTTTAGTTATATACAACCGTTTGTCCAATTTTTGCATATTATAAATAAGAGACAAGTTGTAATAAAAATAACTCAAGGGGTTGTTAAGATGGCAATTGGCATTTCTGTTTTTGAAAACATAGTGTACTATGGCCCAAACCCTATTTATTATCCAAAACTAGGTACACTAAAGGCTAAAGAAAAAATAAGAATTTTATGGAGAGAAGATGAATGGCTTTATATAGAATTTTATGATATAAACCAAAAAAAAAGAGGATATGTTCAGGACTTATTTGTAAGTTATATTATTGGTAAAATAATATCAGTACCTCTTTTAGCAGAGGTAAAACTATCTAAAGATAGGGTAACAAGTTACTTGGGTCCAATTCCAAATATATATGCTATAGCTGGCACTGTTTTTGAGTATGAGCCACTAACTGTTTACAATGTAACCTTGGGAGACTATACTTTTGTAGAATACACAATTAAAAACAATCTAAAAAAAAGAGGGTTTATTCATAATAAAGCCATAGATTATGATGCAAAAAGTGATTTAATACCACTTGTTGGAACTAAGTTGGCTGACTTTAGCAATGAATCCTGTTATGGATCAGGGAGTTTTTATAGAAGGGCCTCTCTAAGAGGTCAATGTACTTGGTACTGCTGGGGTAGAGCAAAAGAAAAATGCAAAAAAAGATTAATGCTTAAATATCCAAATAATGCCCATAACTGGTTTGAAAATAGTACAAAAGGATTTAGCCGTAAACTTCTTGAGTCTGCTGCACCAGTGAAAAATTCTATTGCCTGTTTTAAGGGTGGAAACTATGGTCATGTAGTTTTTGTTGAAGAAGTTGAAAATAACTTGGTTTATTTTACAGAAGCAAATGCTAATAATAACAGTATTGTGGACTCAACAGATGGTATACTAAAAGTTAAAACTGTAGATGAATTTAAAAACCACTTAGGTAAAAAACTTCAAGGATATATTTTATTGTAACTCTGGGGGTAGCTTTAGCAAGCAACCCCTCTTTAACCATGTTATCTTTATTCCTCTATAGATTTATTAGCATAACAATTATTAACTGCCTCTACAACTTTTTTAAGCTCTTCTTCACGATTATACCACCAGCGATTTGACCATATTCTATGGATACACCAGCCACGTGACTCTAAGAATTTTTGGCGATGTATGTCCCGCTGACGGGCATTGATGGTGCCATGAAATGATACCCCATCACACTCTATTCCTAATATATAACTAGCAATATTTGCATCATAAATAGCTAAATCTATTCGGTATCCATTTACCCCTACCTGAGATTTTACATTATAGCCCAACTTAAGTAGCTCATCATAAACCTCTTCCTCAAAAGGGCTATCAAAATGCAATTCATCTGTATTATGTTCTCTAGAGAAAGTTACTTTAAGATATTCTTCAGCAAGCTTATATTTACCTAGTGAAACCAACTTGGCATACTGTAAATATTGTTTAAATCGCTTTGGTCCTAAGTTTTTACTATTATCAATATTAAGCTGCTCTGGCTCAAAAGAGGTAATAATATATACCTTTTGTTTTGCACGGGTTATAGCAACATTTAAGCGATTTTCACCACTATCTTTAGATAAATCACCAAACTGATGACGGAATTTGCCATTAGTATCTTTAGCATAACCAGTACTAAAAATAATTATATCTCGCTCATCACCTTGTACATTCTCAATATTCTTTACAAATAAACTAACATCTTCGTCGCCTTTTTTACGAATAATCTCTTCATTAAAAAGTTGCTCAAAATTATCGTTTTTATTTGCCTCAATACTTAATAAATCGAGTATGCAGTTACGTTGAGTAATATTAAAAGTAATAATACCTATTGTTTCCTGATTTTTTCTAGATATAAGAATTTGCTTAACTTTATTAACAACTACTTTGGCTTCTTCAATATTTTCACGATCTTTCCATAAACCATTTTCTACTTTTATACGCTCTATTGGTGGGTTATTATAATCCTCTATCCTATTTGGTGATATTTGTAGGTTTCCTTCATAAAACGCATGATTAGAAAAGTTAATTAACTGAGAATAACGAGAGCGGTAATGAAACTGAAGCTGAGATGGAATAAATTTATGCTTAGCTAAATCGAGCAAACTCTCCTCTTCACTTGCCGCTGCAAACTCTTTACTAAGTGTTGTATTTTCGTCATCATATTTTTTTCTAAAGGTCATTGTTGGCTTTAACTGTTTATCATCACCTGCAATAACAACATGTTCACCTCTAAAAATTGTGGGTATAGCATCTTCAATAAACATTTGAGATGCCTCATCAAAAATAATTGTATCAAATAAATGTGCAGCTAATGGCAGCACCTCCGAAACAGTTTTTGGACCCATTAACATACAAGGATACAAAGAAATAACTAGCTCTTTAAATTCACTAAAATAAACTCGTAAAGGTCTTACTCTACGCTTTAATGCTGCTAACCTTCTAAACTCTCGATAGTCATAATCGTGAGCAGTTTTTAAAAACACATTATTCCAATACACATTAATATAGTATTGTGAATATAAGTGTTTTTCGGTTATTTTTGTATTTACATCACCTAAGTAACTATTATATTTTTCAATATGACTATTAATTTGTGTAAAAAAATCTGTATGTTGTAAACTCTCAAGTACAAAAGTTGTCATTAATCTTTTTAAATTTTTAATAACCATAACTGACTTATTAAAATCATTGAGCTTTTGATAACAAGCAGTAACAATACCCTTAGCATAGTTACTTAAGCTATTTAACTTATAGATATACTTATTATAGTTAGGTAATTGATTAACTGCTAACTGCAAATTATCTGCTTTAATACTAATCTTGCTAAACACTAATTTGCCTAATAAATTATTGCCAAATTCAGTTGTAAAGAGCTGCAATACATCAGTCACGTAGTGTTTTAATTGATTTAAACAACCTAATAATTGATCTTTAGCTTTCATAAAGCTGTTAAATATAGTTTGGTACTGACTGTGTCTGTCCTGCTGCTCTTGTTTAAGTTTTTTTCCTGCAAAAATAGACCTGAAAAATTTATTTGCACCAGTAGCTACAGGCTGCAACAACTGGGGGTATTGTTTTGCAAGATATTGTTTTATATTATCATTTAAACTAGTGTTCAAATCATCATAAATATTATTAGTATTGATAAAGCCAGAAACTATTTTACACTCATTATTACTTGCAATTAAACTACTATATTGGCCTAATAAATCATTAATTTTATTAAAAATCATGATTTTACTTTGCACTAAACGAGGCACAGATTTTTTGTTTAAATTATTAACTAATGTATGTTGCTGTAACAAACTCTCTAACTCATATTTAGTTTGCATATAATTATCTGCATTTAACTCATTGTGTAACTCACCAATATTTGCTTTAGAAAAACACTCAGCTGGTATGCTCTCTATTAATAGTAAAAAGTTATTAAATAACTCTTTTTTATTATTATCCAAATCAAAGTTTGAAAAAGCATTGGCATACATTTCTTTACCTGTAAAACCTGAGTATTTTGAGGTAAACAAAAATTTATTTATACTGCTAATATCATTAACAGTTTCATCTATACTTTTTGAGGTACTAAACAACTTATTTCTTAGTCGTTCTTCATTTTCATCACAATAATGCTCTCGTTTATTTTTGTAATGAAAGTCTTTAGGATATCTTGCCTCAAAACGCTCTAGGGTGGCAGTAGTTTTTTTGTAGAACTGTGATCTATCATTGTGACTGTCATGAATTAAACATATTTTATCCTGTATACTGCTTAACCTATTATAAATAACATCGAGAGCAGCCTTTTTTTGAGATACCACTAATACCTTTTTTCCCTTTGCCATACAATCAGCAACAATATTTGTGATTGTTTGAGACTTGCCAGTACCAGGTGGTCCAAACACCACTAAGCTACCATAGTCATTACATTTTTTAAGAGTCAGCTCTTGAGAATAATCTAACCTATTAATATAATAATACTTTTTATCTACAAACTCAGATGAAATCAATGAATCTGAATCTCCGTTTTGTGGCATATTTGCCTCTTTATCACCAAGCAAAATTTGCAGAGAATTATTAGCTAGTTCTCCTTGCTCACATAACTCTAATAAATCATTATAATCATGGTAAATAGCGTTTGCTGTAGGAAACTGTCCAATAACAAAGTATCCCTTATAAAATAGCTCACCTTCTTGATATTTTTTATAGTCCTTTGCTGTATAATTATTAAGTTTTTTCAACTTAATCTTATCAAAATTTAAAATATCTATATCATTAATTTTATAGTACTCAATTAACTCACTAATAACAGCTTGTCTACTTTTTAGCTCAAAAATATTATCCTCTTTATTATCAAGATTATTATTTAAGCGGGCAGAAAACAAAAAGACATCATTGGCAACAATATTACTTTCATCAAGTGTATGTATAAACCATCTTTTATTCTTTTTATTAATAGAAACAGAAATATAACCGAGTGGAGCCCTACAAAAACTATCTTTTGGATTAAACTTACCTTCTACAAAATTTACTGCTAACTTTAAATTATGAATACCAGTTTCTTTACGCTCAAAATCAACCTCATAAAAAAGAGTTTGCAAAGCATAGTCATATTGCTCTATTAACTCTGTTTTAAAAACAATTTGATCTCTTAAATCTAAAATCAGCTCATTAATATTAGCATAAGCATCTTGTAAAACATAAGAAATATCAAAAAAATACTCTTCTACAACCCTTTTTACAGTATCATAATTAAACTCAGGTACATTATTCAGCTCATTTTCAATTTTTTTTATGTACCTATAATACTTTTTACTGAAACTTTGAGCAGATGGTAAAATTTCTATACCACTCTTTTTATTAAACACCAAAGCCTCAAAAATTTCAGTTGCTTTATGTAAATAAATATTATCTAAGTCAACAAGATCAAAAGCCCGTTTTTTATAAATTTTATTTAAAACTAAACTCCTGTTTCTTTTACTTATATTAATAATTCTGGACTGATATTTTTTTAATAAACTCTCCATACTTTCCCCCATATAACACTGGCTATATCTATTTTATCTCTTAATTAATTATATAATTTTAATAGTGTTCAGTAAATAAGTTTTAGCACATAGGGACGGTTCTCCTTATGCTAAAAAATAGTTTCACTATACTTTTTTAGCGCATATCTAACCTTAGCTACACTCATACCTAATAGTTTAGCAATTTTGCTATACGAGTATCCCGTTTGCTCATATAAAATATATATTAGTTCATTAAACAAACACTTATTAGTTTTATACTCATTTAAGATATCTACATTATGTTCTCGATTAAAATCATTTAAAGTCTGCCAAAACAATTCTTGTATATTTTTAGCAATTTGTTCTTTTGTATCTATAAAATAATCTGCAATCTCTTCTTCTTGATGAAAGTTAATATATCTTTTTTTGTTGTTTCTAAAATAATCCATGTAAAATTCTTTTAAAGATTTACTTATATATTTCTCTTTATAAATAAATTCAAAATAGCTACTAAACTTATATTCTTCTATTTTCTCTACAAGACAGGCTTTAGTAGGATTTCTGTGAACATATCTAACAACTTGTTTAAGTGAATTATCATCCTGTATAACCTCACTTCTAAATCTATCTCCAAATACAGGTCCTACTCTATCATTTGCATTATTATAGTATTTAGCATATTTAAGAAGAACAATTTTAATAAATCTAGAGATATTACTTAACTCAGCTTTAACTACTAAATGAGCGTGGTTGCCCATAATGCACCAAGCTAATAACCCTATATAATTTAATTCTACTTGTTCATTTATGTATTTAAGTAAAACATATTTGTGCTGATCTGTATTAAAAACTGCCTCTTTATTAATTCCTCTTATCATTAAATGATAAAAGTCAGTAGAGCTTACTTTACGTGCACATCTTGGCATTAGAGCACCTCCAAAACTTGAATTTAGCACAAAGAGAACCGTCCCCATGTGATAATTATATTCTTTTATGGTGCATATTGCAACTACTTGATAAAATAACAGACAGCTAGCTTTGTAGCTACCTGCCTGTTTCACTTTTATTTTTAACTGCGTTCTCTAGAGCTACTGACCAGCAGCTCCATTTAATACACTAAATTGAACTTTATATAAGTTTGCATACTGTCCTTTTCTCTCAAGAAGGATTTCATGAGTACCTATTTCAGCTACGTGGCCAGATGAGTCTATAACAGCTATTTGATCTGCGTTTCTTATCGTAGATAATCTATGAGCAATTACAATTGTTGTTCTTCCTTTAGATAATTCCTCTAAAGATTGCTGTATGGCTATTTCTGTTTCGTTATCTAGAGCGCTTGTAGCTTCATCTAAAATAAGTACTTCTGGGTTTTTTAAAAATACTCTGGCAATTGAGATTCTTTGTTTTTGTCCACCCGAGAGTTTTACTCCACGTTCACCTACATAGGTATCATAGCCATTTTCTAATGTCATTATAAATTCATGTATTTTAGCTCTTTTTGCAGCATCAATTATTTGTTCTTGAGTTGCATCTGGCTTACCATAGGCAATGTTTTCAGCTATTGTATCAGCAAACAAAAATACGTCTTGCTGTACTATACCTATATGTTGCCTTAAAGACCTTAAATTAATATCTTTTATATTAATGCCATCTAGTTTTATGGCACCACCTGTAACATCATAAAACCTAGGTATTAGGTGACATATGGTTGTTTTACCGCCCCCAGATGGCCCTACTAATGCTGTTGTACTACCCTTTTTAACATGAAGATTTATATTTGTTAATACGTTTTTGTTTTCTTCTTCATCGTTATAGGCAAAGGATATATTATCTAAATATATATCACCTTTAACGTCAACTAAATCTACGCTATTGATGTTATTTTTGATTTCTGGCTCTATCTCTAGTACATCAACAAATCTAGAAAAACCAGCCATACCTTGCTCAAGTTGTTGGGTAAATGACATAAGCCTTCTTACTGGTTGGAAAAATAGATTGATGTAAAGTAAAAATGAAACCAGTACACCTGCCGACATTTGATCTTTGGCATAAAAATAGCCACCAACTGCTATAACTACAACCTTTAAAAAGTTTGACATAAAGGTAATTCCACTAATCATTTCACCCATAGCCTTAAACGATTTACCACGGGCATTTTTAAACTTTACATTACCTTCATCAAATTTATTCATTTCGTGTTCTTCATTTGTGTAAGACTGAACAACTCTAATTCCTGATATACTGCTCTCTAAACGGGCGTTTACATCAGCAATTTCAACAGCAACCTGTCTAAATGCTTTAGACATTTTTTTACGTTTACTTATACCATATAACAACATGATAGGTACAAATGCAAATACTATTAGTGTTAATCTAATGTCTTTTCTTATCATTAATATAAAAGATCCTACTAATGTAATTATAGATAAGAACAAGTCCTCGGGTCCATGATGTGCTAATTCTGTTATGTTTCTTAAATCATTAACTATCCTAGACATTATTTTACCAGTACGTATTTTATCAAAATAGCTAAAGGATAACGTTTGAATATGACCAAATATATCTTTACGCATATCATACTCCATACGTGTACCTACAACGTGCCCCCAATAATTTACTATGTAGTTGCAAACTGCCCTTAATAAATATAATGCTATCATTATTGCTGCTAAAGTAAATAGTTTGTTAGTATCTTTTGCTGGAATAACATTGTCTAAGGCATACCTAGTAAACTCTGGAAAAGTTAAGTCTACCAAAGCAATTATTAATGCCGCTAACATATCAAAAATAAATAAAGGCATATGATTTTTATAATAACTAATAAAACGTTTTAGAAGCATATTATGAATTACTCCTCCCTAATATTACTAACAAGCTCACTTAGTAAGTTTGTTAGCATCTCTCTTTTTTCAGTACTTAAACTCTCTTCTATCTCTAATGCAAACAATCTTTTATGTTCTTCATCTATATAATTTAATAAGTCCTCACCCGATTTATTTAACTCTACAATATATTTTCTTCTATCATTTGGGTTTTGAATTCTTGTAACAAAACCTCTTTCTGCTAAACGAGTAATTCTCTCCGACATAGTATTTTGAGCAACATTACACATTTTTGCTAGTTGCCCTACACTATACTCTTTTTTATGCCTTTTTTTAGCTCTTCGCAGTTTCCACAATATCCATACTTGCTCTTTAGACATGTTAAACTGTGTTGCAACGTCTTTATATTTTTTTTTGTGGTACATCTCATGATGAATTTCATCTAGTAATTGGATTATTCTTGATGAGCTATCAAGCTTACTCAATTATTTAACCTCCTTTAAAACTTTTATCGCTCATACGATTATATAGACTAGAAACAATATCGTTCATACGATATATTATTATATTTTTTATTTTATGTCAATATTTTGTACTAAATTCATAACAAACATTTACTTGTTATCTTTATTAAAATAACCATTAGCAAGTAATTTAAATTAGTAAGTAAGCAGTAGGGATTTTTTGATTAATATGGAGAGTAAAAAAACTACTACATTACGTAGTAGTTTTTATGGAGCCAATGATGGGACTCGAACCCGCAACCTGCCGATTACAAGTCGGCTGCTCTTCCAATTGAGCTACATTGGCCTATTAAGTGAAATTTCTTTTGGTCGGGGCACCAGGATTTGAACCTGGGGCCTCCTGCTCCCAAGGCAGGCGCGCTACCAAGCTGCGCTATACCCCGTACCAGCGAGAATTATTATATATCACATATAGGTGTTGGTCAATAGTTTTTTTAAAATTAATTTATTTTTTTATAATAAACTTGTGTTTGTTACCCGTTAAACCTATACTTCAATACCTATGTTAAAAGAATGTAAATATTTTAATCGACTATTTTAATCTTAAATCATTATAGTTATACTAAGAATAGTAGATAAATATTGTAAGGAGGTAACATATGAAGTTAGTAGCCGATTTACATTGTCATACTGTTGCTAGTGGTCATGCTTACAGCACTGTTAAAGAAATGGTACAGGGAGCTGCCGATAAAGGATTAGAGCTTATTGCCATCACTGATCATGGTCCAAGTATGCCTGGAGGTCCTCATTTATATCACTTTGGCAATTCTGCAGTTATACCTAAGCAAATGTTTGGAGTACAGGTATTAAAGGGTGTAGAAAGTAACATAATTGATCATGATGGTAATATAGATATGCCTGAGCGCTATTTAAAAAAGTTAGACATAGTTTTAGCTGGCTTTCATAATTATTGTTATCCAGGTGGCAGTATTGAAGAAAACACTAGAGCAATGATTAATGCCATGAAACATCCTTATGTAGATATTATTGTTCACCCTGGTAATCCCGATTATAAAATTCACATAGAACAAGTTGTAATAGCAGCTAAAGAGTTACAGGTTTTTATTGAAATAAATAATAGCTCCTTTTCGGTATCTCGACGAGGCAGTGAAAAAAACTGTTGTGAAATAGCTAAAATGGTAAAAAAACATAATGCTATGATATCAGTAGGCAGCGATGCTCATATTTTTTTAGACGTGGGTAACTTTGTTAATGCCTTAGAGGTTATTAAAAATGTTGGACTTACTAAAAAAAATGTCTTAAATACCTCTGTTAGTTCTATAAATCAATATTTATCGCGTAAAGCTAACGGGCAGGTTCCTAAACAAAAGATATTTCCTACTAATTAATGTAATAAAATTGCCTATTAACTTTACTGGTTTTAACTAACTTGTATAAGGTATTATGTATTATTAAAGTTAGAACTATAAAGTAAGCAAAAAAAAACTGTTTTTAATAAAAATAAATGAATCGTATCACTTATTTGTTTGCAGTTTACAATACTTTTGATATAATAATAATTGAATAAATAGTTGCTTTTACCTCATATTGCTAAGCTTGTTATACTTGTAGCAAATTTGACCTTATGGTCTGTTAAATTTGGAGGATACAATATGTATAAAGACAAAACTATCACCTGTCGTGACTGTGGCAAAGATTTTGAGTTTACTGCTTCTGAACAAGAGTTCTATGCCGAAAAAGGTTTTACAAACGAACCAGGCAGATGTCCTGAGTGTCGTGCTGCAAGAAAAAGACAATCTCGAGGGAGCAATAACCGCGGACGTCATGGTGGTCAACGCCAAATGTATCCTGCAACTTGTTCTGAGTGTGGAAAAGAAACTCAAGTACCTTTTAAACCTTCTGGAGATAAACCTGTATATTGTAATGACTGTTTTCAATCAAAGAAAAGAAGCCAGTGGTAATAATACTGTCTTAATATAGTTTATAAAAACATAAAACCAAGATTTCTATATAAAGATATCTTGGTTTTATATTATTAAGAATAAAATAATAATATAAGCTTACACACTTTATGTTAACTGTTTGTAATTAATCTATGCCTATTATTTTCATTAATTGAAGGGCATTTCTGGTTTTAGAGATTCCATTTTTGAGCTTATAATCAAATTTTATTTCATCATTCTCATAATACTCTTGAAAATGATAATTTTTTATTACCTGGTTTTCTTGAAGATCACCGAGCTCAAGGTCGTGAGTAGAAACTAAGCCCACTGCCCCACTCTCTTTAAGTTTTTTTATTAAACGTTTTGCCCCAATATGCCTATCATAAGAATTAGTTCCTTTAAATATTTCATCTAGCAAAAAGAACACTTGTTTATCTTTTTTAGTTTCCTCAACTATCTCTTTTATTCTTAGTAACTCAGCATAAAAAGAAGACAATCCCTTGTTTAAATTATCACTTATTCTCATACAGGTATTAATATTAAAGACAGAACACTTTAAATAACTAGCACACACTGGAGCACCAGCATAAGCCAGCACTAAGTTAATACCTATAGTACGTAAAAAGGTGCTCTTACCCGACATATTAGATCCTGTAATTAACAATATAGCATTAGGACTTTGCATAGTAATATCATTAGCTACCTGCTTATTGGTTAATAAGGGGTGTGCAATATTTTTAGCCTCAATTACTGAGTCTTGATCTGTTATTTCAGGGAATTGCCATTGTGGAAACTCATAAGCAATGTTTGCAAAGCTACATAAGGCCTCTATTTCACCTATAGTAACTAACCAATCTTTAAGCATAGAGCCACTCTCACTTTTAAACTTCTCTAGCTGTATTAAACACTGGTAATCCCATAGAGTTAAGCCATTAATAGGAAAAAAGGCTTGGTTATTTCTGTTGCCTATTCTAGTAACTAAACGCTCCAACTTTTTAAGCTGATTTGGAGCTGAAATATTTTTATTATTACTTAACTTTGCCTTTAACTCTTTTAAGTAACTTGATTTAAATTTACACTTATCTATTTGGGTTAATATATGTCTGTACGCCTTTATGCTTTTTTGATACTTATATATTAATGTAAATTCTTTATTACGCTTAGTTATGCTAACTATCAATAATACAAACTGTAATGACACTAAAATAGCTGGAATAAAGCTTGGGCATATACTAAAATACGCCAACACTAAAGTAACTGCTGTAACAATAGGTAATGTCTTAAGGGTAATAATAACACTTGGTTTTGTGTATAAGCTTTGTTTTGAATTTGCCCAGTTTGTTAAATAATCGGTATCTACATTCTCTTCAGTAAACATTTTACCCTCAACTTGTAGCCTTTGACGCCACCATTTTTTAGAGGCCAGCTCTTTTATTGCTTGCTGTTTTTTAATAATTGTTTCTTTATTAAAGTTATACTTCGTTAACATACTAGCCAGCTTAGCTTTACCTATATAGGTGTTGGCAGTATTTATAAGCTGAAAAAGAGAGCCAACTCCAAATAAATCTAAGTCATAAGAGTAATTATGTTCTTCATTAAGGTACCCTTCTCCGTTATTCTTAAAGCTTGTCCACTCGCCATTAATTCTCATTATTGACTGTTTACTTATCTCGTTAAGATTAGTAAGATATTTATGGCTATCTCTTAGTTTTTTATGTCTAAACACAAAAAAAGCAAAAACTAGTATAAAGCCAGCAGTAGTTAACCAAGCTATATCATACATTTTATATTCAGTAGTTATTGCTGCTGTAGCTATTAAGGCTATAATAGTTAGTAATCTTAAACGACTTAATAAGCTTATGTTTTGGTTGAGTTTTTTTAATAAAGTTTCATACTTTTCAATTCTTTTTTTATATTTATTTGTGGGGTGCATAGTTTGCTCCTTGCAGTTTTATTATGGTTATATTTTATCATAACTGTTTTATAATAGATACTTAAATAAAAACTGCTACTCACATAATAATGAATAGCAGGGTTGCTATAGGTTAAATTTAGATTTAATTATTTTTGCCACCTCTTGAGGTGCTTTATTGGTATTATTTATATTATCGTTTGCTCTAGTTTACTCTTTAATTCATTTGATATTTCAGTTAATGGTAATCTTACTTCACTCGACTCTATAACACCCATTTTATTTAAACAGTATTTAATAGGTGCTGGGTTAGGCTCACCAAATAATAATGGTATAAAATTAGCAATCGATTTCCACTTTTTAAGTGCTAGCTGATGATTGTTATCTTTAATAGCGTTAAAAACTTGTATAAATACTTCAGTTTTCATGTGTGAAGAAGCTAATATACCTCCATCACCACCAAGATTAAGCGTGGTATAAAATAAAGCATCTTCACCTGTCAAAATCGAAAAATCTTTAGGTGGACTTAATAATAATTGTGTTGTTTGTTTTATGTCTCCACAAGAGTCTTTAAGTGCTACTATGTTCTTTAATTCTGCTAGTTTATATATAGTTTCATTCTCAATATTTTTACCAGTTCTATAAGGAATATTATATACAATAATATTGCTATCGGTAGACTCGGAAACCTTTAAAAAGTGCTGATATATTCCTTCCTGGCTGGGTCTATTATAATAAGGACAAACAGATAAAATACCGTTTAATTTATACTTTTCAGCTAAAGCTACTTGTTTAATAACCTTATAAGTATTATTACCACCAATACCTACATAAACAGGAACACGATTATTGTTATACTGCATTGTGTTAACAATAATTTCTTCATACTCATACTCACTAATAGTAGGGCTCTCACCCGTAGTCCCCAATGGAACTAAACCACTTATGCCTTTATTTATGTAGTAGTCAATCATTTTTTGGTACGAAACAAAATCTACTTTATCATTTAAAAAAGGTGTCACTAATGGGACAAAAACGCCTTGTAGCTTCATGTTATACCTCCTGTTTTGGCTTATGGTATAGTTTATTCTTGGGGTGAAAATCTGATCACATATAGTAGCATATGCAAAATACCTATAGAATTAAATTATATTCTTTTATAAAACTACTTAACTTCATAAGCAGAATTCCGTAACTAATTTTACCGTTATATATCTGTCCTATTCTTCCTACATTACTTATACTATTACTCCATTTTCTCTTATTATTATGTTGAATGATTGATATGTTCTTACAGCATAAATCTAGGTTATTTTCAAGTATACAATATTTGTAAATTTTAAATACTTGAAATAATGATAGGCTATCTATACTACTTATATGTATGTCACATTTTTTTATATTCCCAAAAAACAATATTTTAGATATACCTAATTGAAAAGGGCCTATAGTGTAATTTCTTATAGGTTTGTTTAATATATTACAAAATATCCACTCTAAAAATAGAATAATATACTCAAAGATACGTGCATAAAATGGTCTATAATAAGTTTCGATAATATACAAAGACATAAGTATACTTGGGTCAATATTATAGTTATCTGCAGCTTCATTAATTTTTTTGGTTCTTTTTTTTAAATGATGTCGCTTTATATACTTCGATTTCAGTAAACAATAAACTCTATCAATTTCTATTCTATTACTCATCAGAAGAATTTATAATTGTATTTACATAATTTTCTATATTTTTGACTTCATGTGATATACATATCATAAGTGCAGAAAGTTTAACCAAAATATCATAATTATAGTCATTATTTATATCAATCTCATTTATTTGGTGAAGATCATCACTATCTTCACTTTGTAAAACTAGAGAAACAAAATCTCCATATTCATAAGATTTGCAACTAAATAAATAGATATATCCATCTTTGTATGCAGCAAAGTATGATTTATCAAGATCAAGATCTATATCCTTTTTATTATTGTATAGATTACCATAATCACTATTTTCTATAATATAATTTCGAAGTTTTCTATTTGATGAAGAATATATATCCAAGTTAGTTGATATAGTTTTCCATTTGATTTTTTTATCTACTGTTTTAACTTTTATAGCATCAATTAATTCTAGTATTAAGCTTTTATCCATTGCAAATCACCTCAATTTCAGCTAAGATTAAGCCTATATAATAACATATTTTTGAACTATCACCATTGCTGTATAAATCATCTGAACATAAATTTTGCATAGCATTTTTTGCTTCTTTATTAAACAATTTTTTAAAATTGTTTAAACTCCCCATACAACTATTTATCTGGGTTTTGAGTATATCTTTTTCTTTGTAAACTTTACTGCCCTCACCAAGTAAATCATTTATTGCAGCTAGTTTAACTTTTATTGACTTGATTTTTTTATTGGAGTTTAATAAATCTATTTTCTTCTGTTTAATAGTATACTCTTTAATACTTATACTATTAAACAAAACTACAATTGAAATTAATAAACTTAAATAAGTAGAAATCACTACAAATTTATCTTCAAAATTTAAATAACTTACTATAAGATATAGTATTATTGAAGATAATACTATTCCTATGAAAGTATATATTTTTTTATTCATACTAAAGTCCATTTCCACATATTTTTTGTTAACAAATTCTTATTTAAGCATTCACTTTATATTGACTAGATTCTACTTTAATGCCTTTTATCTTTATAATTTTTTTAAATCAGGTATGTTGATTACTCTACATAAATATTGTATAAAAAAACATTAAACTTAACTTATCTTACATATAGGTATTAAAGTTGATTAAATTTTTTACCGTTTTAGTTAAATCTTCATGTATAATTATCTTTAGAAGATTCATATACATTTTTGTAATTTTCCTATTACAGGATACTATCCCCTTTCTAATATTTTCATAACATATCTATTACACACTGTCATTCCAATTCCTGCCTTTAAAACAAAAAAAAGAGCCACCTAAAGGTATCTCTCTTAATTTTTGAATATCATATGACATTCTAATAAGAATAACCAACTAAACGCTTCATTATTCCGTGGCTTACAGAATTGTTTCAGATTAAGGAATAACAAAAATCATCAAAATCATAATTTAAACTAATATATGATTTTGATGATTTTTGCGTAAGACGCAGAGCTGGAGCAATTATGAAAGCGTCCGTGGAAATAACCACCTATTAATCAAACAAATAACTACTAAACTCCCCCACTCATCAACCCCCTCACTACCATCAAACTCAACCTCAAACCCATACCGCAACAACTCTTCATGAAACTGAACCATAGTATAATGCCTTCGACTAGGTGCATAGGGTTTACCATCTATTATTTTCATATCAGCGAGTTCTACATTCTCAGGTACTGGTGAATAGACTATACCAGTATCGTTATCTCTTATATCATTTGTATAGTTTTTGTTTGGTGAATATCCAGCTGATGTTATTATGTGTTTTCCCTTTTCCTTTAAGTGTTTTATTACAAAGTCATAATAGGCAGCTCTATCTTTATCAGTTACAATACTCTGTAAACAAGAACTTGAAAAAATAATATCATACTTCTTGTATTTATGTTTTGGTTTTAGAATATCATCTTGCATAAATTTAGCGTTACAGTTAATGCTTTTGGCATTAGCTTTTGCTTGATTAATCGCTTCATCTATAATATCTATTGCAGTTACGTTATATCCCATATTATCTAGAATACAAGCATCTGCTCCTGTGCCTGTTCCTATAACAAGTACATTTGCAGGCGATACATTATTTACTTTTTCGAAAAGGTTATGTATAAAATCATTGTTAGTATACTGAACTATAAATGAGTCTCCACCATGTGCTTCATATCTGTTAGTTAAGCCTTTTTTAATCATATCATTATATCTTTTTTGATTTTCGTATTTATGCCATTTCATAGTCTTTTCCTCACTTTTCTATCTTTTAGAAGTCGGTTAAACTCTACCGTAATTTCTCACAGTACTTTATGGCGTTGTCTCTGTTTAAATTAAACCATTTATTACTTTTTCTATATAGTATTACATAATTTATATACAAGTGAAATTCATTATTTTAAATAGGTGTTGCACACAGAATTATTTGTGTTAAATACATGTTTGCTTATTGCTTTCATAAGGATATTTGAATTATCTGTTTACTTAGCATTAAGTAATTTAGCTTGCTTAAGGTCTATGTGATAACTATATCCATGTTTATGTAACAAGTCTAATAGTTTATTTCCATCAATCAAAGTAATATTGTGTTTAGAGGCATATTCCCTTGAACTTTCTCCAAATTTAGAAGTAGTTATCAATATACCTCTTATTGCATTATGATCGTCCATTGATCCTTTAAGAGCACGTACTGGTTCAGGTGTTACTATATTTGTGTACCTTTTAGCTTGAAGTAGTATTGTTCCACCTGAGTATGGATTACTATTAAATGCTACAACATCAACTCCTCCATCATTTGAGCACTGTGTATTATTAATTTCAATATTTTGCTCTTTAAATTCAAGCTCAAAAACATCTCTTATTAGTACTTCAAAATCTCTCCAGTCCATTGCTGCAAGATTTGTATCTGCAGATAAATGAGCGAGAATAGGATCTGAATCAATTAATTTAAATTGGGATTTATTAGTAAATCGTAATGGTTCAACTCTAGTTATGTTATTAATATCAGGTATTCCTTTTCCTGAAAAGTGTTTAAAAGTCTCTCTAGGATTAATATACTCAAAGTTTATTTCCTTAAATTCGCTTATCCTAATTTTTGAAGTCATAATGCAAACATTAAATTTTGTTCCTTTTCTTTTATCAACTCCATTATAATAACCATTTAGGACCAAATCTTTAATATAAAACTGTGTATCTATGCGTAAAATTTCAAGAGCAATTGCAATATACAAGCTGTAGTATATGTCTTTAATCATTGAGTATAATTCTTTATCTTTAAAACATACCTTACGTATTTCTTTCTTAGTTTTAATATACTTATATTCCCTTTCTATAGGAAAGGTATTTTCTTGAGGAAATTCAAAACTTACAATAGCTACCTTATCGTCAGTATCAATATCTATATCAAATTCGATTTTATTAAACAATTTATTTAAAGTAGATGAATTGTTAAGTGTTAACATAAAGTAATCTTTGATAGCCTCTTTTGAGTGTTGCTCTATATACTTTGAGTGTATTTTGTCATATTTCTTTGCTAGCAATTTTCGACTCTTTATATATGACTCAAGTATCTCTATATAACTTCTATTAATTTCATTATTTGCTTCGGAAATTTCTTTATAATAATTTAATTTTTCATTATATCTTTGTGTATCTTCTTCAAACAATTTATCTAATTTTTTTTGTCTTTCTTTTGAGACTCCTAATAATTTATGATGCCATTTTGCTTCAAATATATACTTTTGATTACTTTTTAATGGCTTTTGTAGGAGTTTAGGTAAAATAAAATAGTTTGGTTTTTTTGGAGTATGCCCTATTTCGCATATTATTTTTTTTACAGCAAATAGATTGTAATAAAAGGGCTTTTCATTACTTATTAGTGTATGTACAATTTTTGCGTTTTCATAAAATGTTTTATTTTTATAATTTTTTACTTCAACAAACCACTCATTATTTAGTTGTTCAACTGCTTTATTAAATTTTTGAATATATATTTTATAATCTCTGTGTCTAACTTCTAATGTTTTATCTAATTCAGTATGGTGGATTAAAGATTTATAGGCTTTAATTGAGTTATTCTTATAAAATTCTTTTGAGTTTTCAACTCTAATAAAATTACTCAAAATAAGTACCTCCTTATAATTATTGAAAATTTTATATGGTTTTATTAATATCTATATCATACCATCTTTAAAATCTTCCATACTACCATATTACTCTTTTTTAACAAAAATTCACGAATATTCTACATTACTTTTTGAGGTATATCCTCAATTGTAATACTAGTATCCTCAATCGTTTTTACTTTTTTCCTACTATCAAAAATAAAATAGAAATACAAGCTATAAAATAGTATTAATTACAATTCTCTCTTGTTATTAAATATTTGAACAGTTATTAAATAAAAATCCTTATACTTGCTTATTCTTATTGTACATTATTGGTAATTAACTCTAAATACTATAGGGTATTGCTTTACAAAATGAAGTGCCTTCGGCATGAAGTGTTACTTTGTAACATGAAGTATACCTATGGTATATGAAGCGTGCTAAAGCACATTAAAAAAACAAGTAATCAAAATTTGATTACTTGTTTTTTTGGTCGGGATGACAGGATTTGAACCTACGACCTTTTGACCCCCAGTCAAACGCGCTACCAAGCTGCGCCACATCCCGTTATTAATTTTGTATAGGTATGATAACACAGAATGGTAGGTTTTTCAATATGAATTTATAGTTTTTGGAGGTTGTATATTAATAACTTTGTTACATATGTTCCATAAGTATATATATAATAATAAACTTATTTGACATATTTTACACTAATTTATATAATATATTTTAATATAAAAATTAGCCTATATTTAAATAGAAAACAAATATTAAATCAAGAGTGTATATAAATATTGTATAATATTTAATCTACTATAATAATTGGAGAAGTATATTCTGATTTTTATTAATAATAACGCTATTATGGATAAAGCATTTTATAACTACTATAATGTAAACAATTAACAGAAGGGTCTTACTTAATGTTTAAAATAAAAAAAGGTACAAAATATATTATTTACAGCATAATTATTATTCTAAGTATATTAAGTATTTTATTATTTAATCGTAGCCGTTATTTGATAGATTATGCTAAATTGAATATTGACGTAAATGAAATTGAAATAGTAGATACAATATCAAATAATAGTTTTAATATTAATGAACCAATTATTGGTAGTTTATGTGTTTTTAGAAAATCTGAAATACTATGTGATATAAAATTACATAAAGAGTATGAACTCTTTTTTAAAATGAAGAAGGGAAACATACGAAAGCTATATATTAGTTCCTTTACTGAAGTACCTTATTGTTCGCCATCTGATATTGATACACTCGCTATTATTAAAAAAAAGTACCAGCATAATGGAAAATATTATTTAGCTGAAGACAAAAGAGCATACGTATTATTCGGAGATGAATTCTATGATAGAATTTTTAAGGTAATAGACTCTCAGTCCGAGAAGTAAAGTATGGCTCTAAAAGTCCATATGTTGATAGCTAAGGGTCAGTTTCAAAATTATCATTAAATTTGTAGTTTTAAAACTGACCCTTGTTGTAGTTTTTCCTATAATAGGTGTGTATGTGGGGGTATGAAGCTTGCCTTTGGCAAATGAAGTGTGCTTGGCTCATTCAGGAGGGAGAACCCCTTCTAATTTACTGTTGCTCTAAATAAGAGATTGGGAATGGCACAGAGGCACACAATGTCATTAAGTTTGTAAAAAGGTTAGGTAAAGATGCGAAAAGAATAATGAATGATAGTGTCGATTAAATAATTAAAGGTATGCTAATGAGACAGATTTAAAATCTGTCTAAAATATTTTGACCATTTACAATAATTAAGCTATCCTATAAATGAAACTTATAAAAGATTTTTTCTTAACATTACGAGAAAACTTGCGGTCTAAACGTATTGGTTGAACATATCTTTTTATAAGTGTTTCAACATCAGGTGGATTCTCATCTTTCCAAGAGAAAAAGCGCTTGCAAATGTATATAGCTTGAGTAAAATTGATTTGATAATAGTGTTTATTGCTAAGCTTCTGTTTTATTATTGTGTGGAGAGTAATGATAGCACAGAAATTATACATAGTAAGTCTAGCAAAAATTTCTTGGAAGATGGAATCCATCTTTTTAGCATGGAAAGCAGTTAATCCAATAGAATATTTTAGTTCACGAAAAGAAGTTTCAATACCCCAACGCATATGATAAAGCATTTTAATCTTAGACTTGGGAAACTCATCGGTCGGAAGATTGGTAATGAAACTATGATACACATCTTTTTCAATTTGCACTCGAACAACCCTAAAGGAAAAAGGATAGAAGTGACATTTATCTTCATCAAAGTAGCTAAAGCTAGAGGTGTGATGTATATATTTATATAGCTTTGAATTGGCTCTAACTTTTGATAATTTTCTAGTTAGTATTAAATTAAACTCAACGTCAAATTCATCAGAAGATGGTAATTTTAAGCCCTTGAGTATGCCATTACTTGTAGGACCTTTGACTCTGGCAAGGTATTTCCACCCTTTTCTATCCATATGGGCGATATTATTATAACTTTCTAAGCCACGATCAACGATGCATAAGACCCTTTTTATTTGTGAGCGGTCAATCATGCTAATTAAAGCCTTATGCTCATCATATATACCAATAGGTTGTATAATTGCATCTAAATACATCTTATTTTTAAGATCATACATAGTATTAAGATGCAACAAATTATAGCCTCTAGAAGTTACTTTTGTCTGACAATATGTTAAAGGGTTTTTGGGTTATGATGAATATGCAAATCTGAGCCATCGAAGGCCAATAAACGATATCCATCATAGGTTTTTAAGTTATTGAAAGATTGTGTAAATACATTAAAAATATGTTCCAAAGCTTTTGGTAATACCTTATTACGTTGTTGAACAAAGGCAGAAGAAGTGGGAGTATTAGTGTTAAAGGAATAGTAGTTTAATAACTCTGAATTTAAATTACTTCCCCCATAGATATTAGCAGGTTTAATACTGTTTCAAAAGAAATCTTTCTTTTACGAGTAAAATCCGATTTAGGATTTCTGACATACTGGTCTTTATTTAGTGACATTCCATTAATAATTGATGTTAGTTTGCTCTTAATAAAACAAGGGTAGTTAGACATAGGGCGCCTCCTTAAAAATATTTCATCTAAAGGGCTGCGCCACATTTTTTGAACTATTTGTCAAGGATTCTTGCAAAAAAAAAGAAGTTTTTATTAAAACCTCTCTCATAATCTATTAGTATTTTAATTTATTTCTTAACTTAATGACATTGCAGAGGCACATTCCCTACAGCAAAGCATAATAGAGGTAATTAAAATAACCAACTGACCGTGCCATTATGACGTGGCTTTCAGAATTATGTCAGCTCAAGGAATAGAAAAAATTCTAATAGCAGTAAATGATTATGGAAGTCTCCGTAAAAAAAACGTTAATAACCATCTGAACGTTAGGCATTACGTGGCTTTCAGAATTGCTTTATATCAAGGCATGAAAAAAACTGTGATAAAGGTAATCCAAGTTGTATGCCTTTGAACAGTTTTATTTTGTAAACGTAGAGATAAAGCTATTATGGAAGCATCCGTAGAAAAAAACTACCTTAACCAACTGAACGTTAGGCATTACGTGGCTTTCAGAATTGAGTTTAGATAAAGGCATAGTAAAAAACCTGCAAATCATAATACGAACTGAACTGACCCATTGAAAGTAGACAATAAATAAAATCAAATAGGTGCTTGTCTTCTAAACTCTAAAGGAGCTAAGCAGAGACTGTAAATATTTCTGTGTCTAAATAAGTTTGCTTAAAATCTGACAACAAAAACAAAGAAGAAACTAATTTAAATATAGAATTGCCAAAATCAAAGATTTTATGTATAAAAATAAATGATTTTGGCAATTTAATTTATGCTAGAATGTAATATTTTTTGAATTATTATATAAATACTTATCTATAGTTATTCTCATATGCATAACAATATCCTGTTCTGTGTACTCATAAATCTGGTCATCAACAATTGCATGAGAACCAAGGTCAAATAGTAACTTCACTTCAATATACTTAGGATAAAGATAAAATGACCTCTAAGTAACTTTTAAGATATTCTTTAGTAAGCGACATAAGCTCATCTTAAAGCAAAAGCAGCAAGCCTTTCGCCATAGAAAATCATCAGCTGATTAAGGACATTATCCCAATCCCTATATCTGGTAGTCCATTTTTCCATAATATTTTGACTAGCCAAATAAAGCATTTTTTCAAGTGATTTATTAGTTGGAAAGACTGACTTAGTTTTAGTTACTTTTCTAAACTGTCTATGAACACCCTCAATAATATTGGTAGTATACATAATTCTTCTAATTGCTAAAGGAAACTTGAAAAATGGAGATAGTATATCCCAATTTGACTCCCAACTAGTTATAGCGTATGGGTATTTCTTGCTCCACTTTTCACCTAGCTCAGTAAGAGTTTCAAAAGCAACTTCTTCATTGACTGCTCTATATACTTGTTTGAAATCTCTAGCAAACTCTTTTCTATCCTTATAATTAACAAATTTAAAGGTGTATCTTAACTGATGTATAATACATCTTTGTACTTCAGCGTTTGGATATGAGGCTTGTATGGCTTCTTTTAGACCTTTTAACCCGTCTATACTAAATATTAGCACATCTTTGACTCCTCGGTTCTTGAGTGAATTAAGTATTGTTAGCCAGAACTTTGAAGATTCATTTTCACCTATCCAGATACCTAATATGTCTTTTTTACCATCAATTGTTACTCCTAATACTACATAAGCTGCTTTACTCTTAATTTGACCATCTTCTCTCACTTTATAGTGAATTGCATCCATAAATACAAATGGATAGATGTCGTCTAAAGGTCTATTTTGCCATTCATTTATTTTAGGAATAATTTTATCTGTTATTTTACTAACCATTTCTGCTGATAATTTTATACCATATATGTCTTTTAGTTGGTCATGTATATCTCTTGTTGACATACCTCTAGCATATAGTGATATTACATTTTCTTCTATACCTGAAATATCTCGTTTATGCTTAGGTACTACCTTAGGTTCAAATTCTCCATCTCGATCCCTAGGTACTTCAATTGCTAGTTCCCCATATTTTGTTTTTACTTTTTTTGAGGTATAGCCATTACGTTTGTTCTTTGTTTGTTTATCCTTACGCTCTCTTTTTTCATATCCTAAGCTTGTCTCTAACTCTACTTCAAGCATTTCCTGTAGGGTATCTTTGAATAGGTCTCTTAAATAGTTATGCACATCTTCTGATGTTTGTAGTTTACCTTCACTAATTATCTCTCTTAGCAATTGCTGACGTGCTGTTTTCATTAAAAAAACTCCTTTTCTGGCTTCTCTTTGCTAAGTATTGCCAGATTAGAGTTTCTTTAGACACAAAATTTTTTACATACCCGCTAAGCACCTTAGCTTTTTTTGAAACCTTTTCTCATTGTAAAACTTAATATAGCTAATAATCTTAGATTTTAACTCTTCTAATGAATTAAACTTTTTACCATAGAACATCTCTGTTTTAAGTATGCCAAAGAAGCATTCCATTGGACCATTGTCAATACACTTACCAACACGTGACATACTTTGAATCATCTCAGAATCCTTAATTCTTTTCTTAAAAAGACTTGTAGTGTATTGAAAACCTCTATCGCTATGAAATATTGGTTTAGCATTAGGATATTTTTTTATCGCATTATCAAACATGCTAAACACTAGTTGGTTATTATTCCTAAAGGATAACTTATATTCAATAATGCTATTATCATATAGATCCATTATAGGACTCAAAAAGAGTTTACGACTGTCATTAGGAATACTAAACTCTGTTACATCAGTGAGCCATTTTTCATTTGGTTTTTCTGCTTTAAAATTCCTAGCTAACACATTATCCTTAGTGTAATTGGGTTCAACTATTTTGCGACTTACTTTCTTCAACCTAATTCTAGCTTTGATGCCTAGAAATTTCATTAAGCGATGAATATATCCCTTTGAATAAGACTTATGGTTAAGCCTATTTATAAACATGGTCATTCTTCTATAGCCCAGAATACCGTCAAAGGTTGAATGGTACTCTTTTATTAAAGTACATACTAATTCATCGTTCTTTTCTTTTATAGATTTTTCTCTATTCCTATGTTTGTAATATGCACTTCGTGAGATTCCTAAGACATTACAGATTATGCTTACTTTATAACCCTTTTCACTGTAATATTTTACTGTTTTGTAACTAGATTCATTTCTTACTTTTGAGAGAGTATATTTTTTTGAAACTCCTCTTTTTTTTGAGTACTTCAATCTCAAATTCTCGTCTTTTTCTAAGCTCTCTCTCCATTTTAAGCTCAAGCTTTAATCTCTCTACCTCACTTAGTTTAGATAAATCTATGTCTTCTAATTTTTTTGGACCACGCTTCTGATGTCTAAGTCCATCTGCACCATTTTTTAAATAAGACTGAGTCCAATTGTATATATTATGGTAGGCATTATTAAACTTCTTTGTAGCCTCTTTATAGTTCATTCCATTCTCAATAACCCACTTAACTATTTCTAACCGTTCATCAAAGGTTGTTTTATGAGATTTCATGGTACAGATTTCTCCTTTAGTCTTATAATTTCTTAAATCTATACCATTATAATACTTACTGATCCACTTAGAAATAGTTGTAGATGTTATATCGTATTTTGCACTTAAATCCTGCAGCCCATATTCTCCTGTTTGATATTCTTTAATTACTGATTCTTTGAATCCTTTTGTATACTGTCTATTCTTTTCTTTAGGATCGAATGCTTTTTCTCCATGAATCTTATACGTCAAACACCACTGTCTTAGCATCATATGGTTACAACCATACTCCTTGGCTACCCCTCTGTATCCCATGTTCCCTTCAATGTATTTTTTACATGCTGCTATTTTTTCTTCTTTACTATATTTATATTTTCTTGTCATTTTATAAACCTCCCATTGTAGTCTTGTAATTTTAATTAATTACGTGTCTACTTTGGGAGGATCAGTTCAAACTAGTATATGGTTTGCAGGTTTTTTATGTATAACGCATAGCTAAGCTTGATTATGGAAGCGACCGTGGAAAAAAAGATATCCTAAGTACTCTCCATTTCTATCAATATCATATCAACCCCAAATGTTTTTATTGCACTCCAAGGAACTATATACGTTGAGGGGTCGCGTAGCCCTAGGGTTGAGCCTTTGCTTATTTCTAGGGCAATTACTTTTCCTGTTTTTTGGTTAAATGATACGTCCATTTCTCCTAGGATTCCTATTCTTGAGCCATCATTTAGGTTTATTATTTCTTTGTTTTTCATTTCACTTAGTCGCATGTTTTCACCTCTTTATTGTATGGTGATAATAACTCTCTTAATGGAACAACCTCGTAGTTGTTATTTTTAAACCATTCTAAAAGCTGTGGTAAGGCATCTAACGTACACTGTTTGGGGTGCATTAGGACAATTCCCCCGTTTACTGCATTTTTAGTTATTTTTTTTACTATTTTTTCACTAGGGGGTTCACGCCAATCTACGGTATCTAAACCGTGGGTCCAAAGTACTGTTCTATAATTCAGCTCTAGGGCGGCATCTAGGATATTATCGTTTATGATACCAGAAGGCGGACTATAGTATATCATTTTTGTATCTACTGCTTTTTTTAAGGCACTTTGAGTTTTGGTAAAATCCTCTATAAATTCTTGTTTTGTCATGCTGTGATAGTTATGAGTGCTACCGTGATGGTAATAGCCGTGTGAGGCAATCTCGTGACCCTCAAGCACTATTTGCGCAACTGTTTCAGGAAACTTATCTATTATTCTTCCTGTTACGCAAAAGGTTGTAGTTACATTAAAGCTTTTTAGTACTGATAAAAAATAGCTAAGAGGATCGGGTATACCCCAATCTACGTTTATCATAAGAGTTACTTGTTTTTTTTGAGGATTTCCTTGGCGAACTATTGCTTTAGGATAATTTTTTAAGGTGATTTTTGGATTTGTATAGATTTTTACTAACTTTAGTTTTTCTCCTTTTTTTGCTTTTAAAGCGTTGTTTATGGTTTTTATTTGATCAACAGTACTACCACATATTTCGGGTACAATGGTGTTTTCTTTTTTATTGTAAACAGCATCCACAGCCTTTGTTTCGTGAGCCTTAGCCAATTCTGCAACTATTTGCTCTAACTGTGGCCTAGTGCATTTTTCAACATTTATGTTTTCAATAAAAACCTCCGCCTCTACTCTATTAAATAGTATTTTAGCTGTTTGCCACCAGCTAAATATAATAGTTGTTAGCAACAGCGTTATTATAAAGGAGAATATTAGTAGTTTTTTACTCATAGCTATCCCTCATTTTTTTGGTTTAAGTTTTCTTATACATATTTATGTTTTAGTTTTGGGATTTATTATTGTAATAGCTAAAAGTATTATTTTTTGGCTTTAAAAAAACATAAGACTGCACTCATATTTATGAGTCAGTCTGCTTGTTTATTTTATGATACTGGTGAAACTGTTCGCTATCGAGCTTTGTTGTAGCTCGAATAGCGAGACTTGTCATCAGTTTTACTCGTTGCTTTCTTTTTTTTGCTGCTCTAATAAAAGCTGTTTGCGAGATAATTTAATTTTACCACTATCATCAATGTTAATTACTTTAACTTGAATAATATCACCTAAAGATACAATATCTTCGGTTTTATTAACGCGTTTAACATCCATTTCAGAGATATGAAGTAAACCATCTTTACCAGGTAGTAGTTCAATAAATGCACCATATTTTTCAATACGATTAACTTTACCATCATAGATCTCGCCAACTTCTACATCTTTTGTGATTTGAGAAATTAACTCTAATGCGCTATGACCAGCCTCAGTTGATTCAGCAGATACGTATACTGTACCGTCTTCTTGGATATCAATTTGAACCCCTGTTTCATCAATGATTTTGTTGATTGTTTTTCCACCAGATCCTATAAGTACTTTTATTTTATCAACAGGAATATTTGTTACAAACATTCTTGGTGCGTACTTAGATAAGTCTGATTTTGGTTCACTGATTTCCTTATTCATAACACCTAATATATGAAGTCTACCTAAACGAGCACGTTCAAGAGCTTCTGCGAATTTATCTAAACTTAAACCCGTAATTTTAATGTCTAACTGAATAGCAGTAATTCCGTTTTCAGTACCTGCCACTTTAAAGTCCATATCACCATTAAAGTCTTCTAGTCCTTGAATATCTGATAAAATTACATGTTTATCATCTTCTTGAACTAATCCTAAAGCAATACCAGCTACTGGTCTTTTAATTGGTACACCAGCATCCATTAATGATAATGAGCTACCACAAACACTTGCCATAGAACTAGAGCCATTAGATTCTAATACCTCTGACACAACTCGAATAGAGTATGGAAACTCCTCTTCTGTTGGTAATACTGGAACTATTGCTTTTTCTGCTAAAGCACCATGACCAATTTCACGACGTTTAGGTCCACGCATTGGTCTTGCTTCACCTGTACTATAAGGTGGGAAGTTATAGTGATGCATATAGCGTTTTTTCTCAACTGCACCAATATCATCTAGCTTTTGACTGTCACCTACAGTACCTAAGGTTGTAACAGATAATACCTGGGTTTGTCCACGGGTAAATAGTCCACTACCATGGGTACGAGGTAACATGCTAATGCGAGTACTTAGTGGGCGAATCTCTGTTATAGTTCTACCATCTACTCGGCGACCTTCATTAATAATCATCGATCTTATTAGCTTTTTGTTTAACTTACCCAATAACTTAGAGATTGTTTTCTCCATTTCTGGAAACTCTTCTGCTAAAGCTTCTTTAATTTCTGTTTTAACAGCATCTACAGCGTTCTGTCGAGTAAGCTTGTCTACATTACGTAAAGCAGTATCCAGCTTATCTGTTGCTAATTCATTAACTCTAGCTACTAAAGCTTCATCAATAGTTGGAGCAATGAATTCTTTTTTAATAGTACCAATCTCATTAATGATTTTTTCTTGGAACTCAATAATTTCAACAATTTGCTCATGAGCAATCTTAATAGCTGTAACTATATCTTCTTCACTCACTTCTTCAGCATTTGTTTCAACCATTAAAACTGAATCTTTAGTAGCTGCTACAAATACGTGCAAATCACTTGCTTCATCTTGAGCAATAGTTGGGTTAATTATGTAGTCGCCATTTACTCTACCAATAATAACTGCACCAACAATCTCTTTAAATGGTATATCCGAAATACCTAAGGCAATTGAAGTACCAATTAGAGTTACTACCTCTGGAGTATTATCTTGATCTACAGAAAGAATAGTTCCTACTATTTGAACATCGTTTCTATAATCTTTTGGAAATAATGGTCTAATACTTCTATCAATGATCCTTGAATTAAGTATTGATTGCTCACTTGGACGACCTTCTCTTCTTAACCACCCGCCAGGAATTTTACCTATTGCATATAAACGTTCTTCTAAATCAACTGTTAAAGGGAAAAAGTCAATTCCTTCGCGTGGTTCATTAGATGAGGTAGCTGTTATTAGTACAACTGTATCATCGAATCTTACTAAAGCAGCTCCGTTTGCTTGTTTAGCTACTTCTCCAATTTCCACACATAGTCTTCTACCACTTAAATTTGTTACAAATTCTTTTCTCAATCTTATCCCTCCTAATACACATTGTACCCTTTCTTACTTTTGTATGCAAAAAGCGGGGTTTTCCCCGCTTTATTATTATCGACGTATACCTAGTCTTTTAATCAAGCTACGATAACGTTCAACATCTTTTTTACGTAAATAGTTTAATAAACGACGACGTTGACCAATCATTTTGTACATTCCTCTACGAGAATGTTTATCATTGTGATGTGCGCGCAAATGTTCTGTTAGCTCTTTTATTTGTGTTGATAAAATTGCAACTTGAACTTCTGGAGAACCAGTATCACTTTCATGTGTGCGATATTCCGCAATGATTTCATTTTTTCGTTCATTTGTTAAAGCCATTTTAAAATCCTCCTGTTTATATGATTTGCCTAAAATCCACGCTAACGTTGGAGTATAGTCGTGTAGCCTAGATTTTGGTCACGAGATTTATTGTACCATTAACTTTACCATTTGTAAACAAAACCTGCATAAAAAACATTGTAAATATATTGTGTTTTTATGTTTTGGGTTGTAGTTATTTATGAATATGTCACAGAGCAAGACGACTACTAAGGTTGTTGCAATTTGTAATCACCACAATTGAACTCGCTACTTAACGGCTATTATTTCAAAGTAGAGATATCGATACATTTTCAACAAAAATTTGATTTGGAAACATACCCAATCTCAGTGGATCAATCCCCACATGTGGAATAACAGACAGTGTTTTCATTTTTTTTGCTCCTCTTTGTTTATAAACCCCCCTGTAGGGTATAAAGTTTGCATTTGCAAATCAAGTATTCTGTCAAAATCAAGAGGGAGAACCCCTTCGCCACAGGATTTTCGATAGTTTTGGTTAAAACTACTCTCCTACAATCCTATTAATATCATGCTGTATCTGTTGTATTAACTCATTCTTGTCATCAAATTTTATTTGAGGTCTTAAGTATTCGGTTAGCTCTATTTTTAACTCTTGATCATATAAATCACCATTATGTTCCAATATAAAAACCTCTATAGATCTCTCGCGATTCTTAAAAGAGGGGTTAATCCCTATACTTATGGCTGCTAGGCTTTTTTTATTCACTAAACCTGCGTACACTCCGTTTGCTGGTATTAGTTTTTCATTAGCTACCTTTAAATTAGCTGTAGGAAAACCTAACTTTCTACCAACCTTTTTACCATGTATCACTTTACCTGTTAAGCTATAATATCTTCCTAAGGCCTCTGTTGCTAATGCTAAATCACCTCTTAGCAACATGTTTTTTATTAGGGTACTACTTATATTTTTATTGCTACTACTAAATTGAACAGCATCCACTACATGTAAAGTGTAATTGTATTTTTCCTCTAAACTAGCTAATAAGTTTACACTACCCTGTTTGCCTTTACCAAATTTAAAGTTAAAGCCTACAACTATATTTTGAAGATTACAATGTTTACTAATAGTTTTCACAAAATCAGCTGGACTCATATTAGCTACATCTTCATTAAAATTCAAGTTAAACCAATAACTCAAGTTAAGGTCTTTAAGGATGTTTTTTAGCTCACTGTTTAAGGTTAGCCTACTAAATGTTTTTTTTGAAAAGAACTCCACTGGATGCGGGTTAAAAGTTAACAATACAGTTTGTTCATTGTTAACACTTATTTGTTTTGCAGTTTTTATTAACTGTTGGTGTCCTAAATGTACACCATCGAAATTACCTATTATAAGGGTAATAGGCTCTTTTACTAATTCTAACTCTTCCCACTTTGTGATGATTTTCATTCTCTACACCACCAAAACTAAATTCTATATAAATACTCTAAAAGGATGATACTTAGTACTTAAAACTCTTTTACCTAACGCTACAAGCTCTTTTTGTTCATTTAAAAAAGCTATGTGCTGTGTATTGTTATTAGTTTTTAAGGTTATAACTTTCCCTGTTTTTATATTCTGTAAGGTTTCCTCATTACATACCTCATAAGGCCAGTCTGCTACGGCATATAATAAAGGCAGTAACTCTGTTTGCTCGTTTGTCATTATTCTACTATTATTGAGGTTAAATTTACCTACTGCTGTTCGTAATAGGTATGACATACAACCGACTGTACCTGCTTTTAAAGCTATATCTGCACATAATGTTCTAATATAAGTACCAGCAGAACAGGAAACATCAAACAGAAGTTTTTGTGTTATTCTATTATAACTAATTAATTTGCAAGAGTATATGGTAATTTTACGACTTGGTCTTTCAACTGTTTTACCCTCTCTTGCTAATTTATATAACGCCTTACCATTGATTTTAATTGCTGAGGTCATTGGTGGAATCTGTTCTGTTTCGCCCACAAATGAAGATAAGATATTTTGCCATTCATTATCTGTTAGAATAGCAATTTGCTTTTTAAGGCTTATAGGGCTAAAAAGGTCTAGGCTATCTGTTGTAAATCCTAAACTCAGTTCTGCTCTATAGGTTTTAACTTTACCCTGTATATAAGGTATTAAACGAGTTGCTTTACCTATCGCTAATACTAAAATTCCCGCAGCCCCAGGGTCTAAAGTACCTGCATGTCCTATTTTGCGGGTATTGTAAACACGCCGTGCCCAGTTAACAACATCATGTGAGCTTATTCCAGAAGGCTTTATTATTGAAAGTATGCCATCCATTACTTTGCCTCAGTTCTATTTAAATAGTTTTTTACAGCCTTAATCACTGTTTTAATTGTTTTATCCAAATTACCAGCTAGTTTACAACCCGCTGCGTTTTTGTGCCCTCCACCATTAAATATTTTTGCAACCTTGCTAATATCTATATGGGGTTGACTTCTAAAGCTAATCTTAGTAAAGTCTTTTTCAACTTCTAAAAAGAGAATGGCTATTTCTACAGCTTCAATAGAGCGAATATAGTTAACTAACTCTGGTAATTGACTAGCATCAATGTTATGTTTTTGTAACATATTATAAGGAACATACATTGTTGCTACATTATCATAAAACTCTACTGTAGATAAACAATCACTAATTAGGTTAAAGGCCTTTCTACTTTGCTTTTCTAAAACCTGCATGTTCAAAAAAGCAACATCAAGTTGATAGTCGAGCAGTTTAGCAGCTATATTGAGCACCTTAGCTGAGGTGTTACCGTACCTAAAGCCACCAGTGTCACCAATTAAAGCAACATAAATTGCCTGGGCAATATTATGATTTAGGCTTTGTTCATTTTCATAAAATAGATCAAAAAGTATTTCACCTGTGGCTGATGCTTGTTTATTAACTATATTAATGTCTCCAAACATGGTGTTGTCTGGATGATGATCAATATTCATTACAGGCATAGACCAGATGATATGATCTTCAGCAGTATATGTTCTTGCTTTATTACTACAATCCAAGGCGATTGTAGCTTCAAAATGCTTATTATTATTAGCAAAAGATAAATAGCTAGTTATATCTATGTCATTTAACAAAAATTTCAAATTAGCAGGTATTTTGGCATCGAGAACAAGTAATGCTTTTTTACCTAGGAGTTCTAAATACCTATATACTGCCACAGCAGAGCCCAATGCATCTGGATCAGGATTAGCATGTGCTGTAATTATAAACGATTTATAGGTATTTAAAAAACTTCTGAAGATGCCTTTACTTGACATCTTCTTCTACCTCTTTAAGCAATTTATTTATATGTGAGCCGTAGTTTAGTGAATCATCATGCTCAAAAATCAATTCGGGAGCCCTACGTAAATTAGCCCTTTTACTCATCTCTTTTCTTAAATAACCACGAGCAGATTTTAAAGCCTTTAATGATTCTTCTACTTTGTCATTTGACCCAAAAACACTAATAAACACTTTACACTGAGCTAAATCTTTTGTTAAGCGTACATCTGTTACTGATACAAATCCTAAACGAGGGTCTTTAACCTCATTTTGAATTAAATGGCTTAATACAAGTTTAACACGTGCTTGTTGTTGATTTATACGATATCCAGACACATTTAATCCTCCTTACTATTGTAAAATTATCTCCACAATAGATAATCGAAAATCATTGTCAAATAGATTTATTATTTTATCTACTATATTTTGATTATAACTTTCACTATTGCTGACAACTGCAAAGGTAATCTCAGATAAATTCCAAGTATCTAACTCACCAGTTTCAGCAATAGATACGTTATATTTTTTGCTTTTTTCTATTAAGCTTTGAATTATTCTACGCTTAGCTTTAAGTGAAGAACATTCTCCTAAATAAAGCTTTAAGCTAACTGCTTTTATCATTATTAAACAACTGGCATTTCTTTCATTTCATATACTTCAATAACGTCTTGTTCTTTAACGTCATTGTAATTCTCTAAGCCAATACCACATTCGTAACCTGTAGCTACTTCTTTGGCATCATCTTTAAAGCGCTTTAGAGATGAAATATTACCTTCATATATTTTAACACCTTGTCTAAATAACTTTGCAATAGCGTTACGTTTTATTACACCATCTGTTACATAACAACCAGCTATTAAACCAATTTTAGGTACTTTAAATGTTGCCCTCACAGTGGCACTACCTACTACTATTTCTTCGTATTCTGGCTCTAACATACCTTTACCTAATTGCTCTAGGTCTTCAAGTAGGTTGTAAATAATAGAGTAGAATCTTATTTCAACTTGTTTTTCATCTGCAAATTTGCGCGCTTCAGTAGCCGCATTTACATTAAAGCCAAATATAAAGGCTTGTGATGCAGAAGCTAACATTATATCTGATTCATTAACTGCACCTACACCAGAGTGTATTACTTCAAACTTAAATCTAGTGTCTTTTTCATTTAATTTAATAATTGAAGATTTAAGTGCTTCTACAGAACCTTGTACATCACCTTTTACAATTACATTTAAGGTATGTGTCTCGTTATCGTCTTTCATTTTTGCAAATAACTCTTCAAATGACATACGTTTACTATTTTTTAGTTTTAGCTCTTCACGTCTAGCAGATTCTGACCTAACTTCAGCTATACTGTGGGCTTCTTTTTCTGTGTTAAAGCCTACAAAGATATCACCTGGCTCTGGCAGTCCATCCAAACCAGAAACTAATATAGGAGATGATGGCCCAGCTTCTTCAATGCGTTTACCTTTGTCATTTAACAAGGTCTTTACCTTACCATAGAAATTACCTACAACAAAAGCATCACCTCTATGAAGTGTTCCTGCTTGAACAATAACTGTTGCAACTCTACCTTGCCCTTTTTCAATACGTGACTCAATTACTGTGCCTCTGGCTAGCCGATCTTCGTTTGCTTTAAACTCAGACATTTCAGCAACTAATAGTACAGACTCAAGTAGGTCTGGTATACCTTCTCCTGTTAAGGCAGAGATATTAACACATATTGTGTTTCCACCCCAATCCTCAGGTACTAATTCATACTTAGTTAGTTCTTGTTTTATTCTATCTGGGTTAGCATCAACTTTATCACATTTATTAATAGCAACAATAATTGGCACTTTTGCTGCTTTAGAGTGATTTATAGCCTCTATTGTTTGTGGCATTATTCCATCATCTGCTGCTACAACAAGTATAACAATATCAGTTACTTGAGCACCCCTAGCACGCATTGCTGTAAAAGCTGCATGACCAGGAGTATCTAAAAATGTTATTTTTTTATTATTTATTTCTGTTTGATAAGCACCAATGTGCTGAGTAATTCCACCAGATTCAGTCTCTAAAACTCTTGAGTTTCTAACTCTATCGAGTAAAGAAGTTTTACCATGATCTACGTGACCCATTACTGTTACAATTGGTGGACGCTCTGTCATTGTTACAGGGTCATCCTCAATATCAATTGTAAAGTCAGTTTTATCTTGCTGTAAAACAATTTTAAATCCCATTTCTTCGCCAACTAATATAGCTATATCTGATTCAATGGTTTGATTAAGCGAAGCCATCATACCTAATTGCATTAGATTAGATATTATTTGTGTAGGACTAACTTTAGTTAACTTTGCTAATTCTCCTACAGTAATTAATGGTGGAATTTCTATGCTTTTAGTGATAGTTTGTTGCTGCTCTCTTTTACCTTTTTTTTGTTTTTTACGAGATTTTTTCTTTCTTTTACCCGTAGAAACAAATTTTTCTTTGGCAATTTCCTCTTCCCATACTTCCTCAACGCTTTTACTGTGTTTAATGATTGTATAATCACTTTGTAAATCGTTTGGAATATCTTCGTAGATGACATCATCCTGCTTTAATCTTTTAATGCTTTTCTCTTTAATTTTCTTCTCTTCCTCTTCTGTTTTGTTTTGTTGTTTATTTTTATTTATTTTTTCCTGCTGTTGTTGTTTATTTTTATTTAATTCATTATTATTTTTATTGTTTTCAATCTTTGGGGTTTTATTATGTTTTTGCGGTGAATGATTATTTCCTTCATTAGTTTGTTTTGTATTTGCTGCTTTATTATCACTAACAGCAATGCTTTTACTACCTACTAACATTGCTCTGATTTGATTTGATACCTCAGGCTCTAAAGTGCTCATGTGACTACTCACTTCAATACCAACTTGTTTTAAAGCCAAAACTAATTTTTTACTGGAAATATTAAGCTCCTTAGCAATCTCATACACTCTAACTTTTTCCAAACTTTTCACCTCCGATTAATACTTCAAAACCAAACTTACTCTTTAAAACTTCACTAAAGTTCTTATCTATAATGGCTAGTATCACTGAATCTTTAATTCCCAATGCTCTACCATACTGTTTGCTAACCCCATAACAAACTAACTCTTTATTATGTTCTTTACACCTTCTTAGCATTTTTTGCTTCATTTTATCTGAGGCATCTTCTGCTAAAATTATGAGCTTTGCTTTATTAAAGTTATCTTTTACTGTGTCATATCCTGCAATTATTTTACCAGTTTTCTTTATAATACCTAAAAAGCTATAGTACTTATCCTTGATTCTGCTCACCTAGCTTTTTTAGTTCTTCATATACATCTGCAGGTATATTAACTTCCAGCGCTCTACTAATTTGCTTCTTTTTTATAGCTTGATTTATGCATTCACTATTTTTGCATAAGTACGAGCCTCTGCCATTTACTTTACCTGTTGTATCAACCTTTACATCTCCTTCAGGTGTTTTTACAACTCTTAATAACTGTTTTTTTTCTTTCATTTCTCGGCATGCTATACACATACGTTTTGGTATTTTTCTTTTTTTCAAGCTATCACCCCAAATCGTTCTCTGTTTCAAAGCCTGCTTGACTTGCACTCTTTATATCAATCTTCCAAGATGTTAATCTGGCTGCTAATCTAGCATTTTGGCCTTCTCTACCAATTGCTAATGATAATTGATGGTCTGGTACAACAGCCTTTACTTTATGCTCATCTTCACTTTCTACCCCAACATCTAATACCTTAGAAGGGCAAAGTGCATTTTTTACATAAACTCTTGGGTCATCACTCCACTCGACTATATCTATTTTTTCGCCATTAATTTCAGCTACTATTGACTGTACTCTGGTACCCTTTGGTCCTACACAAGCACCAACTGGATCAACATTTTTATCTGCTGCATGTACAGCAATTTTTGTTCTACTACCTGCTTCACGGGCTATTGATTTTATTTCTACTGTACCATTATATATTTCTGGAACTTCAAGCTCAAATAATCGCTTAATTAATCCAGGGTGAGTACGTGATACTACAATTTGTGGACCTTTACTTGTTTTACGAACCTCAGTCACATATACTTTTATTCTCTCTCCAACCTGATAAGTCTCTCCAGCTACTTGCTCTGTAGGTGGAAGTATTGCCTCAGTATTATTTAGGTCAACATAAAAATTTTTACCATCACTTCTATGCAATAAAGCTGTAATTATGTCATCTGTTTTATCAATATATCTGTCATAAACTACATTTCGTTCGGCCTCTCTTATACGCTGTACTACCATTTGTTTAGCATTTTGAGCTGCTTTACGACCAAACTCTTTAGTTGTAATCTCAACCTCTACTATCTCACCAGTTTTTGCCTTACGATTAAATATAATGGCATCTTCTAGTAGTAGTTCAGTGCTCTTATGGTTCACTTCTTCCACTACCTCGTATAATCTATATACCTTTACATCACCAGTTAATCTGTTAATTACTACTTTAATATCTGCTGTACTGCCAAGCTGATTTTTATAGCTAGTTTTAAGAGCTGTTTCCACTGCATCATACAGTATTTCTTGATCAATTCCTTTTTCTAAACCCAGATCTTTAATTGCTTTTATAAACTCCCTGTTCAATTTATAATCCTCCTAAAAGCTAAAATGTAATCTTATTGTTGATATCATTTTTCTTTCAATCTTGTATGTTTGATCTTCGTTTTGTATCTCTACTTCTTTTTCGTCATATGATTTTAAAATTCCTACTAGAGTTTTTGGCCAATTATCTGTAGCTACAAATGTTTTAACAAATACTTCTTTGCCGATGCTTTTAGATATTGCTAACTCTGATTTTAAACTAGCATCTAAACCAGGTGAACTAACCTCTAAAAAATAGCTATCTTCTATTGGGTCAACTTCGTCTAAATATTTGCTTAGTTCAACATGCACTTTATGACAGTCGTCAAGGCTTACACCATTATCACTAGTAAGCTTTACACTCAATATCATACTTCCACCTTTAGTCTCAATGTTTACATCAAACAATTGTAAGCCATATTTTTGTGCTAAAATATCTGCTTCAGCAATTAATAAATCTTTGACTTCTTTCTTTTTCACAGTTAACCCACCTTAAAAAAATATGTATTTTGATTCATCAAGCTACAGTTTTTAATGTTTGTTTTTATATTTATATAATTGTAGTTCTTACTCTAAATGCATAATAATAGTAAAAGAGTGGGCACCACCCACTCTTTCTAAGAACCTATAATCAACTAGCAATATATTATCAAATAATCACTTGCTATGCAAGTAGTATATTAATTGTGATAGTATATTAGCTTTGTTAAAAACTATGAAACTACAAATATCTTATTTTTATAATTATTTTGCTATTAGCAAAATATTACTTACATAAGTCTTCAATTTCTTGTAGTAAACATGTTACATAGTCTTGCTCTAAGATTGTTTTCACTACTTTACCATGTTTAAATAACGCAGCTTTTCCTTTTCCTAATGCCAAGCCTAAATCTACTTCCCTTGCCTCACCTGGGCCATTTACAACACAGCCCATGATAGCTATGGTTAGTGGTGTTGTAATATGTTTAGTTTTGGCTTTTACCTCATTTACTATACTTATTAAGTCAGATTGAGTTCTACCACAGGTGGGGCAAGAAATTATTTCGAGACCTGTTTTACGTAAACCGGTTGACTTTAAGATATTTAAGGCAGTTCCTATTTCTACTACTGGATCGGCAGTTAGAGTTACCCTAAAGGTTGAGCCGATGCCATCACATAAAAGTGAGCCAATTCCAATGGCAGACTTGATATTGCCGATATCTGGTGTGCCTGCTTCAGTTACACCCAAGTGCAAAGGGGTATCACTCTCTTTAGCAAAGATGCGATTTGCCTCGATATTACGTTTAACGTTAGAAGACTTTATAGCCATAACAAAGTTACTGAAACCATAGTCTAGCAATTTTTTATCGTACTCAAGAGCAGACTGGGCTAAGGCTTCACTTGTAGGAGAGCCGTATTTTTGCAATAGCTTTTTATCAAGCGAACCGCTATTAACACCAACTCTAATACAGGCATTGTGTTCTTTTGCTACATCAACAACCTTAAGCACCTTGCTCCAATCACCAATATTACCAGGGTTTATCCTTACTTTCTCCGCTCCTGCCTCAAATGCACTAACAGCTAAGCGATAATCGAAATGGATATCTGCTATTAATGGCTTGGTAATTTGCTCTCTAATCTGTTTAAAAGCCTCAAGTGCTTTTTTATCGAGAATAGCTACCCTAACTAAATCAGCTCCGGCTGTATAAAGCTGTTTAATTTGCTTTACAGTAGCCTCCACATCAGTTGTTTTTGTATTGGTCATAGATTGAATAGCTATGTTATTATTGCCACCGATTTTTACTGAGCCTATGGTTACCTCTCTTGGCAGTTTATACATTTGTTTATACATTTTTTTCTCCTATAGCTAATTCCCTAACCTTAATATATCTTGGTATGTTACAAATACAGCAAAAATTATAAGCAATGCAAATCCAATAAAGAAAATAAGATTTTCCTTTTTAGGATCCATTGGCTTTCCTCTAATGGCTTCTATTACAATGAGCAGTATTCTACTGCCATCAAGAGGCGGTATTGGAAGTAGGTTAAAAATCCCTACATTAATACTCAACATAGCTGTAAACGACAAGGTATTTACCAAACCAGTTTGTGAAACCTGCCCAACCATTTGAGCTATACCAAGTGGCCCAGCCCCTTGGGCACCAGCTTTTCCAGTAATTATTGCAAGCAAAGCTGTAAATATTAATTTAAATAGCAATATAGTTTGTTTAAAACCAGTAACTATAGCGTACATAAATGATGCCCTTTTAAATCTTGGAGCAATACCAATATAGCCTTCTTCACTTAACTCATCTATTTTAGTTTTTAAGGTGTATTCAATTATTTCGGTTCCACGTTCAATCTTTATTACTAGGTTTTGATCGGGTCTTTGTTTAATTTCTTTGGTTAAATCTTCCCAGCTATTAATAGAAACACCTTCTATAGAAGTTAGCTTATCTCCAGCCTGCAATCCTACCTCTGCAGCAGGGGAGTCTGGCAGTACCTCTCCTATATATGCTGTGCCATCTGGAGTTCCTTGAGCAAAAACTACAATTGTATAAATTAAAACAGCTAGTACAAAATTCATAAAAGCTCCAGCTACAGAAATAATAATTCTTGCTAAGTAACTTTTTTTATTAAGACCTCTAGGATCATCATCTTCTTCTGGATCTTCACCAGCCATACGCACAAATCCACCCATAGGTATAGCCCTTAATGTATACTCCGTTTCACCTTTTTTAAATGAAAAAAGCTTTGGACCCATACCCAGTGCAAATTCATACACATGTACATCTGCCGCTTTAGCAGCCATAAAGTGTCCTAATTCGTGAAAAAGAATCATGACACCTAAAATTAATATAGTTATAATTACAGTAGTAACCACTATAAACCTCCAAACTACAGCGTAATACTAAGCGCTGTCTTTATTGCCATACTCTGAACATAAAGTACATCTTCTACACTATTAATTTTAGTATTATATTGTTTCGACATTACTATCGATATTAGTTCAGGTATTTGTAAAAATGTTATTTCTTTTGCTAAAAATTTATTTACTGCAACCTGATTGGCAGCATTTAACACAGCTGGCATAGCTTCACCCATCTTTAAGGCTTGATACGCTAAACCCAAACACTTAAACAACTCTAAATCCGGCTCAAAAAATGTTAATTTTTGAATGTCTGCTAAGCTTAAACATGGCCTAGTGGTTTTTACCCGACTTTTATTAAATAAGGCATACTGAATAGGTTGCCCCATATCAGTAATACCCAACTGAGCAATAAGGGCACCATCATCATACTCTACTAAAGAATGAATTATGCTTTGAGGATGCACTAAAACATCAATCTTATTAAGAGGCATATTAAATAATACTGAAGCCTCAATCACCTCTAAACCTTTATTCATTAAGGTAGCTGAATCAATAGATATTTTGTTTCCCATATTCCACGTAGGGTGTTTAAGGGCTTGTGCTGGTGTTATTTTTGAAAGCTGATTTTTACTAAAGTTAAAAAACGGCCCACCAGATGCTGTTAAAATTATTTTACTTACACTATTATACTTTTCTCCTTGTAAACACTGCCATATAGCTGAATGTTCACTATCTAGCGGCAGAATTTTACTGCCTGTTTTTTTTGCCAATTCCATTAGCAGTGGTCCAGCGCTTACAATAGATTCTTTATTTGCTAAAGCTAAATCTTTACCTAAACTTAAAACTTGATATGATGCTTCGAGTCCATTAATTCCACTAATAGCATTTACAAATATATCACAGTCACAACTACTTATAAACTCTTTTATATGGCTATCGCCATATATCTTCTTACAGTTGTAGTTTAACTCTAGTTTTTCAGCAAATTCCTTTTTAGAAATTGCTACAATTACAGGCTTAAACTCGTTTGCCTGTTGGCTTAATAAGTTAAAGTTACTCCTAGCACTTATACCACAGAGTTCAAAATCATCTTGATACTCTTTTATTATCTTAACAGTTTGGGTTCCTACAGATCCCGTACTTCCTAATATTGCAATTCTCTTTTTCATGTTAATCCTCACTGAAGCTTTAATACAACAAATATTAAATAGGTTAATGGTAATATTGGTAAAACACTATCAAACCTATCTAAAAACCCTCCATGTCCAGGCAATATCTTACCTGAATCTTTAACACTGCAAAATCTTTTAATAGATGACTCAATCAGATCTCCGCATTGAGCTAAAAACACTGCAAACAAAGCGTATATTGCCATATTAACTAAGTTCCAATTATTGATAGAGGCAAATAATAATACAACTAATACTGTTCCTACCGCACCACCCATTACCCCTTCAATTGATTTTTTAGGACTTAACTCTGGCCATGGCCGTCTACGCCCCCATTTTACTCCTGTAAAATAGGCACAAGAATCATAGGCCCAAGCGGTTATAAAACTAATTATTAGTAGTGCCTGACTTATGTCTGCTAACATAAATAAGTACATACCTAAAAATATAATATATAAAGAACCTATAATAGCTAAACTAATTTTACTTAAATTATGTTTTCTAACTACTATAATGTTTATTATCAGCATTATTATTATAAAAAAGGACGCAATAAGATTTGCATTACCCCAATTATAATAGTAATTGGCGTAAGAAGTTACTAAGTAAAGCAAAGATGGCAAGTATAATATTATGTCTAATTTACCTGCTACCATTCTATTTAACTCAAAAAGCAAAATAGACAATACTAAAAACCAAGCTATGTCGAATATAATACCGCCTTTTAAAACTATATAAAGTAATATTGGAACAGCAACAATAGCACTCATAATTCTTTTTTTCATACTGATATCTTTCCAAACTTTCTATTTCTATTACTATAAAACTCTATGGCTTTTGTTAAATCTTTTGCTGTAAAATCTGGCCAAAGTTTTTCAGACATATATAATTCAGCATAGGCTATTTGCCAAAGTAAAAAGTTGGATATTCGGTGCTCATTTCCTGCTCTAATTACTAAGTCTACATCTGGCACGTTAGGTAAATAGAGATTACTTCTAAATATATCTTCGGTTAATTCTGAGCTTTTTATATTGATATCTAATAGATTTTTACAAACATCAATAATTTCAGCTCTACCTCCATAATTAAAGGCAAATACAATAGTAAGTCCTTCGTTATCTTTTGATGTTTGCTCTAGTTCTCGAAATAGCTCAAGAGATTTTTTAGGTATACCCTCTAGCCTTCCAGAAAGTAGAAATTTCATATTATTGCTCTTTAGTCTTGATTTAAACTTGTTGTATATTAAAAATGGCAGTTCTCTTGTAATAAAGTGCACCTCAGCTGTTGGTCTACTCCAGTTCTCTGTTGAAAAGGCATATAATGTAATATATTTTACACCTAACTCATGACACTTTTCTGCTATTTTAAATATGTGTTCACCACCAACTTGATGACCATAAGTACGAGGTTTACCTCGTTTAACTGCCCACCTTCCGTTACCATCCATAACCATTGCAATGTGCTTGGGGATATTCATAGTTCAATTCTCCCTATATCAAAATATACCTTATTATAAAGCTATAACGCCTAAAAGTCATATTTAATAAATCATTATACAAGTATTATAAAACACTTTATAAAATATCCAAAATACTATATTTAATTTTGATACCCCCTTACATTTTAGAAGAAGGGGGTACTTAAGCAATACTTTCAATATTCAACCATTATTCTATGTATGGTTGTTGTTCAGGGTTTACTAGTATTTCTAAAACGTCATCTTTTAAGATTATTTTAAGAACTCTTAAATTATTACTAAGCTCAAATCTGCATCGATCTGGCTGATAATTTAAGAGTTTATAAGGTATACTTTCTTTATCAAGTATAACTTTTAAATCGCTAAAAGGCCTAGCAAGATAGTCATCATACTTTTTTAGACTTCTAATAATTCTTCTTCCTTTTTCTTTAAGACAACATCCGTCTCTTTAACATACTTATTTGTTAAATCCTGAACTTGCTCAAGACCACGACGAGAATCATCTTCAGTAATCTCTTTTTCATTCTCAAGCATTTTAACTTCATCATTAGCATCTCTGCGAATATTTCTTACTGCAATTTTACATTCTTCAGCCATTTTTCTGATAACCTTAAGAAGTTTTTGTCTTCTTTCAGATGTTAACTGAGGAATATTTAGTCTTATTACTGTGCCATCATTATTTGGGTTTAGACCTAAATCTGATTGCAAAATAGCTTTTTCAACTAAAGGAATAACTGTTTTATCCCATGGTTGAATAACTAAGAGCCTTGGCTCTGGGGCTGTTACATTACCTACTTGTTTAATAGGAACACTACTACCATAGTATTCAACTGTAATTTTATCTAGTAGAGATGGTGTAGCTCTGCCTGCACGTACAGATTTTAAATCTCCTTCAAAGACTTTAATCGTTTTTTGCATCCTACTTTCGCAATCTGCTAAAACTTCTTTTATCATTAATTTAGTCCCCCTTAATTACTGTTCCAATCTTATCACCCAGAAGTACTTTTTTAATATTTCCAGATTCCATTAAACCAAAGACAATAATAGGTATGTTATTATCCATACATAGTGATGTTGCAGTAGAATCCATAACCCCTAAACCCCGTCTTAACACTTCAATATAGGTTAATTCAGTAAATAATACAGCCTCTGGGTTTAATAATGGATCAGAGTCATATACTCCATCTACTTTACCTTTTGCTAATAAAATAGCATCTGCTTCAATTTCTGCAGCTCGTAATGAGGCTGTAGTATCTGTTGTAAAGTAAGGATTGCCTGTTCCTGCAGCAAATATAACAACTCTGCCTTTTTCTAAATGTCGAATTGCACGTCTTCTAATATATGGTTCTGCTATTTCACGCATTTCTATTGCAGTTTGCACTCTAGTTTGAACTCCAACGTTTTCAAATGCGTCTTGTAATGCCAATGAATTAATACATGTAGCTAACATTCCCATATAATCTGCTGTTGCTCTATCCATACCACGGGCACTACCTGTAGCACCTCTCCATATGTTTCCAGCACCCACTACAACGGCAACTTCAACTCCTAATTCTACTACTTCTTTAACTTGGTTTGCTATATCGGCAACTACTGTATGGTCAATACCACCATTACTTTTACCGGCTAAAGCTTCACCGCTTAATTTTAACACAATTCTCTTGTATACTGGCTTACCCATTATTGTACCTCCTGCCATATGTCATTCGACAACGATAAAATAATTCCTGCTTGCTGAAAAAAAGGAACACTTACGTGTTCCGTTTTTTTATTTTACCATTTGAGCAACTTCATCAGCGAAGTCATTTGCTTTTTTTGCTAAACCTTCGCCCATTTCAAAACGTACAAATCGACGAATTTTAATGTTTTCACCTGTAGTAGCTATACTTTCTTTTAATAATTGCTCTACAGTTTTTTCATCATCTTTGATGAATGGTTGCTCTAATAAACAAACACTCTTAAAGAATTTATTAATACGGCCTTCTACAATCTTTTCAACGATATTAGCAGGTTTCTTTTTACCTTCGTTTTCGATTTGAGCCATTAAAATATCTTTTTCTTTTTGAATAAGCTCAGCAGGAACTTCTTCTCTGCAAACATATTCTGGCTTTGAAGCTGCGATTTGCATTGCAATATCTCTAGCTAGAGCCTTAAAGTTATCAGTTTTAGCTACAAAGTCTGTTTCACAGTTAATTTCAACTAAAACGCCAACTTTACCATTTCCGTGAATATATGAACTAACAAGACCTTCTGATGCTAAACGACCTGCTTTTTTTGAAGCAGATGCAAGTCCTTTTTTCCTTAAATGATCAATAGCCTTATCAACATCACCATTGTTTTCTTTTAAGGCATTACGGCAATCTAAAACACCAGCACCTGAACGAACTCTCACTTCTTTAATCATATCAGTAGTAATCACATTAAATACCTCCATATCCTTTATTGGTTAAAGACTAGTTATTCTCTTTTACTTCTTCTGCAGCTTCTTCTGCTAACTCAGCAACAGCTCCTTGGTTGCCTTCTAAAATAGCGTCAGCAATAACCGATGACAGCAACTTAACAGCTCTGATTGCATCATCATTACCAGGAATAACATAATCTATAAGATCTGGGTCACAGTTTGTATCAACCACAGAAACAATAGGAATATTTAGTTTTTTAGCCTCTGCAACAGCAATCTTCTCTTTGCGAGGATCAACAATAAATAAAGCACTAGGCATTTTTTTCATTTGTTTAATTCCGCCTAAAAACTTCTCTAAACGATCTTTTTCTTTTCTTAATGCAACTACTTCTTTTTTAAGTAATACATCGAAACTACCGTCTACTTCCATTTCTTCGAGCAATAATAATCTTTTAATTCGCTTATTGATTGTTTGGAAGTTAGTTAAAGTTCCACCTAACCATCTTTTATTAACATAAGGCATACCACAACGAACTGCTTCTTCTGCTATGCTCTCAGATGCTTGCTTTTTAGTTCCTACAAACAATACTGATCCACCAGCGGCAGCGATATCTCTTATAAAATCATAAGATTCTTCAATTTTGCGAACTGTTTTTTGTAAATCAATGATGTAAATACCATTACGCTCTGTAAAAATGTATGGAGCCATTTTTGGGTTCCAACGACGTGTTTGGTGACCAAAGTGAACACCAGATTCGAGTAACTGTTTCATTGCAACAACTGACATATATTATTTCCTCCTAGGTTTGAACCTCCGCCTGATCACTTAGTTTTACGACTTATAAACTTTATAATTAAGCTATAAGCACCTGTAAAACTATCACATGACGTGTGTAATTTATACCCGAACAAGTATACCATACGGGGGCTTTATATGCAAGAGGTTTGGGTAGTTGCAAGCAACTCCGGGGTAAACTCGTTTTTAGCAAACCTCGTGGGGTGGATTTTTCACCTTGTGAAATATGGGGTGGGTTCGCCTTTGGCTCACGGAAAGTTATGCTCGCTAAAGCATCGCTATATCACGTCAATGAAGAGCTACGTATCACACCTTTTGCTGAAAGCAAACTCAATCCGCGAGCGAAGTGAGCCCACTCCGTTTTGAATTGTCAAAACCCACCCCACGAAGCCGATAGGCGAGTCCTCCCCGTATTTGACTAGTCAAATACCCAAACCGTAACTGCCTAGCAGTTACCCACCCCAAAACAAAAGAGTTGCCAAACGGCAACTCTTTTGTTTATTGTGAGTGGTTGTTATCACTTAAAGTCTTTTATACAATGCACTTATTCTAAAGAAATATTAAGTTGATCTAATAATCTTTCGTTTAATACTTTAATATATGTGCCTTTCATTCCTAAAGAGCGTGATTCAATTACGCCGGCACTCTCGAGTTTTCTTAGAGCATTAACAATTACTGAACGTGTTATACCCACTTTATCAGCAACCTTGCTAGCAACTAAAAATCCTTCTGTGTTGCCAAGTTCTTGGAAGATACTTTTTGCTGCCTCAATTTCCGAATACGATAAAGCATCTAAAGCAATTTCTACCATAACATTTTTACGATATTCTTTTTGTTTAAACTCTACCTCTCGATATACTCGTTCCATTGTAAGCAAACTACAAATTATTTCTCCAAAAATATGATCAACATCATCATATTTATCGTTGAATTTTATTGCAACAATTTTAATAATATGTCTTTTTTTATTTAGTAAAGGAATAGTCATTACACTTATATTGTCATAAGCACAGTCATCTTCTGTACCCAATAAACATTCTTCTTGTGACAAATCTTTAATAACAACGTTTGGTGTTGCGTTAGTAAAGTAGCTTTGCCCAAAACTAAAAATGTTGTTTTTAACTGTTTTCTCTAATATTTCACCTTGTAAGTCATTTAAGTAAGCTTTGGCTAAGACCTCGTTGTCATCATTAACAGCTATAATATTAGCATTAGTTAATCCTGTTAAAATAGATGTTAGTTCAGATAACTTGACCTTCCCCGTATTATCTCTTAAATAACTAGTTATCATTTGAACTCGTTCTAGAAGCCCCATTATTGTCTCCTTAAATTATATATTTATGAAGATTGTCATTATCCATAATTGAGCCAAGTTGATCATATACGTATTTTGAATCGATAACTATTTTATTATCATCAAGCTCTGTTGCATTGTATGATATATGTTCTAATAATCTCTCCATAATCGTGTGTAATCTTCTTGCACCGATATCTTCACTTGTATTATTAACTTGACAAGCTATTTTTGCTATCTCCGATATTGCCTCGTCAGTAAAAACTACTTGTATATGCTCTGTGCCAAGCAAAGCTATGTACTGTTTTATTAACGAGTGTTTTGGCTCAATAAGTACGCGCTTCATATCGTCTGTACTTAAACTCTGTAGCTCTACTCTTATTGGAAAACGACCTTGCAATTCTGGTATTAAGTCGGATGGACTTGCTATGTGAAAAGCACCAGCAGCTATAAACAGAATATAATCTGTTTTTACTGGTCCATACTTAGTATTTACAGTTGTTCCCTCAACTATAGGTAAAATATCGCGCTGAACGCCTTCTCTTGATACATCAGGACCACGTCCACCACCAGATTTTACAGCTATTTTGTCGATTTCATCTAAAAATACAATACCACTTTGCTCCGTTTTTTCAATTGATACTTTAATTACATCATCCATATCTACTAAATTCTCTGATTCTTCTTGGACAAATACGCGACGAGCTTCAGCAACTGTTACCCTTCTATTTTTCTTTTTGCTAGGTAATAAATTACCAAATATATCGCCCATATTAACGCCCATTTCTTCTAGACCAGAGCCACCACCAATAAATTGAATTGAAGATGATTTTTCTGTTACTTCAATTTCAATTACCATATTTTCAAGTTCACCACTTAATAGTCGTTCACGTAAACTCTCTCTTCTCTTTTTTTGCTCTTCTGTTTCTATTGATTGGGTTTGTGAGGTACTGCCAAAGCTGTTAGAGAATATCATGCCTAATGGGTTGCTATTTTGTTGTTTAGGCTGAGGATCAACTAAAACTTCTAAAATTCGCTCATTTGCTAATTTCTCAGCTTCAATTTCAGCATTTTTCATTCTTTTAGTTTTTTCCATTCTTATACATATCTCTAAAAGCTCTCGAATCATAGATTCTGCATCTCTACCTACATAGCCAACCTCTGTGAACTTAGTTGCTTCAACCTTAATTAGAGGGGCCTCCACTAGCTTAGCTAACCTACGCGCTATCTCAGTTTTTCCTACACCAGTAGGCCCTATCATAATAATATTTTTAGGCATTATTTCTTCTTGCAAATCAGGCATTAATAATTTACGTCTATATCTATTTCTTAAAGCGATTGCAACAGCTTTTTTGGCTTCATGCTGACCAACAATATATTCATCAAGCTTTGCCACTATTTGTTTAGGGGTTAAATTATTCATTACATTTACCTCCTACAGTTTCACAAATAATACTATCATTTGTATAAACACAAATTTCAGCTGCAATTTTTAATGCTGCTTTTGCAATCTCTGCTGCATTTAACTCTGTATGTCTATATAAAGCTCTAGCTGCTGATAAAGCATAGTTACCTCCTGATCCTATTGCCATAACTCCATCCTCTGGCTCTATAACATCTCCATTTCCTGAGATTAATAGTAAACAGTCTTTATCTGCCACCAAAAGTAAAGCCTCTAGCTGCCTTAAAGCACGGTCAGTTCTCCATTCCTTTGCTAGTTCAACTGAAGCCCTTATTAAGTTACCTGAAAACTTATTAAGAGTTGCCTCAAATCTCTCTTCTAAGGCGAAGGCATCAGCTACAGCACCAGCAAAACCAACTATTACTCTATCATCGTAAATACGTCGAACCTTTCTGGCTGTATGTTTAATAACAGTTTTTTCGCCAAAAGTTACTTGTCCATCACCTGCGATTGCAATTTCTTTGTCTTTTTTTACTGCAACAATTGTAGTGCCTCTGTACATATAACCACTCCCGCTCAGAATTAATATATCAAAATATTTTAGATTCTTCAAATAATCTTGAGGTAAAATAAATAAAATACGATTATCTAAATATTTTACTACCTTAAATTTTTGGTATTACTTTAACTATTTTAGGTTGTTACTAATATTTTATATTATTCTAAAAATTCTTTTAGTATTTCTAAGGCTCTAGAGCTTACAGCTTCTTTACGTTCTCTACGCTTACGAACTTTTCTTCCTAAAGGAGGTATTATGCCAAATGTAATATTCATTGGTTGAAAGCCCTTAGTGGGGGCAGTCGTAATATAGTTCATAAGTGATCCGTGAGCTGTTTCTGCTGGCCAAATAATTGGTTCATTACCCATTGCTATTTTGGCTGCATTAATACCACAAATCAAACCACTTGCTGTAGATTCAACATATCCCTCAACACCAGACAGTTGACCAGCTATTAATACATTCTTATAATGCTTTAATTGACCTGTTGGTAAAAGTGTTTTGGGGGAGTTAACAAAGGTGTTGCGATGCATAACTCCTAAACGTTCAAATTCCGCACTTTCTAAACCAGGTATTTTTCTAAAAACTCTTTTTTGCTCTGGCCATTTCAAACGAGTTTGAAAGCCAACCATATTATACAATGTACCTTCAATATTATCTTGCCTTAGCTGTACAACAGCATGTGGCTGTTCACCATTCAAATCAGTTAATCCAACTGGTTTTAGCGGACCAAATAAAAGTGTTTGCTCACCTCTGCTTGCCATTACTTCCACTGGCATACACCCTTCAAAATAGCTTTTATCCTCAAACTCGTGTAAGGGTTGCACCTCAGCATTAATGAGTTCCTTATAAAATTCTTCATACTGATCTTTATTCATTGGGCAATTTATATAGTCCTTACCCCCCTTGTCATATCGAGAACCCCAAAAAGCTACATTAAAATTAATAGACTCTTTATTGACTATGGGTGCTGCGGCATCAAAAAAGTGTAAATGTTCTTCCTTAATAAGTTTTGATATATCTTCTGCGAGGTCATCAGAACATAACGGTCCAGCCGCAACAATACAAAGTTCATCTGTATTTATATGTTTAATTTCTTGATTAATGACAGTTATTAAATCATGTTCTTTAATTTTATTGGTAATATACTTCGCGAAACCCTTTCTATCGACAGCTAATGCTCCTCCAGCAGGCAAACTGAACTTATCTGCTGCTTCCATTATGAGTGAGTTTTGTAATCTAAGCTCTTCTTTTAGTAGACCAACAGCATTTGATAAACCTTTAGCCCTTAAAGAATTACTACATACCAACTCTGCAAAGTCAGCTGTTTTATGAGCAGGGGTGTTTTTTTGAGGACGCATCTCATATAGGTTAACTGCTATTCCTCTACTAGCTAACTGCCAAGCTGCCTCAGAACCCGCTAAGCCAGCTCCTATAACATGTACAAGCTTATTCATTTTTTTCAATAACCTCCTGATAACTACAAGTATCACTGCTGCATTTAATCAATGTTGTGCCATCTTTTTTAGTCTTTTCAACTAAGTTAGCTTTACACTCTGGACATAACTTATCAATAGGTTTATCCCATGAAACAAATTTGCACTCTGGATAATTACTACATCCGTAAAAAACCCTGCCTTTTTTACTCTTCTTTTTACTAAATCACCATTACACTTTGAGCATTTAACACCTACTTTGTCAAGAATAGGTTGAGTATTTTTGCATTCTGGGAAACCTGAACATGCTAAAAACTTTCCATATCTACCCTCTCTTATTACCATAGGTTTGCCACATTTTTCGCACTCTATATCTGTTATTTCAACTTTTCTTTCAATTTTAATTCTCTCGGCTTTTTCTTCAGCAACTTCAAGTTGCTCTTCAAACGTAGCATAGAAATCGCTAATGGCTTTATGCCAATCTATTTTACCACTGGCTACTTTATCGAGATCTTCTTCCATGTTTACTGTAAACTCAATATTCATAATTGAGGTGAAGTAATTCTCTAGCAAACCATTAACCCCTTTAGCTAAAGCTGTGGGCAATAGTTTACCTTTTTCCTTTTCTACATATCTTCGTTTCATTATTGTATCCAATATAGGAGCATAAGTACTTGGTCTACCTATACCTTGTTCTTCTAATTCTTTTATTAATGAAGCCTCAGTGAATCGGGCTGGTGGTTCCGTAAAATGTTGTTTACCCAGCGTATCTATTAGGGGTAGCTTAGCATCCTTTTTTAACTCAGGAAATTCTTTATTATCATCCCTTAATTTATCATCACCGTAAACCTTTAAAAAGCCATTAAAAATAAGTTTAGAACCAGTAACCTTAAATAAATAGTCTTTGATAGCTATTTCTGAGTTTTTTAGAGCATATATGGCTGGAGTCATTTGAGAAGAAACAAATCTATTCCAAATAAGGGCATATACCTTTAGTTGATCTGCAGTTAAATTATCTTTAATTGACTCTGGAGTTAAACTAATATTTGTAGGTCTAATTGCTTCATGAGCTGCCTGAGCATTCTTTTTGCTTTTAAATACTCTCTTTTGAAAATAATTGTCACCATACTCTGTTTTAATAAAGCTCTCTGCACTTTGCATTGCCTCATTACTTAACTGCACAGAGTCAGTTCTCATATAGGTAATTAAACCAGTACTGTTTTTGCCGATCTTAATACCTTCGTATAGCTGTTGCGCAACAGACATAGTTTTGCGTGCGGAAAACTTAAATCTTCGAGCTGCATCTTGCTGTAAAGTACTTGTTATAAAAGGTGGTAGTGGATTACGTTTTCGTTCTGACTCAGAAATACCTACAACTGTGCCTTTTTCACCTTTAATATTTGTAATCACTTCTTTAACATCTGTTCCAGATAATTTATCAAACTTTTTACCATTAATTTTGGTTAAAGAAGCTAAAAACTCTTTATTCAAACAGTCTGCAAACTTTGCCTCAAGAGTCCAGTATTCTTCTGATTTGAACGCGTCACGCTCTTTTTCACGGTCTACAATAAGCTTAACTGCAACCGACTGTACTCTACCTGCACTTAGTCCTCTCATAACTTTTTTCCATAATAATGGACTAAGTTTATATCCTACAATTCTATCCAGTATTCTGCGTGCTTGTTGTGCATTAACTAAGTTTATATCTATATGACGAGGATTTTTAAACGCCTTTTTGATAGCTTCTGTTGTTATCTCATGAAACTCAACTCTTAATGGCTCTTCTTTATTTAGCTTTAGTAACTCTGCTAAATGCCAAGATATAGCTTCTCCCTCTCGGTCTGGGTCAGTTGCTAAAATTACGTTATCTGCTTTTTTCACAGACTCTCTTAAACCCGAAATAACGTCGCCTTTACCTCTAATAGTTATATAGTTTGGTTCAAAATTGTTTTCTATATCAACACCAATTTTACTTTTAGGTAAGTCACGAATATGACCCTTTGATGCCTTAATAATATATTTACTGCTACTCAATATACTTTTTATTGTTCTTGCCTTTGTAGGTGATTCTACAATTACTAATGTTTTCGCCACGTTTATTCCTCCCGCTTTTTAGCGTACACCTAAACTATTATACATTATTTTTTAATTGAGAAAAGTCTACCAGCCGATTCTTCTATAATTCCACGTATTGATAGTATTGTTAAAGTAGATTGAATATTTGAAGCTTTTTCATCAAGCTTTAAAACAATTTCATCAACTGATATTGGTTCACTATTTAGTAAGCTATATATTTTTTTCTCTAATTCATTGTTTAGTTTTGGCTTAGTTTTTTTATTTATTTCAACACTAAGTGTTAAAAATTCTTCAGCTATATCTTCACTAGCTAATATCGGCTTTGCTCCATTTTTTATTAAGGTATTAGTTCCTATGCTAGTTGTGCTCAAAATACTGCCTGGAACAGCTAAAACTTCTTTACCAAGCTGGCTTGCAAAGTCCGCAGTTATTAATGATCCACTTTTTTTACCAGCTTCAACTACTAATACAGCATCACTCACACCTGCTATAATACGGTTTCTTGCTGGAAATGTCCATTTTCTTGCTTCAAAATTTGGTGGATACTCACTAATCAACGCCCCATTCTTAAGAATTTTGTCTACTAATGAAAAATTACCTGATATAAACTTATCATCTAGTCCCGATCCAATTACCGCAATTGTATAGCCATTATTGTCTATTGCACATTGGTGTGAATCAGAATCAATGCCATAAGCCATTCCACTTACTATTGTAAGCCCTTGACGAATTAAACTAGGCAGTAGGTCTTTTATAACTCTTTGACCGTATAGTTTTCGACTTCTACTGCCCACAACTCCTAAATAGCAATCTTGTTCATCTATTTTAAGCTCTCCTTTTACATATAAAGCTAATGGAGGGTCATGCAAGTGACTTAGTCTTTTAGGATAACCTTGGTCTTCTATGGTTATTATTTTTATTGCTTTTTTTTGTAAGTTATTCTCAAAAGAAACAGGGTCGAACTCTTGCTGAGCTTTTGAAATTGCTGACTTTACTATATTGCTCATTCTAGGAATATTCCATTCTTTAACTGGTGTTTGCCAAAGCTCAGATGCTGATCCATACCTAGCTATTAATGTATGGATTCTTCTGGGTGTTAAAATACCTATAGATGATAACCCCCATAGTGCATATTTTTCTACATTACTCATAGTAGTTTTCCTTTTTTTCAAAATATTCTTGTTTTAAATACAAGCTTATAATAAAATACAGACAGAATTTAGTAAAGGAGATTATTATATGAAATTTGAATTTAACCCCACTTATACTATTAACTTTATGCAAAAGTTATTAAATACACCTAGTGCATCTGGCTACACCAAGGATGCTATTGAATTAGTAAAAAACGAATTTAAGACTTTAGGTATTGACTCTTATCTTACAAATAAGGGTGGCTTAATAGCTACAATTAAAGGTGAAAATGATGAGCAGCAACGCACCATTTCTGGCCATGTAGATACTTTAGGCGCTATGGTAAGATCAATTAAAGCTGGTGGGACTTTGCGTTTAACACCTGTTGGTGGTTACATGTGGAATGCTATAGAAGGTGAATACTGTACAATAATTACTGATGAAGGAAAAAAATATACAGGAACAATTCTGTTCCACAAACCAAGCACCCATGTTTCACGTGCAGGTCGTACCGAAAAACGTGAAGAACATACTATGGAGGTTCGTTTAGACGAAAAAGTTAAAAATGCCGATGATGTTAAAAAACTTGGCATTAACGCTGGTAACTTTGTTTGCTTTGACCCACGCTGTGTTGTTACTGAATCTGGCTTTATTAAGTCTCGCCATTTAGATGACAAAGTAAATGTTGCTACTATACTGGGCGTTGCTAAGTATATTGTTGAAAACAATATTAAATTACCATACACCTTAAATATGTTTATCACCAACTATGAAGAGGTTGGCCATGGTGCTAGTTATGGTACACCACAAAAAACTGTTGAGTTTTTAGCAATTGACATGGGATGTGTTGGAGAAGACCTAAACGGTAGTGAGTATGAGGTTTCTATCTGTGCCAAAGACTCTAGTGGACCTTATGATTATGAGCTTCGTAAAAAGCTTCAGAACATTGCCAAAGATAATGGTGTTGATTACTGCGTAGATATTTTTCCATTTTATGGGTCAGACGCTAGTGCAGCTTTAAGAGCTGGTGCAAATATTAAACATGCCTTAATTGGACCTGGTGTTCATGCTTCACATTCAATGGAAAGAACCCATACTGATGGAGTAGTAAATACAGCAAAATTATTGTTTCATTACTTAGTTAGTAAATAAATTGCTAATTTAATATTTTATTTGTTAACAACTAAAAGGGGCGTATTTATACGCCCCTATGTTTTAAAGTAAAAATGCTTAACTAGTCTTTTTTACCAAAACCTATAGCAGCTATTATTAAACCTAAAAAAACTACTAAATACTCATATCCTCCAAGATCAGAACGTGTATCAACTGCAATAATTCCACCCACTAAGATTATGCTTATTCCAATTAAGATAACTTTTATTCCTGAAAAATTATTCTTTAGCTTTGGCACTATAAAAAAAACTCCAAATCCTAATACAACCCAAAACAATACTGCTGCTACTATGGCTGACATAGCTACTCTCCCTCTGTAAAATCTAAAAACATAGTTCCTACAATATCATTATCATTAAGATCTTTTTGAACTTCGTTTTTCCATTTCTCTTCTGTTAATAATGAATTTAAATTATCAGTATCATACCAAAACTCTACTATTTCTCTGGTAATAGAATAAGTATTGCCCGTAAAAACATAATTAACTTTTTGTAAGTTATCTATTAACGCAAAGCTAGCAGTAGCATTATATATAAGAGCTTGTTTTAAGAGAGTTTTATCTATAGCCCCTGTATTTTCCTTATAATAAACCTCGGCAGTTAACTCATTACTGTTAAGCTTAAGACTATTACTAATAGTACTTAGTGGCAAGTTGTTATATAGCTGAGATATATTTGAAGCGTTGCCCATATACTTATTTTGATACTTTAGAATGCTCTTTAGGCTATGTTTCATTGGATCCTGCTGACTTTTAAGATACTCTTTTTTGTTCTGTTCAATACGGGGTAGTACAATAAACTGCATAATTAAAGTTGCTATTAAGGCTATTGAAACCAGTACTATGATAACTTTATTTTTAGAACTCATTTAGCTCATCTCCTTTATAATTGAGTATAAAATTAGTAGTGTGATTAAAGTAAAAAGGAATTAGTATCGTAATTAGAGGCATATAATACCTAGACAACAATTCTCCTAAAGCATAGGGTCCATCTACTTTTATTGCAGTTCCAAACCATACATTACTACCAAACTGTACTGCTGTTGCTGTTATAATAATAACAGTAAACAAAGTGCCCCAAAGTATCCAAATAAGTTTTTTCATGCTTTTTATTTTATTTATATCTACAACAATTTCATCATCAATCACCTTAGCGCTTGATTTAAATCCTACATATCTTATACCTAAACCTAATGTTATGATTAAGGTGCAAAAATTAAATACTCTACCAAAGCTATATAACATTAAAGGTATGCTTAATATTAAGCCAATTAAGCTATAAATAAAAGCTAGTTGTGCTAGCTCAGTTTTATACTGCATTTTATTAACTGTTATTACTCCATCTATTGTAAAATCTTTAACATCTTCAATGGCAATTTTAATAGCTTGTTGCTGTGAATAACCCTCTTTTATTAAGTCTTGCACTTTTTCTTGTAAATTAGAAAACAACTCTTCTTTAAACTCCATAACTTTTGGGGTATGGGGATAATGTTTAAATAATTTATTTACTTCTCTATGCAAATTATTCAATACTAGCCCTCCTTTTGACTCTCAATTAATTTATTTATTAACTTTTGGGCCTGCTTCCATTCACTTAGGTTATTATGATAGGCAAGCTTACCACTAGCAGTAATGCTATAATATTTTCTTCTTCCGCCTTGGCTTTCATTACCCCAGTATGATTTAATATACCTTTGTTTTTCTAGCCTACGTAAGCTGGTATATAAAGAAGGTTCTTTTAGCTGATAAATTTTTTCACTATCATTATAAATAGTTTTAATTATTTGATAACCATAACTATCTGCTGTAATTAAAACCCTTAGTATAATAGTGTCAATATTGCCTCTTATTAAATTACTATTAATAATGCTTTCTTTCACTAAATCAACTCCTTTAGCAATTGCATTGTATCATATATTACTATGTGTGTCAAAGTAATATATGTAATTTAGTATTATGGGTTAAAAAAAAAGCGATAATATCGCTCTTTGTAGTCTATTGTATTTACTTTCCTCTTTGATTAAACCTCAAGTTAATTTTACTTTTTGGGTGGATTTTTCTTTATTGTTATTAGCTTTTTAACATCTTGTAATTCATTATGAGTAAAAACTCTATAATGAAGCCAACCACCACTACCACAAGGGTAGCGATTTTGCCATAATTCTTGGGTTTTAGGTAAAAACGTTGCAAAAACATTTTGCAGTTTCTCAACCTCATTTGTGCCTATTTGGATAGTTATAGTAAAAGAATGTTTTTCAGGAAATATATAACATAAATGCTTAGTTTTATGGCTACATTTTATACCCCAACCATATTTATTTCCAAAAGGGTATTTAATATCAGTTGATAGGTCATAAAAATCATTTAAAAAGGATAACAGTTCATTAAAAAGCACTGCTTTACATTCCCCTATTGTTTCAAGAATTTTTTCTAATGTTGGTTTTTCATTTTTGTTATAAAATCTTTCATACATTTTTTCTCCTCCAAATCATTATATCAACATTATATATTTACTGGATAATTATAGCAATGTATTTTTTATTCTTTAATTTAAGATATCTATAACCTAAAATGATTAGCTATTATTTGATATATTATCAAAAATACAAGATTACTATATACTCTTTAGCATACCTTGACACTTGATATTATTAAGGTTATATTTTAATTATTACAATATATTAATTAATTATTTTAATATTAATGAAGAGGAGAAAACATGGAAACCCTTATTAATGTAAATTTTAATGTCCAAAAAAAATCCTATACCGCCAATATGAAGATATTACACTGTAAACATATTATTGATATGGATAGCTTTATAATACATAAAAATATTACAATAAAAAAGCTACTTGTGAACAATATTGCTGTAACCTGGCAATATAGCAATTCAACTATTTCTTATATGCCAGAAGGTAAAACTTTAACTTTAAATATTAACCCTAATCTTATTAATAAAAGCCTAAATACTGTTGAATTTGACTTTGAAGGTCATATTTCTCTAACTGAGTATGACTTAAACAGAATAAGTAATAGCTTTATTGAACTTAATTTGTATTCTCCATGGTATCCAGTAATTAAAGATTTTAATCAATCAAAAACTACAATTACAGTAAAAGGATTACAAGATTATTTTATTATAAAAGGTAACAAAAAAAATGATGTATGGAATATAGCTATTAATGATTTTGATAGCTATATAATAGGATATAACAACCCTATTATTAAAACAGTTAATACTAAATTTTGCACAGTAAATATTGTTGCAGCTAAAAACAGCAATATTTTAATGTTATCAAAAAATATGATTGGCGAGGTACTAAATTATTGTAATAATACTCTTAAGAGCTCTATCAGTGATGCAATTCTTGATATTGCTGTAGTGCCAAGAACTAATGGTGGAGGTTATTGCCGTAGAAATTTAATTGTCTCTCCTGAAGATAATTATCAAAATAATGAATGGAAATTTGATATGTTTTTACTACATGAAGTCTCTCATTTATGGTTTACTGGTGCAAATACAAATAGTTGGGAAGATTGGCTTAATGAAAGTTTTGCAGAATATATATCTTTACTTTATATTGAACAGAAATATGGGAAAAAATACTATAATTTTAAGATTGATAATTATATTGAAATAACAAAAGATTGTGCAGCAATAAAAGGTTCTAATCGACATAGTAAAGAGGGTGCAAAAATAAGATATAAAGGTACACTTTTATTACATAATTTACGAAAACAATTTGGTATTGATGTTATTAAAGATGTATTTAATATTTTAATTAAATTACCAACTAAAACTACTGATAACTTAATTAAAAAACTTAATTACTATAACAATAAGGTTGCCAGTTTCATAACATCTGGCATTAAATAAAAGGGGTCATTAACTAACTACTTTGCTTTATTTTTTTACTTACTCTTACTGTTTTACTAAAGTAGTGTAAATTAATAAAAAATCTATAAAAGGCAGATATAAAATCTGCCTAAGATATTTTATGGTATATATAATTTATAAGTTAACAGCTATTTTAATTCAAAAAAGAGATTAACTAAATCGGTATAATCACCATTACAAATTAAATGATGATTTCCATATGGGTGGTTTAAAAAATAGTTTACACTTTCATTCAGTTTCATGGTAATTTGAGTACGGCACAAGCTTTCATCATTATTATTTGCTAATATTTGAGCTGATGATACAAAATAATTTTCTGCGGCATTACTCATTCTAAAAACGGTAGCATCACCTATAGGGATTTCACCCTTTACCCCAATACCCTGACCAGTTTCAAAATGAGTATCTAGTTTAATATCTGTTGCCATATTCCATGGCAACGTACAATGAGCCATTAGCACCTCATTGCTCTCTTGATTAATTCTAGATGGGTTAGCCATAAATACAGGCTGACCAGATAACTTATTAAGTATTACCATAGAGATTACACCAGTAATATCTCCTTCACATCCTGAGATAATATTCTCAGAATTTAAGAATGATAAAGCTAAACAACCCGTACCGTAATCCTTTTCAACTAAGTCAAAACATCTTATAGTTAAGGCTTGCAAATTATATTTATTGATTAATATTTTTAGTACTTTATAGGCCGTATTGGCTCGAGAAACTTCCTGCTGGTTATAGTTTAGTATTGCTTGGTGCGAACTGTATTCTGTTCTTACAAAACCTTCGTCAATATCTTTCCAAATGCTATAAAATTCATCAAGATTAATATCAATAAGCTCTATACCCAATTGCTCTTTAATACTTATGTAATTTACATCAGAGGCTATTAGCCAATCACTAGGTTTACCAATAACACCAATACGAGTATTCTTTAACTCTTTTATAGTCTTTTTAACTTTAGCTATCTTAGATATTCTCTCAACAATTTTACTCGGTGAACCGTGTAGTATTTCAGCTGTACATCCTTGTTGAGTAATAAACGAGTGTATCTCTAATGATGCTGGTAAGGAATTGTGTTTATCTGTTGTTAGTAAGATATAGTGTTTATTACTACTATCAAACTTTTCTTCAAAATAGTTCTCTACCCCACCTGATTTTACATACCAAACCTCTAAGTCTATTGGACCCTTATACTCTTCTCCAACAAATTTAATTCCTCTTTTATGAGCCTCAGCTTCTAGGCTACAATTAAAATCATGTAGAGCTTTATTAATAGAGTCACTATTATGGATTTTAGATAAAAGTGTATTAAAACGGATTATCATCATTATTCTCCTTCAAATTCAAGTATTATAATTAAGTAGTCATCATAATGTTCTGTAACATTCTCCTTATTTGGTAAATAAGGTGATAAGCTACTCATCATTTCGTTAGCAGATAAATTACCAAACTGCTTAATTAAATTCTTCATACTAATACTTGATGGCATCATATCAACCAAACCATCTGTGTAGAGTATAAGTTTATCTCCTTTTTTATATTTTATCTTTTTTTCTTCATATTCACCTACGTCTATATCTACCCCTAACATTACTCCATGTGTTTTTATTATTTCTAATTCACCTGTTTCAACTCGATACATTAATGGTGGTTCATGACCTGCACTCGCAACTGTAAATTCTTTTAAATCTATATCTATGGCTAAATAACATGCTGTTGCTAAATAAGGTAAATTGGTACCCTCTTTTACATACAACCTTTCATTTAGCTTTTGCAGTGTTTCAGAGGGTTTTATTCTTCCGTAACCCATCATTTGAGTACTCGCTATTATGTCACTCATTATTAAAGCAGCTGCAGGGCCTTTACCTATTACATCTCCCACCAACAAACCACAATGACTGAGTTCTCGTGATTCTCTAAGCTGTTTTTCAAAGAATGTTGTACCAGGTAATATAATACTGCAAAAATCTCCTCCAACCTGCCATAGTGGCTCGTATCTTAAAGCAATATTAACATCTTTTATTTCGTTTCCTTTTGGTAAAGTACGAGCTTGTACTTGGCGAGCTATTTGTAACTGATGTTCTAACTCTACCTCACGTTTCTCTTTTATTTCTCTGACCTCTACTAATTCTTTTTGCAGTCTTTGAACAAGCCTATTCCAGTTAGCTATATACAAAACATAGGTTAAAGAAATAAAATAATACAAATCAAAATACAAACCATATTGCTCATAAAATCCTTTAGATATTAAATATGAAATAATTGATAATCCATGAAATCCTACCCCTATAATTGATAGTGCTCTTAAATCATAACTATGATATTTATATGTTGTAAAATAATAAAATGGCCAAATAATAACCTGCATTAATGCTGCCCCCAATAGTCCATAAACAACTTGTCCATTATGGTCAAAAACTAATATAGTTGCATAACCAGCAATACAAGTTATTGCTAATGCAAAGTAAGCCTTCTTATTTCGAGCATAGTAGACAGATATTGAAAAGATAAATAAAGTTACATAAAATGCATTTGTTATATTCTTTACAATAAACTGAAATAAAGATGGACTACTATAATCAAATATTGGTAAGCTTAAAATTAAAATTATAAATATTAATAGGTATTTTTTTTGCTTTTGATGCATCTAAAGTACTCCCTCAGATACTGAATAGCCTCTATAATATTTAACCCCAAGAATTCTACTATAGGGTTGGGGCTTAAACTATTCAGTTCTATAATATTTTTCTATTATGGTACTATTCATAGCGCTCTCATATCATAATTGGTTTATAAAAACGCATTAATTGAATATCTCAAGTAGTTTCTCTCTGGTCTTTTATTGTAGCATTTTTTTTGGTTTTTGTCTTGGGTTGTTAAATGTTGATATGTGATTTTTTTAGTATAATAGCGTAAAAAATCTTATACCATATTATCAAAGTAAAATGTTTACATTAACTAAAAATATTTAGTAATATTGATATCTTTAATTTATGTTTTTGCTAATTATCAAGACTCAGTATAACTATAGAATTAAGCCTCTCAAATATTAATTTGAGAGGCTACTGGATAGCTAATGTTCAATTAAAATAAAGAGATAACTATAATATATAACACTTTTACATCTTATTAATAATTGGAATAAAGATAGTAAATTGATGCCTTATGAATCCTTTTGGTGATGAAACATGACCCATTCCATAGCGATTATGGTAGGTAGGATCATTATTTTCATTGGCTAGTTCAAAGCAATCACTTTGTTCAATCCATTTCTTTAACGAATGATATGCTTTAGTTTTCTCTTCATCTTCATCATAGGTTGTAGTTACAGCATATAAACCTCCAGGAAAATCAAACACTTCATAACCATTTGTATCTGTTAAACCTTCTGGAATTGCATATAGCCATTCTGGACGTCCAGTTTTTTCGTTGTTCCACCAAAAGTCCTTAGGAAACAACAAACCTTTTTCTTGAGCAGCAATAGTAGGCCACCACTTTCCAAACTCCCAAATATCCTTATCTCCTGATCTAGCCATTTTAGTTGCAGGTAATTCAATAATGCGATGTTCCATTGTATTCAATCCTCCAAATGATAATAAAAAGGTGAAGTGTGGATATACATTCAGTTTTATCTTTTCACTGTTTCTTACGTATGACGGTGTTACACCATGAAATTCTTTAAACGCACGTGTAAATGATGAATGTGATTTATAACAATATTTTGTAGCTATGTCAATAATCTTTTCATTACTATTTTGCACATCATAGCCTGCTAAAGACAGTCTCCTTTTCATAATATACTCATACAAAGATATACCAATAATAAAAGAGAAAAAGCGTTGAAACTCGTACTCTGAACAACATAGTATTTTAGAGAGCTCAGATAAGTTAATATTATCTAAAATATTATTCTCAATATAATTGATAGCTACTTTCATTTTTGTAATCCACTCCACAACTCCACCTCCTTTACATCAATTGTACTAGCTTAAATATATGGCTGCTGTGCATATACTGCATAATTAAGCACAGGTGATATGTGTATTAATTTCATTAGCAAATAAAAGGGTTAAAGTACTCCCTCACGATACTGAATAGCCTCACCTATATGCTTCTCTGTAATTTGATCTTCTTTTTCTAAATCTGCTATTGTTCTAGCAACTTTTAAAATTCTATCATAGGCTCTGGCACTAAATTTTAGCTTCTCAAAGGCTTCTTGTAAAAGATTTTGGGCAAGGTTATTCATTTTACAGTATTTAAACTTCTTGACAGTTTCTCTGGTCTATTATTGTAGCATTTTTTTTAGTTTTTGTCTTAGGTTATTAACTGTTAATCTTGCTACTTTTGTAAAATAGTTGAGTAAAAAATCGCATAAACTAATCAGAAAATTAGCTGTTACAATGGCAAAAAAGTACTCTCAGTGTTATTGATATTGTTTGCTTTATATTTTTACTAAATTAAATACACAAAGAGAACTTACCATTGAAGCTCACCTCTTGGTTAACACCACATACAACCCTAGAGACTATACCCATGCAGGCCACTAAAAAACCTCCAAACCCGAAAGTTTGGAGGGATATAAGTTTATTCCTATTTAGTGACAAGCTAACAACACCGTGTTTTTCTCTTGTCAGGTAACCACAGCGACATAATAATGCAAGCGATTCCAGCTAAGGAAAAAGCAATTCGTGCGACTACAAAGGCTAAGGTAAACGAGAAATCATACGTACCAGCATAAAGCGGCTGAGTTACTGAACTTCCTATAATATCGATATGAGCTGGAAGCGATACCCCAAAAACACCAATTATCAGTACTACAATCAGCATAATATGTAGCAGTACTGTTTTTTTGTTACCCAGCAACATAGCGATACCAAATACCAGGATAGTGGACGGCAAGAGCAACGTCAAGGCCGAAACGATCAAGCTACCAAAAGCGGTATAGTCAAAGGTAAACCAGTAAAATGCGAAGCAAATTATTATTGGTAAAACTGCTACCATCATAAAAGCACAAGCAATCGCACTGTAACGGATCACCTTAAACATCCGGACAGGCATGGGCGTGGCATTAATTATGGACATCGCCCCCCTCTCCGACGGCGTAAACTGCTGGGCACACAGGGCCAGCAACAGGATAAGTAGTAAAGACATCACAGAGGATATGTAATTACAAAATGTCCATTGGGAAAACGGTGCGGTAAACATCGTTCCAAAAATAACAGCACTATGTAGTAACCTTTGACAGTAGAAGAGCACCACTGCTAGTAGCAGCAGGTAAGACCATGAACAAACAAGTCGCTTTAATTCATAATAAAATATCGTTTTTTTACGCAATGTCTAATTCCTCCCTACTTAGTCCAGTTAAGGACAAAAAGTCTTCATAAGTGATAGTGTTATTTAAATACGCCTGGTAGAGCTGTGACAATTTATACTGAAGAGCCTTCGTACCACCAAGGGCTTCTTCCGCCTTCAACAACTGGAGCGGCATAATATCATATAACCCGATATTATTTAGGGTACACTTAATACTTGACGCGTCTTTGTTTGAAAGCTTCTCCAAGTATTCGGGATTCTGTACACAAAAGGCTTTTTTATATTTATTCCAGCTTTTTTTCCATATATCTACAAAATTTTTCTTAGCATAATCTTCTCCGAAGTAATGTTCCATGAAACGGTAGGTGCTGTAGCAGGTTACTCCCTCTGCAGACCAGTAGGACTCCCCGTCATGCATGGGATAGGTAGCAAGTCCCCACCACTGATGGGCTATTTCATGTACAATAGTCTCAATACCACCTTGGTAGTGGGGATTGTCTGACTCATTTGGAAGATATCCCGCCATGTAAAAACAGGTTTCATCCATCGCACTTATATTACCCATTGCGAATCCACCTGAAGAACTGGCTGGTAGCTCCAGCATAATTAGATTATTTTGATAGGTCAATGCCCCGTAGACTTCAGTAAAATAATTGATAGCTGCTTTCATGACATTGACGGCGTCCATGTCGGCTATATCTTTATCATGTTTTTTAAAGTAGACAAAATCTATCTCAAGACCGCCCGCTTCAAAGGTTCTGGTGCAGTACTCTGCTGCCATAAAACCGCCTCTTGTATAATTCCACTGTATTTTTCCGTTTTCTGTACCAAATTTTTTGGCTTTTCCATTATAAAATACCGGCGTAAGGTACTCATCCAGGGTTATAATACCTGAGTAAATACAATTCTCTGAAACCTCCGTGTCTACTTTTGGGCATACGCCCAAGCTAGGGAGATCAACATATTCACTACAGATACCAGTATCAACTCGTTTTAAGGAACCGTTATTCTTAGGTCTGCCACAGTAACTTAATTCCAGTACAATTTTCGTATCGGAAGGAAGGTTGATATACCATGTTGCGTGGTTACATTCTTCAATATCACCACGATTGGCATCAACTGGCTGACCGTTTACCAGCACATCCTCAATCCTATAGCCAGGATTGACAAGTACGGGGAGGATCTGTTCCTCACTAGTGAGGTTTTGAAGGGTATATTTTACTTTTCCAGATACCCTACGTTTGTCGGTATCGATCTCTACTTCAGCATACCTTTTAAACTGCAGTAGATCTGTATTTGTTTTTTCATCCTCATCGTTGCTTGAAAATACTACGCTGATGCCAGTTCCAGAATCATATACTGGTTTCATGTCTCTGGGAATACTCTTATCGAATATCGGCTCTGCCGCATAGCTTACTCCCGAAAAAGCAACTGTGATTATCAAAAAACCAGGCAACCAAACACACCGTGCATTGCTAACAAAGGAGCCGATAAGCCCCAGGCCATACCGCCTGAGAGAACACAGCCCCAGAAACCACACGCCCATAGCCGTCAGCATACAGAAAAGGCGGTTATATAAGATTAAATCAATCTGAAACTGGTTGCTTATTAAATCGGAAAATAATCTAGTTTTTGTCTGAACCCAAAAAATCAGGTAACTGGGGTCAAAGTTATACTGATATTCAAGCTTTATTGAAAGCATGATTAGGGCAACCATGGCGATAAAAGCTACCGACACCCGTTTAAAGAGCATATACATTCCTGATGACAGCAAGACGGAAAGCACCAGTGATCCCAGAAAAATCAGATACCATGAAGCGGCAAAGACATCCGCTTGAAAATATGCTCCTGCCTTAATAAGCGCATAAGGTAGTACAAATACTGATACAATAAGTGCTGTGACAACAGCGACGCAGATAAGCGCTAGGGTGCGCCGTATTTGGTAAAAAATTGGGTTTGTGTATGTAAAGACTATGCTGTCAGTTTTATTCTTATAGTCTCTGTGAAGCTGTATTAGTGTCAGCAACGTAAAGAGTAGTGCGCCTAATTTTGCACTATTTTTGGACGGATTAAGAATAAAAGCATCCGAGGCAGTGAAACCGCTGGAATTCAGGCAGTACCACACGACCCCTGCTGTTGTGAGGGCTATAAATAGTAAGGTAAAGCGCTCACGAAAGATCCGTTTCACTTCCCGAAAAAAAATTAAAAAAGGTTTCATGCACATTCCCTCCCGTTAAGTAACGCCATATATGCCGATTCCAGAGAGAAAGCTCTTCTTGCTGTCATTAGTTCTTCTGGTGTCCCTAAATAGAGTAATTCGCCTTTGTTTAACACAATAAGCTGATCGCATGCCGATTGAACGTCTTCAATGATATGTGTTGATAGGATGACCAGCCTGCTTTTGGCGGCAGCTGCAAAGAGGTTGCGAAAAGCAACGCGTTCGGCAGGGTCGAGGCCAACAGTAGGTTCGTCAAAAATCAGTAGCTTTGGGTCACCTAGTAGTGACTGGGCTATGCCTACCCTCTGTTTTTGTCCACCTGACAAGGTCCGGATCTTTGCCCTGCACTTGTCCTGCATATTGGTAAGAGTAATAACCCTGTCGATTTCTGCCTTTGCTGTCTTTGTGTCAAAATTTTTGAGTGCCGCCATATAGTCTAGAAACTGGACGACCGTTAGGTCTTCAAATAAACCAAACTCCTGTGGCAGGTAGCCAAGGCTTGATTTAAGCTTATTTTCCTGTTTGCCAAGAAGAAGGCCATCAAGGAAAATCTCTCCTGAACTTTGTAGAAGATTGGTGGTAAGCAGCTTCATCAATGTACTTTTTCCGGCTCCGTTCGGCCCTACTAGACCAACCAAACTGGGACTTGCAAACGTAAGGTTAACATTTTTAAGAGCAGTCTTTCCACCCTTATAAATCTTGCTGATGTTGTTCAATTCAATTTTCAATTAAATTCCTCCATTCTTTGATCTATAAATACTTTAACACCAGCGAATGGAGTGATTATGGAAGACATGTGTAGTGGATGTGTAATTTAAAAGTTTATGGTAAAACGCATGCCCTCTGGAGATATCATCGGTTCAAAGAGGTAATGCAACCCGAGCAGACGTAAAACAGTATCCGTTATGTACAGACCTAGCCCATTCCCACCTGTTTCACGACTTCTAGATTCATCCGGTCTGAAAAACGGTTCATACAGCCGACCTGTTTGATTCTGGGGAATCGGTTCACACTCATTTTCCACAAAAAGGCTTCGGTCTCTGCAGTAGACCGCTAGCCTTCCGCCCGGATTAGTATACCTGACAGCATTTGAAAGTATATTCGAGAGCGCTTTACCAAGTAATTTTGGAGGGGCTGTAACAGTAAACGAGGCACTCCAATCGATGTATAAAAACAAACCCTTGGCACGGGCAATCATGATATATGGCTCAATGATGCCCATGCAAACGCTCTTTATGCTTTGGTTAACGTGCTCTTCCGTCACATCCTCAAGGCGTGAGGTAGACAAGATTTCCCGAAGCATATTCGAAAGACTGTCTACAAGCTCCCTGCATTTTGGAAGCCATTTCTCGTGGTTTTTATACTTGCCAACACCCAGTATTATGTTGTCCAAAATAATGCTCAAAGCGGTGACCGGCGTTTTTAGCTCATGAGAGGCAGCTCTCAAGAAATTGGTTTTTGCCCGTTCTGCAGCACCGGTTTTTTCCAGTTCTGTTTCTAAAGAATTTATAGTATTCAAGAGATTTATGTAAAGATTGTTGACATTGGAGGCCAGAGCACCAATCTCATCTTTTGTGCGCACACTGCATTTGGCATTGTGATCTAGCGCCGTCATGCGGCGTGTCTCTTCAGAGATAGCTTTAATTGGTCGCGTGATTGCACGAGCATAAAGCAGTGAAAATACGATGGCTACAATGATACAAATTAATAAGGATAAGGGAAGCAAAGAAACAATGACACTCACAGCTTCGTCAACGGGTGCAAGAGCCATTGAAGCCGTCAGCTCACCTTCTTCGCCCGCAATTATAAAATTGTGCTCAGTTTTTATTGTCTGAGAGGAGACTGATTTGGTACTATGCTCCCCCGAGACATTGTTATCAGTCATTACGTAAGCACTGGCTATTCCAATTTGTGCGTTGATAGAGTCGCTATTTGTTCTGTTTGGGTTTAACTCGTCTACATCATTAATGATGAAGGATTTATAAACAGTGTCTTTCAACTTCGACTTATCGTCCCACATGTACAGAAAGTATCGGTGGTCACCAACTGTTATCTCGATGTTTGACTGCGAAGCAAGGGCAAAACTCTTCATTAGGCTTACAATATCCTCGCAATCCGAAGCTTTCAACTGCTTGATCAATTCATCTGCCCGCTCAGTAAGTTCATGTTGTTTTTGCTTTATGTAAGCACCGGGCATAAGGGTATAGATCAACCCATTGGCTATAAGTGCAACCAGCACCAAAAGAGCCAGTGTATAGAAGAAAGTCTTGGTAAATATCTTCATCTTTCATCCTCCAACTTGTAGCCTACACCTGTTACAGTAACAATACAGTCAAGTCCAAGCTTTTTACGTAAATTCTTAATATGGGAATCCACAGTCCTGTCAAAAACCGGTCGATCTTCCCCCCAAAGCTCGTTTAGAATACTCTTTCTTGAAAGTACCTTTCCTTTGCGCTCTACCAGTAAACGTAGAATCTTAATTTCTTTTGGAGTGATCTCTATAGCTCCGCTTTTACCTTGGGCAGTGTAACCGTCGAAATTCACAATAACATCTTTGTGCCTCCATATATACGGCATGTCGCTTGACCTTCTCCTCCGTAACAGAGCCTCTACCCGCTTTTCGAGCAACACAATGGAAAACGGCTTGGTAACATAATCGTCAGCCATTCCGTCAAAGCTTGTGATTTGAGTATATTCATCTCCTATGGCGGTAAGCATGATTACTGGCACGTTACTTGTTTTTCTCAGTTCATACAGTACTGCAAGTCCTGTTAGCTTTGGAAGCATCACATCCAACAAAATCAGGTCATAGACATCTTTTCCTGCCATTTTTAAGGCCTTCTCACCGTCATATGCAGGGGTAACCTCATAACCACTTTCTCTGAAATATTCACATATTCCTTCACTTGTATCTAAATCATCTTCAACAACAAGAAGCTTCATCAGGAGGTCTCCTTTTCAAAATAATAACGCATATAGATATTATCACAAACATATGTAGGAGTTATGAAATATGTAAAAAAACGTTTTTTTACCTCCTCATCAATATGTTTTTTTTAGTATTGCTACTAAGTAAATCATCATTTTTTCATTTTTTTTGCTGCAACTAAAAGTTTAAGCCTCTCAAAATGAGTTTTGAGAGGCTTTGCTTAATCGTGCTGTATTGGTAGAAAGAAACAACTCATCAATTAAGAAATATCTTAAAGTACTCCCTGACGATACTGAATAGCCTCACCTATATGCTTCTCTGTAATTTGATCTGAGTTATCTAAGTCGGCAATTGTTCTAGCAACCTTAAGGATTCTATCATAGGCTCTTGCACTAAACTTTAGTTTTTCAAATGCCTGTTGTAATAGGGTCTGAGCTAAATTACTCAGTTTACAGTGATTCTTTACTAATGTTCTATTCATGGCACTATTACAGTATATTTTTTTGCTATTAAACCGCTTTAATTGAATAGCCCTTGCCGCTTCTACTCGCTCTCTTATTGTAGAGCTATTTTCGGATTTTGCTTTGGCTGTGAGCTGTTGATAAGTAACCCTAGGAACATTAATATGTATATCTATTCTATCAAGCAATGGACCCGAAAGCTTCTGTAAATACTTTCTTATTTGGGAGGCACTACAAGTACACTCTTTTTCATTGTCTCCATAATAACCACATGGACAAGGGTTCATAGATGCAACTAACATAAATTGAGCCGGAAAAATACAAGAGTACCGAGCTCTACTTATTGTAACAAAACCGTCTTCTAGGGGTTGCCTTAAATGCTCTAGGGTATGCCTAGAGAACTCTGGTAGTTCGTCTAAAAATAACACCCCGTGGTGAGCCATACTTACCTCACCGGGTCTAGGAACATGGCCTCCCCCTATTAATCCAGCAAAAGAGATAGAATGATGCGGTGCTCTAAAAGGTCTAGTTCGTACTAGGCCATTATCGAGGCTACTATACTCAGTTACACTATGTATTCTGGTTACTTCTAGGGCTTCATCAAAGCTCATTTGGGGCAATATTCCTGGCATGGATCTGGCTAGCAATGTTTTACCTGAACCAGGCGGACCTATCATTAAAATATTATGCCCCCCAGCAGCAGCAATTTCAAGGGCTCTTTTAACATGTTTTTGCCCCTGAATATTACTAAAATCTACCCCCGCTAAATTGCTTTGTTCCATATTTTCGTTAGGAATTACAGGCTCAATTACTACTTTGTTATGTAAAAATTCCACTAAATGTCGTAAATTTTCAACTGGATAAACTTTTAAATCTCGAATTAAAGCAGCCTCTGGAGCTGACTTTATGGGAGCATAAAGGTATTTAAACTTTTGTTTATGTGAGGCTATTGCCGCAGATAACATTCCTTTAATAGCTCGCACTTCTCCATTTAAAGATAACTCACCTATTATCATACTTTGTTTTAAACCTTCTAAAGGACATTGGGAGGTTGCAACCAGTATCCCTATGGCAATGGGCAAATCAAATAATGGTCCTTCTTTTTTAATATCTGCAGGTGCTAAATTTACTGTTATTTTATTATCTGGAAAATTAAATCCAGAGTTTTTTATGGCAGATTTTACTCTTTCTCGGGCCTCTTTTACAGCGGTATCAGGTAGTCCAACTATATCAAAACCGGGTAGTCCATTCGCTACATCTACCTCTACTTTTACTGTAAAGCCATCAATACCCAAAACCGTACATCCATTTACTATAGCTAACATTCTCTTCCTCCTATATACTTACTTTTGGTAAGCAAAGGTATTTCTCTCCCAAAATTGGCCATCTGTATAACCTTGTATTCTTTTATCTTTATCTGCTCTATTTAGTCGCTCAAGAGCTAAACATGAAAAGTACTCATCTAATTCTATGCCTATGTAATTCCTATTTAATTTTTTTGCAACTACAGCTGTTGTGCCTGAACCTAAAAACGGGTCTAACACTATATCGCCCTCTTTGCTACTCGCAAGGATAATTTTAGCTAACATCTTTTCGGGTTTTTGGGTTGGGTGAGGCGTATTTTCTTTCATAGACCAAAAAGGAACCGTTAAGTCAGTCCAAATATTTGATGGGAAGGTCATTCGGTAACGGTCACTACCTTCTTGTTTCCAATCTTTTGGTTTACCCTCATTATTACGATATGGTGCTATAACTTTTTTACGCACCTTTACAGCATCCACATCAAAATAGTAGTCATCGGATACAGTACAAAACCAAATATCTTCACTATTGTTTTTCCAATTACGTTTTGCTCCTCTACCCTTTTCACGTTGCCAAACTATTCTATTTTGAATTTTTAAGTATTTATTTGCTATTTCGAATATTGGTATTGAGGTATTCCACTCACTACATATGTATACTGAAGCTGTATCTTTTAATAAAGGCATTAATGTTTTTAACCAATTTTCAAAGACCTGCTGATACTCACTGTATGACCTAGAATGAAAAACACTTGAGTTAAACTTTTTAGTTAGGTTATATGGCGGATCCAACACCATTAAGTCTACGCTTTTCTTGGGTAAATATTTGCTAGCTTGTAGTAAATCTTGATTAATTATTTTATTAGTAATTTTGGTCAAATCTCTTTTTCTTTTTAAGTACAAAAGGTTCTTTTTTAACTTTTTAATCTCTTTCTCTTCAAGTGTTATTGTTTTGTTTCTACTATTTTGCTTGGTCATTCCTCACACTCCATATATTTGTCGATTCTACATTAATGCTTTTAATTCGCTTATATACCTTATATACCCTCTTTTTAATAGGAATATTAAGACCCTCTTAGAGGTTATCCCTACAAGATATCCTGTTACAATAGCTGAAACTAAAAGTACTGGTAAGTAATAAAAAATACCAGTTGTATTAACTACAATTGAAGCCACCATAAGCTGCCCAATATTGTGACTAATAGCTCCAATTACACTTATTGATGCTAAGCTAAAAATCTTATTTGCCAAAAATATTAAAATTATCATGATTAGCATGCTTGTTAAAGCACCTGCTAAACTAAACCAAATAGCACTAAATCCTGTAAATAAAAAGCTTGTAATTAGTACTCTTAAAACAACCAAAAATATAACTTGTAAAAATGGAAGAGTAAAAATTGATATTATTGTAATTATATTAGACAAACCTAGCTTAACACCTGGTATTGTGGTTGGTAAAGTAATTAACCTTTCTATAAAACCTAAAGCAATTGCTAACGCTAAATATACTGCTATTAAAGATATTTTTTTGGTTTTACCCATAAACTTAACCTCATTTTATAATATAATCTACTCCTAAATCTTTAGCTGACTTAATCTCTACAACAAACCTATTTGGCAAACAAACAATACTCTCTCCTTGTCTACTAATTTCACCTTGATTAATACAGAGTTTGTCTTTGCAATCAGCAGCTATTATTCTGACCGTATTATTTTTTATTTTTATGGTATTGCTATGCCCTTGCCACTTAAATGTTTCCTGATACTCCATAGTGTCTGTTATTTTAAATTGTTTAATTACCTCACCATTTTGCTTAATTATAATAATTAATTCATCACTGGTAGTATTAGCAAAATAGTTATAAATAAAGTAACTAAATATAGCTAATATTATTATACCGATAAGAACTTTGTCACCTAATTTCATTAATAATAAACCCCTTATCAACTATATTAATTTTATCTTTTAAACCTTCTGTAATATATACCTGTTTATCATGGGTAACAAACATTGCCTCAACATTCTCTAATTTATTTATAAAACTATAGCCTTCTTTAAGGCCTAAAGCATATGTGGCGGTAGATATAGCATCGGCATTTATAGAGCTATTTGCAAAAATACTAACTGATGCCAATTTGTTATTTACTGGATAACCTGTTTCACTGTCTATAATATGATGATATTTTACACCATCAACTACTTTAAATCTCTGATAGTCACCCGAGGTCACTAAGGCACCACTATAAATCTCACAGGTTGCAAAATAGCCTTTATCTGCCTCAATAGGATTTTCAAGACCTAAAACCCAAGGCTCATTGTTTTGTTTGCCGCCTATAGCTTGAATTCCCCCTCCTAGGCTAATTAAAGCATGTTCAATGCCCTTATCATTAAGGATATCTATAATTTTATCTGCGGCATATCCTTTAGCAATTGCTCCTAAGTCTATACCAGCATTTTTATTTGTTAAATAAATAGTTTTTTGCTCATCGTTTATTTGTAAATACTTGGTATTACTGTATTGCCTAACTTCAGCTATTTGATCTTGTGTAGGTATGGTTTCTGTATCTGAACTGATATTCCATAACTTCACCAATGGATAAATGGTTATTTGGAACGAGTTATTTGATAGTTCTTGATATTTAAGAGCTGTTTTTATTACTTCATAAGTTAACTCATTAACTACTATAGGTTTAATACCAGCATTGCTATTAATCTTGTTAACGTCACTAGTAGTAATATTAACACTCATCAGTTTCTCAATTTCAATAATTTTTTGTTGAATATCATTTAGTACGTGTTTATCTTTAGTGAACACAGTTACATCAATTATAGTATTCATAGCAAAAAATTGTTTATTTTGAGTTTGGGGCTTACCAATACTACAGCCGCATAAAATAAAAAGCAAAATAACAATTAAATAGGTTTTTTTCATATTTTAGCCCCTTTGCAAAATAGGTAAGTTATTGTTTATAGTTTTTATAATTTTATAACAAGTAGGGTACCTCTGACAACTTATTGATACATGTAATTAAATAATATTTAAAAAAACATAATATTTAGCACATATGCACTAAATATTATGTTTTGTTGTTCGTCATTAATATTGAAAAAAATAAAAATCAATAAAAATGACTCTTAACATATAGGGGATTTTGTTTTATAATGTATATTGCTTAGTTTTATACATACATTAATAAAAACAGCTAATTTGGAATAACTTTGTTATTCCTTTTTTTTACCAATAAATTACTCGTCTTGAGTTAATGTAACACTTGAAGTACCAGCACTTATATCAAAGAAATAAGATCCTGAACCTCTATAAGAATCTACCTCTAATTTGTATGTACCAGTTACAGTTGGTGCGAATCTAATTGTTTCTTGGCGTCCACCGTACCAAGAATATGTAACTCTAGTACCACTTGGATCTATTAGATTGATATCGAAGTCAATACTACTAGTAAAGTTTTTAGTTATCATAGAAATAGCTATAGGATAACTAGTATTAGTAACATTAAAGCTCCAAACATCTGTTTTGCCAGTAGCAGCTAAATCCTCATGTTTCACAAAGTGATTAGGTACAACAATATTTGTTCCTGTATAGTTACCAGCATCTTTAATTGCTTCATAAGCATCTAGTCTGCCATGACCAAAATCAACGTCTTGACCAGTGGTACCCCAATCAAGGGCAGTGTTAGCAAGAGTAGTTTTTACTTGAGCTGGGGTTAATGATGGATTAGCATCCAACATAAGTGCTACAGTACCAGCTGTAAATGGAGACGCCATACTTGTTCCAGATATAGTTCTGTAACCATTAGTTGTATTAGCATTAGCAGCAGTAATATTGGTACCTGGAGCAGCAATATCAGGCTTCATTCTTTCATCTGCTGTAGGACCTCTACTAGAATATTTAGCTAATACATAACCATTTTCACCTACATCATACATACTAGCAACTGTAATAACCTTTGCAGCTGCACCTGGTGATCCAATTGTTTTTTTATTAGGACCAGAGTTTCCAGCTGCTACTACTACTGAAATTCCTGCATCTACAGCGTTATTACAAGCCACAGATGTTATATCAGTTCCATCAGAACTACCACTTGTTCCTAGACTCATATTAATTACATCAATTCCGTATGTACTTTTGTTAGTAACACACCAGTCTACAGAAGCTGCAACATTACTCATTGAACCAGATCCATTACTATCAAGAACCTTTAATCCAACTAAAGCAGCACCTTTAGCTACACCTACGTATTGAGAATTTCCATCACCTGAACCTGCAGCTATACCAGCTACATGTGTTCCATGATAATGGTCATCGTATGGAGTTGTTTGATTATTTACATAGTCTTTCCAACCAATAATCTTTCCGCCATCTAGGTCTACATGGGTACCGTCTATACCAGTATCTATAATTGCGATAACTACGTCATTTTTAGTGTATGATGTAAGATTACCATCTTTATCACCATTAACACCAAAGTCTGTACGAGCCTTGGTAGCACCATACCATTGGTTAGCTGTTTCCATACAAATATGTACAGGCTGATCATATTCTATGTGAGAAATAAAATCCATTTTAGCTAGTACTTCAATTTCAGTTTTAGTTAATTCCATTACAGCTGCTGGAATATTTTGAAACTGATATTTTACTTCATAGCCTTGCATAAACGTATTTAATTCTGACTTAGTATTAACCTGTTTGTTGAACATAACCATTACAGGAATTTTAACTCCTTCTTTAGCTAGATCCATTTGAACTTGTAGGTTTTCAAACACTTTGTCCCCATTAGTATCATACATTTTTGGTAACTCAGCTTGTGAAACCATAGATTGAGCTTTTTTAACTTTATCCACATTTGCAAAAGCTGTTAACGACAACATTGTTATTAATGCAACACTTAAAACAACAAACAACAATCTCTTATTTAATAATTGTTTTTTCATCTTTTAACCTCCTAAATTTTATACATCAGGTTGATAGCTACTCTGGGTACTTGTACATTGGAATCACCTCCAAAGTCTTTTTTATTAACAGTTAAACCTCTATAACTGTAAATAACGTTTAAATTCGTACCATATCTATAGGAGATTGTTAAGTTGTTTTTGTGTGTATGAGCTTATTAATGTGAGAGTTCAGAAGTAATTTTTGATTGTTTTTACTGAAGAGATTAATAACTTATTTTTACTATTATAAAAATATATAAAATATGTTGTAGTGATATGTTTATTTAACTTTATTTTACATTTTATAAATTGGCTTGTCAATAATTTTTTGTATTTAAAGTTTATTTTTTATATATTTTACATTATTTTACAATTTAGTTGCCTATTAATAGTAAATATGTATATAAGCAATAAATATAATATATTCATTGTTTTATTAAAGTTAGCTCTAAACAACTGCTGAAATGCTTTTTGAGTGAGATAAAATATTAGGTTTAAAGAATGAAGATATTGTATGTAGGTCAATTAATTATTAGATATTATAACTAATTATTTAAGGTAAAATTACTTTGTGTTTATAATGAACATATAATCAATATATAACTTTATTATTAGCTGATTATATATTATTGTACTATTATTTTTGTAATTTGTCAATAATTTTGTATTTAAAGTTTAATTATGTATTTAAATGTCATTTATTTACATTTAATTATGTTTTAATTTTAGTTAAATATACTTTATGTGTTCATCTCAATATTACTTTGTAGGTGAAGCCTGGCGAACATGAGGTTCGTCCCTACGTAAGAATACTTTGATGAAATGGTGTAACCTCATACTGCTTTTATGTATGCAACTGTTGTTGTAGATTTGAGTGACTTTATAAAGATCCCAATAGCAGAGGCGATGCTGGTATTCTCTTTTTTTTAAGATTATTTAAGATATTATTGCAGTCGAACACAAGGTTCGTAATCACGTTAAGGTTTTATTATAATTTATTAATTGCGATTTTTTAATTTATTAAAAAGCTGTCGCACTTTTGTGCGACAGCTAATTTTATTTATTGGGCCTTTGCCTCAGTCTTAATCTCAGCTTTTGGCTTTTTCTTTTTAGTATTCTCTATTGTATTCATTGGACATTTGCTAGCACAAATACCACAGTTTATACATTTATCGTAATCAATAACTGCAATATTGTTTTCTATAACAATGGCATCTACAGGACAATTTTTCATACATATTCGGCATGCAATACATCCCTCTTGACAAACCTTACGAACTGTAGCACCCTTTGCATAGGAATTACATAATACATGAACTTTTTTATCTTCGGGTATAAGTTCTATTATATTACGCGGACAAGCAATTACACATTTACCACAGCTAACGCATTTTTCTGCATTAATAATTGGAAGATTATTTTCTCCCATTTCAATTGCATCAAATGGACAAGCTGCCATACAATCACCAAGCCCCAAACAACCATAGGTACAACCTTTAAATCCATTTCCTACATCATTAGCGGCCTGACAAGTTTTTATGCCTTCATATCTAAAACGTGCTGGGGCAATATTTTTATCACCTCTACACTTAACAACAGCAATTCTTTTAACTCCGCTTTCAGCTTCTAGACCCATAATAACGCCAATTTGGTTAGCTAAGCCCATACCACCTACTGGACAAGAGTCTACTCCAGCTTCGCCTTTAGCAACAGCTGCAGCGTATCCTCCACAACCAGGATAACCACAACCACCACAGTTTGCTCCTGGTAGTATGTTTAAAATAGCCTCTTCTCTTTCATCTACTTCAATAGCAAGTACCTTAGAGGCATAAGCAAGCAAGGCACCAAACAATACTCCTAATGCACCTAATCCAATTATAGCTTCAGTCATATCTAACACCTCACCTTTCTATAATACGCCTTGAAAACCGCTAAAGGCCATAGCTAAAATACCAGCTACTACTAAGGCGATAGGCAAGCCCTTGTATACAGGTGAAACATCACTTTCATCGAGGCGCTCTCTTATACCAGCTAATAATACAATAGCTAAAGTAAATCCTAGAGCGGCTCCAACACCGTTAAATACTGACTCTATCAAAGTGTATTCACTTTTAATATTTATTAAAGCAACACCTAATACAGCACAGTTTGTTGTAATTAATGGCAAAAATACACCCAATGCTTGATACAATGTTGGGCTACTCTTTTTAATAAACATTTCAACTAACTGTACCAAAGTTGCAATAACTAATATAAACATAATTGTTTGTAAATATTGCAAACCAAATCTATTTAACACAAACTTTTGCAAAGCCCATGTTACAGCAGATGCCATAGCCATTACAAAGGTTACAGCGGCACCCATTCCTAATGAGGTTTCAACTTTATCAGAAATACCTAAGAAAGGACAAATACCAAGCACCTGTTTAAAGACAAAGTTATTAACGATTGCAGCACTTGCAACTATAATTAAAATTGATTTTATCATGCTTTTTTCCCTCCTTGCTTACGCATACTCAAATATCTGAATAAAGCTAGTAATAAACCCAGTGTAATAAAACCGCCAGTTGATTCTTTCATTATGCTAAACGGAATATAGTTTTTAATTATTACCATATTAAATAGTGTTCCACTACCTAAAAACTCTCTTATACAAGCTAATAGAGTTAAAGCAATTGTAAATCCAATACCCATACCAAAGGCATCTGTAAGCGCCTTGCCAGGAGAGTTTTTAGAAGCCAAAGCCTCAGCTCTTTGTAAAATTAAACAGTTAACTACAATTAGGGGAATAAAGATACCTAAAACAGCATGTAAATCTGGTAAATAAGATAACATTAGTAAATCTACCAAGGTTACGAATGTAGCAATAATTACTATAAATGCCGGTATTCTAATTTCACCAGGAATAACTTTACGCAGTAACGAAACTACTAAGTTAGAACCAAGTAACACAAATGTGGTAGCTAACCCCATACCTATAGCATTAACAGCCTTTGTTGTTACACCTAAAGTAGGGCACATACCTAAAAGCATCACGAAAACAGGGTTACCTGCAAAAATACCGAAACGAAGATCTTCAATAAACGACTTCATTATTTATTCCCTCCATTCGCTATATTGTCTTTATAGAATATAGATGCTTTTTCTACACCTTTAACTGCTCCTTTAGAGGTATATGTTGCACCAGCAATTTTATCAATAGTTTTGTTTATAACAAATTCATCTTTAGCTAAACTCATGTTCACAAATTGCTGTAAAAACTCCGGTTGAGTATCTATTTTATCACCGTAACCAGGGGTTTCAACATGACCTAAAACTATCACTTTAGAGATAACTCCAGCACCATCTGTAACTACCATAAGCTTAATGGCATCTGCAAATCCTGCGCCACTTGTAGGAATAGCATAACCGAAGGCTTTGCCATTTTTAACAGCAGCATAGTATTTTGTTTTTCCAGTGCTTTCATCTTTAATAAACTTGTAGTCATCTGCACCAGCTAAATTTTCATTTAGTATTTTAAGGGCAGCTTCTTTCGCTCTTTCATCAATTATTGGTCCTGCAATATTATTATAAACATAAGATAATGATGCAGCTGAAATAACACAAATAGTTGTTAGAACTACTATTAACTTTAGTGACTTAGGCATTAACGCCACCCCCAAACAAACGAGGTTTTACAATTTTATCAATTAATGGTGTAAAAGCATTCATAATTAAAATTGAATACATTACACCTTCTGGCAGACCACCAAATATTCTTATTACAACTGTAACTAAGCCACAGCCTAACCCAAATATAAATTGCCCCCTGCGAGTCATTGGTGTAGTAACCATGTCTGTAGCCATAAAAATAGCTCCATAAGCTACGCCACCCGCTAAAACAGCGAATAACGGATCAACACCAAATATATATGAGAGTATAGCTGTACTTCCTAAAAAAGCCACTGGAGTATGCCATGTTATATGACCACGGTATAATAGATATAGTCCACCAAGTAATATAGCTATTACTGATGTCTCTCCAATACAGCCCCCAACTCTACCTAAAAACAACATTAAATAATCGCCTTCACCTGTTACTAGTGGGGTAGCCCCTACAACTTTATCTACAGGTAAAATCCATTCTTTTGACATAAAAGCTGGAAACGCCATTAACAAGGCAGCTCTTCCTACTAGTGCTGGATTAAAGCAATTTTGACCCAAACCACCAAACACATATTTACCAATAAAAATAGCTAAAAATGTTCCTATGGCAGCCATCCATAAAGGTAACAATGGGGTTAAGATATGCGCAAAAATTAATCCAGTCACAGCAGCACTACCATCACTATATAAGTTAATAGGGTTTAAGGCATATCCTATACCCTTTTTGTAGTTTCGCAATAAACTCTCTGTTACCATTGCTGTTAAAACCGAAACAAGCATTAGCAAAATTGCCCTTACACCAAAGTTAAAAACAGCAGAGACAGTAACAGGAATTAAGGCTATTAATACATCTGTCATAATCCGTTTAGTAGTTTCAGATGTTTTAATATGTGGACTATGTGTTACTACTAATTTCATTCTAAACTGCCTCCCTACTTACGCATGTTTGCTCTAACTTCATTTTTTGCTAAGTTAATCGATTGAACTAAGTGCCTTCTTGATGGGCATATATAGGTACATGCACTGCATGAAATACAGTCTAGTACATTGTTTTTCGCTGCCTCATCATATTTCTTCAGTCTAGATAATCTATCTAGCCTAGTTGGCTCTAAATTAATAGGACAAACATCAACACAGCGACCACAACGAATACAAGGGCTCTCGGGTAATAAATCTACCTCTGACTCTAAAAAAGCAACCAAACCACTAACGCGTTTTTCTGTTGGAAAATCTAAATGATATTGAGCAAAACCAGTCATTGGAGCACTGGCTACAATTTTACCTGTGTCTTCAGATAAGCCACCGGTAAACTCAATAACCTCAGTCATTAAAGTGCCAATTCTTACCCTTAAATTCGCAGGTTTATTTGCACCTTTACCACTAACTGTCATTACCCTATCTATTATAGGTTTTCCTGTTTTTACTGCTTCATCAACTGCAACAGCTGTATGAATATTATTTACAATAACGCCAATATGCATAGGCAGTTTTCCAGATGGAACTTTTCTACCTAATACAGCAGTAATAATTTGTTTTTCGCCACCTTGTGGGTACTTGGTTACTAAAGTAACCACTTTAATATTAGTGTATTTTTCACAAACTTTTGTCATTTCTTTTATGGCATCAGGCTTATTCTCTTCAATAGCAATATAGCCATTTTCAACATTAACAGCTTTCATTAATGCTCTTAAACCATCTACAACTTTTTGACTCTCTTCAACCATTAAACGATGATCGCAGGTTAAAAAAGGTTCACATTCTGCTCCATTTAAAATAACAGAATCAATCTTAACATCATCTGGAGGAAGTAATTTTACATAACTAGGAAATCCAGCACCACCTAAACCTACAATACCAGCTTCTTTAATTACATCAATAATTTCTGCTGATGTTAGGTCCTCCAAATTTCTGTTAAGTTTACTACTGTCAATCCACTGGTCTTCTCCATCACTTTCAATTTCGATACAGACAGCAGTGTTGCCATTTACTACATCTCTCTCAGATATCTTTTTAACCTTACCTGATAGAGAAGCGTGAACTGAAGATGATACAAAACCACCCAACTCACCTATTTTTTGCCCAGTTAAAACATGATCCCCAACTTTTACTAAAGGTTTAGCAGGAGCACCAATATGTTGAGATAAAGGAATAAACACTGTGTTTGGCAATGGCATGTCCTTTATTTCAAGATGTTCTGTAAACTCCTTGAATTCTGGAGGATGTATACCCCCCTTAAAAGTTACTGATGACACCGTTTTACCTCCTATAAATATATATTTTTTATATGGCGGAAATACTCAGGTCGATTACTGCCTTTTTTTAAGACTAAGGCAATGCAATCAAACCTAAATAAAAAAAGTTGCATATCTATATGTTTAGAAGCCATATAGAATTGTGCGGTTCTTTTTATTTTTAGCTTTTTGTGATTTGTAATTGCTTCTTGAGGCAATCCATACTTGTCCCCAGTACGAGTTTTTACCTCTACAAAAACTAAAGTATCTCTATGCTCTGCAATAATATCTATTTCACCTAATTTACATCGAAAATTAGTTTCAATAATTTTATAGCCTTTATGTTTTAAATATTTACAGGCTAGCTTTTCTCCTCTGGCACCCAAAACTATGTTATAACTCATCTTTACTCCACTTAAAAGTCTTTCTGTGTATTGGAGAATGTCCAAATTCACTTATTTTTTGCCTATGCAACTCTGTTGGATAACCTTTATGAGTTTTAAAGTTGTAATGTGGATAAAATAAAGCCATTCTATCCATTAACTTGTCTCTATAAACTTTAGCTATAATTGATGCAGCTGCAATTGCTCTTACCTTTGCATCGCCCTTGATTATAACACGTTGTGGTGTTTTAAGCGATGGTATTTTTTTATGACCATCAACAAGTACTAATTGAGCTTTAGGTTTTAGCTTTATAACTGAATTAGCCATAGCTAATAGCGATGCATTTAAGATATTTATTTCATCTATTTCTGTTGGTGTTACAAAAGCAACCTGCACATCTACAGCGTTGTATATTATAGAATTATATAAAAAATTACGAGTACTCTCGTTTATTTTTTTTGAATCATTAAGTAAATAATTGTGCTCGTACTCAAGTGGCAGAATTACTGCAGCTGCCACAACTGGACCTGCTAATGGTCCTCTACCTGCCTCATCTACTCCAGCAATATACTGTAATCCTTGATTTAGATAGTATCTCTCTATCTCTAACATTTTTTCTGCTCTTATATATAACTTAGTTTGTTTCTCTAGGTATTTATTTTCTCTAGCTACAAACTGCATAACACCTTTTCTCTCATCTTTACTATAGATTTTTATTAGCTCTTGGTGTTTTTGCTTATTATTACGAGATTCTTTAAGCTTGATAGATATTAATTTAACAGACTCTCTATTGTTCATTTTGATTTATAGTAGGGGGAGTTTCTAGTGAATACCTGCCATATTTTCCGCTTTTAAACTCCACTGTTATATTTTTTTTGGCTCTCTCAATATCTAATTTATTACCACTCATTAAATAACCTCTTTTTGTAGCATACTCATGTAGATAATCCTGTAACTCTAAGTTTACTTTTCCTTGAGAATGTAAAAAGTTATATACATATAACACTAAATCGTCTAGTGCAAAACCCACATCACTGATAGCACCTGTTGCAGCTAGTTTTATGCCAGCAACTTGATCATTTATTTTGGGCCACAATACGCCAGGGGTATCTAAAATTTGAAATTTGCCGCTGATATTAATTAGTTGCTGTCCTCTAGTTAAACCCGGTTTTGCTCCAATTCTTACTGCCTTTCTACCTGCTAAAGCATTAATAAGAGAAGACTTACCAACGTTAGGTATACCTACTACCAGTAATCTTGGTACACGCATTGGTTTTCCGGTAATTTTGCTTTTTCGTACAAACTTACTAGCATATTGCTGAATACGATTTTTTGTTTTATTAGAAACTTGCCCTTTACCACAATTTATTAGTAGAGATAATATACCTTGTTTTTCAAAATACTCTAACCACTCTTTATTAATCTCATTGTCAGCTAAATCTATTTTATTTAATACAATAATTCTAGGCTTTCCACCAAGAATATCTGCTATATCAGGGTTTGAGCTAGATATTGGTATACGAGCATCTCTTAGTTCAAGTACTGCATCAACGTTGTTTATTAGTTTTTGTATTTGTCTTTTAGCTTTGGTCATATGACCCGGATACCATTGTACGCTCATATTTTACCCCCTAAATTTTAAGGATCTCCAATTAGTTACAGGCCAAATTATATATCTTGCCTTACCTTTTATTCTTGCTAAATCAACAAAACCTATACGTGAATCTCTACTATCTAGGCTATGATTTCTATTATCTCCTAAAACAAAAACATTGCCTTTAGGAACAGTAACTTCATCATATCTACCCTGTGTATTTTCACTTATATAGCCTTCTTGTATTATTTTACCATTAACTCTTACTTGTGAATCCCTAACTTCAACAGTATCTCCTTCTATGGCAATTATGCGTTTTACTATATCTTTACCGTAATCTTGTTTAAAGTCTAAAACAACAATATCTCCACGACTATAATCAGTTATATCCTTATTAAACTTAGTAACTAAAATTCTTTCTTTGCTTAATAAGGTTGGCTCCATCGATTTTCCTTCAACAATAAATATTTCAAAAATATAATTTCTTACTAAAAATGACAATACAATTGCAACTGCAATTATAAAAATCCATTCTTTTATCTTTGCCTTCGCTTTCATATGTTTAACCTATCCTTTATTTAATACTACCCTCAAGATTATAAACTATCCAGTCTAAAAAGCATATAAAATTAGTAAAATGCAGTAATGAAGCTAGCTATAATTTTTTATCGCAAGCTTCTTAATCCTATTCTTTTTCCTCAGCAAAGTTAAAATATAGATTTTTACTAATTTGTTATACTTTACAGACTTATTAAATTATTAAAGGAGCCGCTCAATATTTCCTATAATGCTGAGCGAACTCCTTATATACTATCTTTAGTGTTTGCTTAAGATTAAATAACAAAGCTAATTAATTACTTAAGCTCTCTAATTCTAGCTGCTTTACCAGTACGCTCACGTAAATAGAATAATTTTGATCTTCTAACACGACCGCGTCTAATAACTTCAATTCTGTCAATACGAGGAGAATGTAATGGGAATACACGCTCAGTACCAATGCCGTATGAAACACGACGTACTGTAAATGTTTCGCGAACTCCACCGCCTACGCGCTGAATAACTATGCCTTCAAAAGCCTGTAGCCTTTCACGATTTCCCTCTACTACTTTTACAAAAACTCTTACTGTATCGCCAGGTTTAAATGAAGGAATATCCTTCTTTAATTGTGCCTGTTCAATAGAGCGAATTAAATCCATTTTTTTTCACCCTTTCTGTTATAGTTTTTAAAGGTTACTAAATCCTAATAAATCAGGACGTCTTGATTTTGTTCTAATTTTAGCTTGTTCTGTTCGCCACTTTGCAATATTTTGATGATGACCAGAAAGAAGCACCTCCGGAACTTTCATTCCACGATACTCACTAGGTCTTGTATACTGAGGGTAATCTAAGCTATTTTGTGAGAAAGACTCCTCAACTAAGCTATCTGCGTTACCCAGTACCCCTGGTAAGTACCTTGCTACTGCGTCTATTAACACCAATGCAGGTAATTCTCCACCGGTTAAAACATAATCACCTATTGATATTTCTTCATCAACAAGTGTTTGTCTAACTCTTTCATCTACTCCCTCATAATGACCGCACAAAATTACAATGTTTTCTTGGGTGGCCAGTGTTTTAACTTTTTTTTGGGTTAAAACATTTCCTTGAGGTGTCATAAAAATAGTTTTAAAAGACTCATTTCTTTCTTTAACATAATCAAAAGCTTTAAATATAGGGTCTGGCTTCATAACCATTCCAGCACCACCCCCATAAGGATAATCATCTGCAGTACGATGTTTATCTGTTGCAAAGTCACGGATATTGATAATTTCTATCTTAAAAATATCTTTATCTAAAGCCTTGGCAATAATACTGTGTTTAAGTGGCTCATTAATAATCTCTGGAAAAAGAGTTAATACCGTAATTTTCATACCTACAAGTCCCAAAGACCCTCAGGGATGTTTACAGTGATGATTTTATCATCGATATTAACACTTAGCACAAACTCTTTAACAACTGGTAAAAGTAGCTCTTTACTGTCTGTTTTTATAACATATAAATCACTGCTACCACGTTCAAGAACATCTATTAATTCACCAACTGGCTCTCCATTTTCACTAATTACTTGGCTACCTAAAAGGTCACCAATATAATAGCTATTTTGGGGAAGTTTTGGCAACTCTTCTTTTGGTAAAAAGAGACTATGACCTTTAAACAATTCTACTTGTTCAATTGTTTGCCATTCTTTTATTTTAAGTAGCCATATTGACTTTTTATAAGGTCTCACTTTTTCTATACTAATCTTAACCATTTCACCATTGTTATCTTTTATATACATATGGTCTAATTGATTTAAGAGCTGTGGCGGACTGATTACCGGAAAAATACGCATGTCTCCATTTAACCCATGAGTCGATGTAATTTTTGCGATATTAACATACTTACTACTCAATATTTAATCCTCCAGAACTACGAATTTCAACTACTACTCCGTCTTTAATAATTATCTCTTTAGAAACAGCTTTATTAAAAACTTCACCTTCTTGTATATTTACTAAAGTTTGAACTTGTGATTGTAAAATCTCTTGCCCATTAACCCATTTAAATATTTGCTGTATGCGTTCATTATATTGAGAAATTTTTGCATTAAGCTCTGCTTCAACTTTATTTATCTTTACTAAATAAGTATTTAACTGATTTTGATCAGCTTCTAACTTTTTAGTAAACATTTGTTTTTGAAACATTACTTGCTCTTTTTGATGCTCAAGCTCTTTCAGCTTTTTAACAAATGTTTTATGGGTAACTTCTTTAAGTTTATCTGTAACAACAGCTTTAACAGCAGTATTGGTAATTACAGTGATCGAATTAAGTTGCATGTTTAATCCTAGTTTTTCATGTCTATGTCAACCCAGACATGTTTACCTTGTTTTAAGCCAGCAGCTTTAACTATTGTTCTAATAGCCTTAGCTGTACGACCCTGTTTGCCAATTACTCTCCCCATGTCTTCTTCTAAAACACGAAGTTCAACTAACAGACCACGGTCGTCTTTTTTTTCTTCAATTTTAACTTCATCAGGATTATCAACTAAAGCTTTAGCAATTAATTCTACTATACCTTTCATTACTAAGCCTCCTCGCCATATACACCAGCGTTTTTCAATAAAGTTCTTACTGTTTGAGAAGGCTGTGCACCTGTACTCAACCAATGTTGTGCTCTCTCAACTTTAACATTTAACTCTACAGGCTCACGTGTTGGGTTATAGAAACCAATCTCTTCAATAAAACGACCATCGCGAGGTGCTCTTGAATCAGCTACTACGATTCTATAAAAAGGAGCTTTCTTTGCACCCATTCTCTTTAGTCTAATTCTTGTTGCCATCACGACACCTCCTTCCTACATAAATGGAAATTTAAATTTATTGTTTTTCCCACCGCGCCCAAGTTGATTAACTTGCTTAAGCATGCGGCGAGTTTGGGAAAACTGTTTTAGTAAGCGATTAACTTCGGGAACAGATGTTCCGCTTCCTTTGGCTATACGCTTACGTCTACTGCCATTAATAATTTCAGGTTTGACTCTCTCTTCAGAAGTCATTGATGTTACAATTGCCTCAATGTGTTTTAAATCTTTTTCGTCAACCTGTAAATTCTTTAGTTGTTTAACCTTGCTCATTCCTGGTATCATACCAATCATTTGATCAAGTGGACCCATATTTTTCATTTGTTTGAGCTGAATTAAAAAATCATCGAAAGTAAACTGTTCTTTTCTAATGCGCTCTTCCATTTTCTGCATTTCTTCAATATCAAATGAATTTTGAGCCTTTTCTATAAGGGTTAAGACATCACCCATTCCTAAAATTCTTGAGGCCATACGTTCTGGGTAAAAAACCTCTAGGGTGTTCATCTTTTCCCCCATACCAGCAAACTTAATTGGACAACCTGTTACCTCACGTATAGATAACGCCGCACCACCACGGGTATCTCCATCGAGCTTAGTCATCATTACACCTGTAATACCTATCTCTTTATTAAAGGTGTCTGCTACAGTAACAGCATCCTGACCAGTCATTGAATCTACTACCAATAATACTTCATCGGGGTTTAATAGCTTTTTTAAGTCTTGCAGCTCCGTCATCATGTTTTCATCAACATGCAGACGCCCTGCGGTATCTACAATTATAATATCGTGAGCCTGCTCAATGGCATATTCACGAGCCTCTTTAGCTATTTTAACTACTGATTTTTCATTATCCTTACCAAAAACAGGTATATCAATTTGTTTGCCTACAACCCTTAGCTGCTCAATGGCAGCAGGACGATAAACGTCACAAGCTACTAACATGGGATTTCTACCATTTTTGCGTAAATGAGCAGCCAGTTTTCCACTGTGTGTTGTTTTACCAGCACCCTGTAAACCAGCCATCATAATGACATGAGGTTTTGGTCCATTAAGTTCTAATTTACTAACTTTAGAACCAAGTAGTTTTACTAATTCATCGTGTACAATTTTAATAACTTGCTGACCTGGGGTTATACTCTTTAAGACCCCTTCACCTACAGCAACTTCCTGAATGTTTTTAATAAAATTCTTAACTATTTTGTAGTTAACATCGGCTTGTAATAAAGCCATTCTAACTTCTCGTAAAGCTTCTTTAACATCTTTTTCAGTAAGTTTGCCTTTTCCGCGTAATTTTTTAAATGTATCTTGTAACTTTGCAGCCAGACCTTCAAATGCCATCATTTCACCTCCTAATCTACAATTTGATTAAGTAGAGTACATATATGTTCGTTATTTTTATTGCTGATTAATTGCTTTATCTCTTTAACTATTTTTTGGCGTTTTAAATATTTTTGCACTAAGCCTAATTTATTCTCATATTCTTTAAGTAATTTTTCTCCACGCCGTATAAGGTCGTGAACGGCTTGCCTGCTAATATTAAGATTCTCAGCGATTTCTCCTAAAGATAAATCCTCAGAATAATGCATTTCAAGAGCAAACTTTTGCTTTGAAGTAAGCAACGAATTATAGAAATCAAGTAATAAGTTCAATTCTGTAAGACGTTCAAGCATTTTTATTTGCCTCCTTGCACAACTATATATTTTAACAGTAAAAAATCAAATGTCAAGTATTTTCACTTGACATTTTAAATTGTTGATTTATCAGCAATTTGAAAGCTTTTGAGAATAGTTGCTGTCAAGGCGCTAGGATATTTATTTATGGAAATAGTACAGGCGTACGTTGGAGTAAATAAATATCCGTACAACGTAGAGAGCAACTACTTCTCAAAAACATTATCAAATGTCAATGTATATTTACTTGACATAGGAAAATTGTTTACAAATAGCTCTTCATGGAGCTATTTATTCAATTTTGGGGTGGATATTCTGTGGAACAGAATATGGGGTGGACTCGCCTAAAGGCTCGTGGGGTGGGTAACTGCCTAAGCAGTTACGGGGTTCGCTTAATATTATTGAGTTTAAGGTAACGATTTTACTCCACTTCGTTCCGTAAAACGTATAGCTCACGGGATTCATGCTCGCTTGCGCAGCGCATTAAAAAAAGGAGGAATGAAATAACTTTCAAAACCACGAAGACACCAAGAATATAAAGGTTAGTTATCGTTATTACGATAATTGCAGGTTTATAAATCGAGCTTAACAACAGCAGCAGTCGGGATAACCCCGACCCTACAATTCTGTTACTAACTAGACAGGTTTATTAAGGTAACGATTTTGAGTATCATTTTTACAACCTGTAAACATAGCGCAACGTATACCAACCATATGCAAAGCACATACCCACTCCACGATGTGCGAAGCACACCGAGTCCTAGAGTCTAGCTAAATGAACACCTCATTAAGCCGTGGCTTACAGAATTGCTTCTACATCAAGGCGTAAAAAAAAATCTTTGCCAAGATAATATGACTAATATATCTTGGTGAAGATTTTTTTGTGCAACGAAGAGATAGATGTGATTATGGAAGCCTCCGTGGAAAGAAAAGTAGGCCCCTATTCTTCTTTGCTGAAGAGAGCTCTAATAAATTCTTCACGATCAAACGGAATCATATCTTCTATTTTTTCACCTATACATACATATTTAACTGGTATATTGTACTCTTTAGAGATATTAAAGATAATACCACCTTTTGCGGTGCCATCCATTTTTGTTAGTACTAATCCACTTATATTTGCTGCCTCATTAAATGCCTCAGCCTGCATTAGTCCATTTTGACCGGTCGTAGCATCAATAACTAATAAAGTTTCATGTGGAGCACCTGGTACTTCTCTATTAAGTACCTTATGAATTTTAGACAATTCATTCATGAGGTTCTTTTTATTGTGTAGACGTCCAGCTGTGTCTACTAAAAGTACATCTATGTCTTTTGCTCGGGCTGAGTGGATAGCATCATATATTACTGCAGCAGGGTCTCCCCCTTCGCCGTGTCTTACAATTAAGCTACCGCTTCGCTCTGCCCATATACTTAATTGGTCTGCCGCAGCTGCTCTAAAGGTATCCGCTGCTACTAACATAACTTTTTTACCTTCTTGGACCAGCTTGCCACTAATTTTGCCGATTGAGGTTGTTTTTCCTACTCCATTAACCCCTACAACTAAAACTATGTTCATCTTCTTTTGATTTATTTGTAATGGCGAAGACTGAGGAATAAGCTCCGACATTTCTTCTTGTAATAACTCATATAGCTCTAAGGTATCAGTAATTCGTTTTTCAATTGCTTTATCTTTGAGCTTATCTAATATATCCATAGCTAATTCTGCACTTACATCGGCAGTAATTAGAGCCTCTTCGAGCTCTTCATACAGCTCCTCAGTAACAAATTTATGTTGCATAAAGGTTTTTAGTATTTTGGTTGTGAAATTACTACGCGCTTTGGTTAAACCCTTTTTTAACGAATCAAAAAGTCCCATTTGTAAATCCCTTTCTTTAATCGAGTGTTACACTTATAATTTTTGACACACCTTTTTCTTGCATTACAACACCATATAAGTTATCTGCATGTACCATAGTATGGCGTGAGTGAGTTACTGCTAAAACCTGTGTTGTTTTAGATATAGTTTGCCAGTAGCTTGCAAGTCTTATATTATTGGTTTCATCAAGAGCAGCATCAACCTCATCAAATATGCAGAACGAGGAGGTTTTCATTTTTGTAAATGACATAAGTAATGCTATTGCTGTTAATGACTTCTCTCCACCAGACAGTTGATCCATATTTTGAACTTTTTTACCTGGTGGTGATACCTTTAAGATTATACCACTACTAAATATATCCTCTTCATTATCCCAATAAATATCGGCATATCCCCCTTGGAATAGCTCAATATAAATCTCTTTAAAATTAGCTCTTACTACCTCAATGGTTTCGGCTAGCTTATCATAACAAATTTTATCAACTTCGTTAATAACCTCAGCTAACTTTTGTTTAGAGTCTTCTAAATCACTTTTTTGCTGATTTAAGAATGAAATCCGCTCTTCTCTTCTTTTTAAATCAGCTATTGCGCCATAGTCAACGTCACCTAAATTATTAATCATATTTTTTAATTTGTTCACTTTGAGTTTAAGCTGCTCAACAATTTTTGTGGTAATATTGTTATCTACTAAACACTCATCTTTATTAATGTTAGCTTGATATAGTTCTGCCTCAATAAATTTGTGAATTGTTTCTTGCTCTACTAACCTACGATCATACCTTTGCAAACTTCTATTAATTTGCTCTTTATTTATTTGTAAAGTTTTGAGCTTGTCTCCATTGGTTACTTGTTGTTCTGATGCCTTAATAAAATTACTAGTAACTTCTTTTAGGTTCTCGGTTTTGGTAAAGAGCTTTTGCTGCCACTCATCAAACTCAAATAGGTTATGATTATAGGTTTCTTGAATTTCATTTATTTTTTGTTGCTGTGCATTAAGCTCTACAGTTAGTTTACTAAGTTGTTTATCGATAGTTTCTTTGTTTTGCTCTAAGGTTTTAATGTTTTCCTTAGAGTTATATATTTTATTCTCAAGCAATCTTATTTCTGCCCTAAGCTCAGCTTCTTTACTTTGTTTTTGGTTATATTCAAGCATTAACGCTCTAGCTTTGCTTAGTTCATCATTGCTTGCTTGTAGGTTGCCACTACTACTTTTAATTAAATCATTCGTACTAATAAGTTCTAAATTTAGCAATCTTATGCTCTCACCAAGCTTGGCTTCTTTGTTTTTTAATGACACCATTTCTTCATTCATTTTATTGATTAAAGTCTGAGTAAAAAACTCTTGTTTCTCGAGGTGGGTTATACTTTTACTAAGCTCTATGAGTTGCTTTTTTAAGTTCTCTAGCTCTGTAACTTGCTTTTTAAGCTGATTTTTTAAAGCCATACCACTATTTTCACAGTTAGCTAACTGCTGTTGGTTTTGCTGTAAACCTGCTTGCAGTTTAGCTATTTTTTTATTTCTAGCAATTAGTTCTGCATTATGATCTTTTTTATTACGGCCTCCAGAAATTAAACCCTTTCCTGAAAAAACTTCTCCCGATGTTGTTACTATTAAAAACTGGGTTAGTTTAAGCTTAGAAGCCTGCAATGCTGACTCTACAGAATTAAACACTAGTACATTATTTAAGAGATATTTAATGGCTATTTCTGCCTTATTTTCATAATCAATTAAGTCAATTGCTCGTCCCATAAAGTTGGGATTATTTTGAACTGGATTAGGTATAGTGTTAATACGAGGAACAACTCGGTCTAGGGGTAAAAACGTTGCTTTACCGGCCCGTTTTTCTTTAAGCATGTTGATAGCTTTAGTTGCATCACGGGCAGTCTCACTTACCAAGTATTGAGATTGTCCACCTAACACAGCACTAATTGCTACTTGTAAATTTTCGGGCACATTAATTAACTCCGCTACTACCCCAACTAAACCTTGGTAGTTACTAGGGTTATTCTTTTTTGCCAGTAAAACTGATTTTACACCAGCATAATAGCCAGTATATTCACTCTTAAGTTTTTGATTTAGAGTTAACTCCGAAAACAAGTTTCTTTTTTGCTCTCTTAAATTAACTAACCTTTGTGAAAGTTCATTAAGCTGCTGTTGGTTTTGCTTAATTATTTTTGTTAATTCTAAATCCTGCTTACTACTTTTAGCATAAGTATCTTTACTGTGATTAAGTTTTTCTTTTAACTCATTTAATAAATTTGAATCAATTTTGTATTTATTTACAAGTTCATCGTAGCGTACCAAGTTAGTGTTAAGTTGCTCATTTTCTAAGTTTATTCTTTCACTAATATTATCTGCTTTTTGCAACAAAGAGCCTATTTTTTGCTCAGAACTACTTTTTTCTTGCTCAAGACTAATTATATCTAATTCAGTTATTTGCTCTTTTAAAAGCTTAATTTGCTCTGTTAAATCTACTACCTGCTGATTATTATTATTTAAACTATAACTAAGCACCTTAATATCGCGCTTAGTGTTTTCTATTTGAGCAGCAGTACTGCTTTGTGTTTGAGTTAGTTCGGTTTTCTCATTGCTTTTATTATCGAATGAGTTGTTAATTTCGGAAAGGTTTTCAGATAACTCTGCAAGTTTATTTTTGTAGTTTTCAACGGTATTATCTAATCTAATAATATCTTTTTCGTATTCGTTTTTCACTTCGCTTAATTCAGTTAATTTAGTTTCACCTAATAACAGTATATTATTTAAACTTTCTTGTTCAATTTCATTAGTAGATAAATCATATTTTAGAGTTTTTAGTTTTTGCTTTATATTATTAAGCTTATTAAAAGAAATATTAAATTCGCTAATTATTAACTCTTTACTAACCTCACTTAATTCACTTGTTAAGTCTTGATGTTTTATTGCTTTTTCAGCTCTTACCCTTAGGTTTTCAACATCAATCTGCAATTCATCAATTAAATCATCTATTCTCTGAATACTATCTTGTGTTTTATTAAGCTGAGCTTGAGTTGAAAACTTTTGCTCTTTATAGTGGGCTATACCTGCGGCTTCTTCAAATAATAACCTTAACTCATGGGGACGAGATTTGAGGATTTCCTCAATTTTACCTTGACCTATAAAAGAATATGAGTTCTTACCAATACCAGTATTAGCAAGAATTTTTGCGATATCTTTTAAACGACAAGGCTTGCCATTTATGTAATATTCACTCTGACCATTTCTAAATAATCTACGAGTAATTCTTACCTCTGCAATACCCATTAATTCACACTCTGGATCAGCAATAACTAGCTCTACTTCAGCCATACCAACTTCAGATCGTGCTGATGAACCTGCAAATATTACATCTTCCATTTTATTACTACGTAAACTCTTAGCTCTCTGCTCGCCTAGTACCCACATTATTGACTCGTAAATATTACTTTTACCACTTCCATTGGGCCCAACAATAGCTGAAAGACCTTTACTAAAATCTATTTCCGTTTTGTCTGCGAATGACTTAAATCCATTTATAATGCATTTTGATAAATACATCTAATCTCCCCACCCATGCAATTCTCTAGCCACAATCTGATAAACAGTAAGGTTTAAAGCTATCGGCAAAATTCACTTTAGCATTATAAATTCTTTTGCTTGTAAATCTTCTCGATAGCTCCCATTACCTAATTGTTAATTATAAACCAATTTCTTCACCAGACTTAATTCTATTTAACATTACCCCAGCTGCCTGCTGCTCAGCTGCCTTTTTACTTTTGCCTTCACCACTAGTTTTAAAAATGCCATTAATATATAAACCAACAGTAAATTTTTTGTTATGATCTGGCCCCTCACTACTTAGCAATTTATAGGCAATCTTCACACTAGTAGATTTACTTTGCAGTAGCTCTTGTAGCCGTGTTTTATAATCATCTAACATCCCTTTATTGGTTACCTCAATAGCATCAACAAAGTTTTTTAATATAAAAGATTTAGCAGTTATAAAGCCTTGGTCTAAATATAGAGCTCCTATAATAGCCTCTAAAATATCTGCTAGTAAAGATTTACGTTCTTCTCCACCAGCTAACTTTTCACCCTTACCCAATAAAACAAGAGTGCTAAGGTTTAATTGACGTGCAATTTTCACAAGGCTTTTTTGACGAACGATATTTGCTCTTAACCGAGTTAATTGTCCCTCTGTAAAACTGTGATATCTTTTATATAGTTCTTCACTTATAACTAGTTCTAATACTGCATCTCCCAAAAACTCTAATCTTTCATAACTAAAGTCTAAATCATGTTCAAATGCATACGATTTGTGGGTTAAGGCCTCTTGTAACAGCTGGGTGTTGTTAAACTTAATACCTAAGTTATTTTCAACAAGTTTTGTTAGCTGTTTACTTCTATTCATTATTTTATCTTAGAACTTAAAATATCTACAGCATTTCTTACTGTTTCAATTTTCATAATCTCTTCATCATTAATCTCTACATCAAATTCTGTTTCTACTGCCATAATGATTTCTACTAAATCTAGTGAATCTGCACCTAAGTCATTTCTAAAGTTAGCATCTATATTTACTTCTTCGGTTGACACTGATAAATTTTCAACTAAAATACTCTGTAGTTTACTAAATATTTTTTCTGTCATAATTGTCTCCTAAATATTACTTTTTAGTTCTGCTGTAATTTTATTTATTATGTCGTTATTTATAGAATGGTAAACCTGTTCTACTGCAACTTGAATAGCATCTGGAGTAGAGCTACCATGACATTTAATACATAAGCCTTTTAAGCCTAGTAGAAATCCTCCACCCTGCTTATTGTAATCTAACTTCTCCTTCAATCGCAATAAAGAAGGCTTTAAAACTGCTCCACATAATTTATTTACTAAACCAGTAGTTAAAATACCTTTTAATTCTTTTAATAATGATTTAGCAGCACCCTCAAAAGTCTTTAATGCGACATTTCCTGCAAACCCGTCACAAACAACTATGTCTGCAGGGCAGTTAATCATATCACGTGCTTCAATATTACCAATAAAGTTTAATTTTGTGTCTTTAAGTTCTAAAAAGGCTTTTTTAATTACTTCATTACCCTTTTTATCTTCTGTTCCAACATTTAATAAAGCTACTGTTGGATTAGGTTTTTTTAACATACGTTTTACATACACATCACCCATAGTTGCATAATTTACCAAATCGTTTGCAGTAGCATCCATATTAGCACCACAGTCTAAAAATAGTGAGCCTTTACCACCACCCTCTAGATTTGGTAAAACAGCAGCTAAAGCTGGTCTTCTTATGCCTTTTATTCTACCAACAATTAATAACCCAGCCGACAAATAGGCCCCAGTACTGCCAGTAGTAATAAAAGCGTCAGCTTCTTTAGTTTTAACTAAATTTGCAGCTTTTACTAAAGATGAATCTTTTTTTCTACGTACAGCTAAACCTGGCGAGTCTTCATTGGTAATAACATCTTGAGCATCAACTACTTCGTATGTAAGTTGATTCTGTTTTTCTGTATTACTTATAATAGAGTTCAGTTGATCTTTGGGCCCTACAAAAATTAAATGGGTATCTTTAAGGTGAATATTTCCTTGCAGAGCTCCCTTTATCATTGTTTGGGGACCACCGTCACCACCCATGCAATCTATAGCAATACGGACCATAATATCTCCCCTTTGCTAAGCTTAAAGCTAGCTTTCAATTTTACTTACTTATTTTATCAAAAAACCGACTGCTTTGCAGTCGGTTTTTGATATATTTTTTTTGGGTACAAATAAGTAGTATAAAATACTATATCTGTTTATTCTTTAACCTCTTTAACTTGTTTGCCTTTGTAGTAACCACATGATGGGCAAATTCTATGAGGTAATTTTGCCTCGTGGCACTCTGGGCACTCAGCTAATTGTTTTGCATTTAATTTCCAATGAGAACGTCCCATGCGACTGTTAGCACGTGATTTCCTCTGCTTAGGTACAGCCATTTCTACACCTCCCCTTTACTTGTAAAGCTTATATTTCTTAATTTCGACCAGCGTGGATCTTGAAATTTATCATCACAATTGCAACTTCCATTGTTAAGATTAATACCACACACTGGGCACAAACCTTTACATTCTTCTGAGCATAGGGGACGCATATCTTGGCTTTCAACTAATAGCTGTCTTACAAGTTCTTTTATGTCAATGTTATTCTCTGCTAAATTGACAACGCCCATCGCTAAAGTATCATCATCCATCTCCCAACCTTTTTCAGATTGAGATAGAATAATACTATGCTCAAGTTTTAAGTTTTTAGTATAAGTTTCAACACATCTTGAGCAAACCAACTCTATATCTGCATCAATAGATACGCTAATCATAATACCAAACTCTTCTAATGCTACATGTACAATTGTATCAGCTTTAGCTTTTACTCCATCCTCAGCTAACACAATATGCATATTATGTGTTTCGGACTGACCTGATTCAAGTCGTAAACTTACAATTGTTGTCACAATATCACACTCCGGCTATTATACTTACTAATTCTTATATCGTCAAGGAAAAGTCTATAAGTTTTCAATTATTTCTTTAGTATCACGAGCAATCATTAGCTCTTCATTAGTAGGAATAACTAAAACTTTTACTTTAGCAGTTGCTGTACTAATGTCTAACTCTTCGCCTCTTTTACCATTAAGTTGAGGGTCAATGTCCACACCTAAATATGTTAAACCATCACAAACCATTTTACGAATAGTTGCACTATTTTCACCGATACCTGCTGTAAATACAATAGCTTCTGCTCCATTAATTGCTGCAGCATAAGATCCTACATACTTACGTACACGATATGCAAACATATCTAGCGCAACTTTTGCTTTTTCATTACCTTCATTTGCAGCCTCTTCTAGAACCCTAAAGTCATTACTTACACCAGATACGCCTAAAACCCCTGATTTTTTGTTAATCACTTTATTGATTTCATCTGTATTTAATCCTTCTTTGTCCATTAAAAACGGAACAATAGCTGGATCCATGTCACCACAGCGAGTACCCATGATTAAACCCTCTAATGGAGTAAAGCCCATGCTTGTGTCATAAGATTGACCATTTTTAACTGCTGTAACACTTGCACCATTGCCTAAATGACAAGTAATAATGTTAACATCTTTAATATCTTTACCTAACATCGCAGCGGCACGTTGAGTAACATATTTATGAGATGTTCCGTGGAAACCATAACGACGAACACCATACTTTTCGTAATACTCATATGGAACACCGTATAAATAAGTCATTTCTGGCATAGTTTGATGGAATGCTGTATCGAATACACCAATATGTTTAGCGTTTGGCATTAACTTTTCACAGGCTTCAATACCAGTGATATTTGGTGGATTGTGAAGTGGTGCTAACTCAATACACTCACGTAATGCTTTTTTAACTTCGTCAGTAATTAATACTGAACTTGCATATTTCTCACCTGCATGAACTACTCTGTGTCCTACAGCATCTATTTCTGATACATCTGCAATAACACCATTTTCTTTATCTGTTAATACCTCAAATACTAATTTAATAGCATCACTATGGTCTTTAATTTCATGCTCAGTTTGAGATTTATATCCTGTATGAGACTTATATTTAATAAAAGAACCTTCACTACCTATTTTCTCTACATTACCAGCAGCCAAAGCTTGCTCTTGATCCATATTGAATACTTGGTATTTGAGCGATGAGCTACCGCAATTTATAACTAATATCTTCACAACTTTTCCCCCTTAGTGTATGTAATTACCTAACTTATGTTTGTAATTAATAAAGTTTTATGCCATGATTACAACAGAATAAGTATAACGAATCTATGAAGGTGAGTCAACATGTATATAGCAGGTATAATAGCTGAATATAACCCATTTCATAATGGGCACTTATATCATTTGCAAAAAACCCAAGAATTAACCTCTGCGGACCTAATTATTGTTGTAATGAGCGGTTCATTTGTTCAACGAGGTGAACCAGCAGTTATAAACAAATGGGCAAGAACAAAAATGGCCTTAGAGGCTGGTGCAGACCTTGTTATTGAGCTACCTACCGTATATTCATGCAGCAGTGCCTATGGGTTTGCCTATGGATCTGTTTTAACCCTTAAAACTGCTAAAGCAAACTGCTTTGTTTGTGGAGCTGAAAACACTGATTTAACTACCTTACATAACATTGCCCAAATGTCTATTAATGAACCTAGCGAATATAAACAATTACTTCATAAAAATTTAGCACAAGGGCTGGCTTTTGCTAAAGCACATACTAGTGCTATTATATCGCTAATACCAAAAGCAACAGATATCCTATTGGGCTCTAACAACATTTTAGCTGTAAATTATTTAAAAGCACTGTTAAAACTGAATAGCGACATTAAACCTTACTTGGTACAAAGAATAGGTGAAAACTACAATAGCACAAATGTTAATAGCAGCTTAGCAAGTGCTACTGCTATAAGAAAAGTATTGCCTAATTTAGAGCTAGTAAAACCACTAATGCCCAGTTTTTCTTTTGACATACTAACCCGTAGCTTTAGTACAGAACAGCCTGCCATTAGTTTGCATAATTACAGTGATGTACTGCTAGCTTTACTAAGACGTGCTGAGATAAATGATTTCTGTAGTTATCCAGAGATTGAAACTGGTATGCCAGAGTTACTAATAAATAATGCCCGTAAACACTCTAACATAAATGATTTTATAGAAGCCTGCACCTCAAAAAGATATCAAAGCTCACGCATAAAAAGAGTTTTGATTAGGCTACTTTTAAATATAACAAAGGATATTTATAATGAAGCATTAGCCGTAGAGAAACTGCCTTATTTACGTATATTAGGAATGAAAAAAGCAAAAAGCACCATTATAAAAAAATGGCGCTCTCGTCTCTCTTGTGATGTAATTCAACGACCCGCTCATTACTTGCCAAACACTAGGTTTAGCAAACAGCTTTGGAGCCTTGATTTAAGGGCTACTGATTTATATAATTTAATGCTAAAAAGTAATTTAAGCCACAATAGGCAGGATATGAGCTACCCGTTCGTTGTTCATTAAATAATCTAAGGCGTCTTGTAAGGTTTCTACGGTAACTAAAGCCATGCCCTCATATTTACTCTCAGGTAAAGTGATTTCCTCTACATTATCCTTTGGAACAAAGAAAATCTCTATACCTTTTTTATGTGCAGCAATAAGCTTTTGATTAATGCCACCAATTTTACCAACCTTACCAGATCCATCTATGGTACCAGTACCTGCAATCTGTTTACCACTTGTTATATCCGTCTCAATCATTTTGTTAATAATCTCCATAGTCATCATTAATCCTGCTGACGGACCAGAGATATTACCTGTTTCAATTGTAATTTTATTGTCACCAGTAAAATCTATTTTACGGTCTTCATTAATAAGGGTAACCCCTAAAAATGCTCGAGATTCATCATCGGGATGTTTCCCTAAAACTATTTCAAGCTCCTTTTGCTCACTGTTTCTTTCAATTATCATAGAAACCTTATCATTAGGTTTATGTGTTGTAAGTGTTTCAATGGCTTTACTAACACTATTAAAACTCACCCCATTTATTGAGAGTATAATGTCCTGTGACTGCAAAACATTGTTTGCAGGAGAGTTTTCGATAACCCTTATTGCCTTAACATGCCCCTCTTGTATAGAATAAGGAACATTAAGCCAATTAGCTGATGCCTGTTTAGCGTTATTATGGCTATTTTGCATTTGGTATCTATTATACTGATTATACTCCTCAACATCCCAACCTTGTGGTATCACACTTTTTTCGGGCAATACCCTAGCACTAGAATTTAATTTGCCATAAATCAATATTGGCAAATTGGCTCTAACCATTGTCACAGTAGTCATATGAAACGATGTTTCAGGCTCATATTTTCCACCAGTAATAACCTCATTTAAATTAAGCGCTTCACCTGGAAACATACAGTAGTAGCCAGTTGGGTACCATGCAATTACCAAAACAACCGCTATAATAATTAAATATTTAATCCAACTTCTTTTTTTCATGAATGTCCCTCCTGATAAACTTATTCTAAAAGTTTATGTCTTTAAATTTATGGAGTTAGTATGTCATATTATACATCAATTTCAAAAACTAACAAGCCAAATACCAATAAAAGCCCTCACCCTTTTAATTTAGTTAGGGTTAAGCAGGATTAAGTATTAATATCTAGAATTAGCATTTTAGGAGGGATAGAAATGTTGAATTTTGAAAAATACTTACTTTATGATGAGATAACTAATCTGTTGCAAACATGGGCTAAAACATATCCCCAGTACGCCTCTTTAAATAGTATAGGCAAAAGCTATGAAGGTAGAAATGTATGGGCTATGACTATTACCAATATTGAAACTGGTGCCCCAGAAACTAAACCTGCTATGTATATAGATGGTAATATTCATGCTGGTGAAGTTACAGGCTCTATGGCTGCTTTACATTTAATAAATACATTATTAACCTCAAGTGAAGAAAAGATAAAAACTCTACTTGATACAAAAACATTTTATATATTACCCAGAATAAATCCTGATGGAGCTGAGCTGTACTTAACTACTGCTACTAAATTGCGTAGTAGTGTAAGACCATATCCCACTTATAGAAAAGATGAAGACCCTGCTGGTTTACATGCAGAGGATATTAATGGAGATGGCAGAATACTATTAATGCGAATAAGAGATGACAAACATGGAGCATGGAAAATAAGCCATCAAGATAATCGCATGATGATAAAAAGATCACCTTTTGATTTTAATGGTCCATTTTATCATGTGTATACAGAAGGGGTATTAAAGAATGATAAAGGTGAGTTAGCTAATGAAGTTAAATATCCTTTTGAGAGTATAGACACTAAGTATGGGCTTGATTTAAACCGTAACTTCCCAGCTGGTTATAGCCCTCATACACCTGGGTCAGGACCATTTCCATTATCTGAGCCCGAAACACGTAATCAAGTTGAGTTTATTGATAGACATAATAATATTGCAGGAGTTTTGCTTTATCACACAACAGGGGGCGTTTTATTTAGACCCCATAGTACCATAGCAGATAAAAATTTTGCCAAGTCTGACCTAGCAATGTATGAGGTATTAGGTGATATAGGTACCCAAGTAACTGGCTACCCTGTAATCTGTTGTTATGGAGATATTTGGTCAGGAGTACTTGATGATTGGTGCTTTGAGGCTAAAGGGCTATACGCCTTTACTCCAGAATTATGGGATGCTGTTGGCCGAGCAGCTCCAGAACTCAAAAAGAAGTTCATGAAAAAAATGAGCAAAGAAGAAGAGCAACAACTCGAGTTAAAGCTATTACAGTGGAATGATAAAGAACTTATGGGCAAAGGCTTTATTAACTGGCACACTGTAGATCACCCCCAACTTGGTAAAGTTGAAGTTGGTGGCTGGAAAATTAAAGACTGTCGTCAAAATCCACCACTAAAGTTCCTAGAGCAAGAGTGTTATAAAATGACCCAGTTTTCATTGTCTTATGCTTTATCACTACCGCAGGTTCATATTGATGAAACTGAAGTTACCAAAATAGAAAACAATGTATATGAAATAGAAGCTTTAGTTTCTAATCACGGTTATATGGGTACTAGTATTAGTGAGCAAGCTCAAAAGCAAAAGGCTGTTCGAGAAGATTTAGTTAGAATTTCTCTGACTGATACAGCGAAACTACTAAGTGGGACCTTACAAACAAACATTGGTTATCTACAAGGTTTTTCTGCTGGTCAGCAAAAAAGGTCTTATTACTTTGGCAAACCTGCCCATTGTGCTAAACGCCTAAAATGGCTGGTTAAGTTCACTGACGAATGTGAAAAGAAAGTTAGAATTACTGTGGTTTCAGAGCGTGGTGGAATTAAGGAAAAAGAAGTTGTAATTGAATAGTAATTATAATGGGGGTTAGCTTATAAGCTAGCCCTCTGTTTTGGTGTGGATAACCCGCGGGTTATGGGGTGGACTCGCCTATCGGCTTCGTGGGGTGGGTATCCCTAGGGGATACGGGGTGGACTTCGCGGATACTTCCGTAGCTGAAAGCCCAAAAAGAGTCAGAAAATAATTCCTCAGCATAACTGGGTCACTTCGTCAGATATAATGGACTCATCATTTGAACTTAACAGACCATTTACCTATAGCTAAAAATTAGTGATTGATAAATAAAAAGTTACTTTATTATAATAATTACTTAAAATTTCTTTTATTATGTTTTTTGCTCAATTTTAAACTACAATATTCACACGGAAAGATACTTGCTATCGTACTGCTAAATCACATGAGCAGAGCGATATGTATAATCACCGTTTGCATAGCAAACCCACTCCGTTTTGACTAGTCAAAACCCACTCCACAATGCCTTTAGGCGAGTCCTCCACGTAGTTGACAGTACGTTTTATGGAACATCGTGGAATAAAATCGTTACATCTAAATTATAATAATGTCAACTACCCACACCCGATCTGGTCATATGTTCACCAATTTAAAATTTAGTTAAAATCTCTTTTACAAACACGTACGTTTGTTTTGACAAATAGTGTTTTTTTGTAATAAGATAAAAGAGTTAGTTACTTCAGGGAGGTTTTATTATTTTTAAAAAACTCAACTTAGATAATAGAAATATTATAGAAAAATACTTAAATAAAGCCAATTATGAGCTTTGTGAATATAATTTTAATACACTCATGTTATGGGATCCTGTAGAAAAATATTCATATATAACAGATGATCAAACACTGTACTTGTTTAGTGAGCAATATAAACATATGTTTATGCCAGTTACCCAACAAGAAAACTGGTTTGAGAGCTCTAAGAAACTTATTGAGTGTTTTAAAAGCAAAAATATACCTTTAATAATTGCCTATTCGTCTGAAGAATATGCCAATTACTTACTTAAAACATTTCCTAATCAGTTTATCAAGGAGCCTGTTCGCAATCTTTTTGATTACGTATATGATGCTGAAGAGTTAAGAACATTAAAAGGTAGAAAATACGTAAAAAAACGTAATCATGTAAATAAATTTTATAGAACATTTGAGAAACGTTTCGAGTATAGAGCCTTAACAGAAGCAGATTTTGAAAATTGTCGTAAACTAATACAGCTATGGCAATTTGATAAAACTACAACTGAAGCAGGTAAACACTCTTATTTTAAAAGTCATTCTTTAGAAGATGGCATTGAAAACCTCTTAGAGAACTATCAAAAACTTAATTATAAAATTGGGGGTATTTATATAGATAATGTTCTTGAGGCATTTTCTATTGGAAGTATTCTCAACGAAGATACGGCCCAAATACATGTCGAAAAAGCTAACCCTCATATAAGAGGTTTGTATCAGGTACTAAATAAAGTCTTTTTAAACGAAAACTTTCCTAATGTAAAATATGTTAATCGAGAAGACGATGTTGGGGTAGAAGGGTTGAGAAAAGCCAAACTCTCTTATCACCCAATACATTTAGTATCTAAGTATATTATAAGCGAAATTACAGGTGATTAATGATGAATTTAAGACTAGCTAACAATAGTGACCTTTTAGAAATAAAAGAGTTATGGCAGTATTGTTTTGATGATAGTGAACAGTTCGTTAACTACTACTTTAAAAATAGGTATATTCCTGAAAACACTTTAGTAATTGAAGAGAACAGTAGAATTATTACCTCATTACAGATGAATCAATACCAATTACATGTTGCAAATAAAACTATAAATACAAGCTATATTGTAGGTATTTCGACCCTTCCAGATAAACGGGGCATAGGATTAATGAAAAGAATATTACCTGCTGCTCTGCAAGCTATTAAGAGTAAAGGTCAGAGCTTTGCTTTAATGATGGCAATTGACTCTCGTTTGTATTTGAAATATCAGTTTGCTTATATCTGTGAACAACTTTGCTTTAACTACCAAACTGCTAACTGTAAAAAACAACATATTAATGTTAGTTATAAAAAAGCTAGCCATGAAGACAGCAGAATTTTAATGGAAATCTATAATAGGAAATATAGAAATACTTTTATAAAGCTACTGAGAGATGAAGAATTTTTTAAGGAGCTCATTAAGGAGTTAGCTAGTGAAAATATTAATCTTTTTTTAATAAAAGATAATGACCTAACCGAATATACAGGTTATTTTACTTATTTAATTGAAGAAAATACATTTTATATAAGAGAGTTATGTTACTTAAATTTAAATACTTTGCATGGCATTTTAAATTTTGTTTATCAACATAGTATGCAGGCTGACACAGCAGAAATTATTACATGTAGTAATGATTTTTTAAAGCAGATAACACCTATTAACAAACATACCGAGATTAATATTTTTCCATTTATTATGGGCAGAATTATTAATGTAGCAAAATTTTTAAATTTTAATTTACCTAATGCAAAAAAATGTGAAATAACAATAAAGGTAATTGATAATTACCTTGCAGAAAACAATAACTGTTATTTACTAAAACTTAAGAATAATCAGCTTACTACATTACAAACAACTAATAAACCTCAACTAGAAATGGGTATTGAAACTCTAACTCAAGTTAGCTGTGGATATTTATCAGCAATTATTTCTCGGGAAATGGGTTTAATTACAGTTTTTGATGAGGTTGCTTTTATGAATTTTACTGGATTATTTAATAAAAGTAATAATTATTTAAATGAATATGTATAAATACAATAGCCAAATTAGAAAACATTACAATTAAACATCATTTTAACTACTGTTTTTTTTATAAACACTTTAAGTGCAAGGTATTTTCTTGCACTTAAAGTGTTTTTATTTTGATTTTTTGAGATTTAACAGCTCTACAAATTGTTAATTATTTTTAATTAATAGCTAGAGTTATAGACCACCAATCATTAAGTTTTGAATAAGCAATGAAGGAGATTCAAAATAACTTCCGTTAATAATTGAGGATTTAACATCACAGGAGATATCTAAAATATTATATAGCAAATCATAGAAATTTCCGCTAGTTGTTACTTGATTAATAGCCTGAACTAATTTTCCATTCTTTATATAGTAACCATTTGAAATCAACGAAAAATCTCCTGTAACAGTATTTATGCCTGCATGCAGTCCATCAATGTTAGTAATCATTACTCCATTATCAATACTTAAAATAATCTCTTCAGTAGTTTTACTGCCTTTTTCAATATAGCAATTAAGTGCTGAGATAGCTATATTACTTTTATATGAGTTTCTAAAAGCATTTCCTGTTAGTCTTTTAGGTTTATGTGATGCATTGGTTAAAATATTTTTTAACTCACCATTGTGTATTAAATATTTCTTAAATGTTTCTGTTCCCTCATCATCAAATGTTCTTTTAAATATCCCACTATCTGGATCTTCAAATAAATTCAATTCTGTCACAGCTATTTTTTTATTTTCTTGACCTTTTAAATTACTACTGCCCTTTTCTATTGAATCAATTTTAAAGACATCTAAAAAACATGAAAAGATATCAGCCACAACACTATTCTTTAATATTACTTTATATTTACCTGTTTTTATTGGTGAAGCACTTAACATACTTGTTGCCTCATATATAGCATCTTCTAATAATGCATCATAATCAATATCAGTAAAATCTTCTTTTATTGACTTAGCACATCCACTCTTTTTATTATCTAACTCACTAGCTACCACAGTTATAGATCCAACTGTATACTTGTATTCATTCTTTAACTCTATACCTTTTTCATTAAAGATTACAATTGAAACTTTGTTCTCATAGTATGAGCATACAGGTACAGAGCTTATCTTTGCATTTAGAGTGTAGGCTTTGTCTTGAGTTTCTTTTAATTTTTGAATAACTAAATCAATATTTGTATCACTAATCTTAATATTTCTATCATTAATATTTTGCTGTTGCAAATAGCTTTTTTTAGCCTTTTTATTATTAAACACTGCAGTACTTTTAATGTTTTTTATAGCCTCTGTAATAGCTTTGTCATGAAATTGCTCGATATAGGTCTCACTATATCTATCCTGATAATTACCTCTAATATTTATGCCTTCATTATTAGCTAACTCATATTTTTGGACTTCACCATCTAAAACATTTATAGAAGCAGACTGCGAACTGTGATAATAGACCTCCACATCAGTGATATTCTCTGTATTACATCGTTTTATTATTTTTCTAATAAAATACTCACTTACCATTATCTCATTCCCCCTACTGTCATATTTGAGATTCTAACTGTAGGTTGACCTGCACCAATAAATAATGCTCCACTGGACGCAAAACAATATCCTTGACCAATACATAAATTATCTCCTACCATATCAACAAGCTTCAGTATTTCCCCACCCTTACCAATTAATGTAGCTCCCTTTACAGGAGTTGTAATTTTTCCATTTTCAATTAAATATGACTCTAATACAGAAAAATTAAACTCCCCAGTAACTGGGTTAACTGAACCAGCATCTATTGATTTAACAAATAATCCTTTATCAGTATTAGAAATAATCTGATCTTTTGAGTGTTTACCTGCCTCTATATAAGTATTTGTCATTCGTGAAGTAGGGGCAAATTTGTATGATTCTCTTCTTGCAGAACCAGTAGGCTGCATGTTCATTATTCTACTATTGAGTTTATCAATCATGTATCCTTGTAAAATACCATTTTTTATTAATACATTTTTTTTCGTTTTCATTCCCTCGTCATCAATATTTAATGAACCCCAAGCTTTATCTATACTGCCATCATCAATAAGTGTTACAACATCTGAGGCTACCTTTTGGGATAGTCTGCCTGAAAATTCAGAATTACCTCTTGCTACACTACTTGCTTCTAAACTATGGCCACAGGCCTCATGAAACATCAGACCACAAAAACCATTATCTACTACCACACTCATCTGTCCAGCTTTGCAATAATTAGCACCAGCTATGGTTAAAGCTGAACGTGCTGCTTCTCTTGCAAACCACTCAATATCTAATGTATCATAAAACTCAAAACCCATTGAGGCTCCTGGCCCCATATAGCTTTTATTAATTATGTTATTTTTTTCAGCATAAGCATTAATAAAAAGCCTTGTTTTTAGTCTGTTATCTTCTTTATAAACACCCTCTGTATTAGCAATCAATACATGCTGCTCTTGATCCAGATATCTTACAATCATTCTCTTTACTGCATTATTTGATGACAATCCAGCAGATATAGCTTGATTTATAACATTTAGCTTTTGTTTATATGAAATTTTGCTAAAGTATTTCTCTGCATCTATTTTACAAGCTTTAAGATTTGATAGTGGCGACATTGGGTTTATGCTAGTTTTATTAAATACTTTACAAATATTTTTGGTTATTTCTATAAGGTTATTTTCCGAATCGTCACTTGTATAGGTATATACAAACTTATCGTTAAAAAAAACTCTAATTCCAATTCCATAATCTTTGGCTACTAGACCATTCTCAACAATATTATTGTTAACTGTTATAACTGTGTTAAATTTATCTTCTACAAAGACTTCTGCAAAATCTCCTCCATAAGATAGTGCAGTTTGTAAAATCTTATTTATTATGTTTTGATTTATCATTTGTATTCTCCAAAATTACTAACTGATTTGCTATTTGCCATATTCAGACATAAGCATTTCCATTAAAGAAGTACCTAAGTCAATAACTCCATCAGCACTATTACATAGAACCACAACACCAAATCCATTCTCTATGTCTAGGGCATAGTAACTGGTATAACCACTAGCCAAACCATCGTGTTCATGAATTGTTTTGTTTTTTACTTTAGCTAAACGCCATCCAAGACCAATGGTTTGTTTACCACTAAAATGAACTTCTTTTGCTAAATCAAAAGCCTTCTGTAATTCTTCATCACACTCAATTTGTCCAAGATTTGCTGCAATAAAGCGCGCTAAGTCACGTGTACTACTTTTTATACCTGCGCATGCTTTCAGCGCATCAAAATCCCACTCGTATCCCTTTGTACTACCAGTTAAATATGGCAAAGCTTTTCGAGCTTGTAATTGCTCGCTTAAATAGATTGCTGTACTTTTCATATTTAGTGGATCAAAAATATTCTTTTTCAGCAAATCTTCATATGTGCAACCTTCAACATCCTCCAAAATGCACCCCAATAATCCAAAACCAAGGTTAGAATACTCGTATAAAGTTCCAGGTTTGCGATGCAATGTATTTTTTGATAGAAATGTTATTAATTTTTCTTTAGTATAGTTCTTATATGGATTTGGCCCTGAACTCCAATTTCTAGGCATTCTAGGTAACCCAGATGAATGGGTTGCTAAATGTTTTAGCGTCATAACTGAGTCCTTATACTCATATGATTTTAGATAATCTGCATACTTGTTTACTGAATCATCTAATGAAACTTTTCCTTGTAAAGACTCAAAAGCTAATAATGAACCTGCAAAAGGTTTAGATAAGGAGGCTATTTCATAGATAGTATTTTTTGTTACCTTTTCTACATCTACGCTAGTCTTGCCATAATTCAAGTAAGCAACATTACCATCCTTAATTATTGCGACTGACATTCCTACAAACTCTTTTTCATTAAAGTATTTATCACAAGTACTATTAATAGCTTTAAGAATCTCTTTATCTTTTAGTTTACCTAATTCACTTTCGTCACTACATCCAACACATAATCCTAATACACATATAACTATTAAAGTTAATAATATGGTTTTGTTTAAAACTCTCATAAATATTCTCCATTTTTAATTACTTGTTTATACCATTTATAAAAACTGTTTATAATGATGACATGCAACAAAATGATTTTTTTCAACCTCTTTAAGAGCCGGACGTTCTTTTCTACATATATCAGTTGCAAAACTACACCTAGTTGAAAACTTACATGCTTTAGGTGGATTTATAGGACTTGGCACTTCTCCTTCAATTATTAAACGTTTTCTTTGTTTTGCAGGATCAGGCTCTGCATCAGGTATAGCTGACAAAAGTATTTGAGTATAAGGATGTAAAGTGTGTTCAAATAATTTTTCGCTATCACAAAGTTCAACCAAACTGCCTAGATACATTACTCCAATCCTGTGTGATATATGTCTAACCATTGATAGATCATGAGAAATAAATAAATAGGTTAAATCTCGTTCTTTTTGCAACTTAATCAGTAGGTTAACAATCTGTGCTTGTATAGACACATCTAAAGCTGAAATTGGCTCATCACAAACAATTAATTTTGGTTCTACTATTAATGCACGAGCTATTCCTATGCGTTGACATTGCCCCCCAGAAAGTTCATGGGCAAAGCGATTGCCAAAGCTTTTAGTGAGTCCTACAGAGTATAGTATCTCATCTACTTTTTTACTTTTTTCTTTTTTTGATAATTTAAAATGTACATTAAGCCCCTCTGCAATAATCTCAAAAATTGTCATTCTAGGATTAAGAGATGAATAAGGGTCTTGAAAAATCATCTGTGCATTTTTTTTAAAAGATAGCGTTTCGTTTTTATTAAATTTACTTATATCTTCTCCATTAAAGGTTACCTGACCAGCAGTTTGCTCGTATAGTTTTAATACAGTTCTACCACATGTTGTTTTACCACATCCAGACTCACCAACTAACCCTAGAGTCTCTCCTTTTTTTATTACAAAACTAACATCATCAACGGCTTTTAAGGTAGTATTTTTACCTACATTAAAATACTTACAAAGGTTTTGAACCTCTAAAATATTATCACTCATGTTAAATATTCTCCTTTTTATATAAAGGTTCTACATTAGGAGCAGAGGGATGCATTAACCAACATGATAATCTATGGTTATCTGTTAATACGGTTTCTATTGGCATTTGCTCACGACAAATTTTCATACAGTATTGACATCTATCTGCAAAAGGACAATGATTTAAAGGTAATATTAAATCAGGCGGTGTTCCTTTTAAAGCATATAGCTCTTGTCTACTTTTAGCCAATTTAGGAATTGAACTTAATAATGCCCAAGTATATGGATGTTTTGGATTGTAAAATATTTCTTTGGCATTGCCTCGCTCAACAACTTGTCCTGCATACATAACTTGAATTTTGTCAGCAAAATTAGCTACTACTCCTAAGTCATGAGATACTAGAATAATTGACATATTAAGCTCTTCTTTTAACTCACTTAATAAATCCATAATTTGAGCTTGAATTGTAACATCAAGTGCAGTAGTTGGTTCATCAGCTATTAAAACACTTGGATTACAGGCTAACGCTATAGCTATCATAACTCTTTGGCGCATACCTCCTGATAGCTGATGAGGATAAGAATCCAGTCTTTTTTCAGCATCGGGAATACGTACTAAATGAAACATCTTGAGAGCTTCTTTTCTGGCCTCATCCTTATTTAAATTCCTGTGAAGTATTAAACTCTCCATAACTTGCTTTCCACAAGTCATTGTAGGATTAAGCGAACTCATTGGGTCTTGAAAAATCATACTAACTTCATTACCTCTATACTCTTGCAGTCTTTTTTTATTCATCTCCAACACATTTTCACCATTATAGAGTATTTTGGAACCATCTTTTATTTCAGCTACAGATTCTTTTAGTAACCTCATAATTGACTTTGCTGTCACTGTTTTTCCGCATCCCGATTCACCCACAAAAGCAAGTGTCTCACGTTTTTTTAAATCAAAGCCAACTCCTCTTACTGCTCTTATTTCACCTGCATAAGTGTTAAAAGAAATTCTAAGGTCTTTAACTTCTAAGATTTTATTCATAAAAATACCTACTTTCGTAAACGTGGATCAAGTGCATCACGTAAACCATCACCCATAAGAGTGAAGGATAACATTGTTAAAGCAATCATAAACGCTGGAAAAAAGAGTTGATACGGATAGTGCGTAAATACTCCTTGAGCAGATGAGGCTAATGCACCCCAACTAGTTCCAGGGGGTTGTATTCCAAGCCCTATATAGCTTAAAAATGCCTCAGAAAAAATATACCCCGGTATTCTAAAAGTAATAGATACTATTACAACACTAATAGTGTTGGGTATCATATGTTTCATAACGATTTTTAAAGGGCTAACTCCCATTGCTTGCGCAGCAAGAATATAGTCTTCACTTTTAATTTGTAACATTTGAGCCCGTACCATTCTTGCCATACCACACCAGCCTGTTATTGTCATGGCTAAAATCAAAGTACCTAAACTTTTACTATTAAATAAAATAGACATTAAAATAACCACTATTAAGTATGGTATACTAATGATTACTTCCACTATTCTCATCATTATGGTATCAACTTTACCACCAAAATAAGCTGCGATTCCACCATATATACAACCAATTACCGAAGATATAAAAGCACCTGCAAGTCCAATAATTATTGATACACGTCCACCTACACAAACTCTTGCAAATAAATCACGACCTAGTTTATCTGTTCCAAACCAATGTTTTGCACTTGGTGATTGCTTTCTTTCAAGTTTGTTTACTTCTTCATAATTATAACCACTTAAATAAGGTCCAATTATTACCATTGTTATAATAATAAGCAATATAACCATAGAGACTAATGCTACCTTATTTTCTTTAAATCGCCTCCATGCATCTTTAAAATAACCTACTCGTGGACGAGAGATTGTATCTCCATGATTATCTGATATTCCAATAATTTCAAAAGAAGATGGGTCTATATTTTTTTTAGTTTGCATAATTTTTTACTCCGTAACACTATCATTTGATATCCTAATTCTTGGATCTATCAATACATATACTAAATCAACTATTAATTGCATTAATACAAATAAAGCAGCATAAAAAATAGTAGTACCAAGAATCATAGTATAATCATTATTATTAATTGAACTTATATAGTAAAAACCTATTCCAGGAATAGAAAACATTTTTTCTGTTACAAATGAACCGGTAAAGATTCCGACAACACTACCAGCAAACATAGTAACAGCTGGTAACATGGAGTTTCTTAAAACATGTCTAATAATTACCTTACTTTCAGACAAACCTTTTGCTCTTGCTGTAAGTACATAATCTTGCTCAAGTGTATCAAGCATACTAGATTTTATATATCTAGCATAGGTTGCAATAGGGCCAAAACAGAGTACTAAGATAGGTAATACTAAATACTTAGGTTTACCCCAGCCCGAAGGAGGAAGCCAGCCTAACTTTACCGCAAACACATATTGCATCAATGAAGCCAATACAAAAACTGGAATTGTAACGCCCAAAATAGCTATAAACATAACAATATAATCAGGCCATTTATTTTTGTATAAAGCAGCTATTATCCCAAGAGCAACCCCAATTGTTACACCAATAATTAATGCTATGCCCCCCACTAGTCCCGATACAGGTGAAGTACTGGCAATAGTTTCACTAATAGATCTGCCTGCATAAACAACACTTTCGCCTAAATCAAGACGCAATAAGCCTTTCATGTATGAAAAATACTGACTAATTAATGGCTGATCCAAACCATATTTAGCATAAAAATTTGCTCTAGTTTGCTCTGGCAAGGCTTGCGCCATAGAAGCAAGTGGATCTCCAGGTATACTTCTCATTAAGAAAAATGTTATAGTTACAATTATAAACAGTGTAAACACCATATATATACATCTTTTTAAGATATACTTTTTCACTTTTATTCTTCCTTTCAACAAACAGTAACAGATACTATAAATGGGTAACAAAAGTTACCCATTTATTGGTTTTTATTTTTCTATCTTCCTTCTGTATACATATATTTATATCCCTGGCTAGCAAATCCTAATGTTGAATATCCATACACATAATTCCTATAAAAAATGTGTGTTGTATTGGTAGCCAATGGGCATACAACGTTATCATTCATTAAAATTTTCTCAGCATCCATATAATACTGAAGTCTTGTCTCTTCATTCATTTCTATTGCACCCTTATTGATTAAAGCATCATATTCACTATTACTCCAACCAGTTCCAACTTGATCCCACTCTGAATAAAAAATACTTAATACATCATAAGGGTCATTGTAGTAAGCACCCCAACTCATAAAAGCTAATTGATAATTTCCCTTTTTAACATTTTCACTGAATATGCCCCAATCAGCAAAATCAATTTTAAGCTCTACTCCTAATTCTGTACTGTATACTTGCTGTAGGTATTCTCCATATGTTCTATACCAATCATTTGTTCCTGCTAATGATAATGTTAAATCTAATTTTGAGGCATCATCACCAAGACCAAGCTCTTTCATACCCTCAATTAATAAGTCTTTAGGTGTTTTTCCTAAAGCAGTTAATTCTGCTTTCATCTCTTTTAATGAATCACCTGCAGCCTCTCGGAAATTTCTCTCTCCCACAGAAATTGTAGGAACAACCCAGCCATAGGTTGGTACTCTTAAACCTCCAAAACACATTTCATTGATATCTTCATGATCAATACATAAATTAAAAGCTCTTCTTATCTTTTCATTTTTAAACAAATCATTTTTAGTGTTATAAAAATTAAAAACAAGTCTTTGAGTTGTATTATGCTCATATTTAGAGTTCTCATCTTTTTTAAACTCATCTAGCCATTCTTTGGTATTAACATTAACATAATCTAAAGTACCACTTTTATAACTATTAATAACTGTTGTTATATCAGATACAATGCTAATATTCACAGTATCTAGTTTTACAGAGTCAACATCCCAGTAATTAGGATTCTTTTTTAACACTAGTGAACTGTTATGTACCCAACTATCTAAAACAAAGGGTCCATTATATATAGTATACTTAGCTTCTGTACCATACTTTTCACCCCACTCTTTTACTTTATCTTCTCTCTGAGGATAATAAATAGTGGCATTACACATTTCTAAAAAGGCAGGTGTAGTATTAGCAAGAGTTATTTCTAAAGTTTTTGCATCAATAGCTTTAACTCCCAATTCAGATATATCCATTTCACCTTTACTAATTTGATTGTAGTTTAAAATTGGTGTCAAAAACCAACTGTTTGGACAACCAGTTTTGGGATTAGCACTTCGTTTTAATGAATATACATACTGTTCTGCTGTTACAGGCTGACCATCGGACCATTTATTATCTCCTAAATGGAATGTCCAAACTGTACCATCTTTACTGGATTCCCAGGATTGAGCATCACCAGGAGCCATAAAATACTCGCCTTCTCTATCAACAAGACGCACAAGACCTTCCATTACATTTGTCACAATACTTGATGAATACGTATCGGAGCGTAAAGAAACATCTAATGAATTTGGATCTGCTGATAAATAATTATTTAAATATTGTTCAGTGTTTATGTTACCTGCTTCTTCTTTTTTACATGCTGTAAAACTAAAACATACAACTACTACCAGTAACATTGCTATTGCTTGTTTTATCTTCATTTTAACCTCCATAATTATATAGATTCCTAATTTTAAAAACACATTACTCAGCTATATTTCTTTTAACCTCCATTTCTTAAGTTTTTTTATTAAATTAATGTAGAAATATAGTAGTAAAAATTTTTTAATTATTTATTAATTCATTATTAAAGAGATAATAAAAACGCGTACTGCAATAGTATAATTAGTATATTATGTTATTATTTATTGCTAATTTACTGTAATAAAGAAAAACTACTAACTTTAAGCAAGGTAGCCTTAATGTACTGTGCAAAAAATTAATATTTAATTATTTTATTGAAATTATTGTCTACATAGTTTTATTCAATTTTAATTAATAAAGAAAACAGTATGTAAGTAAGTCACTACTCTAACGGTGCAAAATTTATTAATAATAGAATTATTGCACCATCATCTCTAGTGTCTTAATTGAGTGCAAATTAAATATTTACACTAGTCAATCTAGCCTAATAGAGATTAATCACTTAATAAACTAGTAACCCTTCTATTAGGTTTGATTAAATCAATTTTTAAAACTAAGTACTCTTATAAACTATGGCTAAAGTTTAATATCAAAATTTATTTCGACATTTTCGGTTTTATATAAGTTTTCTGAAACAATGAGATAATGCTCTTGAATACATTTGCAAATTTCTTCACAATTACTTTCTTTTATAGCGTTAACTAGAATATTATGATTACCAGATAATTTATCACTTGGAGAATATCTTGTATGATATAAAGCATAAAATATAATTGCATTAGCACTATTTAAGGTACTCCACATTTCATATAGTTTTTTCATTTGTGATTCATGAATAATTAACTCATGAAACTGCTGATCACATTCTATAATGTTTACCAAGTCTTCTACTTTTGTATATTTTTCCATTTCCTTTACAATAGCATCCATCTTGTTAATAGTTGTTTCTTTAAACTTTCCATTACACAACTTTACAGATAAGTTCTCAAGTGTAGCTCTTAAAATATATAGTTCCACTGAATCTTTAGCAGATATAATCTTAACTGTACAACCTTTACGTGATGAATATGAAATAAGCCCTTCTTGCTCTAATTGTCTAAATGCTTCTCTTATGGGGCCTCTACTTACTCCTAATTCTTTAGATAAATCTGCTTCCTTTATTCGTTCTCCTTGTTTGATTTCTCCTTTTAGGATTTTATCTCTAATAACTAGTACTACTTCTTCTCTTATTGTTTTAAACATATGTTATCCCCCAATATTACTAATCTACTAAAAATAATATCATTAATTAAGAATCAAACAAAAAAAATAATTCAATATTGAGATAGTTTATTTCATTTCTAAGTCAATAATAAAACTACTTTTGTATATTGTCAACAATTTATTGTTTTTTGTATTTAATTTATTCAGTAAAGTAGCTGCTTAAAGTAGTACATCATATAAAGATTTTTTTAAAACTAGTTATAAATAACCTAGGTTATTATTAAACTATTAACCCTCACCTAGAGCTATTTTAAATTTTTTGTAGCTATGCATAATCTAATGTTTTTATGAAATGATTTTAATATTTTTGTGGTTTGTTTTATAAGAGCAATGATTATATTAATGAAAATGTATAAAAAAAAGGACCAATGGTCCTTTTTTGGCATGGGTGAATCTTGTTGTATAAGATTTATGGGGTAGGTATTTTATGCTTTAATTCGCTTCGCTGCTTAAAACAAAAATACGGTTTGGACTTCACTTCGTTTCGTGGGCTTCGCGCGGATTTAAAACAAACTACATATATTACCCCATGATTTTAAGCAAGGTTTCTCTATCTTCTGGAAATGATAGTTTTAGGGTTTTAAGTTGCTTTTTTGTAATCCACTTAATATCGTAAATTAAGTGATCGGGGTCTTGAATAGTGGCTTCTCCTCCTACTATTCTCACCTTATAATATTTTACTGGAGCAGGTTTATTAAAGGCTATTATGTCTTTTTGGAATAGTTGTTTTTCGACCTTTACTAAGTAGCCAGTTTCTTCGTAGGTTTCTCTTATACAACATTCCTTAAAGCTTTCATTAGGCTTTTTTCGGCCTGATGGAACTGACCACTTTTTATCTTTATTTTCATAACCCTGCTGCAAAACCATTAGTATTTCGTTTTGATCATTTATACAGACTGCTGCTGAAAATTGCCACATTGTTTTCTCCTCAACATTTTATTAGAGTCAAACAGGGGTACACATGGAATGCGTACCCTAAGCTATCATGTTTAATTGTTTGATTGTTTGTGTTTTAACTTACTTTAATCCGCAGAACCTTAAATGCTAGCTTTTTTTTATTAAACAACCGTAAAAAGCAATAGATAACCAACTCAATGCCCCATTATGCCGTGGCTTACAGAATTGAGCCTAGATTAAGGAATAGTAAAAATCGTTAAAAACATAATACGAGCCCAGTATATGTTTTTGACTATTTTTACGTATGACGCAGAGCTAGGTTTAATTATGGAAGCGTCAATGGATTGAAAGCAATCACAAACCTAACAATACTTACCAAACCAATCCACTATAGCATCCAGTCTCACAATCCTATTGGCAGGTTTACCTACTCTCGATAAACCATGGTGTTCATCATGAAAAATTAGCATCTCTGTTATATTGCCTAATCGCTTTAGTGCTACATACCACTGTTCAGCTTGCTCTAGTGGGCAACGATAGTCTTTATCACTGTGTATTATTAATAAAGGGGTATTTACATTAGGTGCATATCTAATAGGTGAACGCTCTAATACAAAGTCTTCTTTATCCCATAAATCTGCTCCACCCATACCATAACGATCACCATTCCAGCCGTTATCAGCTATACCATATTTGGTATATAAATTACTCATTGAGCGTTGGGTAACCGCTGCAGAGAATAAATCACAGTGGCTTATTAACCAGTTAGTAAAGTATCCACCTTGGCTACCACCAGTAACTGCCATATGTTTTTCATCCACCCAATTTAATTTACTAACCTCTCTGGCCATAAACTCAAGATCTCTAGTATCACAACCACACCAATCACCAATTATAGCTCTACTAAAGTCTTCACTATATCCTAAGCTACCTCTGGGGTTAGCGTAAAATACAGCATAACCATTACCAGCTAGTATCTGAAACTCATGGAAAAAAATATTTCCGTATGAACTATGTGGACCTCCATGAATTTGCATAACTAATGGGTGTTTTTCACCCTCTTTAAAATCTATTGGCTTTAATATCCATCCTTCTAAGGTTACACCCTCAGGGCTTTCAAAAAGTATTTGCTCTGGTAATGCTATATATTTATCTTTAAATAATTCTTCGTTTAAATAGGTAATTCGCTCTAACTCAGTTGAATCGCCATACCAAATATCACATGGTGATTCAGGATCAGCTAAGTTGGCAATAATTTTGTCACCTGAGACATCATAAGAGCTAACTACTACAGACCCATCACCAATTACACGCTCAGATTCTTCTGTTTGCAGGTTTATTCGCTCTAAAAAGCAGTTTCCTTTTTCAGTTATTACAAAATACACATACTGGCCATCTTTAGAAACAGTTAAACCAGAATTTCCACGCTCAGAAGCAATGTCACTGCCTACGCTCTTACCAATGTATTGATTGTAGTTTTTACCTATTTGTTTAATGCTTTTAGTAGCAATATTAATCTGCCATATTTTATTATAACCACCTGGATAAGGGTATTTTTCTATTCCTGTGCATAAAATATCTCCGTTTGGCATAAATATTGGAGCACTATATCTGCCATTATGAGGTGTTACTCTTTCAATAGTTCCTTCAGCTATATTTAGCACATAAATATCTGTTTTTAAATCTAACTCATCCTCATTGCGGTTTAAGCTAAAGGCTAAATACTTATTATCTGGTGACACAACTGGAGCAGCTGCTCCTAGTTTATCAAAGCTAAGTTGTTTTACTTGTAAAGTTGCAATATCTACGTAGTATAATTGCTCTGGAATATTATCTAATAATCCCTTGCCATTAAACTTATAACGAAGCTTTGTTATATGAGTAACTGTAGCATTTTCATTAAACTTGCTTTCTTTTTTACGTTCTTTGGCCAAATAGTAAATACCACTGCTATCTGGTGTCCAACAATAGTCACTTACACCAACGGGGGTATTAGTTACCTTAAATGATTCACCATTATTAGCGTTATTAATCCAAATTTGATTATTATCACTTCTGTTTGATACAAAGGCTATTGATTCACCATTAGGTGACCATTTTGCATTCAGGTTCTTTGTTTTATGATCTCCACTGCCTGTTGTAAAAGGTATGTTTCTTTCACCATTCCAAAGCCAAATATTAGTTAAGTAAGTATTACTTTTTTCTGATACCTCAGTAACTTCGTATAATGCTTTGCTTCCATCAGGAGATAATTTTGGGTTACCTGTGAAACTCATAGCAAAGAGATCGTTACTGGTAAAAGGCTTGTTTATCATTGTTGCACCTCCTGTTATAATGAATGTATATAAATATTCGTTAATAAATTATTTTAACCTGCCTAAGAATAAAATATATTTGTTTTGTTATAGCATTATTAAAGAGAGTGAGGATTTAATATGAAATATAAAGGTATTATATTCGACTTAGATGATACTGTATGGGATTTTCAGGCAAATTCTCAAGTAGCACTAAAAGGTGTGTGGAGTCAAATTAGTAAAATTGGCAATCTTAAATCAAAATCTTATAATGATTTTTTAAAGATATATCATATTATAAATGTGAATTTATGGAGTGAATACCGTAAAGGTCTGCGTGACTCCAAAAATATTAATAAAGACCGTTTTACTCTCACAGCAAAAGAAATGGGAGTAAAACTTAGTAACAAACAACAAATAGAAATAGCTAATTTATTTTTGAAACTGCTGTACAGAGGTCAAATTTTAATGCCTCATGCCCTAAGCGTTTTAGAGTATTTAAAGCAAAAGTATAAAATAGGATTAATAACAAATGGTTTTGCTAATGGCTTATCTCGTCTTGAATCATGTAAAATAGAGCATTTTTTTGACTCAGTTATTTGCTCTGAAATATATGGCAAACCTAAACCAGACACAGGTATTTTTTTACATGCAGTAGAAAAGCTAAAAGGCAAACCTCATGAATTCATTTATGTTGGTGATAATTATGAAGGTGATGTGTTAGGTGCTAAAAATGCCGGATTAGATGCTATTTATCTTGATTTACATAATTTTGATTATTCTGGTTTTCAAATTCAACCAAATTACGTAATTAAGTCACTAGTTGAGCTTAAATCAATCTTTAGGTATTAATAAACTGCTACTTGAGTTTAAAACACTCTCTGTAGCAGTTTAATTAAAATATTACAAATAACTCTTAAAGGATTTTGAATAAGCTTATTAGCTATTTATTAAAATACTATTAATTATTACCTTTGAATTAATATAAAAATATTATACTTGTAACTTATTAACACATGGTTTAGTTCTATGTTTTGTGCCTTGCTCATAGGAATAAGCAGCCTTTAACAAAAGATCCTCATTAAATAGTTTAGCTACTAAAGTTATACCCACTGGTTCGCCATTATCTCTAAAGCCTGCTGGTACAGTTATCGCAGGATAACCTGCAGTAGCATAATAGCTACTTAAAGCTACAGATAAACTAAGTAACATATCTACGTTATTTTCAGCCAAACATTTATCTAATATAGCCCTGCTATTATTTTGCACTTGCTTAGCTAGTGTTTCCATATTAGAGTTACTAAACTCTGCTTTATTGGCACTCTCTAAAACATCTTGTCCATATACAGCTCGATTAGCTAAATCAATGTTATTATAATCAATAATTTTACTAAGTGTTAAATCACTGTTTTCTCTGGTGTTTTCCTTTAGATACTTATTAACACCGTGTTTAAAATCATGCATTAAAAAGTTAAAATACTCTGGTACTTTAATATCTGATGGCAATGTAACTAGTTTAACTATAGCGCCTAACATAGTTAACTCACTAACCACTCTATTTAGTATTTCCTTATCACCATATCGTAAATTATAAAGATTTTCATTAATTACTAAACCTATTTTTATGCCTTTTAAACCATCTTTAACTAAATACTGGGTAAAATCTTTTGAAGAATGTTTAACTAATAAGGTGTCACTATCATTAACATCTACTCCTACTAACTCTCCTATTACTATAGCTGCATCGTATACGGTTCGAGTCATAGGACCAGCTGTATCCATTCTACTTGAAATTGGGATTATTCGGTTTTTGCTCCAAAGACCAGTGCTTAGTTTAAAGCCTACTATTGCATTTTGATTTGCAGGATAAAGAATAGAGCCCTCTGTTTCAGTACCAATTGAAAAGGCAGCTAAGCATAACGATGTGGCAACAGCTGAGCCTGCACTTGAACCACCTACATCATATTTGCCATAGGCATTTTTAGTTTGACCACCCAAGGCTGAATAGCCATTAGCTGGATTACTACTCATACAGTTTGCCCATTCTGTTAAATTAGTCTTACCTAAAATAATTGCTCCAGATTCTCTTAACCTTTTAACAATATAGGCATCATCATCACATTGAGAATACTCTAAGGCCTTTGCCCCTGCGGTATTATGGAGCTTATCTCCTGTACCAATATTGTCTTTTAATAATACAGGTATGCCAAACAACTTGCCTTTGAAGTCCCCTTTAGCTAATTTTAAATCCATAGTTTCTGCAATTTCTATAACATCTGGATTAAGCTCTAAAACAGAGTTTATTGCTGCATTGAATTGTAATATTCTTTTTAAGTAAAATATCACCAGTTCTTTTATAGAAAACGCATGCTCAAAAATATGTTTATGTAAGCTCTTAATATCCGCTTCTATTATTAAACTATGGAGCTCTAAATATCTTTCATTACTCATCGTCTGTAATTGCTGTGTTAAATGACCAGTATTTAATTTCCTTCTACAGGTTGTTTTTTGCATGTTATCATATTGTTTTTTTATTTGTAATTGTATGTAACTCTTATATCTGTCTTGTATGCTCATGCAAGACACCTCCTCACTTAATAAAACATTATCATAACCACATTAATCCCACAAGCAATAACTTGCATTTATTGAAATTTTCAGATATACATAAAATCTTAAGAATTTATTCTAAAAAGCTTAACAATTATTTAGCTAATTTTTAATCTTTATAGAGTAACCTTTTAGTAGTCAAGTCAGTAGAGTTAGGAGGATTAAACATGAATGTACTTATTTTATCTGGTAGCTTTGGCATGGGCCATAACTCTGTTTCAAAGGCTATAAAACAGAAAATTTTTAAAACATATCCCCATAGTAAAGTTTACATACAAGATATAATTAAATTAATAGCCCCAAAATCATATAAAACTATTTACAATAGCTTTAATTTTTTAGTTAAACATTGCAAAGGTTATTATAATATTTATCATAAGTTAACAAAAAACTTTAATTTTAATGGAAATGTTTTTTTAGAGAATTATATACTACTTAAAATAAGTGAATTAATAAATGAAAAACAGCCAGATATTATCATTTCTACCCTTCCACTTTGTACTATATGTGCCTCTGTATACAAAAGAAGAGTAAATAAAAATATACCACTTATTACTTGTATTACAGATATAAGCAAACACAATGAGTGGTACAATACTTACACAGATTATTACTTTGCTCCAACATTCCAAATTAAAAATGCTTTAGTATCAAAGGGTTTTAACTGTGAAAATATATTCGTTACAGGCATACCTGTTACCCAAAATTTTATTAACAATACTAAAGTAACAGAGAAAGCTGTTAATAATAACTTGCTTATTATGGGTGGAGGTTTAGGCCTAATTCCAAAAGCTAATGATTTTTATAGAAAACTTAATAATAACTTAGATGTAAAAACTACAATTATTTTAGGCAATAATGAAGAGTTATATAGTGAAATGAAGGGTAGATATCCCAATCTAAATATAATAGGCTATACTAATAAGGTTGCTGAATACATGAAATACGCTGATTTAATTGTTACAAAGCCAGGTGGCGTATCTATGTTTGAGGCTATCCATTCAGAGCTACCTATAATATGTTTAAAACCTTATTTAAATCAAGAAAAACATAATGCTTTTTTCATTGAAAACGAAGGAATTGGAAAAGTAGTTTGGAGTTCTAAAGATGATTTAATTAATATTGTTATAAAAACACTTAAGTCTAACCTTAAGCTTAAGTACTATAAAAATAACTTAAAAAGAGTTAAAAATCAATTTAGTATTGAACAGATACCATGTTTACTCAATAATTTAAAAGAATCAATTTAAGTAAGGAATAAAAACATGAATAAAACAACAGTTAACAGCTATAGTAAAAAAAAGCTTGTATTAAGTTCTTTATTTTTTATAATACTACTAGGCTGCACCTTTTATATATTATTAAAAAATGAAAACTTATTTAACTTACTGAACACCATAAAAGAAATGAATCCTTTTTTTATATCACTAGGCTTATTGGCAGTTTTTATTTATATCTGTAGTGAGGCTATCAATTTACTTATTATTTTAGCCTCTTTAAATACAAAAATTGGCTTTATTCAAGCCTTAAAATATGCTTTTATTGGATTTTATTTTTGTGCTATTACCCCATCTTCATCTGGAGGACAGCCTATGCAGGTTTATTACATGAAAAAAGATGGCATAAAAATCACAAAATCCTCTTTAGCTATGGTAACAAATCTAGTAATCTATAAAATTGTGCTTTTATTATTGTGTGCATTTATACTAATATTTAATTATTTTAATGTTATGCAACACATAAATAAAATTTGGATTTTGTTTATCATAGGCATAACAGTGCATATTCTTACAGTAGTAATTCTGTTAATGTCTATCTTTTACAAGGATAAAGTTACAAAGCTATTTTTTAGCATTACAAATCTTCTCTATAAGCTAAATTTTATTAAAGACAAAAAAAAATGGCAGTTAAAAATTAAAACACAAGTAAATGAGTTTGCTATTAATGCTAAATATATATTTAAAAAACCTAAACTTTTAATACAGGTAGCAGCAGTTACTTTTATTCAAGTAGTTTCTCTATACAGTGTGCCTTATTTTGTTTATAAAGCTTTTAGCTTAAACAGCTATTCAATATTTAGCATTATTTCTCTGCAAGCAATCTTGAGAACATCTATTTCAACAATACCACTACCGGGTGCAGTGGGTATTGCTGAAGGTAGTTTTTTGCTATTATATAAAGCTTTTTTCCCAGAACAACAGCTTACCTCAGCTATGTTAGTTAGCAGAGGAATCAGCTTTTATTCATTTTTAATAATTAGCTGTTTTGTCACTCTAATTACCCATGTATGTATAAGTCGTAAGCAGTTAAAAAGAAGTAAAGCAATAAATCTTAAACCAGTACAAAAAAAAACTAATAGAGATGCCTCTTAAACTAATTGACCCCGCATGTTAGATAAATTAATAGAAGCTATAATGCATAACTTGTATATAGCTTCTTTATAGATTAAGACAATTAATATTACCTAAATATATATAATTATAATATTTGAGCTCTTAAATATGAGATCAGTTAAACGAAAGATGGCAGTTAAACTGCCATCACCTAATTCTTTTCTTATGTAACATAAAATTTTTTACTTATGACATTATAAAAATGACTAAAATTACTCTTTAGATGCAACTATTTCAACTAAATTACCTTCAGGATCAGCAACATAAGCCTCTCGCAAACCATATGGCATACTAATAGGTTTACTAACAGGTGTTGCACCTGCTTTTACTAACCGTTCATATTCTTTGTCTACATCTTCATATTTTTGAACATTAAAAGATATCTGCATACTACCATTTAATCCTTTTGGATATGAAATTGGTATTGACGAAATGTTTACTCGTTCACTTCTTGTGCATAAGTTAAAGAAAAAACCATCTTCTGTTACAAATCCAGCAAAACCTTCCATATCAATGTTTAGCTTCATATTCATAATATCTCTATAGAATTTAACCATAACGTCCAAATTTTTTACAAAAAAACCCATTGCTCCTAATTTCATATAAATTTCACCTCCAATATATTTTTTTTGACATAACTTGTAATTTTATGTATCACTTATTTACTATTTTTCATATTGAATATACAATAACTCAATAAATTTTCAACTAGCTGGCTTCTTTCCGTAATAACTCTTAAGCTAACCATAGTAAACTCCTACCTTGTAAATAAATATATAATAATGAAAACGCAAATTGTTAAGCTTAAAGCCATATCTACGTACCATGATTTACTTCTAACTACCCTACTCTGCCTAATAGCATTAAAAAGATTATCTCTATTAACTCTATTGTCAGCGGAGTACTCAAAAAAATCTACTATTATTCCTTCAAAGTTACGTCTTATTCTAAACTGATTACCATTATTAAAACTACAAATAGCACCTTTACACTTTATTCCAAAGCCTTCAATTATCTTTACTAGCTCCTCATAAGAAGTATTTACTATAAGATACCTGCTTCTAAAGATACTACGTATTGCCCTTGCAATAAATAAGAACAAAACTCCCCCACCTAAAACTACCAATAAATCTGTATCAAAATAAAAAATAGCTGCTATGTAAATCAAAAATGATAAAAACATATACTGGAATATTATAGTGGTAACAAAAACTCTATTAATTAGTTTTTTTATAATAATATAACCAAAGTAAACTAAACTCAGTAAACTTAAACTCATAAACGTCACCACTCTACTTAAAATATATTTACCCAATTAAAAATTAGTAATTAAATATTCAAACCAATTTATATCAACAAATTACTTATTTGTTGCAGGTATGTATTAACTATATAGTTAAATTACACGGCCTTTCTTTTTAGCTACTTGATCTAATAATGTGCCTATAGATAAACCGAAGCCCGTACCAACTGCTAATGCTAAGGTATATCCCACTCTGTCTGGATAAAGTACATTAACAATTACACCTAAACACATGCCCAAAGGGAAAAACATTACCATATAATATCCTTCTTCGATTAAGCCATGTACTTTTTTTAAATGAATTACAATGTTTTTTATTATGGTATTATAATGCTTAAATTCTTTACGATCACCTTTATACTTACTTATTATTTCTATACAGTCATAAATACCGGCTCTACAGGCAGTACATTTTTTACAAGATTGCTCCGAAAATTGGGCAACTCTTTTTATAACTTTACGGAATGACTTTGTTTTAAATTTTAAAAGTGTTTTATCATTTTGTTTGCTACATGCTTTGTCTAGTTTATTAAGGGTAATATCTAGCCATTTATCTTGCATTTAAATATCTCCTAACTTATTGAACTCTATCATCCACTTTTCTCATAAAAGTTTTACATACAGGTTTAAAGTGTTTTAGCCAAAATTTTGTTGCTGGTCTATTTTGGGACTCAAAATCTACTACACATCTAATCATATCATGTTTACTGCCCCATTTTAAGACCTCCCTTAATAAACATGGGGTAACACCACAGCCCCTATATTTATTTTTTGTATAAGCAAAATTAATTCCTAATGTTCCTTTGTCAATAACTGTTTTACATCCAGGCCCATTATTGAGCATTACCCTTATTGCAGATATGATTTCTTTATTTTTTAATGCTACAAATGTTTTAATGTTTTTACTCATAAACTTGTTTTTAAGCTCATCACTTGAGAGTTTAGGATTATTAAGATACAAATAAATAGGTGAACTTAATAAATGATTGATTAGTTCATTATGTAATAGCCCAACTTCGTAAATATCTTGTTCGCACATTTCTCTAATCATCAAATTATCTACACTAATAATATCATTATTTTTATTTACCTGCTTAATTCCATCTATGGTTAACATTCCAAAGCCAAATTCTACAAATAAATTATGTAATTTATGCTCATTTCCATAGAAACTAATTATATGAGTGAAATTTCCTAACCTTACCCATTCTTTTGCAATAGTTTTGTATAGTGCATTATAAACTTTTTCTCTATCTACATTTACTTTTACGCTGTGTGCCCATTCTGGCACATATACACCTGTTAAGCTAGCCTTTAGCTCTTTAATATTAGATATACCACTAATATATCCTATAACCTTATCTTTTTCTATTGCTACGTAGCAGGGATTTTTACTAACTAAATCACTTAACATCTTTTTAATTATTTGCTTATTACAATACTTTTGAGGCAATACTTGATAAACACTATTGCTTATTTTATAGTTTTCAATAAAAATTTCTGCTGCTTCAATTAAATGTTTTGGTTTAAACTCTTTTATTTTTATAATATAATACTCCTTTTTTTAATTATTCCATTCTTCTTTTAATACTCTGTACTCAACCCTGTCGTAAAACTTATTATTTATAACTGAGTGCTGTTTAAGTTCAGCTTCTTTAATTAAACCTATTTTATTCATAACTCTCTCGGATTTATTATTAAGCTTAGCACAACCAGTCTCTATTTTTACTGTACCCAAAAAATCAAAAGCATAGCTTATAACGGCCTTAGAAGCCTCGGGAATTATACCTCGGCCCCAATAATCTTTTATAATAAAGTAACCTAAATTCATTATATTACCTTCACTACATTCAGCAGTTTTAGTTACCCCGATTTCACCAATATAAGAGTTATTTTTTTTGTTTATTATGGCAAAAAAGAACTTAGTTCTATTTGCTTTATTGATTTCTTCAATTGCAGTTGTTAAGTTTTTTTTAGACTCAGCTAGGCTTGTTGTTTTAGTCTCTGGCAAAAAATACATTACTTCATTGTCCGAAATAAGTTTATGTAGATCCTTTAAGTCATCTACTATGTGATCTCTTATTATGAGTCTATCTGTTGTAATATTAATCATAATTTCTCCCCATAAAATAATAAGGTTACCAATATCAATCAGCAACCTCTCTTATTTTATCATAGATTAAAACCTAAATACTATAGAGTGCCTTATTAAACCATTGCATATAAAATATTTGCTCCCATTTATTTTTTAGTAATACTCTATCTAGCTTTTTATTTACAACAAAACCATTATCTAATAAGATTTGGACTGGACCATTTGGATAAGGCGTATCTTTGCCGCATATAACAGATATACCAGCTAATTTATCTTTTATTACAACGTTTTTTAACTCCGTTAATAAAGAATCTCTAAAATCTTTGTTGGTGTAGTAATCATTATATAAACAGGTTATAAATAAAAATTGCTTTCTATGATTAGGTATAGAGTAAGGAACTCTATCTTCTCTTACAAACTCAACAGCCGCTACTGGTTTATTGTTGTAAAAAGCTACAAGACCAGCTTTTTCGTTAGTATATTTTGCCTGCTTGTTAATCCAGTTATATTTTTCAGATACATCATTTGCTTGTTTTTTTAAACATATTTTTGAGCAAGCTTTTAAACACCCTAATAGAGGTTTAAAGTAATGTGCTGACTCACGTTTCAGTTGATTGTATTCTAACTGTCCTGCAATAACACCTTTATGTCTTATTGCTTGTACTATTTCTTTAGCACTACCTGGATAAGTAATTACCAAATCATCAACAACAATATTTCCAGGAAAATAAAGTGGCGTATTAATTGAAGCATTTTCTATACTAATGTCAATTTTTTCATATTGATAGTTAAGTACTTTAGCAGCCTTTTCTGCTTCACATGCCATATATTTATATCCGTAACACTGGGCTCCATAATAGTAGTAAATTAATTTTTTGCTTTTATGTAAATCTTGAACCATAAAAAAACCTCCTTACTATAACTTAATTATATCACAATATAACAAACATATGTTTGTATAAAGCAATAAATAAAAAGCTAAAGCTCTGTTAACTTTGAGCTTCAGCTTGTATTTTTTAACTAAGCATTACTTAAAACGAAGTTAAACACTGAGGGGCACTAGGTATGTTAAAGAAATCACTTAAGATTTCAACATTTTGCTCTTTACATCTTGCTTTACCAACTCTATAGAGATTCTCAAAACGGACACTTCCCATCATTAAAGAAGATAGTTCTGCAATATTAACTGTTAAAGCGATTTGATTATCTGCCTTATCTACTAGTTTTAATTTTTTATTGGTGATGTTGAGGTAATAGGTGCCATTATTAGTAGGCATAAATGAGTCTTCTACTGTGATGGCTAAACTCATATCTGCACAATTAAATATATACTTAGCTGCAAGTAGCTCAAACCACATTTTTACATCTACTATTCTATACATCATTCCTAAACCACCAATATATGCTTTATGAGCAATACGCGGTGATATATCTTGATCTGTATAACGGACATCACTTAAAGCATAATGAAAATCGTGTTGCTGAGTTTCATACTCTATACGGTCATACTGGTCGGATTGAATATATAAAAAATTGCACAGAGCCTGCATTGCTTTAGGAGTAGTATACACAAACTCATGAATTTTAATATAGTTTGTTAAGAAGTTGGTGTCAGAGCTTTTTTTGCTAGTAAAATACAAATAACCTGCTACTCTACCGTTTTCTTTGTAGCCAATAGTAACTCCATTACCCTCAAAACGCTTTTTATATCTCTCTAACTCAAATGAGCTTCTTAAACAAAAACCGTGTTGTTTTTGAGCGACCCGTTTATAACAATCAGCAATTAAAGGCATATCTTCTTTAGCTAAATAACACCAACCAGTTCTATCTTTAGTATTTGTTAAGCTATGGGGTTTAAATGAATATGTTAAATAAGGTGTTCCATAACCAAAACCCATATTGTAATAAAAATCAGGTCTAAAAGGATATAAAATTGCTATAGGTTGTTTGTCGTTACGACACTTGTTTAAATAGAATTTTATTAAATCCTTGGCAATTCCCATTTTTTTATGGGCTAAATCTACTGCAACAACACCAACACCACAAACATTAATGAACTCGTTTCGGTAGTTCATTTTATAATCAATTAATCGCATTCCACCAACAGCTTTTTGCTCATCTTTTACAACATAAAACATGGAATTTTTGTCTTTACTATTTATTTCTTGAAGTCTCTCAAGTAGTTTATCATAGCTTGAACTCATACCAGGATACGCATAAAATGAAATCCTGGCAAATTCTTTCATGTCCACAGCGCAAATTATTGGTTTTATCTCTCTCATATTTTACTCCCCCCTAAATTAAATAATACTCAGTTTGCTTATTACTAAAATACACAGCTTCACTTTTACCACAGCCTAAACTTATAAACCCAATAGTCTCCTCTAAGTTAAAAGACACCTGTTGGTTATTCCACTCTGGGACCTCATAAAAAATACATAATTCCATGGCATAACAAGTATTTGCTTTTAAGCTAATATCACCTCTATAGGCAACATTTTGCTGATTAATATATGTACCTATTAGTGGCCCTGCACCGTGACCATGATAACCAATAGGATGAGTCCATACTTTACCGTTGATGTTGTTTTTCATCATTTGATTATGAATATCTGCTAATATTTCATTGCCAGTCTTGCCTTCTTTAAAGCAACTCATATGAATATTTTGAAGTTGATTTGCAAGCTGCATACCTTTTAATAAACCTAAAGGAGGTTTACTTTCGCTATCTTTTAAAATATAGCCTAGCTGCTGAGTATCAGCTAATAATCCATAATAACGAATACCCATATCACAATGTAAAATATCACCTTTATTAACAACACCTTTATAACTTTTGAACTCATAACCTTCTCTTATAAAGCTAACCATAGGCATAAACCAAGCACTTAGTCCTAAATCATTAATGCTTTGACGCATGTGCCAAGAGATATCTTCTGCACTTGTGAATCCTGGCTTAACAACCTTAGCTGAAAAGCAGTCGGCAATAATATTATGAGATATTTTAACTAGCTCCGGATAAATCTCTATTTCATTTTTGTTTCTATACTCTAACCAGCGCAAACACAACTGTTCTGAGCTCACTATTTTATTAAAAGTACTTTTGGGTAGATGTTTTTTTAAGAGATTATATTCTGTTAACTTAAGCGAATCGGTATGGGAGAAATGTTGTGAATAATTTAGTGCTAATCTATGGATATTTTTTTTACTTAAATATTTAACTAAGCTCTGCCATTCGTTACAGCCTTTGTAATCTCCATTTTTGTATGGCTCTATCGTTGTAAAGCTTGGTCCACCAATCATTACAGCAGATAACTTGTTTTCCTTGTTTAAATGAAATACTAAAAACATAAAACCTTTTGTAGTTGGCATTATTAATCCTTCATCACCATTTACCATAGGCAAGGGCAACAAACTTTTTAATGCTGGATCATCGTTATATTCTCTAGATATAATTAACCATGTATCTACATTCTGTTCTTTCATTAACTGAGGCAAAACATTTTTAATTTTTTGCTTTAGCCATTCATTATGTTTATTGGCTTGTTCTCGTAAACTCTTTATTTCACTTGTCAAAATATCATCCCTCCTTCTACAACTTATTCAACAAAAACTCATATTTATCCTGTTAATGTGGTGTTTAATTTTGAATATATATTTGTTTTTTTTGCTACAGGAATATAATAATATATACTGACAGTTATATAGTTATTGTTAATAATAACATGTTTATACTCTTCTTGTGCCAATTACTTATTTTTAACCTAATAAAGAGTGGAATATTTTAAATTTTACCTGAATTATTATTACAAATAAACAGCTATACTTTAATAATATTTAAAAATAAAATGAGGAAATTACTAAATTAGCATTTCCCCAATTATTACCACATTCTTAGTAATCTAACAACATTGTTCGGGCTCTAATCTCTGATAAAGAATTTATAGATTTTTCTAAATCATCAATTGCTTCTTTTTTACCACTTAGATGTAACATTATTAAGCCATCTTCAGCACAGTTAGCTACCTCATGCATTCCTACTCTAGTTTTAATAATACAACCATGGTTTGTAAGAATTGATTGTAATTGAGGGGCATCTTTTGTTCTATTTTTAACTAAAATACACATTACAGCACCAAACATATAATCACTCCTTTTTTCAGCAAATGTTATTTCAATTTATACATCATTACCTTGTGTTTCATGTCTTTAACATATTTGTAAGGCAAACAAACACTGCCAATTTCCGAACCCTCTTTCTTAGTTTTACCGTGGTAATCGGAACCTCCTGTAATCAGTAGCGAATTTTTAAGTGCAAGGCTTTTATAGTACTCTTGCTGTTCTTTATTATGTGCACTATGGAAAACCTCAATACCATCTAATCCTAACTTTATAAGATCATGAATATTCTCTGCAACTAAACCTTTGCTTTGGTAACATAGTCCAGGGTGAGCTACTATTGCAAGACCGCCAGCATTATGAATAAGTTTAATTGCTGACTCTGGAGCTAATTTGTAACGATCAACATAGGCTCTTCCACCTTTATCAATATACATTTTAGAAAAGGCTTGCTGAATAGTATCAATATATTTTTTTTCTATCATAGCTTGGGCAATATGTGGCCTACCAATTACCTCACCCGATGCAATAGATTTTACTCTATCAAAACAAATATTGATTCCTAAACTATTTAGTTTTTTTACTATTTTTTCAGCCCTTACTCTACGTGCCTCTGCAATGTAGTTTGCCTCTTGCCTAAGATTTTTATTAGCTACATCAATATAATAACCTAATATATGTAACTCTTGCTCATTATATAAAGTTGAAAATTCAATACCTGAGATTAACTCTATATTATGTTCTTTTGCAGCAATTAAAGCCTCTGTAACACCATTTACACAATCATGATCTGTTATTGCTATAGCCTTTAACCCTGCTTTTTTTGACTCTATAACAACCTCTGTAGGAGTTGCAGTGCCATCCGACTCAGTTGTATGAATATGAAGATCAGTACATAATTCCATAACACTCCTCATTTCTAGGTATAAAAATTGTGTCTTTTATTTATAATAGCATAAACCTTTAATAAAAACATTTCGACTACCTAAGCAGGAAAACGCTTTTTAGCGTTGAAGTTAAATTCTATACTAAATAGATAAAGGAGGTCTATTAATGTTACTAATTAAAAATGCACGTATCTATACAGTTGCAGGTCCTGTTATAGAAAACGGCTCAATAGTAATTGAAAATGGAAAGATTAAAGAAATTGGTGAAAATATCACTATTAATGAAACAGCTTGTACTGAGGTAATTAATGCTGAAGGTAAAATAATCACCCCTGGTTTTATTGATGCCCACTCTCATTTATCTTTATGGGAAAGCTCAATTGGTTTTGAGGGTTCGGATGGAAACGAAGCAACTCATCCTATAACACCACATATGCGTGGTTTAGATGCAATTAATCCTTTTGATATAACATTTGAAGAGGCTCGAAATGCGGGTGTTACTGCTGTGGCTGCAGGCCCAGGTAGTGCTAACGTTATTGGCGGCACATTTGTGGCAATAAAAACATTCCCAGCAAAAAGAGCTGATGAATTAGTTATTAAAGACCCAGTTGCTATGAAATGTGCTTTTGGTGAAAACCCAAAAAGATTTTATGGCACACAAGGCAAAACTCCCTCTACACGCATGGCTACAGCTGGCTTGTTTAGAGAAACTCTTTTTAAAGCTAAACAATATTTGTATAAGTTAGAGAATGCTAAAGAGGCTTCTAAAAAGCCTAAGTATGATGCAAAATTAGAGGCATTAATTCCTGTACTAAAGCGAGAGATTCCTCTTAAAGCCCATGCCCACCGTGCTGATGATATGTTTACAGCCCTACGTATTGCTAAAGAGTTTAATTTAAAAATTACTTTAGAGCATGCTACTGAAGGTCATTTAATAGCAGATGAGTTGGCTAAAGAAAATGTATATTGCATTGTTGGACCAAGCTTTGGCCATAAATCAAAATTTGAGTTGCAAAATTTAACCTTTGATACCCCAGCAATTTTACATAAAGCTGGTATAAAAATCGCTATTACTACAGACGCTCCAGTAATTCCACTGGCTCGCTTGCCACTTATGGCCGGTATTGCAGTAGAGCATGGTTTAAATGAAGATCAAGCTTTAAAAGCTATTACAATAAATGCTGCAGAGGCTGTTGGCATTGAAGACCGAGTTGGTAGTTTAGAAGTTGGTAAAGATGCGGATTTAGTTATCTTTAATAACAAACCTTTTAATACCAACAGTAAAGTTTATATGACCATTATTAATGGTAAAGTTGTATATAAAAAATAAGGAGATATTAAACCATGATTCTAATTAAAAATGCCAAAATCTATACAAGTTCAGAAAAACAAAATGTTATAGACAATGGATATATTTTACTTGAAAATAACAAAATAAAGGAAGTAGCTACTGGTAATTATCAAGGCTCTGTTGAAAGAACTATTGATGCTGAAGGTCGCAATGTATTTCCTGGATTTGTTGAATCCCACTGTCATTTAGGCATGACTGAAAGTGCTATTGGTTTTGAAGGCAGAGACACTAACGAGGCAACTGACCCTTGCACTCCTCATTTAAGAGCTATTGATGCTATTAACCCTATGGACATCACCTTTGAAGAAGCTCGTATGGCAGGAGTAACTACAGCGGCTTCTGGACCTGGTAGTGCCAATGTTATTGGTGGTCAGTTTTGCGCTATTAAAACATTTGGTAACAGAATAGATAATATGATTGTTAAGGCTCCTTTAGCTATGAAATGTGCCTTTGGCGAAAATCCAAAGCGTGTTTATGATGCTAAAAAGAAAATGCCTTCTACTCGTATGGGTACAGCAGCTGTACTACGTAATGCCTTAAATAAAGCTAAACAGTATATGGCTAAAAAAGAGGCTGCTGGTGATGACTGTAGTAAATTACCAGCTTTTGATATGAAATCTGAAGCATTAATTCCTGTTTTAAAAAAAGAAATTCCTTTAAAAGCTCATGCCCATAGAGCTGATGATATATATACTATTATTAGAATTGCCAAAGAGTTTGATGTTTTGGCTACCATAGATCATACAACAGATGGTAGTTTAATAGTTGATGACCTAGTAAAGGCCGGCTTGCCATGTATAGTTGGCCCTAGCTTTGGACATCGTGGTAAATTTGAGCTTAAAAATAAAGGCTTTGCTACTCCTGGAATTTTAAACAAAGCTGGAATTAAAATAGCTATTACAACAGACTCAAGTGTTACCCCACTTCATTATTTACCACTAATGGCTGGCCTAGCTGTTAAAGCTGGTTTAGATGAAATGGAGGCTTTAAAAGCAATCACTATTTACCCTGCTGAAATAATTGGTTTAGCTGACCGTATTGGCAGTATTGAGGCAGGAAAAGATGCAGATATTGTAATTTATAATGGACATCCATTTGAGACATCAGGCAGCTCTTGGAAAGTATTTATTAATGGTAACGAAGTATACTCTGCTGAATAATAAAACAAAGGAGAACAATTATGATTTGTATTTATAATGCAAAAGTTTATACCATGGCTGGTCCTGTAATAGAGAACGGTTATGTAACTATAGAAGACGGTAAAATTTTAGATGTAGGTGAAATGAGTACCTTTAATTGTGAAAACACCTGTACTTGTGTAAAAATTGATGCTAAAGGTCAATTATTATTACCTGGCTTTGTTGAAGCTCACTGCCACTTAGGAATGATGGAGAGTGGCATTGGTTTTGAGGGAAATGATGTAAACGAAATGACAAACCCAGTAACAGCCCAAGTAAGAGCAGTAGATGGTATGAATCCAATGGATGTTACTGTTAAAGAGGCTTTAGAGGCCGGTGTAACCTCTGCAGCAACTGGACCAGGTAGCGGTAATGTAATTGGTGGTACATTTATGGTTATTAAAACCCATGGAAAACGTGTTGATGACATGGTTTATCGTGACCCAGTTGCTATGAAATGCGCCTTTGGTGAAAATCCAAAACGCGTTTATAATGCCAAAAAAAGAATGCCTACTACCCGCATGGGGACAGCAGCTATTATGCGTGAGGCTTTAGCAAAAACAAAACAATACCTCGAAAAAATTGAGGCTGCGGGTGATGATTATAGTAAGTACCCTGCTTATGATGCTAATTGTGAGGCTTTATTGCCTGTAATTAAACGTGAAATTCCTTTAAAAGTTCATGCACACCGTGCAGATGATATGTTTACAGCAATTAGAATTGCTAATGAATTCAACGTACGTTATACCCTAGATCATGCTACCGAGGGTCATTTAATTGCTGAAGAGTTAGCAGAAGAAAATGTAGTTTGTATAGTAGGACCAAGTTTTGGCCATAGATCAAAATTTGAATTACAAGAAAAAACATTTAATACCCCTGGCATTTTAGCTAAAGCAGGTATTAAAGTTGCTATAACAACAGATTCACCTGTTGTTCCACTAGACTCTCTACCCATGATGGCAAGCTTAGCTAATGAAGCTGGTATGGATGAAATGGAAGCCTTAAAAGCTATAACCATTAATGCTGCTGAAATATTAGGCGTTGATGATGTTGTAGGAAGCATAGAAAAAGGTAAGGATGCTGACTTAGTGATTTATAGTGGTCACCCATTCGATATTACATCTAAAGCCCAAAAAGTCTTTGTTAATGGTGAAGAAGTGTTTACAAGATAATTTTAAAAAACAGCTCGCGACAATGCGAGCTGTTTTTTTTGGTTTGGGCTCGTCTTTGACATCGCGGGGTGGGTAATTCAATGTATGAATTACGGGTTGGACTCGCTTTGCTCATGGAGTGGGCTAGCGCGGATTTAAAAACACATATTCTATGCTTTGCGAAGCGAGCAGATAAAACCGTGAGCAACGCGAACCCAACCCAAATTTGCTAAAGCAAATTTCCACCCCACGAAGCCAAAGGCGAGTCCACTCCTATGTATTTAAATAAGTGTTTATTCTTGTATTTTGGAGGGTATAAACTATTTATAAACAACATGTTTATTATTGGTCTTATTATCTATATAATTATTGTAGTATAGGAGAATTTTATATGACAAATAAACAAAATAACACTGGTGTAAGTGCAGTAAGAAACTATATTTATACCACATTTAAAAACCACCAAGCTTTAAGTGAGGAAAATGCTGTTTCACTCAAAACACTGGGTTTTGAGTTTAAAACTTATCATTATTTAGAGCCTCAATTTAATAGCTATTTAAAGGCAAAGGTAATAAATAAAAGTGGTGATAAATACTGGCTCAATGCAAAAAACTATAAAAGCTACGAAACTAAACAAATTATTATTATGCTTGGTTTTAGTGGCATTGTGATAGCACTATTATTTTTTTTAGGCAAGCTAATATTAAGAATAGTAAATTAAACTTTATCTATATAAATGTCAATCAATAGGTGTTAAACTATAGGTGGTAGCAATGTTGCAATGTTCATTTTAAGTAGGTTTGGTTACTTTTGCTCACCAGCTTAAGGAGATTAACACAATATTTATTGTAATAACAACTAAGTTAGACACTATATAAAGTATGGGCATAAGTATTTAGTGTTACAAATAACGTGTACACTATTCATAAAGGTAAAAATCTGATATTATATATTTATATTTCGTAAATTAGGTGATAAAAATGTGTGCAAGAAAAAATGATAAAAGAACTATAAAACAATTTGCTATATTTGGTTTAGGTCGCTTTGGTTTAACTTTGGCTAATAGATTAAGTGAGTTAGGTCACGAGGTTGTGGCAGTAGACTTAGATGAAGCAGTTGTAAATCAAGCTGCTGCTGGTGTTACCCACGCATTTGTAGCTGATGCAACTGACGAGTTAGTGTTAAGGGGTTTAGACCTCAAAAACTTTGATGCTGCCATAGTAGCGATAGGCTCCTTAGAGCCTAATATTTTAACAACCTTTAAGTTGAAAAAACTTGGGGCTGAAAGAATAATTGGCAGAGCTCTACATGGTTTACATGCTGAAATTTTAACTATGATGGGTGCTTCTAATATTGTTTTTCCAGAGCGTGACATGGCTATTCGCTTAGCCCATAACTTAAATGCCTCTACTATTATGGATTTTTTAGAGTTAGCTCCTGATTTCTCAATGGTAGAAATAGTTATACCACCAGATTTAGTTGGTATTGAAATTAAAAATTCTCAGTTTCGTAATAACTATAAAGCAACAATTGTTGCTGTAGGTAGAAATGGGGAACGAATAATTGCTCCAGGCGGCAGTTTTAAATTTAAAGAACACGACCATCTGTATGTAATTGGTGATACCCCTTCTCTCGAAAATTTAACGAAGTATATAAGAGAGAAAAATTAATAATAATTAAAAATAAAGGACTATTATCTTTTTATAATGGTCCTTTACTGTACTAATAACTACTAAATTGCATCTTAAAATCTTATCTTATCTTCAAAAATTCATTTCAAACGCTTATATTTAACTTCGATTAAAACCTCCTAACAAAACATTTAAAGTTGTGCTTTACTAAACGTCTATAAGCAAATATATAATTAACTATATCTTACTTTTTATAAATTAAATTGTAGCAAATTTGCTATTAAAATTAAGAAGCTCTCTCAAAAAAATTGAATCTCACATATTTTTAGATTAATTGCAGGTAATACTATATAAGCAAAGAATATAACTTTGTGCATAACTATTTATTACGGAGGAAAAGAAATGAGATACGATTTTAATGAGCATATTAGCCGTTATGGAACAAGCTGTGCAAAGTGGGATATGGCAGAAACCTACTTCGGTGAAAAAGACCTATTACCTATGTGGGTTGCTGACACTGATTTACGAGTACCCCATGAAGTTATTGATGCACTAAAAAAGAGAATTGAACACCCTATATTTGGCTACTCTCGTCCAGATGCAGAAGTGTATGAAGTTGTCATTAAACGTATGAAAGACTTATACGATTGGGATGTAAAAAAAGAGTGGATTCTCTTTACTCCTGGAATAGTTACAGGCTGTCATATTGCAGTAAGAACTATTACTAATATTGGAGACCAAGTATTAATTCAAACACCTGTATACTACCCATTTAAAAAGGTTGCTTTAGCCAACGGTTGTACTGTTGCTGAAAATCAATTAAAACGTAAAGATAATAAATATTACATGGATTTTGACCATTTAGAAAATTTGTTTAAAACAACAGCAGGTTTTGGAGGTAATATCCCTAGAATTCGTACAGCAATTTTATGTAACCCTCATAATCCTGTAGGAAGAGTATGGACCAGAGAAGAATTACTCAAATTTGGTAATATTTGTTTAAAGAATAATGCCATAGTAATTTCCGATGATATTCATAGTGATTTATTATTAAATGGCAATAAACATACTATGTTCCCTGCCCTCTCTAAAGATTTTGAGCAAAATAGCATTACCTTTATTGCTCCAAGCAAAACCTTTAATGTAGCAGGTCTGAAATCCTCTGTTTGTATCATAGCTAATGATGAGTTAAGACAGCGTTTTATGCTTACACAAGAGGCTGGTTACGGAACACCAAACTTATTAGGCATGGAGGCTCTTAAAGCCGCTTATAAATATGGTGATAATTACATTAATGAGTTAAATAATCATTTAGAAAGTAATCTTGAATACTTTACAAACTATATCAACAAGAACATTCCAGAATTAACTGTCATAGAGCCAGAAGGAACTTATCTAGTATGGGTAGATATGGTTAAATTAGGTATGGATGAAAAACAGCTAGCTGAATTTATGGTTAAAGAGGTTAAAGTTGCAACAGACTTTGGATTTGTATTTGGTCCTGGTGGAGAAACTTTTCAGCGCTTTAACTTAGGTTGCACTTTAGATACAGTTAAAGAGTGTTTAAAACGTTTAGATAACGCTATAACAAAGTGGCGTAAATAAAAACTACCTGAAGGCTTTAGTACCTTATAATCCTACAATAGTAAAAATTAAGGAGGTTATTAACGTGGCATCTAGTTTTATAAAAACAGAACATGATTTACAAATCTATTTAAATGAAACAGAAAAAAAACTGGAGAAGCTAGGCAATCGTTTAGGTGAACTTAATTTTAAAAGATTCATTGATAAAAAAAATAATCCTGAAATAATTGAATTATCTAAGGAGCGATCTGAGCTAATGTTAGACCCCGATTTACACAGCCATATTGCCAAATGGCAAGGGCATGTAAAAGATCCTACTTTAGCACGCAGAGTAGATGTATGGTCGGATACATTATTATTAGCACGAGTTGAGGCTAAGCCAGAGATTGTAGAATTACAACAACAAATTGCTTACACAGTAATGAGCCATGGTTATAAAGTTGGAGATAAAAGGCTTTCTTTGGGTGAGATTAGATCAATAATTAGAGCTAATCCTAACAAAAAAGAACGTGAAGAGGCTTGGAGATCACATACAGAACTAAATAATTTAGTAGCAGATGATATGCTAAGGCTATTTAGCTTACGTAATGAGGCCGCTAAGCAATTAGGGTATAATACTTATGTAGATTTAAGACTAGAAAAGAACGGGATGCTCACTCGCCAACGTGTTGAAGACTTATTAAAAGAGTTAACTGAAGCTACCCAAAGCTATTATGAGGATTTAATTGAAGAAGGGGCACAAAAATTAGGTATAAACACTATTGATCCTTGGGATATTCAATATATATTAGAGCAACAAGGTGGTGTACCAAAGCAGTATTTTCCTAAAGACAAGTTAAACACCTCTTTAGAAGAATGGTGCAATCACATGGGTTTTAGTATGAGTGACTATGGAATTGAACCGGTATTTATTGATATACCTTATAATGGTCTTACTATGGGCTTAAGTAGAAATAATATTAAAATTTTAGCTAACCCAGATGATGGCTTCACTTATTATGGCACCCATTTTCATGAGCTAGGACATGCCTTACATGGTGCTTTAAAAACTGTTGATGCCTATATTCTAAACAGAGAATCATCAATTTATAACGAAGGTATGGCCGAAGTATTTGGTTATATAACCCATGACCTTGAGTGGCTAAAAAAGTTTCATAACCTAAGTGATGATATAGCTAAACAAGCGCTAAGAAGTAGTATTGGTCCTAAATACCATTATATTCGCCAAAGAACAGCTTATTGTTTATTTGAATACGAAGCATATAAGGATTTAGATCAAGATATGAATGAGTTAATGGCAAAAACTGAGGCTAATATATTACATTGTACTTATGACCCTACCCCACGCTGGGCTTCAAATGGTTGGTATGTAAGCTACCCTGTATACTGGCAAAACTACGTTATTGCAGACTTTATAGCTAGCCAAATACATCACCATTTAAACGAACATATTGGTTCATTAACAACAGCTAAAGAGGCTTTTGATTATGTAGTTAAAAACTATATTGAACAAGGTGCATTAGTGCCATGGTTAGAAAAAGTTAAAAAAGGAACCAACAAAAATTTAAATGCAGATGCTATTATTGCTGATTTAACAAATATTTAATTATAATAACCAAAAAAACTATCTTTTTTAGAGATAGTTTTTTTATATTATATTAGCTATTGAACATTGACTACTTATGTAATATAATGTATAAGATTACGCTTGTAAATAATGAGCAGAGGGAAAGAGGTACTGGCCATGAAAAAAAAGTTGATTATTTTATTAAGTTTAGTTCTTATACTGGTTACTGGATGTAATAATGCCAAAAATACTGCTAATAATACTACAGCAGATGTTAAAGATGAGTCTTTAGTTTACACATACTTAAAGCAAAATTTTTCAGATTTAACTGAAAAAACGTTTAAAGAATACATTCCTTTTTATGTAGACCTAAACAAAGACGGAACTATGGATGTTATTTATAATACTAAAGAGTGGTATGGAGAGCTAATATATGTTTTGGCAACAGAAAACGGTTACATACAACTTACAGCAAAAAAAAATGAAATACATAAAATCAATGATATTACCGTACTTAACAACTTTATAGTTATAAATGGAGAAAACATCTCTAATGGATATAATGAAGTTAGCTGTGAAATCAACTATTTAAATGACAATAACATTACCTTTTTACACTCTTTTATCACCAAAGATCAAGCCTCTACCTTACCCCTAACTTGGAATGGTGTTGGTCAACTAAAGTTAGCAGATGGCTACAAACAGCTTGAATACTCTTATGAGCAGTATGAAGAAGATATTAGTAACAACAATAAAACACTAATAAAAAGAATTAACATGAGTTATAGCTTTGACCAAGAAAATCTTAAATACATAGAGTCTGAGAATGGAGAAAACTTTGATATTGATGATAATAATCCTAATGACTCATCTGTACTGCTAACAGATTTTAAAAATGGAGATAAAGTTGAGGAGTTTACGATTACAGATATATATCATGATCCTAAACGTAGTACCAGCTTTACTCTTAGTGGTGATAAATGGGTCAATGCATCTCTCACCTATGAAGCTGAGGGATATGAAGGTTATTATTTTGCTGTAAAAGAACCAATTATTGATAAAGCTATTACCTTTGGCTCTGATTATGCTAATTATCATACCACCTATGATAGACCTAGAGGTGCTTGTATACTAAACGAAACAGAAGTATTAAAAAAGTATTTTAACCTAGCCCATTTTAAACACCTAGAACAAGGCAAAACCATTGAGGTTTATGCTCATATAAAAGACCCAAAAGTTTCAGTTTATTATGAATCAGAAGGCGGAGAAAGTGTTGAAATACTGGATTTAAAAATAACAAATGAATCATCAATAAAAAAAGTGGAAATCCCAACTTTAGAGGGTTTTAAAAATGAAACTATTAATGAAACAGAGATAGATTATTCTCAATATAGGTGCGTATTAATACCAGAGTTTACTACTATCAATGCCGATAAACTCGATTATCAAAAAGTATATTTTTTAGAGAACCAAAATGCTAGTGTTAATTGTGCTGTTATTGGTACACTTCATGATGTTACTATATTCTACAAAGACTACCTAGATGACCCTGGTACATCACATTATTATAAAGAATTAAGCAATGTCAATTTATCAATAAGAGCGCCTTATACAAGTGATATGGCTTATGTAAGTATAGAAGGAAAAATTTACACTAGTGGTACTGAGTATAAAGAAGTTAGTGTTACTATTGACACAGTAAGTGATCGTGATGAACTAACAATTGTAAAACATTAAACTTAATAACTATTAAATAAGAGATACCCTACCTTAAAGGCAAGGGCTGTCTCTTATTTTTTTACAATAAGCAAATAAAGTAAAAAGGATTGAGCATAATAAGCTAGAATACATAGAGGTATACAATATGCAAAGGAGGATGAGATTTTGTTAGCAATAAAAAACGGTTATGTAAAAACCATAACTAATGGTGACATAAAAAACTGTACAATTTTATGTGAAAACAAAAAAATTGTAGCCATAGGACAAAACATAGATATTCCTAAAGATGCTACTGTAATTGATGCCAGTAATTTAATAGTAACACCCGGATTAGTTGATGCCCATAGTCATGTTGGTGCTTGGGAAGAAGGCTTAGGTTGGGAAGGTTATGATATTAATGAAATGACTAACCCTATAACTCCTGGTATGAGAATAATTGATGCAGTTAACCCTATGGATATTGGCTTTTGGGATGCTCGTAGAGGTGGGGTAACTAGCGTGCAAACACTACCTGGCTCTGGTAATGTTATTGGTGGATTAATGATAGCCATGAAAACAGCTGGTAAGGTTGTTGATGAAATGGTTATTAAAGCCCCTACTGGTATGAAATCTGCCTTAGGAGAAAATCCAAAACGCTTTTATGGAACAAAAGGCAAAATGCCCTCTACCAGAATGGGTTCAGCAGCTCTATTACGAGAAACCCTGCATAAAGCTAGTTTATATAATGAAAAGTTAATGAATGAAGAAAAACAAGATTTTAACTATGAAATGGATGCCTTAGCAATGGTAATCCGTAAAGAGATTCCTTTAAGAGTTCATTGCCATAGAGCTGATGATATTTTAACAGCCATTAGAATAGGCAAAGAGTTTAAGATAAATGTAACCCTAGAGCACTGCACAGAGGGTCATAAAGTAGCCGATGTAATTGCAGAGAGTGATATTTGGGCTAATGTTGGTCCATCTATTTGGCAACGTGCTAAGGTAGAAACAAAGGATATTTCCCCTAAAACACCTGCGGTAATTGTTGCTGCTGGTGGTAAAGTAACTTTAATAACAGACCATAATATAATTCCACAGCACTACTATAGGTTAGCAGCTGGCTTAGCAACTCGTGAGGGATTAGCCAAAGATGAAGCCTGGAAAGCTGTAACCATAAACCCTGCAAAGGTTATAGGAATAGAAGATAGAGTTGGTAGCCTTGAGCTTAATAAAGATGCCGACATAGCTATTTGGAGTGGTGATCCATTTGAGCCTCTTACCCATTGTTTATATACAGTTATAAATGGCAAAATTGTTTACACACGTGAGGAGGTAAAATAATGAAGGCTTTTATTAATGCAACTATCTATCCAGCCTCTAGCCCTAAAATTGAAAACGGTACCTTGCTTATAGATAATAATAAAATTAAAGCTGTAGGTAAAAATATTGACTTGCCTGAGAATTGTGAAGTTGTTGACTGCAAAGGAGCTTTTATTTTACCTGGCTTTGTAGATAGCCATACTCATGTAGGAATTTGGGGTGAAGGCGAAGGTGCTGCAAGTTACGATGGTAACGAAGGAACCAACCCAGTAACCCCTCATGTTAGAGCCTTTGATGCAATTAACCCATTTCACAGTAGCTTTGCTGATGCTCGCATGGGTGGAGTAACAACAGTAGAAATTACTCCAGGATCTGGAAATGCCATTGGTGGCCAAATGTGTGTGTTAAAAACAGGTGGTACCAGAATTGATCAAATGGTTTTAAGTGAATTTAACGGTGTAAAAGCAGCCTTAGGTGAAAACCCTAAGAGATTCTATGGAACTGAGAAAAAGGTTTTTCCTTCAACCCGTATGGGTACAGCTGCTGCTATACGTAAAGCTTTATTTGATGCTCAAGAGTACCAAATTAAACGATATACTGAGGATATTGCTATAGACCTAAAATTAGAGCCTTTAGTAGCTCTTTTAAATAAAGAAGTTCCTTTAAGAGTTCATGCCCATAGAGCTGATGACATTGTTACAGCTATAAGAATTGGTGAAGAGTTTGATATTAAAATTCAAATTGAACATGGCACCGATAGTGCAATTATTGCTGATTACTTGGCAACAAAAGATATTGTTATTAATCTAGGTCCATCTTTTTGGAATAGAGCAAAAATAGAGACCCAAAGTGTTTCATTTGCTACTGCTGGGGTACTGGAAAAAGCAGGAGTAAAATTCTCTTTAATCTCTGATCACCCCTTCTTCCCTATTCAATATGTATCGATGTCAGTAGCATTAGCACATGCTGAAGGAATGACAAAAGAAGGTGCTTTAAAAGCCTATACCCTATGGGCTGCTGAAAATATTGGAGTGGCTGATAGAGTTGGTAGTTTAGAGTCAGGTAAAGATGCTGACTTCACAATTTGGGATGCAGATCCATATTCTATCTATAGTAAAATTAGGTTTACTTATTGTGATGGTAAAATAGTCTTTGAGCAATAAATTAGTTTTGTATTGTTAACAGTAAATTGTTTAAACTAGTGCTATTAATTTTAAGAGAGGCTTCTCAATTTGAGATTGCCTCTCTCTTTTTATTCAGAATTGTTGAAGTTAACAACATAAAAATTTTTTCAACTAACTTATCTTCCTTTAAAATTAAGATGTTACTTATAATAAAATGTAGTTAATCATGAATAGCACCTTATAATTTAAACTACTATCTTATGTATTACTTCCCCAATTGTAATTTACTTACATTATCAATCAACTTACCGGGGTTTACAATCTTAGCAGTTAAAACACCCTCCTTGTTTAACAGAGAATCACTTGTTTCAAAAGCTTCTAGCCAAAACAATTCAGGTATAATATCAGGCTTAACTTGACAAGCCAAGGCGTATAATCCAGCAACATAAGGAACTGACCAACTTAAACCTCCCTTAGAATAAAAAACATAATCTTTATCTCCAGTTGGGCTTGCTGTGCAACGGGAGTCCATTGGAATCCAAAGAGTATTTTTAGAAAATTCATCATGCTTCCAATGTTCGGCCTTAGTATATGAGGCAATTTCATCTGCACTAAGAAGTGGTTCACGACCAAGCCCTAAAAATTTATTAGATTCCACATGTACAGTATAAATTTTTTCATGTTTAGCATCAGCAATTGACTTCACAACTTGTTGATAACCCTTCATTTTACTATTTATACCTAACGAAATAGAAATTACTCTAATTTTTTTATCTTTAGGCAACAATTTATTAACTTCAACAATTCGATCTATTGATTGAGCCACCCAAGTAAGATTATGTTCAAATTGGTTGTTTTCAATTCTTTCACCAAATTTACATGCAATATAATAAAGATCTGCTTCTGGTGCTACTCCAACAGTTTCACCAACTGCAATAGATGCCACAGCGGGGCCGTGCATTTCTGCCTCTATATCTCTACACTGAATCTCTTCATACATTTTTAGCTGGTCTTTATACTCAATATGATTAACTAACAAGCAACTATCTATTATTGCTATGCCAACGCCCTTTCCTGTAATCCCAATTTCGTGTAGCTTTTTTACATTTAAACCTGGGTTTTTTCCTAGTTCCATAACTGCTTTTGGATCAAACTCTGCTGGCAACTTGACTGGCCATTTAGTTTTACTATCAAAAGTAGAGTGAAATAAATCATCTAAGCTATTCCTTAAATCTAACATTGTTAAATCACTGCTTCTAAGCTCTATTCCCATATCTTGTTTAGGACATGGTAATTCTGTTAATATACCAGGATTCATCAAAGAATAGTCTGCTGCAGATGGTTCTCTCACAATACCAATATTATTATTCTCTAAAATAGTATCGTATAACTTTTTTGAAGACGCTGAGTCTTTACAGCCAGTCATTACAAACATTAAAGCCAATAAACAACATAAAAATTTTTTCATTTAACCTACTCTCCTTTTAATTTAAAAATGACTTATAATGTATTAATAATAAATAGCACCTTACTATTCAAACTATTTCTTATGCATTTTTACTTTTATTGTAATTTACTGATATTCTCAATCAACTTAACTGGATTTACAATTTTACCAATCTCAATTTCTTCATTATCAAGTAAAGTATCACTCGTTTTTAAAGCTTCTTGCCAAAACAATTCAGGTGTAATATTAGGATTAGCTTGACAAGCCACAGCATATAATCCAGCGACATAAGGCACTGACCAACTCATACCACCACTACGATAAAAAACATAATCAGTATCTCCCGTAGGGCTTGCCGTACACCTAGAATCCATAGGAATTAAAAGAATATTATCTGGGGCATCACAATTCCTCCAAGCTACTCCCTTAGTATATGATGTAATCTCATCTGCACTAAGAAGTGGCTCACGACCAAGCCCCCAAAAATCATCAGATCCTACATATACAGTATAAATACCTTCCTGTTCTGCATTCGCAATTGACTTCATTACTTCTTCATAACCCTTCTCTTTACTATTGAAACCTACTGAAATAGAAATAACTCTAATCTTTCTATCTTTAGGTAGTAATTTATTTACTTCAACAATTCGGTCTATTGCTTGTGCTCGATAATAAAAATCATTTTCAAGTTGACCTGATTCATTATAGGACGAATGTGTTTCAGCAATATAATAAAGGTCTGCATCTGGTGCAACTCCAACTGTTTTGCCAACAGCAATAGATGCTACCCCAGGACCGTGCATTTGTGCCTCGTTATCCCTACAATGAAATTCTACATACATTTTTAGTTGGTCTTTATACTCAATATGATCAACTAATAAAGCTTGATCTATTATTGCTAAGCCAACTCCCTTTCCCGTAAACCCATCTTTATGTAGTTTTTTCACATTTAAACCTGGGTTTTTTCCTAATTCCATTACAGCTTCTGAATTAAACTCTGCTGGCATTTTAAATGGCCATTTAGTTTTACTATCAAAAGTAGAATATAGTAAGTCATCTAAACTACTCCTTAAATCTAACCTCGTTAAATCACTGCTTCTAAGATCTATTCCTAAATATTGTTTAGGTTTTGGTAATTCTGTTAATATACCAGGATTAATAAAAGAATAGTCTGCTGCAGGTGGTTCTTTTACAATACCAATATTATTATTCTTTAAAATAGTATTGTACAATTCTTCTGAATCTGACTCTGAAGCTTTACAGCCAGTCATTACAAACATTAAAGCTAATAAACAACATAAAACTTTTTTCATTAAACTACTCTCCTTTTATTTAATAAATGACTTATAATGTATTAATAATAAATAGCACCTTCTTATTAAAATTATTTTAAATGTATATGTTACCGTCTATTTTAATTTACTGATATTTTCAATCAACTTAACTGGATTTACAATTTTACCAATCTTAACTTCTTCATTGTCAAGTAAAGCATCACTTGTTTTTAAAGCTTCTTGCCAAAACAATTCAGGTGTAATATTAGGGTTTACTTGACAAGCCACGGCGTATAATCCAGCAATATAAGGCACTGACCAACTCATACCACCATCACGATAAAAAACATAATCAGTATCTCCCGTAGGGCTTGCCGTACACCTAGAATCCATAGGAATCAAAAGCATATTATCTGGGGCATTATACCTCCAAGTCAATCCCTTAGTATATGATGTAATCTCATCTGCACTAAGAAGTGGTTCACGACCAAGCCCCCAAAAATTATCAGATCCCACATATACAGTATAAATACCTTCTTGTTCTGCGCTAGCAATTGACTTCATTACTTGTTCATAACCCTTTGTTTTACTATTTATACCTAATGAAATAGAAATAACTCTAATCTTTTTATCTTTAGGTAACAATTTATTAACTTCAACAATTCGATCTATTGATTGTGCCAACCAAGTAAGATTATACTCAAATTGACCTGATTTTTTATATACCCCATGTGTTTCTGCAATATAATAAAGGTCTGCTTCTGGTGCAACTCCAACTGTTTTACCAACAGCAATAGATGCTACAGCAGGGCCGTGCATTTGTGCCATTTTATCACTACAATGAACTTCTTCATACATTTTTAGTTGGTCTTTATACTCAACATGATCAACTAATAAAGCTTGATCTATTATTGCTAAGCCAACTCCCTTTCCCGTAAACCCATCTTTATGTAGCTTTTTTACATTTAAACCTGGGTTTTTTCCTAATTCCATTACAGCTTCTGGATCAAACTCTGCTGGCATTTTAGCTGGCCATTTAGTATTACTATCAAAACTAGAGTAAAGTAAATCATTTAGATTGTTTGTTAAATCTAACATAGTTAAATTACTACTTCTTAAATCTACTTCCATATTTTGATTAGGGCTTGGCAACTCTTTTAATATGCCAGGATGAAACCTAGAATAGTCTGCTGCAGGTGGTTCTTTCATAATACCAATATTATTATTCTTTAAAATAGTATCGTATAATTCTTCTGAATCTAACTCTGAAGCTTTACAGCCTGTAATTACAAAGATTAAAGCTAATAAACAACATAAAAATTTTTTCAACTAATTTATCCTCCTTTAGTTTATCATAATGTAATTTTTTATCCTAAATAGATTTTTAATAGCTTACTACCTTATTTTTTCCTTATAAGAAATCTATAAACTATTATTAATAATTAAATACCACAAAAATTTAAGTAACATACATCAACTACAACGTTTATAAATTAACCTTCATATCACCCTCAATTATTAATTTGCATAATAATATTCTATCATCATCGTATTAATCCTTCTATTTAAATAAAATTATTATAAATATATTTAATATCTATTTGTAAAAAATATTGACAAAGGATAGTATTGCTATTAGAATTATTTTATCGATAAAATTATTTTAATGTTAAAATTTTTATAAAACGGAGGAAAACATGAGCACATCAACTGTACAACCCACTAATCAACAGTCAAAAAAAATTGGCATAAGAGATCTATTACCCTATAAGTCGTATTTGGCTGTTTTAGTAGCAACCACTATCTCTCGCTTTGGAGACTCTTTAGATTCTCTCGCTTTTAGCTACATGGTTTACCAACTTACAGGCTCTAAAACCATGTTAGGAGTTATACTAGCAGTAAACTTTATTCCTAGCTTATTATTTACACCTTTTACAGGAGTTATTGCCGACAATTATTCTAAAAAGAAAATGATAATAATTAGCGATATTGGCCGAGGAGTTATGGTTACTCTAGTAGCTATTTTATATTATTTTAAGCTGTTACAGCCTTGGCATTTATTTGTTACCACATTTTTAATCTCTACTTTTGAGGCATTTTCTAATCCTGCCAAAAAAGCTCTCAGGCCTTTTTTACTACCTAAAGAGCTCTTTTTAACAGCAGAATCTATTACTCAGTCAGCATCATCTTTAGCTCAATTAGTAGGGGTAGCCTCAGTAGCTTTTTTTATTGCAACCATTGGAATATCCGGCGCTATAGCAATTGATGCCTTAACCTTTTTTGTTTCAGCCTTATTTATTTGTTTTATTAAATATAATGAAAAAAATAAAAATAAAAAAATAGACCTTAAATTTAATGACTATATCAGAGAAATTAAAGGAGGATTAAAGTTTGTATTTAGTAATAAAATTATTTTAACTGTACTATTCTTATTTGCTTTAATTAATTTTAGTATTATGCCCTTTAATGTTTTAAGAGTACCTTATTTACAAGATATATTAGGTATGGGACCTGAGGGTTTAAGCTATATATCTATTGCTTTTTTAATTGGCACCTTTTTGGGTGGTATAATAATAGCGCAAATTGGTTCTAAATTTAAAAAGAGTACCTTAACAATTTTAGGAGTATTAATACTTGGGGCAGTTTATGCAATGTTTGGATTTCCTATGTTAGCCAATATGTCATTTATGAATCCTATAATTTATGTTTTTGCTTTGGGCATACCATTTGGTTTATCTATACCTTTATTGAGTAGTCCGGTATCTGCCTTATTTGCTGAAAAAACTCCTAAAGAACTGCTAGGTAGAGTTAGTTCCGTAGCAAGCCTCATAACCCTAAGCGCAGGTCCATTATCAGCAAGTATCTCTGGTGTTGTGGCAGATTTTATACCGATACCTCAGTATTTTAGAATAATGAGTTACCTTATCCTTATAGCTGCAGTATTTTTAATGCTAAATAAAAATTTTACTAAAGAGTAAAACAGCTATATAATAGTGTACATGGAGGTGAGTTGATGAAAGAAGTACAATCCTTAACAACAGTAGAAGAAATTCGGGCTTTTGTAGATCCTTTTAGATTAGATATTTTACGAACTTATTACAATTTAGGCAAACCAGCTACTGTTAAACAAATTGCAGATGAAATGAATGAGGTTCCTTCAAAAATTCATTACCATGTAAAAAAACTTGAAAAAGTTAATATCTTAAAACTTCATCATACCGAAGAAATTAAGGGTATAATTGCAAAATACTATTTACCAACAGCAAAGTCTTATGAAACCAAAAAAAAAGACGATAACGACCCTGAATTATTTTTAAGTGAAGCTCAGCAGATGGTTGAAAATGTAATGGATACTTATAAAAAGAAAATATTTGACATTATAAAAGATAAATATGTACGTATTTGTTATCAAAATCTGTATTTAACTGATGATGAGCTTGAAGAATTTACGGTTATGGTTGAAAGTTTTATAGACAGCCACAACACAAAAAGAGATAAAGCCAATATCAAAAAACACCCTGTTTTTTTTAGCATAATAGGAAATAAGTTTAGAAACAATACCTCTACTATATCTATTACAGAAGACCAATAATTACTACTATAAAAAAAAGGCAGCTATATTAGCTACCTTTTTTTTAATACTTATTAATAACCATTTTTTTTAATTCAAAAAGAATAATTTATATGTTTATAATTTTTTAAAAGATCTATTCAAAAATAACTGAGTGTAACGCTGTGCCCTAATTACCGCTTTCTTTTATTAACTCATACACCTTTTCCATTTGAGGATCTCTACCTTGTTTTAAATCTTCTACTGTGGTGTATACTTCAATATCAGGAAATACAGCTACATCGTCTTTTTTTGAACGATCAGGTCTTAGAGTATAAATATTAGGAACTATAAAACCAAATTCAGAAACAGGCAAATTAAAGAATTCATTTTGAGTATAACTGTCTGGCTTATTTCCAGTTGGTTCTCCTATTAAGGTAGCTAACTTATTATCTTGCCAAATAAAAGCAGAAATATTACTAGCACTAAAGTTTACTTTTGATATTAACATATATGTATTGCCATCAAACTTAATTTTTTCATCTACCTTTTTATATAACTCTGTCTCATATGGATCTTTATGATTGTATTTTGTTATATAACCAAATTCCATATATTTATGGACACCTTTGAGAAAGCCTATTGCATGTTTCATACCAAACCAGCTTCCACCTCCACAAAGTCTTAAATCATAAACAACATTCTTAACCTTTTTGTTAGCAACCTCAGTAAAGAATTTAGTTATTTCAGATATAAAATGATCATCATATATACTATTATTAATTTTTATATAACCAAGATTATGCTCTTCATCGATATTCCAAGATATCCAATCTTTATTTAAAGTAGCACTACTGCTTTTTATTTTTTCAAAAGTTAAATAGCAGGTACTAAGCTTACCATCTCTTAAATATTCAACCTCAACCTCATTTTTATCATTAATTAGCTTAAAATGATTTAATACATGTTTATATCTTATATAGTATTGACCCAAGTGCTTTACATAGTAGTCGTTTTCACTTGAAATTATTGACTTTAAATAATCAAATAGTTCTGCTGTAGTTTTTCCACCAATTTTTGTAATCTCGTCACCTAATTTAAATTGGTTTGAATCCTTATATAAATATAAACCATCGTGAAGCCATTTTAATGGTAAGTTAATTTTTTCCCTATTTTCATCTCTATAATAAATTGCAGTATGTCCATCGTTTAAAGGAGTGACAATACTATTTACTATATAATAAAATTGCTCTTTTGTTTTTGGCTGTTTTATATCCTCTTCAGCTTTAGCTAAAGCATTAACGAAACACTCGGGTACTTCTTTTTTAAATAAAGGGTGATATTTTTTTACGTTTTTAACAACAAAATTAACATCTTTGTTCATTTGCTTTGGTGATAAATAGCCCTCTGGAACTACAACAGTTTCCGTGGTACAGGCTGTTAAAAGTAGCATCGATAACAACACTAGTGTTACCGACTTAGATATTATATTTTTCATAATAACTCCTCTTGACTTTTCTTTTGTATTAATTAATTCATAAACCTTCTCCATTTGAGGATCTCTACCTTGTTTTAAATCCTCTACTGTAGTGTACACTTCATAATCTGGATACAATGCAATATCTTCATTTTTAGTTTCATCTATACGTTTTACAAAACCAGTAGAGACTTTCAGCAAATAATCAGTAACAGGCAAGTTAATTTTTTTTATCGCTGTGTAGCTAGTAGGCTTATTTCCAGATGGCTCTCCAACTAAAATTGCAAAACCATTGTCCTTAGCCATAAAAGCTCCAGTATTACTAGCACTAAAAGTATTATTTGATATTAATATGTAAATTTTTCCATTAAACTTTAAACTTTCAGCTATATTTTCCTTAGTATCCATAAGAAAGCTATTACAATCATGTACCTTATATGGATCATGCTTTACTGATATATATCCATACCAAGCATACCTCTTAACACCCCTTAAATATTCGAACATATGAGTTGTAGTAGCTACACTACCACCACCATTTTCTCTTAAATCAAAAACGATATTTTTCACTTCTTTATTAGCAACATCAGTAAAAAAACTATTTAGTTGCTTTTTGTAGTTATCATCGAATTTACAACTATTATACTTAAAATAACCCATATTTTTATCTACACTAACATTCCAAGTAATTTCATTTTTATCATCATTTCTTAAATTCATTTTTTCAATTTTTAGCTCACATTGTTTAACTTCACCATTTCTTAAAAACTCAATATGAACCCTATCAGTATTTATTAAATCAAAATTACTTAAAAAATACTCTTTATTTATGTGCCTTTCACACAATGCTTCAAGATAGTAACTATTTTCATAAGAAAAAACAGACTTAGCATAATCAAAGATTTCACTCATTGATTTGCCACCAATTCCAGTTATTTGGTCACCGATCTCAAACTCTTGAGTTTTATTGCATGCAAAAACTCCATCTTTGAGCCATACAATTGGTAAATTAATACCCATATCTTCATTATCAGGAAAAGCAAGACGAGTATGGGCGTCACCAAGTGAAGCAGCCACTTTATTTAAAATAAAGAAAAAAGACTGTTTTGTTTTAGGTTGCTTTATTTCTTGTTTTGCAACACTTAATGAGTTTACATATGATTTTGGCATTTCTTTATTAACAGCAAAAATTGGATGATACTTTTCAATTTTCTCGGTTAAGCAACACAAATCTCTCTCCATATCGCTCGTTTTTAAAATATATGGTATTTCATCTCTACTTTTAATAGTAGCTTTAGTAGACATTGCAAACATAGTAGCAACTACACATAATGAAACTACTAAAACCAATATTAGCTTTACCTTCTTCATTAAAAATCCTCCTGTTTAAGTCAGCGTGCAAGTAATGTTTTTTTCACACTTCGGTTATTGTATAGGTTAAAAAAAATCATCCCTACAATAATCTATATATTACTATTATTCCCTACAAATACTATGCACTAACTGTCTATTATCAAAATAATGATAATAAAATAACGCTCTTATTAAATTCTATCACAATCAAAGATATTATTCTATTTAAACAGGAGAAATAAATTAGCTCACTACCTGTTATATCTGCTTTTAAACATGTACCTATTTAGAAATTAATAAATGGCTTTAAAAGACAAAAGTGGCTCAGCCTAAAAAGTTTCTGAACCACTAATGAAGGTAACTCCCCACAACTCACCCTCACGTTATCCATTATTACCATTTTTTTTATTTTATATACATGTATATTAAATTTGTTTCAAATAATCTCCAATTATTAAAGTAGCATTATCAATATCATCCATATTATTGTATAAATGTAGCCCTAGTCTTATACCTTCTCTTCTATTACTTAAAAACAACTTCTGTTTGCGTGCAAAACGTACCAAATCATCTCCGTCTTCTCTATTAGCACAAACAATATGACTAAATAAAGGATTTTGATCACTCAATGCTGTTTTAATACCCAATACTTTGAGCTTTTGGTTTAACGCTTTAGCTAACTGATGTATATGTTTATAGATATTATCTACACCTATCTCAAGTAAAATATCTAGAGCACCATTCATTGATGCTAAACCAGCCAAATGAGTTGGCATAGCCATCATCTTAGCTGCTCCTGTTTTATAATAATAATCTGCATCTCCTTGACGAGTTTTAGCCTTTGGAGCAATAACATTTCTCTTATTTATTTCTATTGGAATTAAATCTTCTAAAACTTTTTTATCTATATACAAAAATCCACTACCGTAAGGTGACATTAAACCCTTATAAGCAGCAGATGCTAATGCAGAAATACCTAGTTTTTTAGGGTTTACTGGTCTAAATCCAATTGCTTGAATTGCATCTACTACTAAAAGAGCATTATGCTTTTTTGCTATTTCAGCGTATTTTTCAACCTCTAAGTATGCACCTGGATAAAAACTAACTAAGGATACTGCGATAATTTTAGTATTATCATCTACATATTTTATTAAGTCATCAGCATATGTTATTCCATTTTTACATGGTACAGTTCTAACCTCTACTCCATACCTACGTAAATGCATCCAAGGGTAATAATTACTAGGATGCTCACAAGCTGGCATCACAATGTTTTCTGTACCCTTCCATTGTATTGAATTGGCAAGTAAGTTAAAACCATGAGAAGTACAAGTAGATAAAATTATTTCATCACTACTCACCTGTAGTAATTGAGCTAATTTATTGATTACTTCTGGTTTTAGATATTTGTTTTCGATACCTTCTGTAAAGTTTTGCCATCCCAATATTGCATTTATAGCTTGTTGGCTTACATACCTTGGAACTAATCCACGGGCAGGGGTCTCTAAGTATATGTTATCTTTAGCAACCGGTGTCATTTCTCTTACATTATTTAGTGTAAACATTTAATCACCTAACCTAGCTTTACTCATAATTTGGCTATCTGAATGTAATAAATCAATATAACTGCTTTATTATTTCGATACTATAATTATTTTACCTTTTTTTCTACCTCTGTTACAACAGTGTTACTATTATGTAATTGTTTAAAAGGTATTTTGTATGTTTTTTAACAATAATTTAATATAAATTTGCCTTAAGCAAAACGATATAATTATTTTAGATTTTAGTTAAAAATAATAATAAGACTTTATAGATAAGTAAATATTTGCTATAATCCAAACATTATAGTGAGGTTTTTATGAAAATTTATATTCAGGGTTTATTATTAGGATTAGCTTATGTTGCACCAATTGGTATGCAAAATTTATATGTTATTCAAAGCGCCTTGCAAGGGCTAAAAAAACAAACTTTTTTTACAACTTTTTTTATAATTTTAAATGATATATCATTGGCGTTTGCCTGCTATTTTGGGGTAGGTAATCTATTATTGAAATTTCCTCGCATTCAGTTACCTTTGATTATAGGCGGGTTATTTGTTATGTTATATATTGCCTTTAGTTTGTGGAATAAAGATATTGAGAGTTTTAAAACTACAAAAAAATTACCTTTAAAAGTAACTTCAATATTAGCCACCTGTTTTGCTGTTACTTGGTTTAATCCTCAGGCTATAATAGATGGAACCATATTATTTGGAGGTATTCGGTCATCACTACCTTTAAATGGAGATTGGTTTTTTATATTGGGGTTTTCTAGTGCCTCAATTATGTGGTTTACTACTATTACAATTATAGTTACCTTAACAAAAAAGTCATTCACCCCAAATTTTCAATTATTATTAAATAAAATATGTGCATTAATTTTAGTGTTATTTAGTATTAGATTATTTTTAAAATTTATAATTTAATTAGAGCATATCATAGAATTTGAATTTACAGGAGAAAAACATGAATACACAACCCAGAGAGCATAAAATATTAGACTTTTCTTTTTTTATTGTAGGTATTATCTTTATAATTAACTTCTTTGCCTTATACTTATTTGATGTCGAAAACATTGGAGTTTTCATGCAGGGAACACTTGGAGTTTTTTTAGTTATACTTCCTTCAGTCCGCAAAAAGGCATTATTAACACCCAAATACTGTAAGGTTAGAAAGTTTATATTTGTTATAATAATAATAGGTACTATCTGTTATTCTGCTCTTTTAGTACCTATGGTATATAATGGAATAGCCAAAAGCTATGTTGATACAGAGTATTTACTAATTTTAGGTGCCAGGGTTCGTGGAGAAAAAATTAGTTTACCTCTTAAATTACGATTAGATAAAGGTTATGACTATTTAACTCAGTATCCTAATACAAAGGTAATAGTTTCTGGTGGTCAAGGCCCTGGAGAAGATATCACAGAAGCCCTAGCTATGAAAAGGTACTTAGAAGCTAAAGGAATAAATGAAAAAAGAATTATTATGGAAGATAAATCTACAAGTACTTTTGAGAACATTAAGTTCACAAGAGAAATAATCGACAAAATAGATAATACTGAAAAAAAGACAATATGCATTGTTACCAATGACTACCATATGTTTAGATCAAAAATGTTGGCAAGCCGTAATAATTTTGATCCTGTAGGTATTCCCTGCTCAACTTATTGGCAAAGCTATATAAGCAGTTATTTAAGAGAATCTATTGCGTTTATTAAATCATTTTTACTAGATAAATAAATCTTAAAACTGAGGTGAATTAAAAGTGAGTATTAATATTTTAGTTGTTGACGACGAAAAAGAGATAGCAGATTTAGTAGAACTTTATTTAAAAAACGAGGGTTATAAAATATTCAAATATTATAATGGTGCTGATGCTCTGCAATGTATAAAGAATAATAGACTAGACTTAGCAGTTTTAGATGTTATGCTTCCTGATATAAGTGGTTTTTCTATTTGCCAAAAAATACGTGAAAACCATCACTACCCCGTTATTATGTTAACTGCCAAGGTAGAAGATATTGATAAAATTACTGGCTTAACAATTGGTGCTGATGACTATATAACTAAACCCTTTAACCCCCTAGAAATGATAGCTAGAGTGAAAGCCCAATTACGAAGATATAAACGTTATAATATGTTTAAATCAACAGCAATATCGGCAAGTACAAATCAAAATGAATACGATTTTGCAGGGCTAATAATAAACAAAGATAAACATACCTGCTCTTTATTTGGTGAGGTATTATCACTTACTCCTATTGAGTTTTCTATACTATGGTATCTTTGTGAAAATAAAGGTAAAGTAGTTTCATCAGAGGCATTATTTGAGGCCGTTTGGGGCGAAAAGTTTTTAGATAATAACAATACTGTTATGGCACACATTGGGAGATTAAGAGAGAAAATGCACGAGAAACCTCGTAAGCCAAAATTCATAAAAACTGTATGGGGAGTAGGTTACAAAATTGAAAGTGAGCAGTAGGTTCAAAAATAAATCAAAAATATATATAAAAATTTACCTAAAATTATTAGTATCAATAGCCATAATGACTTTTGTTTTAGGTGGTATTTTTTTAGCTTTTTTTATTTTAGGACATGATCTTATTGTATGGTATAATACTAACTCTATATTTTATATAATAGGTAAACTACTAGATAATAATAGACTTTTTTTCTTTATAGTCTCCTGGATATTTTGTTTATTAATAATTATTTCTTATTATGTAAGAAAAACAATTTCTTATGTAGATACAATGACCTTAGCTATAGATAAAGTATTTACTGATGATTCTAACCCTATAAAATTACCAGATGATTTAGAGGATATCGAACTAAGGCTAAATGAAATTAAATATGATAGAAGCCAAAACCAAAAACTTGCTAAAGAGGCTGAACAGCGTAAAAATGATTTGGTGGTATACTTAGCACATGACTTAAAAACACCATTAACATCGGTGTTAGGTTATTTAACACTATTACGGGATGAAGAAAATATATCACCAAGCTTAAAACAAAAGTATTTAGAAATTGCCACCGATAAAGCTGCTCGGTTAGAGATTTTAATAAACGAGTTTTTTGATATAACACGCTTTAACTTAATGGGTTTATCACTAGAAACAACAACCTTTAACTTGGCATTTATGCTACAGCAGATTGCCTACGAGTTTAACCCATTGTTTGCAGATAAAAATCTTACCTGTAAAGTTGACGTGCCGGATGAACTTTTTATTAAAGGTGATGTAGGTAAATTAGAGCGAGTTTTTGACAATTTAATACGAAATGCTATAAATTATAGTTTTAAAAATAGTGAAATACAAATTATAGCTATTGAAAACGAAGACGGTGTAATAGTAAAGTTTGCAAATAGTGGAGACTCAATACCACAGCATAAACTTAGACATATTTTTGAGCAGTTTTACCGTTTAGATTCTTCTCGTGGCTCTCACACAGGTGGTTCTGGTTTAGGTTTAGCTATTGCTAAACAAATAGTAGAGCTTCATAACGGAACTATAAAGGCCACAAGTGAAAACGAAGTTATTGAATTTGAAATATATTTACCTTTATACACATCAGAAAATCTTAAGAATTAGTATAGAAAATATATAGCTTATATATATTTAAAACAAATAAAAAGCCTTATTTATCTTAGTACAATTAGTTTACTAAGATAAATAAGGCTTTTTTTAAAAAGGTAAGGTGTAAAAAATGAAAAAAAAGAGAATAGCAGTAATCTTTGGAGGTCACTCAAGCGAATACTCTGTTTCATTACAGTCTGCTTCAGCAGTAATTCAAAATATTAATCAAGAAAAATATGAAACATTACTTATTGGCATTACTAAATATGGTAATTGGTATAAATATAATGGTAACATTGCAAATATCTTAAATGATAGTTGGTATAATCCTATAGATTGTGTTCCTGCGCTTATATCTCCAAACCGCGGATCTTCTGAAATAATTGAATTAAATAGTAAAGCCGTTATTCGACATAAGGTAGATGTTGTATTTCCTATTTTACATGGCAAATTTGGTGAAGACGGTACTTTGCAGGGCTTACTTGAACTTAGTGGCATACCTTATGTGGGTTGTGATACACTCTCCTCTGCTCTATGCATGGATAAAGATTTAGCTCACATAATTGCTAAAGTTGCTGGTGTTAAAATACCAAACTATATTGTCATTAATAAAAACACTTCAATAGTGGAAGTAATCCACAAAATAAAATCTTTAGAATACCCTCTTATTGTTAAACCCGCTAAAGCTGGTTCTTCATTCGGGATTACTAAAGTCGATAATGAAAAAGAATTATCTTTAGCCATTAAAACAGCCTCAATACACGACAAAAAAATTGTGATTGAAGAGTTTATAAAAGGATTTGAAGTAGGTTGTGCCATTTTTGGTAATGATAAATTAACTATTGGTGAGGTTGATGAAATAGAGTTAAGTAAAGGATTCTTTAATTATACAGAAAAATATAGCTTGCAAACTTCTAAAATTCATTTACCAGCAAGACTAAATAAAAATATTACTAATAAAGTTAAAAACACAGCTTTAAAACTCTATAAGGCATTACAATGTAAAGGATTTGCTAGAGTAGATATGTTTGTTACACCTACTGGAGAAATAGTATTTAATGAAATAAACACTATTCCTGGATTTACCACTCATAGTAGGTTTCCTAATATGCTAAAGGGCATTGGTTTGGGTTTTACTGAAATAATTGATAACTTAATAGATTTGGCATTACAACAATGAAAACAATTCAACTAACCCAAAAGAATATATTCTTAGGCAACCTTATTCTTGTAAATGCTAATAACCCTATTAATGATCAATATTACAGTATTGTGCACGATTTAATGCCCTTGCATAGCATAATAGAAAATATATCACTTACAACACAGGCCAGCCAACAATTACTAAAATTGCTGCATGCTTGTAATGGTGTTAATAAAATTATACCTATTAGTGGTTACAGATCTTTATATGAGCAAATTAAAATATTAAATGATTGTTTATCCGAAAATGGCGCTGAATTTACAAACAAGTATGTAGCTAAACCAAACTGTAGTGAACATCAAACTGGCTTGGCAATAGATGTAGCAAAAAACAGTAATAATATAGATTTTATTTGTCCTAACTTCCCTTATACTGGTTTTTGTCAGCAATTTAGAGTAGAGGCGGCTGAGTATGGATTTATAGAGCGATATCCCAGTAACAAAGAGCATATAACAGGTATTGCTGCTGAGCCTTGGCATTTTAGATATGTAGGTTTTCCGCACTCTAAAATTATGTACGAAAATGGTTTTACACTTGAAGAGTACTTAGACTTTATTATGCAGTATAACGTTAGGAATCCTTTTGTTTATACAAATAAACAAAATAAAATTGAAATAAGTTTTATTAAAATATATGACTCTGCAATGTTTCTTAATGTACTAGATAAACCTTTTCAAATCTCAGGAACCAACACAGATGGGATTATATATACACAATGGACTTAGAAAACAAATACAGTTACGGTGGCATAGACTGCTTTCGCTTAATAGCAGCCATACTAGTAATTGCCGTACACACATCTCCATTGTTAAACATTAGTGGTTATGCTAATTTATTATTAACAAGAATCATTGCCAGAGTTGCAGTACCATTCTTCTTTATGACTACAGGTTATTTTATGTATCAAAAAACCTCTGTTAAAGATTTTAATATCAAAAGACATTTAATAAAAATAGGCAAAGTATATGTATTAGCAATAATACTTTACCTGCCTATAAATGTTTATATGGGCTATTTTTATCATAATAATTTGTTACTAAAAATAGTAAAAGATATTCTTTTAAATGGCACATTATATCATTTGTGGTTTATGCCAGCTCTTATGACTGGTATCTGTATAGTGCATTATCTACTTAAAAAATATAGTTATTATAAAACATTCATAGTAGTTACAATCTTATATTTTTTTGCTTTGCTTGGAGATAGCTACTCTATACTAATGCAAAATTCATACTTTTTACATGCAATATTTACTAGGGTATTTATAGTATTTAATTATACACGTAATGGTATTTTATTTGCTCCACTTTTTATTTTTATGGGCGTAACTTTAAGTAAAAAAAATAAACATGTTAAAAAAACATGTAAGTTGGGTTTAACATTATCCTTTAAACTCTATAGTTGAGGGCTAATTCTGCACAATTAACTCTACCATTACATGATAGTATGTTTTGCTTTAATACAACAATTCTTTTTGTACCAGCTTATTTTAACAGTACACATCACAATACCAAAAATATTAAGAAGAATGTCCCTAATTATTTACCTAATACATCCTCTAGTTATTGTATTAATAAGGGCTTTTGCAAAAATAATTAACAATGAATATTTAGTTGATAATAACTTAGTTTTTTTTGTTTTAGTAACAATTTTATCTATTTTTATCTCTTATATTTTTTGCAAAATTACAGAAGATAAACAACCTCAAAACCTAAAAAGCAGGGCTTGGGCTGAAATAAACCTTAAAAATCTACAGCATAATTATCAAGAAATAAAAAATATCTTACCCAACTCATGTGAATTCATGGCTGTGGTAAAAGCCAATGCTTATGGACATGGGTCAATAAAGGTTGCCAAAACACTACAAAAATTAGGATGTAACAGCTATGCTGTAGCCTCTATTAATGAAGCAATAGAGCTACGAAAAGCGCGTATTAAGGGAGACATATTAATACTCGGCTATACTAGTATTAATGACTTATATAAGCTTAATAAATATAACTTAATTCAAACAGCTGTAGATTATAATTACGCTAAGCAACTTAACAGTTTTAACAATAACATTAGAACTCATCTTAAACTAGATACTGGCATGCATAGATTAGGAGAAGATTATAAACACATAAAAACTATTGAAAATATGCTTAAATTGCCGAATATAATAGTAGAAGGAATTTACACCCACTTATGCGTGGCAGACAGTTTGTCTGTTTATAATATCAAGTACAGTGAATTCCAAATAGAAAATTTTTATCAGGTACTTCAAAAACTAAAATCACTTGGCTTAAAAATTCCTAAACACCATATTCAAAGTAGTTATGGGGTTGTTAACTATCCTGAACTAAAATGTGATTACGCTAGAGTAGGTATTTTTTTATATGGTAGTAAAAGCCAAGTAAAAGATGAAGTTAAAATAGAGTTAAATCTAAAACCATTATTATCAGTTAAAGCCCGTATTTCTGCAATAAAAAAAATACCAGCTCATCAACCTATAGGTTATGGCAGAAAACATATACCTATAAAGGATAGCACAATAGCCACCTTAACTATAGGATATGCTGATGGCATACCACGCAATCTTAACAATGCCTACGTGCTTGTTAAAGATCAAAAAGCCCCAATTATTGGGCTAATTTGCATGGATCAAATGACTGTTGATATATCAAATATAAATAATGTAAACCAAGGAGACATAGTTACTATACTGGGGGTAGATATAAATAAGGAAATAAGCGCTTTACAATTAGCTACTAGCGCAAATATTATAACAAATGAATTATATAGCAGACTAGGGGAACGTTTAAACAGGATTTACGTCTAACTAATAGCTTTTGTAAGAAAATTGTATGATTTGTTTTTGAATTTCTTAAAACTTAATTAACTAAATAATAATAACTAACTGAATCATTTGTAGTAAAATATAAATATAGACAGCAACCAAAATAACAAAAAGACAACAAGGAAAGAGGGCGTTTATTATTAGCAAGAAGCTGAAAGTTTTATTTGCATTTATCTTAACCTTAACCCTAACCCTTATCTACAAAACTGCAAGAAGTTAACAATAAATTATATTATTTGTTTTTTTAAGGTAAGATATTTTCTTACACAATAATTCTTATAATACGATTGTTCTATATATACAACAGCACCCAATAAAACAGCAGCAGAAAAGATCGCTTAATACTCAAGCGATCTTTTCGTATTTTACAGTAAGAATGTAACAAACATTAAGCAATATTATTGTGATAAGCTAGTGCTTTTTTCACTAATTTGCTGTTTTAGATACCTATTTACACCCCATACCCCTAATAAAATCATGGCTCCACCAATAAAGTGATACCATTCAAAGGCTTCGTGTCTAAAGGTAACCCCTGCAATAATTGAAACTACAGTAACCAAGTTAGAAAACACGGCAGTTTGAGTTGCAGTTATTTTAGATAACGTAAAATTCATTAACGCAAAGGCAATGACAGAAGAGAATACAGCCAAATACAATAAAGGTATTAAGATACTCATATCTTTTAAAGGAGCAAAATAGTTAGTATATGCCCCCACATGTTTATATCTTAAAAAGCCAATAATACTAAAATTAACAGCTGCAACAGCAACTATTACATAGGTTAGTTCAAAGGGTGTAAACTGGGTAGATAACTTACGAGAGTATACTGTATAACCTGCAGCAGCTATTACAGCGCCCATAGCTACCACATAACCCCATATATTACCGTCACCGCTAAATCCACTTTGCATCATAACAATAAAAATAACCCCAGCCACCGATAAAATAATAAAAAATAATTGTTTGGGAGTAACATACTCTTTTAAAAATATCGCACTAAAAATAGTAACGAAAATTGGAATAACAGCTATCATCATTCCTACCTGAGATGAGGATATCATTTTTATACTAAACGTTTCACAAATCATATAAAGAAAAGGCTCTAAAATACCTAAATATATTGCTAACCTAATGTTTTTTCCTTTAAAATTAACCTTAACAATTCTTGTTAAAATTAATACCGTTAAAGCTAATGTTGCTAACATATACCTTAAACCCAAAAAATGAAACGGATCAATGTGATCTAAGGCATTTTTTGTAGCTAAAAATGAAAAACCAAAAATTGTAGCATAAGCTACTCCAGCTACATACGGCAAAATGTTCACTCTATTCCTCATAACCCTGTCCCCTATTCTTTATCTTTAATTGTATCTCTTTAAACTACTGCTTGAATTATAATCTATATCTTAATTATAAATAGTAGTTTTTGAAGATTACCTTGCAGATGAATTCTATTTATATACGATAAGAGACTGCTCTCTCTACTCATCCTCACGCTAATATACTATACCTGTTAATACTTATGTAAAGCAATAGTTTTTAAATATATTTTTATAAACTAAATAATTACCTGATACTACTTACCATTTTTATTAAATAAAATACCTTTTACATTTTTATTAGGCTCTACAGATATTAAATGAATTAGTAATTCTTCATTAGCTGATATAATTGCAACAAAGCAAATCACGTCCTATTAACTTAATATCGTATGCAAAAAAATAAAAGATCTATACTTAAAATAAGAACCAGCTAAAGCAGTTAAACGAATAAGCAAAGTAATGAAAATACATGTTATAAGTGTGCTTTATAAAGATATTTAACATATATTGTAATAATATTTCAATTGACATACCTTACTAATGGAGATATAATCTATAAAAATTCATATACACAAGCAATGATAGAGAATAGTAAATAACGTAATGTTGTACAGAGAGTAAGAAAATGCTGAAATTCTTACCAACTAGCCTATTGAACCTACTCTTACGCTATATAACATAACTAAGTGAGCCTTTAATGGCTAATTAGGGTGGTACCGCGGGTTAACTCTCGTCCCTTGTTGTGGGATGTGAGTTTTTTGTTTTTAAACAACTTTAATTAAATAATAAAAGATAAGGATGAACATAATGAACAAATCAATAGGTTTTATAGGAGCTGGTAATATGGCAAAAGCCATAATAAAAGGCTTAAGCCAAAATGACATGCAAAATAGTGAGTTATATGTTTACGATACCGATGGTAAAAAAACTGCTGATTTAATCAATGAATTTTCAGTAAATCAATTACCCTGTAATACAGAAATAGCTAAACAATGCGATATTATTGTTTTAGCTGTAAAACCTAATATTTATAACACTGTATTAACTGAAATTAAAAGCTATTTAAACAAAGAACAAATAATAGTCTCACTTGGTGCTGGCATAACCATTAACCAGATTGAAAACTATAGTGATATTGCGCTTAAAATTTTAAGAGTAATGCCTAATATGCCTGTATCTGTTGGTCAAGGTATGATAGCAGTTACAACTAATGAAAACGTTACTGAAGAAGAGAAAATAGCTGTTTTAAACATATTTTGTAGCTTAGGAGAGGTAGACATTATAGATGAAAGCCTAATGAACATGATACCTGCAGTTAGCAGTAGTAGCCCCGCCTTTGTTTATATGTTTATAGAGGCCTTAGCAGACGGAGCAGTACTACAAGGCATGGGCAGAAAAAAGGCCTATAAATATGCTGCTCAAGCCGTACTAGGTGCCGCCCAAATGGTTTTAGAGGCGCATAAACACCCAGGAGAATTAAAGGATATGGTCTGCTCTCCTGCTGGCACTACAATAGAGGCTGTATATTCACTAGAAAAAAGCGGCTTTAGAGGCTCCATAATTGAGGCAATGAATATTTGCACTAAAAAAACTCAAAAAATGGCCTGTGATTAAAATATATTCTGTTAACCTAAAAATGAGCTATCATTTTTAAGATAGCTCATTTTTACCACATATTTTAAAAAAGATTCATTGTTATTGAATGATATATATAAAGTTGATATAGTTAATTCTTACTCACTATCAGATTTTTGATTAGCCTTAAGTACTGTATAAATGAATTGATTTAACAACAAAAGTCAAATGTCTGTATATTCTTATATATTTTTTTTAATAATACTTAATTAATCATATACTAAACTGAACAATGACTAAATATTGCTATAAAGACTTTAACTTCATAATCCCTTAATCAATACGAGTAAGAGCATGAAGAGTTTTGAGATTGTTTATTGCCAAGGTACTAAAATATTAAGCAGGCAAAGGTAATAAAATTGGTATGCGTTTGCTTGAAAAAACTAGCACAACACATAGAGTGGTCAATCTCAGACCCCACTAAGGCACTAACCGTTGTTGATCTCTAGGAAATAAGGTGGCCTGTTTAATATTTTCAATACCTAATAACTGAGCTGTTAAGCGCTCTAAGCCGATAGCAAATCCACCATGAGGTGGCATTCCTAAGTTAAACATTGTTAAATAATGTTCTATTTCAGTTGCATTTAGTCCTGCTTTAGTTGCACTTTTTAATAACTGCTCATAGTTATGAATTCTTAAACCCCCAGTGGTTATCTCTACCCCATTATAAATTAAGTCGAAGCTTTGGGTTAGTGTATTATTTGCATTATGGGGCATTGTATAAAATGGTCGTGCCTCTGTGGGGTACTCTGTTAAAAATATGGCATTGCTATTGTATTTTTCTTTAACATAGTTACAGATTAATTTTTCACCTTTGGGGTCTATATCTATGGCCATAATTTCATAATTATATTCTTTTTTCAGTATTTTTCTTGCTTCACTTAGCGTTAAATTTGGTATTTCACCTAACCTTAGGGGGTAAACACTTAATAACTTTAACTCATATTCTCGTTCTTTATTTAGTTTGTTTACAATGTAATTTAATAACTCTTGTTCTAAACTCATTAACTGCTTAATACTTGTTATAAAGCCTATTTCAAGGTCTAGGCTAGTATATTCATTAATATGTCGTGAGGTATTATGCGACTCTGCTCTAAACACAGGTCCTACTTCAAAAACTCTTTCTAAACCTGAACCTACCATCATTTGTTTATAAAACTGAGGGCTTTGTGCTAAACAAGCAGTTTTACCAAAATAGTTCATACTAAAAACAGATGCCCCAGTTTCTGTAGCACCAGCAACAAGCTTAGGCGACTTAATACTTGTGAAACCCTTACTTATTAAATACTCGCTAAAGCCAGCTGTAATAGTACTTTGCACCTTAAAAATAGCTGCTATATGCTCATTTCGTAAACTGAATGCTCTATAGTTTAAAATTTTAGCTAGATTAGCCTGTATATCAGCACAGTTTACTTCAAATGGTAGCTCACTGCTTGCTAAAGACAAGATATTTAACTGCTCTACATGAATTTCAAGGTCATACTTACCTTCTACTACTTGACCCAATACCTCTATTGAGCTCTCTTGTGTTAGACTTTTAGGTAGATTATTGCTAACTACCAACTGCACAGTTCCACTATAGTCACTTAGCACAATAAACATAAGCTTACTACCTACTTTGCGTATACGCTTTACAAAACCCATAAGCTTTACAGTTTTACCAATACAACATTCTAAGTTCTTAATTTCTTTTCGTAATAACAAAAAAGACACCTCCAAAATATATTACATCTCCCTCCTAAGGACGAAGAGATGCATTTCGCGGTGCCACCCTAGTTTTCGTTAAAATTCCTAAAAAAGATCGCTCTCTTTGTCACTAAAATTTTATCAATTTCCTGCGTATAGTTATACTGCATAAAGCTGCTAAAATTTTAGCGCCTAAACAGCAAACATTATCAGCAATTTAACTGATATATTTTAGGTAAGGAATTATTACACGACTCACTAATCTTATAACGTAGATTAACCCGATTTGTTTTTAACAAACAGCTCCACAATTGTCCCTTATTGTTTTAGAATACCAGTTTTCAGCATATTCTGGCTCTCTGTTAAACAAAACAATAATTTTTTTGTATCATTGCTTTTATAAATATAATTATTTTAAATTATGATAAAAGCTTTGTCAATAGCTGTTAATAGTTTAGTATTTTTGCTATACGTTAATTACTTTTAATCAAACTACTATATATAATTAACTGTCATTAACAACTAGCCTATATAATATATGTTACAATAAAAATTAATTTTACATCATTTAACTTTCTTTCTCTTCTTCCGCGATGACCTCATCAACAATTTCCTCTAACATTTCTTGCACTTCTTCTACATCAGAAATTAACACAACTCCACTAACAGGCTGACCACTTATTGCTTTTTTAATTTTATCAAAAATTTTCATAGTATCCCCCTATTGTAAACTAAATGTAGGTGAGTTTTGCTTCTTCTTTTTGTCTTTAACTGGTACATACTGAGGTAAATTTCCAGATTTTAACCAATTCTCTACTACACAATAGCTAAAAACTAAGTAAACCATTTGGTTAAAGCTAAATTCACTAATTTCAACTTGGCTATCTTTACGATTTTTATAAAGTTTGTTTGAAATGCTGGCTAGTTTAGGATAAATACTGTAAAATAGCTCTGCAAATTTCTTTAATTCAGACTTAATTTTATTCACATGATATTTATTAACCTCAGGTAATGAAACATGGGTTGTAGTCATTCCTGCATTACCTTTTTTATTTTTATACATTTTTAGTTTAGCTAATAAAACTAAACCATTGCCAATAGGAATAAATTCATAGTTATCATCTAAAGAGCGCATGCTTTTAACTACGTTTATATTATTTAGTATATCATAAACAATATCTGGATGACATAGTAACTCACTCTGCCAATACACAACCGAGCTATTGCCAAATAACGGGTATATTTCATTATAAAATATATGGTTTAGGTCCATATCTGGCAATAATATAGCTACGCTATTATTAGCCTCATTGCCTAGCTTTAGGTTCATATTAAACCACATAATTCCTAATACCAACTGAGTTATTGTTGCATGACCTATGTGTTGCCAATCAGCTTCAAGCTTTTTAGCCATACTGGCTACTATTTTGCTGCCTGAAAAATCTATATCTTTTAACTCTTGTTTTATATTAAGCTCAATTTCCTTACTTAAATTACAGCTTAACATAGCAATTTTTGAATAATAGCCGTTATTCTTTTTTACAACTATATTATGCTTAATAAGCTTTTGTAAAATCTCATTATCTACTGGTTGACCAGACTGTAAATTACACAACTCTATTGCTACCTGGTGGTCAATTACACTAGGCAAAAAGCCATTAAACTGGGTAATAGCTCTTTGAGCGTTAAGACTTCTATAAAATAATCTCATATTCTGCATTAGCTTAACCTCCCAACTGTTTGTAAATTGGTTAGTGGAACTACATAAATTTCTCCATTCACCTCAACCTCAGCAACTAATACCTTTATTAAAGAAGGCAGTAATACAGGTTTAGCTAAGATAGACTTAACTACACCCTTTTTACCGTGTAGTTTACCTGTTCTTTTAATCTCTACAAAGCTACCTTCTGTAACAGGACCCTCAAACTCATCTACATTATAGCTAAATTCTTTTTTTATTGGTAGAATTAATTCAGGTCTTAAAGCACCTGCTCTTATATGAGTAGTACCAATCATTGATACCCATTCATTATTATAGTTACTAATAAAATCTACTATGTCTTTTTCGATAGACTGATTAACAAATCCATTTACTAATAACAATGCTGTGGTAATGTTTTCTCCCCCAGTTATTCCAGGAACAAAGTCTATTCCAGCATATTTTTTCACCTGTAAAAATGGCATATATGATGTAATAACTGCCTGTACTCCAATTGAGTTAGCTTGTTGTAAAGCCTGCAATTCTATACCATCTGGAGCAAAAATAATTTTGTCTGTATCAGTAGCTAAAATGTGTTGGGACTTTAATACTCCTTTTACAACTCTTAAATGACCTTGCCTTTCGCCACCTAAACCATATACTCCCTGTAACTGATAAACCTCTCCTGCAACCTTAATAGAATCTCTTCCTAGAATATTAGTTATTTTTCCGGGTATATAGGCCCTAAGTTGGCTATTAATTTTGTAAGCAGAAATAACAATTTTATTATTATCAGTTGACATAACTTGTCCGTAAACATTACATATTACAGTTTTTTTAAGAGAAATCTGGGCTAAAAGTTGATTAGGGCTTACCTTTTTGCCAGGCCTTACTATAATTTTTCGCTGAAGTATATCTTTTTTTACATCAGGAAAAAGCTCATTTAAATCGAACACAACATCGTCTTTAATATTATTATCTAGCGGAATATAATCTCTTATATACATTTGACCCATATGCCTTGAAATAATGCCAACTACTCCCTTTTTAGGAGATTTACAAACAAAGGGTTGATAAAATACATTATTAATAGCTAAAACTTGACCTTCTTCAACATGGTCACCTACTTTAACAACAGTAATTTGCTCTAGCTTTTCTTTAGGCAATGACAAAATCTTAGCCACAGGTACTTTTACTACATTACCGGGAACATAGTCTAATACAGCAATAATATCATTATTACAAACCTCTTGACCAAGTTTAACAGTAATTTTACCAGGATAAGGTAATGATCTTTCTTTATGCAATAACACTTTTTTCATTAATTACCCCTCCTAACCAATTCTATTTCTTGCTGAGTAAATGAACCACTATCTATTAACCACTTGCTAATATCACTAATGGTTACTTCATGGTTTACAACTGCTTTTCGCATATCAACAATAAAGCCAGCTTTTCCTCCAGCAACATTTATTGATTTACTCTTACCTGTTCCTTCACCTATATCTATAGACTTAGCTGGCACTAAATTAAGCTTAGCTAGTTCATTTTCACCTAATTCATAAAATTTAAGCTCACCAGCATTTATAGTGTCCTTTACTTTTTTTGAACCTATAGTTCCACTAATCTGTAATGCCATTTCATGTTTTTCGCTTTCACCATAACCAGTAACAACTGTGCCTAAAGGAATAAAGCAGTCTTTAATTAAAACGTTTAAAGCAATATCTGGGTAGTGTTGCGATAACACCCCTAAATGAGGCATCATAAATATACTATCTACTGCAAGATTAGTTACACCTTTTAACTCACTTGAATCCATTATCATTAAGGCAGCTTGAACTCTACGAGGGGCATGAGATAACACTCCACCACTACCTATTACTAAACCAACACTATTCATGTTAAGTAGGCTTTTATCTTCTTTGGTACTTGCTATGCGAGCCTCTTGAGATTTAAAGAAATTATCCATTACTGACTGTTCTTCTGGCAAAGCAGTTATTAGCTGCTCATGGTGATTAATAGATATTCTCAATGCCTCACGTGCCACAGCCTGTTCTACCATTAATTCTTTTAATGATACTGGTAGCGTTGTAGGGTATAACATTTTTGTAGCTATCATATCGCTAAGCTCTTCATCGCTAATTACAAATGGTAACCACCGCTTTACATTACTTATTCCAGCATTCTCTAACACATTGCCAATACTATAAGACATACCCATATTGGCACTTACAGTACGGTAGAACTCATTGTTTAACACAGAGAAAACATCTGTTGTTGCTCCACCTATATCCATACCTAAAATATTTAAATTTTGACGCTCTGCTAAAATAGTCATTATGGCACCCACTGCTTTAGGCGTTGGTAAAATTTTAGCCGACGTTGCAGCACTTAATTTACTGTATCCGGGTGCTTGTTGCATTACATGACTTAAAAACAACTCATGTATTTCATCTCTGGCTGGGGCTAAATTTTCTGTACTTAGGGTTGGCCTTAAATTAGGAACAATATGCAAGTCAAAATCATCTGCTAATGTATCTTTTACTAAATCGGTAGCATCTTTATTACCAGCAAAAATTACTGGCAGCTTTATATCTTTACCAAAACGAGGTTTAGGATTAGAGGCATTGATTATGTCTGCAAACTCTAGGGCAAACTCAACACTTCCTCCATCTATTCCACCTGTTAGTAATATCATATCTGGTCTACTATTACGAACAGATTCGATAATTTCATAAATAGGTCTTTCATCATCGGCTGAAATTACATCTAATAAAATAGCTCCAGCACCAAGGGCAGCTCTACTTGCGCTAGCACCAGTAACCTTACTGTATAAGCCAATAACTAGCACCTGTAATCCTCCCCCTGCACTGCTTGAGGTATAATACTCTATTCCTTCTGCTGTTACTTTAGGGTCACTATTGGATTTAATATCTCTATCTATAATTTTTCCTAATTTTGCAATAGCGCTTTTCACGCCAATGGTAACATCTTCAAAAGGCTCTTCAACTGTTGTTGGTGACTCAGCTCTACTTACTAAGCGGTATCCATCACCTTTTTTTTCTATTAAAATAGCTTTAGTAGTTGTACTGCCAACATCAGTGATTAAAAATGACGACATAATAAACACCTCAGTTTTTTTATTTAGTATTACTATTTTACAACAAAATAAAATTAAAATCATTATATTATTTAGGCTAGCCAATTGTTATTAATTTATTAGTAGAAATATTAAATACATTTTTTAATAGTTAAAAAAATCTACAATCACCATAATAGCTAATTGGCAATTGTAGATTTATATTTTTTATTGTTAAATCTCTATAAAGACTCATCCATGGCCTTATAAATTTGTTGGCTTAACTCACTTACTTCAGTTTTTAAGTTAGTTAAATCGTTCTCCATTTTAGCAACAAACTCTTCATCTTTTAATGAACCTAAGTTAATTTTTACATTATAAACAGCACCTCTAAATGCTGCTTCTGCCATTCCTGCACCAACACCAGCATCGCTTAGGGCATTTTTATTGCCTTTTAAGGCAGCTTCTTTACATAACTTTAGGACGTCAACACTTATTTTAGCCATTTCAAAGGGTGTAGCAGTTGCTTTTTTAGTGCCCTCTTGAATCGCCTTTCGGCGGACTGATTTTTCCTCTTGTGTTGCTTTGGGCATTTTAAATGCAGCCATAACTTCATTAAAGGCCTCGGTATCTTCATCAATAAGTTGTAAATAACGGTCTTTTAATAAGTTTGCTTTTTCTCTTAAAACCTTCATATCTAGCTCTACTTCGGCATACTTCTTTTTGCCTACTGTTAAATTGCCTACCATTGATGCTAATGCTGCACCTAAAGCACCAGCCACTGCAGAGGCACTTCCACCACCCGGAGCTGGAGATGATGAGGCTAACTCCTCACAAAAACCTTTTACTGTTAAGTTTACTAATTTAGTTGTCATAAATAACTCTTCCTTCCTCTGCAACTTTCACACCTTTTTTATAAACCTGTTTGGCATGATTTTTTCCAAATCTATAGGCTAAATAATCTAAATTATCGGTATCCCATATAATAAAATCTGCCTGTTTACCCTTCTCTAAGCTACCCAATTTATCCGCCATATTTATGGCATAAGCAGAGTTTAAAGTACAAGCGTTTAAAATTTCTGCCGGGGTCATTCGTAAGTATAAGTATGCTAAGTTAAAAACAAACTGCATATTATCACTAGGACAGCTACCAGGATTAAAATCTGTAGCAACTGCTACGGGAACCCCCTGTGTTATCATTTTACGAGCAGGAGCATAGTCTTTACGTAAATAAAATGATGTACCTGGCAAAATAACTGCAATTGTTTTACTTTTTGCCATATCTTCTATGCCTTTATCCGAAATAGCCATTAAGTGATCAGCCGAGGTTACTTGTAGCTTAGCAGCTAACTCTGCCCCACCAATAGATACAATTTCATCTGCATGCATTTTTAATTTAAAACCATGCTTTTTAGCGGCTACTAATATTTTTTCACTTTCAGGCACTTCAAATACACCTTTTTCACAGAACACATCACAAAACTGCGCTAAACCACTTTTAGCAACAGCTGGAATCATATCATTAATAATGTGTTCAATATATGCCTCTCTGTTTGCTTTATACTCTGGTGGCACAGAGTGAGCACCCATAAAAGTATGCGCTAAGTCCATAGGATGAATCCGAGCTAATTCGTGCGCTACCTCTAGTTGTTTTAACTCTTCATTAAGAGCTAAACCATAGCCGCTCTTACTATCAACTGCTGTAACACCTAAAGATAACATATGGTTAAGGTCTTTTGTTGCCTTGTTAACTAACTGATCTTTGCTTGCTTTACGAGTAGCTTGTACGGTACTATTTATGCCACCACCAGCTTTGTGGATCTCCATATAGGAGGCACCTTTAAGCTTTAACTCTATTTCGTGCTCGCGTGAACCACCGTGCACTAAATGAGTATGAGGATCAACAAAACCTGGTGTTAATAAACAGCCTTTGGCATCTATTACTTCTGTAACAGCCGGCAAATTATTTATATCTACATCAATGTCTTCAATATAACCATCTTTTATTAATAGGGCAGTATTATTAATAGTCATTACACTGCCTTGCTGTTCACCAGCTAGTGGTACACCTATATCAATAGCAGTAACTAAATTGGCATTTATTATTGCCTTATATACAAAAGCCATAATTAACCCTGTAATCTACGCTCTAAAATTTGATTTTTCTTAGAGAAACCCTCTAGTTGTAGATAATATCCAGCACAATCAATTAAAGCGTCCATTGGCACTAAACCAACAATTTCACTGCCAACAACATTAACACCATAACGCTTAGCTTCCATTTTAATCATTTCAAAAGAACGATATAGGGCAGTTTTTTTGTAGTTAGTCATGTTCATACTAACCTGAGCAATGTTACGGTCTTCAAGCATTACTCCCATGCCTTTAACATTTTTTAAACCACCATTGCTTTCACGTACTTTTTTGGCTATTTTATTAGCAATTTCAACATCACTAGTATCGAGGTTAACATTAAAAGCAACCAAAGCTGGACGAGCACCAACTACAGTAGCACCAGCTGTAGGATGTAATTTAGACTCACCAAAATCAGGAGCCCACTCAGGATCATTAATTTTATTTTTAAATCCTTCGTATTCGCCTTTACGTACTACAGATAAATTTTTTCTTTTATCAGTTTTTGCTGCTCTTTCATATAAATAGATAGGTATGTTTAGCTCTTTAGCAATACGCTCACCAACCTCATTGGCGATTTCAATGCAGTCTTTTAATTTTACACCCGAGATAGGAATAAATGGAACAACATCTGTGGCACCCATACGTGGATGTCCACCCTCGTGTACATTCATATCAATAAGTTCAGCTGCCTTAGCAGTAAGCTTAAAAGCAGCCTCAGCACAGGCCTCAGGAGTACCAATATAGGTTACAACTGTACGGTTATGGTCGGCATCAGAAGAATAATCTAATAAGATTGCACCAGCAGTTTCTCTTACTTGATCTACAACTTGTTCTATAATTTCGGGTCGACGTCCCTCACTAAAATTCGGTACGCACTCTACAATTTTTGCTGACATAATTGTTCTCCTTATACGTTTTTCGTTTGTAGCAAAGCATTTATTAGTTTGTCATCCACACAGAGACATAAGTATTAAATGCTTTGCCTAATTTATTCGTTTTAATTAGTGATATTTTCGTTAACCACAAAGTACTGTTAACACCTTGTGGTTTTATTAATTATTCCTATAGGTTTAGGTTTAAAAATTTAGTTTAAAGCTTTTTGAAGCTCTTTTTTGCATAACCACCAAGAACACACTAGACACAAAGGTGATAATTAGTAGTTATTTGAGCTTTTGCTTTTAATACTGCTATCTTTGCTTAAAACTTATGAACAACACAGAGGTTGTTCACTACGGAAACCACCTTACAATATGCATAACGCGTAAACGTAGGTAAGTCACCTGTGAAATATACACCACACGATGATAAAATCGAGTGCACTACCGGGTCTTTTAGCTCTTCATCATTTTACTCATTGTTGCCTTAATTAAATCATCATTGGCAATGTAAGGCAAAGTAATATGATCTGTACCCTTACAAACATTGTTATAATCAGCAGCTGTTTGCATGGCGTTTTTGTTGCGAGCCCAGCCTCTGCGAGCTACACCACCCATTACATCCCATAACATGGCTGACTTAATTATTTCATCTATTCTTTCACTGCCATCTAGTACTAAACCAAAACCACCATTAATAGATTTACCAATTCCTACTCCTCCACCATTGTGCAAAGCAATTAAGCTCATACCACGAGCAGCATTACCAGCAAAGCAGTGAGTAGCCATATCAGCCATAATGTTACTTCCATCTTTTATGTTAGAGGTTTCTCTAAATGGAGAGTCTGTTCCACCAGTATCATGGTGATCTCTACCAAGCATAATAGCTCCTACTTCACCTTTACGAACCATTTCATTAAATTTAAGAGCAATATTCATTCTGCCATAGGCGTCTTGGTATAAAATACGAGCCTGAGTACCAACTACTAATTGATTTTTTTCTGCATCACGTATCCAAGCCCAGTTATCTCTATCTTGGAATCTACGGTTAGGATCAATACAATCCATGGCAGCTTTATCTGTTTTAATTAAATCCTCGTGTTTACCACTTAAACATACCCAACGAAATGGTCCATAACCATAGTCAAATAACTCTGGTCCCATTATATCCTCTACATATGATGGGAAAATAAATCCTTCTGTTGTATCGTAACCATTTTTAGCTATTTCTTTAATACCAGTATCGTAAACAGCCTTTAAGAATGAATTACCATAGTCAAAGAAATATGTTCCTTGCTCTACTAAAGACTTAATAACTTGGTAATGGCTTTGTAGAGTATTATCTACTAGTTTTTTAAACTCGGCTTTGTTATTTTCTAGTAAACTAGTACGCTGCTCAAAGCTAATACCTTGTGGGCAATACCCACCCTCATATACTGCATGGCAAGAGGTTTGGTCGGATAATAAATCTATTTTAATGTTATTATCAACCGCATACTTTAGTAAATCTACTACATTACCATAAAAAGCTATCGCAAAAGCCTCACCTTTATTCATCCTTTGTTTGGCTTGTTTAAATGCCTCTGCAGGGTTATCGATAATGCATACTGCCCAACCTTGTTCATGACGGGTAACAATACGACTATAGTCTACCTCAGCATCGATAATGCAATCTACCCAACCTTTATTGCCTTTAAGGTCTTTGTCGGCAGCAATACCTAACTTAGAGCGGCCTGCATTAAGTAAAGTACTATAAGTACCGTGTACAATACCCTGTGGACCAATATACATCCAACCACCAGCTGTCATTTGACCATAGTTTGCAACACCAAGTTGCATAGCTCTATGCCAGTCTTCATGGTTATCATACATGCCTATCATTAAAGCGTTGGTAATAATAACACGTGGAGCTCCTGCATGTGATTTAAACAATCCTACAGGATGCCCAGAGGCTACTACCAAAGTTTGCTCATTTGTCATTAACTCTAAGTATCTCTTAATTAGTTGGTACTGCATCCAGTTTTGGCATACCTGTCCTGTTTCACCATAAGTGACCAGCTCATAAGGGTATAAAGCAATATCAAAATCAAGATTATTGTCTATCATTACTTGAAATGCCTTGGCATCTAGACAATTTCCTTTGTATTCATTAATTGGCTTACCTTTTAAACCACCGTGAGGACGAAAACGATAGCCATAAATTCTTCCTCGGGTTAATAACTCCTCTAAAAATTCAGGAGCCATTACCTCATGCCACTCTTCTGGCACATAACGAAGAGCATTACGTAAGGCCAACTCTGTTTCTCTTTCATTAAGGGTAAACTCACGTTTAGGGGCTCTACGTTTGTCTTTTAAAAATTCAGGATACGCTGGTAGCTGCTTAAAGATACTATCAAGTTTTACTGTCATACTTTCGCTTACAAAATTGTTTAACATTATTCTACCTCCCTGTTAAATTTCCACTCACGAATTTCTTTAGCTAGGTTCTCAAAGTCAACATTCATAACTCTATCTTTAACAATAGGTTCAACAACATCTCTTATAGTTTTATATATAACCTCGGTTCCTTTACCAAGCTGTACATCGTCATAAAACTCTAGGGCTTGAGCAGCAGAAATTAACTCAATAGCCACTACATAACAAACGTTATGATAAATTTGTCTCGCTTGGCGAGCTGCAGTTGTGCCCATACTAACGTGATCTTCTTGGTTAGCAGAAGAAGGAATAGAATCTACAGACGCTGGGTGTGCCAGTACTTTGTTTTCACTAACAAGTGAAGCAGCTGTATACTGGGCAATCATTAAACCTGAGTTTAATCCACCTTGAGCTGTTAAAAATGCTGGTAAACCACCACTTAATTGAGGATTAACTAATCTCTCAATTCTACGCTCGGAAATATTAGCCAGCTCAGCTAAGGCAATCTTTAAAAAGTCCATAACTATAGCTATTGGTTGGCCATGAAAATTACCAGCAGAAATAACTTGATCCTGCTCTGGAAAAATTAATGGATTATCTGTTGCCGCATTTATTTCACGACTGACTACGCTTTTTACATACTGAATGGCATCATAAGAAGCACCATGTACCTGAGGTGTGCAACGTAATGAATAGGCATCTTGTACCCTTATTTCACCCTGCTCTGTTACCATCTTACTATTTTTTAGCAAATCTAAAAGCTGCTTTGCCACAATTAATTGACCTGGCTGTTGACGAACCTCATGTACCTTTTCGTCATAAGCAAAAGGTATTCCTCTTAAAGCTTCAACAGTTAAAGCAGCAGCACTAGTTGCTGTATTTATTAATTTTTCAGCATCTGCTATTAATAGGGTGCCAATAGCAGTCATAGCTTGAGTACCATTTATTAAAGCTAAACCCTCTTTAGCATGTAGTGAAATTGGTTTAAAGCCAGCTTTTTTTAAGGCCTCAGCACCGTCTAAAACTTCACCTTGATATTCGGCTTTGCCTAAGCCTAACATTGGTAATACAATATGAGCTAAAGGTGCTAAATCTCCACTTGCCCCTAAAGAACCCTGCTCTGGTACTTGAGGATGCACACCTGCATTTAATAAATTAACTAATAATTCTACTGTACTTAATCTTATACCTGAATTACCCTTAGATAATGCATTGGCTCTTAAAAGCATTATTGCTCTTACAACCTCTGTAGGTAAGGGTTTACCAACTGCACAGGCATGACTAGTGATTAAATTATGCTGTAAATCTCCTACTTGATCCTTATTAATTACCACATCACTAAACTTACCAAAGCCAGTGGTAATACCATACATTACCCGCTCTTCCTCTAAATACAAATCTACTAACTTACGCGCTCTGTTAATGCCTTTAATAGCTTCAGCAGTTAACTCTACTTGATAATTATTTCTGGCTACATTAACTACGTCGGCAATAGTAAGGTCATTACCATTAATTAATACCTTTCCCATCTCTACATCTCCTTTACTCTGCTAAAGTATAAAAGGCAAGGGAATTATCCCTTGCCTTTATTGTTAGCAATTAAAATAACATTATTATGATTATGTTTATGTTTAAACCTTAACATATAATCACACCTAAAATTTGTTATTAACTTTATTCTATTTTACTTTTTGAAATCCTTTTTTTTGCTTATAAAAATTTATTTATTTAATAAAATTAAATACTGCTTTACTTCATCTCACACGAAATATATTTAAAACCTTTATCATGCTCTACTATATTTAATGTAACATTTTTTGAGTTATTACCACTAGTTTCTTTTACAGTAAATACAATTTGCATATTTTCACCTGCTAGAGTAAAATCTCTTAGCTCTATTACTGGATTATAACTGGTATCTATCGTAAAGTTACCCACAAAACAATTTTCTAAGGCATTATAGGCGTTGGTAAGCTTTAAAAAATTCTCTGGTAAATCAAATTTTTTATTAAGTTGTTTTTCAATTAGCTCTGCTGGTATATGTAAAAAATTATCTTCTTTTAAATAATCATCATAGTTTATGTTGGCATTTAAAAAAGGTATGCTAGCATAGGCAAGTAAATCATTTGCATCTATTTGCTCTGCTTTATTCCAGGAATATTTGGCCAAGCCAGCATTAACAAAAGGTTTAATATAGTAATTGATATAAAATGATTCATCTTTTTGCTTTATACTTTGTTGCAAGTTTTCATTTAATGTTTTAGTAACAGAGATATATTTATAAGCTTCTTTTGTTAGTTTTATAGTGTAGGTTTTGCTATAAAGTTTATTAAGCTTATTAATATCAAAAGGGTCATAGTAGTCTGCAACTAAAATTAAATTACCACCTGTAACTTGCTTATTACTTAAATAAATACACTCAAGCTCTTTTTTTATAAAATCATATTTACGTTTAGGACCTATAAACACCTTTTGAGCGTGATCGTAAGATATCATGTCTTTTTCATTAAATCTATAAGTCTTAAAATACCTTTCTAACAGCCACTTAGCTCCATGTTGGGTTAAGTAATACTTGCCATCGTCATATTTAACAATATTAAGCTTATCTTTATAGTCTATAAAATGAATAAATTCATAAAGAGTTTCAACATTAAGCTCACTAGCATTATTAAACACAAACTCGTTTTCATTAGTTAAGTAATTATCTATATACCTTATGTATTTATCTATTAACTCCGTATTATTATGCTTGAGAGCCTGCTTAGCATACATAGATGAACAGCCACTTAGTAATGTAAACATTAATGCACAAACAACCACTCTAATAACTAACTTATTGATAATAATCACTCTCCCTGCTTCATGTTAATTTTAAATAATCTTTTAGTTAATTTTAACATGTCTACTACTTACTTGTATATTATTAATTTACTAATGCACTCTATAGAATTAAGCAAAAAAAATAAAGGTTAAAATCATTTAAACCTTTATTTTTTATATTATTTCCTGAGAAATACCTTAATCTCTAAATAAAGTGCGTGACTCAAACCTAAGGGGTTTCGGTTTTCTTAACTCTAATACTTTAAACGGAAAGTACAGCAAATAGTAAATTACAAACATAGCTAACAGCATTAAAGGTATGTAGTAAGGGTATTTAGGAAATATATCCAAAATAGTTTTACCTTGGGGTTTGGCCATTAAATAAGAATAATTGCCTTTTACTAAAATATTAATTATCACTGTAAATACCAAATATACAAAACTGTAAATATAGGTCTTTTTTAATGAACTTCCACAGGGTTTATACTTAAAGGCAGTCATCATAAATACAGTAGATATTAACATACCTCCATGCCCTATAAAGAACTGAAAATACATCCAGTGAGGAAAAGCATATCCTCCAATATCACAATTGAACAGCCCTATTAAGGCTCCACTCATAGTCCAAAAATAAACTACTTCAAATACTTTATATTTTTTTGCTATTAACATAACAACACATAAAATCATAGCTATTCTACATAAGTACAAAGGCAATGATTCTTTTAAAGTATACTGACCTCGTTCATAGTACCAAAACTGCACTAAAAAACTATGACTAAACATAATAAAAGCCAAAAAATTAGCTATGCCTTTACGGTGTTTAGTAAAAAAATCATTAAATAATACCAACAAAATTATAATTGAAAATATAATTGCTAAACCTATTAAATGCTCTGTAGAAAACAATTTAAATACTGCACTTCTATCTGTAGATAACCAAAATTTCTCAAAAAAATCTTCACCAGCAAAGCCAACTCTGCTCATTATTTTCCCCCTGTTCTTTATATCTTTTTATCTAAAGGGTGTATTTAAATTAACTTTTAAATTTAAGTTTTAATTTTTATATCTTTCATACACCCTGCTATTTATTTACTAATAAGCTAGCGTTTCTTGATACCAACCTTTTACTAAATCTGCCAAACTATCTGCTACCCATATTCTGTCATCTGTTTCATGACTCCAGTAATAAATTTTATCTGGATCTAATTCACCATTAGCAAAAATAGGATAGCCGTAAAAATCTCCAGCACCATTACGTGCTACAAATAGTAAACAATCAAGTGTCATAAAGTAGTCTTGATATACCTCTCTTAAGTTTAAATTAGCCTCTAAGATTTCAGTAGCAGATAATAAAAAGTCACCATCTCCATTGATCTCCTGTAGCATTTCTGTTAAATCCTTTGGCAAATCTACCTTTAGGGTTTTACTAATTTCAGCCAACTCATTTTGTGTTGCTGGTTCACCAAACTTAATATATTTACTATCGCTTTCTAAAGCAGAAATAACTTCTTTCCACATCTTTAAACTCCTTTTTTCACTGTAAAATCTAGGTTGAAAATTTGCCACGCATCGTCACGTAATCTAAAATATGTTAAGTGGCTATAACATCGACAATCACTTGCCCCAAATCCCTTAACTGGCATACTAGCATTGCGTAATTTTAAAGTAGCATTATGCAACTCGCACTCACTAAAGCTTGGTGTTAAATAACACCTATGAGCGATACATAAAGCTCTGCTAGTTAAATAATCAATATGCCATCGTAATTTCTTTTTATGTTTTATATGCCTACTTACACGGGCATTTAAATTACGTTTAGCACTACCAGTATAAATATAGTAGCCGGTATTAAAATTAAAAACGCCCTTACTACCTACTATTATTCTTTTATTCTCGGGCAAATATAATAAAAGCTGATATAAACCACTATCTTTCATTTATTTATTACTCGCAATTAAAGCTTTAATTGCTAAAGCACACTCTAACCTTTTTTTTGTTAGCTCACAACTAAACTTAACGGGTTTATACAGATCATTATTTCTGTAAAAGGCATCTGCATGACATCCACCGCTACAGTAGTACCTTGCCCAACACTCTTTACACTCTGGCTTATTAAAAATATGTGCATCTAAAAACTGTTGTGAAATCTCTTTATTTAATTTCTTTTCAAAAACTGTACCCACTTTAAATTCAGGTAAACCTACAAACTGATGACACGGATAAATGTCTCCATTAGGAGCTATTGCCATATAATCAAAACCAGCACCACAGCCAGTTAACCTTTTAGCCAAACAAGGGCCTTGGTTTAAATCTACTTCGTAATGAAAAAAGGTAAAAGGCTTGCCTTTTTTATATTGCTCATAATAGAATTCGGCTAACTTTTCATATTCATTTTTAATTTGCTGTAATTTATCAAATCCTAAGGCATAATCATCAGCAGGATCTGTAACTACTGGCTCAAAGGAGATATATTTAAAACCAATATCTAATAAGTGTTTTACATCGGTGGTAAAATCGGTGTTATAGGTTGTAAAGGTACCCCTTGCATGATAATCTTTAACACCTTTCTCTAAAGCATTTTTAAACTTTTTGGTTACTAAATCATATGAGGATTTGCCACCTATTAATGGTCGCATTTTATCATGTACCTCTTTACGTCCATCATGGCTCATAATAAGCTGAATATTATTTTCATTAACAAAGTCTATTACATTATCATTTAATAAAATACCATTTGTAGTTATGGTATAACGAATATTTTTATTGAATAATTTGGCTTGCTCTTGAGCATACTCAAAGACTTGTTTAATAATTTCAAAGGACATTAATGGTTCTCCACCAAAAAAATCAATCTCTAAATTAGTGCGTGAAAATGACTGGCGAACCAATAAATCAACAGCATTTTTACCAACCTCAAAGCTCATAAACTCTCGTTTACCAACTTTATATTCTCCTGTTTCAGCAAAGCAATATTTACATCTCATATTGCAATCATGAGCAATGTGTAAACATAAAGCTTTTACAACCGTATCGCTTAGCTCTGGATGATACTCAGATAAAGCATCTTTAGAAAATAACAAATTATTTTCGCGTAAAGAGTTAACTTCATTAATAACATCTAGTACATCTTCACTATTAAACTGATTTAACTCATTTATAATTTGAGTATTTGGCTTATTTTCTTGTATGCCTTTAATCACTTCAGCAGCTAACTTATCTATTTGATGCAAAACCCCACTGCCTACGTCTAGTACAAAATATTCGTCTTTAAGGTTAAAAACATGAACTTGCATAGTTATAAAAATCCCCTCTATTAGTTATTTACCATTCTGTATATCTTAATTATAAGCTTGAATTTTGCTTTTATATGCTTAAAACCTAAGCATTATATAACAACTTATAATAACATCTCTATGTTTTATGTACAACCATTTAATATAGAGTTTTAATTATAATAAGCGGGTATGTTTAACACCAACTTATATTGTGTAGCCTTTTATATAATTACTTATGTGATTATAAAACTTTTTTTAGGCTAGATTGTGTGTATTATTAAAGCTTACTATACACTTATAGCAATATGCTAACTAAAAATGATATATTAAAATTACGTATACTAGGAGGTGTTTGATTTGCAAAACAATGACATAACATATAATAATGAACTAGGTAATTTTACTTTTAGAGTGGGTGCAATTATTATCAACAAGGGCAGATTACTGATGATAAAGCATGTAGATATAAACGGTTACTACTCTGTTGGAGGTAAGGTAAAGCTTAATGAAACCACAGAGCAAGCAGTAATTAGAGAAACCTACGAAGAAACTAATGAAATTTTTGAGATAGAGAAACTAGCATTTGTACATGAATACCTATATAACCATCCAACTAAACAAATACCACTACATGAAATAGCTTTTTATTATTTAATGAAACAAAATAGTAACATTACTTTTTATAATGGTAACAAAAAAGAAAGCCTTCACTGGATTGCTCTTAATGATTTACCTAACACTCATCTATATCCTACTTTTTTCAAAACAAAATTACTCAATGGGTTTACAGAAATTGAGCATATTGTGAGTAGATTATAAAATAAAATACCACCAAAAAAATACTATTGTAAGTTCCTTTTAGCTGTTCATATTTTCATTTTACATAATAGAGAGCAAAAAATGACTTAAAAAGCATTTTCCATCAAGAAATTTAAAAGTTGCAATGCTACTATAAAACTATAAAATATGAAAATGAGGAGATACATATGAACAGTCACATAGATATGCAAAACATAATTGAATACATTGAGAAACACCTACATACAGAACTAAACATTGATAAGTTATCTGAGAAAGCAATGTTATCAAAATTTTATTTTCAACGACTATTCTATAAGCTTGTGGGAGTAACTGTTATGGAATATGTAAAGTTAAGGCGTGTGGCAAAGGCAGCCGAGAACATTAAGAATGGTGAAAAGATTACTGACATTGCCTTTAGTTATGGCTTTAATAGTTTAGAGACTTTTATAAGGGCCTTTAAATCTATCTACGAAATGACACCTACTCAGTACAGAAAAAGTAATATACCTCTTGCTCACTTTTATAAACCAGATTTATCACTAAAGTATCGTATTGCAGATATAGCAGTTCCTTTAATAGCAGCTGGAATTGTGTTAGAGATGAGTATTAAAGAAATAACAGAAGAGATTAAAATAGCTGGTGTTATACAAGAGTGTTCAATGGCACCTGCTGGTCAAGATAATCCAGGTGTAGCTTGGAACAAATTCTTTACTGTTAAAAACAGCATATCAAATATAAGACCAGGTGTACAATTTGGTATTTCTTTTCCATCTAAAAACAAAGGAAAATTTAACTATTTAGCCGCTGCTCAGGTTGAGCAGTTAACCGAGAGTCACCATGATTTATATCAATATACTATACCAGCAGGATTATATGCTGTTTGTACGTTTTCAGCAGAAACTTTTCATAATCTAACTAACGATGCTCTTGACAAGGCTTTTAATTACTTTTTACAAACATGGCTACCCAATAGTAATTACGAAATGATAAGCACCTTTGCTGCAGAACATTATGACTACCGTTGTCTAAAAGACCACCCCTTACCACAACAGGTTTTAACAGCACCAGATGAAATAATTAAAAACCCACCAGAGATGGATATTATAGCTCTTGTGAAAAAGAAGTAATACTTAATAAAGTCGCCAGTTGGTGACTTTTTTGCTATCCACAGATTATTCTATTTATTTTAACTGCATCTTTTTTCCTTCTACACTTAGGGATAAAGCTCTATTCTTTTGTATAACTTTGCTTCCACACCCGTATAGCGCATGGTTTATTCTTTCTCAGTTTCGCAATCTCAACTAGCCAAAACCCATAATAAAAAAGCATACCTTTAGTATGCATTTTATGTTTGTAATAGTAACGAAATTAAAGAAGCGTTACATTTTTAGGGTAAAATTTAGTGATCGCTTGCTGTCAAGGCGCTAGAAAATTTTCACTGAAGCTATTCGAACGAGTATGCTAAATTAAAAATTTTCGTACAAAAGGAGTTTTGATTGACAAAGTCTCCTACCTTAAAAATCATTATATAATGAGAGCAGAGCAATATAGGAATTTTACTTACTTTCGCAGTTTTGGCTACTGACAGTACAACTAGTCTTACAGGCAGACTGACAGCTAGTTTTGCACTCTTTACAAGCTTTTTTATAAGTAGCTAATGTTGGCTTATTAATTGTTTTAAAATGTTTCATTGTATGTACTCCTCTCCAAATTGCTGTATTTATTATAGTATATTTTTTGGTATGGGGCAATATGTTAAAAGAAGATAGATAATCATCTAACGAAGCAAAATGAAAAGCGAAACCCATGCAATGCGTTCCATATACAGCTGTAACCACTATTAATGATAATCATTCATAAATTGTTAATTAGCTATTCTTTAGCTTTTATACTTGTTTTTTCGTTGATCGTCCCAATTGGCTATGGCATAAATTATCATTAAAACAACACTAACACAGCTAAAAAAGATTACTTCTTTTAGTTGTATTGGATGTTTTTTTATTAAATTTAGTATTAGTAAAAATAAAGGTATTTGTAGTATTGTATAAATTGGTTTAGTTAGTGGGTAACCTTTACGTTGGGGCGAAACTAACCAATTTAGTATGTTAAATATTATATTCATTTTATTTGTCTCCATTTTTTAATATACATAAGTATTTACCCATTTCTTTTTGGTTTTAAACAAAAAAAGAATAATACTTTAATGTATTACTCATTTATTGGTTATAAATATAATATGTATACTCCAAAATAATTGCCTATATATATGTGTTAATAGAATATGATATAGAATTTACTAATCTTTCAATACAATTGTACATTGATGATTGCTGTAATTCATGGGCAAGTTGTTCTTGTGCTATGGTGTTTATTTCAGCCCAAGTAGTCCACAATACTATGGGTTCAATTTTCCTTAATGCTTCTTCGTAATAATATGGGTACTCTCCAGCTTCTTTAATAGCATCTTTTAAGTAAATTTGAATTGCTTCTTCTATTGGGAATTTACCGGCTCTATTAAGAATTATTGGTGGTTTTTCACCTAATATAAGAAATAGTGCTGGCTTTTTAATACTACTATTTTTAGTGAGCAAAACAAAATCTCGAGCTAGTTGTTTAATGTGAAATGATCCTCTTTTAGGTCTTTTCGCTTCAACTATTATAAAATGTTTATTCGATTCTAAAATTGCATCTGGTTGCACCGCAAAACCTTCCTCATGTGTTTTGGGATTAGGTTTTAAATAGTAATTTCCCGGTAAAATTGTTAAGTTCAGTTGTTCTGCATCTTTACATAAAGACTTTTTTGTTAGTTCGTTACCATGTGCACTACAAAAAATTTTACCAAGATAATTCTCTCTTGGTAAATAGTCAAGAGCTTGTAGTACTTCTGTTGTTAGTACATTATCGTAGCCAAAACCACCTCCTCCAAAATCTCTCATGCCATTATTAGCCCAAGATAATTCATCTACAAGCCTTCCAATAGCACTTCCGTTCTCAGGTCTCATACCTACCACCTCTTATACTTATACTTTTATAAAAATTCAAATGAAAGCAAATTTAGTGATACTGAAAACAATATTTATATATAGGTGTATTATGTAATTTTGTATTTATTTATGTAATTATAATTCCTTATGAAAATTATACTCTACAATAAACTAAATTTCTATATAAGATTATAAATTTTATGTTCTTTTTATAAATATTTTATTTAAATTACCTTTAATGTAGATTAAATTTAAAATGTATATAGCTAAGAATTATTACATTTTGTTTTACCACAATCTTCATAGTTACAAACAATTATTTTAGTTTTTAATTTAAAATTACCATTTTAAATTAAAATCAGAGATAAGTTAGCTATTTATCTCTGATTTTATACTTATTTATTCTTACTCACTAAAGAAGACTATTAGCATCAACTTTATATTCTACATTGTTTAAAGCCTTAATTAAGCTTAACTTCCAGCAGTCGTTATCGTAGCTATAGTATACTACCCCTCCAAAATCGGAAAGTATCTCTAGGTTTTCTCCTTTAACAATTGTAAAAACTCTGTTACGACCTATTCTGCCAATAAAAAAACCCATCTCAAATATTACATTTTGTCTAGCACGATAGGTTTCGCTGCTTTTACCACTTAGGTTGCTTGAAAGAACTTTGTCATCTGGGCTCAGTAAAGCTATCGCAAAGCCTATATTTGAGTAACCCTCTATTCTTTCCATTATTGTTTCACCTGTTTTTATTTGTTCATGAAGAATCACTGCTTTTAGCCCTAATTTTTCTATAAATCTAGCTACTTCTTGTTTTAACTCTCCGTCGTGACCATGAATGATAAATACTTTATCATTCGCTAGTTTTTTTTTATAACACTTAATATCATCTGTAGTTAAAGATAAATCTTCAAGTATTATTGTTATGAGATTACACAGTTTATTAGTTGCTTTTTGCCAAGAGTAACGTTGTAAATCTTCATTACACGTATTCCAGCAACCAAACTGTATTTCACTAAGGATAACTAAATACTCGCTATTTTTACCAAAGATTTTATTAATATAAAGTTCTAGCTTTTTAATAATCTCATTTTTTTTCAACTCATCTTTATACTTAAGTTCTGTTATTACGCTTTGCTTTAAATTATTTAATATAACACTATAATTCATTTATCCAATCCCCTTTAATAAACTTTTTTAATCAACAGCTAAATGAGCTAATATTTTTCACGTTAAAAGTTTATTTATAGTTTTACGAGTTTTGGTTTGTCAAGTTTTAAGCTAAATTTTACGAAAAATGGCGAGTATCAAAAAGTAATTATACTTAAAATATTATAATCATTTTATAATTTGCATAATAGCTTTTCTACTAATATTTTATTAAGATAATAAGGTTATGTGACAAGCTTACCTAAAATAAAATGTGTTTATATAATAACTATTAAGTTCAATATTGTTACTACACTAAATACCTAATTATATGTTTTATTTTGTTTAAAGCAAAAATAGGCCACTTAATAGCCTATTTTATAGGTTATATTTATTTTTTAGTTTTTTTATAGGCCTGAGTTACTTTTACAAATTTTTTACTAACCTCTTTATCATTTCTATAAATCACGTAATAAACTCTACCCATTTTATCTACTTCTATAAAAACACCATTTTTTGAATCTTTTTTCATTGTTCCATATTGTATTGATCCATCTTTTTTTTCAAAACAACCTATACCGCTAAATTTCCCCTTCTCAAACAAACCTTTGTAGCGATCTCCATTAGCCCAGGTGTAAATACCATAACCATAGGGTATTCTGTCTTTAAATAAACCTACATAAGTATTTCCAGAGTCATAATATATTTCACCTAAACCTTCTTCTTGATTATATCTAAAGATACCTTTATATGCTCCACCATCGCAATAGATTATTTTGCCATAACCATGCCTCTCACCTAGTTCATTTATTTCACCAACATAGGTTGCACCACTTTCATAAACAATAGCTATTACATCATCTGTCGTATTTTGTACTTTAGTTAGATAATCTTTAATATTTTTACTAGTACTAATTAAATAGATTTTTTCACCATCTATAAGTTGTTCTACTACCATACCTACAAGCTCTCCATATTTATCAATAATTGCACTGCCTAAATGTTCTTTAGAGAGCTTATAGTTTATTTTTAAATAAGATTTTTCATTTAGCTCCACTATATCAGTTACTTTCACTTCTTTTACAGCGGGTGTCTCACTAAGCGGGCTACCTAAAAGATATAATACATCACTTTTAGTTACCTCAATATTTGATAAAGCAATTGTATCAGTATACTCTGGCACATTAATAAGTGCAAAATCAAGTTCTTTATCTACCCTTTTAAGATCTAAATTTTCAAAATCTTGTATTGCTTTATTTTTATCTTCTATATTAAATGTAAATGCATCATGTAGGGTTAGGTAACTGGTAAGTATTATCTTATTAGTAATTTTTATTGCAGTACTTTTTGTTAAGAACTGACCCTTATGATCAAAGGAATTAACTACTATTGTTTTAGCTGCTACTTTCCATAGTTCCTCTTTAGAAAGTTCCTGCTTTTCTTTAACTATTTGGTTAATAGTTATTGGTTTTTTGCTATATTTTTTTACTAAAACCGATTGGCTTTCGTTATCCCAAGATATGCTGACATCACCAAATTCTTTTAGTGATTTTATTGGTATCATGGGTGTGTTCTCTACTATAATTACAGGCACTTCACCTTTATACTCTTGGTTATTTATATATAGACTACCAGTAGAGTAGCCATCTATGGTTTTATTTGATTCAGCATAAGCTATATTGGCTGTTAATAATACTGCTAAACATAAAATACTTAAGAACTTTTTCATTTTTAATCCTCTTTTCCAAGTTCAAGATAATCTATTTGCTTTCTGAATATTTCTTTACCCATTTTGTACTCAACAATATACATCTCCCTTGGAGAATAAATTTCAAAAAATATGCCATTTTTTTTGCCATCTTTCATCGTGCCATAGGCAAATGGTATTTCCTCAGAGACAGCTAAAACCACACCTTGAAATCCTGTCTCCGTTATGTTGCCAGATAATAAGCCTTCATCTTTGGCGATTATAATACCATAACCATCTTGTTTATCATTTTTCATATATCCTACATAGGATGTATTTTCATTCAGATTAATAGATACATTACCATTTATATCTCCGTGTTGAAATGTTCCTTCCATAAATTCTCCGTTAGGGTATGTTAACTTACCTTTACCATGAGGGTATCCATAAATATCGACCTCTCCAAAATAAGTACTACCGTCTTCATTCTCATAAGATAATACTCTTGATGGATTATTACGCTCTCTATTTAAGTATTTAAGCAATTTATCACTTGGAATTGCTAGGTTTATGTTTTGTCCCATAACCATTGAGGCACTTGTTATTCCTATAATTTCTCCGTAGGTATTTAAAAGTGCTCCGCCTGAACTGCCTGGAGAAATTGGGGCACTGGTTTGAATATATGATTGACCGTCAACTTCAGGGTAACCACTAATAATACCTGTAGATACAGAGTTTAAACCTAAGGGACATCCTATAGTTATTACATCTTCACCTAACTTTGTTTTTGAAGTTGCTATAGTTAAACCCTCTTTAGCATTAGGAATCTTTATAAGGGCTAAGTCCCAATAAAAACTCCATCCTAATATTTGGCAATCCTTAAATTCAATTATATTTTCATCATTATCTGTAATTTGAAACGTATAGGCGTCTTTTAATACATGATAATTAGTTACAATTGTACCATCACCAATAATAATTCCAGAACCTCTTGATATAAATTCACCTTCACCATCAAAACACTCTATTAATACGGTGTATTTTGTTAATTCAGATAACTGTACTGTAGTTAGTTGTTTTTTGTCTTTGAGTGGCTCAAAGATTTTAAATTTATCTTCATCTTCAGTACTTATATGTATGCTATTATTGTCTCTATTCCACTCTACAGAAGCTGCCATATACTCAGCAAAATACTCAGCTGGCACCATTGTACTATCTCTAAACTTTATAGCAGGTATATCTCCAGCGTATTGCTCACCATCGATGTTTACATTTACAGTTGGTAATCCACCAAAATTACCATTACCTTCAGCATAAGCTACTCCAGAGAACATTGTTAATAACATTGTTATTACTACAAGTATCTTTTTCATTTTTCCTCATTTCTTTATAAACAAATATGTAATACTTACAATTTATTCTATACAAATTATTACTATAATAACAAATGTAATTTGATACACCAACTTATATAATTCCACAATTAACATATTATTACATAAATACTTACGTTAATTTCTAATATAGTGCTTTTTATGAGCACTAATAGCTATTACTATTTAGATAATTTGTTGTTAATTAAACAAATTTATCATTATATAAATTAACTAAAAAATAATTATAAGAATCAAAGTAACCTTAAAGTTTTCTTTAACTTAAAATTTTAGTTCATTGCTTCTTTTTAGCTCAACATGCTTTTGTAAAGTACAGCATATAAAGCTATTGCTATTACTGAAGTATATAGTCTACATAAACGACTATGTAAGCTATGCTTTTTTATAACTAAAGGCAAAAATATAATTAAGAAGATTGTACCTAATATAATAGTAATATTTAAAGAACTAATAATAACATTTAATAGTCCATAGTTTATTGGCACATTATTAAATAAAATTACTGTAATAGTAAATAACATTGCTAATAAAATTAGTATTGTTAGTACCAATATAATATCATTAACAAATTCATTATTTTTATAGCCTATTAATATTTGATCAACCACAGGAGCAATACAAGCTAAAACTAAAATGTTAATTAATATAAGCTTGTTTTTTATAAAGTTTAGAACTGTGTAATACCAAGGTACTTCATCATAAACTACAACACGTTTAGGAGTAGAAAAATCCTTTGGGTTATATGGCTTATCAAAATAGATATTATTTAAATCTACCTCAGCTAAAACTGGTAGATGTACTGGATCTAATAAATATCTACTGCTGTGAAATTGTTTACTTTTACTAAACGTATTGTGTAAATACCTAACTCTAATATTTAATTCATCTCTATGTAAGTTATTAAAATATAACTTTCCTTTACCACTATATAAGTAGTATATTCTATTGTTTTTTGTATAAGTGTGTGGAATTTTTGCTTCGCCGTTTTCGTTTAAGGGTACTGTTGTTCTAACTTTACTATAGTCATTAAAATATTCACAGAGTATTTGTGACTTGTTAATATTAAGAAAAGGGTCATCTTCAAAAAAAACAACTATAAAATCATCCGTACTGTTTAAAGGAGTTTTGTTCCATCTAAAGTTTATTTCTACTTCAAACTCATTACTTGTTGCTGTATGGTATTCTGTAATATTTGCCATTAAATTTAATTGCGCTGGTTCATAATTAGCTACTTCTTTATATGAATACATTATAATTATAAGTAAACAAAAGCTCACTATTCTTATTATCTTTTTCATAAAACTCTCCATATTTATTTTTATGTGTATATAATAGCATAATTATGTACTGTTATATTTATTAAAAATAAATTTATTATGGGTATAAGAGTTATAAACCACACATTCTTACCAAACATTAACCATTACTTAAAGATATTGTATTAAAATAAAATAGGTAATAACTATATTAAAGCTAATATTATAGCTTACTAGGAGAACTTATTTATGAAAGAAACTTTAATACCTGCAGTAGAAAACAAAGAGCTGACCAAAAAGCTTAATAATAATATAAGTATTTTAATAAAAGAATTTACTAAAATAGCTTTAGCAGATTTTTCATCAGTCAAAAATATTATTAAAATCACCTTAAAACAAAAGAATAGTGAAAAAAAACGCAACTATTATGAAGAGCAAAACATACATGTACCACCCTTTTTAATTGCCTCTATTACAAAAAGCTGTAACTTAAAGTGTAAAGGCTGTTATGACCAACAGAAACCTACAGCAAGTGGTATTGAATTAACCGCTAATGACTGGAGTAATATTTTTGTGCAAGCTAGAGATTTAGGAATATCATTTATTTTATTGGCTGGTGGTGAACCTTTACTAAAAAAGCAGTTATTAAAAGACTGTATTAACTATCCAGAAATAATTTTTCCGATGTTCACTAATGGCTTACTAATTAATGATGAGTGGGTTAATTACTTTGCCTTAAGTAGAAATATTGTGCCTATTGTAAGTATTGAGGGAGATAAAACTCTTACCAATAATAGGAGAGGTAAGGGTGTTTATGAAGTAGTAATTGCTAATTTAGACTTATTAAAAAAGAAAAGAATTTTTTATGGTATATCATTAACTCTTACTACTGAAAACTATATTAAAGTTTTAAGTGAAGAATATATTCAGCAGTTTATTAATAAAGGCTGTAGAGTATTTATGTATATAGAGTATATACCATTTGACCCAACAACTGAAAACTTAGTTATCAATGAAAGTCAGCGAATAAATTTAAATAATAGGCTTAATTATTTACGAGAAAAGTTTAATGCTATTTTTATTGCTTTTCCGGGAGATGAAGCAGATTTTGGCGGTTGTTTAGCAGCTGGTAGAGGATTTATGCACCTTAATGCAATGGGCGACGTAGAGGCTTGTCCATTTGCTCCCTACTCCGATATTAATTTAAAGAATGTTAGTCTTAAAGAGGCCCTAAACTCAAGAATGTTAGCAAATATACGTGATACCCATGCCCTATTAGAGGAACATAATGGTGGTTGCTCTTTATTTGAGAATAAAGAGTTGATTGAGAGAATTTTATTTAAAAGTAGATAATATTTATTATCAAGATAAGTACAAAATACGCAATTAGACTATGTCTTTTTGCGTATTTTACTACCTAATATATTAAATAGACTCTCCTAACTTGGGTAACTTAGTTATTAGTGGTAAGCCACCACTAACTTATTTTTTTACTTTCCAGCTACTTGCTTGTTGTCTTCTAAGCCAAAAATCATAATATTGACCTTTGTTTTGTAGTAGCTCTTGATGTATGCCTTTTTCAATTATTCTACCATTATTAAGTACTATAATTTGGTCTGCTGCCTTAATGGTAGACAACCTATGAGCTATCACAATTAAAGTTTTATCTTTTACTAATTCATTAATAGCCATTTGAATATGTTTTTCGTTATCTGGATCTACACTCGCAGTGGCTTCATCTAATAATATTATAGGAGCATCCTTAAGCATAGCACGGGCTATAGAAATTCGTTGCTTTTCTCCTCCCGATAAGTTAGAACCACTCTCTCCTACCATTGTGTCATAGCCATGTTCTAGCTGCATTATAAAGTCATAACACCTTGCTTTTTTGCAAACATCAATAACCTCTTGCATGCTAGCGTTAGGTTTACCAAACTTTATATTGTTTAGTATTGTATCGTTAAATAAGTATACCTTTTGAAATACCATACTAATATTTTTTAGTAAGCTATCACAGGAAATTTCTTTAACATTAACTCCACCGACTTTAATTTCACCACATTGTACATCCCAAAAACGAGCTATTAAATTGGCTATTGTTGTTTTACCACAACCCGATGGGCCTACTAAGGCTGTCATGCTTTGTTGTGGTATTTTAAAATTAATATCATGCAAAACATCCTTAGAATCATAGGCAAAGGTTACATTACTAAACTCTACTTCATAGTTATTTAACTCAATATTTTGGGAATTTTCATCTATAATTTTAACCTGCTTTACAGCCTCATATCTATCAAGAGCAGCGTCCATCACCCTCATCTTGGCTGTAAGTATACCCAGTGCTTTTGTTGGCATGTAAAACTCAAAAATAAAGACTAAAAGCATTAATAATACGTTTAAGCTTAACGTTCCACTTAACCAAAATTCAGAAGAAAAATAAACAGTTAACGTTATACCAATGTAAAAACACATATCATACAAGAAATTTGGTGGAATAAAACTTTCTTCAAACTCAATTGAATGATCTCTTGTTAATTTAAATGAATTTAGTAAATCCTTACTTTTACCACCAGTCATATTAAAGGCCTTTATTACAGATATACCCTGAATATACTCTAATACAGCTCCGCTTAGCTTTGCTTGAATTTTTTGCTTTTTAAAAGACTGTTTTTTACCAATCTTTTGAATATAGCTTAATAAAATCATTGCCAAAACATACACAGTTAAAGAGATTAAGGCAATTCGATAGTCTAAAAAAAATAAAAATATACTTCCGATAATAATTGATATAAAGCCATTAGCCACTTTATAGATAGAGTTCATAGCAAACATTTCAACAAATGTTATATCTGAGGTCACTACTGCAGTAAGATTACCTAGGTTTCCTTCACTAAAATATCCCATAGGCAATCTTTTTAAATGATCACCAATTTTAAGTCTTTCACGCTCAAATATCATATAGCCAGTTTCGTCTTGATATTTGTAAATAAGTCTCTTAAATACATATTGACCCAGTAATCCTATTGCAACAAGTACAGCACTTATCTTCACTGTGCGCAAGGTTAGATCATTGTTTATAGCCCTTGAAAGCACTAATAGCATTGCAAAAATAGTAAAATTAATAAATATGCCTTCAAAAAAGCCAAAAATCAAGGAAGCTTTAATTCGTGCTGCAAAGTTATCTGCAAGTCTTAATAACCTTTTTATTATACCTATCATTTATGCCTCCTCCTTAACTCTTATATCCCAGTTAAGTGACTCGCAATGAGAACTCCACATTAATTGATAAAGCTCTGAGTCTTTAAGTAGTTCTTTATGAGTACCCTGTTTAGCTATTGTGCCTTCATTTACTAAAATTATATTATCTGCTTCTACAATAGTAGATAACTTATGAGCAATAACTATTAGTGTTTTACCATTTATTAAGCCATTTAAGGCACGCTGTATTTTGTCTTCATTTTCAGGGTCAGTAAAGGCTGTTGCTTCATCTAGTACTATTATGGGAGAGTCCTTTAATAATGCTCTAGCAATAGAAATACGCTGGCGCTGTCCACCTGAAAGCTTTGCTCCACTATCACCAATATTACTGTTATATCCCTGCTCCATTTGCATAATAAAGTTATGGCACTCAGCTAGCTTAGCAACTTTTACTACTTCTGCATCACTAGCACTTGGTTTACCCATTCTAATATTCTCTATAATAGAGGTGTTAAAAAGATGAATGTCTTGTGATACATAACTAACACAATCCATTAGCATTTTAAAAGACATATCTTTAATACTTACTGAACCAATACTTATCTCCCCATCTTTAACATCCCAAAATCTAACTAATAGCTTTGCTAATGTTGATTTACCACTACCAGATTTGCCTACTAGGGCTGTGACCGTATTTTCTTTAGCCTCAAATGATATACCTTTAATAACTTCTTGTTGATCATAGGCAAAGCTTACGTTGCTAAACTTAACATTGTAGTTATTAGGCTTAATAGGATTAGTGGTTGTTAGTAGCTCTTTTTTAGTTAAGATTTCATCTATAATACGACTTTTTTGGGTGACTAACTGAAAATTAGTACCAAACTCTGTTAATCTCAAAAGTGGTGTTCCTAAGCTTAAAGATAACAACATACAAAGAATATAAGCCTGAATGCTTAAGGTGCCTTGTAAAATAAATAAGGCTCCTAAAGGTAAGGAAAGCAATACAGTACAAGGTAAAATAACATAAAAGGCTGTTAAAGATGGCCAAGAATCTCTCGACCAACCAAGAGTAAAGTCTTTATAATCCTGTACTGAACTGGTGTATTTCTTAAACGAAGAGGTCGTTTGGTTAAATATTTTAATAACCTCCATGCCTCCAATAAACTCAACAATATTATTATTCATTTTTTGAGAAGATGCTAAAAATCCCTGGAGTTTTTTTAGTCTTCCTCTCATCATAATTTTAAAGAATATTAAAGCAATTGGAATTACAGCTAAAGTTAATAAAGCCATTCTCCAGCTAACTGCAAACAAAAAAATTACTACAGCTATAGGTACTACCGTATTTGAGATTCCCTCTGGAATTAAGTGCGCTATAATAGATTCCGTATCTTCAATTAAATCCACAAATATCTGTTTATATTCACCTGAGCCCTTTTTACTTATTTCTCCCATAGGCATTTTTATCAGTTTTTCTGCCATATTGCTTCGCATTCCTAACAAAGTATCAAAAGCAGCATGGTGAGAAAAACGCATTGCATTAAAAAATAGCAATGACTTTAGTAAAAAGCAGCCAAAAATTAGTAGCACATTTTGTAATATAAAACTACTAGTAACTAGCTGAGGTTGCAAAAACTCTATTACCATTCGGTAAACAAAATAATAAGGCATAATACCAATTAAAACACTTAAAGTAGCGAGTATAATTGCGTAATAAATTTTACGTTTATGCTCTTTAGCATAAGAAAATACTTTTTTAATTTCTTGCACAGCTCAACCTCCTTATTTTAGCTTTACACCTGCAATATCAATATAAAAAGGTTGCCCAAAAAAAACATAGTCACTAATCTTATCATTGTAGATTGCTAACTGTTTCATAAATGAAATAGGTACTGAGGTATAATTATCATATATATCTTTAAGTACAATGTTATATATTTCAGTAATTCTGTCTTTATTTGTGCAACTAAGTAGTTCTTTTAGCATATTATCTATATTTTTACTTGAAGCCATAATTCTCATGGTAGCTGGATCTGCACTGTTACTACCTAAATTATTTATTGTTGTATATGGGTCATACGGAAAACCATAGGTTTCATTATAGCCAATATCGAAATTACCTTTTGCTAAAGAGGTATACCAAGTTAACATCTCTAAACCCTCTGTTTTTACTTCAAATCCAATTTCATGTAAGCTATTTGCTACAGCTAAAACCATATCTTCTTCTGCACCCATACCACTACGGTGTACTATTTTTATGGCTAGTTTTTTACCATTTTGCTCTCGTATACCATCGCCATCTTTATCCACCCAATTAGCCTCTGTTAAGAGTTTTTTTGCCAGATTAATATTAAGCTTTTTAGGCTCTAAATCTACATTGCAGTAAGGTAGTTTTTTACTAAGAAAGTTGTCTGTTTGTTCTTCTATATTATTTAATATATAAGTACATATTTTACTTTTATCTATTGCTAAAGATACAGCCTGTCGAACCCTAATATCTCTAAAATATTCAGTTTCTGAATTTAAAATAAAGTATCTAGTTTTTATATCTGCGTTAGATATTTTTGTTTCAAAATTAGGTTGTTCTCTAAAATCAACAAAGCTATTGTAAGAGGTTTTATCGTCGCCAATAATTATGTCGACCTCACCTAAACGCAGTGCTAAAGCTTTAGCTTCGTTATCGGGGATAACCTTAATTGTAAATTTCTCAACGTCGGGTTGTTCACCCCAATAGTATGGATTCTTTACAAAGGTATAGGAGATATTTTCTTCAAAACTTTGTAACATATATGGACCAGTTCCCATGGTTGAGCTTAATAACTTAGGAGAACATCCCTCTTTAGTAAAGGCATTAGGTGACATCATAGCCATAGGACGCAACATTGTTAAATCGTATAATAGTCCGTAATAAGGCTTTGTAAACCTAAGTTTTACAGTTAAATTATCAACTACCTCAACTTCTTTAAGTAAGGTTAAAACTTTACCATAAGCACCTAAGTATCTTTCACCTAATAACTTAGGAATATTTTCAAAATTTAGTTTAACAACATTAGCATTAAACTCTTCTCCATCCGAAAATTTTACATTATCTCTTAGCTTAAAGGTTATGTCATTTCCTTGTATTTCCCAGCTTTTTGCTAACCCTGGTTTTATTTTGCCATCTTCATAAATAACTAAGGTATCATAAAAGTTACTTAGGTAATAAAATATACCCAAAGACTCACCCACTACTACAGTTGAAAAGCCTGTATCAAAACCCCAGCTCTCACAGATGTTTATCTCTTTAGCTACTGTGGTAGTAGCTTTAGTATTGTTACAGCCAATAATTGAAATACTTAATACTACAATAAGCAATACTGTTAAAAATTTTTTACTCATTTTTACCCCTTTACCAAATTTATTTACATTAATAATAACAATTATCATTATCATTTAATGCCTAAATTAAAAGTAGCATTCTATTCAAAGAATGCTACTATCTTATAATTTTGCAATATTAGGCTTCTATTTTCTCCCCTAAAAGTACATAAATATATACCGTTTAGCCTTTTAACTATTAATAAGTAAAAAATAAGAACTCAATTTAATCTTGAGTTCTTATATTGTGATTTAATGCTTTTCTATATTTTAAAGGATTTACCTCATACGTATTTTTAAACGCAACTCCAAATTTACTGGGTGAAGTATACCCTACTCTATTTGCTATTTCCAGTATATTAAAATCGCTATTTTCTAGCAGGTCTTTGGCTATCTTCATACGATAATTTTTTAAGTACGAATATGGGCCTACCCCATATACATGTTTAAAACACTCTTTTAGCTTTGTTTTACTTAAACAAAACCTATGTGCTAAGTCTTCAATTTTATAGTGATCTGTTATATTCTGCTCTATAAAATCTTTTATCAACCCCATTTTTTTAATAGTTGTTTTTTGGTAATATCTATCTGGTGCATTATTATAGCTTTTATAATTGTATATCTCAAACAAAAATAACTCTAGTGCTCGTAGCTTTAACAATCCTAAATTATTTACTAAACCATTTTTTTTTAGTTCTCCAAGAAAATTAAGTATTTTTAAATTTTGCAAGTTTGTATTTATTATTAAGTAATCTTTTCTTGCATCTAAATTATAATAAAACTGCCAAACCTCATCTAGAGTAATCCCTAATATATTACTAATGCTACTATCTAAATCATTTAAATAACACATTAAGCAAAAACTATTATAGACCTCGTCACTGTATTGCACCTCTGTAAAATTGTTTACTCCAGTATAAAAAATACTATTACCTTTTTTTACCATGCCTACAAGTTCATTGTTAAGCTCAAATTTATAATAACCATTTAAACAGTAGTCTATTTTAATATAAGTTTTTTTAGTTTTTGGAGTATCACTAGATAACACTCTGTTATTAACTCTAAAATCATTATATACTAAAAACAAACCTGGTATAATTTTAGTTATTTGTAACCTGCCTGATCCATAATTAGGAAGAATATTAAAGCAGGTGATATCCGATGTTATTACATTTTGTAGCTTCAATTTACTCATAAAGGCAATATCACTTTGGAGAGTGTTCATTTTTAGGCTCCCATAACTTTTACGCCATTAAATTTACATTATTAGTATTAAGCGTTTTTAGGGTTTTAAACTCTCCTATAACCATAATAATAGCAATAGTTATGGTTACTATATCTGCTAGTGGCAATGCTAACCATACACCTAACTCTTTAATAAATATTGGTAAAATTAAAGCAGTTGGGATAAAGAATATAATTTGTCTTCCCATTACCATAAACGCTGCTTTACCACCCCGACCTAAAGCTTGGAATAGGGTAATTGTGGTAACAAAAAATCCATACAGTAAAAAGACTCCCAAAAAAATTCTAAAATTAGTTATACCAGATAACACCATAGCTTTATCTGTAATAAACCAACTAAGTATGGTTTTAGGAAATAACATAAAGCAGAGCCAAACAATACTAGCCATGATTGATGCTATTTTAGTAAATGAGCCGTACGCCTTTTTAACTCTATCAAATTTTTTCGCACCATAGTTAGCACCTAATACGGGCTGTAAACCCTGACTAATACCCCACATTGGTATAAATGCAAACATCATAATACGATAGGCAGCACCCATAATTATAACACTACTATTACCACCATAATGTGAAAATGATTTTAGTAAAACTGCTAATTGCAAAGCACTCATTATTTGCATTAGCATACCTGAAACCCCTACAGAGAGTATTTTTGGCATTAACTCAAACGAAATTTTAAAACTTTTTTTGGTAAGATTAATAATGCTTTTTCCTGATTTAAAGTATATAAAATCACCAATCAAATAAACAAATTGACTTATTACAGTTGCTATAGCAGCTCCCTCTATACCAAAGCCTAGTACTTTAATAAAGATTGGGTCAAGTACAATATTTAATACTGTTCCAACACAAATGATAGTCATAGCTGACTTCATTTTACCCTCACCTCTTATTAACATGTTTAAGGCTGGTCCTACACTACTAAATAAAAATCCTAAGGAAATAATTCGAATATATTTTATGCCTAATTCCAATATTTCACCCTTAGCACCAAGAAACTGTAATAATGGACTAGCAAAAACATACACAAAAAAAGTTAAAATTACGGATAAAACCGCAACACTAATTAGTACATTGCCAAACAATTTATCTATTGTTTTTTGATCCTTTTCACCCATAGCTCTCGATAATAAAGACATAGCGCCAGTTGCAAATAACGATAAAATAGCTTGATTTAACAATACAATATTGTATCCCATAGTTATTGCACCTACACCATCAGCTCCCACAAATTGGCCTACAAATATTGCATCAACCATATTATATAAACCAACAGCTAACATACCTATTATGCCTGGTACAGCAAGCTTTACAAATAGTTTACTCATATTCATTTCTAATAAATTTTTACGATTGCTGTTCATTATATCACCCTCTATTTTTAGTAATCTGCAACTTTAATTATTTACCAAATATCTTTTATTAATAGCTAAGTTATTTAGTCTTTACACCTGCTAAATTAACAATAGATGGCTGACCAAAAAACTCATAATCTAATATCTTGTTTGAATTAAAAACAACTAGTTCATTCATATGTGAAATAGGTACAAAGGTAACATTTTTGTGAATTTCATTAAGAAGATAGTTATATTTTTCTTGAATAACATCTTCATCTGTTAAGGAATTAAGCTCTATAATACGGTCATTTCCATTTGGCAAATGGCTTAAGGCTTGAATTATTGCATTATCTACCATTATGGATGAATTCATATTAGTTATAGTTGTATAAGGATCAAAAGGTATATCATAAGTCTCTTTATAGGCAATTGAATAAGCCCCTTCTTGCAACTTTGCATACCAAGCCATAAAGTCTAAGCCTGTTAGTTTAATATCTATACCTATTTTTTTAAAAACTGAGGCAAAAGTTAAAACTAATTGCTCTACATTACCCTTACCACTTGGATACAAAAACTCTGCAATAAGTTTTTTACCATTTTTTTCACGTATTCCATCACCATTTTGGTCAATCCAACCAGCCTCTGTTAATAGCTGGTTAGCTTTATCAAAATCATGTTCATAGGGTGTTATATTTACATTACAGTATGGTAGTTTTTTATTAAAAAAGCTATCTGATTTTTTTTCTAGCCCGTATAAAAGGTTATCAATAATACTTTGTTTGTTAATTGCATGATTAACTGCTAATCTTATATTTTTATCATTAAAAGGATCTTGATTTAAGTTAAAACATAAAAATCTAGATTTGATGCTAGTATCAGAAACTTTAGTATTAAAATCTTTGTTATCTGTAAACTCCTTAAATCCATCGTAAGATATTTTACTCGATCCAAAAATTAAATCTATTTCTCCATTACGTAATGCTAAAGCCTTAGCCTCATTATCTGGAATAACTTTAACGTAAAACTTTTCTATATCAGGCTTTTGTCCATGGTAATTTGGGTTGTAAACAAAAACATAGTTACCTGTATCAAGCTTACTGTCGAACATATATGGACCAGTACCTAAGGTGGTTGCTATAATTTTGTCAGATAACTCATCATCTTCAGTAAATGCATTAGGTGACATTATTCCAAAGGGATTAAGCTTTGTAAAATCCTGAAGTGTACCATAATATGGGGTAGTTAAATGAACTTCTATTTTATAATTATTAGCTACCTTAATATCCTTTATAAGTGTTGGTACACTCGCAAATGATGTTACATAAATACCAGATAGTTTAGGAATCATTTCTAGGTTTTTTTTAACAACCTCAGCATTAAAATCAGCTCCATCTGAAAACTTAATACCTTGTTTTAAGTTAAATGTATAGACAAGACCATCGTCAGAAACCAACCAAGATTCTGCGAGTCCAGGTACTATTTTTCCATTTTCATAATTAACTAATGTCTCGTAAAAATTACATAAATAATAATTTATACCATAGTTGCTGTTGTTACTAGGTGTAATAACAGAACTAAACCCGTTTTCAAAATCCCAACTTTCACAAATAGTTATTTCATTTACCTCTGTTATATCTTTTGTTACAGCATTACTTGAGCAGCCGGTTACTAATGCCATTACTAATACAGCTATATTTATAATTATTAATATTTTTTTTAACATTTTACATTTCCTTTCATAATTTATTACCGTATTTCTGGTGTTTTAGGTGGTAAAAATTGAATAAGCATTTTTGAGTATTCGTGTTTAAAATCTGCAAAAGACTTTATATTTTTTATATACTCAACAACTTCACCGTCTTTCATCACTAAAATATTTTTAGACATATATATAGCAACATCAATATCATGGGTTATAAACAAATAGGAACATGATGTTTGTTGCCTTAAATTTATTAATAAATCTAAAATTTTCTTTTTTATTGTGGTATCTAAACCACTTACAACCTCATCAAAAACTATTAACTGTGGTTTAATACTTATGGCCCTTGCAATACAAACTCGTTTTTGCTGTCCTCCACTAAGTTCATGGGGATATCGGTTAGCAAATTCTATAGGCAACTCAACTTGTTTTAAAAGCTGGTTTATTCTTTGTTGCTCTTGAGTTTTTGATAGTTTTAAAAAATTTTTTAAGGGCTCAGCAATTATGTCATACACTTTCATTCTTGGGTTTAAAGATCCTTGACCATCTTGCATAACTAATTGAAATTGAGACCTAAACTTACGCATGTTTTTTTTGCTCATATCTGCTATATTTTCATTGTTTAAAAGTATTTCACCTCTTGTAGGTTTTTCAATTCCAGTTATCAAACGTGCCAAAGTACTTTTTCCACTACCACTTTCACCCACTAAGGAATAACTTTGATTATCCTCAATAGTAAAAGATATATTTTTCACAGATATTACTTGTGTTTTTTTTCCTTTAATATTTTTAGTTGTATAGTGTTTAGATAGATTCTTTACAATATGCATTGTCCACCTCATCTACTAAAAATCTGGCTTTTAATAGTTCTTTTGTATAGTTATTTTGGGCATGATGAAATATTCTATAAACGGAGCCACTTTCAATGATTTCACCATTTTTCATTACAATTACTTCATCAGCTATTTTAGCTACTACCCCAAAATCGTGAGTTACTATAATTAATCCAACTCCGTCATTGCGTATTTTTTTGAACTCCTCAAGAATAATTGATTGATTCTTAACATCTAGAGCTGTTGTTGCCTCATCTGCAATAATGATACTGGGTTTTAACATTAAAGAAATGGCAATCATAACCCTCTGCAACATACCTCCACTTAACTGATGGGGGTAGCTATTCATTAATTCCTGCACTCTTGGTAAATTCATTTTGTTTAGACTAGCTACACCTAGGCTATACGCTTGTTTTTTATTTAAATTGCTATGCGCCTTCAGTGTTTCAATAATATGAGCACCTATTTTCATCATAGGGTCAAAAGCTGTCATAGGGTTTTGCATTATCATGGATATGTCTTTACCAATAATTTGCTGTTGCTGCTTATGGCTGATGTTCAGTAAATTGATATTGTTAAAAAGAATACCACCCGTAACTAAAAAGGTTTTTTTATTCAGTATTTGCATTATTGCTTTACAGGTAAGAGTTTTGCCACTACCACTTTCACCAATAATAGCTAATACTTTGCCTTTTTCAACTGCAAAGCTAATGTTTTTTACTATTTTTTTTTGCTTTTTAAACTTACATTTAAGTTTTTTACAGCTAAAATATTGTTCATGTTAACTCTCCTTAGGTGAAACTATATCTCTAAAGGCCTCACCAAATATATTAAAACCACCTGCTGTAAATAAGATAAATAATCCAGGATACAGTATTAATTTATGATAAGAATATAGATAAGACTTTCCCTTGCTAAGCATTGCACCCCACTCTGGCACTCCTGCTTCAAGTCCTAGACCTAAATATGAAAACCCCGAAACCATTAATATCATGCCAGCAATACCGGTACTATAATAAACAATTAGTGATGGCAATATATTAGGAATAATATGCTTAACTATCACCTGTAAATCACTGCAACCCGATACTATAGCAGCAGTTACGTAACCCTTATTTTTTTCTAAAATCACATAACTTCTTACCACCTTTGCATACCATACCCACATAGAAAAAACTACTGCAATTACAATATTTTTAACACCTTGACCTAAAGAACCTACTAAAGATAAAACCACAAGCAAAGGAGGAAAAGACATAAAAATATCAGAAATTATAGAAAATACCCTATCAATAAAACCCCCATAATAAGCCGAAAAAGTAGCTAACACTAAGCTTAAACAAGCTACTATTATAATGGTTGGAATAGCTATACCTAATGAGTATCTAGCACCATAAACTAATCGTGAGAAAACACATCTTCCTAGTTGGTCTGTTCCCAATGGAAACTGAGACTGACTTTTTTTAAACTTAAGTTCTGGTTGTATATCTAATGGATCATTAACTGCTATTAAAGGAGCAAAAATAGCTATTATTAAAACTGTTATTATCATCAATAAGCCTAAAACAGCTTGTTTATTTTTAAGAACTTTAGTAAACATTAAATATCTCCCTGCTCATTAATCATTTTTGGATTAAGTGTAATATTTAGTAGATCAGCGAAAAGATTCAGTAAAGTAAATATAACAGCTATAACTAATACACATCCGTTAATTGTGGGTAAATCCCTACCCATAATGGCATTAACTAAATGAGTGCCTATACCTGGCCAAGAAAATACACTTTCAACGATTGCACTGCCTGCAATCATATAGCCAAAATACTGACAAAAAACTGTTATCATAGGTGGAAGAGAATTTTTTACTATGTGGTTCCAAATTATTTTTTGCCTTGAAACACCTCGTGCTTTGGCATATGTTACATAGTCCTTATTTATATTAGCTAAAATAGTTGCTCTAAATAGCCTAATAGAAGATGAAGCTATTGGTATGGCTAGGGTCAATGATGGAAGAATAAGACTTTTGAAATTACCATAGTCTACAATTTTAAATAATGGTATAGTAACAGCAAAAGTCATTAAAAAAATAAACCCCAACCAATAGTTAGGAACAGATATTCCTATAATGGTAAAAGCCTTTGATATTAAGTCGAATATGCTATTTTTATGAACAGCAGCTAATATACTAACGGGTATTGTTAACACAAGTATCCAAACAAACGCCATAAACACAATTTTTAAGGTTGCAGGAAGTTTAGCTGCTATGTCTTTGGATACTGCATTTTTAGTTATTAAAGATACCCCTAAATTGCCTTTTAAACACTGTGAAACCCAGTTAAAGTATTGTTTATAAATTGGTAAGTTAAGTCCCATTTCTTCACGTATTTCTGCTATTTGACTTTCAGTTGGATTTAAAATATTACGTATAGCATAGGCCTCAGCTGGATCAACCTCAGAAATATTAGAAAAGATAAATGTTAATATTGTTACTCCTATTAGCACAACTATTAAGCCAAGGAGTCGTTTCTTTATATATATTGACACCTCTTAATCCTCCGTACATATACATAGTGTTAGTCACACCTAACTATTTAATACTAGCATATTTCTAATTGATATTCGTTCTCAAAAAGTGCAATAGGGTTCCATTTTGTGATTAAGTTATTCGGTAGCTAAGTAAAAGCTTATTTTAATAGTAATCATTAAGTAAAAATACCTAATAAAAAAATAAAATACGCAAAAAGCTATGCCTTTTTACGTATTTCTCTTGGGGGAATCTTATAGGTTTGTTTAAATGCTTTCCCAAAACTATGGTGATTACTATAACCACAGTTTAAGGCTATTTCGGTTATACTTAAGTTACTATGCTCAAGTAATTCTTTACCTTTAGTCATTCTTTTCATTTTTAAATATGCATAAATACTTTGATTATACATTTGTTTAAAACAGCGCTTTAAGGTATCTAAAGTGATATTAAATTTTTTACATAAATCGTTTACTGTGATTTTTTTATCTACATTGTTTATTAAATACTGCTCTATACCCATAACCTTGTCTATAGTAGTTCTATTATAGTACTGCTCAACTGTATTTTTGTTACGTTGAATATTTTTAATTTCGTAAAAAAGTAACTCTATAGTTTTAAGCTTGATATTTTCTGGGTTATTTTTGTTACAACACTCATAAATTTCGTTAACTAATTTCATAACAATAGAGTTACTTTTAATTACCATAAACTCCTTACCCACATTGATTTCATTAATGAAATCGATAAAAACCTGTTCTTTTATATTAAAAATAGCTGTAAATGTATTTATTATTTGTGACATGTACCCAAAAATAGTGATGCTCTCATAATGCTTTTCAAAATGATCTACAGCATAAATATTCTCTGTTCCGTAATAATAGGATGAGGTACCACCATTAGAAATACACACCCTACCGGCCTTGTTATAGGCAAACATTTTTCCTTTTATACAATAGTTTATTTTAAGCAAAGAATCTGAAAACCACTGATAGTCTTTTGCTTGATTAACGAGTTTGTTTTTCAAAAAAAAATTATTATAAGCAAGGTTTAAACCAGGTATTATTTTATGAATAGTAAAAATACCTCTACCATATTGAGGCAATATTTTATAAGTTTGATAGTGTTCATTTTCAAAAACTAGTTCTGCAATTTTATTAATGTAAAAAGAGTCTTTTATTATACTAGGCATTTTAACAACTCCTACAAGTGTAGTTAATACTATTATAAGCTTCTTTATAGTATTTTTCAATAATGATTATCATTATTACATAATACAAACTAACATTGGTCGTTTTTCACAACCTCTAGTATCTCTGTTCATACAAACAACCTTTCTCAGTTAGAAGTTACTTCAGCTATTACAGTAGCTTTCATTTTAACCTTTACAATTAACTTAAAATATTTAGATTATAAAGAAAAACAAATTTTGGAGTAAATATGGAACTAAAAACAAAACTATAAGTATATCTTGCAAAACATAATTTAAAACAAAGAGACTTGGCCAGACTGGTGGGGTACATCGTGAAACCATTGGCAATTTAGAAAACACTAAGTATAACCCCTATCTTAAATTGGCTATGGACATAGCTAAGGTATTTAAGGTTACTGTAGAAGAGTTATTTGAGTTTAGCAAAAACTGAAAACTAGGGTTATTACCCTAGTTTTCATTAATTGGGTTTAATGCCTGTACTAATTAATAAACACATTGCTCTAGCTACCTGTATATTGTTAGTTCTCAAATAGTTTATTTTTTTATCATTGTATGTTATATAGTTATCTATATCCGCCCTAGTTAGTCCTCTGCTCATAAGCATTTTTATTAACTTACTTTTTTGCTCACTATTAATCTTTTTATGCCAACCATAAGACTCAGTAAATATCTCTATAGAATTTAAATTTTCATTATTAAATAAGTTAACTTTATCATTTACTCTTGTATCTATTTTTTTTAATCCCAACTCATGCATGTAAAATGGTATTTTAAACCCTATTGAATAATCTCGATAATCATTATTTAACTCATAGTTCCATATTTTTTGCATTATATTTAAATAATCATTCTTTTCATAACTATTATTATTAATGTATAAACCAAGCTCTTCGAGTTTTCTGTTTATTTCTATCGTTACAACTCTACCACCCTTAACTACACTATTAATCATTTTATGGAGTATTTGTTTGGCATTTGGCTGGTGTCGTAACACTGCCTGACAAATGGCTAAATCATATCTAAATTTGGATTTATAATGATTTAAATCGCTGTGAATGAACTTAGTTTTGTAGGATTTATTACTAAAGTGTTTTTTTGCAACCTTTATTAATTGCTCACTTATATCTATACCAGTATAGGTACTTCCTTTAGGTAGTATAGGCATTAGTTTTTCGGCTAAAAAGCCATAACCACAGCCAAAATCTACTACGTTAAGAGGTGTGTTTAATTGCCATACTTTAGTTACTAAAAACTCAAAATAATCATCGTTCCACATTAAGGCTCTTGTTTGTTGCAAATATTTCAGCTTATTATTCCAGTGTATTGCCTTGTTGGTATCACGGCTAATATATTTGTTGTTGCTTAAGGGGTGTAGACCAAGCAACTGATCTACTGATACCTCAAAGTAGTTAGCAATGTGAGGTAACAGTGTAATATCAGGCATAGTCATACCGTTTTCCCACTTACTTACTGCCTGAAAACTAACCCCTAAATGCTCTGCTAGTTGAGCTTGAGTTATGTTTTTCTGTTTACGTAGTTTGGCTATAGCTAGTTCTATATCACTCATATATTCTACTCCTTTATCTGCTGTTTTTATTGTAGACATAAATAACATTTTAAGCTATAACTTCTTTTTTTAATTAACTCACCTGCTAGTTGAGTTTTATTGTTACAGGCAAAACACCCTTAAAAATTCACCTTGAGTTTTGTAAGAGTACCACTAATGTGAACTAAAAATCTTTGTCTAACCTTTTATTTTACACTTATTTAGTTTAGGTATCTTTATTATATTACTTATATAACTGCCCTAAAATTTATTAATTTTTATGTAGAATAGATCTTACATAGCTATATACATTATAACAACAAATAGCAATGGTTTTAATTCTTTCTATTGCATTAGAAAAGTATATGTTAGAATAGATTAAATCAATTTAGAGAGGTAGAACATGAAAAGAATATTAATAATTATAGCATTAGTAGTAACCCTTGTAGCCGGAGGTTTACTTTATTTACAGTCATCATCTAACACTTATATTGGCTTAACTAAAGATGACAAAGCTATAGAGTTTGAGTATTTATGGAATGAGTTAAACGAAAGTTACCCTTTTATGAGCTTTGCAGAAAGATCTGGAATAAATATTAAAGAGGTTTATGAGTTTAACAAAACTGAAGTTATCAAAAGTAAATCAGATATAGATTACCTTAAAAATCTTACAAATGCTATTAGAGACTTTGGCGGTACTGGTCATTTAGCTATTATTGCTCCAATATATCACGAAAAAATATATAAACCTGCCTACCAAATAGCAAAAAATGATCCTGAGCTAAGTAAGATTATGAAGCCTTGGATTAATACCTTTTATGACAATGATGTTGTTAAAAGCTATAGCATGTTTGACATAAACTCAAAAAGATTTAGAACCACAAAAAATTTAAAGAAAAAATACACTAGTAATGAAAACAAACCTAAAAGTAACAATAATCAAGAACGTGAAAACCTTACAATAGGCTATACTAATGAGACTAAAACTGCCTATTTAAAAATTAATAGTTTTTTATCTGTTAATGAGAAACTAGACCGTGAAAAACTAGAATTATTTTATAAAGATATAGTTGACTATGATAATTTAATAATAGATATTAGAGATAATTCTGGGGGTAGTGATTTATACTGGGAACGGTTAATAGTAGCTCCAAACATAAGTAAGCAATTATCCTTTAATAGATATGCCTTAGTTAAAATGAATGATACTATAAAGCCATTTATAGAAACCAGATTTACCACAGATAAAATTAAGCCAATTAGTGAACTACCTAATATGTCAGAGTTAAATAAAGATGATGTTAAAGAAATGACTCACTTCATTAAAACAACCTCAACAGTTGAGGCAAGGCCTAATAAAAATACATTTAAAGGTAAAATATGGGTTTTAACTAGCTCCAAAAACTATTCTGCCTCAGAGAACTTTGTTATGTTTTGTAAAAATACAGGATTTGCAACTTTAGTGGGTGAAGTAACCAATGGTGATGGAGGGTTAATGGACCCTGTTCTTATTAAAATGCCAAAATCACATGTTTTAGTTACCTATAGTGCTTTATACGGCTTAAATAGTGATGGCTCATGTAATGAAGAGTTTGGAACATCTCCCGATTACTTAATTAAACAAGGAGAAGACGCCCTTACTGTTTGCGAACAACTAATAAAAAAAAGTTAATTGGTTTAGGATAACCGCTGAATAAGTATATTACTATTTACATTATAGAGTCGGCTACATAAATAGCAAATAATTATGGAGACTTAACCCTATATATAATGTAGTTCTCATACGTGAAACATAACATTTGTAAAATGATACACAAATAGTGCTTTCACTTTATATCATGATAACAACATTATCTTTACTAAAAATAATTATTAGAAATATTGCAATAAGTGTGTTTCATATTTATACTTAAAACTACAGACAGAGTATAATTGTATTTTGTAGGTATTTTAATAATAAATTCTATTAAAATAACAGTAATTAAATAACTGTTGATTACAAACATATACATTTTGTTGTTATAAAAATACTGCTTCACCAATAGCCAAAAATAGGAGATTGAGAATGAGATACACAACCCGATTAGCAACACGTGAAGATATACATGCAATTAAAACTATTTATAATCAAGGCATTGATGACCGAATAGCTACGCTTGAAACACACCATAGAACTACAGAAGAAATGAAAAAATGGTTTCGTAATAAAAAGGAACAGCACAAGGTTATTGTTGTAACTGCAGAAAATAATACCGTAGTTGGATGGGCATCATTAAATATTTTTAATCCTAGAAAATGTTATGATGGTGTAGCAGACTTATCTGTATATGTTGAACGCACCATGAGAGGTAAAGGTTTAGGTAAAATTTTATTAAATAGAATAATTGACATAGCTCGTGCTTATGATTTTCATAAAATTGTATTAAGTACCTTTGAATTTAATGAGCTTGCACAGGGATTATACCAAGCTATTGGTTTTAGAAAAGTAGGAACTTATGAAAAACAAGGTAAATTAGATGGCAAGTGGGTTGATGTTACTATCATGGAAAAGTTAATTTAGCATATAGCTCGTTTGTAACGAGCTTTTTTATACCAAAAAATGAGTCGATGAATTACGATATAATGTACTCATTATAAATTAACCCTCACCTTACTACTGAACTAATCTTGATTCTTTTTTTTATTTTCTATATAATAATTATGGTCTGTACTGCAAACTTGTTTGCTTACAAAACTAAATTGTGGAGATTATCATGGATAAAAATTATCAGTTTTTTAGCAAATTAAATGTTAATATTAATAAAATTATAAATGAGCCTGCTCGGTTAAAAATTATGACTATTCTTTATGTAGTTGAAAATGCTGAGTTTAATTATTTATTGCAGGAAACTGGTTTAACTAAAGGAAATATGTCATCACATATTGCTAAGCTAGAGCTAGCTAATTATGTAAGAGTAAATAAGGATTATGTAAATAAAATTCCTCGTACTATTATTGGTATTACCCCTAGTGGTAGATATGAGTATGAAATTTACCGCAAATGTATGTTAAAATTGCTCAAAATAGTTACATAATTAAAATACAAAAAACACTCATTGAGTTTATGAGCGTTTTTTTAGTTAACTTTCTATACTAATATAGGTTCTTATATCATTTTGTTTTACTATTTTGCCGTTGTTGTTTAACCCTATTTTAATAGAATGTTTGTTATGGTTTTGTACAGTAATTAGTACTTTCTCTATATTCATGTTTTTAGCTTCTTTAAGCAAATGTTTAAGTAAAACGGTTCCATAACCTTTATTACGCTCGCTTTTTCTTATGGCATAACCAATATGCCCGCCCTCTTCTTCGAGTTTAGGGGTTAAAAAATGACGTAACTTACCCATGCCAACAGGTATATCATTTATATAAAGCCAGTATATAGTTGATGGTACTTTCCAACCCTTTTTTAACTCTGTTAATAATGCTTCTTGTTCTTTTTTTATTAACCAGTTCTTATATACATCATAAGAAACACCATTAATGGTGTTCATAAAACCATTTTCGTTTTTTGCTATGTCTTGAAGCATGTTGTATATCTTAATGCCATCATTAGCACTAAGCTTTTTTAAAGAAAACTCCATTAAGTCTCGCCTCCTTATCTTCCTGCTTTAATACTACTTTTATAAACAAACAATGTAAAGAAATTAAGAGACAGTTATTTTAGACCAGTATTGCCTATTTAAACTCAGTCACAAAAAATCCCTGCATAACTGGTATTTCATTTTCATCATATTTTGTGTAAAGTGATATATATTTATTATCACATACTTCTCCCATGACAAAGTTTCCCTCATTTAAATCTTTATCGCCAACTCTTTTTATCTCATAGTTTTTTAAATTTACTGCTAATAAACCTAAATCTTTATCGTCATTAACAATTAAGTGATTATTCACTAGATCCATTGAAAATAGAAAAGGTTTAATTGATAATTTATTTAGCTTTTTCTTCTTTATATCATACACATGAATATTACAATCATGAAATTTATCATGCCAGGCTATATAATGGTCATTAGCACAGATATTTTGAATATTTTTTATTTCTTTAGGCATATAAATGGTCATTGTTTGGTCATTTCTAAGGTTGTATTTTAATACTTTAAATTTTTCTTTTTCTTTAAATAAATAAACTATGTTACCGTCTCTTATATTAGGATTCATGTATGGTGAACTTACTGATACATTTTTTATTGTTTTAATTGAATCAGTACTAAGGCTGTATATTTTATAATTCCAAACCTCTTTGTCATTAACAGCTTTTCCTTCATACCATGTTAAATAGTTATCATAAGCATCTAGTGAAAACGAAGGTGCAATATTTATATGAGAAGGTGAATATAATGATGTTAAACAGTTTTTAGCTATATCCAACTTTACAAATTCTCTTTTATCATTATGATAAAGAACTTGACAAACTAAATTATCTCTTGTTGAAACCAATTCATTTATATAAAAAGGTCTATCTTTATTAATACTTAATATTTTTTCTGTTTTATTATTTGCAAACGTATATCTTACTAAAGAAGAAGATTCTAAATCATTACTCATTGCTATAGCTTTATGGGTGAAATAATATAAATGTTCTCCATTTAAAATAAAGTCTCCTAAGTCTTCTTCTATAGGTACTGTTATTAATGAGTATTTATTATATGATTTTTTGGAAAAATTACAATTCTGAACACATATCTTTTTAACTATATGGCTTTCATAAAATACCATGTCATCATCTTTTATTCGATAATTCTTTAATCCTAAAACAGAAAATATTACTAGAATTAATGAAATAATAAATAATGATCTTTTCACATATATCCCTCCCAAAAAAATACTAGATAAATACTAAATTTATCTCCTCTATCTTTTGCACTATACCATTTATATACTTTTTTGTATATACCAACTTATTTAGAACACCGTTATACGTCATAAAAGCTACCAAGAAAGAATATTCATAAAAGAAGCCCATTAATACTCTTAGTACTAATGTTCGTGAGGCTTCTTTAATTTTTGAAATTTTTATAATTTACTTCTAGACGTCATTTATTTTCTTTTTTTAGTCATTTTTCACTCTATAACTTACGTATAGATATAGCATGACCGTCTTGGGAAAGGATTGAAGATTACATGAAACGATCTAAGTTTAATACTTATCTCCTAGCTCTTGCAGGTATTACACTAACAATTTCAATGATTTTGTTCCCTGAATCTGCCTTTGAGGCAGCCCAAGACGGGCTTGCTATTTGGTGGAATGTTGTTTTTCCTGCTTTGCTGCCTTTTTTTATTGGTTCAGAGCTATTAATGGGTTTGGGAGTAGTAAACTTTATGGGAAGCTTATTAGAGCCTTTAATGCGTCCTCTCTTTAATGTACCTGGTGAAGGCTCTTTTGTATTAGCAATGGGTTTAGCCTCTGGTTACCCTATTGGTGCTATTTTAACAGCAAAATTAAGGCGTAAAAACATTATTAATAAAACAGAGGCAGAGAGATTGATAAGTATGGCAAATACAGCTGACCCCTTATTCATGTTTGGGGCTGTTGCAGTGGGTTTTTTTCATGATGTAAAGCTGGGTGCTTTAATTGCTTTGACTCATTATTGCTCGGCTTTAGCTGTTGGTTTTACTATGCGTTTTTATAAACCCAAGGCCCCAAAAACACAACGTAAAGCAAATACTAATAAGTTCTTTTTAACAAGAGCCGTGCAGTCATTAACTAAAGCCAGAGCTAAAGATGGCAGACCAATTGGTGAGTTACTAGGAGATGCTGTAAAGGGTTCTGTTAACTCTCTGCTTATGATTGGTGGCTTTATGATATTTTTTTCTGTAATTATTAAAATTGCCACTGTTTCAGGCATGTTAAATCCGATAAAACACGTGTTAAGCACTATGCTAGCCACCTTTGGAATATCTACTAATTTATCTCAAGCAACTGCAAGTGGTATTTTTGAAATATCTTTGGGAACTAAGCTATGTAGTACGGCAATTGCTCCAATCACTCAACAGTTAATTATTACTGGTGTTATTGTTGCCTGGAGTGGTTTTAGCGTTCATGCTCAGGTGGCGGCAATTATTCATGATACAGATATTAATATAAAACCCTATATAATAGCAAGAATATGGCAGGCATTTTTAGCTGGTATATTTACTTGGTTTTTGTTACTACGAAACCCCATTATGGAAACAGGTGCAGGGTTCTTTAAACTACCAGCAAACTTTAGCGTGGGTAACACCTTAATATTTGGGGTTAAGGTTTGGTCTATAATGTGTTTTGCTTTGTTGGTAATTGGGTTTATTACTCAGCTATTTAGAATACCTATTAGCTATATTCTCAAAAAAAAGCTAGATTAAGAATAAAATATTAGGTTTTCTCTTATGAGGAAACCTTTTTTGATTACGCTTTTCAATATTCGGCTTTTTATTTATAGCATAATTTACAAATATTAATAAAATAGATAATTTAAAGACTTTATTTATGGTATATTTAAATCTAAAGTTTATTTGGGGAGAAAACAATGAAAATAGATAAAAATCAAAAAGTATTTTACTGTGATTTATATTACCACAGCATAGAAACTATCTATAAAATACTAGAATCTTATGGAAATGTTTCTATATCAGTTAACGAAGCGCCCCTAAAATCTCTACAGGATTTTAAATCAAGTAACATAGACTACATAAGAAAATTTAAAATTTCATCATTACAAATAAATATTGACTTAGAGTTATTAAAAGGCAGGCTTATTTTAACTTGCAATGAGAATAGTGAAGATGCAAGACAAGCATATACAAAAATTGAAACAATTTTAAAACATAATAATAAAAGATTTAGAACCCTCTTTACTGTTTTAAACTCAGTTATTTGTATCGCTATTATCTTAAAGTTCTTTATTTTAGGAATACCAGATCAGTTATCTATTTTTCTTTTTTTAGCTATTTATAATTGCTTAGTTTTAACAAGTGCATTTTTAATTAACCGTAGTGTTTCATTAAAAATTAGTAGCAATATTTATAATATTTATCGAAAACATAGAGCAAGTTTTATAGAGCGTAATCAAGATACAATTATTATATATTTTGGCCTGTTACTTTTCGCTTTAATGGTAATGTATATTTCTGACCATTCCTAGTACAAACACTTGTTTTGTTTTACTTTGTAATATATACTAAATACAAAGCAATTTATGATGAGGTACTTCTTATGGCAGAGAAACAGGTTTTACTTAAAGACAATTATTTTAATGAAAGAACTGTAGGTTTAGTTATAGATAGCATTACTAGTGTGTACCCAAGCTTTCAAGGAAAACAGTTTTTAGTGGAATGTTTACAAGGGTTTAGTAGTAGAGAATTGAAGGATCGTATGATTTATATGCGTGAGGCCTTAGAGCGATATTTACCCAGTGATTATAATGAAGCCCTTACTATCTTATTAAACTCTTTAAACCATATTACTGAAGCAACTAACTTTACTTATTCAGCTTATACTAATTATGTTAGAGTTAATGGCTGCACTAAGCAACACTTAAAAAAATCACTACATGCTTTGGGTGAATTCACTCCGTATTTTTCGAGTGAGTTTGCCATACGTAGATTTATAAATGAGTTTCCTGATACAGCATTTAATAGCATGAAACAATGGTCTTTAAGTGATAGTTATCACCAACGTAGATTAGCTAGCGAAGGTTTAAGACCTAAATTACCTTGGGCAATGGCCATTAATTTTGATTATAAAAAGGGTGCTACAGTGCTAGATAACTTATTTTATGACAACAAACGTTATGTAACCCGCTCGGTAGCCAATCATTTAAATGATATAAGTAAACTAGACCCAGATTTTGTGTTACAGACTTTAAAAAGGTGGCAAAACTCTGGTAAACAAAATGATAAAGAAATGCAGTATATTATTAATCATTCTTTAAGAACGTGTGTTAAAAAAGGTCATTTAAATACACTTAAGTTTTTGGGTTATTCACCTAACGCTCATATAGAGGTCAGCCCTATAAAAATTAATAATACTAACTTAAAACTAGGAGATTATTTAGAGTTTAAGTTTGATATTAAGGCTAATAATAACGAAAACTTAATTATTGATTATAAAATCACCTACCCTACACCAACTACCAAAAGCTCTCAAAAGGTTTTTAAAATTAAAATGCAAATCTTAAACACAATGAAACACTTAAAATTAGTAAAAGGCATTTGTTTAAAAAAATGACTACTAAAAGGCTATATGCAGGGGTTTATAAAATAGAAATACAGATAAATGGTAAAGGTTATTGTAATGGTGAGTTTTGTATTAATGGTATGACTGATGAAAAAGGTCAACTGATTTAATGATATAGGTTATGAAATTTAGTTTTATAACAAGTATGTGTTGTTAATTATAAATATTAAATGGCACAAAAACACAGTCACTACATTTATTTTTAAAACTTATACAGGCTTTTTATTGTTAACTATTTTGCAATTTTACTCAATTATTACACTATCTTAGTGACATATGCTATACATCACTAAGATAGTTTTTATTATAATTATAATTCAACTTTATTTTTAACTATATAAGTGTTAACAGTAACATTAACTATTGTATTTATGAAAAACAATAACAAAGTGAAATCTTTATTCTCATAGATAGTCCATATTATACCACCAACTATGGTAAGAAAATAAAATTTTATCAATAAGCTTAAATACTTCTGAACCTCTATCAGTATCTTGAGTATTTAGATATCTTTTCACATTTCGCTTTGTTATACATTTTTAATTTCTAACAAAACTTTTATTAGGCATTTTGGAACTTCTCTTTTAGTTTATTTTTAACATATGGAATAACTAATTCGGATATGTCTCCACCAAGCATAAATACCTCTTTAACCATACTTGAACTTAAATAGGCATACTTACTATGAGTCATTAAAAACATGGTTTCTATGTCCGGATTTAGCTGTCGATTCATTAAAGCCATTTGAAACTCATACTCAAAATCTGCCATGGCACGTAAACCTTTTATTATGGTATTAGCACCTTTACTCTCAACATAATCTGTTAATAAACCATCAAAATAATCTACTTCTACATTAGGTAAATCTTTCGTAGCATGTTCAATTATTTCAGCACGCTCTTCCTCACTAAATAGAGGGTTTTTTGATGGGTTTCTTACAACCGATACAATAAGTTTATCGAATTGTTTAGAAGCTCTTATTATTACATCTAAATGTCCATTAGTTAATGGGTCGAAGCTTCCAGGATACACTGCGATTCTCATTTTTGTTCTCCTTCATTGCAAAAAAAAGATAAATATGTTTGACCATATTTTTTTTGTCTATATGGTTCCCAGTTATTAAAGGTAGTGTGTTTATCGTGTTCTACAACCACTATACCTTCGTTTGCCAATAAATTATAACTCCGAATTAGCTCCAGTGCAATACCTGCATAATTTGTAGCATAGGGTGGATCTAAAAAGATAAAATCATATTGCTCTGTACTATTTTTAAGTACCTTTTTGAAGTCACTTTTAATTATTTTTATCTTTCCATTATTAAGTTTAGTATGTTCTAAATTTCGTTTTATAATTTTAATACATTCTTGACTCATGTCTACAAAAGTTACACTCGCTGCTCCTCGGCTTAAGGACTCTAAACCAATATTACCAACACCTGCAAATAAATCTAGAACTTTAAAGCCAGTTAAATCATTATGTAAGATATTAAACATAGATTCTTTAACTCTATCCGAAGTTGGTCTTGTTCCTTTACTTTTTACCATAGCTAAGCCATGCCCTTTGGCTTTGCCACCAATTATTCTCATGCTGTTCACTCACTTACTTATTTAGTAAAAAACTATTGCCATGATAGTATTAGTTTTTTATTTAAAATTTATTGTACCATAACATTCAGTAAATGCACATTGTTTAAACTTGTAATCATACTCTGCACTACAATCAGTACCGCAAATGTAAATAAAGCTATATATAAACACGTGTCTTTAAAAATTATTGCTTTTTTATCTTTATTAGAGTTTTTATATACTTTAATATTAATTAAAATTATTAATATTGAAAACACAATTATAATTATAGTAGCTAAAAGTTGTTTTTCTATTAAACTTAAATCATGAAAATTGTATGTGCTAACCACTAGCAGAGAAGCTCCTATTAAATTTTCTTTATTCTCTTGATAATGTTCAAGTTTTTTTGAGCCTACAAGGGGAAAAGCTCCATGCTCACCATAGTCAATAAAGTTCATAAAAATTTTTCTAAAAAACCAACCTATACACATAAATATCATTACCATGTTATTACCTTATCTTTCATAATTACAATATATGAGAATACTATCACAATCAGCTAATTACATCAATATGTTTTGTTAGCTGGTTATTATTTTACTTTGAATGTAACTATCTGTACCTGTTATAGGGTATAAAACAGTTTGCTTTTGTACATATTAGTATTACGTTAATAATTTTCCCCATTACTCTTCCTCCGGTTTCTCCTCTCCCAATTTAACTGGCGAATGGTTAATACATAGCGCCAGTTCTTTTTTTTAAATAAAAATTATTTTATTTAAAAAAAAGGACTGGCTATAGATTAAAAGTATCAATCTACAATTTATTGTTGGAATTTTAATTCATCTTTAAATATTATAAGGACGAGCTTTCGCTCGTCCTTGTACTGATCATGTATTATTTAATTCTTAGTAAGTGCTTCCACCTTTTGTTCCAGACAATTGTTGTTCAGCGATTTCAATCATTCTACGAACCATTTCTCCGCCTACAGAACCACAATCGCGAGATGATAAATTACCCCAATAACCGTTTTGGATACCACCTTGAATACCTAATTCATTAGCGATCTCATACTTGAATTGTTCCATTGCTTTGTATGCGCCAGGTACTACATGACTATTACTTCCTTTTGCCATACTAAGCACCTCCTTTTGTTTGGTGTCATTATTATTAGACGATTTTGGGGTGCTTATGCTGGTAATTAAACCAAGTATAAAAGACAGTTACCTATATTATTAGCAGTATTCCACAGTTTATATATTTATGTTAATTAGGTTAATTTTTCAATTATTCAACTGATAAAAAATAGTAGTACAATGGCTGACCACCAAAATGCACTTCTACTTCTATATCTGGGTATTTAGAACTAATATCATCTGTTAATGTTTCTATTTCTTCTGAGGCTATATCTTCCCCCGTAAAAATAGATATTACTTCTGAATCATCAGTAACCATAGCTGTTAACATTTGAAATAGCACTGATCTTGGACTATTGTTTACAGCTATTATGTTACCATTTGTAATACCAATAATATCACCTTTTGTTATTTCGCCACACTCTGCTTCAAATTCTCTGGTGGCATAAGTAACTTCACCACTGTCTACATACTGCATATTATCAATCATATTTTCAGTTGTTAATTCAACATCAGTAGTATCTTGATCATAGGCCATTAGTGAAGCAAATCCTTGTGGTATAGATTTACTTGGTACAACAAAAACATTACAATCTACTATATCTTTTGTTTGCATTGCTGTTAAAATTATATTGGAATTATTTGGTAAAACAATTACATTATGTGCATTAAGTGACTCTATTGCTTTAACTAAATCTTCTGTACTAGGGTTCATTGTTTGACCACCATGTATAATGTGATCAACGCCCATACTTGTAAAGATCTCAGATAAACCTTCACCAACACTAACAGCAATTACAGCAACATTCTTTTTAGGATGTTTTACTGCTTCAATTTCTTCTTCTTTAACTAAAATATGAGTGTGTTGCTCTGTCATATTTTCAATTTTAATTTTTGTTAAAGCACCGTAACGCAAAGCAATCTCTAGTATTGTACCAGGATGCATAGTATGTATATGAATTTTAACTATATCATCACTACCAACTACAACTAAAGAGTCACCATATTTTTCAAATCTAGCAATTAATGCAGGTACGTTATTCTCATTAGTTTTAATAAAAAACTCTGTGCAATAACCAAAACTGCTCTCTTCATCGCTTTCCCAGCTAATTTGAACAGGTTGAGCTGGCTTATCTAGTACATCAGAAATATCTATGGTAGTTCCTGTTAAGGCTTGGTACCAGCCTTCTAAAATAACTAGCAATCCTTTACCTCCAGCATCTACTACACCTGCTTTTTTAAGTACTGGTAGTAAATCTGGTGTTCTTTTTAAGGATTCTGTAGCAGCATTAATTACTGCTTCTAGTACGGCTATAACATTCTTGTTTTCTGCTGCTGAAATATCTGCTTGTTTAGCAGCGTCTTTTATAACAGTAAGTATAGTACCTTCTACCGGACGCATAACAGCTTTATAAGCAGTTTTAACACCATTATTAAGTGCTGCTGCTAAAGCATCTGCATCCATTTCATGATTATTTGCTAGTGACTCGCCAATACCACGTAATATTTGAGATAAAATTACGCCTGAGTTTCCTCTAGCACCCATTAAAGATCCTTTTGAAACCTTCATGGCAACATCACCCAGCTTCTTATCTTCATGGCTCATATAACCTACAGCTGACTGTAAGGTTAAGTACATGTTTGTTCCAGTATCTCCATCTGGTACAGGAAATACATTCAAGCTATTAACAATTTCGATGTTATCTTTTAAGTTTTGGCATGCTGTAACCCACATATTAATAAATTGGGTACAGTCCACTCTTTTTAAGTCAATCATAGTTTCCACTCCCCGCTACTTATCACGAACACCTTCAACGTTGATATTGACACTATTAACTTCAATTCCAACTATGCTTTCGATGATGTATTTAACTTTACTCATTATGTTATGAGCAACTTCAGATACTCTAATACCATACGCAACAATTACGTATAAGTCAATATCTACTGCATCACCTTGTGAGTGTACTTCTACTCCTCTAGAGATGTTATCACTTCCTAACAGCTCTACTATGCTGTCTTTTAGTTTACTGCGTGAACACATGCCTACAATACCATAGCTTTCAACCGCAGCATTGCCACTAAGTTGTGCTATTACTTCGTCACTAACTACAATATTTCCCAAATCATTTTGTACAATTATTTTTGACACATTATTACCCCCTAAATATAGGTACGTATGTACTATATTATACTATTTAACGTTGCAAAACAATAGCTTTTAATGTATAATGGTGTGCGTTCATTATAAAGATTAACTTTGACTCAAAAAAGGAGGTACATTTTACATGTCCAGACGTTGTGATATATGTGGTAAAGGTCCTACTACTGGTAATAATGTGAGCCATTCTAATCGACACACCAGAAGAGTTTGGAATGCTAACATTCAAAACATTCGTGTTGTTGAAAATGGTAGCAGAGTTCGCAAGAATGTTTGCACAAAGTGTATTAAATCTGGTAAGGTTACACGTGCTATATAATTAAATATAGTCTTTAAACAAGAGCGTTTAGCGCTCTTTTTAATTTTAAATTTTTAAAATCAAAGCAGCCTAAAAACAGAACTTATTCGTTAGCAAAAAATTGCTACATAATTTTCCTAAATAATTTACACAAGACAATCTCCTACTTCATATAATACAGCAGTACATATTTAGGAGGTGTAATTACGTTCAAATTTTTTGATTTTAAATGGAATTACCGCTATAGGCCTCCTACATTTTTAGGTATTGTCATGGTTGTAGTTGGCGGTTGTTTAATATTCTTTAACGTGCCAGCGTGGGCCTGGTTTTTTCTCATCGGCATAATTTTGATATTCTGTGGACTTGTGTTAATTAGATATTAAAGGAGTATGATTATGCGTATTGTAGCCATAAAATTACCTTCAATACTTAGTAAAATTGTTAGAATCTTTTATAAGCCTAATAAGTAGTTTAGCATTAAGAGTTTAACAACCAGCTAACGTATTACCAACATTTACATACTGACTAAATAATAGAGGCCGTGGTCTCTATTATTTTTTTATATTATTATTATACCATGTAAACTAATATGATAAACCTATAAAGAAATTTTGTTTATAATAATCTAAAATATTCCGTTATCTATCTAAATAACTACTAAAATTATCTTCATTGTGTAATAAGGAAACCTAATTACTGTTTAGATAAAAATAAGAACGCCATTATTGCGTTCTTATTTTTAATTATGTTTGAACTTAGGCTAAATCTATATGCTAATTGTACTTCTTGTGTTATTGCATTTATCCTTTAACTCAATTATGGCTTGGGCAGGATTTTTAGCTTTAAAAACTGCTGAACCAGCTACAAAATAGTCCACACCAGCTTTTGCAACTTTTGCTATGTTATTTTGATTTATTCCTCCGTCAACAGCAATTATGGGCTTATTAGAGGCATTATTAATATCTATCATTTTTTTTATAGCTTTAATTTTATTAATTGAGCTTTCAATAAATGTTTGCCCTCCAAACCCAGGATTAACACTCATTACTAAAACCATATCTAAATCATCTAGCAAGTAGTTTAAACAGCTAGGGTCAGTATGAGGATTTAGTGCTACTCCTGCCTTACAACCTAACTTTTTTATTTGGCTTACTGTTCTGTGTAAATGATTACAAACCTCTGCATGTACTGTTATTAAATCTACCCCTGCGTTTGCAAATTCTTGAAGATAGATATCGGGGTTTTGAATCATTAAGTGGGCATCTAATGGTAACTTTGTAATTTTCTTTACAGCCTTTACCACTGGTAATCCATAGCTTATATTTGGCACAAAACAGCCATCCATTATATCAAGATGCAACCAATCAGCGTGTTCTTCTATTTTAGTTAGGTCGCTCTTTAAATCTGCAAAGTTTGCAGCCAATAAAGATGGTGATATTAAAGTCATGAGTACTTCCCCTTTTCATTTTCTTTAAGCTCAGCAAGTATTGTAAGGTAATTATTGTAGCGTTGTGGATGTATTATCTCATCTTGTAAGGCTTGTTTCACAGCACAGCCAGGTTCTTTTTCATGCAAACAACCTTTATACTTGCATTGTCCTAAAAAATCTATCATTTCTGGAAAATGAGCTGCTAATCTATTACTAGCTATATCACTCATATCAAATCTATTAAACCCTGGGGTATCTGCTAATAAACCCCCCCCGGGTAGAGTTAATAGACTTACTGTTCTTGTTGTATGCCTGCCAAAACCCTTTTTGCTATTTATTTCTTGAGTGATTAAATTTAGGTTAGGACAAAAGTAATTTATAATTGATGATTTACCAACACCCGATTGACCTGCTAATACACTTATATGACCTTTACACACTTCTTCTAGCTCATTTAAGCCTTCACTATTATGCACTGATACTGCAAAAGTTGGGTATTTAGTGTTTTTGTAATATCTTAAATACTCTTTTGCATCATCAGCTAAATCTGTTTTGTTTACAACAACTATACACTTTAACTCATGGTTTTCTGCTGCTGTAAGTATTTTATCTATAAGCAGAAAGTTAGGTTTTGGATTTGGGGCAACCACTACTATTATTTGATCCGTATTAGCAATGGTTGGCCTAATTAACAAATTAGTGCGTGGTAATATTCGTTCAATAACCCCCGAACCATCTGACTCAATTGTTATTTCGACCAAGTCACCTGTTACTGGTGAACTTCCTTTTAAACGCAGTCTCCCCCTTGGCTTACACACTATAGTGTTATTATCTATTAATACAGTATAGGTTCCTGCAATTGAGTTTATTATTCTACCATTGGTCATTAAACACTTACCTTTCATTATTATGGTGTACTAACTGGTTTTCTACCATTACTTATTGTGAAATTAATAACTGTACCAAATTCTAATTCTGTGCCTTCTGGGTAATCTTGTGACAACACAATTCCTGCTGGTTTATCAGAGTTTTCTTCAGATATTTCACCTATTGTAAACTGGTTATTAATAATGGCTTCCATAGCAGATTGATTTGTCATTCCTACTAACTTTGGCATAGGTCCTTTGGTAGCCTTTACACCTTTACTTACAACTAAATCAATTTTAGTACCTAAAATTAATTCTGTACCTGCTTTTACTCCCTGCTTAATTACGATACCCACTTCTACAGTGTCACTATAATCTTCATACACATCGCCAACCTCATAACCAGCATTAGATAAGGCTACATCGGCGTCATTTTTTGTCATTCCTTCAACACTAGGTACTTCATCAAACTGGGGGCCATCACTTATAATCAGCTCAATAACTCTACCTTTTTTAACCTTGGTGCCACTCACTGGGCTTTGAATAATCACATGATTTGCTGCTATTTCTGGATCTTTACGGGTTGCTGAAATGTCAATTTCTAAGCCTTGCTCTAAAATCTTTGCTTTAGCTATCTGTAAGTGATCTCCCACAACATTTGGTACCGCAACCTCTGGCACTTCTAAAAAGTCCTTTATCCAAACATAGCCAAAATAAGTACCAGCAACTAAGGCAAGTAATATAACACTTATAACAATTGCTTTGGTATTACTTTTTTTACCACTCTTTTTCTTAGGCGTTTTTTTAACCTGTTTAGCTTTTTTCTTGCTAACAGTTGGTTGTTTCTTCTTTACCATTTCTATCTTTACCGGTAACCCTTCCTTAAATTTAATTAAAGCTTCTTTTAGCTCTGAAATATCTTCGAATCTATAGTCGGGATCTTTTTGCATTGTTTTATTAACAATATCTGATAAAACTTTAGGTACATTGTGATCTACATTAACTAATTCAACAGGGTCATCATTTATATGTTTCATAGCCCATGCAATTGGGGTATCTCCGTTAAAAGGTAGTTTGCCACTTAACATTTCATACATTACTATACCTAAGCTATACATATCTGATTTTACACCTGCTACCTCACCACTAGCTTGCTCAGGTGAAAAATAACGTACTGAGCCAAATATATCTTTGCTATGAGTAAGGGTATCTGAGCTCACTGCCCTTGCAATGCCAAAATCTGCAACTTTTATATTACGATCCTGAGTTATTATGATATTCTGTGGTTTAATATCTCGATGAATAACTCCGTTCATATGAGCATGGTTTAAGGCATCACATATTTGCATCGCAATAGAAACTGTTTCACTTATACCTAAAGATCCTCGCTCTTTTATATACTCTTTAAGGGTTTGACCCTCTACAAGCTCCATAACCATATAATGGATGTTGTCTTGTTCTCCAACATCATATACCCCAACTATATTATAATGAGATAAGCTGCCTGCGGCTCGGGCTTCTCTTCTAAATTTTCTAATAGAGTCTTCATCTTGTAAATCTGCTTGGTTTAATACCTTTACAGCTACATCTCTTTCTAATAGTTGATCTTTAGCTTTATAAACTGTTGCCATACCACCACAGCCGATTTTTTCCTCTATCAGATATCTATTATTTAATAATTTACCAATCATAGTTTTCACTCCTTAGCCCAATGTGCAGTAATAATACTGAAATTATCATGTGCTCCTCGTGCTACAGCCAGATTTCTTAGTGTAGTGAGCACTTCATTTTGGCACTCTTTTTTATTAAAGATATCTAAAAGTTCTATTTCACTCACTAAATCACTTAAGCCATCTGTACATAGAAGTATACTATCTAGCTCTTCAAAATGTTCTTTATAAATATCTACTTCAACTGTTTCATCAAGCCCAATAGCCTGCAAAATTATATTTCTCCGAGGGTGTTTCCGTGCTTCTTCTCTGCTAATTTGTCCGTTTTTAACCATTTCTCCTACTAACGAATGGTCACTGGTAATACATTTTAACTGATTTTTACTTACAAGATACGCCCTGCTATCACCTACATGTCCAACTAAAAGCTGTTTGCCATCAATTAAAGTAACAGTAAGAGTTGTACCCATACCACCATAGTTTTTATTTGCTAGAGACTGTTTATAAACAGAGGAATTTATATCTACAATTGCCTCTGTCAATATTTGTTCTAGGGGCATATTAGAATTACTATTGGTTAGCTTTTTCTCTAGCATTGAAACTGCTAAACTACTAGCTACATCGCCAGCTTGATGTCCACCCACTCCATCGGCAACGGCTAAACATAGTATTGATCTATCTTGATAGGCAAAACTAAATGTTTTAATACTGTCTTCATTATTTTCTCTAACCAAGCCAGTATCCGTTAATTTATGTATTTGTAACGCCATAACATAATCACCTCACTCTCTGCTCACGTCTTCTCAACTGACCACAAGCTGCATCAATATCACTACCCAAACGCCTTCTAGTAGTAACCGTTAAATTTGCTTTTTTAAGCACATTAGCAAAATCGTTAACATGTTTAGCAGTTGGTGCTTGCCAGTTTAAGAAGTCAACAGTATTATATGGAATTAAATTTATATGCATATGCTCGTTTTTTAGTAGTCCTACTAATTTATTAGCACATGTAATAGAATCATTTATACCTTTAATTAGGGTGTACTCACAACTAACCCTTCGATCTGTTTGCTCAAAATAGTATCTACAAGCAGAAATTATTTCTTTTATACTATATTTATGAGCTGTTGGTATTATTTTTTTTCTTATTTCATCATTTGGGGCATGTAGTGATAAAGCTAAAGTAACCGGTAGCTTTTGATCTGCTAATTCTCGTATTTTAGAAACAATACCACAAGTAGATATGGTTACATGTCTTAAACCAATACCCGGACCCCATTGTTGGTCTTTACAGATGTTTAAAAATTTTAATACCTCTTTGTAGTTATGAAGAGGCTCCCCCATACCCATCAGCACAATTCTGCCAACACGTTCCATAACTATTTGCTCAGCTAATAAGAGCTGAGCTAAGATTTCGGTACTAGTACAATTACGCACCAATCCCCCTTTGGTTGAAGCACAAAAGGCACAACCCATTGCACACCCAATTTGAGTTGATAAACAAACGCTGTATCCGTAGCTATATTTTAACAACACTACTTCAATAAACTCATTGTCTACTGTTTGGGCTGTAAATTTTATAGTGTTATTATCACTTGAACGCTGAACTGTTTTAATTTTAAGAGGATATTCCACATAATCCCTTGAGAGTTGCTCTCTAAGCTTTTGAGGTAAATTTAACATTTTAGAAAAATCACTGCAATATTTTTTTACCAACCACTCTCTTATTTGTTTAGCCCTAAACTGGGGTTGCTCTAAATTTATAAGTATTTTTTTTAGCTGATCTTGACTATAATCAAGCATGTTTTTACTCAAAGTTTTCACCCTTAATTACTACTATTTTTTCTGTAAAACTGCTACGTAGAAACCTTCAGTTGAATATTTATGTGGCAATAAGTGTTTTTCACTTATTAAATTAAGTTTAGCACATTTTCTGGTTATATGCGACGTTTCTTCTTTCTCAATTGAACACGTACTATATACAATTATACCATTTGGCTTTATTAATGAGACTGCTGTGAATAACAATTGTTCCTGTAACCTAGCAGCAGTGTAAATATCTCTTTTTTCCCTATACCAACGTATCTCTGGTTTTGTTCTTAAAGTACCAAGCCCCGTACAAGGAGCATCTAATAAAATTCTGTCAAAGGTTCCAATATCTCTGTATTTAAGTTTTGTAGCATCACTTAAATGGGTTGTTACATTTGTTACTCCTAGACGGTCACAGGTTTCCTTTAGTAGCTTTAAGCGGTGTTTAAATATGTCTACAGCAACCACTTCACCAGTGTTATTCATTAAATTACTAATAAGAGCTGTTTTGCCACCGGGCGCACTACACATATCTAGTACTCTTATATTATCTTCAAGTTGCATTTGAGTAACAGCATGTACTGCACCCTCATCTTGAATAGTTATTAATCCATTTTTAAATAGTTCAGAACTAGATATATCTTTACCGCCTGTAACCTTTAAGGCTAAGTTTGGTTCTATTTCACCTTTACTTACCTCAATATTTTTATCTTTATAATTGTTAATTACGTCATCTATGTTTGTTTTTGTAGGATTAATACGAATAGACATAGGAGAAACATTATTATTAGCGGCTAACATTTTTTCAGTAGTAATTAAGCCCCAGTCGTTTATCCATTTTTTTACTATCCAAATAGGGTGAGAGTATTTAACTGATAAATATTTCTCTACATCTTTGCTTCTTTCTGGTAGGTTAACCGTTTCGTAGGTTAGTTTACTGAGCTTACGTACTATAGCATTTACAAAACTTGCAAGCCTCGGTAAACCTCTTCTCCGGGTCTGCTCAACAGCCTCATTACAGGCTGCACGAGCTGGAACTTTGTCCATAAATATTATTTGATACGCTGCAATTCTTAATATACTACGAACTACAGGCTTAACTTTTTGACTATCGTTTTTGAGATAATTGTTTATTTGATAATCTAGCAGGCTTTTATTTTGAATTACTCCGTAAATTAATCTATAGCCAAAGCCTTTGTCTATGGCTTTTAGGCTATTAAACTTCTGGTCATTTTTTAGGGTTAAATTCACAAAGATGTGCCGTTGCTCATGTTGCAACAGCACATCTAGTACTATATCTCTAACGTTAATTTTTTTTATCATCTTCTACGATTTGAGGACATTGCTAACAATCTTAAGAGTTGGGCGATTGCCATAATTGCAGATGCTACATAAGTTAACGCAGCTGCTCTTAATACTTTTTTCACGCCATACATCTCTTCTGAGTGTAAATATCCTTCTCCTTCTAGTATTGCTATGGCTCTGCTGCTAGCATTAAACTCCACAGGTAAAGTTACTAAGTGAAATACTACAACAGCACTAAATAATATTATACCTAAATTAAGTAAAAATCCAGTCCTAAAAAAAAATCCAGCAATAAATAGGGGCATTGCAGCAGTTGAACTTATTTGAACTACAGGCAAAATGCCATTTCTTAGCTTTATTGGGGCATATCCCTTATGGTGTTGTAACACGTGACCAACCTCATGGGCTGCTATACCATAAGAAGCAATTGAGCTACCACTATAGACTTGGGGAGATAGTCTTACAACATCGGCCCTAGGGTCATAGTGATCGGAAAGTCTTCCTTTACTCATTTCAACTTTTACGTTTGTAATACCAGCATTCCACATTATTTTTTGAGCAACCTCTGCTCCAGTCATACCTGACATTGATCTAATTTTAGAATAGTTTTCATATGCTGACCTTATACGGGCTTGAGCGAACATTGCCAATATCATTGCAGGCAGTATATATACAAAATATGAACTATAAAAAGGCATATTTTATTCCTCACTTTCTCCGAAATAATCTGCTACTACACATCTATAACCTCTACAAAACTCGCTCCCAGTCATTAGTTTTTTGCCTGCGGGCTTTAATTTGGTTAATACAATTGCCCCATTTAAACATTTTACAACGGGACCGTTTGAGGCTATATCTACTATTTGCCCATTTTTTTGGGTGTTTAACTTATTTGAGTTTATTTTTTGGCACTGCCATACCTGAACCTGCTTTCCTTTATAATAGGTATAAGCTATTGGCCAAGGATTTAAACCCCTTACCTGATTAAAAATAGTATTTACATCATCATTAAAATTAATTATGCGATCTTCTTTAACAATAAGCTTAGCATAGGTTGATTCTTGGTGGTTTTGAGTAACAGGTTGAAGGGTTTGAATGCTTTTTAATACTTCAGCTAACATTTTAGCACCCTTTTGAGCCAAAATATCGTGAAGTATGCCCACATTCATGTCCTCAGTTATTTTAACCTCAGCCTGGCTATATACAGGTCCACTATCAAGCTTTCGTTCTACCTTCATTATAGATATTCCTGTTTTACTATCACCACTTAATAAGGAGCGATGTATAGGAGCGCCCCCTCTCCATTTTGGTAGCAGTGAAGCATGTACATTTATTACCCCATATTCTGTGATGTTAAGCACCCTTTTCTTTAGTATTTGCCCATATGCCACCACTATCATAATATCGGCATTTAGGTTTTTTAAATACTCAACAAAATTTATATCATTAATATTTTGAGGTTGATTAATAGTTAATCCTAACTCTAATGCACATGTTTTTACTGGAGTAGCTATTATTTTTCTACCCCTGCCTTGGGCTTTATCTGGCTGCGTTATTACAGCAACAACCTCATGATCTTGGGCTATTTCTTGTAAACAAGGGACAGCAAAATCTGGGGTACCCATAAATATAATTTTCATTACATTTCCTCAAATTCCATTGGTTCAACTGATGGAACAGGGTCATTATTGTAAATTTCTTTGGCTTTGTCTATAAATAGTATGCCGTCTAAGTGATCTGTTTCATGCTGAAGAGCTACTGCTATTAATCCATCACCCTTAACAGTTATTTCATTACCATTTTCATCATTGGCTTTAACAACTACTCTCTCTGCTCTTTTAACTTTACCTATAAACTCAGGAACGCTTAAACAGCCCTCTAAATCATACTTTTCGCCCTCTGCTTCAACAATAACTGGATTAACAAGTCTCAAGACACCCTCTTCAGCCAAAACTGTAATTATTCTTTTACTAATACCAACCTGAGGCGCTGCTAAACCAGCTCCATCAGACAACAACATTGTTTCTTCCATATCATCAAGTAACTTTTTTAACCATTTTCCGTAATTGGTAACTGGTTTTGCTATTTGTCTTAAAATTGGATCTTTTCTTGTTCTTATTTCACGGTAAGCCATAATAACACTCCTTATAATATATTCTCTGGATTTATATCTATAATAACTCTTAAAGGTTTTTCTATTTTAGAGCTTCTTTTACGTAGCTCTGCCACTGCATTTTTAATGCTTTCATGCAGCTTCACTTTAGAGTCATATTTAATTATTAAATGCCATCTATATTTATTGTTTATTTTGTTTAATGGTGCAGGGGTTGGATTTAATACTGTATAACTACTATTTTCAGTAGCAAGCTGTTTATAAATAAATACTAAACCTCGCCTAGCTATACGCTGCTCTTCGTGCACACAAATTATTCTTATAAGCTGTTTAAACGGTGGATACATAAACTTGGATCTAAATTTAATTTCTTGCTCATAAAATCCCTTATAGTTATGTTTACAAGCCTCTGTTATACTAAAATGCTTTGGTGAAAAAGTTTGAATAATAACTTTACCTTCAATTTCACCTCTACCAGAACGTCCTGCAACTTGGGTTAGCAGTTGAAATGTTCGTTCATCTGCACGATAGTCTGGTAAATTAAGGGCTATATCAGCATCTATTACTCCAACAAGGGTAATTTCTTTTATATCTAAACCCTTAGCTATCATTTGAGTACCGACCAAAACCGCCGATTTAGACTTTTTAAATTTCTCTAATAAATAAAAATGGGAGTTCTTTTGTCTTGTTGTATCTGAATCCATTCTTATTATATCAGTTTCTGGCAGTATTTTTTCTAAAAGTTTTTCTACTTTTTGAGTTCCTGTTCCAACTAATTTCATACTACTTTGTTTACACTTGCTACATACCCTACTTGCGGGTATTTGGGTATCACAGTAATGGCATTTTAGTTTATTATCATATGAATGATAAGTAAGTGTGATATCACAGTTTTCACAGATAGGTATATCACCGCATTCACTACACCGTAAAAAGCTGGAATATCCCCTTCTGTTAAGTAATATTAAGGCTTTTTCACCCTTATCAATGGTAGCTAATAGCTGTTTTTGCAGAACCCTACTTAATATTGATCTATTACCCTGCTTAATTTCAGTTCGCATATCAACTATATTAACCTGAGGTAGTTTATTTTTCGTGATTCTCTCCGGCATTTCTAAGAGTTCATAAATTTCCTTTTGTGCTTTGTAATAGCTCGTTATCGCAGGTGTTGCACTACCATATATAACTGCAGCACTATGCTTTTTAGCTCTCCAAAGAGCTATTTGCCTAGCATCATACCTTAAATTATCCTGCTGTTTATAAGTTGATTCGTGTTCTTCATCAATTATTATAACACCTAACTTTGCTAATGGAGCAAATACTGCACTCCTAGCACCAACAACTACAGTCGCTTTGCCTGTAGCGATTCTACGCCACTCATCATAACGCTCTCCTTTAGATAATGAGCTATGTAAAACAGCTATATCACTTCCAAATCTAATGGTAAGGCGTTCGATAGTTTGAGGAGTAAGGGTTATTTCTGGTACTAATAATATAGCTTGTTTGCCTAGGTTTAAACAATGCTGTATCGATCTTAAATAAACCTCTGTTTTACCACTACCAGTCACTCCATGTAATAGATATGGTTTAAATTCATTTTGGGTTATGCTTCGAAATATTTTTAATACCGCATTTTTCTGAGCTCGATTTAGCTTTAGAGTATTATACTCCATGTTAATATGTTCTTTAATTAAAGGACTCCTATACACCTCAATCTCACTTTTAACTAATATTTTTTTATCTATTAAAGCGTTTATTGAGGCATTTGATTTAATGGCTAGTTTATTTTTTAATGCTATTAAATGATACTCCTGTTTTGTTGCTTTTTTCAGCTCATTTATAATCTGAAGCTGCTTTTTTGACCTGGCTAGCACCTCATGCAAATGGTCTTGATAATTAGGAGTTAAACGCACAACCTTTATTCTACGAATACTTACTTGTTTACCTAAACCCCTTAGCCCCCAGGCACAATACACTCAAGAGCCATTGCCAATGGAACCATATAATAATTAGCCATTTTCTTAGCTAAATCAACTAGATCCTCATTAATTAATACTGTTCCTTCATGTAAAACTGCTTTAATATTGCGCAGTTTATTTTTTTGAATTAGGCTTGTACTTTTTAATCCTACAATAAAACCTGTTATCATTCTACCTCCAAAAGGCACTAATACCTCCATACCTATTTGGATATTGTTTAGATTATTAGGGATTTTATAATCAAATATACGGTCTACGTCGCTATGTATAACATCTACGACAATCTCAGCAATGTTCACATTCAATTACCCTCCCTTAATAGCTAAACGGAATACAAACTTAAGGCGACCAAACGTAGAGACGTTTGCTCGCCATTATATGCTGTTTATGCTAGTTAAAAAATCTACTCTGGTTGCTCTGTTTTTTCTGTTTGAGGTAAATCAGATTGATATAACATAGCGATTTCTTCATTAATTTTATCGTTAAGAATATCTTCTATTTGCTCTTCGTTATTCTTGTAGTAGCTTTCTACTAAATCTTCATCAATTTCTTTTAAAGCCACAGAAACCTCTTTTAATTTATTTATAGCGTTTTTTGACCCAAATTTTTCATCATTCTTTTTATCGTTTTCTTTAAGTCTTATTTGTCTTCCTCTTTGAGAAGCCAAAATTACTAACGCGTATTTATTCTCTACTTTTTCCAATAAATTGTCTATTGATGGTTTAATGAGCAATAGAACACACTCCCTTATCATCTTTGTTTTGCAATTTAACTGCCCTTAATATAGATTCTACATCTTGTATAGCAGATTCTAAAACTGTATTTATTATAACATAATCAAAGCTTTTGACCATAGTTAGTTCCCATTCTGCTGTTATTAATCGTCTTTTTATTTGCTCTTCACTCTCTGTTCCTCGTTCTCTTAGTCTTTTTTCGAGTTCTTGCATGCTAGGAGGTAACAAAAAGACTAACACAGCACGTTCAAAATTCTCTTTTATTTGCAGGGCACCTTGAACATCTATTTCGAGTAAAACATCATATCCCTTATTTAAAGCCTCTTCAATTGGCTTTTTAGGAGTACCATAATAATTATCATGTACCATAGCCCACTCTAATAGTTCCTCATTCTCAATAAGCTGATTAAATTTTTCTGCGGTTGTAAAGTAATACTGCTCTCCCTCTACTTCTCCAACTCGTGATTTTCTTGATGTTATTGAAATAGATTCTTTGAGGTTCTCAAAGTTATTTAGGAGTGTAGTTTTAATTGTTCCTTTACCTACTCCCGATGGTCCACAAAGAACCAATAATATCCCCTCAGACATTTTGACCTCCATAATTCTATGTTTATTCTATATTCTGCACTTGTTCTCTTATTTTTTCAATAATAGACTTCATTTCAACAACCGAGCTACTAATCTCTAAATCTGATGATTTCGCTCCAGTAGTGTTAACTTCTCTATTCATTTCTTGTACTAAAAAATCCAGTTTACGACCAACGGGTCCACCCTTTTCAATTATGCTTTTAAACTGATTAACATGACTTTTTAACCTAACGACTTCTTCATCTATGCTAGATCTATCTGCAAAATATACAACTTCATTACATAGTCTATCTTGATTTATTTCAACATTTTTATCTAACAATTGTTTTATACGATCCTGCAGTTTATCTTTGTATTCTTTAACAACCTCTGGAGATCTTTTAGCAACAAGTTGACGATAACTCTCCAGCTCATTTAATTGATTTATCATTGTTTTTGATAAAGCTTTTGCCTCAACTATACGCATACTTTTAAACTTAGAAGAGGCCTCATTTACGGCTTTAAGCAAAATCTTAGTTACCTCTTCCATATCTTGCTCTGGCTCTTTCATAATGACAACATCTGGCCTGCTGGCAATAAACTCAATTGAAGGACTATCTTTCATTTTAAATTCTTTTACTAAAGCAGTTAACTGTTCATAATAAACTTTTGCTAGGTTTTTATCTACAATTATTTCTTTGTCTTCATCTACATTTTTATCATAATGAATATATACATCTACCCGACCTCTAGAAATATCCTTAGAAATCTCTTTACGGATAACTTCCTCCAACTGAAAATACTCACGCGGAAGCCTTATCTTTATATCTAAATAACGATGATTTACACCCTTTAATTCAATTGTATAATTCCTATTTCCTATTTCAACCGTACTATTACCGTAACCGGTCATACTCTGTAACATATCATAACTCCCTAATAATTATATTTGTCCAGTATTATAACACTTATTTTAAGTTATTTACTAGCCATTATGACACAATTGCAATAAAACTTAAAGACATTAGTCATTATTGACCAAATGTTTGCTTTACAAACGGGGGTGGGCTCACCCTTTGGATATCGCGGGGTGGGTATTTGAGAATTCAAATACGGGGTGGAATAGCCTTTGGCTATTGGGATGGGTTTCGCTTCGCTCACGGAAAATAATGCTCGCTTAGAAGCAGCGCATTATCACGTTAGCGAGCGTAACGTAGACATCAGATACCGCAGGTATCCCACTCCGCAAAATGAAATGAAACCCACCCCGTATTTCACAAGGTGAAATACCCACCCCACGATGCCAAAGGCGAGTCCACCCCGCGACGCGAATAGCGAGCCCACTACGTTTGCGCAGCAAACCCACCTGCTATATAATGTTAGTTATACACAGACGGGAGATGAGAAAATGGCTATGGATGGTTTAACCTTACGCGCTATTGTTGATGAGCTTCAAACAGCTTTAGTTGGTGGTAAAGTTCAAAAGTCACAGCAACCAAAAAAAGATGAGATAATTTTAAACATCTATAATAACAAAAATAATTATAAATTACTTATAAATAGCAATGCTGAAAATTATAGAATTAATTTAACAAAACATAGTTATGAAAATCCTAAGCAGGCACCACTTTTTTGCATGTTGCTTCGCAAACATATAGATAGTGGAAAAATTACTAAAATTGAACAGCCCGGTTTAGAGCGAGTTGTTAAGATATTTATTAGTAGTAGAGATGAGCTTGGCAATCCTGTTGAAAAGGTTTTAATTTGCGAACTAATGGGTAAACATAGTAATTTAATTTTAGCCAATGCCGAAACCCATAAAATTATTGATGCTGTAAAAAGGGTACCTTTTGGTGTGAGTAGAGTTCGTCAAATATTACCTGGATTTAGTTACACTAAACCTCCAACAACTAAAAAGTCTATTCTCAATGATATGGTAGAACTTAGCAGTAGTAATTTTGCTAGTTCACTTGTAGATAGCTTTACAGGAATAAGCCCCCTAATCGCTAGGGAATTAGCACATAGATATAATGATTACTATGAAGCTATTGCTTTTATTAAGGATATTATTGCTGAAAAGAATTATGAGCCTAGTATTACTAAAAGCAAGCTAGGTAAAATGTGGTGTGGTGTTTTACCTTATACTCATTTAGCAAGTGATTTTGAGAGCTATAGTAATATGAATAATGCCATGGATGAGTTTTATTATATTAAAACTACAACCAAACAATTTAATAGCTATAAACAAGATCTACTTAAAGTATGTAATAAAAGTCTCAGCAAAAACAAACGTACTTTAGAGAAGCAACTCAAGGATCTTAAAGGGGCTGAAAAGGCAGAAAAATATAAACACACTGCTGACCTAATTAAAGCTAATCTATATCAAATTAAAGGGGGTCTAGAAAGGGTTGAGGTTATCGATTATTTTGATCCTGAACTTAAACCAATAATTATTAAGTTAGATCCCCATAAATCTCCCAATAAAAATCTAACTAGTTTATATAAAAAATATGAAAAGGCAATAAGAACAAAAGAAAACTTAACTAGTAGAGTAACTAAAAACAGGTTAGAAATAGATTATTTAGAGAGCATTATTACTCTTATCAATACCTCTTTAGTTTTGACTGATTTAGAGCAGATTAAGCTAGAACTTATTGAAGAGGGTTATATAGAGCCACCCAAGCAAAAAAAGGGTAAAAAACCTAAAAAACAAGAGGTTAAAGTAAGTCAACCACGCCAATATCTTAGTGCTGATGGATTTATAATTGAGGTAGGTAGAAACAATCGTCAAAACGACCACCTATCTTTAAAAAAAGCTCATAAAGAAGATATTTGGTTCCACACCAAAGATATCCCAGGTTCACATGTAGTGATAAGAAGCAAAGGCGCTGAGGTAAGCGAAAACACTTTGTTACTAGCCGCCAACTTGGCTGCATTTTTTAGTAAAGCAAAATCCTCTGCCAATGTACCTGTAGACTATACTACTGTAAAAAGGGTGTTCAAACAACGTGGTGCGCATCCTGGCCAGGTATTATATACACATCAGCGAACATTGTATGTAACCCCAAATGAAAAACTAATACCAGAAGAAGTTGTAAAGTAATCTTTGTTAGTGAGCTTATATCTAAAAACATTCACCTTAAGGTGAATGTTTTTAGTTTATGATAAATAATTTCCTTAATAATGTGTAAAAATTATTATTTTTTTGTAAATCTTAACCTACAATGAAATCATTATTGTGTATAATAGATTATATGGCTTTCTGAACTTTTTAATTCAAGGAGATAAAAATGCAAAAGATTTTATTAAACAATAATAGTAAAATAGTAAATTATAACTCAACTAGTACTAAAAAAAATACTAGCTCTTTTAAGACAGAAATTCATGATATTCAAAGTCAACAGCTCTTAGCCAGTCTCGAAAAACAGTTTGGAAAAATTAATATTCAATCAATTGCTAACAATAAAAAGGCGGTTGAAAATTATATTGCTAATAACTCAAATTGTAATGTTACAATAGCTAAAAATGTACTTGAAGATATGGTTAATAATGACAAACTAAAAAAATATATTACTGATTGTATAAAACTACATCAGGATTCTATACCTGCAGGCAAACGTTTTTTAGCAGCACATGGCCGTAGGTTAATAGCTACCGGAACTATTGTACACGAAGATGGAACTGTGACTCACTGGTGTATAGGTGATTACACTCCCGAAGAAAAGGAGCGTCTAGAAAAACAAATTGAAAAAGAGCAAAAAGAAAAAGATGAACGTGCCAAACTATTAAATCAACCATTAGCTTTACATAATAGTCTACATGATTTTTCCAATCTTAATAAAACTATAAGTGAAAATACTTATAGAAAAATTAATGAACTTGTGAAATATAATATTGTTACTGGTGCAGTAAATATAGAGCAACTTTATAAGAACCTCCATTAATATTTACCAACTTGTAAGAAAACTATCTGTTAATGTAGGTTTCACTTAAATTAATATAGATAATAAGCTCCCTTAGGTAGACAGCTATAGTAGCACTTATCTACCTATTGGGAGCTTTATAAAGCTAAATAAATCTATATTAAATCTGTTTTGTTATAATTAATTTAGTCAGCCACGTAATCTAAACCACTTTTTGTTTTCTTATCTTTATCTTCTTTTGGTAATACTAGGTTTAATAATATTCCTACTAAAGCTGCTAATCCCATACCATCTAAACTCAAAACTTTTATCTCACTTAAACCAATAACTAATACTACTGATACAATGATTAGGTTTCTGGTTTTCATTAGGTCAACTTGTTTTTCTATTAAGGTTCTTAATCCTACGCTAGCAATCATACCAAATACCATAATCATTATGCCACCCATAACAGGTTTAGGAATTGTTCTAATAAATTCACCAAACTTAGGCAACAAACTTAATATTAATACTATTATAGCAGCTGCTTCTACTACAATTGGGTTATATATTTTAGTTAGAGCTAAAACCCCAACATTTTCACCATAAGTAGTGTTTGGGGGACCCCCTATAAGTCCAGCAAAAGCTGTTGCTATTCCGTCTCCCCAAAGAGTTCTGTGAATACCTGGATCTTCAATAAAATCATGATCTACTGTTCTACTTATGGCCATCATATCACCCAAGTGCTCTATCATTGTTACTAACGCTACGGGAGCAACAATTAGAATTGCATTTATATTAAAAGTTGGGGAAACAAACTCGGGCAATGCAGGTGCCCATGATGCCGCTGCTAAATCCTTAAAATCAAATAGTTGAGGCGCAACACCTGTTCTATACATAATATAAGCAAATATATAACCAGCTACTATACCAATTAATACGGGCAAAACTTTAACTATACCTTTAGCATACATACTGACAATAATAACTACTGCTAAGGTGAAGAAAGCTGTTAAATAATGAACCTCAGAAAATATTTTAGCAGTTCCTGCTAATTTTAAGCCAATTACCATTATCATTGGTCCAATCACTACTGGCGGAACAAGCTTATGAATGACCTCTGTACCCACAACTTTTATGATGTAACCAACAATTATATAAATTATACCTGCTGCTATACAGCCTCCTAAGGCAGCTGATATACCATACTCTGATTTAGCAGCCATAATAGGAGCAATAAAAGCAAACGATGAACCTAAATAAGCAGGCACTTTCCCACCTGTTATTAGGTGAAATAGCAATGTTCCTATTGCAGAGGTAAATAACGCAACAGAAGGGTTTAATCCAGTTGTTAAAGGAACAAAAACTGTTGCCCCAAACATAGCAAAAACATGCTGTAACCCTAAAGGCAGTAAACGACCAATACTAACTTTCTCTCTCATGGTTTTTCTCCTATACAAATTATTTTAGGATAACAACCTGCTCGCAATCATCATATTCCTGAACTTGAACTGATATTATTTCATGACTTGATGTTGGTACATTCTTGCCAACATAATCAGCTCTTATAGGAAGCTCTCGGTGACCTCTATCTACTAAGACAGCTAATTGAATAGATTTAGGTCTGCCAATATCAATTAAGGCATCGAGGGCAGCTCTTATTGTTCTACCTGTATATAGTACATCATCCACTAATACTATAGTTTTGTTTTCAATAATAAAGTTTACGGCTGTTCCGTTAACTTGAGCTTGCTCCTTATCGCTACTTAGGTCATCACGATACAGGGTTATATCTAGGTCTCCTACGGGTACTTGTACACCTTCAATTCTTTTTATGTTGGCAGCTATTCTTTGAGCTAAGGTAACACCTCTACGACGAATACCTACAATAGCAATACTATCTACGCCTTTATTGCGCTCAATAATCTCATGAGAAATTCTCACTAAGGCACGTTGCATTGCTCGCTCGTCCATAATTTGAGTTTTAATATTCATTATAAATTTGCCTCCTATAATTTAACTATAGACTCAATACATATAAACAAATAGACTGCCCCTAAAAAGGGCAGTCTAAGAACTTTCGTTTATCTTACTGCGCTACCCTTTCTGCCTCACAGGACAAAATTAAAGGATGGTCATCAAGATTTTATCAGACTTTCAACATCTATGTCAATACTATCTTCTGCACTTAGTTGATTTAATAAGTCAACTCGATTTTGAGGTGGCAAACAACTAACTTCTATTTCTTTTTGACTTCTGGGATGAATAAATTTTAACTTGGCTGCATGAAGCCACTGTCCATCAGTAAAAAAACTTTTATCTTTTAATAATCCGTAAAGCTCATCACCTACAATATGATGTCCAATATAATTCATATGAACTCTTATTTGGTGAGTTCTTCCTGTTTCTAGTTTTAGCTTTACTAAAGAGTACTTACTAAACTCTTTTATTACTTTAAATCTAGTTATAGCCTCTTTACCCTTATCTCTCAAAACAGCCATTTTTATGCGATTGTTTGGTTTACGACCAATATATGTTTTAATGATACCTCTTCTTTGTGTAATATGCCCATGTACCAATGCCCAATAGGTTCTTGATACTAACCTATGTTTTAGTTGGGCACTTAAAGAGGCGTGGGCAAAATCATTTTTAGCAACTATAATTAAGCCTGTAGTATCCTTATCTAATCTATGAACAATTCCTGGTCGCATAACCCCGTTAATTCCTGATAAATCGTTGCAGTGAAACAACAGGCCATTTACTAATGTTCCTGCATAATGACCTGGGGCAGGATGTACAACCATGTTACTAGGTTTATTAATAACAATTACATCCTTATCTTCATATACCACTTTGAGATTTAAATCCTCTGCGTCTATAGTCATTTCAACTGCCTCTGGTATTTTTATTAGTACCAACTGACTCTCTTTTAACTTTAAGCTTGCCTTATTTACTAATTTTTCATTTACTAAAATACACTGCTCGTTGATAAGCTGTTGTACTCGCGAACGACTCAACTCACTATTACTAGCTATAAAAGTATCAAGCCTTGTTTTATTTTGGTCTGCTGTTACTACCAGTTTTATTGTATTCTGCGACATTTATTTTCCACCTTCTGGTATTATCCATAGCTGCCAAGCCAATAATAACGTACCACATACTACAGCTATATCAGCAACATTAAAGATTGGGAAAAAGTGAAAATCAATAAAGTCTATAACATAACCAAAACGTAAACGGTCATAAAAATTGCCCAGTGCTCCACCTAATACTGTACCAATAATTATGGTTGTTATAAGGGTTTTGGGCAGTACGGTGTAGTACATATATAGTATTATTGCTATTAAAATTATTGTTGTTAAGATAAAAAATATTCTTTTACCCTGTAAAATGCTAAAGGCAGCACCCTCATTATGTACATAGGTAAAAGATATTAAATTTCCAAGTACAGATCTTGATTCACGTAGACTAAAGTTTGTTACAATTAAAAACTTAGTTAACCTGTCTAAGCCCCATACTATTATTGCTATTATATAAACCATGGTGTCTCCTAATACTATTTTATAAAATAGTTTTGTAATAAGTTAATAATCAACAAAACAATTAATGGTGCAAAATCTAAATACATAGAACCCACCTGTACTGGACCAATCATACGCTGAAACGGCTTTAGTGGTGGATCAGTTAGTTTTTTAATAGTCATTATAAAATTGTTTTGCCTTACGTTTGCAACATTAATTGTGGCAAACGAAAATAAAATTCGAATCAAAAGTAATACTGAGTATAAATCTAGTATTAAGCTTAAAATATTTTTTAACATTTTACCTCTCCTTATAAATTCTGTCTCCAAAAATTTTTGTACCAACTCTTACATACGTTGCACCCTCCATAATAGCCTGCTCATAATCACCACTCATACCCATAGATAAGTCTTTAAGAGATATGGATTTAGGTACTTTATTAAAAAGCGAATCTCTAAGCTCTCTTAATGCTCTAAAAACCTCCCTTACTTCACTTGGGTTATTAGTTTGAGGAGCTATTGTCATTAAACCAAGTACTTTTATGTTGCTATAATCACTGATTATATCACAAAAATCTAGCACTTCTGTGGGATTTAGTCCATGTTTGCTTAACTCACCACTTACATTTACTTGTATTAATGATTTTACTATTATATTTTTTTGTTTAGCACGTTTATCTACTTCTTTTGCTAAGGATAACCGATCTAAACTATGCAACAAACTAATTTTATCGACAATATATTTTACTTTATTTGTTTGCAAACTACCAATCATATGCCAATTTACGTTAGGTAACTCGGGCACTTTTTGCTGTAGCTCTTGTACTTTATTTTCACCAAAATCTAAAATACCACAATCTATAGCTCTTTGAATATCAGCAATGGCCCTGGTTTTAGATACAGCAATTAAGGTTATATCATTAGGGTTTCTACCACTAGCTCTCGCAGCTTTCTCTATTTTTTCCCTAACTTGCAAAACATTTGTACGCACCTAATTACCTCCTTACATAAGATGTATCTTTTAGGATTTTTATACCATCTTTTAGGCTCTTAATTAGTATTTTATCTGTAAGTTCCTTAAGTATTTCAACCTCTACCTTTTCATATACTTTACCATTTTTTTGATATACATAGGTCTTATCATCTATTTTTTCGAGTGCATTTTTGGGTATTTCCATACCCTCCACTTGCTCTGTTGCTAATAAAACTTGGTTATATCTAGTTGTAATAGTAGGCTTTTCATTTACTTGAAAATAAAAATAAACATACTTTTTCTCAGCCACAGAGTTAAGAAATACTACTTGAGTATTTTCTTCATTTACTTTAACTGTAAAGTTATTAGCATTTAGAAAATTCTCACATTCTTTTTGGGGCACTCTAGCAATTATGAACCACTTATCATTGGCTATAACTTTAGCTATTTTTTGTTCTTTAACTACAGTGTCACCATCCTTTGCTGTACTAAAACTTTGTTTTTGTAAAAACCATTCATGATCGCTTAAAGGAAAACTATCGGTAGCGAACTTTTCTTCAAGATTATCTAGTGTATAACTAACAATACCAGAACTCTTGGCAATTAATTCATCTTTTAGGTGGTCGTAATCGGTTTGAGCAATGTTAAGCTCTTCTTTTAGCTCTAAATATTTTTGCTTTTCACTATCAGTTTGATTTTTATCTTTGTAAAAGCTATTCATAACCTTTTGAATCTCGTCCATAATTTTAGTCGTACCAGCAGTACTTTTATAGCTACGGTAATATCTATAGCTTTTTATTAAGCTTCTCACAGTGTTATGCATTGTCTCTACATCTGTAACTTCAGTTGTTGTTGTATATTTTGAAGAGTCATAGTCTTTAAGCTTATTATTAAGATCATCTATTTTTTGCTTAAGCTCTGCTTCTTTTTCTTCGTTAACTACATTAGCAATTGCTTGTCCACTTGTTACGTTTTGTGATTCTTCAGCAACTAAATGGAGAATACCATCATTAGTACTAGTTATTATATGGCTGTTATAAACAAAAGCACAGTCTACGGTTAACTCACTACCCCAAGTTATTTTATTTAGGGTTATTAAAGAATTACTAAATAAAGATTTAACTGCAGAAAATATTAATACTATAGCCAAGATTAATACAACAATAAATGCTATTAATTTTATTTTTATTTTCTTTTTCTTTTTTTTTCTTCTTGAAACTGGTCTACGGGGTCTATATGAAACTGTTTTAGTGGATCTCCTCATATTATTTCCTCTTTTTTTAGTAATATAATAATGCATAATTTAAAATCCCACCAAAAATATAAAAGGTAGGATAATTATTTTATTCGTTGTTATCTTTTTTTTTCCTCAGTAATTGGTCTAACTCTTCTTTAAAACGTTCCAAATCTGCAAATTTACGATATACACTAGCAAATCTAACATAAGCAATTTCATCTACAGTTCGAAGCTCGTCCATTACAGCCTCACCAACAAGATCCGAAGGAATTTCTTCAGACATTATATTACGTAAATTTTGCTCTATTTTTGTAGCTATTTCTTCTATTTTTGAAACAGAAATTGGGCGTTTTTCACAGGCTTTAATTAATCCATGAACAATTTTGTTTCTGTTAAAGGCCTCTCTACGTCCATCACTTTTTATTATCATGATTGGAAGTTCATAAATTCTCTCATATGTAGTAAACCTTTTTGTACAGTCTAAACACTCTCTTCTTCTACGTACAGATTGTTTATCTTCTGTTGTTCTGCTATCTATTACTTTTGTTTCTTCACACAAACAAAATGGACAACGCATAAAACTTCCTCATTTCATACTCTTTATTAAATATTATAAAGTTTTTAATGGGTATTGTCCATGGTTTGTATTAGTGTTGCTCTCTATTAATAAGTACTGCGTCTTTTCCGATCTTAATAATGCTATTCCAAGGCACTACCCTTTCGTCATCTTTAGCAAAAAATGACATAAAAGAATTGTCAGTACCCACTACTAAACCAGTTATAAAACCAGTACTAAAATCAACATCTAAATCTATAACATTACCTAAGCGTTCACCACTTTGTATATCAATAACAACTTGTGATCTTAAAGAAGATAATTTCAATGTTAAACACATCCCATTCATTAAGCTCATTATTAATTCTTAATAATTAATATTCGGATAGTGAAGAGGCTATGACAATACTGCTATAGTTGTTTACATGCAATTATTAAACACTAGTTAGGAGTAGTAGAGAGTTGCTAACTCATTTAATATAAATTAAAGATTCATGAGTTAATTCTTAATACTTTTAATTATTTTAGTATTTATAACTATGGCAGCTAAACTCATAACTACAAAAACCATTACATATGGAATAAACTCTTCTAAGCTAATTAATATTCCATATGAGTGTTGAAATATTGATTGGGAAATAACAATTAACCCCACTATTGCATTTAAGGTTAATAACGTTGTTGCAAATAAATAACCAACTGGTTTCTTTTTGTAAACTAAAAATGCCGTATAAAATGCACATGGAGCTATGATTCCAATGTCTAATATAAACGTTGGTTCAGTGGTATTTATGCCTATTACACCTGGTGGATTACCAGTTTTTAAGGATCCAATTATTTCAATTAACCATACAAATACAGATAAACCAGCCAACATTAAAAATATTATTACACTTTTATGGGGTATATTTAATATAATACTATCTTGCATTCTTTTTAGGTCAATATTATTTATCTCAATTATAAATGTAAATAAACTTGCAGAAAAAAGCAGTAAATAAACAATAAACAATCTATTGTATGCTACAGCAAAGGAGATTGATGCCGAATAATAAAGGATACATGATAATAAACCCAAATGAAGAAGTTTTATTTTAAGTGAATTCTTCTTGGATAGTAAAACTGTAAGAGTAAACAGAGGTAATACAATAAGTAACATTATAGCATCTGTTCCTTTATCTATTGCAGCTTTAAAATAACTCTCATTAGCATAAATACCATTGCCAAAAATTTTAACAGTATCTCCATTAACATTTTCTACGTAAAATGATTTGCCTTCATCGGTGTAAAATAAACCAAAGGAAGTTGTTATTATGGTAAGTAGTATAATTAAAATTGATAAAATAATAATGCTTTTCTTCATATTTAATTACCTCATAGTTATCTTTTAGTATTAGTGCTTAATTTTAGACTGCTTACTTAAAATTTAGGCACTATTGTCTTTAAAACTAGTATAAGGTATTTTACTGTTACAATAAAGACTTACTTATTTAAATATTAATGTCTTAGTTAGTCTTTTATAATAAAAATGAGAGCTATAATTAGCCCTCATTTTGCTTTATGGCAATTGGTAAAACATTAAAGCATTTTTACATACTTCATATGCATTTAAGTCTTGTTGTTTTAACCACTCTAAGATTTTTAGTTTAAAAACTATTTTTTTACTATCATTTATTTTTAATACTGTATTTTCGTTTAAACACTGGGTGGGATAAGCTACACACCACCAATTTTGTCCCTTTGCGTCTCCTATTCGGACATTAAGCGAATTATATAGTCCACTAGGTAAAATAAACCCTTTTTCCAAATACATTTTAGCAGGAAGATTGGTTTTACCAAATTGAATTGATACATTTTGACTTAATCCTAATGCCTTTAAGGTATCGTTAGCAACTTCTTTAATTTGGTTAAGTTTTGTTGAAATAAATGTTGCTGCCTCGGTTGGTGATAGTAAATTTATTTTTTGCTCTTTAAGCCAGTTTAACACTTCATCTCTAACTAAGAGTTTGGTTGTTTTCGCTTCATTACTTAAATCACTAGATATGATATGTAACCTTATAATATCATTATATTTACTATTGTTTGTTATACGTTCAAAAGATAATGTTATAACTATAGCAATTACAACAATATATGCTAAATACTTAAAATACTTCTTTTTCATAATCTCCTCACACGCTTATAAATTTTTTCATTCTATTTAAGGCATTTTTTTCAAGCCGTGACACCTGAGCCTGACTAATACCTATCTCTTTGGCAACCTCCATTTGGGTTTTTCCAGAGAAAAAGCGCATTTTTAGAATCTTTTTTTCTCTATCGTTTAGTTTTTGTAATGCTTCTCTAATTGCTATTCCTTCTATCCATGTTACATCTTTGGATTTTTCGTCTCCTATTTGATCCATTATAAAGATAGGATCTCCCCCATCCTGATAAATGGGATCAAATAATGATACAGGCTCTTGAATAGCATCTAGTGCTAGGTTTATTTGCTCAGCTGGGACTTCTAATACCTCGGAGATTTCATCTATAGTTGGTTCTCGTCGATTTTTGGTTACAAGCTTGTCTCTAATTTGCAAAGCCTTATAGGCTATATCTCTTAAAGATCTACTAACTCTAATAACGTTGTTGTCGCGAAGATATCTCCGAATTTCACCAATAATCATTGGTACAGCATAAGTAGAAAACCTTACGTTTTGTGATAAGTCAAAATTGTCAATTGCTTTGATTAACCCGATACATCCAACTTGAAACAAGTCATCTGGGTTTTCTCCTCTATTGCCAAATCTCTGTATAACGCTTAATACGAGTCTCAAGTTGCATGTTACTAGTCTCTCGCGGTTTTCTTCTTTACCATTTTGGAGGTCTACGAATAATTTTTTCATTTCTTTATTGCGTAGAACAGGCAGTTCTGATGTGTTTACACTAGTAATTTCAACTTTATTAAGTTGCATTGGCAATCCTCTCTCTCTCAACAATTGTTATAAGTATTGGCGTAAATATTTAGAGATATACCAAAAAAAAAGCAACCTTTTCGGTTGCTTTCTAAATATGTGATGTTTATTTTTGCAAATTTTCAATTTACAATTTTTATACTTATTAATTTATATTGGTACTACAATGCTTTTAGTAACTATTTAGCGAGACTCTAAATTATAAAAACAAGAAGAATAAATTCAATACCAATATATTACATTTGGTATCTTTAATAGCCAATATTATATTTACAGTTAATTAACTGACATTATTTATTAGCCTCCCCTAAAGGGAATAAAAAAGCAACCTTATGGCTACCTTAATACTTAGTTATTACTAACTTATCTTTTCCATTTCTTGTTTTAAGCGTTTTATAATACGCTTTTCTAATCGTGATACATAAGACTGAGATATGCCAAGCTGGTCTGCTACTTCTTTTTGGGTGGCACAATTAATACGATTTATACCATATCGCAATTCAATTATTACCCTCTCTCGTTGTTTAAGTGAGGTTAATGCTTGTTCTAAAAGCCTTAAATCAACTTCATTCTCAAGATTTTTATAAACTAAATCTCCCTCAGTGCCAACTAGTACATCGGAAAGCAGTAATTCATTACCATCCCAATCAACATTAAGGGGCTCATCTAGTGATATTTCAAAACGACGTTTATTATTACGTCGTAATAACATTAGTATTTCATTTTCTATACAACGTGAAGCATAGGTAGCTAATTTAATCCGTTTTTTTACATCAAATGTATTAACAGCTTTTATTAGTCCTATAGAACCAATGGAAACCAAATCATCAATAGGGATACCTGTATTATCAAATTTACGAGCTATATATACTACCAGCCTTAGGTTTCGCTCAATTAAAGTTCTTTTTACAGATTTATCTCCCTGCTCTAACCGATCTAGTAGTTCTTTTTCTTCTTCTAAAGTAAGTGGAGGAGGAAGTGTTTCTGCGCCACTAATATAGCCAATAAACCTAGGAAAATATTTAGCTAAATAAGTTGTAAGCTGGTATTTAATGTTTTTAATTTGTTTTTGTAACCATTTTAATAGATTCATTTAGTTATCCCTCTCTTGATTCAGTAATAATTGATTTATAAATAACAGGATGCATTAAGCCCTGAATATCTGGATTATTAAAGAATTTATTAGGTGCTAGTGCGATTAACGCCTTACTTCCTAGGTAGGTATTTTTTTTATATTTATAGCTTATTTGCTCTGGCTTAAATGCTGGCAATATACTTACATCACTACCTACTACTTGAAATGGTATGATTTTACCACATTTTTTCCATATCTTCTCTTCTTCAAAACTTAAGCTTTCTCCATTTTGAATTTTATTAGCAATATCATAAATTATGTTACCACCTTGTGCTAACACAGAATTTCTATTTACCACAATTACAGGTGTTTTACTAAACATACCGCTCAGTTGATTTCCTGTATCCAAAACTGTATTTAGTACTATATTTTGGCAGTTTAATCTAATCTCAACTGCTATTAAAGTATTGCTGTACCATTCTTTAAATGTTATATAGTTCTTATAAACCCACTTTAATAATAATAAAAAAGGCCATAAAAAAAATAGAGTCCATTGAGATCTATTGGTAACAACAAAATAATCATTAACAATAAAGCGTTGAGTAACATTAGGGCTAATAAAGCTTATTAAACCCGCAACAACTGCTGTGACTATAAAAAATCCAATTACAGATTGAAAATAAAGTGGTAGGTTTTTTGTTGGAACTGCTATTTTAAGCATAATTAGAACTACTATAATTTTTGATAGTATATTGCTAGCTAAATTAACATTTGTAATCACAACAATAATGGCATATACTGCACCTATGAAACTAGCTAATAATATTCTCCAAAAAACTCGCTTAACCCCTGTTATATGTAATGCAAAATAAATGGCAACAATATTAAAGACAATATTTTGTATTAAAAAAATATCAACATAAAGCCACAACGAGTCTCCCACCTTTTTATTTAAGTATATAATGTTTGTTATGCAATATTTGTCTTAACATGGCTATGATATGAGTTTTTTTATTGTAAATTATATAAGGTGCTAACAGAATAGCAAATTAGCATTTTAGATTATTTAATAATTTAATTAAGATATTAGCAAATTTACGAGGTTCATCATAATCTGGAAAATGAGCTGATTCATTGAAGTATATGAGTTGCTTTTGTGGTGCCTTAAGTTGTTGATAAAATTCTTTAGTTATACATCCAGGAGTAGCATAATCGTATTTCCCAACACAAAATATTACAGGAACATCTAGGCTCTTTATTTCTTTTGTAAAATTAATATTTTGGGTTATTAAATCCTTAAAAATTTGTTTTCCGACTAACTCAGCTGATTTTATAATGTTTTGAAACAACTCCGGTGGTGTATTTTGAGATATGGTTTCAAGTATACAATGTTTACGCTCAATGAAACCAAATTTATGAAGCCATTTTCGTTGTACACTTATATCATTAATCATATTTTTATATGGTGGTTCACCTATTGATGTTAACTCCGCTATGGCCTCTTTATTGTTTTGTTTTAAGGCCTCACTAAGCGATTTTTGATATGTTACTGCTTCGTTTTTCATTATATTAACAACTTGACTAGTACTAATATAAGCATATATTTTTTGAGGATAAAGCTTAGCTAATTTAAGCCCTAATACACTACCAAATGATTGAGCAACTAAAAATATTTTTTGCTTATTAAACTTGCTTAAAACGTAATTAATAACTTCATTTGCATCTTGTAATAATTGCTGAATGGTAAAGTTTTCTTCTTTAATGTTTTTACTATATGAGTTTCCACAGCCTCTTTGATCCCAGTTAACTACTATAAAGTGCTTTTGCAATTGCTTTTGAAAAATATCTGCTACAGGGCTTGCTGGAATTGCTGGTCCACCATGTAGGTAAAAAAGTATCTCGTTATCATAACAACCTTTAGCCTGTATATACTGATTAACTCCACCAATTTTAATATAGTTTTCAAAACCAATAATCTTTTTATCTTGATTCACTGTAATCCCCCATTTTTTTAAGTGTTTTAACTATAAATAAATTATATCATTAAAACAAATAATATTGGTAAAAATTGCTATAAATTAATAGAACTAAAAAACCCTACTCAATTGAGTAGGGTTATGTTAATTTTGGTTATCCATGTTATCGTTTCGTTTAGAATTGTTTTCATATGGGTTTCTACGCATATTGCTCAATTCTCTACGGTTATACGTAGGTATGTTTATATCCCCACTATGATTACTTTTTTTGGTGTATGATGCTGCAACCTCACGATCTTTTTCCTCTGCTTGAGGATATGGTTTTACAGACCAAGGGCTTTTATTACTTCTACTACTGCTACTACTATTATTGCTAGATCCTTTTTTAGCAGAACTTGAAAAATCAAATCCAGTTGCAATAGCAGTTATGCGAACCTCATCACCAAGATTATCGTCAATTGTTGCCCCAAAAATTACATTTGCATTTGGGTCAACTGAAGTATAAATAATTTCCATGGCGTCATTTATTTCAAACAATGTAAGATCTGCACTACCAGTAATACTAACAAGCACATCTGTAGCTCCATCTATGGAGATTTCTAAAATTGGACTAGAAATAGCTCTCTTGGCAGCGTCACTAGCTCTGCCATCTCCACTACACTGACCAATACCCATCATAGCAGTGCCTTTACCTTGCATAATTGTCTTTACATCTGCAAAGTCAAGGTTTATTAATCCTGGCACAGCAATTAAATCAGAAATACCTTGCACACCTTTATGTAATACATCATCGGCATTTTTAAATGCCTCTAAAAATGATGCACCAGGTCCAACAAAGTCGAGTAGTCTATTATTAGGAATAGTGATGATAGTGTCTACAGCATCCTTTAACTTTTCAATACCACTCTCTGCTAGTTTCATTCTCTGTCTGCCTTCAAAAGTAAAAGGTTTGGTTACTACTGCTACAGTTAAAGCTCCAATTTCTTTTGCTGCTGCTGCAATTACTGGGGCTGCACCTGTACCAGTGCCTCCACCCATTCCTGCTGTTATAAACACCATATCGGCGCCTGCAAGCTCTTTTTTTATAGAATCAATGCTTTCCTTTGCAGCTTCCTCACCAACCTCTGGTCTGGCGCCTGCACCTAAACCTCTTGTAAGCTTTTCACCTATCTGCAGCTTAAGAGGAGCTTTGTTTGCCAACAGTGCCTGTGAATCAGTGTTTACTGCAATAAATTCTACATTCCTAACACCAGATTCTATCATACGATTAACGGCATTACCGCCACCGCCACCAACACCAATTACTTTTATACAAGCTACTCCACTTGTACTGAAATCCATTTCTAACAATATTACGCCTCCTCAACTGCTATTCCGCTTCAAAAAATTCTTTAAGCCAGCTTATAAAGCCTGTTCTTTTACGTGAGCTCGACCTATCTCTATCATCGTACTCAATATAGCCATAGCTGTATTGATGAACGTAGTTAATAATACCTTTTGCAATAATATAAGTTAAGTCATCTCTACCACTGTTTGCTGCCCGAACCTTAGTGTATAAACACTCAGCTGCAAAATCTGTAAACCCTGGCATTTTTGTTACTCCACCTAAAACTTTAATACCTGCTGGAGGTGGCTCTTTGAATCCCATTCTTATTATCTCATCGATTACCATGTCAAATATTTCTGCTAATCGATAACTAATTACATCTCTAACTAACTTAGAACTTAGTGTTTCTTGTCCGTCAAAACCTAGCGAACCTGTTTCAAGTTCTAAATCAATATCTTGATCTTCCTCACTCATTAAGTCGCCAAATCTTATTTTTAAGGCCTCGGCTTGGCGCTGAGGGATTTTAAGTACATTAGCTAAATCCTGAGTAATTAAGTTTCCACCAATCGGAATACTCACAGTATCGAGTAAAACTCCTTTATTGAAATAGCTTAACTCAGTAGTTCCACCACCAATATCTAAAAGGATAACTCCAACCTCTTTTTCATCTTCTCTTAACACTTGATAAGAGCATGCAAGCGGATTTAAGACAAATTGAAATAGTTCATAGCCAGCCTCTTCAATACAGCGTGTAATATTTTGCTCAACACTGCGGTTTAATGAAATAAGCAAGGCATCTACTTCAAGTCTAACACCAGCCATACCAACTGGTCGCTGTACACCTGTTTTGTTATCGATTTTAAATTGACAAGGAATAATATCAATTATTTTATTCTCGGGTGGTATAGCCACTACCTTTGCGGCATGTAAAACTCGTTCAACATCTTCTTCTTGAACAATTCTTTCGTTACCACTTACGGCAACAGCTCCGCTATTATAAATAAGGGTTACGTGCTGAACTGGCAAACCAGCATAAAAACCTTCAACTTCTACGCCTGCCATTCTTTCAGCATACTCAGTAGCTTCTCTAATAGAGTGAGCAACATCATCTATATCAATAATATCGCTTTTATCAATTCCTGAGCTAGCTACTTGGGAATACCCAATTATATTTACCCTCTCATTTTCTGAGTCAAACTCTCCAATTACAACCTTGACCTCAGATGTTCCTATATCTAGGCCGGCAATAATTTCTCTTCTGCTCATCCAAGTCCCTCCTGATAGCAATACCTCTTCTGGTAATACTGTCTATAAATTTCAACTAAAATATTATATTTTCCTTCTTGAAAATAATCTAAATCAATATTTTAGTTACAATTTTCTGAAAACTGCATAAATTCCACTCAAATCTAAATAACCTTTGTCCTCTTTTGAAATATTCTTTAAGATTTCTGGTAACATTTTAAGTCTAACATAATCAAAGTCTTTTATGTCACCTAAGCTAATTTTAAGTCCATCGTCTGTAAATAGCTCTACTAAATCACGGTACCAATAAATCTCTGATAAAATACTCAATACATTGTTTGGTAAGTTAGTATATATCTTGTCAACAAGTTCCCACTGCTCTTTACTCATTACTTGTTGATTAACTTCAATTTCGTCTACAACATACCCATTCAAGATTGGTAGGTTTACTGTTGAATAATCGTTCTTTATTTCAATAACATAACCATCTTTACTAATCATTAAAAACTGGTTTTTATAGGGTATTGCAAGACTTGGTACTCTCTCTGTTACTGATATATTAACTTCATTTGGCCATGCTTTTTCTACTTTAACATCTTTTATCCACGAATTTGCTAATAAGTTTTTTACAGCTTTAGATGTTGATAAAGTAACTAGAGGTTTCCCTAACTCAATTTGAGAAATTTGTAAAATTTCGTTTTTTGTCAAATATGCTTGTCCACTTATGTTTACGTGTTTCACCTTAAAAAAAAGCGGTGTAAAAATTATTTGAAATACAAATACAACTAGTAATACTGATATTACCATCCATAGTTTAATTTTTGATTTTTCCCTATAAGAGACTTTCATCTTTAGTTCCCCTTATTTTCTTTCGATATGCGCACCTAAAGAACTAAGTTGTTTTTCAATCGAACTGTACCCTCTGTCAATATGATGTATATCATCCACTATTGTTGTGCCATCTGCGACCAGCCCTGCTAATATTAGGGCTGCCCCTGCTCTTAAGTCTGTTGCTTTTACTAGAGTACTACTTAAAAGGGTTTTACCACTTATAACGGCAGTTCTTCTATTTACTTTAATGTTTGCGCCCATTTTGTTTAACTCATTAACATGGTTATATCTTCCATCGAAGATTCCTTCTATCACAATACCAGTACCATACGCCTGAGTCATTGCTACCATCATTGGTGATTGCAAGTCAGTTGGAAACCCTGGGTACGGTGAAGTACGTATCTGGCTTGCCTGTTTTAATCGCTTAGGAGCTTTAACGGAAATGAAATCATTTCCATATTTTATGTTCAGCCCCATCTGTTTACCTTTAAACAACAACGGTATTAAATGTGATGGGTTTGTGTCAATCAAGTCAATCTCACCTGCTGTAATAGCAGCTGCCAACATAAAAGTTCCTGTAGCTATACGGTCAGATACAACATTATGTTCAACCTGATGTAGGGATTTAACACCCTCTATTATTAGTGTATCAGTACCAGCACCTTTTACCTGTGCGCCAGCAGCGTTTAGGAATTTTTGCAGATCAACTATCTCGGGCTCTTTAGCGGCATTATGTATTACTGTCTCTCCCTGAGCCTTTACAGCTGCCAGCATTATATTCTCCGTTGCTCCTACGCTCGGAAAATCAAGAAATATTTCTGTTCCAACTAGCCTAGCTGCACGGGCTTCTATATACCCGTGTTTTTCTTCAATTTCAGCACCTAAAGCCCTTAGCCCCATTAAATGCAAATCAATAGGACGAGATCCTATGTTGCAGCCTCCTGGATACGATACTTTTGCAGCACCACAACAGCCAAGCAATGCACCCATTAAGAAAATTGATGATCTCATTTCACTCATCAAGTTATCTGGTACAGCATGGCTATGCAAACTACTAGTATCTAATATATAACTTTTATTATCCGCAATTATTTCTACTCCAAGAGATCGAAGTATATTACACATAGTATGTACATCGGATAACTCAGGTACCTTGTGTAATATTACAGGTCCATTAACTAACAAACTAGCCCCTAAAATAGGCAGTATTGCATTTTTTGCGCCGTCTATATGCAGTGCCCCCCTTATCGGGTAACCCCCGGCAACAAAGAAACGCTCCATGGCTACACCCCCGCTTATCATGTGCTCTATATTTTATGCACTAGTAATTAGAGGTGTGAATCTACACACGAATATATCTTGAAATGTTGAGTAAAATTCCTAACGATGCCATGGTAATAAACAATGAGGCTCCACCACTACTTATTAAAGGCAAGGTCATTCCAGTAACAGGTATTAAGGCAGTTACTACCATAATATTAAGTGTTGCTTGAATTACAATCATTAGAGTAATGCCAGATGCTAATAACATGCCAAAGGTATCTGGAGCTCGCATTGCTATTCTAAACCCTCTTATTGCTAAAATAATAAATGCAATAACAACCAGCGACGTTGCTAAAAAACCCAGCTCTTCGCCAATAATACTAAAAATAAAATCGGTGTGTCTCTCTGGTAAAAATAGTAGTTTTTGACGACTATTTCCTAATCCTAACCCAATTAAACCACCTGGCCCCAAGGCATATAAGGCCTGTATTATTTGATAACCCGCTCCAGATGGGTCCTCCCAAGGGTTTAAAAACGTAATGAATCGTCTCATTCTATAAGGAGCTGCAATAATTGCTACACCAATTCCCATAACCCCAGCTATAAATAACCCAAATAAATGAGACCACTTTAATCCAGCAATAAACAACATACCAACACCTGTAAAACCAATTACAGCCGCTGTTCCTAAATCTGGCTCAATTAAAATTAACCCGCAGATTAAGCCAATAATAACTAAAGCTGGCAATACACCCTTTTTAAAATCTACTATTTTTTTACCCTTACGTTCAAGTAGCCAAGCTAAAAGTATTACTAAACAAATCTTGGCTAATTCACTGGGCTGCATGCGAGTAACTCCAAGGTTAATCCAACGTCTAGATCCCTTTACATCAATTCCTATACCTGGTATTAGTACCAGAATTAAAGTAGCAAAACAAACTGTTGCAATAAGCGGAACTAACTCTTTATATTTCCAGTACTTAATACGCATAGTAATATTCATTGCCACAAAGCCTAAAATAGCCCAAACCAATTGCCTTTTAAAGAAATGAAATTGATCTCCATAGGTTATGTCTGCAAAAAATGAGCTCGAGCTATACACCATTATTACGCCAAAAATAACTAACACCATGGTTATTATAATTATTGTTTTATCTGGAGTCTGTTTTGATTGTTTCATTTTCAGTCTCCTTTACGTTAGCTTAAATCGTATTAATATATCCTAATAGTCCCAATAATCCAAATAAAGCACTAGCCAGCCAAAAAGACCAAACCACTTTCAGCTCTTCCCACTTTAATAAGCTAAAGTGATGATGGATAGGTGCCATTTTAAATATTCGTTTACCTTTTGTAATCTTAAAATAAGATATTTGCATTACAACAGACAACATTTCAATTACATAAACTGCACCTACTACAACTAGTAATAATTCTGTTTTTGTTAATATTGCTAATGCAGTTAATGCACCACCTAAAGCCAGTGAACCTGTATCACCCATAAATACTCTTGCGGGGTGGTAATTATAACGTAAGTAGCCTAATAAACTACCAATAATAATAGCCGCTATAATTGCCAAACCAGTATTTCCAGCAATGATACTAATAAACACATAACTCCAACATGAGGCTATCATACAACCAGATAATAATCCATCCATGCCATCTGTAAAGTTAACAGCATTAGAAAATCCTACTACAAATAATAGTAAAAATGGTATATAAGCATAACCAATTGATAGTTTCCAATGGGTAAATGGTATAGCTAAACTAGTATCAATTTGTTGGCCATAAAATATTAGTAAATATACTAAAAAGATAGCACATTGACCAACTAGCTTTTGCTTTATATTAAGGCCGTCTGAATGTTTCTTGACCACCTTTAAATAATCATCCATAAAACCTATAAAACCATAGCCTAAAAAGAACACTAAAAAGGCTAAAACTGACCTCCAGTCAATTAAACCTTTATACCATAAAATTAAACTCATTACAGTCACGGGTATCACAAAGATTATGCCTCCCATTAAAGGAGTGCCCACCTTTACTTGGTGTTCTTTTGATAACTCTTCTTGGATTGTTGCTCCAGCTTTTAATCGCTTTAATGCCTTAATAATAAATGGACCAGTTATTAAAGCTATTAATAATGCTGCTCCTCCATATAACAAAAACTCTCTTATCATTATTATAGTCCTTTACAAAAATCACTTACTATGTGTTCCATTTGCAGTCCACGAGATCCTTTTATTAAGACCACATCGCCTGCTTGTGTTATGTTTTTTAATTGTTTTACAGCTTGTTGGTTGTTATCAGTATAATATATTTTAATATCAGTATATTTTTGTGCCCCTTGTCCAATATATGCACCTAAAGCACCATTGCATATTAAAATATCAACTTTATACTGAAAAAGCTGTTCTCCTACAAATAAATGGGATTGAATAGCTTGATCTCCCAGCTCTCTCATATCACCTAAAACAGCTATTCTTTTACCTGTTGTTGGGTGTAGTTTTAATAACTCTAAACCAGCTCTTATAGATTGTGGGTTTGAGTTATAACTATCATCAATAACTGTTACTCCTGCACATACTTTAGTTAGCTGTCTTCCACTAATAGTTTTATAACTGCTCACACCAGCTATTATTTCATCCCAACTCATTCCTAAATGTAAAGCAATGGCAATTGCTGCTAGTGAGTTATATACATGGTGTTTACCAGGGATAGGAAGTTTTATAGTTACTTCACTACTACCAGAATGTATATTATAGCTGTACCTACCTAAACTGTCTATTTGTAAATTTACGGCTCTTATATCGCATTTTTCTGATAAACCATAAAACACCATTTTACCAGTGTGATTTTCACTCAACCATCTACACCATTTATCATCACCATTAAGAACTGCTAAGCCATTTTTGTTGATTCCTTCAAGAATTTCTCCTTTAGCTAAGGCTAGGTTCTCTTGGCTTCCCAATAGCTCTAAATGAACTGTTCCAATGTTAGTGATTACAGCAATATCTGGCTTAGCAATGTTTACCAATTCAGTAATTTGCCCTCTGCCTCTCATTCCCATTTCTAAAACAGCAATTTCATCTTGCTCTTGTAGGGAGTAAAGAGCCATAGGTAATCCTTGTTCGCTATTTAAATTACCTTTAGTTTTAAAGGTATTGAATCTCTGAGATAAAATCGCGTAAATCATCTCTTTGGTACTTGTTTTTCCTGTACTACCCGTAACGGCAACTACCTGTGGCTTAACCTCGTTTAAGGCTGCTGTACCAAGCTGTTGCAATGCTAATAATGGATTATCTACTATTATTGTAGTTCCTAAATTGCTGATTTCCATTTTTGGTTTAGAAAAAGCTACAGAGGCTCCATTTTCAAAAGCGTTATTAAGAAACCTATGTCCATCAAAGTTTTCTCCACAAAGAGGAACAAATAAATCACCTGTTTGTGATTTTCGAGAATCGAGAATAACTCTCTCTACTATGGCATCTTCATTGCCTTGTACTTCTCCATTAACAATATGTGCTATTCTTTTAGCGCTCCACTTTCGCACTTTTCATTCACCTCTCTAAGCTTTTGTTCTGCCACAAGCTTATCATCAAAAGGTAAAACTTTATCGCCAATAATTTGATAAGTTTCATGTCCTTTGCCTGCTATTAAAATTATATCACCTTTTTGGGCTTTATTAATTGCATATTCAATGGCTTTATCTCTGTTAACTTCTACCATAAATTCTGTATTATGCTTCCTTATACCTAAACAAATATCTTCTATTATTTGCTTAGGGTCTTCAGTTCTAGGGTTATCTGATGTAACAATTATGTTATCTGCATATTCTGCAGCCATCTCACCCATAATTGGTCGTTTTGTTTTGTCTCTATCTCCTCCACAACCAAAAACTATTATCAATTTATTTTTACACATAGACCTAGAAGTTTTCAGCACATTAGCTAAACCATCAGGCGAATGTGCAAAGTCAATAATTACTGTTATACCTTTACTCTCTATAGACTCAAATCGTCCAGGTATAGCAGAAAAGGTTTCAATTGCCTGTATTATTTGTTGTGGATCCATAGCAAAATGATTAGCTATGGCAAATGATAATAGGATGTTGTAGATATTAAATTTACCCACTAATTTTGTTTTAACTGGGTACTCTTTACCCTTACAATGCAAAATAAATTCAGTTCCTTTACCACCTAGTTTCACGTCAGTAATAAATATCCCTTTACTTATAAATCTATTACAACTATAGTAAACAGCAGGTGATTTAGCCCTAGATGCCATATATTCGCCCTCTTTATCGTCTGCATTTACAATAACAGCCTCTAAAGCCTTTTCAAACAACCGTGCTTTCACATCACGATACGCTTGCATTGTTTCATGGTAATCTAAATGGTCTTGAGTTAAGTTAGTAAAACCAGCTATGTTAAACTCAACATTATCTACTCGGTGTAAATCTAGTGCATGTGAAGATACTTCCATTACCACAAACTCACAATTATTATTAACCATGTCATAAAAATAACGCTGTAACTCAAGGGGTTGTGGAGTAGTTAATTTTGCTTGTTTTACTGTTTCACCGTCATCTACCTCTACTGTACCTACTAAGCCACATTTTTTTCCTAAATAATTAAATATATGTCTTACTATAAAGGTAGTAGAAGATTTACCATTTGTACCAGTCACTCCAATTACCTTTAACTTTTTGCTTGGATAATCATAATAAGCTGCTGCTAAATTGGAGATAGCTGTTTTGGTACATGGCACTACTATTTGAGCTACGTTTGTATTTATGAACTTTTCAGTTACTATAACAACCGCTCCATTATTTATTGCATTTGTGGCAAAATTATGCCCATCAACTTTTTGACCTTTTATACAAACAAAAATATCGCCTTTTTCTATCTTGCGTGAGTCTACTTCAATTTTATTTATTAAGATACTTGGCTTGATATTATGCAATTCGTACTTATTTAAAGCCCCTAATAATATCTCTAGACTCTTCATAATATTTATCCCTTTCTTTACTTTTTAAACTTAACCGTAACTATACTCAACTTCCTAACTACTTCGCCTGGTTTTGGGTCTTGGGAGACCGCTACTCCTGAGCCATCTATCTCTATTCTTAAGCCTGCTTCTCCAAGTTTCATACTAGCTTGTTTAAGGCTTAATCCCTTTACATCGGGTACAGTAACATCAAAACTCTCCGAATTACCAGACTGGCTAGTTGTTTTTATAACAACCTTTTGACCAATCTCTAGCTTAACCCCTGGGGCTGGTGTTTGAGACACTACAACGCCATTGGCAATGCCATCTCGCTCAGTAATGAAACCCTTTGCCCATAGCTGTGCAGCTGCTTTTTCGGCTGTTAGCCCTAATAAATCGGGCACAGCTACATAGTTATCAAAGCTTGGTTTTTCGGTTGTTAACTGGGTTGGCACATCCATATACCTTAAAATATCCCTCATCATTTCACCAAATAAAGGAGCAGCAATTCTACCGCCTTGGTGACTTGAACCCTTAGGGTTTCTTATGGCAACAAAAAGTGCTATTTGAGGATCATCTGCAGGAGCCATGCCAATGAAAGATGCAACAAAATTATCGCTATAATATCCTCCACCAGGCTTAGCTACCTGAGCTGTACCTGTTTTACCACCAATTCTATAACCCTCTATAAAAGCAAGTTTTCCAGTACCTTTTACTACCACTGATTCAAGTAATCTACAGACTTCCTCTGCTGTATTTGTACTAACTACCTGTGTTTTATTTTCATCTTTAAACTCATATATTACATTATTGTCTTTATCTATAACTTTATTTACAACATGAGGAGTGGTCATTAAGCCTTTATTGGCAATTGCTGATATAGCCCTAATCTGCTGTAAAGGAGTAACAGCTGGCCCCTGACCAAAGGCTGTTGTTGCCAGTTCAACTGGTCCCATTTTTTCAAGCTCAAACATAATACCAGAACCCTCACCCGGTAGATCTACTTTCGTTTTTTGGGTAAAACCAAAATCAGTTATATACTTGTGTAACCGCTCTGCCCCTAGCCTTTGCCCCAACAGCACAAAGCCTGGATTGCAAGAGTTTTGAATAATCTCTTCATAATTTTGAGATCCATGACCTCCACTTTTCCAGCAGTGTAGTGTAACACCTGACACCTTTATATATCCGGGGTCATAAAAGCGATCATTTTTACTTACAATGCCCTCTTCTAAAGCTGCAGCCATAGTTATAATTTTAAACGTAGAACCCGGCTCAAAAACATCTGAAACAACAGGGTTACGCCATAGTTTTTCATCATATTCACCATAACTATTAGGGTCAAAATCTGGTTTTCCTGCCATTGCTAAAATACCACCTGTTTTTACATCCATAGCTATAGCCATAACTCCATCGGCATTATGCGTAGCATAGGTCTTTTCTAACGCCAGCTCCATTATGCTTTGTATTGCTATATCAATAGTAAGCTCTATGGTGTTTCCATCTTCCGGACGAATATATTCAACACCATTGGTCTTTTGACCTTCATCATCCGTACCAAATCGCATGGCACCCTTATTACCTTGTAGTAATTCGTCGTACTTTAGTTCTAAACCTGACCAACCTTTATCTATACCAGAAAAGCCTAGCACATGTGAGGCCAAGCTTACGTTAGGGTAAAAGCGTTTACTCTCTTTAACTATGATTATACCCTGTAGGTTCTGCTCTCTTACTTTAGCAGAGACCTCAGGGTCCACTAATCTTTTTAAATATATTTGAGACTTATTAACAGATAACTTTGAATAAAGTGTCTCTTCATCTATGCTTAAAATAGGGGCTAATACCTTAGCTGCTGCTTGTGCATTAACTATTTGTTTAGGAATAGCGGCAATAGTATCTGCGTTTTTATTCATTGCCAGTGTTCGCTGTTTTGCATCTATAATGTTGCCTCTACGAGGGCTTACAGGAACACTTAAGACCCATTGACTTGATGCCCTCTCCTCTAACCAACTACTTTTATATATTTGCCAATAGGCAAGTCTACTTATCATAACTATTGTTAAAAGTAAAAATACTACCATTAAAAATAAAATTCTTTTTCGATGTTTACTACTGGTCATACCGCTAGACATAACAATCCTCCATCTTTATTGATAATGAACCGCTATAAATTGATCCTCCTCGGGAACTATTAAGCCATATGACTTTGCCATAGGTATAATACGATCTGGACTCTTTAACTCGGAAACCTTAAGTTGTATAGAACTATTATCTTCTTTAACAAGGCTTAGCTGTTTCTCAAGTCGGAATATACGGTTTTGAGTTAAGTATATTTGGGTTGTTTGTATTAAAAAAATAAATAATATAATAGCTATAATACCCGAAATAAATAGTGTTTTACTTTTGACTGATACCTTACTCTGTTCTTTAACTGCTAATCCTGGTGCACTAGTTGCGTATCTTTTCATTGCTGGATTCTTAACTACTACCAATTTATTCACCTCTCCTTAATCGTAGAACTCTTATAATTTTCTTGCATATCTTAATCGAGCACTTCTTGCTCTTAAATTTGCATTTACTTCGTTATTTTTGGGAATTAGTGGTTTTTTAACCTCAATAGTTGCTGTATTACCACAAGTACATATAGGTAATCCAGGAGGACAAGTGCATTTACCACTAAAGTTCTTAAATATATTTTTAACAATTCTATCTTCCAAAGAATGAAATGTTATCACACAAATTACGCCATTCTTCTTTAATAAGTTAATAGCCTGAGGTAAAACCTGTTCAAGCACTTCTAACTCATGATTTACTAATATTCTTAAAGCCTGAAAACTACGTCTTGCGGGATGCCCAGCTTGTCTTTCTTTAGGTGAAAAAGCTCTTTTAATTAATTCAGCTAATTGATAGGTTGTTTCGATAGGCTGTTGTTCGCGTGTTATACATATTAGTTTGGCTATTTTGGCTGCTTTTTTTTCTTCGCCATACTTATATAAACAGTCTCTAATATCTTTTTCGGGGTATGAATTTACAACATCATAAGCTGTGAGTTTTTGACGTTGATCCATGCGCATATCTAACACACCACTGTGCAGGTAGCTAAAACCTCTTTCAGCTTGGTCTAATTGGGGTGAAGAAACCCCTAAATCAAATAATATTCCATCAATTTTTGATACACCTATTAATAAAAGTTCTTGCTCTAAATTAGCAAAATTACTGTGAACTACCGTAACTCTAGGGTCTTCATGCCATAATTCTTCTGCTATATCTATGGCCGCTTGATCCTGATCGAAACAAATTAATCTACCATCTGTAGATAATTTCTCTAATATTAGCTTACTATGTCCGCCTCGACCTAGTGTTGCATCAACATAAATGCCATCTGCCTTTATATTAAGTTTTTCAATTGACTCATACAGCAATACACTGATATGTTCTGACATAAACTCACCACCTAAAATACTATGTCACCCAGTTTTTCTGCACTGTTCACAAAATCAGCTTCTGCTTGTTCGCTATAACCCTGCCAGATTTCAGATGACCAAATTTCAACTCTATTTGATACTCCAATAAAACTAACGTTTTTCTCAAGTATGGCGTATGATCGTAGTTTACTTGTTATTAACACCCTACCCTGTTTATCACACTCGCACTCACTAGCACTCGAGAATAACATACGAGTAAAAGCTCTACTATCTTTTTTGGTAGACGAAAGTTGTTGTAAGTTAAGACAGATACGTTGCCACTCATCTTGTGACACCATCATCAAACATTTATCTAGCCACAAAGCGATAACGAATCTCTCTCCTAATTGTTCGCGAAAACGTGCAGGAATAATGACACGACCTTTACTGTCTATAGTATGCTGATATTCACCCATAAACATGCCGAACCAACCTCCTCCTCCACAATTACACCACTTTCCACCACTTTCCACCACTTTACCACTATAATTTCAAATAATCAATGCTTTTATTGCTTAAAATTAATGTAAATACAAAAAAAATGCGCCATTTATAATGACACATTTTTACAAAGAAACACGTGTTCGTATTAACATAATTAGATTAATCTCGACACAATAAAAGATTTTTTTTATACAAACAGACTATCGCCATTACTATCTATAGCTACAATAACTGGAAAATCTTTAACAGTAAGCTGTTTCACAGATTCTGTGCCTAAATCATGGTAAGCTAAAACCTCAATATCTTCTATTTTTCGAGCCAAAAGGGCACCAGCTCCTCCACATGCAATAAAGTACACACAACCGTATTGTTTGACAGCATTCTTTATATCTTTTGATCTAGGACCTTTACCTATCATAGCAATAAGACCTTGTTGTAATAAAGGTATTGTAAATTTATCCATACGGGCTGATGTAGTTGGTCCCGCGGCTCCAATTATGTGATCATTGGGTGCTGGACAGGGTCCCACATAATAGATAGTTTGGTTTTTTAAATCTATGGGAAGCTGCTCTTTGTTATTAATAGAGCCAACCAATCTTTTATGTGCCGCATCTCTACCCGTTAAAACAGTTCCTGTTAAGTAAACCAACTGACCTACTTTCAGCTCTTTAACCTTTTCTATTGTAAGTGGTAATTTTATTTTCATTTTATCTCCTTAGATAACTGCTTTTGCATGGCGAGCAGCATGACACTGAATATTTATAGCCACTGGCAAACCAGCAATATGGGTAGGAAATGTTGCTACATGCACAGCAAGGGCAGTTGTGTTTCCTCCTACACCTTGAACACCAATATTTAACTTATTTACTTCTGTTAAAATTTGCTGCTCTAAAGCAGCAATTTTAGGATCTTTAGCAGGGTCTCCTAATGGCCTTAGTAAACATCGCTTGGCAATTAGCGCTGCTTTTTCTACTGTGCCACCTATACCAACTCCTATAACAATTGGTGGACATGGTTTTCCTCCTGCAATTTTAACCGCATCTACAACACTCTCTATTATTCCCTCTTCACCTGCTGTTGGATTAAGCATATATAATCTACTCATATTTTCACTACCAAAACCTTTTGGCGCCACATAAACCTGAACTTTGTCTCCAGGTACAATATTGTAATGGATGATAGCAGGGGTATTATTATTGGTATTAATTCTTGTTATAGGTGACGCAACTGAGTTTCTAAATTTACCTTGTTCATAGGCCTCAGCTACTTTTGTATTAATGATATCATTAATATCACCATTAATTAAGTTTACCTCTTGGCCAATATCTATAAAAATTACAGCCATACCAGTGTCTTGACAAAGTGGCCATGATTTTTGTTTAGCTATTTCAGCGTTTTCAATTATTTGACTAAGCATAAATTTTGCAATATCATTATTTTCTGTAACACTAGCTTGATTAAGCTTAGCTAATACCTGCTGAGGCAGAACAGTATTTGCCTCTATCAGTAATGATTTTATGTTTTCTCCTACCAAATTAACATCAATTTGTCTCATAGTTATCTCCATATTAATTTAATTTATTAACTAATTCTTGAATATCTTCTTTTAAAAAAATGTAAGACTCATTACAGAACTGGCATTTTACTTCGGTTTCATTTTTATCTAGCAGTGACTCTAAATCCTCTTTACCTAGCGTTGTTAAAACAGCTTTTAAATAGTCTTTACTACAAAAACATTTAAACCTAAACTCATTTTTACCTTTTAGTATCTTTAATTCATGCTCAGCTAGCAAATATTCCAGTATTGTCTCGGGACTATTTCCCTCTTTTAATAAAGTAGAAACTGGCTTAGCTTTACCTATTGTAGACTCTAACGAATCTATGATATCCTCAGTTGCTCCAGGTAACAATTGAATTAAATAACCACCTGCTTGTAATACAGTTCCTTCTTTACCAACTAAAACCCCAGCAGCAAAAATAGTGGGGATTTGCTCGGACACTACAAAATATTTAGCTATGTCATCGGCTATTTCACCAGATAATAGCTCACAAGAGCCACTATATGGATCTCCAAAGCCTAAATCTTTGGTAACGTGTAACATTCCTATCTTACCTACACCACCAGCAACATTTAATTTTTCGGGTGACTTAGGTGGAATTATTACATGTGGATTTTTAACATGTCCACGCACATTTCCGTTATAGTCACAATCAGCACTTATAGTTCCTAAAGGACCATTACCTTTTACTTGTATTGACAGCTTTTGATTGTCTTTTAAAGTACTACTCATCACTGCTGAAGCAACCATTAGGCGACCCATAGCAGCTGATGCTGTAGGATTGCTTTGATGCCTTTTCTGTGCCTCTTTAACTGTATTTGTTAAGTTTATAGCAACAGCTCGTACCATATTGTTATAGGCCATTGCTCTTACTAAATAATCTTTCATAAAATTACTCTCCTTTAAAATTAATGTTATTAAGGATAATTATATAAGTTTAAGTTTCTCATAAATAACATAAAATACTTCTGCAATCACTTTAAAAATTCAATACAGGAGTTGGTTCATATGAGTCGTCGCCGCTCAATAATGTCTGACAAGCTTAAATACGAGTTAGCAGAAGAGCTTGGTGTAGCTGAAACTGTCAGCAAACAAGGATGGGGCGCTGTATCATCACGCGACTGTGGTAATTTAGTTAAATTAGCACTACAACGTGCCGAAAGAACACTGGCTGAACGAAATAAGTGATTGTAGGGGGCAATATTAATATTGTCCCTTTTATTTATTTTAATTAAGGCAATACGCACATATATACCTTGTAGGAAATCTTCGTATTTTTCCGTATTTGTTTAGGCTATATTTTTAGTTATTCCCCACACTGGAACGGCACGGAGGCACGTTCCCTACGAGTTATAATTTGACCTTCCAAATTTCATCGCTTTCGGGTGGTTCAACCACCTGTTTTTTGTCATCTATATCTATTAAATACTCTTGCTTGTCTGTAGTTTTACCTATAATAGCAGCAAAAATATTATTTTCATTAAGTTTTTTCACTAGTTTATCACCATATTTAGTAAAAATTAACATAGAGCCACTAGAAATTAACCTCAATACATCTAGGTTAAATACATCACATAAGGCTTTAGTTTCTGGAAGCACTGGTATCTTGTTATAGTCTATTATAAAGCCACATTTTCCAGCTTGAGCGACCTCATATAATGCACCTAATACTCCACCTTCTGTAACATCATGCATAGCAATAACTCCAATTTCAACAGCAATTCTGCTCTCTGGTACTACACTTAAGTTTTTAAAATGATTTTTTGCTTTTTGTAATAATTTTCCATCTATATCATTCAGTTCTTTAAGCCCTGAATTTGCTAATATTGCTGTGCCTTCTATACCAGCACCTTTAGTTAAAACTATATCTAAATCACCTGTAACTTTAGCAGATATAACTAGCGTTTCAGTTAGCGGTATACCAAGTGCTGTAGTTGAAATAACTGGGCGATTAACTGCATCAGTAAGCTCTGTATGACCACCCAAAATATCTATATTAAGTTCACTGGCTGCTTGGCTGGCATCATTCATGATAGTAGCTATTGTTTTATTGTTGCAACCCTTTGGTAACAACAAGGTAAGCAATACTCCAACTGGTTCTGCACCATTAGCAGCTACATCGTTACAGGCAACGTGAATTGCAAACCACCCTATGTTAGCAACCTCACCTGTAATTGGGTCAGTAGATAATACTATTGGCTTATTATTAGTAGTTAATATTGTGCTATCTTGACCAGTAGAAGATCGTACAAGAACTTCTTCTCTTCTATTTGTTAATTTATTTAGTATAAGCTGCTCCAATAATTCTGGAGGCAATTTTCCTATCTCCATAATACCCTCCTCATAAAAACTAAGAAGCTTTTTTTATATAAAGTTTTCGTATCTTATTATAACAACTATTTTGTTAATAGCAATGTTTTTTATGCTTTATAAAAGTGTTTAAAAGCTTTTAATACATCCAGCTAAACTAATCCAAAACCTTTTTTTAGTTGAAAAGTTGGTATATCATTTTAGTTAATTGCTAAATAATACAATTACACCCTTTGATTTCTCGATTATCCGTATTTTTTATAGGATATTAATTCTAATTATTCTCAAAATATAAGTAAACATAAAAGGAGGTATTTGTTAATGGCAAAAGGAAGTTGGAATAAAAGAAAACATATTGTACCACAAGCACATCAAGCTATGGATAATTTTAAGTATGAGATAGCTGGGGAATTAGGTTTACCTGTTAATAATAGTATGGGTGAAGACTATTGGGGTAACTTAACATCGAGAGAATGTGGTTCAGTTGGTGGAAGCATGGTTCGTAGAATGATAGCCATGGCTCAGCAACAAATGGCTGGTGGAGCCACTACTATGGGAAATAGCTCTATGAATACAACTGGTTCATCATCAATGAATTCAACTAGTTCAGCAATGAATACAACTGGCTCAACTATGCAAAATACTTATACAAATACAGCAAGTCAAACATCTGGAACATATGGCATTTATGGAACCCAATACGGATCAAACACAAATACAACTGGTCAACAAGGTCAACAAACTCAACAAGGCCAGCAAAGCCAAATGAAGGGCTCAACAACAAGCGGTAGTCAAAATTCAACATCAGGTAGCTCTGGAAACGGAAGCTCTTACTAATATATCTTCTTAAAAATACCCTGCTCGCAAGAGCAGGGTATTTTTTTGGGGTTGGCTCGTTTTTTAAAAACTCGCGGGGTGGATATTTCACCTTGTGAAATATGGGGTGGATTTGAGCTTCGCTCTGCATGGGGTGAGTTTGCTATGCAAACGGTATACTATACGTAGCGCTTCGCTAACGTGATAAAGCGATGCCATAGCGAGCATATAACCCCGTGAGCAGAATGCAAACCCACCCCACTAAGCCAAAGGCAAGTCCACCTCGTTGATTTATGTAACAAATCGACCTACTTAATTAACTCCGCATTCTTCCAAGTTCCTTTATTAAACAAATGTAAGTTTAAGAAAAATCTTGTAACTATATCTATTAACATAGCAGACCATACCCCTATAACTCCATAGCCCAATACTACTCCAAAAAGGTAAGAGAAAGGTACTCTTATTAGCCATAAGCCTAAACCAGCATATAACATAGGGCGTTTGGTCATACCAGCACCTCTTAAGGCTCCTATCATTACATCCGCTACCTGTTGAGGAAACTGTATTAATGCCATCATCATTAAATAGTATTTTGCTAGTTCTATTACGGCAATTTCATCTGTAAATAAGCCTAGTATAAGTTTTGGCAAAAAGAATAAACATGAGGCAGTTATAGTCACCATTATTAAACACCATCTACGCAGTTCTTTTACATAACGTTCTGCTAACTTAATATCTTTATTGCCCAAGCTTTGGCCCACAAAGGCTGTAGCAGCAATACTAAAGCCAACGCCGGGCATAAATGATAGTGATTCTGCTGTTAATCCAAGTTGATGTGCTGCCAAAGAGATTGTTCCAAATTTAACAATCCATCTCATTATAATTATTGTAGCAAACTGCCAAAAAAGTGATTGAGCAGCTACTGGTACTCCAATGTTTAAAATTCTTTTTATATCAAAAAAGGAAATCTCATATTTTTTTAAATGTCTCAAAGAAATTACTGCATTTGGTCTGTACAATACATATATGGCAATTACAGCACCAGTAGCTTGAGCTACTATGGCACCTATTGCAGCACCATTCACGCCAATTTCGGGGAAACCAAAGTTACCAAATATAAAGCAATAACTTACTACTATATTAATTATATTCATAATAAAAGCTATTAACATAGGAGTTCTGGTATTTCCTGCACCCCTTAAAGAGGCGCCAACTATTTGCATAATTGCCATAAACGGCATACCCCAAACGTTTAGCTTTAAGAACCGCAATGCTACATTTAGTAAATCACCATCCGTACCAAACCACTCTAAAATTGGGCGTGCAAACACAAAAATAAGAATGGTAAATGTTAATACTAAAAATACTCCAATTATCAATGCTTGTAGGGCAATTTTTTTAGCCATGTTGTAGTCTTTAGCACCTATTGATCTTGCTACAAACACAGTAGCACCAGTACCTATTGCAGAAAATATAACCCATACAATGCCACCTATTCTGCTACCTAAACCTACTGCCCCAATAGCAGTTGCGCCTAATCTGCCTACCATTGCAGTTGCAACAATACCAACCATCATCTGTAAAACTGATTCCATAGTAGCAGGCCAAATCATGCTGAAAATATTTTTACGAAGTTGCTGTTGACTAATGGCCTCATTCTGTTTTATGTCTTTCATGATGTATCCTCCGCATTATGAAAGTTGTTAAATTTGCTTATCTGTATATGGACATAACTCTACTAGTAAACATTCTTTACAAAGAGGTTTACGAGCTTTACATGTTTCTCTACCATGATAAATTAACCAATGATGAGCATCCGACCATTTTTGTTTGGGAATCACCTGCATTAGCTCTTGCTCTACCTTAAGAACCTGCTCGCTGATAGCAAGTCCTAATCGTTTAGACACTCTAAATACGTGTGTATCAACCGCTATCGCGTCTTGATTAAAGGCATTAGCAATAACAACATTTGCTGTTTTACGTCCTACACCAGGCAGAGTCTGTAACTCGTTGCGTGTTTTTGGCACCTCACCAGCAAAGTTTTCTATAATTGTTTTACAACTATTTATAATAAATTTAGTTTTATTTTTATATAAACCACAGGGCTTAATAATCTGCGATAGTTCATCTACAATGGCGTTTGCATACTCATAAACGTTTTTATATTTTTTAAATAAAATTTCTGTGGTTTTATTAACCCTTACATCGGTACACTGTGCAGACAATATGGTGGCAATTAAGAGTTCTAGGGGTGTATTATAATTAAGTTCAGTGCCAGGAGATCCATACTTTTGCTCTAGTTTTTGCAAAATCTTTTTTTGATTCTCTGTTATCATATTCTCCCTCCCAATAATTCCTTTTACATAATATTTATTTAAATTTAAGTAAACAAAAAAAGCTCTCTTTTAAATTGTTACATTATGAAAGCTTTATACTAATAATCTTGTTCACTGCACACCATACTAACATAAGAAGAACTTTTTTACTACATACTAAAGGAGTATTTTTATGGGACAATTAATCTATGCAATTATTATTGCTGCCATTGCAGGTGGGCTGATGGCATTTCAGGGTTCAATGAACTCAACATTGAGTAAAACTGCTGGCTTATTAGGAGCTACTTTAGTAGTACACGTTATTGGTTTAATTACTATAATTCCTCTCTTGTTTTTTTTCAAAAATAGTTGGGACGGTTTAAAACATGTGTTTGAGGCTCCCAAATATGCCTATTTAGGAGGCATTATTTCGGTTGCAATAATATATCTTGTGGCAAGCTCAATTAGTAAGAGCGGCATGGTTTCGGCAACTACGGCTATAATTGGTGGACAAATTACAACTGCTGTTTTAATTGATTCTTTTGGATGGTTTGGAATAGATAAATGCCCCTTAACTTTATGGAAAATACTTGGTATCATATTTCTTGGGTTAGGAACATATTTAACCATTAAACCATCTTAAGGAGATTTTCATGAATATTATAGTAATTAATGCTAGTTCAGCAACAAATGGGCATACCGATGTTGCCGTAAAAACATATTTAAAAGTGTTTAAGAACAAAGCTAATATTAAGCATTATGACCTACGAAATTTAAATTATAGCGGATGTATAGATTGTAAAAGTTGCTACAAAACTGGTGAGTGTATTTTTAAAGATGATATTACAGAGTTATACCATGATTATGATATTGCAGATATTGTAATAGTAGCTACTCCTATCTATTTTTTATCTGTAAGCTCCCAACTTAAAGCAGTTATAGACCGTACCCAAGCTATTTGGTCAAGTAAATACAAACTCAACAAATCTATTATTGATAAAAATAAAAAGCGATTTGCTGTATTTATTGCCACTGCTGGATCAGATTTAGCAAGTAATGCAAATTTAGGGGCTAGAGCTGTAATAAATATGTATTTTAAAGCAATTAATGCAAAATATACTGATGAAATAATAATATATAATACAGATAATCTTGCTCTTAACAAAAATAATACTGAACAACTAAATCTAGTAAACAAAAGTGAGCAAATGTTCAAAATTATTAGTAAAATAATGTAGTAATTAATTGACACATTAGACCAACACGACTAAAATTAGAGGGTCGATACTTGTTTAGGGGAGGATAATAAATGAAAATTTCTAAAAGAGCTATAAGTATCCCAGCATCACCGATTCGTAAACTAATTCCTTTTGCTAATGAAGCTAAATCCAAAGGCACAAAAGTGTATCATTTAAACATTGGTCAACCGGATATAGTAACGCCTTCTTTAATGTGGGACAACATTAAAAAAGTTGAAAACAAAGTGTTAGCTTATGGTCCATCTAATGGTTTATTAGAATTTAGAGAAAAGTTATCTGAGTACTACGCTAAATTCTCGGTAAACGTTTCACCCGCAGAAATGATAGTAACAACTGGTGGTAGTGAAGCGTTAATGTTTGCTATGTTAGTTATCTGTAACCCAGATGACGAAGTATTAATTCCTGAACCTTACTACGCAAACTATAATGGCTTTGGTAACCTAACCCAAGTCAATGTTAAACCTATTACAACTTACGCAGAAAATGGATTCCACTTACCAACAATACAAGAAATAGAAAAAGGTATTACACCTAGAACAAAGGCTATTCTTTTTAGTAACCCCGGAAATCCAACTGGCGTTGTTTACACAAAAGATGAACTTAACATGTTAATTAAAATTGCTAAAAAGCACAATCTAATGCTTATAGCAGATGAAGTTTACCGTGAGTTTGTTTATGAGGGAGAATTTACAAGTTTATTAAGCATACCAGAGGCTGAGCAAATTACTATAATTGCAGATAGTATTTCTAAACGTTATAGTGCTTGCGGTGCCAGAATTGGTTGTTTTGTTACAAAAAATAAAGAGGTTTTAGATGCTGCTATGAAGTATGCACAGGCTCGTTTATGCCCACCTACTTTGGAGCAAATTGGTGCTATAGGTGCTTTAAACGTTCCACATAGCTATTACGAAGAAATCCTAACAGAATATCGCTCACGCAGAGATACTGTACTAGATAAAATAAATAAAGTTGATGGAGTAATTTGTAAACAGCCAAAAGGCGCATTTTACTGCATTGCAAAACTACCAATAGATGATTGTGAAAAATTTGCAAAGTGGATGTTAACAGACTTTAATGTAGATGGGAAGACAACTATGGTTGCTCCTGCTACTGGTTTTTATGGAACCAAAGGCAGTGGCAAAGATGAAGTACGCATTGCTTATGTACTAAATAATGCAGATTTAGTAAAAGCAATGGATATTTTAGCCGAAGGAATTAGGGTCTATAAAGAAACATTTAATGTATAAAAAAGTACTATAAAAGAATGATCTTCATAGGGAAGCTACAGATAACAAGTAAATTCAAGGCTGAATCGGTTGAGAGTTTATTATCTTAAGCAACTCTGTGATGCAGACAATCCCCAATCACTATAAAAAGTGATTGGGGATTTTTCCATTCTATAAAGTTTATCTCGTTACCATCTAACTAAGTTGCGATAAATGGCCTGACCATAATCAAATTATCCATTCGCTTTCTTTAGCACATTATATTTCATTGTCGTTTCTAAGTACAATCATCTCTGGAACAGGCAAATCATATTTTTCATAACAGGCAGTTGACGTATCAACCAAATATTGCTTTAGCTGTTCTGTGGTTGAAAACTTTGTCATCTGATAAGGTGCCAATGGATTTGTTTTTTCAATAAATAACAATCCATCATCATTCTCAATTAAAACACCTACGTGGGAGTGCTCAATCTTCACACCACTCTCTTTTTCAATTACAGACCAAATGGTAATAAGAGAAGCAGCACTGTTATCAAAGGACACTGCAAATTTTTTCCATTGATCCTGTATTTGCTTTACAAAACCTTCCTTTTTGTCTGTGTCAAACACAGGGTGAAACAGAGTGAAATATGCAGGATATTTGTCCTCCTTAATGTCAACCAATTCATAGTCTGTTAATGTGGCATAGTCACCATATAAAAAATCATCTTCATTCGAAACACCCCAATGCTCCTTTTTAAGGGGAGACTCTACCTGTATTGCGTCCTGCATCAACAAGAATGCCAGCGTACGACAATAGGCATCATTATAGTCACGACCGTTATACCATTTTTTCATCTGGAAATAGTAATCTCCATAATTGATATAACTGTCCTCCGTGGTTGTAAAGCCGCTTTGAAATGCAAAAAGATCACTTTCCTCCATGTAGTCTTTATCAGCTTCATTGAATACGGTCATATGTTTATTGTAATCGTTAATCAAGCTTAATGCGCCATCAATATGATTTTGGTCAATTTCTGCTTTTTTCAAAACACTGCCTAACATAACCTTTGATTCTTCATCAATTAAATTTGAATATACAAGTTTATCGTCTGCACCAGAAGTTACAGTATCTTTTTTCAAACTACAACTAGTAAATGTGGATATTGTTAAAACTACCATTAGTAATGTAACGAGTTTCTTCATGCAAATGTCTCCCTAAATAAAATGTAAAATTCACTCATCCTGCACACATGTTACAAATACAGGAAATTATTTTCCATACCTAGTATACCATAGACCTTTACTCTTAAGCTTAACGCAAAAAAAATAGGAGGAATTTTTTCCTCCTAAAGTTTATTTATTATTTTTGGCATACACCACCAAAAAAATTAAGCTATTTTTCAAACTGTTTAGACTCAATTTCATGCTTAACACAGTTAACCTTGTTACTTGTTAATCCTAATAACTCAAATTTTTGTTTTAAGCCACATGTAAGACCATGCTTTAAAGTATTATAATCTACAAATTTGATCAACAATTTAATTGCTACAAATATTAAAACCCCTACTCTAACCAGCTTGTTAAATTTTTTTATCGCTTTAATCACTATTTTATACTCATAGCAAAGTCATAACCAAACTTACGACACTGCTCTAATTGCTCTTCATTTGGAGTAAATAACACTTTCAAAGGCTCAAAATCTACCTTAAATTTAGCATCTTTAAGCATTTGGTCTGCTAACTTTGGAGCTTCTCCACTCCAGCCGTAGCTACCAAATGCAGCAGCGTGTTTGCCTGTAAAACGCATGCCCTTAAACTCATTAATTAGAGAAATTATTTCACCAAGCATGGTATTATTTATGGTAGAGCTACCCATCAAAATACCTTTAGCTTTAAATGCCTCTGTAACTATATCACTATGGGGGAGTTTATCTGCGGCTACCACTTTATAAGATAGCCCAGTTTTTGCTACACCTTCCGCGATCGCTTGGGCCATTTTTTCAGTATTGCCCCACATAGTATCAAATAATATCAATACGCTGCCATCGTTATAACCCTTTGCCCATTCCAAGTACTGGTCAACAATTTGCATAGGATTATCTCTCCAAATTAAACCATGGCTTGGAGCAATCATATCTATTGGTACGTTTAAGTCTAAGAGTTGCTTAATTTTAGGAGGAATTAACCTACCAAATGGGGTTAATATATTGGCATAGTATTTGAGAGTTTCATCATACAATGCACACTGATCTACCTCATCATTAAAGAACTCAGATGTAGCATAGTGCTGGCCAAAGGCATCGTTAGATAACAACACATTAACACCGCTAATGTAGGTCATCATTGTATCTGGCCAGTGCAACATAGGTGCTTCTATAAACGTAAGTGTATTTTTACCCAAATTTAAGGTGTCCCCTGTTTTAACAGTAACAAAATCCCAGTCTTTGTGGTGCTGTGCTTTAATTATATTTACACCCTTTGCTGTACAATAAATAGGGGTATCAGGTATGCGCTCCATTAACCGATATAAGGAACCACTGTGGTCTGTTTCTGAATGATTACAAACAATATAATCAATGTTTTCGAGACCAACTTCACGCTCTAATTTTTCTACAAACTCATCTGCAAATGGCTCAAAAACTGCATCTACTAAGGCAATTTTCTCATCTTTTATTAAATAACTATTATAGGTTGCACCTCTTGGTGTTAAAAAGTGATTACCGTGAAAAGATTTTAGTCCCCAATCTTTTATACCAACCCAATATAGTTCATCTTTTATTTGGAACATAATTTATCCTCCGTTGAATATATACTTCATCTATATTATACCCTATAATTAAGGCTTTAAAGCAACTTAAAATAAACTAATTAGGCTCCTGCTGCGGAAAAATACTATTAACAATTCTATAAATGCCCCAGAAGTCATAGCTAAAGCACCAATGCTTCCGCCAAAATTTGGAGCAATCATACTTAAAACAGTTGCAGTTCCTACAATTCCAATAATACTACCGATTTTTGCGACTGTGATAGTAGGAGTACGCTTATTTAACATCAATAAACCAGTAAATATCTCTACTCCGCATAATACTAATGGCATTATTGAGTACCAACCTACAACCCTTGCTGCCATAATTGCCATAGACTGCTCTACCCCAATTATTGAGTGTAAGGCCCATTTTCCTAAAGGGGTTACCCCACACAAAAACAGTATAAAGGCCATTACTATACTCAACAATGAAGAAAATAAAGCAACCTTTTTAAGACTTTTTTTATCTTTGACAAATACTAAAACAATTTGGTGAACACTATATAGTAAAACTATGAAAATCATGGCAAAACTGTGTGCTACCTGATAGCTTGCTAATGCCGCCTCAGGGTTTGATACTCTTGCTAAGCCAGCATTGATACCAGGTCTTGAAAAAGTTTGCACAAATATTGCACCTATTAAAGGTATATAAAAAATTAAGGCATCTCTTATAGTAATTGAACAATCACGGGTAGGTTTATTTGGAAAATCTTTTTTGTAAAACAAAGCCGTTATCAAGGCAAGTAAAGCCTCTGTACCTATTCCACATACCAGTAAAATAGAGCCAACCATTCCACCCGATAAAGACTCTATACCTAACAATAAGTTAGTTAGTAAAATCATAACAACTAATCGTATTGACACATTAATTGTTAGCCAAAAAGTCTTTTTACGTACAATCAACATTCCCTGAAAATATCCTCTAATACCAGAGATTAGTGGCAAAAGCATAAACAGTTTAAATGCCTTTATAACCTCGGGAAAAAGCTCGGGGTTAATACCCACCATATTGATGAAAACAATTTTTCCTAAACCAGTAAACGCAATTACTGCCATGATGCTAATACTTGTGGCTATAACACCAGCACCAACCACAAAAATACTTTTAAGAGAAGTTTGGTCATCAAATAATGCCGTAGCCATTCTTCTAACATGGTAACAAGGTGATTCAAACATCATTGAAATACTACTTGCTACTGCAAAAGCCGCAATGGCAATTTCAGCCTCTGCTGTTCTTGCCATTGCTGAGCTTATAATAGAGTGAGAAGACATCATTAACATAGCGCTTAAAGCTAGTGGTAAAAAAAAGGCAATTAACTGACCATAACTTACTTGTGATTTTACTTGAGACTTTTGTAGTGTAGTATCATTTACCATAAAACTTCCTCCGTTTAAACAACTTGTTTTTTGGGATCTGAAATAAACTGCTTTTCAACATTTCGTGAGAAACCAAATAGGATTATTAGCTCTACAGCATAACCCACTACTGATGCCCATCCACCAATGGCAGCACCCATGTTAGGAACCATAGATTGAAGAATAAAAACTGTGGTAATAAGTGTAGCAACATTGCAAAATTTGCCTAGAGTTATTACCGGTGTTTTATTATTTTTAATTAGTAAACCTGCATAGATTTCGGTTTGAGATAAAATGAAGGGTACAAAACTTAAAGAGAAAATTGTACTCATAGACATCACCATTAGCTCTTGATCTACACCAATAATATTTGTTAATATCCACTCGCCGATTGGTGTTACAGCTATAATCATTAAAATTATTGCTTGGGAAATACCTAAAACTAAAGCAAACCTTCTTACCTTAAGCCAGCTCTCTTTATTTTTAGCAAATACTAAAATTAACTGATGAACCCTACCAAACATGCCTATAAAAATCCAGGCAAAACTCCTGCCCACCTGATAAGCCGCTAAAGATACCTCGGGGTTAACTGCACGTGCTAATCCAGCATTTACAGAAGGCTGGCCCCAGGTCATGGCAAACTGAGCTACAACTAAGGGTATAAAAAACAGCCACAAACCACCAAAATCTAGTTCATCTTTGTCGGGGCTTGTTTGCGGCAACTGTTTAAGATATTTTTTACCAAAAATAAAAGCAAACACTGCCTCTGTGAGTATACCTGATATCATTAATACAGAGCCTATAATACTACCGGTAATAAACTGAGTATTAGTAATAATAGCAGCTAGTGAAAACATAACAACTGCTCTAACTGCGGTTGCGATAGTAAGTAGATAGGTTTTACGGCATACTGTGATTACCCCTTGATAAATAGAGCGAACAGCTGCTAATAAAGGCATAAAAAAAAGTATTGTCATAGCTCTTATGGTGTGTGGTAATAACTCTTCACTTACACCAATTAGCTTTAAAAAAACAAATTTACTTAGAGGAGTAAAAACAATAACGCCCATAGCTATTAAAGATATTATTAAAGTAATACCAGTTAGCTTTAATACCTTATCAAATGATTCTTTACTTTTAAATCTAGCAACACAAAGCCGTCTTAGGGTTATACAGGGTGATTGAAACATATTAGATACTGACTTTGCAACAGAATAAGAAGCTATTGCTATAGCCGCATCAGTAGTACGTGCTAAGGCAGAACTAACTACAGAGTGGGTAGACATCATTATCATTAAACTTAAAGCGATAGGTAAGAAAAAGGCAATTAACTCGCTATAACTGACAATATTACTATTAAAATTCTTAGAGCTCACTACCTGCCACTCCCATCCTTTTTTTTCTCTTAGGGTCATATATGAAAAATTTATAGAAGAAGATGGTTGAAATAATATAGAAAACTAACGCAATAACAAATAAATACGAGTATCCTACTGTAACAATAATATAACCAGCAACGAACATAGCTATTGACCTTGCTCCATTACCAGCGGCATTTAATATACCATTTGCCGTAGCTCTAGTTTGTTTATTTAGGCCACTCATTATAAAAGTATCTTGTAGTGGACCAGACATTTGTTGAAAGGTATTTCGTGCCATATAGGCAATAGCAACTGCCCATAATGAGGGCACAAAACCCATTATAATAAACATCGGGAAAGAGAAGATTCTGGTTATTACAATTGCCTTCTCCATACCTAATTTGTCACAAATACTAGGTGCTAATGTAATACCAAGTATTACAGCAAAATTTGATATTGAAAATATTAAGCCAGTGGTTTCTGGCCCTGCCCCAAATCTTTTTAAAAAGAATGTGTTCATAAATGGTAAAAACATACCTGCCCCAAACATTATTGAACCTCGTACTAAAACAAATTTAAAAATAAAAGCCAAGTCATCTTTAGGTAAAGATTTAATCTCCGCAATAAATCCTTTTTTCTCTTTTTTCGATAATTGAGATTCAGCCTCAGAGGGTTTCATAGCAAATAATTGTAAAAATCCAAATAAAGCAATTACCAATGAAAAAGTAAATATAATTCTATATACTACAATAGTGCTTATATTGGGAGCAAATTGTAAAATTGCAAGTGGCAGTAAGCCTCCTAACAGATTACCAAAGATATTGGAAACTCGCATAAAAATGCCTCTTATACTATAAGCATGAATTCGATTTTCTGGTGTTGCATTCTCATATATAAATGGGCTAACAGTTGACATATATAAAGCAATAAAAATTCCATGTATTACATGTGATCCATATAAAACAGGAATAAAAACTATAAAGGCTCTGGTTATAAAGGTAATTTTAGAAACACCAATACCAGCTATTAAGCTATTTCTTCTACCAATTCTATCTGATATAATTCCAGCAAAAATAGCAAAAATAGCAGTCATAATAGTAGCCGTTCCCATCAAAGAACCATATAAATCCTCTTGATGCCCTAACTCCAATAGATATCTTGGAAAGTATAGAACATAAACTGAAATAGATAACTGATTGCATAAGTCAAATATCAAAAATGATCTAATATTTTTGTTAAACGACTTCCATTGATACAAATATTCTCTAATTATTTTCATAGCTCTTACCTCCGGCAACGTAATATATTATACTTATCTATGACAGTAAGGTAAATACCTTTTATACACAAAAGTTTCGTTTGTCGTAATATTTTTAAGTAACATATTCCGTATTATTCATTAGCTAGTAAATTTTTCATAAAAGTGAAAAAAGAGAATTGTATGTGGAGGTAAAAACTATGAAATTACACTGTTTTTGTTGTAAAAAAGACTATTCTTTGGAAAAAGCCATTTGGAGATGTGATTGTGGAAATTATTTAAAGCTCATTGATATAAATGCCAATGGATTGAAGCAATCTTTAATTAATAATAGTGAAGTGGGATTTTGGCGTTACAAGAATGTTATGCCTTTTATAAGTCATAATATTAGCATTGGCGAAGGCATTACCCCTCTAAGTAAAGTTTGTTTCGATAATAGAGATTATTTTATGAAACTCGACTATCTCTTACCTACAGGTTCTTACAAAGACCGAGGTGTAGCTACTATGGTGAGTCAACTAAAACAATGGAATTTAGATTTTGTAGTTGAAGACTCCTCGGGAAATGCTGGTTCCAGTGTGGCTGCCTATTGTAGTAAAGCGAACATAAAATGTGATGTATATATTCCAGACTACACCTCACAAGGCAAAGCAGCGCAAATTGAAATGTATGGAGCAAATTTAGTTAAGGTAGCTGGCACTAGAGAAGATACTAGAAACAGTGCTGTTGCAGCAGGAGAAAAGAGCTTTTATGCTAGCCATAATTGGAGCCCATTCTTTGAACATGGTGTAAAAACATATGTGTACGAAATATGGGAGCAACTGAATAGGCAGTTACCAGATATTATTGTTGCTCCTTGTGGCAATGGTAGTTTAATTACTTCTGCCTATATTGCTATAAATGAATTACTAAACGCAGGTTTGGCATCAAAAAGACCTAAAATAGTGGCTGTACAAACTGAAAACTGTGCTCCCCTAGCATTGGCATGGCAACAAGGCAAACATAAACGTGTAAGCATTATAAAAAAAGAGACAATTGCTGAAGGTATTAGCAGTGCAGAGCCACTCAAAGATAGAGACATACTTGAAGCTGTAGTTAATACAAATGGCTGTTTTGTTACAGTAAGTGATTCTGAGGTATGGCAGGCACTTTTAGAACTTGCTAAACAAGGAATATTAATTGAACCTACAAGCGCAACTGCTCCTGCTGCCCTTAAAAAGCTTAATGCACAGGGTTATTTTAAGAAAAACGATTCAATAGTTGTAGAACTCACTGGAAATGGATTAAAAGCTACTGATAAAATATTAAAACTACAAAGCAAAAAATAATTTAACTCATTTTTAAAATAAAATATTTAGTAAAGTTAATAGCTGTATTTACAATATTTTGTATTTATTCTTTTTATTTGCTATAATATTTGATAGTAAATAGATATATTAATAAATATTATAAAGTCATACTAACTAGTATTATATTTCATTATAAATAAAGAGAATAATAGTTGGCGTAAGATGAGGTGTTTATAATTGCCAAAGCAAACGTTTTTTAATCTGCCCTATTTTAAAAGAAACTTAATTATTAATAATACATATGATTTGTTTATTAATAATGATTATAAGGATATAACAATAAGGGCTATTGCTAAAAATGCCAATATCTCTATCGGCAGTTTTTATCAATACTTTGAAGATAAAGATGACATGTATTTATACTTAATAATAGCTATAGAAGAAAAGGTATTCATGAAGTTTAAAGAACTGCATGGAACTATTTTTACTGAAAAAGATGATTTAATTTTAGAAAAGATTCTTTCACCTAAAGAGTTAGCTTTTGACAATACTTGGTACAATGCACCTATTGAAGTTATGATGAAATTTTACTTTGGAAAGTTTAGCAGAAAGCTAAATCACTCTATTTATATAGAGCTACAAGAATATAAAAATAAAGGTAAGCTAAAAGATTTTGTGGATGTTGAACTAGTTTTTTATCATTATGTAACCTCTATGTTTAACATGATAATGTACTTTAGAGAGAATAATATCACTGATGAAGAGGTAAAGACAGAAATAAAAAACAACTTTTACATAGACGTGTTTTTGCATGGTATTCTTAAAAAAGAAGCATAAAAGAGCATTTGTTTAGTTATATCAAATGCTCTTTTGTTATTCAAGATAACTCTGTTAATGCTACTAAGTTTATAATAGCAGTTATTAAAGGTAATAAGAGAATTTATCTATTATATTACTCTAGTACCTTTTTAATTCTATCAATAGCCCAGTCTAACTCTTCTTTATTAATAATAAGTGGAGGGGCTAATCTTATCACGTTATCATGGGTTTCTTTACATAATAAACCTAACTCTTTTAGTTGCTCACAATAGGGTCTGGCAGATTGATTTAACTCAATACCAATAAATAATCCTCTACCACGCAAGTGAGTTATTTTATCGCTCTTAATTTCTTTTAACTTATTAAGCAAATAGCTACCTAATTCATTAGATCTTTCAGCTAATTTTTCATTAAGTAGTACATCTATTGCTGCTATTGATACAGCACAAGCTAGTGGATTACCACCAAAGGTAGAGCCATGAGAGCCTGGTTCAAAAACTTCCAAAATTTCTTTATTGGCAGCAACACATGAAGCCGGTAAAATACCGCCACTTAGTGCCTTACCAATAATATAAATATCTGGAACAACATTCTCCCAATCACAGGCAAACATTCTACCAGTTCTACCTAAACCAGTTTGAATTTCATCAGCAATCATTAAAACATTATTTTTGCTACAAATTTCTCTTACTTTTGCCACATAACCCTGTGCAGGAATATTTATTCCAGCTTCACCCTGAATAGGCTCAAATAAAAATGCAGCTGTATTTGGTGTAATAGCTGCGGCTAATGCTTCAGCATCACCATAGGGCACTAACTTAATGCCTGGCAACATAGGACCAAAACCACGTTTATAAGCTGGCTCAGAGGACAATGATACTGCAGCCATTGTACGCCCGTGAAAGTTACCTGTACAAGCTATAATTTCAGCTTGATTATCAGCTATTCCTTTTACAAAATAACCCCATCTGCGAGCAGCTTTTATAGCGGTTTCTACTGCTTCAGCACCAGTATTCATTGGTAAAACTAAGTCTTTACCAGTAACCTTAACAACCTTTTCATAAAAAGAACCTAATTTATCGTTATGAAAAGCCCTAGAAGTTAAAGTTACTCTTTGAGCTTGCTCTAGTAACGCCTCTATAATTTTAGGATGACGATGGCCTTGATTAACTGCTGAATAAGCACTCAGCATATCCATATACTTGTTACCCTCTGGATCTTCTACCCAAATACCCTCTGCCTTAGAAATAACTATATTAAGCGGTTTATAGTTTTTGGCTCCAAATTTATTAGCCAGATCAATAACTTGTTGTGAATTAGACATATAATTTACCTCCGCATTATTTTATGTTATAAGAAAATTACTTAAAATCAAATAATAGCGTAACCAATTTGTAAGCAAAAAGCAAATAAATTAATTATACTAGCTGTTTAGATATTAACATAGAACAGTTAAAACATAATTATTGTGTTAAGATAAAGTCTTAGTTTCTATGCAAAAATCTAAACACTCTCATAACATAATATCTATTATTATTTTAGCTTAAAACTTCATAATTAAGTATTGTAATATGTTAAAAAAAAAGAGTATATTAATTGTAACAATTACAGGTAATTAACTCAGTATGTAAGCTATATTTAAATCATTTTTTAGCTCTATACTATTATAATATAAACTACATATATTTATATTTTTATTTCAATGAAAATAGTTTATAGAGTTTTACGGCAATGCTCAACTCATGATAAAAATCTTGAACATAATTATTTTCATCTAAAACCTTTTTTATTTTATTTATACGGTACCTAATTGTATTTGTATGTTGAAACATACGCTGGGCAGTTAATTTAATGTCTCCATTATTTTCAACATAGATTAGGGCTGTTTTAACTAAGTTAACATCATTATGTTTATCATATTCTAGTAAAGGAGTTATCATTTCATTTAGGTATTTTTTAACCCACAAGTTATCTAGCACAGGTATTAAAATTTTACTTGTTCCTATTCTATAAAAATAAGAAATATTATTATCAGTAGTTAAGGTATGGGTATATGCAAACATGCTTTCATTAATGGAAAGATACAATTGATCTAGTTTGTAATAAAGGCTACTAACTCCTATATTATAATCTTTACAATTAAATCCTATGTCACTTAATCTATTAATAATAATAGTTTCATAATCTGCCTCTTTTAATTGTTGAAATGTATATATAATTAAATAACCATTATTATAAGGAATTATTGAATTATACCTATTAAATGGTTTAAACTTTTGTAAGAACTGCCAAATGCTAAGTGCTTTATTAGTATTTTTTGCTTTGCAAAAAACCACTGCGTGTTTTTCTGCGAAATTTCTATTAATTTTTAAGGCTAATTTTTTTATTGCAGTTGTATTCAAATTACCAGTTAAAATATTGTCTATTTTTAGACTTACTGTTTCAATACATTGTTTGTCTTTTATGGCATTGACTATACTAGTTATAATATCTTCGTAGAATACTTCCTGAAAAATAAATATTGGAAAATTATTTTCGTCAGCAAAATCAATTACATTTTGAGGTATATTACTAAAATAAATATCTTTTATGGCTAAACCACTCGTATTAGCTTGTACAAGATTTCGTACATAGTCAAATAATTTGCTTGCATTATTTTTAATAATAAAAAAGGTACTTATTACAAACTCACCTTTCTCATAACTACCAATTATCATATCCTCAGTCTCATGGTCTATTATTCCTACTTTATCTACTAAATTAGTTAAACCATCTTTACCGGCTAATAATTTATGATTTTTAAACACCTCTAGCTGAAGAATATCCTTAATCATAACAGACATATCTATACACCTCCTTACCTTGCTACAAAACAGACTATTCATATCTTAACTCAAAATTCATGATAATTGTAGTCTTAATTTAACAATATAAATAAAAACAGCCAAATAGCTTTATTAGACTTGCTGTACACTAAATACATACTGGCAATAATTAAATAAAGTATTATTTAATTATTATTTTTCTCAATAAAGTTTTAGAATTCTTCTGTTAATACTAAGTAAATAACCTTAACTATCTGGGGATCATAATTTATCTTACGTAGTCTAAAATATAAACTTCTTAAGTAATTTTTAGCATTAAAATTACCTTGGCAACAATCTAGGTATTCACCTTCTATTTTCTTAAACTTTTTAATATAACTTGCTATTTCATGTTCTTTTAAATTCTTGTTATTAAATATAACTTCTGTTGCTCTTGCCATACGCTCATCTTCACCATAAATATAAGTAAAAGAATTATCCGTTGTTTTTTTGTGAATAAGTTCAAGCATCATTTTTAGGCTTTGGGCTGTTGCTTTATTATGAGCTGCCAGACTTACTAAAACGTCGGCTAAATGAGCTGTAGAGTGAGCCCATCCTTTACATTCTACATAACCCCTTAAATCTAACTCTTTATGTCCATAATCTAGTACTCTATCTACAATTAAAGTATAATTTATGTTTTCTAGCTTTGCTACTAAAACACCTATTATGAGATTTGAAAATGTACGGTTAAATACCGTATCATGCTCAATCTCACCTAGCCCTAAAAAAAGATGTTCATTAGATAATAAATCTTTTAAAATAACGTTTTGCTGTTTTATTGAAACATCATCTCTCTCTATAAGTGTCCATAAACACGAGAGAATTAACTCATCTCTAAACACTGGATCAATATCACCAATACATTTAACCATATTGTTAGTTAAATCGTTTGCATCAACTGATTTAGGAATTTCAAAATTTGTTTTTTTCATTTTTAATAATAAAGTCTTCAGTTCCTGTCGGTTCATAATTTACTCCTTAATTCTTTTTTATGTAAACTAACTTAATTATAGCTTATTTTAAGATAATCTTAGGATATTACACAAGATAATTACATAATAATTAGCATTATTTGAGTTCATTGAGTAAAAAAAGATGTAATTAAGCATATCTTATTAAAATATATTAATTAACTAGTCAAACTAGATACTCGTTTACCAACTTAGTGATATGCAAAAAAGCTGCTACATTAGCTCTTTTTTTGCTAATGAGGCAGCCCATTTTTTTATTTTTATAAAATGCTTTAAAGTTATTTAACTATAGTTAACAAGTGATATACTTAACTTGCAATTAAGTTTTAATTAATCAGCTACGCTAACATTTTTTTTATTATTAAAAATTTTTTTAAAATTTATTTCGGTAAATAACATTCCACTAACTATTAACAAAGCACCAACATAACCTTTTATGCTCAATACTTCATGTAAAAATATATAAGCAAACACAGCAGCAAACACTGGCTCAGTAGTATATATTAAAGCTGTATGTGTTGCGCTAGTATACCTTTGAGCAACACTTTGCACAATATAAGCACCCGAAGTACATACCACACTAAGTATAAATATATTTCTCCAAATATTAAAGTCAGTTGGTAGTACAGGCTGTTCATATACTAAAGAGGTTATTAGGCTTAATACCGCGCATACCCCTATTTGCACCACAGCAAAAGCTATAGAATTAGTTTTTTTAGTATATTTACCAGTTAGTAAAATATGAAATGCACAGGCAATAGCACAAATAAAGGTATAAAAATCACCAATGTTTATTCCCTGGATATTTTTATTTATTGTTAACAATCCTAATCCTATAAAAGCAATAATAACACTTAATATTGTTTTTTTATTAGGAGCTTTTTTTAATAAAATAGTAGAGAGTAAAGGAACCAACATTACATTAATCCCTGTAATAAATGCTGATTTTGAGGCTGTAGTATAGTTTAAACCCAAAGTCTGCAAGGCAAATGTAGCATATAATACTAGGCCTATTAATAAACCATATTTTAGAGTAGCTTTATCTATGCATAACATTTGTTTTATAAATATCAAAGAAGAAATTATAAATGCAACAAAAAATCTTATAGCTAAGAAGTTAAAAGTATTTAAATGAGCTAGAGAACTCTTTGTTAAAAAAAACGATGCTCCCCACCCCATAGTTACTATAAATAATGCTAAATCTGCTTTTATTTTTTTAGTCATCAACTGCACTCCTCTCATTCATTGCCTTACCTATCTTAACCTATTGAAGAGAAAAAAGCATTGTAAAAATATAAAAAAGCATTAAAGTATTTTGTAATTTTTATAAAGAAAAAGGTTTTAATAGATAGGTACTTATAGCTAAACTAAGCTCTAAGTAAAAGTCGTTTACCCCAGCTTCACATGTTATTAGTTGCTTTATTTTATTAATACGGTATCTTACAGTATTACTGTGTTGAATTAACTCTTTAGCTGTTAATTTTATGTCTCCGTTATTTTTCACATAACAGATAGCTGTTTTAAGTAGTGTAAAATCATTTTGCAAGTCATATGTTAGTAACGGGGTAATAACTTTTTTGGCATAACTGGTAAGCCATTCATTATTTTGCAAAGGTAACAATGCTCTATTTATACCTAAATCATTATAGGAGATTATTTCTAAGTTAAATTTAAATGCATACTCACAGGCATATAAACTTTCATTTATAGATTTAGTTAAATCATATAATTGGCTGTAATTGTTACTAACACCTATTACGTAGCTGTTAGTTGTTATTCCTATGTTAGCTAATGAATTTATAAGATACTCTACTTTAAAAGCTCTGTTTGCAGTAAATATAGCCAGTACTCCCTCTTTATATGGAATAATAGAGTGAGTATTATGATATTTAACTAGTGAAGTTGATACTGCTTGACCTGTTAATGAGAGATTTTTATGTGGTTTACAAAACGCTACATAGTGATTATTTTTAAATCCTTTATTTATAGATAGTGCCTGCTGCTTAATATCATTTTTTTTTAACTTTCCGCACTTTATATCGTTTAGTTTATGTTGCAATGATATAATGCATTGTTTTTCCTTATTAGCATTTAAAACACTCATTATTATGTCTTCGTAATAAACCTTACTGTAAATAAAAATTGGAAAAGCATGTTTATTTGCATAGTTTATAATATTTTGAGGCAACTGCCTAAAAAAGATATCTTTAATTGCAAGACCACTTACTCTAGCCTTAATTAACTCTTGCACATAAATAAGTAACTGCTCGGGATTTTCTTTAATACCTAAGAAGGTACTTAATACAAACTCATTTACCTCAAAACTGTTAATAATCATATCTTGGGTCTCGTGATCAATAATACCAACCTTTTTAACATAATTATGTAAACCCTCTTTGCCAGCCACTAGTTTAAAACTACTAAACGTTGGTAAATTGAGCATTTCATTTATTGTAATTTGCATATTAATCACCTCGTATGTATTGTAGCATATTGATAGATGGTTTTACTTTCTATCAAGTGTTGCTTCAATAATTATAGTATAATTGATGGTGTTATTGTATGATAATTTGCATAACAAAAAACACTACTATCTCAGCGTTATACACAAAAATCTTCCCAAAATATGTTAGCCATATTATGTTTAGGAAGATTTATGCTATTTCTTAATCTAGCTTCAATTCTGTACGCAGAATGTTTTACAATCAAAGCGCTAAAAAATACTACTATGCAAAACTATACATAAGGTATGCTGAGGTTAGTATTTTTTTGAGCAACGCCATATTTTATTATCAAAAAAGCACTCCCAACATGGAAGTGCCTTTATAACTATTAACTTAAAGATTAGATCTAGGGATTCAGAAATGTTTCAAGATCAAGGCGCATAAAAATTTTTGGGTGAAGCTATACATGCAGTATGCTGAACTCAGAAATTTTCATAAAACATTTACGGAATTTGACTAAAAAGCACTCCCCTAAAGAAGTGCTCTTAAAACCTAATCTGCGAAATCTAGTTTAGAATTTCAGAAATGTTTTGCAATCAAGGTGCCACAAAAATACTAGGCGAAGCTATACATGTCGTATGCTGGAGGTTAGTATTTTTTTGAGCAACGCCATATTTTATTATCAAAAAAGCACTCCCAACATGGAAGTGCCTTTATAACTATTAACTTAAAGATTAGATCTAGGGATTCAGAAATGTTTCAAGATCAAGGTGCATAAAAATTTTTGGGTGAAGCTATACATGCAGTATGCTGAACTCAGAAATTTTCATAAAACATTTACGGAAGTTGACTAAAAAGCACTCCCTAAAGAAGTGCTCTTAAAACCTAATCTGTGAAATCTAGTTTAGAATTTCAGAAATGTTTTGCAATCAAGGTGCCACAAAAATACTAGGCGAAGCTATACATGTCGTATGCTGAGGTTAGTATTTTTTTGAGCAACGCCATATTTTATTATCAAAAAAGCACTCCCAACATGGAAGTGCCTTTATAACTATTAACTTAAAGATTAGATCTAGGGATTCAGAAATGTTTCAAGATCAAGGTGCATAAAAATTTTTGGGTGAAGCTATACATGCAGTATGCTGAACTCAGAAATTTTTAGGCAACGACGAGCTTGTGCATTTATGAAGCACTAGGCTGATCTTTTTTTCCAGTCAACCCATATAGGACTGGCAAAGAAAATAGAAGAATATGTTCCGCTAATAATACCCACAAATAACGCTAAAGCGAATGGTCTTAATGTTGCTCCACCTAAGAACAATAATGAACCAACTGCTAATAGTGTTGTTATTGAGGTGTTGATTGAGCGTCTCATTGTTTGTTGTAAGCTATAATTAACTGTTTCTTCAATTGGCTCACCACGTTTACGACGTTTTAAGTTTTCTCTGATACGGTCAAATATTACAATAGTATCATTTATTGAGTAACCAACAATTAAAAGAATAGCAGCAACAAAACTACTATTAAGTTCAATTTGTGCAATTGAAAATACTGTTAATACCACAATAACATCATGTAATAAAGCTAAAATAGCTGCAATTGCAAACTTAAATTCAAAACGCCAAGTAATATAAATTACCATTAAAAAGTTGGCAATTAATAAAGCGAAAAAGGCCTGACGTGCCAATTCCTTACCAAAAATAGGATCAACTAAATCCGCTTTTTCTAAAGTAGACTCAGGATAAGTCTCTCTTAGTTTAGTTAATAAAGATTGACGGTGATCATCAGATAAAGTTTCGGTCTTTATTTGAACTACATTAGACTCACCAAGTTTTCTAACAACAGGCTCTTGAGTTAAATCCATTTCATTAACTATTGCTCTTACATCACCTGTTGGTACATCTTGTTTTAAATCAATCTCTAAAATTGTACCACTTGTAAAGTCTATACCTAGGTTTAGACCTCTTACAAATAGTGATCCAATACCAATAATTAAAATAATGGCAGAAAGCAAATAAAACTTTTTACGATTTTTAATAATTTGTAGTTTCATTATTTAACTGCCTCCTTTACTCCACCAATTGCTTTTTTAGTTTTAATGAGTCCGCTATTAACTGAAAGCCTTAATAACCATCTGGTTATAAACACAGCTGTTATCATACTTCCTAAGATACTCATTGTTAAAGTAACTGCAAAACCTCTAATTGGACCACTACCAAACCAGTATAAAACTGCTGCGGCTATAAGTGTGGTAATATTTGAGTCTAAAATTGTAACTATAGCCCGAGAAAAACCAGTTTCAATACCAGAGCGAATTGAGTGACCGTTTCTAATCTCGTCCTTTACTCTTTCAAATATAATTATATTTGCATCTACTGCCATACCTATACCAAGTATTAAACCTGCTAAACCTGGTAGGGTGATAGTAGAATTAGTTACTATTAAACCTGCCATAACTATTGTCATATAACTTGCTAAAGCAATATCTGCTACTAAACCAAAAGCTCTATAGAAAAATATCATAAAACATAGAACTAAAATAGCACCAATAATTCCAGCTTTCATACTTGTACTCAAGGAGTCTTGTCCTAATTTTGGACCTATCGCGCGCGTTTCACGAGCTACTAATGGAATAGGCAATGAACCAGAGCGAAGTAATAGTGCTAACTTACCAGCTTGCTCATCTGTAAACGAGCCAGAAATACTAGCATCTTTACCAACCTCTTGTTCTATTCGAGGTGTTGAAATAGCAACATCATCAAGAGTAATGTAGAGTAGTTCTCCTACATTTTTGCCTGTAAACTCTTTCATTTTTGCACCAGCTTCATCATTAAAAGTTAAAGCTACATAAGGTTTGCCGTATTGGTCAAACTTAACTACAGCCTCTTTTAAATCTTTACCAGAAACAATTTGAGTATATTCAACTTGTCCATCAACTACTTTGGCCGATTTAAACTCAAGCAAAGCAGTTTTTCCTACTAAATCTAAAACCTGTTCTTGATCTTGTACTCCAGGTATTGCAATACGAATTCTATTACCACCCTCAATTGTTATCTCAGGCTCTTTGGTACCCAGTTGATCAACACGGTTTTGTATGATAGCCTTAGCTTTTTCTAAATCATCTTTGGTCACTGTAACACCATCTGCTACATCGGCCTCTAACAACACGTATACTCCACCTTCTAGGTCGAGTCCCAAAGCTAATGCATCTTTGTTAAAAATTTCATAATAAACATAAGCTCCTGCACCGCCAATTATGACAATTAGCAAAATTAGAGCTATTATGCTTTTAGATGAGCGCATTTCATCTTCTCCTCTCCGTACATACACATCCTTAACATTATAACCTGACCCATTTTATGGTGTCAATGAATGATTACTACTTATCACATACTTATAACAAACTTATAATAGCTGGTATTTGTTTATAACTAAATTAAACCTTGCATTTAGAAACTCAGCAGCCCTTCTACACATTACCATACGGGTTAAAAAAATCTCAAAGTATTCCATTACCTGTGATATTGACGTGTCTATATTAATATCTAAAACAATGTGGTTTCCGTCTTTATCATTTTTTACTATTAATGCGGACTTTTGAGATGCAAAGTTTACCCTATCATGAATATCAAATGTCGACTTATCTCTATTACGTACTCGTGAACGATGTACATCTGATTTATCAGCTAAAATTAAAGCGGCAGATACTTCACTTATAATTTGGCCATTTGTTTCTTCATGGTTGCCGATAGCTGATACAATTGTGGCTACTTCATCGTAAGGCATTTTTAAATCCTCAAGGATTCTCATAGCTATAATAGCTCCTGTTTGTCCATGTTCATCTCTACTAACAAAGTTACCAATATCATGTAAGTAACCTGCTATTTCTGCCAGTTCACAGGTTCGTTTAGGGTACTTTAGCTCGTGCAAAATATTATAGGCAATTTTACTAACAACACCAGCATGGCGTAAACCATGATCGGTATAGCCTTTTACACCCAAAAACTCATTTCCTTTTTCTAAGTAAACCTTTACTTGATCAAGGTTTTTTATGTCTTCTAATACATATTGATTCAACTTTAAACCTCCAATATATGATTTAACTAATTTAAAATTAGCTTATTTAAACTATATTAGTTATTAAACACTTACCTATATTATCATTAATACCCGTTTACTATAGTCTCTAATAACCACAAAATGTTCCTAAATATCTAACTTTTAATTAATATCGATATTAAAAAATTACAGCATTTAACATTATACCATGCTCTTTTAAATCTTACATTAAAAAATTAAAAATACTCTAAAGTACTTTAGTAGGTAATTTAAATAAGTTATTTTTAACTTATTTGATTTGCATTCTTAAAAAAAAGCCTACATTATATTTACTTAAAATAAATTATTACAGGCTTCATGTTTTATATGTTAGCTACTGTGGTATAATTATAATACATTTATATTGGAGGTAAATGGCAATGCGAAAACGATTAATAGCAATAATTGCGACAGTTTTCATTATAATCGCTGTGCTGTTTCAATTTTTAGCCTTATATACTGATTGGGTATGGTTTCATTCAATCAACTTCGGTAGCATTTTTACCAGAACTCTGTTCTTAAAAGTGTTATCTGGGGCTACTATTGGCCTAATAGTCTTTATTATTATCTACATAAATTTGTCGATAGCAAGAAAACTCTTAGCCAAAACACCATCACATAACGATTTTTCAGAAGATAACATTGAGTTTCTTAAAAAAAGACTTACAACTGCAGATTATATAACAGAATTTGTTAAAGGAAAATATGCCAAAATCATTATCTTGTTAGCATCACTTTTCTTTGGCATTGCAGCAGGTATATCTGGTAGTCAAAGCTGGATGCAATTTGCCCAGTTTTTAAATGCGACACCATTTGGAATAGCAGATCCAATCTTTGGAACCGATATTGGATACTACATATTTAAATTGCCTTTCTTTTTAACAATAAATAAAACACTTGTAAGTATCTCATTTATTGCTGCTATCGGTGTGGCTGCAATCTACTACTTTGTAGGCCTTTTTCAAAAGTTTCAATCACACCCTGGCTCAGAGCGTACTTTTAATAGTGCTATAAGCCATTTATCTATTATTGGCGCATTTGCACTTTTATTAAAAGGACTTGGTTACAAACTTAGTGCAGATCAGTTAATGTATTCTCCTCGAGGGGTTGCCTTTGGTGCAAGTTATACAGACTTATATGCTTCTAGGCCAATTTATTTTTTACTTATTTTCATGGCAATTATTGGTGCAGTTATATTTTTAGCTAATATTAAACTTAAACGTGTACGTTTACTTGTTATTGTACCCGTAGTTTTAATTGCCTTTAGTACCATTGTAGGTAGTATATATCCATCTATAATACAATCTTTTGTGGTTAAACCAAACGAACTCGAAAAAGAGTCACCTTATATTGAAAACAATATAACCTTTACTCGACAGGCTTATGGTTTATCTAATATGGCTGAAAAGTATTTTCCTGCTACCACAAACTTAACTAAAAAGGACTTAGACAATAATCTAAATACTATTGACAATATTCGTTTACACGACCTTAGACCATTAATTGATACCTATAATCAGATTGAAGCGATTCGTCCTTACTACGACTTTCTTGATGTAGATATAGATCGCTATATGATTAATGGGGAGTTACGTCAGTTAATGCTTAGTCCTCGTGAGCTTAATATTGAAAAGCTTGAGGGTTCAGCAAAAACATGGATTAATACTCACTTAAAATATACCCATGGACAAGGTGCTGTTGTTTCACCTGTAAATGAGGCTTCTGCTCAAGGTTTGCCAACATTTATGGTACACCAGATACCACCAAAGTCTTACTCGGAAGACATTGAAATTGAACAACCCGATATTTATTTTGGTGAGCAAACAGATCATTACATTATTACAAATACGGACACACCTGAAATTGATTTTACTAGTGCTGACGGTCCTATAACAACTTACTATACCGGCAGTGATGGTATTAAGCTTAATTTCTTAAATAAACTACTATATAGTGCAAGACTTAATACTCTTAAACTTGTTCTCAATCAAGACATTAATAGTGAAAGTAAACTTTTAATAAACCGTAATATTAAGGATAGAGTTTCAAAAATTGCTCCATTTTTACTTTATGATTCTGATCCTTATCTAGTTATTAATGATAAAAAGCTATACTGGATGATAGATGCTTATACTTATACTAAGTATTATCCATATTCACAACCATATCAAGATGGTTTAAACTATATTAATAACTCAGTTAAAGTTGTTATAGATGCCTATAATGGAACAACCAATTTTTATATGTATAAAAACAAAGATCCATTAGTTGAAACATATAATAAAATATTCCCTGGCTTATTTACAGATATAAGTAATATGCCAGCTGGACTTAAACAACATGTTAGGTATCCGGAAACTTTATTTAAGGTGCAGTCTCAAATGTTACTGCATTATCATATGACTGATGTTAATACCTTCTTTTATAAAGATGATGCCTGGAAAGTAGCCAACGAGGTTTATTCACAGAGTGGTCAGGTTCAAGTTGATCCTACCTACTTGTTAATGCGTTTGCCAGACGAAGATAAAGAAGAATTTATTTTAATGCTTCCTTTTACTCCAGCTGAACGCAATAACTTAGTTGCACTTATGGCAGCACGTATGGATAATGAGCATTATGGAGAGTTAGTTCTCTATCAGTTACCCCGACAAGAGTTTATAAATGGTACTCTAAACATAGAGAATCGTATTGACCAAGATACTGAAATATCTCAGCAATTAACTCTTTGGTCACAGCAAGGCTCGGGGGTAATAAGAGGTAATATGTTGGTTATACCAATAGAACAATCTTTACTTTATGTTGAACCTATTTATCTTAAAGCTAGCGCTCAGGGTTTGCCAGAGCTTAAACGAATAGTTGTAGCTTATGGTGATGTATTGGTTATGGAAAAAACCTTAGATGAAGCATTACTTAGAATATTTGGGGAAGGCAAAAAACCCGATATTCCTGAACCACCAATTGAGGGTTATGACACCATTAAAGAGCTAGCAACATATGCAAAACAGCTCTACGCAAAAATGAATAGTGCCTCTCAAGCAGGTAATTGGGCTGAATATGGTAAGCACTTAGAAGAACTAAGTAAGGTATTGGCACAATTAGAAAGCAAAGCTAACGAAATTGCCCCAACTGCACCTGTTTTACCAGATACTCCAGATCAACCTACGGAATAAAAATTAATAAAACTAAAAAGGGGGTAACCCCTTTTTTTGTTTCAGTTAAAAGTTTAATAGCTAAATTATTAATATATTTTAGGTTTATTAAAATAAGGCATGATAATCTAACAAATAAAAAAAGCTGTATTTTAGCAATAACTTACTAAAATACAGCTTCTTCGTTTTTAATTTGTTGTGAGTAAATTACTTTTTAAACTTTTCATAGAAGAATTGTAATATTGTTTTTCTTGTTACTATACCTATATATGTACCCTGGTCATCAACCACAGGTACAAAGTTTTGATTAGTTGCTAACTCAAGTAACTCTTCTATCTCTGCGTGCACAGGAACTGATTTGTTCTGTACTCTTCTTACAACTGCCATTATTGAAGCATCTTCTAACATAAATAAATCGGGAAAGTCTTTTTGTTTTAGGTACCATAATAAATCTCCTTCTGTTATAGTACCAACGTATTTTCCGCCTTCATCAATTATAGGTACTGCTGTATAACTATGATGCTCCATTTTTTCAAGCGTTTGTCTTACAGACGATTCAGTTGAAATGTAAATAGTTTCACTCTTTGGCTTGAGAAAAAATGCGATATTCAATATGGTAACTCCTTTTTTCTATTTACAATTCTATTATAAAAGGCATTTGATGAATTGTTAAGAGGTAAATTTAGATTTTATCAGCTAAATAGTGTTATAATATCCTTAGGTGATACTATGATTGTTAGATTATTTGCACAGGTTTGGAATCTATTACGTAATAAAAGTGTTAAATTTACAACAAAATTAATATACCTGCTATTAGTTGGAACATATACCTTGGCTCCTGACCTATTACCATTTTTACCATTCGACGATTTAGTAGTAATTTGGATAGGGAGTAAGATATTTGTAAATATAGCTAATAAAGAAGCAGGTGTTAAAAAAAACAACAATATATTTGATATATTTAAAAACCGTAAAAAATATGACATTGATGCTGAGGGCGAATTTGTTGATGAAGATGAAAAGAATAAATGAATTTTGGACTGGTCCCTTAGACTTCATGGGGTGAGCTGTAAATTCATTACTGCGGAGTGGGTATGCCTAACGGCATACGGTTTGGGCTGTCGCGGAATTCATCATGTTATTGGTTAATTCAAACTGTATTTTTTCGATTTACTTTAAAGCATAGACAAACATGAAATGTAAGGGCGCTCAATTGGCGTCCTTTTTGTATTAAGAAAACCTATATAAAAAATGCGATTGTTCGCCTGTTTTGGTTACTAGGAAACCTATTATAAAAAACTCCCCCAAACGTCTGGCTATCCTCATGGTGGGGTCTGACCTCTTTTACATAAGCTTAGATTAACTTGTTTAGTTTTTCTGTATTTAAAAAGGCTATATATCTTAATAAGCAAGAGGTCTGACCCCTGTTATAATTAAAACATAAGGCATTGAGAAACGTTTCAAAACAGTTGTTTGGCAAACGTCATGCTAAATTAAAAGGCACACGTACTATAAAGTTAACGTAATGCAACAGCGGTACGCATGCAATGCGTACCCTACAAGTTATTTACCTTAATCATCTTAGGATTTCAGAAATGTTTCAAGATCAAGGCGCTAGAAATTTAAAAGGCACACGTAATATATTTAGATAACAAAGTTAACGTAATGCCAAACAGCGGTACGCATGCAATGCGTACCCTACAAGTTATTTACCTTAATAATCTTAGGATTTCAGAAATGTTTCGAGATCAAGGCGCTAGAAATTTAAAAGGCACACATACTATATTTTGATATTAAAGTTAACGTAATGCCAAACAGCGGTACGCATGCAATGCGTACCCTACAAGTTATTTACCTTAATAATCTTAGGGTTTCAGAAATGTTTCAAGATCAAGGCGCCAACAAATCTCTAGGCGAAGCTATACATATAGTATGCTGAGGTTAGAGATTTGTTGAACAACGCAGAGATTGGGCATTTATACACTTACTTTTTAAAATCTCGAGAATGTCTCAATACCAAGGCGCTAGAAATTTAAAAGACACACATACTATATTTTGATATTAAAGTTAACGTAATGCCAAACAGCGGTACGCATGCAATGCGTACCCTACAAGTTATTTACCTTAATAGTCTTAGGATTTCAAAAATGTTTCAAGATCAAGGCACTAGAAATTTAAAAGGCACACGTAATATATTTAGATAACAAAGTTAACGTAATGCCAAACAGCGGTACGCATACAATGCGTACCCTACAAGTTATTTACCTTAATAATCTTAGGATTTCAAAAATGTTTCAAGATCAAGGCGCTAGAAATTTAAAAGGCACACGTAATATATTTAGATAACAAAGTTAACGTAATGCCAAACAGCGGTACGCATGCAATGCGTACCCTACAAGTTATTTACCTTAATAATCTTAGGATTTCAGAAATGTTTCAAGATCAAGACGCTAGAAATTTAAAAGGCACACGTAATACTTTAGTATACGTGTGATTTTTAAATTTCGTACAACGCAGTTAGTGTGCATTCTCTCGAGATTTTAAAGGAGCCATTCGGGTGGGGTTTTAATATACGGCCGCTGCACCCCAAACTGTTGCTCATATTCTTTTAGCAATGCCTTCATTTTATCCTCATCACCAACAGACTCTTTCACCTTATCTACTTTTAAACCGTTTACAAATGGGCAACTACTTATACATATTCCACAGTCTGTACCAACATGTCGCCAAAGTCTGTAACACGAGGTTTGACTAAAGTCCCATTTTGCTCCTTGCTCTGTTTGTCTACTGTGTTCTCTGCTTATGGCCTGTGCTGGACAGTTACGAGCACACCTATTGCAGATTTCGCAGAATTCTTTTATACCAAAATTTTGGGGTTTGTCTACTTCTAAAGGCAGTGATGTAGTAACAACACCTATTCGTACCGCAGAACCGTTCTCAGGGGTAATTAGTAAGCCACTACGCCCTATTTCACCTAATCCTGCTAGTTCGGCTGGACTTTTTACACCTAAAAGATAGTTGGAGTCCATATGATTACGGGCTTCATAACCTAAAGCTCTTATATAATAGGCTAAAACCATGCCTATTATTGCTGCTTTTACATAGCCATGTGATGTTTCAATCACCTCAGCTAGTTGGGGGCCACGATTAATCATGTCTTTGTCCATTTCTACTGTAAATACTATTCCGTATGGTTTATCTTTCTCATCAACCACATCACCATAGTTTTCTGACCATCTGCCACGAAAGCTATAATAATACTCAGGTTTCATAGAAATAATACCAACCGACAATGCTCCATATTTTTTTGCTAATCCCTTAAGGCGTTTGGTTATTAGTTTGCTATCTACTACTGTTTTTTGAGTATTAGCTGCACCGCTAGCTAAATGCCTAATATCACCTAAAAACTGAAAAACAGCATCAGCTATTGGCGCATTTATAGGGTCATAGGTAGCTGTTCCCTCTCCACAAATTGGGGGTAAAGCCCTTAGCTCATCGTCCTCATCTTTTAAACTAGGATTTTTAGAATAATAATCTTTATAAGCCTCTGAATTTTTGGACCAAGCCATACGGGCAAAAATTGTATCTCGTTCGTCTCTACTCATTTTTAGTACCCTCCCAAGATTTGTTTATATCTAAAACATTAAGTTACTCGAAACAATCTGTCAAGTGGCTCTACTAGCTTTTATTTTTTAAACCCCGCACCAGCCCAAACCGTAACACGCAGGGTTACCCACACCGTAGTTGATTTATCAACTACCCACCCCACGAAATCGAAGATGAGTCTACCCCGTGTTAAAAAACACCCATTGCTAAATAATATATTTTATTCTCCACTTATCTCCCATGTTTTTAATATGGTTTTCAAAAAATTGTTTCATTTCCTGCATTTTTTCTTTAGGATAAATATATTTACCATAACCAAACTGTCCAAACTTAAACTTACGGTCTTCTTCACTCATTGGCAACTCACTATTGGGGTGCAGGCTTAAAATAGTCTCTTTGGCTTTAGCTGTAAACCTATGAGATATCACCTCTATAACAATAGGCTTTTTAATGTTTTTAAACTGATTATTTATATTATTTAACAGCCCTAAATAGTCATCTTGCCAGTTTCCTTCTAACATAACTGGGGCAATAATAAAACCTAAAGCATAGCCAGATTTGGCTATTTTATGGGCTGCTTCTAACCTAAGCCTAAGGTTAGGCGTACGGTGTTCAAATTTTTTTATAACACTATCTATATTAAGACTAAACCTTATTGTGGTATGGTTATTATGGTTAAGCTTTAAGAGTGAATCAACACTATTGTATTTAGTAACAAAGGTAAATCTAGCTTTTTTATTGTTAGCAAAAAATTCGATGCTTTTAGCTAAAGCTCCCGTGTAAGGCTCTACAGGAACAGGATCAGAAACTGCTGCTCCCTCAAAGATTGTAATATCCTCTCGTTCCTTGATATAGTCTTCAGCCTTAGCTAATATTTCTGGTATGTTAACATAAAGTTTTGTAAAAGGAGATTTACTAAACCTAGTCTGCAAATAACAGTATTCACAGTTACCCATACAACCGGTAACTAAAGGCAACTGATAGTGAGCTGAAGGTTTACAGGTTTGAAATTTTAAGGATTTCCTAACTGCCACTACTAAGCTATTTTTTCCATGTTGATGCCTATTTTGCATTGAATCGGTAGGTAAACCAGTTACTCTATTACCTTTCAGTAATATTATTTCACTATTTGTGTTTTTAAAGTATTCATGTATTTTCTTGCCAAGCGAGTAGTCTAATGCATCTTTTTCTATGTACACATATTTAGGTTTAAACATAAAGCACCTCATTTCTTATACTTATGTTTGGTTTATCCACTAAATATAAATGTTATACAATTCTCGGCTATTTAAAAAAATAAACTGTCTATAGTAGACAGCTTATTTAATCTTAAGTTATATTCAGTTTTATATAAATTTATTTAATTAACTTAATAACCATGAAGTAATGCAATGCACTACCAAACATTACAAAAATATGAAATAACTCATGAAAACCAAAGTGTTTGAAGTTGATAAAAGTAAACTTGGTACCATATATTATTCCACCTATAGTATAACAAAGTCCACCAGCTAAAAGTAGTATTAATGCTACTGTTGATAAGTTAGATACTAACTGTACTATGGCAACTAATGCAAACCAACCCATAGCAATATAAATCACTGAACACACCCAGCGGGGCATATTCATCCATAAGGCTTTTAGTACAATACCTATAATTGCTAATGCCCAGATTGTGATAAGTAAGGCGTAACCTAAGGTGCCTTTTAAAGCAACCAAACATATAGGTGTGTATGTTCCAGCTATTAATACAAAAATCATCATGTGATCAATTTTTCTAAAAACCTTAATAATTGAATCCTTAACCGTTACACCGTGATAAGTAGCACTCGCTGAATAAAGCAATATTAAGCTAATCCCAAAAACAATATAGCTAACTAAATGAACTGTTGTACCATACTTTAAGGCATAAAGTATTAAAAATACTAGTCCTGGAATAGCAGCAATTGCTCCAATCATATGAGTTATTGAGCTTACAGGATCTCTCAGTTTTTTCACATAATCACCTCATTATTTTTTATTATGCCATATATAAAACACAATCATATGTGCTATAAATATTGTTTAATATATTATACTACTAAAAGATATAGCTAGCAATTATAGTTAAATAAACTCTAAGTAATGTAAGATATCAAGTCTATTTCTTTTATATTACGATAATTATTATATTTACAACATAAACTAATCTTTGTTGTCTATTCTACCGGTCCAATTTATTTGAGAATTTACCTCAATTTTAAAATCGATATTTTGGAATTCTTGCGGCCAATTATCCTTAATTAATTCCCAATGTTTAGGGTGCTTTTTATATATAAAGTCACCAAAATCAAATATATCTGCCTTAACTGATTGCGCTTTTTTTAGGGCCATAGTTAATTCTTCTTTTAATGTTTTATCAAGTTGTTTGCCTATTTTACTCATAATCTCTGGTTTAGATATATCTAAATTAAAATCATGTTTTTCATTAATATAACCCCTTGATTTTACTTTTATATCTATTATAAGATTACCATTGTTTAGTTGTGGTTTTATCGATGTTTTGATAGTGCTTACATTTACATTTAACAACAAGCTAGGGTTACGAGGACTTGGTATGTCTACTGCTGTTACTTTTATTCTATTTTGAAGTAATAGTAAACCTCTAGTTTCTTTTTTATTTAAAACACCAATCATTTTAAAATCATCAAAAATTGCTGTTTCATGAAAATCAACCAACTTGCTACTCTCTTCTGAGTATCCACCACTATCTTTTTTTGAACTACCTGATTTTACTTCTTCTTCATCACTTCTACCAATAGTTTCTCTTAAACTTACTAATGGAGCAAACGCACAGCTTGAAGAGCAAGCAGCTTTTTTACTAAAACAATGTAAATCTATAGCAGCTACATCTGTATGGGCTGAGGATGTTTCCATAATTACAGATATGCCTGTTGATGGTATTACATTAAGTTTATTTTGGGTTTTTAAAATGTCCTCAATTTTATCATCTGCTATTATTATCCAAGCTCGTCTTCTTATCTCTTCATTACGTTTAAAATAATCTAAAGCCTCTCTTATGCCTCTTTCTGCTGCATTTTTACTAAACATTAATACTCGTGTATGGGAAAAAGAAGGGTCTCGTCCAGTTATTACTTTTGTTTCTAACAAAGCATCTGCAACTGTTTTTCCTTTAGTTGTAATATCCCAAATTAAGTTAGGATCCCCACCCGTGGTACCTCCTAGTACAGCTTTAGCAGCCTCAGAAGGAACTATTTGACAAGTAACCTTAAACTTATCACCCTCTATATCTACCCCTATGCCTTCAACAAGAGCCCTTTGGGACAACTCTTGGCTATCCCAACATCCTGATAAAAAAAATAACAATATAAGTATAATCAACAATTTAGCTATTTTTATGATGTTTCACCAACTTTTTTAATTTTAGTAATTATTAGTAAAATTAATGGAATAACACACTGCATAATAAAGTAAGGAATAAACAAAATTTCTGCAATAAGAAAATGTAAAAATGCCGAACTACGCATTGTTATCAATGACAAAATAACTAAAAATGCTGCAGTAGGAATTACTACATTTATCTTTTCTTTTACTTTAAACACTTGTGATAAACAGGTGACAGCACAATAGAAAAACACAGCTATTTTTATTACTAAACTACTTGTCCAAATAAAAAGCAAAAATGACTCTGGTCTTTCAAATGAGTTTGAGATCTTTATATACCTAACTAGTTCTAAATAAGGATTGGTTAAAGATTCTATTTCATCTCCAAATACAGCTACTAAGGTAATTGCTGAAATAGTTAGGATCAGAGATATTGAAATTATTGTTATAATGGTTATTTTATATCCGTTTTTAGGTTTTTTTAAAAATGGAAAAATGATTAATAAAACTGATAACTCTCCATACCAAATTGTACCTATTTTACTGCCCTCAATTACAGGCATTATGCCTTTAGCTAAAACTGGTTTAATATTAGATAAATCCATATTTGGTATATTAAGCAATGGAAATATAACAATTGCGATTAAATATAGGGGCATAATAACATCAGCTACCCTGCCTATAATACCTAAACCTTTATAAGCTACATAACTAGCTACCATAACAATGGTAATAGCAAAAAACCATAGTGGAGTACTTGGATAAAAGGGACCTGCTAAAAGCTCTACAAACTCACCTATAATAATACTAGTAAGTTGAAGAAAGAATACACAGTACAATAAACCAATAATAGTTCCTATTTTATTCCCAACTATCTCTTTACTATATTCTACAATTGTTTTATCTTTAAATTTTAAGGCCAATTTTACTATGATATACCCAACAATTACTCCAAAAATACCTAAAATTATAGAAATCATCCAGTTATCATGTTTTGCACTCTCAAAGGAGTCTTTAGATAGGATAAATTCAGCTGTTGAATATATTACTATTAGAAGTATATAAACCACCTGACGACACTCAAGTTTTATTCTTTTATCCATAACATACCTCCTTAAGATTTATCATCTTCATTTTCAATAATAAATTCACCATCACTCAAAGGTTTTAAGGCAGATTTTGGATTTTGTTTAACAATATTATTTTCAGCAAACTCATTTGGTCGCTCTAGGTCAGCCCAAATTGGTGCTTTAAGTAATTCATCACGCTGATCTTTTAAGTTAAAAGGAGCTATAGGAGCCATATAAGGTATGCCAAATGAGGTTAGTGCTGACATATGGGCAAGTAAAAATATTAGTCCTAAGCTTATCCCATATATACCAGCACAGCCCCCTAGCAGAATGAAAAAAACCCTTAATATGGTTATTGGACCTGCCAAGATTGGTACTACAAAGGTAGATAAACCTGAAACTGCTGTAACCATTACTGCAGGAGCTCCTACTAGTCCTGCTGTAATTGCAGCATCTCCTAACACCAATGCTCCTACAATACTAGTTGCTGTACCAATAGAGCGAGGCATCCTTATACCTGCCTCTCTCAAAATTACAAAAAAAGTGCTCATCAATAATATTTCTATAACACCTGAAAAAGGTACACCCTCTTGTGCTGCAGCAATTGTAAACATTAACTTGGTAGGTATCATTTCGTAATGAAAGGCTTGAGCAGCAACATAAAAACCAGGTAATGCCACAGCTAAAAAATAAGTGATCCATCTTATTATTCTAAAAACACTACTAACTATAAAATTGGAGTAATAGTCTCCAGGGCTCTGAAAAACCTCTGCAAATAAAAAAGGGGCTGTTAAAACAGTAGGGGTACTATCTGTTACAATTGCAATTCTACCCTCTAGCAGTTTAGATGACACAATATCTGGTTTTTCAGTATGACCTAATGTTGGGAAAATTGAAAAAGATGAGTCATTAATATACTGCTCTATGTATCCAGACTCTAATATTCCATCTATATCTATCTTGTTAATTCTTTTGCGTGCCTCATTAATTATTTCTTCGTTAGCAATTCCCTTGATATATGCTAAACAGACTTTAGTTTTTGAGTACCTACCTAAGGTAAATGATTCAAATCGTAAATTATGGTTTTTTATTCTACGCCTAATCATGGCGGTATTTGTTCTTATACTCTCAGTAAACCCCTCGTGTGAACCCCTTATACTAATGTCGTTTTGGGGTTCAGTAACACCTCTTTTATCCCAGCCTTTACTATACATAGAAATTGCTTCATGTTCTCCGTTAATTATCAATACTGTATTACCACTAAATATTGAGCTTAATATATCTTGATAAGTAGTTACAGGAGTAAGGCAGCCTACAGTCAACATATTATTTTGTAAAAATTCAAAAATACTCTCCTCATTTGAATTAGACAATTTATCATCTGTGCTTTGAGTATATTCATACATTAGTGGTTTTAAGATGTTTTCATTAATAGTATCTTTTTTTATGAGTCCCCTAATGTAAATTAACATTGCAGCTATCGGCTGATCTATGTTAATGGTTAAATTTCTATAAATAATGTCATCACTATCACCTAAAATATGTTCTAGTCGTTTTTGATTAACAAATAAGCTTTTAGCAATTTGCCGCTCTAATCTTGGGTCAGTTTTTGATTTATCATGACTTGGCATACTCTCTATTTGCTGTTTATATTTATTTTTAATCCACTTTAACATGGGTAATTTCTCCTAATTCTAATTTTAATATGTATCTATAATAAGGTTTCCAAATATAGATCAAAATATTATTATTACAGCAATTTTAATAAAGCATTAAGTAAGAAAATCTATTAAAATATATTATTTTGTTAATCTCCTACAATCTTTTATGTAGTTTCATTTCACTGATTTATGTTGACACATTAAAGAATATATGCTAAATTAGCTTTCAATGTACTGAAAATATTAGAGTTAAGTAGTACCTTAACTAAATTACAGTATGTTTAAATTAAATATCGCGCTATCCCGTCTAGAGGAGCAAAAGTCATTAGTATTATTACTTAGAAAGGCATCGTTGAGGTAATAAAAAAGGGTCTTTTGCCGAAGTAAAAAAGCTGCCAAAGTTTGTTTACTGGGGTTAAGTTTAAGAGACTTAACACTGTCGTAATTATTTTTTTAGTTACGGAGCGCTATTGAGGGGGAGATTGACTGTGACAGTCTTTACAAAGGTTTTTTGTAGACGTATAACAAGTGTATCTCTTGTTATACGTCTTTTTTGTTTCCATTTTTAAAACAAAATCATTTGGAGGTAGCTATGAATAAATTACGCAGAGAATTAGGTTTATTTGATGCAATAACTATTATTATAGGAATTATGATAGGTTCAGGAATATTTTTTATTCCAACTTTTGTTTTTAATAGAGCTGGAGCTCCTGGTATGGCGTTAATGGTATGGCTTGTTGCTGGTATTATTTCTCTTGTTTCTGGTCTTTGTTATGCTGAGCTAGGTGCTGCAATGCCTAAGTGTGGAGGAAGTTATGTTTATTTAAAAGAAGCCTTTGGACCCATATGGGGATTTTTAAGTACGTGGACAGGATTTTTAGTTGGTGGTCCAGGCTCTATAGCTGCTTTAGCAGTAGCCTTTGCAAGCTATGCTAATTTCTTTTTAAATATATCTGCTTTAGGTGTTAAATTATTAAGTATTTTTGCTGTAATTTTTTTAACTGCTATAAATATAATTGGTGTTAAACAAGGTGCCTGGGTTCAAAAAGTATTTACAGTTGCCAAGGTAATTCCTATTGTAGCCATAATTGCTTTTGGTTTAATGTTTGGTACCTCGGCTGAGTTTAGTCCACTTTTACCTCAAGGCTCTTTAGGGTCAACTGCAAGTGCTTTTGGTCTGGCTTTAATTGCTGCTTTATGGGCATTTGATGGTTGGGCAAACGTTACTACCATAGCAGAAGAAATTAAAAATCCAGAGCGTAATTTACCACTATCTATGGTTATTGGGATAGGTGGTGTTACTCTTTTATATGCGTTATTTAATATTGCCTTACTAAGGGTATTGCCTGTAGCTAGTATTATAAATTCTAATACGCCAGCAGCGATGCAGCAAAAACTCTATTTGGTGGTATTGGGGGTATCGTTATTACAGGGGGAGCTTTAATATCTATTTTAGGCTCAACCAATGGCTGTGTTTTGGCTTTTCCTCGTTCGTATTATGCTATGTCACGAGATGGCTTATTTTTTAAACAACTAGCCACCATACACCCTAAATTTGGTACACCAGTAACCTCATTAATTATTTCAGCAGTTTTATCAATAGTTTTAATTTTAAGTGGAACTTTTTCGCAATTAACAACCTTAGTTATTTTTACAGGCATGGTATTTTCGACTATGGTTATTGCAGGACTATTTATTTTAAGAAGGAAACAACCTAATTTAAAACGCCCCTATAAAGTTTGGGGATATCCTCTAGTTCCAATATTAGTACTTATGATTAATGTAGCACTGTTACTAAACACCCTAATAAACGATTTTAAATCTTCATTATTGGGTTTAGTTGTGCCAGTGTTAGGCATACCAGTGTATTTGTGGTTTCAACGTAAGAGTGAGTGTGTTACAAACGTAGAGTTTAAGATTGCAGATTAACGAACAAGTGTCTTTGATTTTTAGGGTTGTGGATATTTCCTTTTCAAAGTACCTCCTAAAAGTGTACAATAGCCCTCCACGACCCTTTTTTTTTAACATCAGGTTTATGGACCTTACTATAGCAAAAAGTGGTCGCATTTAGCCGATCACTTTTTAATTTCTTTTAATATAGTCTGTCAATACGTATATCCCTTATATACACTCTACTACTTCCCCATGTTCTAAAACCAAAGTATTTTACATTACTGTTTAGGGTATTTATTACTACAACTTTATTTTCGGTTATTTCCTTGTTATCTATATATACCTTAACCCTTTTTTCGGTATCGCTAATTTTTAAAACCTCAACTTCAACTTTATGCTCCGTGTTCCAATAACTATTTTCATCAAAACTCTCATAAACATCAAGGGGATCTATTTTTATAAAGGGAGCGTGTTCATGTCCATTTGTTCTTTTTCTAAAAATAAACATACCATTATCATAACCATAGTCAAACTGAAAAATATAGCCGTCATCTTTAGCATCATTATCTGTTACCGAATCAAAAAATATTCCATAACCATTTTCACCACTTAAAATAACATTGCTAGTTATTTTATAGCTCTCTAAGCTATTTTCTAAAAAAAATCTATTCTGACCTACTGAATTATTAGTATAAAAAACATTTCCATTATGATGTGTAAAATCCCAGTCATCTAACTCATGAAATATTATATTCTCAATGAGTGATTGATTAAAACTGCTATCAAAAAAATTGTAGTAAATATATTCTTCGTTAGTTACACTTAAATAAACAGCACCATGCACAGGACATATAAGTTTATTATCTGAAAATGTAAAATCATATCCATGTGGACAACTAACTTCTTTTGTAAAATAGTCATTTATATTTTTATAATAGGTTTCAAAGCTAAGATTTGGTGTTAAAATCTTTTGCAATCTATAATTTTTTACTATTTGATCTCGATTTAATAGACATACAATCCTTTTATTGTTACTAATAGTCTTAAATATTTTAGGTGCTACTATACTAACCACTACTGTTAAGATAGCAAGTACAGCTATTAACTCACACAAGGTAAATCCTTTATCTTTTTTCATGCTACATTATCCCCTAAGTAAATAATTACAATTATGAAATTAAAAAAGTATCTACTAGAATTATAATAATTTTATTTATAATTACAACACTTTTTAAAATATTTTTTTCTTTATTAAATATTTTATATAATCTTAATAAACATAATAAAAAATCACTTTATATTCTAAACACTTTGCTAATTTAAATATTTACAGTTTAAAATGTAGCTGGTTAAAAATATCGGTATTTAGATTATTTTAAACTAAAAGATTATCTAATTTATTACTGTACCTTTGTAGAGTTGAAACTTTTTTACCAATAATTAAGGCAGACACCAAGGCCTGCCACTACAATTATTGCTATTATTTTAAGTTTTAATTATTATTGGTTAGAACCTCATCCATGGCAATATTGGCTAATTCATCTGCTCTATTATTACCAACATTTGTAGAATGACCCTTAACTTTAATAAACTCTACTCTCTCAAATTTTTCTATTAACTCAAGTAGTTTAAACCAATATTCTTTATTTTTTACGGGCTCTTTTTTAGAATTAATCCAACCATTTTTTTTCCAATTAGTTATCCAGCCTTGCTTAAAGGCATTAACTACATAGGCACTATCAGAAAAAATACTTACGGGTATTGATTTTTTTTTAATTGCCTCTAAAGCCTTAATACACGATGTTAGCTCCATAATATTATTAGTTGTATTTACAGCACCACCACGCAATTCTTTTACGTGCCCTTGATACTGCAATAATACTCCCCAACCACCAACATTACTGTTAGCCTGATTATTTCTACAGCCACCATCACAATAGGCCTCTATTTTATTCATAATATGCCTCATTTTCATTAATAATTATTTCTAATTACATTATATCTTAAAAATAATTGCTTAACTAGTTATAATAATTGACTTATTAATTATTAAGAGTTAGGTGCTGATTTACCTGAGAAATCATGTTTCTCAAGTATATCAAAGCCAAAATTCTTTAATACTTGAGTGTAATGTAAATTGTGATTTGCCATAATATCTGCATTATATTTTTTATAACCATAATATCTACATACTTGAGGAATACTACCTCGTTGCTTTAAATAACTAACAGCTTCATCAGCAAACTGTTTGCCCTCTACATTATTACAAACACGGTGTATTTCAGATAAATACTCCTGTTTAAGCTCTAAGTCCTTATCAAACTTTTGATATATCTTATTTAAGAAATCTTTATCTGATTTATATTCATACTCGTTCATATGGCATAACATATCTAGCTCTAATTTGTGTTTAATGCTGGGCTTTTGTTTAGGATAACCAAAACTTACAAGGTTAATTGGCATTACTTGATTAGGTAAATTAAATAATTCTTTTAACTCATAAAAACACTCTAACACGGTGCCGTAAATACAACTGCCCAAGCCAACTGAGTCTGCTGCTGTACATACAGATTGCATGTGACACATAACATCTTGAAAAGCTATCCAGAAATGTCTAAAGCTTTTATGAGCAGTATAAGCCATATGCTCTAACTCAGCCCAGCGTTTAGTTCTATATAAATCAAGGCAAAAGAGCATAAGTACAGGAACTTTAGTAGCAAATTTAAAATATGGTAGTTTAGCTAGCTCTTCTTTTTTTGCTTTATCTGTAATAACAATTATACTAACTGGTTGGAGATTTCCACCAGAAGCAGCATGTTTAGCAGTAAGCAATATTTGTTTCAATACTTCATTACTTACTGGCTTGTCTGTAAATGCTCTCACACTGCCACGTTCATACAGTAAATTTAAAGTCTCATTAGTTTCATTATACATTTTTACTCCTCCTTATTACCATACTTCTTTAAATACTCTTAACCAGTTTTCACCTAGGATTTTTTTAATATTGGTATCACTATATCCTTTTGCTACTAAGCCTCTAGTTATATTTTTAAACTGCCTATAATCCTTAAATCCTTTTACATATTCAGTAGATGGTCCATCTCCTTTTGCAAAGCCTATGGTATGAGTAATATGTTTTTTAAACTTTGTAGCCATCCACGTAGTTTGGGGCATTGGCCAATCTGTACCTATTGCTACGTGGTCTACCCCAACTAAATTAATAATATATTCGAGGTGATTTATAAAATCGTTTAGACTTGTATTTTGAGGGTCTTCTGCTATAAACCACGGAACAGCAAATACACCAATAACTCCTCCCGTATCGGCTATTGCTTTTATTTCATCATCACTTTTAGCTCTGTTATGTTTATATACTTTTTCTACAGCTGTATGGCTAGCTATAACAGGTGCGTTCGAGTATTTACAGGCATCTAAAGTGGTTTGTTTATTACAATGGCCTGTGTCAACTACTATGCCTAACTCGTTTAATTTTTTAATAAATTTTTGACCAAAAACTGAAATGCCACCAGCGTGTGGCTCCATACAACCAGAGCCAACTAAGTTTTGATTATTATAGGTTAATTGAACAACTCGTAAGCCAAAGTCATAAACAGTATCTAATAAATTAAGATTTTTACCAAAGCCAATGGTGCTTTGGCAAGTAACAATTCCTGCTTTTTTATTCTCTTTTTTTGCTTTAATGATGTCATTAACAGTTTTAGCTTTTATTAACCAGTCAAAATTATCGAACTGAACTTGAACATTACACATAGAATGTAAAATGCTCTCTAAACTATCTACTGCCAGTTGTCTGTTGCCAGCAGTAATCCCACTTTCATACCAGCAATCAAAATAAAGCTTTGTCATACTACCATTTAATGACCACTTATGTATTAAGCTAGCTGCCTCCCGTATTTGTGCTACTTCATCATGAGGGTATTTTGCATTAACAATTTTAGCTAACTCGTCGCTTAACGTTTGAGGAATTGCATAAGTACCAATTGGTCCTTGAAATAACATGTCAACTATTACAGCCTCATTATGAACTTTTTTTGCCCTTTTTTCATGCTCTAAGCTTAAATTAAATTGAAAATTCTCTATTGGTAAAACCCCCTATTTAGTAATTTTTTACTATCTAATTAATTTTAAACTATCACATAAAAAATATATTAACAAGTAAAATGAAAGTTTTTGTTTAAATAGTAATGCAATTAATTTTTTAAGATTACTTAAGAAGTTAATAATTGATTTTATTTATACAAAAAAGCCCACTTAAAATAGATTTTGATTATCTATTTTGAGCAAGCTTTATTATTATTAATATTTAACTGTTATCACTAAAATGTCCAGTGCCCATTTTTAAAGATATCTATCTCTTTACCATCTTTGTCAACACCAATAATGCTAAGGTCTTTTGTCCCTACCATAAAATCTACATGAGTTAAGGAATGGTTTACACCTTTTGCTTCTTTTTCTTCTGCAGTTAACTTAACACCATCTTTTATGCAAGAAGGATAAGCTCTACCTAAGGCAAAGTGACAACTAGCATTTTCATCAAAAAGGGTACTATAAAACATAACACCCATTTCTGAAATTGGAGAGTTATAGGAAACCAAGGCAATCTCACCTAAGTATTTTGCACCTTCGTCAATCGCAAAAATATTATCTAAAACCTGTTTGCCTGATTTTGCAGAGTAATCTACTACCTTACCATCTTTAAACTCAAATCTAAAATCTTCAACTAGTTGTCCGCCACGGTTTAATGGCATTGAACTTACTAAGGTACCATTAACTTTGTATTTGTGTGGTAAACTAAATATCTCTTCTGTAGGTATATTTGGCAAATACTCTAATCCTGCAGGGGTTTTGCTGGTTACACCTTCCCAAATATGACCTTCTGGCATACCAACTGTTAGGTCTGTACCTAAACTATTAGTATATTTAAACTCTATAAATTTCTTTTCATTTAAAAATTCTTTTCTTTTATCTATATTTTCTTTGTGTTCTTGCCAAGCGGCTACGGGGTTTTGTTGGTCTAAGCGAATTGCCTTAAGAACTTTGTTCCACAGCTCTTCTAGGGCTTTATCTTCTGGTAAATTTGGAAAAACCTTTTTAGCCCAAGATAATGAAGGATATGCTACTACAACCCACGGATTATGTCCTTGCATAAAAATTTCCATATAGTTTTTAAAAGCGATACTGCTTGCTTTTTGAGCTTCACCCATTTTTTTAGAGTCAGAACCTTTATACAAGTCTGGATCTACATAAGCAATATTTATAAAAGTAGCTTGTTTATTAGCATAGTATTCTCGAGAATTAATTTTCCACTGAGGAATATCTTTTAATACCTCTAAGTCCATATTATCTAGTCGCATCCTAGCATTTTTTCCATCGCTATATCTTACTTCAACCTCCCTAGCTCCATTTTCATAAGCTAATTTGGTTATTTCTCTAGCAAAATCTACACATTGTACAGGGCTGTCAATCACTACTGTATGACCCTTATCTACTTTAACTGCAAAATCAACAATAAGCTTAGCATAATTGTGAATAACTTTTTGATTCATTAAAATTCTCCTCAACCATATTTTTGTTAAAGCGTCTTATAGTTTAGTAACCTCACTAAATACAAATAATTCCGATAAAGGAATAATAATATTAGTGCTATTATATCACTATTGTATCTATAAAATAAATACTAAGCATCTAAATTAATGTAAAGTACCTTTGTTCTATGCCCCTCCAAGGACTACTGAGCCAAGTGCTATAAAAGTCATAATTAAAAAATCTTGCAAGAAATGAATAGTCCATGACCAAAACATACCTTTAGTTTCAAGAATGCTCTTACTCAAAAACCACCCTAGGAATCCTGCCATTAACACCCCTGAAACTCCGTAAGGAGCACCATAGTAATGTCCCATGGCAAAAACAAATGTTGTTAAATATAAGGCCTGTTTATTACCTAAAAAATCTTTTAGGGTTGCTAAAAATGATATTCTATAGATAATATTTTCACTGAAAGAATTAATAACTGCAAAAATAATTACATACGGCAATAATGGAATTACATTTGCAATTTCGTTGATAGACGGTATGCCGGATAAGAGTAAAAAGATAAGGGTTATGCCACATATGTACACCGACATAGTTGTTCCTACTTTTTTCCAAGGAGTTGGTTTATCTACTACAAATTTTGCTGGTAGTGCAGTTGCATTAATATCACCTTTACATAAGAAAAATTTATGCCTATCTTTCTTAATTATAAATAAAAACAAGATAATTACAGCCGCAATTGCTAAACGAGGTAAAATCATATAAGCATATTTATTAATAAAATTATTACTATCACTAAATAGATTAAAGAAAAAACTTTTTTCAAACAAAATAAGTGCTTTTAATAACACTATAAACATACAGTAAGAAAAGAGTGCTTTTAGCTTACTGCATACTAAACAAGCAATTAACATAATTATAGATACAACTAAAACTACTTTATTAAACCATAATACTTCTTTCACCTTAAACACTTCTTTTAGGATAATAACCGGTAGTTCTGAGATTACTATTGTAAAAATCCAAGTAATAGTTAAGAATATTTTATCTCTGTTTTTAAGCTTCTCCATAACCAAATCTCCTCTGTTCATTATTTTATTTTTTTATGTCTTTTAATATTCTTAAACAATGTGTACACCATTCTATGTTTGCGTTAATCTCAAGCTTTCCTCTTAAAACAGTCATCAACTGATAACTCAATTGCTGAGATTTGTTTTGATTATTTACCATTAATTCATTTATGACAGATTCAATTTGTTCTAAGCTTTTTAACAGGTTTTCTTTTTCTTTTTTTTCTACTAAAATCCTACTCATATTCTCTTCTATAGATAAATTACTGCCAAAAAACAGTTTTAGAGAAAGCTCATCTCTTATTTTCTCATTATCTACTTTCTTTTTTAGCCAATTTATAAATGTATTATGACCTTGTTTTGTAATTGTATATATTTTACTATTTGGCGTAGATACATTATTGACTTCCTTTTTTGTTATTAAGCCATCTTCACATAGTTTTTTTAAAGTAGGATAAATCGAACCATAGTTTTCACTCCAAAAGTAACCTATGCTCTGCTCAATATATTTCTTAATATCGTACCCCGTCATTGGTTTAACATTTAGTAGTCCTAATATGGCATATTGAGTTTTCCTAGCTCTAGCCATTTAATCACCCACCCTTTACGCTACAAGATTATTTATATCAAACTGATATATAAGGTATTATATCAGTTTGATATAAATAATCAAGTACTTACTTGATAATTATTAACCTAAGATTTATTAAATAATTAACCACAGAGCCTTAAAATAAAAAAATACACCTCTTTTTTAGAGAGATATATTTTTACTTAAGCTTTATAAGTAAACATTTTAACCATCTTTATACTTTACTTTAAAACCAACTTAATAATCCTGCTTGGTCTTCCTGATTTGGAGACCACTCTTTTTCCTATTATTTTTGCGTAATTTTTTTCTTCTAATTTATTTATTATTCTATTTACTGATCGAATCGATAGGTTTAAATAATCGGCCAATTCACTCGATGTAAAGTAATCTTTTTTTTGCTGCTCTATTATACAGCATAAACTAAAAATTCTATTGATACTTAAGCCAGTTAAGTCAGCTATTTTACTATACTTACTGTCTATTAATTGATGCTGCTTGTTTGTATTTTTTTCATAATATATAGGCCCTATGTACTTACCATTTTCAACTACATAAGCTTTATTGCCTCCAGTTTTAAACGCTCTAATCATACCCAAATTAGCATTATACTTAGCCTCTCGAGCTGTTACTCCATAACCTATGCCTAAACTAATAGTATAGTTAGTATTTTTTCCTACATCTTTTAATAAATCAATATTTTTAAGTTCATTAGTTTCATTTTCTAATATATTCTTGGTACTAAATAATAAATAACCCTTAAACCCTAACTCTACAACAGCAGCTTGAATTTTTTGAGCAAATTTATAAATTTCTGCTGTTACCTTCATTTTATTTAACATAACCTGATACTCATTTTCATTAATTATTGAAAACTCATTTTCATTATCTATTTCAACAGACAGTGCAACAATATGACGTTCTTGGCTTATTTTTGTTTTATGTTTATAGATTATGGTTTGTACAGTTTCCTTTATTAAACTATCTGTAGCTTCTATTAAAATACATGGTATTTTTTTATCTACTAAGAATTCATAAATACTCGTTATAGCTGTCATACAAAATGTAACATTGTTAAGAACATAGTTTTCTACATGAAAAGACTTTAATCTATTGAGTAAATCTGAGTCAATTTCTATACTCTCTAGACTATAAACATGGCTCAAATTATTTAGAATGCCAATGTCGTGGTAAACAGAATTTACTAACTTAGTATCATAGGAATCTATGCTAACATTTAAAATATCGTAACCGTAAACATAGCTAGCTTTTAACAATGCTCTGGTTAACTGACTATGCTTTCTTTCAATATAACTCCAAGGAATTTTAGATATCATAGCTTTATTCATGTATTCGTAAGGTATATTACCGGTAAACATAATGCCATCTAAATTACGCTCTAACGATTTTAAATAAGCTACTAGCGAAGGTATTTGATCTACGTCTACAAAATCTATATCTATGGTATCTATATTACTAAAGAATTTATCAATAACGTTTTTTATTTTTTGAATGCTTTTATTATGACCAACTAAACCAAGTTTCATATACTTCACCTCATGTATTTAGGTATCTATATATTAGTATAACCTTAATTAAAGACAAATTAAAGACAATATACAGACAAATGTCTTAATGCTAGTATTAAATTACTAAGTTAAATATTAGGAGGTAATTATGAAAAAATACGTTGCTGAACCTTTTAAAATTAAAATGGTTGAACCTATTAAAATGACTACCCGTGAAGAACGTGAAGAAATACTTAAACAAGCAAACTATAACTTATTTGCAATTAAATCTGATGATATTTATATAGATTTAATGACAGATAGTGGAACAGGTGCTATGAGTGACTCTCAGTGGGCTGGAATAATGCGTGGTGATGAATCATATGCTGGAGCCCGTGGCTACTTTAGAGTAGAAAAAACTGTACAAGAAATTTTTGGTTACCAGTATGTGCAACCTGTACATCAAGGTAGAGCCGCTGAGAAAGTATTATTACCTCTTTTGATAAAAAAAGGTCAATATGTTTTATCTAATATGCACTTTGATACAACTAGAGCTCACGTTGAGTTAGCTGGTGGTAGGGCTGTTGATTTGGTGGTTAAAGAAGCCAAGGATACTATTAATTATGCTCCATTTAAAGGAAATATGGATGTAGAAAAAATGGAACAGTTTATTATTGAACATAAAAAAGAGAACATTGCATGCATTATTATGACTATCACCAATAATAGTGCTGGAGGTCAGCCTGTATCTGTTGCTAATATGCGTGAAGTAAGAGAAGTTGCCAACAAATATGGTTTAAAAGTTGTTGTAGACTCAGCTCGTTACGCTGAAAACGCTTACTTTATAAAAGAGCGTGAAGAAGGCTATGCAGATAAAGAGATTATTGATATTGTACGTGAAGTATATAGCTATGCAGATGCTTTAACAATGAGTGCCAAAAAAGATGCTATTGTTAACATGGGTGGTTTAATTGCAGTTAAAGATGATGAAGAATTATTTAATGCAGTAAAAGGTTTAACTATACCATACGAGGGATTTGTAACCTATGGTGGTTTAGCAGGTAGAGATTTAGAAGCCCTAGCTATTGGTTTAAAAGAAGGTATTGAGTATGACTTCTTAAAATACCGTATTGGTCAAGTTGAATACTTAGGCGCATGTTTACAAGAATATAAGGTACCATTTCAATACCCAGTTGGTGGTCATGCCGTATTTTTAGATGCTAAAGAATTGTTACCTCATATTCCATATTACCAATTTCCAGGTCATGCTTTAGCTTGTGAGTTATACCTTGAAGCAGGTATTCGCTCTTGCGACATTGGTTCGTATTTATTAGGTGTTGATCCAGATACAGGTGAACAATTACAATCAGAAATGGAATTTACTCGCTTGGCTATTCCTCGCAGAGTATATACACAAGCTCACTTTGATGTAGTTGCTGAGGCATTAAAGTCAATTAAAAAAAGAGCTAATAAAGTAAAAGGTTATGAAATAGTGTGGCAACCAAAAATACTACGCCACTTTACTTCTAAACTTAAACCAGTTGAATAATACCAAAACACCCCTTTTGCTAAATAGGGGTGTTTTTTATTTGGTGTATATTTTTTTACTAGTTTTAGTAAGTATAATTAAACTAAAATAACTTAACATAATTATTATCTCACCAAAATATGCTTTACATATTCATAATTTACTCTATTTTGTCATAAATTTACTGTAGTTTTTGTTATTATTATTGTAGATAAAAATAATTTTTAATTACTCTCTACTAATATTTTAAAAATAAAGATTGACTAATACCACAACTCTACTTCTTAAATATGTTTACGTGGTAAATCGGTAACTACTTTATACTTTTTACCTCTATTATTCATGTTTTCTATTTTACTTAAACTTGAGAAATCATATTTACCAAAAATATACGTAATATTATCATTTATTACATGTTGGCTTATACATACCCACTCTCCAGAACTTAAAAGCTTATTAGCTTCTTCAACTGACTTAGCCTCTTTTAACTCTTTTAACAACATGCCACCTCAACTCTGAATATTGCAAATAATAAACAGCTATCTATTACTTGTTTTCTTATAATAGCTATCATTTAGTTAAAAATAATAGCTTGTTTATTCTTAAAAATAAAACCAAATTAAACACTAAATTATATACATTTCTGAAATTAATTGTATAGCACCTTTATGGTGCTGTCAATACTATACGACATAGGTAATTTAACGAATATTTATTAATCGCCCCGTTTCGGTGCTTAATGTTGATTGAGATACTAGGGTACAGTACAATTTTTTAAATGAGGTGTTTTTGATTGAAGAGACTAAGAGAATTAAGAATGAGTATAAAATTAAGCCAAAAAGAAGTTGCTAATATATTGGGTATATCTAGGCAAGCTTACAATAGATATGAGTTAGGTAAAAGAAACCCGGATAACACCATGTTAATAAAATTAGCAACTTTTTATGATGTTTCTATAGATTATTTACTTGAAAAAACTGCATTAAAAAAAACTGCTAGTCAAAGCATTAATGAACTAACAAACCATTACAAGGATAAAAAATGTTGTTATGATATTGATACTGATAAAGTTTCTGCTAACTATTTAAAATTAGCTTATGAACTGCAAGAAATGAATATAGATCCTGATGATATAAGAACTATAGCTGGCATAATAAAAAAGAATCATAGATAAAAATACATATTTACATAGCAAATAGGGGTCGTATTGCGAGCCCTTTTTAGTCTACATGTTTTTTTTGATAATCATGTAATTTTGTATAAAGTTTAACAACTCTATATGTAGATGTTATAACATATGCAATACAAGTTACAAACATTGCAACAATAACATTACTGGTATTATAATCTTTAAAAATAAAACAACTAATAACTATTGCTGAAAATGCTATAGCTATTGGTATAGCAAAGTAGTTTTTTATTTTTATGTCAACCATTTTAATATCAAAATGAGGTGCAATATAATTAAAATCTATGTTTGTGTAAAGCAATACATAAATTATTGTTATTACTCCCATAGCAACAATATTAAGCATTAAGAAGGAAATAGCAATCAGCTTTAATGCGGTATCATATTGCCACAAATCTCCTGTCACCAATACACTAAAAACAGCGGTTACAACAGTTATGATAACAACAACTTTGTCCTCTGGCATCTTAAAATATTTTAAATTATTCATATAACCCTCCATTTTAGCTTTGAACACTATTCTATTTATCAAAAACTACCTATTCTATAATCATAATTACTCTGTTTATAAAGAATAGAAACTTTAGAAGTTATACTAACATTTACATTATAATCTTTTTAAATACTCTTCAAAGCAATTAAGTATCATTTTATATAATTTTATAACATATGTAAACATAAATTGTAAATATTTATATTTTTAGCATAATAACTTTATTCATTTTAGATAAAAGTTTAGATTATACCTATGTATAAAAAAGCTTAATGCTATTGTTATAATTGTAATAAAATTTTAATTGGGTGTATAATATAAGCAGATAATTAATTAAGGAGAAACAATTATGTTGCAATGGAATGAACTAAAACAGGTTTGTAGTTCTTGTACAAAATGTAAACTAGCAAATAGCAGAAAAAATCTAGTTTTTGGAGAAGGCAATGAAAATGCCAAGCTAATGTTTATTGGAGAAGCACCAGGAGAACAAGAAGATTTACAGGGCATACCTTTTGTAGGAAGATCAGGCCAACTATTAGATAAAATACTAAAGGCAGTAGATTTAAGCCGACAAGATGTATATATTGCTAACATATTAAAATGCCGACCTCCTAATAATAGAGATCCCTTAAAAGAGGAAAAAAATATGTGCATTAACTACTTACGTAATCAGGTTTATTTAATAAAGCCTAAAATTATTGTATGTTTAGGTAGAGTTGCAGCACAAACAATAATTAACCCAAGCTTTAAAATAACTCAACAACATGGCAAATGGGTAGAACGTAAGGGATACTACTTAACAGCCGTTTACCACCCGTCTGCATTGCTAAGAGACCCTCATAAAAAAAGACCTACTTGGGAAGATTTTAAAGAGATTAAAAAAAAGTATGATAGCCTTTAAGCTCAGAGCATTTAGCTCTCAGCGTGGTGAGTTGTAAAAATTTTTATTAATATTTTACAACGTGGTGAGCTCGTTACACTCGCGTGGTGGGTATGCCTCTTTATTTGAGATACTTTTTTGATTATTTTTCATATAACTCCATAAATAAACTTAGGCATACGGTGTGTGCTAGCGCGGGTTTTATTAAACGCTATTCTTAAAATTAGTATCAGTGTGCTGACGTGGGGCTTAACATATGTAGTGGCTCACCTTGTCTGTTATAAAATAAGTATTAAGAAAGTCGGAGTTCTGATTTTTCAGTCTCCGACTATCTTTTAATTAACAGCTTGCTTTTTATAAAACAATAAGCCAGATAAAAATACTATAAGGGATATGCCTACATCTATCAGTACTGAGGGTTTAGATAAACCGCCATATACTACAATTGCTGCTCCAATTAAAGCAAAGATAGGAATAATGAAACGCTTAATAAAAGATAAGTCTTTCATTTTTGCCATATAAGCGATATAAATAAAAATGTATAAACCGTAAATTGTAGCAATTGGCAACTCCGAAATATCTACAAACACAGCTTTAGGAAATAGCTTAGCAAAATTAAAATACCAAACCAATAAGTAAAAAGCTACTAATACTATATTAGCTATAGATGAATAGGTTGGTACATTGGTTTTTTTAGCAATTTTAGAGAACAGTTCAGGTTTAATGCCTTGTCCTCTAATAGATAACGAGTAAAAAGAACGAGAACCACCTAAAACTAAACCATTAAGAGTACCTAAACAAGAAACAACAATAAATGCTGTTAAGAGTGTAGCTCCAAAACTGCCAAATACAACATTTGCTGCTGCATTAATTGCAGTATCACCTTCGCTTAAAATAGTATCAGCAGGTATTACCCCTACTATTCCTAAAAAGTAAGATACATAAATAACTACAATTGCTATTGTGCCAAAAGTTAAAGCCTTAGGTAAAGTACGTTTAGAGTCTTTAATTTCTTGGTTGATAGTTGTAGCAATAATCCAGCCTTCATAAGCAAATGCAGTTGCCAATACTGCAGCCGCAAAACCATTACCACCAGCTAAAGCTTTAGTAGTACTTGCAAAGTTATTTAACATAACTCCATTCTTTAAGCCCATAATTATACCTACTACAGCTATTAAAATTAAAGGTATAATTTTAACAGTAGTAGCCCCTATTTGAAACTTGCCAGATAGTATTGGTGACAAATAATTTAGTAAAAATGCTGCCATCATATAAATAGCAGCTAAAATCCATACAAAATTACCTTTTTTTCCAACCAACACAGCTGTATAATTAGCTGAAACCCAGGCTAACACAGCAGCTAAAGCAGGGTAGTAAAGAATAGAATTAAACCAGCCTACTAAGTAAGCAAATTTTTTAGAAACCATACTTTCAGCATAATCAACAATACCATTAGATTTCTCAAATCTATTAGAACATTCCGCAAATACTAGAGCACCAAAAATCATTGATACTGCACCAACTAACCACGCTAATAATGCTACCTTAACACTACCACCAGCTGCAATTAAAACATTATCGGCTTTAAAGAAAACTCCAGAACCAATTACAATACCAACAACCATTGCTATAGCTGTCCATATCCCATACTTCTTATTCATGTCTCTCACTCCACCTATATTTCAATGCATAAATATTAATAATTCTGTATATTATATCATCGATGTTTCGAATTGCAACCTTTTTTATTAAATTTCTTTAACAGATTAAAGAATTATTTTTAGTTATTTATGATATATTTATAAGAAATGACCTAAATATTATGATATTATTAAATATAATTACATTAATCAATTTAGGAGCTAATAATGACAAATCAACTATTTAACGAAATTAATTTTAAAGAGTACTTGGTAAGGAGAAAACAAGATATTCTCAACTCTATAAAAGCTATGAGAATCTCAAATTTTAATGATTATTACAGCCTTGCTGCAGAGTTTGTTCACTCAAAAAAAATAGCTCCCTTGCTATTGCAAGAGAGCCACATAAAACTTATATCTAAAGCAGATGACTTTAAGGGCACAAGCCCCTATATACCAGTTAGGCTTAAAATTCCCTATGTGGGTGATTCATTACTATTCACTTGTATTACTGAGGAGACACCAACCAACAATGCTCCAGCAGCTCAAATTGCGGATAACCACATAATTATTACCTTAAGCTTAAATATATCACTAGACAAAGAAAAATACCGAAAAGGCTTACAAACGATAATTAAGCAAATTAATAGTTATATTTATGAAGTAAATAAACAGGTACACATCTTTAATAAATGGTTAGATACAGAGGTACCATTATTAATTAAGGAAAGATACGAGTATGTTGTAACTGTGCAAAAGGCCTTAGATAGCTTGGGATTAGGTTATGATGTACAGTAAGTATAGTAATAATAAGACCAAAAAAACACAAGGAGTTTATATTACTTCTTTGTGTTTTTGTTTTATTATAATCTATAACAATAATTTGCTTTAATCATAATACATCTTTACCGCTATTCTTTATACTTAACACACTAACAGATTTATTATATAAATCTGTAGCTAGTTTTTTCTCAGCTAATCCTGAAAAGGCACCAATGATAAAGGCAAACTCATTGCTATTAGGCGAATTAGCACTAAAACTTCCTGATGATATATTTATTACTCCATTCTTCATTAATAGCAATACAAATGTTGCGGTTATACTAGTGAATATTAAACGAATTAGGGGGCTCATTTTATCATTTTCTAAGCTAAATAAGTCTTCAAATTTTAATTCCATTTTTCTAATTGCAAAAGACATCCAAGTTCCAACCATTGCTCCAATCCAAACAAAACAGTATGCTAACAAATTTTTATTGGTATTAGAAAAAATAAAAGCCAAAATTAAGAATACAATGGATAAAGCTAAGGCATTTAATCCTAACTTAATCATATAATTATTTTTTATGTTTCCTCCTTCTCTTTCTAAAATCTCTTTTTTTAATCCCTCTAAAGATATTACAGCTAGTTCAGGCTTAGCAAATTCACCAACAGCACCCGCTTGTGCTGTTCTTAGTAGTCTTTTAAAATACCTATTTTTATTGGCTTCATTTCTTTCATAAACTTTGTTTATAACTGAATTTATTAGCTGAACTTCTTTTATTAAATCTGAATAAACCTCTGGAATTTCTTTATTTTCATTTAAACTAAATATAATATCATACTTTTCATTAGGGTTTTCGTAAACCTTAAAATAGCTCATAGGTTCACCCTACTTCCCACAACAAGGACATCTCTTAATTGGTGCAGCAAGGGTTCTTTTTGCAACAACTTTTTGAGCATTAAGAGAACATAAATCTTCACTAGATAATACTAAATTTTCTTCGATTAAACATAACTCTTTAAGCAATGCAATTTCTACCTTTAACGGATTAGCTTTATTAGAAATATCATTCTTTATTGACTTTAGTAAAGGTGTTAACATATTAATACCTCCATAAAATTTTAATTATTAATTTCTATATAAAAACTAAAATCCCTTTAATAACCAATTAATATCTATTTAATTACTTAACAACCTAATAATATAATTAGATAATAACAAACCAAAGATGTTTATAAATATAATTAAGCCTATAAACATCATAAAACTCATTTCGGAGTAGGTTTTATTTTTTACTTCTTTAGGTAACATCTCCCACAGTATTATAGATACTAATAAGTAACAAGCTGCTCTTATTAGCAATATGGTTATTCCGCTCAATTAATCTACACCCCTTTTTTTACATGCTAGTTTGAGAAGATTTATATGAATTTTATGTAATTATAGTATTGTTTGGTTTTTTACACTAATAATATATCATATTTTTAGATATTATTGTTACAAAAAGGAGCTGTCTCTCAGAATTTGAGTAACAACTCCTTTCAATTCTCTTACTTTTAGTGAGAAGATAATACAATCTCCCACTCTACTAATTCATATTTATACAAACCTCGTACTATTAGAGGGTCACCTTCGGCAACTTTTTTTGCCTCTAATAAATCTTTGGCAATAAAAATTATCATGCCACCAGGGTTATTTATAAAACCACCTCCGTAAAACTCAGTTTGTTCTGCTATATTTTTAAGGTAGTTAAGATGATCATTAAAATCTTCACTAGTTACTTTTTTGCCTTCTACTTTATAATCAGTTCTCACAAAGTATTTTTTTCCCATTTTCAATACTACTCATCCCTTTATTGTATTTTTTTTATTACAGTTATATAATAAGACCTTTTTGTCTTAAAATATTTCATAACCAAGCCTATAATTATCATATTTTTCTAAAACCTTTGCTTTAAACCCAGCAAAAGATAAATAGTTCAGCATACCATTAATAGATAAGCTATCACCAGCTAATTGCTCTTTAATATGCTGGCTATTGCTTTCGTTTAGGTATTTTACAAACCAATAGCCTATAATATAATTTGATAATGGCTCAGTTTGTAAACTTTGCTCATTATAATTTTTTAAAGTCTCTAGGGTACTATGTTTTACTTTTTGTATGTTTAGAATAGTTTCTAAAGTATTTAAGGTTAGGCCTTCTATTAACCATTGAGGATATTGGTACTTGTTTAAAGAATGGGTAATTAGTTCATGGATTACTAAGTGGGTTATAACCTCGTTATCGCCATTTTTTTTGTAAAAAATGGCACTCTCTTTATCTTTAGAATAATAATTATTTTTATGCTTCATAAGTGTAAGGTCTTTAATACCTATTATATATTTATCATTATAGCTTTTACTCCAACCACCTATAGCTGGCCACAACTTTTTCATTTTGCGATTCAGTAACATTAAATGAAAACCCACAAAAGGCCATAAAAACAAGGGCGTAGACACATAAACAAATCCTTGCCAACTATTCATTATAAAAATTTTAAGATTTTGCGGAGGAACTAAATTATAGCTTATTTTCAGTTCTCTTGTTACATTCTTAAAACTCTGTTTTACTAGATTTAAGGTTTTTATGTTTTTATCTTTATAATATATTTTACTGTTACACAATTTTTCTTTTTTGTAAAATAACATGTTACCACCCCATGTATATAAAGTGCTTAAATCACCTTTATAATAAATTAGTGGTAACATAGCTAAAACCTTTTTTAAAAGTGTAAAAAATAATTTTCTTTAATGTAGCACATAAAATAATTTTCTTTACAAACCTTAGTGACTTATTGACACTACGTTGTGAACACGATACTATATAGTCTTTAAGACGCGCATCTACAGATGCTTTACCTAAGTATTGTCTGCTCTTAAATAAAGTTATTAACATAGTTTTGCAAATATCCACAACTTATTCACATACTTTTTCACTTATTGGCAACATATACGATGGATTTGAATCTCAACATAAACTTGTTTTCCCAAAAAGTATGGTTTTAAAATTTATAGATAATGTTTCAAATAAAATAATTGAGTTAAAACTTAATTAAGTATTCTAAAGGGTTGGCTAAACCAACCCCTCATCTCTTAAAATAGCTAAATTATTCTATGAATAAACAAGTTACGCAAACAATCTCGCCAGTAATACGTTATGGAACGCAGTGGAATAAAATCGTTACATTAACTAACTAACAATATTCCCCGATAGCCCATTGCAGAGAGCTATCTCAAACCGCGTAGCTAAAGCAAGCAGCACTACGTAATTGCCAACAGCAATTACCCACCACGCAATGTCTAAAGGCCAGCACTATCTTCCGCAGCACTTTTTATACTTTTTACCACTACCACAGGGGCAGGGTTCATTTCTGCCAATTTTTTTGCTTTTGATTCCACTAAAGGGTGCTCCTGTTTGATTTAAAGCCAAATTACGTGTTTCATTAGGTGTATGTCCTCTGTTACTACAAATTCTTGAATTATTAACAACTCTTACAACCATACGTACAGTTTTATCAAATTGTTTTTCACTATTAAATACTACTCCATAATCATCAATATATTTCATTATCTCTGATAACGTACCTTCAGTAGAAGAAATTATTTTTACATCATTAATTAATTCCTTTAAACTCTCTTCATTCCTTATAAGCTTATTTTTTTTAAAGAAATTTTCTAATTCAGTAAGAAATTTTGCATTACTAATATAGTCAGATGTTGTGTATTGTAAGAATTCTTCTTTTTCGGGAATATAATAAGGTTTATCTGCTTGAGCTTTCAGGAGATTTTTATAATCTCCATACAAATCATTAACATATGCAGAGAATAAATGATTATCTTCAATATATAAATCTACGAATTCTTCGGGATTTTGATGATAAACATTTACTAAATCTTCTCTATTTAGTGAACAGTCGTTTTGAGTGTTTATAATATAGGCTAATTTCTCCAATGGAATAACACCATATAAATTTACTGCAGCAAAAAAATAATCTGAGATAACTTGATCTAAAAGTACCTCTTTAAATGTATCTAACATTTCTATTGGAATTACATAGTTAGAGTCTATGTTTAAAATAAGACCTCTATCTAACCAAAAATTAAATGAATGCTCACAAATTGATTCAGATGTTTTAGATACCTCTAATAATTCTTCTAGACTTAGTATTTCTGTTTGCTCTACCTCTATTAAACTCTCTAAGTACCTTTCAGTCCATATTAAAATAATTGAAATAATTAAATCAATTTTATTCATATAGCTTCTTTTAGGAATTCTAAGTACTTTTGCCATTTTACGTAACTCTTTAACACTCTGTTGTTTAAGAGCAATTATAAGATTGTCATGTTGAAGAGTCTTAACTTCAATTTTTTTTGTCATAATAATATTCTCCATACTTAATAATTAAATAATATATAATATTAGGCTTAATGTAAAGAGCTGAAGTATTTATACTTCCAGTCATAGTAATTTATACATTGTAAATAAAACAAGGTCGACATGGAAACCGACCTCTACAAACTAACTTAAACATTTATTATTATGAAATAGACTTTATTAAATGCGATTTAAATAGGGTCAACCCCTCGTTTCTTTAATAGTGTAATTATTTTTTTACACACAGTATGGTAAACAACTACACCGGTAATACGTTTTATGGAACGCAGTGGAATAAAATCGTTACATTAACTAACCAACAATATTCCCCGATATCCCATTACGGAGTTATCTCAAACCGCGCAGTTAAAGCAAGCAGCACTACGTAATTGCCAACAGCAATTACCCACTACACGACATTCAAAGGCAAGCTCTATCGTCCGCAGCACTTTTTATACTTTTTACCACTACCGCAGGGGCAAGGTTCATTTCTACCTATTTTTTTGCTTTTAATTGGTTTGGTATTGATATTTTGAGGTTTTTGACCTCTCATAATTCTTAATTCATTATCACTAAAACCTCTGTTGGTATATATCCTAGTATTGTTTTGCACATTAGTAATATAAGGCACAATTTTTTTAAGTTGTTTAGCTGATTTAAACTGGATTTTATATTTATAGAATGATTCTAAAATTACATCTAAACTAGCTTTAACACTGATTAATCCTTGAATATCATTCACTAAACTAGTTACTACTTCTTCGTCATTTGTATAGTTTTTAACAATATAATTTCTTAGTTCTTCTAAATGAGGGCTATCATCGTAGTAAAAGTCGTCTGCATATTTAAGGTATAAATCTTGAGCTGGTATGTAATAAGGTTTATCACCTTGAGTTTCTAATACCTGCTCTATACTAAGGTTATCACTTACTAATATGTATTCGGCAACAATATAGTTATCTGTTAGCTTAATATACTCGATTTCTTGGCTATTAAAAATTGCTACAAAATCTTCTTTAGTTAACTTATTATCGTTTTGACTATTGTATATTTCAATAAACTTTTTAATAGAGACTATTCCATATAAGTTTATTGCAGCGAGGCAATAGTCTTTAACAAGGCTATTAAGGGCTTTATCACTTACTATTTCGTTTTGATCTAAAGCTAAGTCTGCCGGAACAATTAAGCTTTTATCTTGATAAAATAAATAACCTTTATTTTGCCAAAAATCAACCGTATTTTGGCAAACTTCACTAACTAAAAGCTCACTAAATGTTACTAGATTTTGCTCACTAGCTTGTTCATTTAAGGAACTAAGTATGTTAGGATTTTTAAGTTGAACTTCTAGGGCAGTAATTAATTCTTGTTTTTTCATTTTACTTCTGTTTTTTAGCTTATGTGATTGGGCTAATGATTTTAGCTCACTCAGCTTTAGATTTGTTAAAATTTCACTTAGGTTTACGTTAATAATTTTCACATTACAATTTTCATTCATAACTCTATCTCCATAAAATTGATATACCTATAATAAAGTAAAATGTTAATCTTGTCTATTAAATACTCTAAGATGGCTGAAAAAGTGCTCTTAAAATAACATATTAGTTGTATTTTAGGTGAACCGATAACAGATTTAACTAATAAGTAGTTTAAATCATATTTACTTGGTAAAAGTATATAAAGAATTTCTGTGTTAGTATGTATTAATTTTAAAACGTAATAGGGTTGGACTAAAAACCAACCCCTAGTTACTTTAATTAAAGTTACTGTATGAACTAAGTATGCTAAATAGCTTAAACAGTAAACCTAAAATTATAATAAGCTATTAGAGTCCTTAGTTGAATTATTTACTTCTTCAATATTAGCCTTTACCATGGTATCTACAATTTTCATAGTACTTGGTCTGTTGGGGTCAAATAAAAATTTAACCATTACATAAAATGTTGTTATTATTTGACCCACTATGCTTACAATATATACCTTCACTATTTCATCGGAAAACACTAATTGTTTAAGTCCAAATTTAATCAATACAAAGCCAAAAAATGCTAACTCAAAAAAGAGTATTGCCATTGTAAAATTAGCAATTATTCTTTTTAGATTAAGCTCCTTAGCTGACTCCTCTAAAGCTTTTTGAAAAGCTAAATTTACTGACTCTGGAGTTAAAAGACCTGCTATAGTTTGTTTACCCTCTAAAACACTTTGGGCAGTGCTTTTTACTTCTTCCTTGTGTTTTGTTAGTGTCTCTATTCCACCTGAACAACAGTCTTCTTCTCTAATAAACTTAGGCATTATCCAGGAGCCCTAAAGTATTTAATCGAGAGCCTATTTTTTTTGTTCCTACCCCAAAGTATTGTGATAACTTTAATAATAAAGATTGTTTATAGATACTTTTACTATAGATCTTTTTATTGAGTTTAAATTCTTGACTTTTGCTAATATCTTTGTATTTTGTGGTTATTTTATCCTTATCCATTAGTAAAGCCTCAGCAAACATATCTGCTTCAGCTTCATAATCGTTGTATTCTAAGCTATAATACATATCTATAATTTCATTTATTTTATCTTTATTATCATTTTCAGCTTGCATATGCAAAAAATAGTGAGCTAACTCGTGTGCAACAATATAACGTTGGGCTATTAAACTATCTTTAATATTAACGTAAATTATTTTTTGGTTTTCTTTTATGGATATTGCTCCATAGATATTTGGGTCATTAAACTCAGCTGTAAATACTCTAAACCCTAGTTTATTAGCGAACTTAACCACTTGTAAAGGGTATTCATTGCTAATATTATATTGATCACGAATCTTTTTGACCATTTTTTCTATTTCTAATCGACTTCGCGGACTATAATTTTGACTTTTTATATCTGTCGTTATCTGAGTACTGGGTACAACCTTGGAGGACTTAAAACATTTATCATTACTGTTTACAGCCTTTGCGCTCATACTAACCCCCTCATTAAATTATTTCATACTTCTTTAATAATATATTGTGTTGTCACAATAATAATTCGTACCTTGACAGTATATTTTATTAAAAAAAGCATAGGTATGTTACACATAAAAACATCGATATTAGGGTTTTATGTATGGTACTAAGCAACTTAGTTAGCCAAAGCTATAAATAATTAGTATTGATTTCTTTTAGTAAATAAGTAATAACTGTTTTATATATAAATACTGCACTACCCCAATTAATGATATGTATCTTTAAGATACATGTTACTTAATCTATTAGTAACTTGCTTAAAACTTAACTTATGCTATGGCGTATTTATGTTCATATGACTTTTAATTTAAAACCCAAAATTCAAGACCCTTTGTTTAAAATTTAACTCTAAATAATGCTATATTCACAATCATTTCGTCAAATAATACCGATTAGCGCTTATTTTTGTCCAGTTTTTAAAAAAATGCACAAATTAGTCTTATATATGTTATTTTTATATTGTTAGTATCATTATTTATTTTACTTCACAAATTATTATAAAGGAGAGCACAAATATGAATTTTAATTTATTTTCTGGCGACCATTTAGATGAGTATTTTGACCAAAAAAAATCGCAAATAGTAAATACTATTAAACGCGAAAAAGTTGTACCCAATATTGATGCAATAACATACTCAAGCGATACCACTAGTAAATACAAAATCTCTCCCCTTAAGATCAACACACAAAACATCACTAAGGAATACACCACTGGCTCAAACAATCCAGATATTATTGTTGTTTTTGCAGACATTCCTGTTTCAGGTAACAAAGATTTGTTTCATTTATTTGCACCCGAGTTCAATGACATGAAACCTATACAAGGTATATTAAGAAAAGATACTATCCGACTAACTTTTACTGCTAATATTAATGATACTCACGAGAGCAATGCAAAAAGATTTAGAGATACAATTTCATTGTTAAATAACTATGTTAACAAAATCAACACTGAAGTTAGTTTATTTAATAACTGGCTAGATAAAAATATAGGTCAATTAGTAAATGAGAGATTAATGAGAGAAAACAAAGTAAAAGAAACTGTAGCTAGCTTTAGAGTTTAACAAACAGCCTACTAAAAATTAGATAACTTTTAAATGCACTTAAAAAATTTTATAAATAATTGTAGAAATAAAGATAAATAATAGCCGCTCTTTTAAAGAGCGGCTATTAAGTCAGTTTAGTCTGATTTGGCAGTGTAAAATAGATTGTGTAAATTATAAGTAGAGATAAGAGGCGCCGATTCTCACTTGTAATAACACAGTCTATTTTTTATAATGCAACTAGACAAGAGGAGAGAACATTATGGCACGAAAAAAAGAGATCCCCAAAAAATAGAATTTGCAAAGCAACTAATCCAATTATATAAACCTAAGACAACGGATGATGTAGCAAACGCACTAAAAGACTTACTTGGTCCAATTATGGAAGATATGCTAGAAGAAGAAATGAATGAACATTTGGGATATGACAGATACTCTCATGAGGAAAAGGAAAATAGCAACAGAAGGAATGGAGTGCACAAAAAAAGCTTAAAATCATCTTATGGAGAATTTGATATTAATGTACCTAGAGATAGAGATGCCACATTTGAGCCTGAGATAGTTCCTAAAGGGAAGAAAGATATTTCTCAAATTGAGCAGAAAATTATTAATATGTATGCAAAGGGAACAAGTACACGAGATATCTCAGATACAATAAATGATATGTATGGGGTTACAATGTCGCACGATACAATTAGTAATATTACTGATAAAATAATGGATCGAGTAATAGAATGGCAAAATAGAGACCTTAACCCTTGCTATCCATTTGTATTTGTAGATTGTATGTATCTTAAAGTTAAAGATGGCATTAAAACATCTAAAAGAGCTTTATATACCATTCTAGGATACGATTTAAGTGGTAAGAAGGATATTTTAGGTGTATGGATAGGTGAAGAAAGTGAAAGTGCACATTATTGGTTAAATATCTTTCAAGAGATAAAAGAACGTGGTGTAGAAGATATATTTATAATATCTATGGACGGTTTAACTGGACTAGAAGATGGCGTAAAGAATGTTTACCCACAAACACTAGTGCAGCGTTGCTTGGTACACTTAATTCGTAATTCACTCAAGTTTGTACCAAGTAAAGATTTTAAAGAATATACTAAAGATCTGAAAACAATATATAATGCTGTAAGTTTACAAGCTTCAGTAGCACAATTTGATAAGTTTAAGGAAAAGTGGTCTAGGTATAATGGAGCAATAAGTGTGTGGGAGCGCAATTGGATACATGTTGAGCAGCTCTTCCAGTTTTCGAAATATATTAGAAAGGTGATTTATACTACTAATGCCATAGAATCGATACACTCCTCATTTAGAAAGGTTACTAAAAATAAAGGGGCATTTCCGAATGATCAGGCAGTCATCAAACTTATATATCTACGTATTCAAGATATTAAAAACAAATGGAATAATAGACCAATTGCTAATTGGGAAAAAATACTAAATGAATTTATGATGGTTGAAGATTTCAAAAGGCGAATTGAGATATACCTCTAATTCGCCAGATAAATTTAATAAATATTTACACAAAAAACTTGACAAGCCCTCTGATTTTGTTTTAGGTAATACATTTTCACTATATTCTCTTAATGCATCTACATATAACTTAAAATTATCATTATTTTTATAGTATTTAATCATATCTTTATTTACAAGGTTATTTATCTTTTCTTTATAGACATCATTTAACTCAGTTAAATAGATATCTAAACAATTTTCTTTGCTATTAAACCCAATAAATTTTATGTTGTAATTTTCTAAATTATCTTTAAGTAGCTCAATAGATTTTATTAACTCGTTGTAGGAAAATTTTACATTATGGCATATTATATTTTCATTATCTAATAACTTAATAAGTTTTTGTAGATTTTCTTCACCAACTATATTCACATTCAGATTATTGTCTTTATCTATGTAAGAACCACCATAATGCTCAGCTAAATCGGCATTATTTTTTAAAATAGATCGTAATTGATCTTCACGAGATAAGCTTTTATGGTAAGCTATACTGTATTTTTTAGCTTTTGCCTGTTGTTTAAGATCCATTTTAATCATATAAGTAAATATGGCTACTGCTACAACTATTATTATTAACATTAGTTTTTTTAGTTTTTTATTCATAATTACACCCATTTTTAAAAATTTAATTTGTGTTTACACTTAATTTTTTGCTTAATTGCTTAATAACCTTTTGCATTATAAAAGGTCACTGCAGAGTCTGTTAACAGTTTAAGAATATCTTCTTTTACTTGCTTGTTGTTTATTGCTAAATACACCTCTACTGTATTTTTAGCAATATTTAACTGTGCTTTTTTTATATTATACCTTGTTAAATTGTTACTAAGAGTATAAAGAGTATTTTGTAGTTGTTTGTATGTAAACTTTACACTATAACATTTAATTTGTTCATTATCTAAGATTTTCTTTAGTTGCTGACAATTGTTTTCGCCCACCATATAAACATGTAATATTCCTTTATCATCAATTAAATAACCTGCATAGTTTAAAGCTAATTGTGCATTGCTTTTAATTGCTTCATTTAGGTTTTCTATTCTTAAGCAATTTTTATGATTTTGATCCTCAGATATATATTTACTTGTTATGTTATAAATAGGTTTATTAATAAGCAAAAAAATTATAAATATAAAACACAAAATAATCAATACTATTTTTTTGAACTTCATAATCTACCCCACAAAATCTGTGATATTTTTATACATAATACAACATATTTCACACCTACTACAACTAAACTGTTAAATTTACCTGCTATGTGCTATAAAAAATAAAAAAAGTCACTACAATTACCCTTGTAATTATGACTTTTAAATAGAAATATTAATTTACTGCTAGATTACATCATCTTTTTTTATGTTTATGTTAGAGGTTAATATTGCTACATAAGGATTCTCATACTTTATATAATGCGGAAAAATAATATTTAACTGACCAGTAGATAAACTAACAGCTTCTATTCTTACTATATGAGGCTGTGAATACTTAAAAAAGTCATCCTCAACATCTTTTATAATTAACTTATGGTATCCAGTCCCTGTTTTTTCTTTACGATGAATATTTACAAATGTTTTTCCTTTATAATGCATTATTTTATTTCCAGGCCCATAAAACACCATACTATTATAAATTTCATGTTTATGTGCATACATAAAATAGCTCCTTTCGCAACTATTTTATTCGATTTATTATGCTTTAATTCCTCCATAAATTTTCTTAAAATAAATTAAAGTTTAGTTTAAATTTAATAATTATATTTTTACATAAATCATTAAATACGTTTTAATCTACTGTTATAAAACTTTTTTAATAAAAAAAGAGATTCGCTCAAAATGTAATCTTACCTCGCTGTTTTTGAGATTATAATTTGAGCGAACCCCTATATAGGCTGGCCTTGTATAAGAACTTATGTAGTATTTCTAATAGCTAATATGCTATGTGCTATTTCTTGAGCACACTCATTACAAAGTATCATAAAAAATGTAGATTCCCCTCCTAATTTCGAAATGGTTAATCGATATAAGTCTTTATTTACACCACAGATTAAACAGCTTGCTGATTTATTGCTACATTTAAGCTTACATATTTGGCTATAAACTTTATTTTTAGGGATATCTATATTTTTAAGTTTTTTAATGAGAACTCGACTATCTACAGAATTATGTATATAAAACAATTTTAAGTAAGAACCTCATCTATTAGTTTATTTGCAGCTATTTCTGCCTTAATAACATTTAAAATATGTAAAGTTTGCAATAAGGTAGTGTGACTTAAGCTCAGTAATTTTTGTATTCTTAAATCTACTGTAGATTCTGTAGTTTTATGCTCTGCTAGATTTACATTTAACTTTACATTTGCACACAAGCTGTCTAAAAAATCCTCCGCAACCAATAATGGAGCTTGTTGCTTTTGGAATAAATCTTGTACTTGCATTATAATCTGTTCATTAAAATTATGCCCTACAACAACTATATTAGCTTTATTTATATCTTTTACAAATGTGTTGTTAGATTTGCTTATTATATTTTCTGCCTCTTGGTATGTAAAGTTATTTAACTGCCCTGTTATAAATATTTTGTTATTGCTTTTTGTCAATTTAATCTCCTTTACTATACTTTTTTTGCATTATATACTTTCACATCTCCCTCATGGAGGTTTAAAGTTTAAAAAAAATATCCTCAATAGATGTATTAAAGTAGTCTGCAATTGCTTTTGCCTCTACTAGCGTAAAACCTCTTTCACCAGCCTCTTTTTTATAGTATGCTCCAATGGTTTTTACTCCTATGAGCTTTGCTAGTTGGCTTACCTCTACATTATGTAATTTACGTAAATTCCTTAATTTATGAAACATTTCACCCCACTACTTTCAATTTTTGTGCTTATATACATAATAATAGCCATGAGGGAGACTGTCAAGATATTTTTTAAATTTTATAACCTTTTTGGAGATATTTTTATTATTATCCATAAAATAAAAAGCTTAGTTAATGAAAAATGATATAATTTTTAATAAAATATTAGCTGTTTAATTTTTTTAATAAACTACAGGTATAACTCTTACTATTATACCTCTATACTATAACAAATGCCAGTTTGGATACTCTCTAACTCCGCTAAGGTTATTTTATAACCTTTTTGGAGATTAATTTGCAATTCTCCATTGTGGATAATAGAATTAAGCTAAGGAGTGAGAATATGTTTAAAGGAGACCGACTAAGAAATTTACGTAAAAATATTAGCATAACTCAAAAAGACTTAGCTAAAATATTAAAAATTTCTAAAGGCAATATATCACGCTACGAAACAGGCATTAGAGAGCCAGATTTAGATTTGTTAATTAAAATTGCTGATTTTTTTAAGGTAACTACCGATTATTTACTAGGATTAACTAACATTAAAAACTGTTCTGTAAATGAGTTTTATATTAATGATAAAAATAATGAATATAGTATTAATTTAAACGATATTAGTGAAGAGTATTTGTTATTAGCAAAAAAACTACAAGATGAGAAAATTGACCCTAAAGCTATTGAAACTATAATACCAGCATTAATAAAACAAAGCTAATTTTTTTTAGATCATCTCTATTAATTAATAGAGATTTTTGTTTTAATTATCCTTATTAGCTCCATATTTTGCCCTCTCATAGATAATTTATACCTCACTATATTTATACATAAGATTATTAATTTTTTAGCTACAAACACTATATACCTTAAGCCAGCTTTTAATTAGATTATTAACAATAATATATTAATATTTAGTTAGTATATCCTATTAATTTTGCATTAAATATCCATAAAGGAGATTGTAAATATTTTTCAAATTTATCATATCCTTTTTGGAGAAACTGTTGCGATTCTCCATAATGGATAATAAAATATAGCTAAGGAGTTGAGTTTATGTTTAAAGGAGATAGGTTAAAAAGCCTACGTAAAGAACGTAATATAACCCAAAAATACTTAGCTGAAAAGCTGTTATTTTATAAGGGTAATATTTCTCGTTATGAAACCGGAATAAGACAGCCAGATTTAGGGCTAGTTATTAAAATGGCTAACTATTTTAATGTAACTACTGACTATTTATTAGGTTTATCTAATTTGCCTAAAAATTTTTATGTGCGAGATGAGCAAAAAAATTATTATTACATAGATATAAAAGAACAATACTTACAGCTAGCCAAAAAGCTCCAAGATAATAATATTGATCCCAAGGCAGTTGAGAGTATTATTCCTGCTTTACAAAAACTAAAAGAATAGACCTAAAATAATACCTATAAAAATAAGTTGATAATTATATAACAAGAGAACAACACTAGTTGCTGCTCTCTTGTTATGTTAACAGTATCTATTTTATTACAAATTAAAACATTACAATAACCTCTGTTGTGTATCTCTATACCGCTTAGGTGTTATGCCATACCTTTTTTTAAATATACCTGCAAAGTGTCCCGAATTACGATAACCAACTTTTAAAGCAATTTCTTTTATACTATAATTGGTTTCATTTAATAATTGTAGAGCATAATTCATTCGCAAGTTTTTAAAATATTCGTAAAGTGTAGTTTTATATTGTTGTTTAAAAGCCAATTGAAATCTAGTCTCACTCATATTTGCAACCTTAGCTAACTTTGATATAGATGGATATGCTGCGTAGTTGTCTTTAAGATATTTAATTACTCGTTTTAAAGCATTAATATCTTTTTTATTTAACTTAACATTTTGGGTACTTGCTAATGTTTTGTTATAGCTCTCTGCTGCTAAACCCAATACCTCCATAACCTTTCCTTCTAAGTAAATAAATAGAAATTTACCCACCGCACTACAGCTTTCAATCTGCTGAAATGCAAAGCTTAACTCTGGAATATTGGGACTCATAGCTAGGTATTTAATTATTTTTTTTACTTCATTAACCTCGGTGCTAAAGCTATTTGATAAGTAGTGTTTATAATAGTCTTCAGTAACTATAATTTTAGTAAATTTTACGGGTTGATCTTTTTTGCAATATACTATTATTTTTTTGCTATTATTAATGTATGAAAATATACCAGTATTTACTTTGCGTGTTTTGGTTTTTCCTAGTTTAAATGAACTTGAAGCGGTACTAAACTGGCACATTTCCAGATAGTTTTCATTAATAATTGATGTTTTTTCAAAGTCAATATAAGGAGTATAGTCTGCAATAATAATTAAGAATTTATTTTCACAAACAATAAACCTCATACTACCCTTGCCATACTTTTCTGCTACTTTATAGTAATAATCATTGGGATGAGATAGCTCAGGCACTAGTATAAAATTCATATCCTCTATTGAGTTTAAGTAGTATTGATATACTGTGTCATAAATCATCTTATTATCCCTTTTATGTTATTAACAGCTTACACTGCTTGTTTTTATATCATCTTGTTTGCTTTTTAATATTCTATTTATTTTAGCTGCAAAATAAACTGTTATTAAAGTAAGTATAACATCTGTTACTGATTGGGCAAATATTACTCCATTAAGCTTGTACATGTTAGACATTATTAAGATAACAGGAATTAAGATAAAACCTTGCCTACCAATGTTTAAAAACCCTCCTGCTAAAGCCTTACCAATAGATAAATATAGGGTTGCATAGGTAAACTGAAAACCAAAGCTTACAAACATTAAACTATTAACTTTTAAGGCCCTTGCTCCAATTTTAATTACCTCTGAGTCATTAATTAATAAGCCTATTATCTGCTCAGAGAATATCATAACTATAATTGTCCATAACATACAATAAACCGTAGACCACTTAATAGCAACTTTAGTTGTATCTATGATGCGCTGATAGTTCTTGGCACCATAATTATAGCCAACTATAGGCTGATATCCCTTCATAAATCCAAATACCACATTGGTACCAAGAGTTACTACTCTTAAAACTATTCCTAATGCGGCAACAGCAGCATCACCATAAATACTTGCTTTTTGAATGATTAAGCTCATAGAAACACCAGCAAGTACCTGTAACAATAACATCGATAAACCAATTTTAATTATTTGAGCATATATGCTAACTTGAGGTTTAAACATTTTAAGCCCTAAATCTAGATAGTTTTGAGCTAAAAAAAAGAATGTTAGGTAAATTATTAAGGTTACAATTTGAGATATTAGGGTAGCTATAGCTGCTCCTTGAATGCCCATATGTAATCCATATATTAGCAAGGGGTCTAAAATCATATTTAAAACTGCTCCACTAATCATGGCTTTTAGAGTTATATTACTAGCCCCTTGAGCTATAGCAATATTACCAATAGCAATATTAATAGCACTAAATAAAGTGCTAATAACAAATACTTTAGCATACTGCAATGAATAAGGCATGATAGTACTAGTTGCACCCATAAATTTTAATATGCCTTTTAAGTTCAGCAATGATACTATCGCCATTAGTGCTGATAATATTATTACAGTGTAAAAAGCTGTGGCACCAACTTGATTAGCCTTTTTATGCTGTTTAGAGCCTAAAAGTCTGGATATATATGAACCAGCTCCCACTCCAAAGGTTAATCCTAAACCAGAAAAATAAAGGCTTAAAGGGAATGCTACCGAAACTGCTCCCGATTGTTGTAATCCTAAACTAGATACAAAATAGGTATCTACAACATTATATAATGCTGTAACTAACATAGTTATTATCATAGGAATACCAAGTTTAAAAAGTGATTTTGTTACATTGCCCTGTTTTATGAGCATAATTTTTTCATTTTGTTTGTTCATTTTTAGGCCCTCTATACCTGCCAAGCTAAAGCTTGTTCTTGTTGTTTTATCATTTTATAATAATAACCTTGTTTATTAATTAGATTATTATGATTACCCATTTCTGCTATAACACCATCGTTTAAAACAATGATATTATCTGCATTTTTTATAGTGCTTAATCTATGGGCTATTACAAATACTGTTTTGTTTTTCATTAGTAAATCTAATGCTGAGTTTATATTCTGCTCATTATCTGGATCTAAAGAAGCAGTCGATTCGTCAAGTAATAGGATAGGGGCATCTTTTAATATAGCTCTAGCTATGGCTATACGTTGCCTCTCTCCCCCTGATAAAGAGGCTCCTAATTCAGATATTACCGTGTCATAACCATCAGGTAGCTGTATTATAAAGTCATGAGCATATGCTATCTTTGCGGCCTCTATTACCTCATTTTTTGAGGCATTAGCTCTGCCAATTTTTATATTGTTGTAGATTGAATCATTCAACAAAATATTATCTTGGAACACCTCACTAATATATTTTAATACCTCATTTGGATTGACTTGCTTAATGTTGATTTCACCAATCTTAATCTGACCTCTGTTAACATCCCAGAACCTAGCAATCAGGTTTACTATAGTTGTTTTTCCAGATCCCGAAGGTCCTATTAAAGCAGTTTTACTGCCTTGTGGTGCCTTAAAACTTACGTTATGTAAAACCTGCTTATTTTTTTCATAACTAAAAGATACATTTTGGAAACTAATATTATAATTAGTGGGACTAAAAGTACTCTGTGTAAAGGGCAAAGCTTTTAACTCTTTAACACTATTTAAGTTTTTAACAGCTAGCTTTAATTGCTGTAACATTAAGTAGTAACCTTCAAATGCCATTAGCAAGGTTGTTAAAGCTAAACTCATTATTAAAACTGCTATAAATTGCTCAGCATCTATACTCTGTTGATATAGTAAAAAACCTCCCGCTGCTAACACCAAGGGGGTACAAAAGCTAACTACTATTTTGTACATAGAATTAGGAAAAGCCAATTTTTTTTCAGCCTTTATACTTGTTTTTCTTTCACTCTCCATAGAGTCTAAAAGCCTAGAAAACTGTTTTCCAATTAAATTATGAGATTTAAATACCTTAATTCCTGACAAATACTCCATAACCGTACTTACCATATTATTCATAGCTAATCGTTTATTATTACTACAAGATGTTACTTGTTTACCGCTCCATTTTAAAATTGGTAAAGCAAAACAGATTACAACAATTTGTATTATGGCTAGTTTTAAACTAATAAACAGCATACCTAGTAGAATTAAGACACTTACTACTAGAGTTTTAATGCAAAAAGGCAATGCATGTGATAACACACCTTCAAAACTTGCTAAATCATTGGTTAAGGTACTTAACAAATAACCTCTACTATTTTTATTAAAATAGCCTAAATTGAGTTTAGTTATCTGTTCACCTATTTCAGCTCGCACCTCTTCTGCTATTTGAAAGCCAATAGTAAAACAAGATAAATAGCCAACTCGATAAATAACAACTCTAAATATTATGCTAATAAAACAAACTACTGAATAAATTGCTAAACTCTTAGCTGTTAAAGTTTGATTATATAAATCCATTATAAAAAGAAAAAGAATATAATATACTGCCATAGAACCTATAGCATCAAGAGATGTTAATATTATGGGTTTATATAAATCTTTATAGCTATTTTGGATTAAAATTTTTAAGTTCTTAAGCATATTATTCTACCCCCTCTCGATATGAACTTATAAAGATTTGCCACATACTGTGGTATACTGCATTTTTAGATAATAGTTCGCTATGTTTTCCGTGTTCAACTATTTTTCCTTTATCAAAAACAACAATGTTATCAGCATTTTGAATGGTATTTAATCTATGTGCTATCATTATTACAATTTTATTTTTTAGTAAATTTTGCAGTGCTAATTGTATTTTTCGCTCGTTTTCAATATCCGAAAAAGAGGTAGCTTCATCTAATACAACAATTGCAGAGTCTTTTAAAATAGCTCTAGCTATTGAAATTCTTTGCATTTGTCCGCCCGATAGCTTTATTCCTGTTACCTTAGTTTGATAACCATCAGGTAAGCTTACTATAAAGTCATGTATTTGGGCCTCTTTAGCCGCCTTTATAACTAGCTGTTTACTGTATGAACAACCCATTGTTATATTTTCGTAGATTGAAGCCTGCAACATAAATTGCTCTTGAAATACAAAGGATGTTAAATCCATTAAAGACTCTTCTTTAAGTTCATTTATATTAATGCCGTTAATTTTAATGGCTCCCTTAGTAGCTACCCAGTATTTTCCTATGAGTTGGGCTGCAGTAGTTTTACCTGCTCCAGAGGCCCCCACAAAAGCTGTAACCGTATTGGGTTTACAAATAAGATTAATATTATTAAGAACCTCATCTTCATCATACTTAAAGCAAAGTTTTTTAAACTCTAGTACTTCAACCTCATTTTTACTAACAGTTTTATTGCCACTAACTATAGGTTTTAGAGCCAATATTTCATCTATGTTAGCCAGTCCACTATTTAGCTCCATCATACCCATTCTAATAGTCATAAGGCTTTGCAAATTACTATATAAACACATAGATAAAAGCCCAAACAATAATAAGGTAGCGGCTTCAATTTGTCCATTTAAGTAGAGCAATCCTCCAATTGGAATAGTAAAAAGCAAAGATGAATCTAAGACAACTACAGTAATAGCAATGGGCTTACAAGACATTTTTGCCATTGTAATTAGTGTATTAACATATGTTTTTACAGCAGATGTATATCGCTTAAATTTAGTAGCCGTTATGTTAAACATTTTTAAGGTTTTTATGCAATTAACCATTTCATTGCTTGAGGCATTTAGTTCTTCAATTGATTTTGTAAACTGGTTTGTTAATTGGGGGTATTTTTTCATTTTGCGCATAGGCAAAACTACACCTAAAATGCCTGGAATCAATACACATATTGTTAAAATAGGTTGCATTACAAATAAAACAATAATTAAACCAATAGGAACTACCAAAGCCTGAGTTAATTGAATAATATTATGGGCAATAAAATTCTCGAGCCTACCAATATCATCAAAAAGGGTAGTTTTTAGGCTACCCTTATTTTTATTATTAAAAAAACCTAAGTTAAGCTTACTCATATGCTCAATTACCTGTAATCTCAACCTATGCATGGCATTAAAGGCAACTGTATGGGTTAAAAAACTTGCCATTGTAATACTTAGTGTTCTAAATACAACAGTAATTAAAGTAATACTTGCCCACATCATTAGTTGCTGATATGTTAGCGTTTTGTTCATTAACTGAACAATGACTTTATAAACTGCAAAATAAGGAATATAGGATAATGCTGAGTTTAAAATTGTTAATAATATTCCTAATATAATTTTAAATCTACCAGTATCTTTAATAAGTTTAAAAAGTTTTTTATTTTTCATCTCTATCCTTCTCTCTCAAATCTACTCCAAATAATATACTTAATTGAGCTTTATTGAGGCTACATTTATAGACATAGGTAAACTGTAAAACTCATATTTAGCTATTTTTGCTGTTGAGAACAAAACAAGCTCTTTTTTATTTGTAATAGGTAGCAAAGAAGCTGTATTATGCAATTCATTTAAGATTATTTTAAACTGATTTTGAATGTTATTATCTTCAATCATGCAGTTTAAATCAGCAATTAATTTATTTGCTTCTTTAACACCTGCAAGTCCCTGGGCCATAAAGTTGTCCCTAATAGGCTGGCTACCTAAAATACTTATAAATAAATACGGATCATAAGGTAATCCATAGGTTTCTTGCAATGCTAAATCATACTCACCATTGGCTATAGCACTATAGTGGCTATGACCCTCCATACGTTTTGCTGTAATTTTTATTCCTATTTGCGCTAAATCAGTGGCAATTTTAATTGCTAAGCTATCTAAATCTGCTATGCCACCAAAATATAAAAGATCTCCCTCTAAGGTTTGACCATCTTTTTCTAAAATGCCATTACTATTTATAATCCAACCATTGTTATTAAGTATTTCTTTAGCTTTTTCTATATTAAACTCATAAGGCTGCAAATCTACATTACAATAAGGTAAGTGCTGGCTTAATACTGAATTAGCTACTGATTCAATATTGTAAAACAGATTATTACAAATAGATTTTTTATCTAGAGCATGTGCTATAGCAATTCTTACATTTTTATCATTAAAAGCATCTTTAGCAGCATTTATACCTAATAGCCTTGTTACATTACTGCGCTCTGCTACTTCACCTTTAATCTGCTCACTATTTTCTAGACTTTTAAAGCTATCATACAATATATTAGTTGAACCCACGATGATATCTATTTCATTGTTTTTTAAGGCTAGTAATTTAGCATCATTATTTTCAATAACTTTAACTATAAATTTATCGACTTCTGGTTTTTCTCCACTATAATAAGGATTTCGAACAAAGGTATAAGTTAAGTTAGCTTTTTCTCCCTGATACATATAAGGACCAGTTCCATATGTCGCTTGTTTGCTATTGTCATTTAAACTACCGTCTTCGTTATAGGCAGCTAAGCTCATTATTCCAAAGGTATTAAGTGTTGCAAAATCATGTAATGCTCCATAATAGGGAGTTTTTAAATTAATAATTACGGTATAATCATCTGGTGTTTCAATATCGCTAAGCAAAGTACTAGTTAGTCCATATGAGCCATTATAACGCCCTAATAATTTAGGTACATTTTCCACCGATTTTTTAACAGCTGCAGAAGTTAAGTCACTACCATCGCTAAATTTAACATTTTTTTTCAAGGTAAAAGTATAGCTTTTTCCATCCTCTGAGATAAGCCATTTTTCAGCTAAACTTGGCACAATTACACCGTTTTCATATTTAACTAGGGCTTCATAAAAGTTCGGTAAAAATCGATATAAGCCAAAATTTTTGCTTATATTTGGTGCAAAAACACTATGAAAACCACTTTCAAAATTCCAACTCTCACAAAGTCTTATAACTTTTTTACTGCTTGGATTATTACTATATTGGCTACTATTTTGGCAACCACTTACTAATAAAATACTTATCAAAAACAATACCAATAACTTTGTTTTATTGCTTTTCATTTTAATCTCCTTAGTCTTTTATCTTCCTGTAGTTTAAAAATGAACCTTACCAGCTTTAGTTTTTTTCTTAACAGCTTTGGCAATATTGCTGAGCAATAAGCTTTTTACTATAACTATGTTTAAACTCGTTGTCGTCATTAACACTTGCATCTTCAACAATAATTCCATTCTTCATAAAAACAATTCTTTCTGAAATATATAAAGCTACATCAAGGTCATGAGTAATAAATAAAAAGGTACATTTAGCCTCTTGTTGAATGTTTTTTAATAAATCTAAAAGCCTTTTTCTTACTATTACATCTTGGCTACCCAAAGCTTCATCAAAAATAATTAGCTGAGGGCTTACCCCTATTGCTCTAGCAATGTTTACTCTTTTTTGCTCACCTCCACTTAGTTGATAGGGTTTTTTAGTTAAATAAGTTAACGGCAGTTCTACCTGATTCATTAGCTTAGTTACATAGTTGTAACTGTTGGCATTAGTTATATTAATAATATTTTTTAAGGGCTCCATTATTAATTGTTTTACACTTTTACAAGGATCAAGAGCACTTTTACCATCTTGTAACACTAACTGAATATCTTTTCTTTTTTTTAGAATTTGTTTTTTTGTAAGACCAATAATACTCTTATTTTTATAAAGGATATCGCCACTACTCGGTTTTTCAATTAAGCTAATCATTCTGGCTAATGTGCTTTTACCGCTACCACTTTCCCCTACTAAAGAGTAAATTTTATTTTTTTGTAGGATAAAATCTACATTATTTACTGCTGTGAATTTTTCACCATTAACATAATAGTTTTTTGTAAGCTTTTTTATCTTAATCATTTAACTCTCCCCGTTTAAAATACTGGCTCTTAACAGTCTTTTAGTGTATTGCTTTTGAGGATTAAACATAATTTTTTTCAAGCTACCACTCTCTACTAATACACCTTGCTCTAAAACAATTACTTTGTTCGCAATTTGTTTTAGTGCCTGAAAATCGTGGCTTATAAATATTAGGCTTACTCCTTGTGCATTTAGAGACTTTAGAAGATTTAGAGCCACATTTTTATTTTCAGCATCAATAGCAGTAGTAATTTCATCTGCTATAATTAGCCTACTTTCAAGCAAAGTAATTAAGGCAATCATAACTCGCTGCAACATGCCTCCACTAAGTTCATAAGGATAACTCTCCATAATTTTAGTGGCATTTATTAACCCCAAATTTTCTAGTTGCTTTATACACTTGTCCTTAATATCTTGCTTTGAATAAGGGTAATTTGAGCGTATTATTGATGACAATTGCTTTAATATTTTAGTTGAAGGGTCAAAGGCTGTCATAGGGTTTTGAGTGATTAAAGACATCTCTTTACCCAATAAAAGTGACCTTTTTTGAGGTGATAATGCAGTAATATCTTCACCCTTGTAAAACACACTGCCAGTTACCGTAAATTCATTTTTATTTAATAAACCTAAAATACCCATAGTTAAAATACTTTTACCACTTCCACTTTGACCAATAATGCCTACAACATCTCCAGAATTAACCTCAAATGAAATGTTATTAACTATTATTCTTTTATTTTGCAAACTTATTGTTAAGTTTTTTACTTGTAATAGTTTCATTTTAGTTACCTCTCGGTGCAAAAATATCTTTTAAGGCTTCTCCTAATAAGTTAAAACCTGTTGCTGTATATAAAATACATAAACCCGGATAAACTATTAATGCTTTACTTGCATATAAGTATGTTTTGCCATTACTTAGCATAGAACCCCACTCGGGTGTATTTGTGTCTAAACCAACTCCTAAAAAGGCGTAGCCCGATAACATTAAAATTAATGCTCCAATACTGGTGCTAAAATAAACAACTAATGATGGGGCTATATTAGGTAAAATGTGATTAAAGATAATTTGTTTATCACTGCAACCAGCTAGCCTAGAGGAGATAATATAATCTTTATTTTTTTCTATTAAAACATAGCTTCTAATCACCTTTACAAACCACACCCACATAGATAAAACAAAGGAGATTATTAGGCTTTTGATACTGCTGCCTAAAAAACCTGATAAAGCTAATACCACTACTAGTGGTGGAAAACAAATAAATATATTACAAATGCTTTGAAAAATATAATCTACTATGCCTCCAAAGTAAGCAGTTGTTATTCCTAAAGTAACGCTAATTATTATTAAAATTATTAAAACTGTAAGTGCTATAAATAGTGAAAACCTTGCCCCATACATTAATCTTGAAATTATACATCTACCTAATTGATCTGTTCCTAATGGAAATTTATCATTGCCCTCTAAAAATTTGTGACTTATATCAACCTCATTAGGATTATTAGGTGCTATATAGGGTGCCAAAACTGCCACTATTATTACTGTTAATATCATTACTAAACCAATTAAACCCTGTTTATTCTTAAGAATATTTCTCATAATTATTTAACCCCTTGCATGCTAAGTTTTGGCATAAGAAGTTTATTTATAATACTAGCCAAGCTATTACAAGCAATAAATATTAAAGAAATAATCAATACACAACCTGAGATTGCTGGTAAATCTAATTGCATAATGGCATTAAGTAAATACATACCTAGCCCAGGCCAAGAAAAAACGCTTTCTACAATAGCACTACCACCTATCATTAAACCAATGTTTTGAAAAAAGAGAGTTATAACAGGTGGCAAAGAGTTTTTTAACACACTACTAAATATTATTTTGCTCTCCGATTTTCCACTTGCCCTAGCAAAAATAAAGTAATCTTTATTAATTTCACTTAACATATTGCTCCTTAAGAGCCTAACTAATGTTGCTGTTGTTGGTATAGCTAAAGTTAGTGATGGTAAAATAAGTCCTTTTAAGGTTCCAAAATCCATAACATTAAATATTTTAAGATTTACTGCAAATACATATAAAAAGATAAAACCCAACCAAAAACTTGGCACTGATATACCCAAAATAACAAATAATCTTACAAGATGATCTACAAATCTATTTCTAAACTTAACTGCCAGGCAGGCTAAAAATATTGTTAAAGTAATAATCCAAACACAACTACAACCTATTAGTTTTAAGGTTTCTTTAAGCGTTAAACATATATCTTTAATTACCCTATTATTAGTTACCAAAGATTTACCTAAATCGCCTTTACCTAGCTTAACTAAATAGTTAAAGTATTGTTGATAAAGTGGTTGATCATAACCAAGCTCCAGCCTAATACTATTAATCTCTTCTTGAGTTGGATTTATATAAATTCTGCGAGCATATACCTCTGCAGGGTCTGCTTCTGTTAAGCTAAGTAACACAAAAGTAATTATAGTAACCCCAATAATTAGCGTTAGTAAACTTACAATTTTTTTAATCATTATTTAGTGCTCTCCCAATGTCTTTATCTTTATCATTGTTCGACTGCTAGTATATATTTGTTGATAACTATTATCAATACAGCAATATTTACAATCATCCTATCTTTTTTTGTTATTATAATAGAGTTTTTTAAGTATAATAAAAAAAATATCAACAATATTGTGATATAAAAATAAAATATAGTGATATGATTTGAGACAATTTTTAAAATAAAAAAGTCACTGTATTTAATTAACTAAGCTAAAAATAAAACTGATTGTTAGCTTGAGATATAAATACAAGTGAATTATCTTTTTAGGTGTAAATATTAATTTTAAACTAAGCATAACTTACAATATCAATAATTTGATATAAGTAGTAGTTAAACGGACTTGCTGACATATAGGAGAGTAATTTTATCTACTACTTAATAAAGTTAAGTTATTATATTTTAAACAAATGCCACACACACTGATTAACATAAAAACGCATTTCAAAAAGCTTTAGCTGATTTCTAATAATGCTTTGACATACATATTTATAGACCCGTTCTCCCCTAATTTTAATTTCTTCTATACTATTTACTTTTATGTTTTTTATAACAATCTCTTCTTGCTCATTATTCTGCACTAAAAAACGTAAGGGCTTAGGAACACCATCTTTGCTATAGTGAGCCAAGACTTTTACAGGCATAGCACAAACCTTCACAATAACCACCCCCATTAATAGTATACTAATATCTATTTCATTGTATGCGAACATACGTTTGTAGTCAACGAGTATATTTTGGTAAGCTAGGTAGTTATGTAGAAATATGTATACTCTGATTAAACCGCTTATATTTAATAATAATAGGTTGGTGGTTTAACTTACTATAAATCTATTTAACTACACATAAAAGAAACAGGTGCGTTTAGAGTTAAATATATTTTGCCGTAGCAGTAAGTTTATAATTAATAATAAGAGACTATTTTACTTATTATTAATTATTAAAAGTTGATATTATTAGTATTATTTAGTAAAATATTGGGGTGTATATGAATACTTTTACTAGATTTTAGAGGTTTAATTTAAACGTATAGAATAATCTTTAAAAGTCTTATATATACTTAATATCATCAAAATAAACAATAAAGGTTTAAAAAGTAACTTTTTGAAAGGAGCTGTTTAGATAATGAAAAAAACATTTAGAATCAAAAAGGTGGTTCTTGTTTAAACAAAATACAATTTCCACCTACTAATTTTGAAAGGTGAAAAATTATATAATGTTTATTGAATTAAAAAGTAATGATTACTATAAAGTAGCGAAACTATTCAAAATAAACTTTAGTTTAGAAATAGCATCAATTATTAAAAAAAAATGTGGCCAAATATTTGTTGATAATGAACTAAATCCCCAAACAGCCTGCATTTTTAACAACTATCATAATTTTTATATAGCCGGAAAAACAAATAACTCAAGTTTCAACAATGATTTTTCTAATCATTTGTTAAATTCTATATCTCCTACTATGCGTAAAAGCAATTGTTTAGACTTTTATATACATTATGGCGACCTGAATGCATGGTCAGAATTATTAGAAAATATACTAAAAAAACATCATGTTAACAAAATTAATTGGAGATATTATGTATATAATAAAATGAAAACTGATTTAAATATTGAATTACCTAGTGGCTATATTTTAAAGAAAATTGATGCTGAATTATTAAAGCAAGCAGATTTAAAAAATATAAATAAAATTAATACATGGTTATCAGAGACATGGTTAAATCAACAAGACTTTTTGCTAAATGGTTTTGGTTTTTGTATTATTAATGATAATTGTATAGTAAGTTGGTGTCTAGCTGATTTCGTTATTAAAAACAAATGTGAAATTGGAATTGAAACCGATAAAGATTATAGACAAAAAGGATTTGCTACTAAAACACTTTTGGCCTGTGTGAAATATTGCTTATCTATTGGCATAAACTATATCGGGTGGCGCTGTTTAGAATCTAATATAGGCTCTCAAAAAACAGCCGAAAAAGTTGGTTTTAGGTTGGCAAAGAATTACAGTGTTATATTTGGTTGGTATAATCGTTTTGATAATTACTTAGTTCATGCATATAGTTATTATTGTAAACAAAATTATTTACAGGCATCTTTATTATATGAAAAAGCATTTGAATTAATGGCCTTAAATAAAGAAGAAGTACATATATCTCAGATTTGTAACAGTAAAAATAAATTTTGGTTTTACTTCAATGCAGCACGAGTTTATGCCCAGCTTGGTAATATTGAGGCATCAGTAAGTAAATTAAAACTATCATTTAAAATGGGTTTATCTAAAAATATGTTTATTAAAGAAAAATCGTTTAAAGTACTTAATAATCACAAAGAGTTAACTAAACTTCTTAATGAATATAATTAGTATATAATTTTGTAAAAGTAAAACACTACCTTAAGAGGTAGTGTTTTACTTTTAGAGAGTAGTTTTTAGAGTTACAGTATTACACTATTTAAAGAAATTCATAAATATTAAAATAGTTCCTGAGTTAAAAAAGTCTATAAATAAGCTACCGATTAACGGTATTACAAAGAATGCCTTTTGAGATATCCCATATTTGCCAGAAAGAGCATTCATGTTTGCCATGGCATTAGGAGTAGCACCCATACCAAATCCACAGTGTCCACAGGCCATAACAGCAGCGTCGTAGTCTTTACCCATAATATTAAAGGTTACAAAGTAAGCAAATAGCCCCATTAATAATGCTTGAGCCAGTAACATTACAATTAGAGGAACAGCTAAGTCTGCTAATTGCCATAACTTTAAACCCATTAAAGCCATTGCTAAAAACAAAAACAATGAGGTATGACCAATAATATCTATTTCTTTATTAAGTACATTTAATTTTTTTGTAAAATCTGAAATATTTCTCAAAATTGCTGCTACAAACATCGAGCCAAGATATGATGGAAACTTCATGCCTGTTTTTTCGAGCAGATAAGATACTATTGTACCTATGCCCATAGCAATAACTATTTGACATGTCGCTAACATAAAAGACTTGCTATCTAAGGTTTTACTCTTAAATTCTTCTGTGACTTGTTTTTTAACATATTGTTGATCTTGTTGTAAATTATTTTTTTCGATTAGTCTTTTACCCAATGGTCCACCTATCATCGACCCTATAATTAATCCAAATGTTGCAGATGCCAAAGCCACAGTCGTAGCTCCAACAGCACCCGCTTGCTCAAACAACGGAGCAAACGAACCCGATGTTCCGTGTCCACCAGTCATAGGCACCGAACCAGTACTTAAACCAATAAGTGGGTTAATATTAAATACCTTAGCTAAACCTACCCCCACTACATTTTGCAAGGCTACTAAAACTACTGCAATTACTAAAAATACTATAACCTGTACTCCTCCTTTTTTTAGTAGTTTAAAACTAGCTGTAAAACCTACTGTAGTAAAAAAGGCATTCATAAATACATTTTTTAAAGTCATATCCATATTAATTACTAAAAAATCTGTTTGCTTTGCGATAAGTATAAAAATTGCAAATAAAATTCCACCAATTACCGGTGCTGGTATGCAAAAGTTTTCAAGAAATTTAACTCTCTTTTTAATACCCATACCAATAAGTAAAACTACAACAGCAAGTGCAAGCGTTTGCACAATATCTAAGTTTAATACCATAAATATCCCCCCATATAATAATATTTCAAGTAAATAAACTCTCTTTTATTATATGGACGTACGACAATATCCCCCATGTTACGACAAAAACACCCAGTTATTATTTAAATTTTTTAATAACCAAGGTGTTTTTTATATTATTTTTTATTTATTAATATTTTAGCTTAGCTATAAAGCCTTCTAAAAACTTTTTAATAGATATTTTGCCATGCTCGAGATTAGGATTATCAATATATCTTATTTCTTGTTTTACCTGTTTATAATTAAATAAAAGTGAACTATACTCTGTAAATTTAAGGCTATAGTAGTCATCATAACCATGAGCAGCTAGGTTTCTCAAGGCCTTTTGAATAACTCTACGTATCCGTTTTTCTATAGAACGTTTACTTATATTGATATTGTTATTAAAACTAGCCTCCTCAGCAATGCTCTCATAGAGACTTTGTAATTGGTACTTTTGATTTGGTGAAATTTTCTTTAATTTAATGATTTTAAACAACAGCTTTTTAAGCTCATTACTACCCGTTTCACCTGTAATACCAAGGTCTTTAAATATTTTAGTAATTTGAGTATTTAAACTCTCTTCTAGTGATGGAATTACATCACTAGAAACTTTAATATCTAATACTGCATTTTTAATTAAGGCAACAGATTGCTCTAAATCTATGTTTTTACAGACGCCTTTAATAACATTAAAAGCCTCAATATTGTTAATTGGTTTGTTAATAAAAAATATTATGCCACTTTCGTAAGCCTTAGATATCATCTTTTCATCCTCTACCTGAGATATCATAATGAACTTACCTTTAAAGCCTCTACCTCTGGCTAGGTTTATTATTTCTATTCCATCTTTATAAGGCAATAGTAGATCTATTAAAACTATATCGGGGTTAAATAATAGTATTTCATCAACAGCATATTGTCCTGAGTGCAGCTCCTCAACTACCCTTCCTAAGCTATTCTTTTTTATTAAATAGGCAAGCATTTTGCATATGTTTATATCATCGTCTACAATTAAAAATTTTTTATTTGCCATTATTTATCACCTGTTATTAACTTTTTGGGTATTTTAATTGTTACACTAGTACCTTTATTAAGCTCAGATTCAATGTTCATTTCGCCTTGCAACTCATCCAAGATATTTTTAACATGCGACAATCCAATACCAGTAGAGGCTTTGCCTGTAACACTATCAAATTTTGTTGTAAAACCAGGATTAATAATATACGGTAAGATATCGTTATCTATGCCCTCACCAGTGTCTGTAACCTGAAAATAAACAATATCTTTTATTACATATTGATAAACGTTTATACTATCATTTTCTTTACAGGATTGAATGCTATTAATTATTAAATTATTAAGTATAGAAAATAAAGAGTAATAGGTTGATAAAGTCATATCACTTTCACTAAAAAAGGTTAACTTAATATTTAACTTGTTTTCTTTAATATATCTTAGGGTGTTATCTTTTATTATTGTAAAAATATCCGAGATTTTCATGCTATCATCTTTTTCAAAGTTATTTAAAAAGCTTTCAAATCCTTTTATTACTCGGTAATAGTCTTTTTTAATTTCATGGACCTCTCTGGAGATATCGAGAGTTAATTCTTTGAGTTTTGGCTTACTCTTAGTGTTTTCATATAAATTATAACTTTTACTCATTACCTGCTCTATATCATTCATAGATTTTTTTAAGTAAAACATTTCTGCCTGAATATCCGAAACGAGCTTATTAAGCTGAGTATAACGTTTTTGATGCTCCACTGCTTGAACATAAATAGCCTGTTTACGATAAAACCAGTATAATATGTAAGCAAAAAAACTACGAGCAAAGCCAACTACTAAAATAACCTTAATATGTGGTACAGTAAGATTATTTCTTATTAAAGCCTCAATAATATTGCTTATAGAATCTACAAAGGTTAAAAGAGTAAGAGTTGCTAAAAAATTATCTTTATGCTTGCGAAAATTAATTAAATAGGCGATTATTCCATAAACCAAGTAGTACAACATAGCTGGGTAGTTTAGCTGAATTGCTGCTATGAATCCATAAGATTTAAAGGTGACTGCAACAATACTTCTAAAAGCCAATACCGAAATTCCACATAAAACCGTAACAACAGGTATTGAAAAATCATCTACTAGTAAAATAAAAAAGCCTAAGGCAACTACTCCTGCCGAAAACCTTAAAGGGCTAGCAAAAGGATAAAAATATAGTTCACTTAATAACGTAACAGCAATAGTTACTAGTAAATATCTTTTTTTAATTTTAATAACCCCCTATAGCTAGTATGTTCTAATTAAAGTAGGTTAATAACTATTATAAATTGCAATTAGCTAGGGGGCAAGCTGGCAATAAAAATTTATTATATTGAGAACTTTTAATTGATAGATTTCACTCATGCTGAGCAAAATATTCTATGAAATATGTTAATAAATCTATTATTAATGTGTGTTCTTTATAAACCACCAAGATAGCTAAAACTACAAAGGTTTTATATAACTATAGGTTTATGTTCGATATTTTAAAGCTTGTTTTAAGGCTAACAATAATAAGGGCATATACATACTTGCCAATAATAACCGTTGCCACAATCCACTTAAACCAATTATAGAGTTCTGAAAGGTCTCTCTTTCAGACATAATAAATAATACAAAAAGTACTACACTTAGTAAAAAGAAAACAACTGAAATTATTCCAAATAAACTATTGCCTTCTTTAAAGAATACTGCCCCAACTACTAAAGGAATAAAGGTTAAAGCCATAAAACCTAAGCCTGCACCTATTCCATGAATTTTTGAAGCCACTGTTTCTATCTCTTTAACTTCATTTACACTAAATAATCCAGCTAATATTCCTGCACCTATTCCAAACATTAATAATATTATAGCTCCTGCACAAGCATATGCTTTTGAAACTCCTGAATAAACAATATAGAAGTTTACTGCTGAAAAACATATTAATATACCTAAAATAATTAACCAAAGATTATAAAAAAATGCTACTGGACTTTTAGGGTTTCCTAAAACGCTCATAACTTGTTTGCTATGACTATAGCTAGGATAAAACAAAGCTAAAGCATATGCTGCCACAAAATCTCCAACTATTGCTATTGTTAACAATATCCAACTCAATTTAGAGCCCCATAAATTCATAAACTTTCTCCTTCTTGATGTCCCATTACTCCATACTAATTTAATATACCTTGAGACAGCTATTATTACACAATATTCAATAACAAATAATTATATTTAATTATATATATTAATTATTAAATAAGTATTTGTAAAAAAATTAATTTTATTAATATTAACTTTCACAAGTCAAGTATAACATATTTGCAATGATTTAAGGAAGTTAGCTTATCTATTTTTTTATAAAACCCATAAAAAAATATAAAACTATTTATTAAATCACTTACATAAAATAACACCAAAACTAACATAAAAAAGTTCTAAATACCCAATAGGCGTTTAGAACTTTAGCACTTTATAAAAAATATAGTTACACTATCACTAATAATAAGTTTTTGGTAATCCAGCAACATTATCAATAGGTATAGTAAACATAATACCCATGCCTGGTTGATGTAAATCTCCTAAAATATCTTCAGCACCTTTAAATGCTGGCTCTACTAAGCTATCATCTATTACAGATAGTATAGTTTTGTTATAGGGTCGACCTCCATCTATCACCCTACGCAAGGAGTGCATTAATGCAAAACTAGCGGTTGAATGATGATAAGCCATAGTACGCCCTACCCCCATACTATCAAGTACTGTTGCACCTTTAATACCAATTGAATTAAATTTATGGAGTACGTCTTCTAAGTATGATGTCTTATTCAGTATTAATACCAACAACTTCATAATATGACCCCCAATTTGTTTTAATAAGACGAACTTTGCTGATTAACTTCTCCGGCTTTGGTAATAGCATACTTGGCACAAAATGGACCAATTATTTCAAAAAAAACAACCCCACCTAATACTATTGTCATCAACTGTGATCCTATATTTGGAAATGCACTATTAGCTAAAGTCCCTAGTCCTATAGCTACACCTGCTTGAGGCAATAAGCCTAAACCTAAGTATTTTACAATGGTTTTTGGCGCTGCTGTAGATTTAGCCCCTAGAGCTGCTCCTAAAACTTTGCCAAGAGTTCTGGCAACAAGATAAGCAATACCTAAATAACCTATATGTGATAATTCTCTAAGATGTAGTGTTGCTCCTGCTACCGTAAAAAATAATAAGTAGAGCGGTGGGCAAAAACAGTTTGCTAAATGAAATATGCGTTTTCTATCTCCTAGTAAGTTAGCAACAGTTGCTCCAATCATCATACAAGCTAATAAGGCAGATAAATTAAAGATAATTGCAATGCCAGAAGTCATTATAACTAAACCTAATATGGCAATTAAGGTCTCTTCATCACTCCTAAAGTATTTGTGACTAATTGTAAATATAAACCCTGCAATTAAGCCAAGTAATAACGATGCAGAAATCTCAATAAATGGTTGCCATATCATATGACTTACAGATAAAACTTCATTACTAACTGAGGTTTTAGATAAAGACAATGAAATGCCAAAAACAATAATACAAATTGCATCATCTATGGCTACCACTGGCAGCAAAGTTCTTACTAGTGGCCCATCTGCTTTATACTGTTTTATTACCATTATTGTTGCTGCAGGTGCTGTAGCACATGAAATTGCACCCAGTAATAAACTAAAAGCTAAGCTCTTACTAAATAAAAAAAAGCAGATACTAAATACAAAAGCAAAGGTTAATAATGCTTGGGTTACTGTAATTATAAAAATATTTTTACCCAGTGTTTTTAACCTTTTAAAATTAAACTCTGATCCTATGGTGAAAGCTATTAATGCTAACGCCATTTCACTAACAACAGCCATATTACCTAATACGGACTGATTAACAATATTTAATACCGCAGGTCCTACAAGAATACCAGCCAGCAAATACCCCGTAACCGATGGTGCCTTAAGCACTCTTGCCAGTTTCCCTCCCAACATTCCAGCCACAATTAAGAGCCCGATGTAAAACATAAGTCAGCCTTCTCTCTTAATAGACATATTACACTAAGCATATACATTCATGTCATAAATATACTTATTTTTTGAAGTATGATATGCTTTATAAAATTATATATAATAATTACAATCTGCTATATTCTACAATTGATAATTAATCTCCTCTAAGTTACTTGGATTTTATTGCCTAATTATAAAATTAATTTTAGGACTACTTATAAGTAATACAATGATTTAATCTATCCTTATCCATTAAAATTTTAAACTGTTTAAATCCTATTGACATAATTATTATGAGAGTGTTATAATTCATTTTGCGTTACAAAAAAACAACATAATATGGGGGTATAGCTCAGCTGGGAGAGCGCTTGACTGGCAGTCAAGAGGTCAACGGTTCGATCCCGTTTATCTCCACCATAGATAAAGGTTCTAAGTACAACGAAAATTACTTAGGACTTTTTTATTTATAATAGAACCGATTGACCTCGGTTAAAATAGATGATTTTCGAGAATGTTCCTCAATCAAGGCACTAGTCATATTTTAGAATTAGGCAATACAACAGTATACCTAATTCTAAAATATGGCGTATAACGAAGAGTGAGGTCATTCTCGGAAATCATCAGAGGTCAACGGTTCGATTCCGTTTACCATCTCCACCATAGATAAAGGTTCTAAGTACAACGAAAGTTACTTAGGACTTTTTTATTTACAATAGACCGATTGACCTCGATAAAGCTGAAGTTCGAGAATGTTTCCTGCGGCGCTAGCTTAATTTTATATTTTGGTAATACGAGCTGAACTGATCCTCCCAAAGTAGACACGTAATTAATTAAAATTACAAGACTACAATGGGAGGTTTATAAAATGACAAGAAAATATAAATATAGTAAAGAAGAAAAAATAGCAGCATGTAAAAAATACATTGAAGGAAACATGGGATACAGAGGGGTAGCCAAGGAGTATGGTTGTAACCATATGATGCTAAGACAGTGGTGTTTGACGTATAAGATTCATGGAGAAAAAGCATTCGATCCTAAAGAAAAGAATAGACAGTATACAAAAGGATTCAAAGAATCAGTAATTAAAGAATATCAAACAGGAGAATATGGGCTGCAGGATTTAAGTGCAAAATACGATATAACATCTACAACTATTTCTAAGTGGATCAGTAAGTATTATAATGGTATAGATTTAAGAAATTATAAGACTAAAGGAGAAATCTGTACCATGAAATCTCATAAAACTACCTTTGATGAACGGTTAGAAATAGTTAAGTGGGTTATTGAGAATGGAATGAACTATAAAGAGGCTACAAAGAAGTTTAATAATGCCTACCATAATATATACAATTGGACTCAGTCTTATTTAAAAATGGTGCAGATGGACTTAGACATCAGAAGCGTGGTCCAAAAAAATTAGAAGACATAGATTTATCTAAACTAAGTGAGGTAGAGAGATTAAAGCTTGAGCTTAAAATGGAGAGAGAGCTTAGAAAAAGACGAGAATTTGAGATTGAAGTACTCAAAAAAAAGAGGAGTTTCAAAAAAATATACTCTCTCAAAAGTAAGAAATGAATCTAGTTACAAAACAGTAAAATATTACAGTGAAAAGGGTTATAAAGTAAGCATAATCTGTAATGTCTTAGGAATCTCACGAAGTGCATATTACAAACATAGGAATAGAGAAAAATCTATAAAAGAAAAGAACGATGAATTAGTATGTACTTTAATAAAAGAGTACCATTCAACCTTTGACGGTATTCTGGGCTATAGAAGAATGACCATGTTTATAAATAGGCTTAACCATAAGTCTTATTCAAAGGGATATATTCATCGCTTAATGAAATTTCTAGGCATCAAAGCTAGAATTAGGTTGAAGAAAGTAAGTCGCAAAATAGTTGAACCCAATTACACTAAGGATAATGTGTTAGCTAGGAATTTTAAAGCAGAAAAACCAAATGAAAAATGGCTCACTGATGTAACAGAGTTTAGTATTCCTAATGACAGTCGTAAACTCTTTTGAGTCCTATAATGGATCTATATGATAATAGCATTATTGAATATAAGTTATCCTTTAGGAATAATAACCAACTAGTGTTTAGCATGTTTGATAATGCGATAAAAAAATATCCTAATGCTAAACCAATATTTCATAGCGATAGAGGTTTTCAATACACTACAAGTCTTTTTAAGAAAAGAATTAAGGATTCTGAGATGATTCAAAGTATGTCACGTGTTGGTAAGTGTATTGACAATGGTCCAATGGAATGCTTCTTTGGCATACTTAAAACAGAGATGTTCTATGGTAAAAAGTTTAATTCATTAGAAGAGTTAAAATCTAAGATTATTAGCTATATTAAGTTTTACAATGAGAAAAGGTTTCAAAAAAAGCTAAGGTGCTTAGCTCCTTTAGAGTTTAGAAGACAAGCACCTATTTGATTTTATTTATTGTCTACTTTCAATGGGTCAGTTCAAGCAGTATACCTAAATATAAAATTAAGCGTACAACGCAGAGAGGGAGCATTCTCGAGGTTCAGCAGAATGAGTTTAAGTAGATTAATTTCTTTTTAGCTTACTTTTATTAGTTACTTTACTACAATTTTTGTAAATATTCTTTATTTCAATAATAAGCTATTTAACTATATTCAGTTTGGAGTTCTTGTCGTTTTCTATTACAATCTTCCACAGCAATTTCGATTACCTTTATTATTGATTCATCTTTATATTTTTTAATTCCAAGAACCCATGGAAATTTTGTAAAATGCTCAAACATTGAGTATTCTCTCTCTCCCTCTAGGATTAACGGTTGTACAATTACTGATGGATTATTTGGAACTATTGTCTTTAACTCATGTCCTATACTTTTAGCATCTGTTAAATCTGCAATAATGTATTTAGACATACTTGCTAAAACTTGCACTGTTTCAGTTATATCAATTGTACTTGGACCATTAAAATCATATAATATTGGTACATAATTATACTTTCTTAATTCGCTTTTTATCTTACGAAGAATAGTTATTCTCTTTTGTGTGAAACGTCCCAAAATTAAGACTGTCTTTGTTGTTAAAGTCTCAAGTACAAACCTTAAATTTGCATTATTAATAATTAAATATAAGAATTGAGCCATTTCAATGTTATCAACTGTGATAGGGTTTTCATCCTCATTATCAGTTATTATTAAGTCTCTCTGGATTGTATTCTTTAGCACCAAATCCCATGAAGATATGCCATATACTCTACAGTTTAATAAACTAGAATTACTAAAGTCAGTTTTTACAAAATTAATATAACTCATGTTACAATTCACTAATTTACAGTTGAGAAATTTTGTCTCTTTTGCAGAGCAATATGAAAAATCAACTGATTCAAAAGAACAGTTCTCAAATGTAGTTGAGCCTAATTTGGATACCCTCATTCTTACATTTTTAAACTTACAGTTTATAAAATTTGCATAACATACATCAATAAAGTTCATTGATGCATATCCAAATGTACAATCAAGAAATGTTCCATCTCTCATAGTTGCTTCACTAAAATTGGTCTCATCAAAATTGTATCCTTCTAAATGAAACATTTCATATTTCTCAATGTGTTCCTTTTCATTATAGAAATTGTAGTTTCTCAAATTAGGTTTTATTGCTGGATTCTCAGTTCTCCATTTATTCCATTTAACTTTACCTTCTCTGAACACTTTAAAGTTCTTCTGATTCTTCACTATATACACCAACCCTATATTTAAATTGCTAAACTAATTTCTATTACATAATTTTAAAAGTACAACAGAAATCTTTGTTAAATGAGATACTTAATTTATCCATCTGTATGTAATCCATCTATTCTATTAAACAATCCTCCTGTATCAATGGCATTTACTATAATTTTATTCGTCATAGAATGGAGTAAACCTTAAGCTTGAATAAATCATAAACTAGTGTACATCACAAAACTGACCATGACTTAAAGATTTAATTACAAAAAGTATACATTGAAATTTAGTACTTTTTTTATTAAACATTATGTAGAACTCTTCTGTTATTTGTACTATTACTATGAAAAGCGTGCTTTTTTCTTACAAATTCTTAATACTATTAATAATAAACAATTTTAATAAATATCCTATTAAATACACTTTATATGAGAGTATATTTAATGTCAATATATTACATAATATCTCTTACATATTGCTATGTAAACTTCATTACAAGCCAAGAAATTCAATAAATACTCATGTAAGCCCTACAATACTTTTTAATTACATCAACTCAGCCTATTCTTAATTTCTTACTTAACAAGACTTGCAATAATTATTTACAAGTGTTAATATATTTACATGTGTAAAGAAATTTCATTAAGACAAAAAAACAAAGCTCGAATTAAGTTGAATGTGTTAGACAGTATGTTGTTACTACTTGAGGATTGCTCATTTGAGGAGCTAAAAGTCAGTGACATATGTGAACGTGCAGCTGTATCTAGGGTTACTTTTTACAGCTATTTTCCAAAAAAGGAGGATTTATTAGGATATTATGTAACAGTATGGTGTTTTAAACTTGCTGTGAACCTGTTTATTAATCCTAAAAGAGGTAAACATGCACTTTTGTGTTTTTTTGAAGAAGTCGTAGAGACTCCTAAAGTGCTAATACTGACTATAATGAGATTTTTGGCTAATGGAGCATATGAGAATTATAATAAGCTGAGCGATGCCGAAAAGGCTCTAATGTACCCAAATAAACAGTATGTGTTCGATATAAGGATTCTTGGGTTAGATGAAATCTTTAGAAAACACATTTCAGAAGCAATTACTGATGGTGAACTAGATCCTAGAACTAACCCTGCAGAGACAGCCATCATGTTAAACTCTGTACTATTTGGAACAGTATTATCAGCTCATATGTACGGTATTACAGATGTACATTCTCTATATAAGAAAAACCTTGATATGTTGTACTTAGGTGCTAAGAACATAATAAGTACAAAAGATGAGGAACATGATTAAGAGATATAAATTAATTAATTCATTAGGAGGAAGGGTGTATGCGTAAGCGTGATTTAACAAAAGGAAGCGTAATAAATAATCTGTTATTCATGGCTTTACCTGCAATGCTTGGCTTGTTCACCAATACACTATATGACATTGTAGACATGATGTGGATTGGTAGAATATCTGCAACTGCAGTGGCCTCTGTAACGGTGTTTTGTACTATTCTAGGGCTAATTTCTGTTCTAAATAGTATCATAGGTAATGGTTCAGTTCCTGTTTTGGCTCAAAGTTTTGGTTCTGCTGATCTAGAGAAGTCTCGCAAGGCAGTTGCCAACACTTTTGCATTTAAGCTAATAGTTGGACTTGTTGGAGCACTATTACTCTACCTAATTTTAAAACCCACTATTAGTCTCTTTACAAAAGACGTAAATATGCTAAATGGAGCACTAGAGTACGGACGCATTAGAACTATTTTCTTACCTATTATGTTTTCATCTTATACTGTTAGCACAGCACTAAGATGTAGTGGAGACTCTAAGAGCCCTATGTATATAGCAATACTCGCTTCGGTATTAAATATAGTATTAGACCCCATTTTTATTTTTAGTAGAATACCCATTTTAGGAATAAAAGGGTTAGGTCTCGGTATATTTGGTGCTGCACTGGCAACAGTAATCTCCACAACTGTATCATTCTTGATTGGCTTTTGGATTCTCTTCGGTCCTAAGAGTAAGCTTAGCCTGCGTATAAGTGACCTCTTTAAAATTGATTGGACTGTAGCAATGAAAATTACTCGTATTGGTGGTCCGCAGGCTTTAGCAAATTTACTTAGAAATATGGCTAATGTTATTATTCTAGGATTCGTAACTTTATATGGGACTATGGCTGTAGCAGCATTCGGTATTTTGGGTAGAATTATGGGTCTTATGGTTATGCCAAGTAATGGTCTTGTGCAGGGTGGAGGCGCAGTGGTTGGGCAAAACGTAGGTTGTGGAAAAATTGAACGTGCTGAGAAAACTGCACTTATTGCTGGAAAGCTAGGTGGAGGCATTATGATAGTTGTGAGTGCACTTGGTTTTGTATTCGCACCACAAATAATGGGACTATTCTCTAATGAGATTGAGGTATTAGCAATTGGTATTCCAGCCTTTAGAATTGCTTTTCTATGCCTGCCAATCTTGGGTTTTTCTCAAGGTATAGCTACTCTGTTTATTGGTACAGGTTATACGCTACCATTCTTTATAGGTGGCATAGTTGGTCAATGGTTAATTCAGGTTCCCTTCCTATACTTGGTGTCTCGAGTATTACATTTACCATTTACCTATATAGCAGCAAGCTTCATTGTATATGCAATTGGTGAGGGATTAGTTACCTTATATTATTATAGAAGTGGTAAATGGAGAAATACAATTGAACATAATGTTTCTAGTTTGGCTGCAAGTAGTTAAGTTTATTATATGATCACAACCCAAAAGACTATAATTTGATAATACATAAACACCAATCTCCAAAAATGGGAGATAAATAAATATTATAGTGAAAAATAAAAGAATATATTATGAGAGTAGGGGGCGATTTCCAAACCGCCCCGTTGTTTGAAATTAACTGAGAGTGAATTTGAAATATAAAAATTTACCACTTAGCAAATTAAAAACTTAAACCAATTTCATAAGCCTGTTTTAAGGCTTCTTTATTTTGCAGTATTTCACCCTTTTTATGGGCGCTAATCACTAGTGGTTTAAGCTGTTTTATTCCTAAAGCAGTAAATGCCATATCGAACATATCTATAGTAGGTTGAGCGACTTTCATTTTAGTATCACCCATGGTTATTAGTAAAGCTACTTTTTTATTACTACAATCCATGGCTTTATAAAAGCTATACCAACGATCAACCATTAGTTTTAATTGGGCTGATGGTCCCCACCAATAAATAGGGGTTGCTATAATCCACACATCTGCTTCTTGTAGTTTACGGTAGATTAGCTGCATATCATCATTTATGATACATTTATGGCCATTGCTGCGGCAAAAGTCACAGGCTTTACAAGGAGAGATTACTTTTAGGTCTAAATAGATTTTTTCTACCTCTGCACCCTTTTCACGAGCTGCTTTAAGGCATTCATTTAATAATAAATCTGAGTTACCATTTATACGTGGGCTACCAGCAAATGCTATTACTTTCATTAATGCTACACCTCTATTTATCTTTTTACGTTTATATTATAACAAATAATCAAACTCATAATATAATTTTAAAAAATAAGAGGCTAAACAATCTCTTATTTGGCTTTAGCTACTGTTCCATCACTTAAAGTAAGCTGCCCGATTATTTTAGTATTTTTTATTTGCAAAATCATTAAATCTATCATGTCTAATTCATTTGTAATATTACCAGATACTTCAGTATTGTTTAGCCATAAAAAACGTAAACTTTTTAATGATTTTAGGCAATTAATATCACCTTTAACTGTAGTATCGCTTAAATCAATTCCTCATTTTAATATACCTCAAACAGCTATTTTTGTAAATGATTTTTACTTGTTGGTTGTTTAGTAAACTTCAAAACAAAACAACAAATAAGTTGAACGGCACGGAAACACGTTTACTACGATTTTTAACAAAACGTTAGTTAAAAAATTATGCTGTAGGTAGTCACATACGTATAATTCCGTTATGGATACTTAAGCAACACTTTAAAAGTTTTAAACTATATAAATAACAAATGGGCAATCGGTTTAAAAAATTCACCGATTGCCCTTTTTTAGTTTTTATTTAGTTGCCTTTTTAAGTTCCTCTATTAACTGCTCTACCGTAGTAATGTTTGGTAGCTGTAATACCTGCTTTAAGCTTTGCTCTTTATTTATATCAGCAGGTAAATATTTAATATCTTTTTGATCCTTTTTATAAGCAACGAATTGAATTCTATCACTGCTTTCTGTTGGTGGATCAAACGTAAAAGCATCATATGCTTTTATGCTTTTAAACCCTGTCTCCACTAAAGCTGCTACTATTTCGGTTATAGACCATGCTCGCTGATAATGCTCTTCATCACAACGATAGTACAAACCTGTTTCTTCATATGGCATAAAAAAAGTTATTTGCATATTTAATATATTAGACTCATCATCAAAAAAATTATCCCAAATATAACCTACATCATTGGTTATATCCGAAAAATTATTATTTCCTAGGAAATTTTTTAGTTTATTATAACTGCTTATGTCGAATAAAAACACTCCATCATAATCTAAATGATCGTAAATTCTAGTTAGTGTTTTTAATAACTCTTTTTCAGTTGTTATGTAATTAAATACGTCACATGTACTAATTATTACATCATACTCCCGTGACAAATTTAATTGCTGAATGTTTTGATGTACAAATTGAAGTTGGGGTTTTACATGTTTCCATGCCATATTTAGCATTGCAGTAGATGAATCTACACCTGTAACTGTAAACCCTTGCTTAGCCATTAAATTGCTTATAGTGCCTGTACCACAGCCTGCATCCAGTAATTTAATGCCCTTTGGGTTTTTATTAATCAGCTCTATAAGGTAGCTACTCCAATTATTATAGTCAACATTCATAAGTGTGTCGTAGCATACCGCTAAATGTTGGTAAGCGGTTGTAGTCATTTATAACACCTCAGTTATTTCTGCATCTGACCAAAGTCTTTCTAAATCATAATAATCTCTTGCTTTATCATTAAATACATGAACAATGAAATCAGCGTAATCAAGAAGAATCCAATTACATTCTTTATCTCTCTCTATGGTAGTAGCCAATAACTCATCATTATCTTTAAACGACTTAGATATATGCTCCGCTATCGCCTCTACTTGTTTAGTATTTGTTGCACTTAAAATTACAAAATAGTCCGTCATGGCAGTTAGTTTACGTAAATCCATTAGTACAGGTCTATTTGCTTTTTTTTCTTGTGCGTATTCAATAGCTTTTAATGCTCTCTCTTTAATTTGCAAAATTTAGCCTCCTATTATCTGTTATTATTATTGTAGCTTTATTTTTGTGTTCTATCCAGTTCAAAGCAGTTATTTTTGCATTTTTCTTATTAAACAGCTTATTTAGGCTAGCTTTTTAACATTTTACTTTATTCTCTGGCTTTTTTAAATAGTAAAGTGAGTAGTTTAGGAATTTAAATTGTAGCAAATTAAGAGTTGTTTATTTTTATTGTAGTATTCTATTATATTATGTTAGCCTGTATTGTGTGACAATATTTTAATAATAAACACGTAAAAAGCAACCATTCATTTAAAATAGACAGCTAATAAAAACTGACCTTTTTTATAATAGCACTTTATTACTTAATATAAAAAATAAACTGCCAAACACAGTTTATTTTTTTATATAATCTTTTCCTAAAACTATTACAATATCATCTGTTACGCTTTCCTCTTTACCACTATATATATTATATTCTGCGTTTACTAAAGATGCTATATATTTAGCTATGTTATCTTCGGTATAGCTAATGACTTGGCTTACTGCAATATTCTTTTGAGCATTATCTCCTGCTGTTGCACTTATATTAGGATAGTTATTCAATTTTTTTGCAACATCAGTAGCTAAATTATTTACAGTAGTACCATTAAGCACCCTTATGTTAAGTGTTTTAGTTATATCTGGAGCATAGTGTTTCTGCAATATTGTATCAAGTTCTGCTCTGTTCTGCTCCGATACTTCATAATTATTACCTACAGTTTCGCCTGGCAGGGTAATAATATTTATATCATTTTCTAGATCAAACCCCATGACAACTTCTGTAAACATTTTAAACATAAACGATGCTGTCATATTGGTAGTTACACCCTCTGCTAAGATATCCTCTATTTGCCCTATGTTTAAGATAGTATTGAGTTTTAAGGCTTGATTTATAGCAGAATTCATGTATTTTTTTTGCCGCTGTATTCTACCTATATCCCCCAGTGGATCACAGGTATGGTCATTATTTTTGCGCCATCTTAAGTACTCTTCAGATTGCTGTCCATTAAGCACATAATCTCCCGGGGTAAAATGAATATGAAGGTTCCCTACCTTATCATCCCAATCCATGTATCTCTCTATCTTAATAGGTACTCCACCAATAGCATCAACTAGTTTATGCAATACTGTATAGTTAATTCTAGCATAATAATGAATATTGGTGTTTAATAAACGTTCTACTGTTTCAATAGCTAATGGTAAACCTCTATAGGCATGGGCAGCATTTATTTTGTTTATTCCATAGGGTTTGCCTGTATATTTAAAATGGCCTGGTATAAAAGCCTGTGTATCTCTTGGAATAAACATTACTAAAACCTTACCAGTTGTTGGATTATAGCTAGCAAATATATTGGTATCTGCTCTTGACCCAAATTTATCTATACCAATAATTAAAGCATTTATGTTTTCATTGTCTACTGGTTTTTCAATAATGCTAAAGTCTGAATTATTTAATTTATTTAAAAATGACCATACTCGGTATCCTGCATAACCCGCAGACACTGCAAGTATTAGTAAAACTACAAACAGAATCTTTAGCCACAGTTTTTTAGGCTGTTTTGTATTTATTATTTGGGAACTCATTTATTCTCTCCACTTATGTACTTTTTTTATTTATGCTAACTATTTTATACTTAAAATGTTATTGCGTCAAAATTCCACCTTTTTAGTTGTAAGTACTATCTACAATTATTTAACAAAGGCTCTCCCTAGTTTTTGGAGAGCCTTTAGTTTATTTGGTTTTAAAGTCTTCACCAATAATAATTACAATATCATCAGTGGTATTTTCATCTGTACCACGGTAAATGTTATATTCACCATCTACCATACCAGCTACATATTTTGCAATGGTATCTTCTGTATAACTTATAACCTCAGTTACTGTTACATCTTTAGTTTTATAATCACCAGCTGTAGCTTTAACATGAGGGTATTTGTTTAAATTCTCAGCAACCTTACTAGCTAAACCGGTTTTAGAAGTACCATTAAGTACTCTTACATTCACTGTTTCTTTTATATCTGGAGCCAAATGATTTTGTAACATGGTGCCTAACTTAGCTCTGTTTTCATCGTTTACAATCCAATATGAGGCTCCGCCTTCCGAAAATTCACCAGGAACTGTTGTAAAGGTTAAATCATTATCAAAGTCAAAACCCCATACAACATCTTTTAACATTTTTATCATAAATGATGCAGTCATATTTGTATCTATGCTATCTGATACTATTTCTTCCATTTTTCCTAAATTCATTAGGTTACTTACTTTTAAAAACTGGTTTAAGGCAGATTTCAAGAATTCTTGTTGACGCTGAACTCTTCCCAAATCACCTAATCCATCACCTGTTCCATCAGTATTTTTACGCCACCTTAAAAACTCTTCGGCCTTTTGACCGTCAAGGGTAACTTTTCCAGGCTTAAAATCAATATGCAAATTACCAGCATTGTCATCATATTTCATTCTAAATTTTATATCTACTGGTACCCCACCAACTGCATCAACTAGCTTATGCAATGCAGAATAGTCTAAACGAGCATAATAGTGGATATCTACCCCTAAAAATCTTTTAACTGTATCAACCGCTAGGGGTATTCCCCCAAAAGAGTGCGCTGCATTAATTTTTTGTAAGCCATATGGTTTACCACTGCTTTTCCAATATCCTGGTACAAATGTTTTTGTATCACGAGGTATCGACATTGCTAACACTTTTTCTGTATTAGGGTTATAGCTTACAAAAATTAAGGTATCTGACCTGCCAGGTAAATGATCTACACCCATTATTAATAGATTTATGGTTTCATTATCTGCTGGTTTATCTATAAGTTCTAAGTCTAAGCCATCATTTAGCCCCTGTAAAAAGGCCCAAGCGCGGTATCCTGTATAACTTACAGCCAATATTACTGATAATAATATTATTAGTAATATTCTTCTCCAGCGTTTTTTGGGTTTACGGCTTTTACTACGCTCATTATTCATTTTATCTCTCCATCTTCCCCACTTGTTTCTTTATTTTAGTATATATTTGGTTACGGGCTTTTATTGTGTGGGTATCAATAATAAGATTATTATTTATCAAGTACTTTAATACACTATCCATTACCTTAACTGTTAAGCTGTTAAGAGGCTCTCCTACCAAATTCCTTAACTCTGTTACTCCATAAAAACTTCTACTGGGCTCTATAATATCGGCAATATATATAATTTTTTCGAGCTTACTCATATTTTCTCTACCTGTTGTGTGATAATATATGGCATTTATAATATTTTTATTTAGCTCAGGATAATATTCTAAAGCTAAATGAGCCCCAACAGGCCCATGCAGTAATTGAGGCTCTATTCGCCATATATCATTTATTATAATATCAAATTTTTCTGCTTTAAGCAACAATTCTTCATTTTTAAGATTCTTAGCACAGTCATGCAAAAGCCCAGCAATTTCTGCACTTTTTGTATTTACATTATAAATCGTTGCCAATTTTACGGCTGTATTTGCAACTGCAATGCTATGTTTAAAACGTTGTGCAGACAAATTTTGTTCCATTAATTTTGTTATTTCTTTAATATTCATTAACATCACCTAATATTTTAATAGAGGTTATTTTTTTCTATATATATTTCTACTTTATTTGGTAATAAGTACTTTATACTCTTACCATCTTTAATGTTATTTCTTATACCAGTAGAAGAAATTTTAATAGGCATTAAATTTATTAAAGATAAATTGGCAATATTTTTCTGTAATAAAGTACTATTCTTAACGATTTCTTTTAAGCTGTAACTAGGTCTGGCTACCGCAATAAAGTTGTTATTAGCAAGCAAATCACTTGCCTTATACCAATTAGGCATATCCGCTAACATATCTGCCCCACAAATAAAGTAAATTTGAAAATCCTCTCCATACAAATCCTTTAATTGCTTTAGTGTTTCTACTGTGTAAGATAAACCTTTACGTTTAATTTCAAGGTCTGAGACCTCAAAATATTCATTTTCTTGGGTAGCTAAATTACACATTTCTAATCTATGACTAGCCTCAGAAATGTGTTTTGTTTGTTTATGGGGGGGGATAGCAGAAGGCATAAATATCACTTTAGATAATTTATGTTTTAACCTAGCATTTTCTGCTATATATAAATGCCCGTTGTGAATTGGGTCAAAGGTTCCTCCGAAAATACCTATTTTTGTTTTTGACTTCATAATGGTACTTCCTTTACTCTCCATCATCGTCATAATAATCGAATAAGAGATTCTCAAATTTTACGGAATCTCCTTCTTGTATACCTGCATCTTTTAAGGCTTTTATGATTCCTGTTTTCTTTAGTAATCTTTGAAATCTTTGAACCGCTACTCTGTTTTCAAAGTCTGTAATAGCGGCTAATCGTTTAGCTGTTGGTCCACTTACTACAAATACTTCCTCTTCTATCTTAACGGTAAAAGGTTCTTCTTCTTTCACTGGTACAGTAATTATTAGTGGAATATCCTCTTCACTGTCACTTGGGTTGTTTTCCTCTATTTCCTTTAACTGAATATAGGCCTCACGCATTAATGCTGGTACACCTTTACCAGTTACTGCCGATATTAAAAACACTTTATAACCCTGCTCTGTAAAATAGTCAATAACATCTTGTACTAGTTCTTGTTCATTTATTAAATCAAATTTGTTTAGAGCTATAATTTGAGGCCTTAGAGAAAGGCTTTTATCGTACTCTTTTAGTTCTTTATTGATAGCTTGAAAATCCTCTATAGGATCTCTACCTTCATAACCAGATACATCTATTACATGAATAAAAAGCTTTGTTCGCTCTACATGTCGTAAAAATTCATGGCCTAAACCTTGGCCTTGTGCTGCCCCTTTTATTAAGCCAGGAATATCTGCCATTACAAAGCTTTGACCCTGCTCTAAATATATGGTTCCGAGCTTAGGCTTTAGGGTTGTAAAATGATACCCTGCTATTTTAGGCTTAGCTGCTGATACAGTTGATAGTAGGGTAGATTTTCCAACATTAGGGTAGCCTACTAAACCAACATCAGCTAAAAGCTTCATCTCTAAACGAAGGGTTCGCTCTTCTCCAGGCAAACCATTCTCCGAAAGTGCAGGGGCTCTGTGAACCGAGGTAACAAAGCTAGCATTACCCCTACCCCCTCTGCCACCATTGGCAGCAATGAATTTTTGTCCTTCAATAAGTAAGTCTGCTAACATGGTATTACTATCATCGTCATATACAACTGTTCCGGGTGGAACTTTTACAGTAATATCTAAACCATTTTTACCGTGTTTTTTAGAGCCCTCACCGTGTTTACCACGATCAGCTACATACTTTCTTTGATATCTTAAATCTATAAGTGTACGTAATCCTTTATCTACTTCAAGGATTACACTTCCACCATTACCACCGTTACCCCCTGCAGGGCCACCTAGTGGTACATATTTTTCTCGTCGATATGCTACAATGCCATTGCCCCCTGCACCGCCTGCTACATATATTTTTGCTTTATCATAAAACATTGGGCATAGCTCCTTTCAATCCTGTTATATTATTAATGTAATTTGCTGAGAAACCTCATCTTCGTTAATAATAATGTTATTTTGATTCTTGAATATATTAAGTAGTGAATCTTTAGGAGCATAAAGAAAACAGAGTTTTAATGTGCCATTTTCTCCTTGCTCTAAATCTATAAATTTATCATCACAAGCTATTAAGGTACTGTTTTCAATCAGTAACTCTACAATTTCTTCTACTCTATCAATATTTTTAGGTAAAAAATCTTCTTTACTATTCTCGTCATTATAGGACATTCTAAACCCTGCTGAAATAAGTCTTAAAAACATAGATTGTACTTTAAGGTTATAAATAATACTAAACGTGCTGGCTAATCTTCTTACATGCTTTAAACTAGATGATAATTCTTCGATATAGGAAATTATTTCGTTTGGATTTTTACCAAGCTGAATTCTTAATGAAATATCGTGCAAATAGTTTATATACTCATGACCTAAAGAGCGCCAACATTTATTAACTTCACGTTCTAATTCAGAACTATATTCGTAACTACTCATAAAGTACCTCCTATATATCATACATAACTTATTTTATAATGAAAACAGGGGTTAAGCAAATATAATATAATTGTAAGACAATTGTAAAGCCATTAACGAAAATTCATGTGCAAATAATATTAAAATAGCTTAATAAAACCATTTTTCTTAGTGTTATACAAAAAAAGACTTGCATTTAAGCAAGTCTTTTGTGATTAAATTTAGTCAGCAATTTGCTCTAAAGGTTGAATGCAAACTTTTTTGCGTCTTTTACCCATATGTTGATAAGCAACTACACCATCCATTAATGCGAATAATGTATCATCTCCGCCACGACCAACATTTTTACCAGGGTGAATTTTAGTGCCTCTTTGGCGCACTAAAATAGTACCTGCTTGAACAAATTGACCATCGTGTCTTTTAACGCCTAAACGTTTTGCTTCACTATCTCGACCGTTACGAGAACTACCTACACCTTTTTTATGTGCGAATAGTTGTATGTTCATTCTTAGCATCGTGTTCACCTCCCGAATTGGATAAGGTTATTAATTTTAATTTTATGTTATCAGGGTATTCATCATGTAAAGCTTTGAAACCCAAATGTAGTGTTTTTAATAAAACTTGCGTCAGTTTTTTGTTTTCACTTGATATATTGATTGGTAATTCAATTAACATATCACCATCTTCTATGATGCAATCAACTGGAATTCCTATAACTTCAGTTAAACCGTTAACTGTACTCAAAGCCATTGCTGATGCGGCAGCACATACTATATCGCTACCAGCTTCACTTAAACCCGAGTGCCCATTAACACTGAACTTAAAGATGTGCTTCTGTGGATTTTGCCAGAAAACTGCTCTAATCATTTAACTAACCTTCTATTGATGTAATTTCAATCAATGTATATGGCTGACGGTGACCTTGTTTACGACGTGAATCTTTTTTAGGACGATATCTTAAGATAACAACCTTTTTATTCTTGCCGTGTTCTACAACATTAGCGTTTACTGTAGCTCCTTCAACAAAAGGATGACCAACTTTTAGATCTGAACCATTGTTAACCATTAACACTTTATCAAAACTAACTTGGCTACCAGCTTCAGCTGCTAATAATTCAACTTTAATCTTATCACCAACTGCTACACGATGTTGTCTTCCGCCTGCTTCTATAATTGCGTACATTCCTGCACCTCCCTGTCTGAGACTCGCCGATATGCAGGTAGTCGTTACGACATTTATGGAACCTGTTACGTGCGGTTTTGACGAAGCACCTCGAATAAATATAATAGCAGTTTTTGCATATTATTTCAAGGGTTAATGAACAATTTGTGAAATTCCATAGGTTCTATTAGTTTTTACAACCTCTAAACGTACTCTTTTGCCTACAAAGTTTCCACCCTCTGGTACTTGAAGCACATAGCCATTCACACGTGCTATACCCATAGATGGATTATTTTGATGTTGTTCCTCTATAAATACAGATAAACGATCACCTTCACTAACTGGCAAAGCTTGCATTTGCACATTTTCAGAAGTACCAGCACTGATAATAGTCCAGTCACTAACGTGTCTGTTTTCCGCACCTCTTATAAAAATTGTGCCTCTACATTCTTTTTCCAGTCTATTTAGGTTAGAACCCCCAGAACCTATTAAAACGGCGGCAACTAAAGGGTTAACTTCTATTAATATAGCTTCAGTACTATATGATGAAAAGTATTTTTTTATTTCGTTTTCTAAATAGCTGCACATAGCTTCTTCTGAAATAACCCTTCCTGAACCTTCGCAATAAGGACAGTTTTTTTGCATTATTTCACTTAAACCAGAGCTAACTTTTTTACGTGTCATTTCAACCAAGCCTAAACTGGTTATGCCCAGTACCGTAGGCTGAGCTCTATCATCGATAATTGCCTCATCAAGAGCTGTTAAAACCTTCATTTGATTTACTTCTGTTTCCATATCTATAAAGTCAATTATTATTATTCCGCCAATATCTCTTAAACGTAATTGGCGTGCTATCTCTGTAGCTGCTTCGAGATTTGTTTTAAGAATAGTATCAGCTAAATTCTTTTTACCAACAAATTTGCCAGTATTAACATCAATTACGGTCATGGCTTCTGTTCTATCTATAATTAAATATCCGCCACATTTTAGCCAAACTTTTCTTTTTAAGGCTTTGTTTATTTCTGTTTCTACGCCAAATGTATCAAAAATATCTCTTTTTTGAGTGTAATGAAAAACTCTGTCTATACAATCTGGAGCTAAATCACTTGCTATAGATAATACCCTTTTATAAACCTTGCTATCATCAATTATAAACTGATCTATATCAATGCCAAAAAAGTCTCTTACAGATCTAAAAATTAAATCTGCGTCGTGATGTAGTAATGCTGGGGCCTTTAATTTGCGAGATTTTTCTTTAATACTTTCCCATAATAGTTTTAAAAATCTATAGTCCCGTTTTAATTCTCTATTGCTTACCCCATTTGCAGCAGTTCTAACAATTAATCCTTCCCCATTTTGACAGACTTCATTTGCCAATTTACGAAGCCGTTTACGCTCTTTTTCACCATCAACTCTATGAGATATACCTATGTGACTATCCATTGGAGTTAATACCATGTAGCGTCCGGGTAAAGATATTTTGGAGGTAATTCGTGCACCCTTAGTGCCAATTGGCTCTTTAGTTATTTGAACTATAACACTTTGATTTGGGTGTAAAATCTCATTTATTCTTTTTCTTTTCTTTTTTCGTTTTCCATTTCCGGTCAGCACAGTTTCTATGGGTAATGCGTTTGATACATATAAGTAGGCATTTTTTTCAAGCCCTATATCTATAAATGCTGCTTGCATTCCAGGTAAAACATTTATTACTTTACCTTTATAAATGTTACCTGCTATTCGCTGCTGCTCAGGCTTTTCAACATATATTTCTTGAAGATTGCCGTTCTCCATTAAGGCTAGCCTTATTTCCCGAGCATTAACATTTACTACTATTTCATTTCCCAATAACATCCCTCCTTTACAAAATTTTTAATAATTGTTCTGGTGAAATTAACTCACCATTATAGTCACCTAAAAGTTCAACTCTAATTGCTTTACTATCTGCAAGCTTTATATTTGAAGCTAGCTCCATAACTTCAATAAACTGGCTTACTTTTAGGTTTCCTTTTTGACCTGTTTGCAAACTAACTTGTAGAGTATTATCATCTATAAGGTTAAGGTCACTAAATAGGTCTTTAGCATTAATTTGCTTAGTAGTTCTTTTACTACGTTTGGTAATAATAATTTCATCCTGCTTATTAATATCGCCAATAATTTGCAATAATAACCCTTCATTAAAGCAAGATGACTGTATTTGGTAAATGCCACGCTCCAGCCAGGCCATTAATTTAGGCACTTTTTTAATTACCTTGTTACAGCTAATAACATTAAAGCCTGGTGGTAAATGAGTTTGAAAAGCTTTTATTAATTCGCTTTCAGTTAAATCTTCTGTTAAATGTATATCCATATACTCTGATTTACTGGCTACCCCTAACTCTAATGGAGAAGAAAAAGATATCAACGCATGTGGATTAAAACCTTGGGAATAACCAACTGGAACGTCTGCCCTTTTTGTGGTTCGAGTCATAACTTTTAACATATCACGGTGTGAAATAAATTGCTGTAAATTCTCTTTGGTAAATCTTATCCAGTACCGCATGTTATTCTCCTTTTGTTAACATAACACTTGTTTTTAAGTTTGGGCAAACCCCACAGTCAGTACAAACATCGTGACGACAATCTGGAGTAACTGTAGCCTTTAAGGCCTGTTGATACTCACTCCACAGATGTTCTTTATTTACACCACAACTTAGGTGATCCCATGGTAAAATCTCACTAAATTCACGTTCTCTATTTGCATAAAACGCTGGATCCACATTACATTCATTAAATGCATTAAGCCAAATGTTCCAATCAAAATGTTCATCCCAGCTATCTAGTTTAGCACCATTGTTGATAGCAGTAGCAATAACCTTACCAACACGGCGATCACCACGAGCTAACACAGCCTCTAAAAAGCTGGTAATGGCATCATGATAATTAAACTTAATATAACGGTGACGCTTAAATGAGCTTAAAATATGTTGCTGTTTTTCTTGTAACTGCTCTACAGTATTTTGGGCCACCCATTGAAATGGGGTGTAAGGTTTTGGTACAAAACCTGCTGCACTTACGGTAACATTAATAGGGCCATGTTTACCTAACTTAGCAGTATTTAACGCCATATTATATATACCATTAAGGTCTTCTTCTTGTTCCGTCGGCAAACCAATCATAAAGTAAAGTTTTGCTCTCTTCCATCCTGCTTCAATTGCCTTAGCAACAGTAGTGTAGAGATCGTTTTCTGTTACCTGCTTATTTATTACATCACGTAATCGTTGAGTACCTGCCTCGGGTGCTAAAGTTAACCCACTACGCCGTACTCTTTGCACCTCTTTAGCTAGCTCTATATCGTAATTATCTACCCGTAAGGATGGCAAAGATATACTCACTTTTTCGGGTATTAATATTTCATTAAGATCCTTTATTAATTCGTGTATGCATGTGTAGTCACTACTGCTTAGTGACATTAATGATACCTCATCATATCCTGTGTTTTTTATTAGCTGTTTTACTTGCTGTTTAAGTGTTTCTACACTGCGTTCCCGAACAGGTCTATATACAAAGCCAGCTTGACAAAACCTACAGCCACGCAAACAGCCTCTAAATAATTCTAGTACTACTCGCTCATGGGGTACCTCAATAAAAGGAACAATTGGCTTTAAAGGATAAGCAATCTTGTCCATATCGCTTATTATTCTTTTCTCAACAACCTCAGGAGCAGCTTTATTTAAAACCTTTACTTCTTTTATGGTGCCATCATTGTGATAGCTAAACTCATAAAATGCTGGTATATAAACACCCTTAAAAGAGGCAATAGTCTGTAGAAACTCTACACGGCTAGCCCCTTGCTTTTTCCACTCACTGTGAGCGTTCAAAATCTCAACTAAAACCTCTTCACCTTCACCTAATACCACTATATCTAAAAAATCAGCTATAGGCTCTGGATTGTAAGCACATGGTCCTCCGGTAATAACAAAAGGATCTTTCACACAACGGTCTTTGCTTAAAAGCGGTATATTAGCAAGCTTAATCATATTTAAAACACCAGAATAGCTAAGCTCATACTGCAAAGTAAAACCTAAAAAGTCATACTCATTTACAGCCCTATGCTCTTCTAATGTAAATAACGGTATATTGTTCTCTTTCATTAACTTTTCCATATCAACATAAGGCTCAAATACCCTTGCTGCCAAAGCATTATCTTGGCTGTTAACTATATTATATAAAATTTGAAAGCCAGGGTGGGACATGGCTATATCATATATATCTGGAAAAGCCAATGCCATGGTGGTATCAACTTTATTAAAATCTTTATGCACACTATTTACTTCGTTTCCTATATAACGTGCAGGACGTTGCACAAAAGGTAATAATTTCTCTATTTTATCTCTATAAATCATCTATTTTCACCCCAGATATTAATTATACCTTATCGTAAGGGGAAAAGATAGTCGGGGATTTTCTGTGAAAATGGGGTGGTGATTGCCTACTAGGCAATCAGGGGTGGGCAACCCTTTAGGTTGCGGGGTGGATTTGAGCTTCGCTCTACATGGAGTTGATAACCCTGCGGGTTATGGGGTATACTCGCCTTTGGCTTCGTGGTAAATCACGTAAGCGAAGCAAAACGTATAACTCCTATTTGCGTAGCAAATCTATACCGCGAACGAAGTGAGCCCACTCCGTTTTGACTTGTCAAAACCCACCCCACGCAGGCGTCAGCCGAGTCCACCCCGTATTTGATTTATCAAATACCCACCCCACGATGCTGTAGGCGAGTCCACCCCTATATATCTTTTAACCGAACAGTTGGTCCAAACTTACGAACCGCTCGCATTATTTGGGTTTCGGATAATCTTCCTACTACGTTACCACTAAAGCCTATTAGCACCACTATATTAAATTTACCGGGTATAAATTGATTAATAACTTTTTTAGCTACTGTATTCTCTGAGGCGGTTAGGGTATTGGTATTCCATACTTTTTTTTGTACTGGGTTTTCTTTTATAAGATAGTGTTTAATAAATTGCAGGCGGTAGGTTCTGTACTCTAAAAAAAAGTTTAGCAACAAAAATAATCCCATAATTAATAGGGTTATGTTTACCAATTTAAATATTATGCCAATTACTGAACCTATTATTAAAATCACTATTATTACTATACTTATTAACAAAATATATTTAGTAGCGTTAATGTAACCGCGGCTTTTTACTAACATAGCTCTGTAAACTCTGCCACCGTCTAGGGGTAATATAGGTAGTAGATTAAATAGTACTAAAAGGACATTGCCCTTAACAAATATTTGGGTCACAGATTGCCAATGTAAAGGAATAATACTGTTGCCTAGAATAGCAAATGCTAACATTAATATGTTGACAATGGGTCCTGCCATTGCAAGTTTAATTTCTTTATTAGGCTCTATTTCATTACCACTAGCTATACGTACTCTGCCCCCCAAGGGTAGCAAATTAATCTCATACACGTTTAGTTTAAGGTATAATGCCATTATTATGTGCCCTATTTCATGGGCTAAAACCAATACAAAAAAAATCGAAATAGCCATTAATTGAGCATTAACTGCAGCAAACGTTAGTAAAATAAAAAAAAGAGGGCTTATTTTTATTTTTACCCCCGCCAATTGGCCTAATGTCATGTTATTTCCCCGCTAGTATATTTTTAGTATCTATAACTTTACCATTAAGTCTTATTGTAAAACTAACGCCACTTGTATTGTTAAATTTACCAGTATAACCTATTATAGTTCCCTGTTGTATCTCTTCATTAGGCTTGATTGCAACCGCTTGTAAATATGTATAAATAGTTGTAAGACCTTTGCCGTGATCGATTTCAACCTCCATGCTTTGATTAGCCTGTCTAACTGCTAAAACCTTGCCTTCCAGCACTGCTACAACTGGGTAACCTTCGGGGGCTGTTATAATTACACCCTTATCTGCTGTTGTTTCCTCTGCTAACTGCCCAATAACTGGCAAACTAATTGCTGGTAAGGTGTCTAGGGTATAGTTATCTTCACCCGAAACCACTGGAGTAATTTCGGATTTTGTAAATATTTTGCCGGCTACTTCTTTAACATCATCGAATGTGATATGGGTTAAAAATACTTTCTCTAAAAAAGCTTTGTTTTTGCCAACCCAAGTATCTTTTAAAATAACAGGTAAAATAACTAATAATAGTATTAAAGAACAGGCTATAAGCTTATGGCTTAGCTTAAAATTGAGTGTATTATGGCCTTTATTGTTTTGCCTTCCCCGGTATGATTTATACTTTTCGTAATACTTTGGCTTTTTTCTTTGATACACAATTTCACCCCCTACTTAACTGTATGCAGTTAGGTTTAAAATAAACCTAATTCAAAATATATTTAACAACCTAAAACCAGTAAACAGCTGACTTAATAGCTCTTAACTAGTCCTTGATTATATATATTATGCTTGTATCTAAGTTATGTCTTTAAATTAGGAGTTTGCTGAGAAGTAAACCTAAAAACATCAGGCTATGCTTACGGTGGGGTCTGGCCTCTTTTACTCTACCTTGACTTAGTTAATATTTACAAATCAATTTACATAGGTAGATTTGACATAAGCAAGAGGCCTGACCCCTGTTCAGAATTTACCTAAGAGATTGTCAGTTAATGTTGTAGTTGTTATGGTAACTACGTAATGCCACACCGGGATGCATAAAATGCATCCCCTACATGTGCACAATCACTATAAGTTACAGGAATAATTTTAGATATATATCCAAAGTTTCTTTGATGGTTGGCGTTTAGTTATGTACCAAAAAAGTGCTGTAAGGGAGTTTTTAAGAAGAGTCTTTTTATGAACTAGCGTAATGATCCATCAGAACGCATGTAATACCTTCCCAACAACAGAAGGTTGGTATTGTACTACAAAAAAAACAATTTTAGCTAACGCTAAAATTGAATTTTTTTATGTCTCATACCTATATTCAATATTATGCCTAACGCAATGGTATTGGCTAAAAATGAGGAACCTCCTAAACTTATAAACGGTAGAGGAAGACCTGTTACAGGCATTAAACCTAGGTTCATACCGATATTCTCTAGTATGTGAAATAAAAACATTGCTGATAAACCAGATACCACTAAAGCACCATATAGGTCTTTAGCCTTCATTGCTATTTTAACAGATTTATATACTAGTGTTAAAAATAGAATTACTATTAAGGCTGAACCTAAAAATCCAAACCCCTCACCTAAGGCAGAGAAAATAAAGTCTGTATATTGAAAAGGTATAAATTTTAATCCTGTCATACTATCAGGAGAAAACAAACCCTTTCCTGTTACATTGTATACATAGGTTCCTGTTTCTGTTAGGCGTTGCCAGTTGCCTGAGCCTATGGCAATTCGGGATTGAATAACATTATAGGCTGAGCCAAATTTATCTCTTTCGGGATTCAAAAACGTTAGTATTCTATTTTTCTGATAGTCTCTCATAAATATCCAGGCTATTGGGGCAGCTACTACGCTACCTATACCTGCTATAGTTATATACTTCCAAGGCAAGCCTGCTACAAAAAACATAACAGCTACAATAAACAATACCACCAAGCTTGTACCTAAATCTGGTTCTTTTAATATAAGTACTATTGGCACTAATGCAAACCCTAAAAACATACCTAAACCTACTATATCATGCAGTCTATCTCTTTTTTGAGACAAAAGTCTCGCTAAGCTTAATACAATGGCTATTTTGGCAAATTCCGAGGGCTGTATTTGAATACCAGCTATTATTATCCATCTACGAGCACCATTTCTGCTAACCCCAATCACAAATACAGCTATTAACACTAATATTGTTACAGCATATATAAGATAAGCGGCGTTATTGAAAAAATGATAGTCAATACATAAGATAACAATTAGAGCTACTAGGCTTATAGCAATCCACATAACTTGTCTTTTAACAGAGGAGGTGAATTGTAAACCTTGTCCTCCAGATGTAGTTGCTGATATAGCCAAGAGCCCTACTATTGTTAATATAATAAATATTACAACAATTCCCCAGTCTACATTTTTTAATAATCTTTTTTCAAAATCAAACACTTTTTTTACCTTTTTTTCAATTGTTTTATAGGCACTGTAGTAGATAACGTTACTGTACCAGAATTATTATTAAGTTCTAAAATAACTCCTTCATCGTCAATCTCAACATACTGATTTAAAGATTCTAGTATTTTAACCTTAATTTGATCAGCAATTTCTGGCGAAACCTTTAGTCGATCAGTTATTAAAATATTACGCAACCTAGCTTTAGCCAAGTTACTACTGCTTTTCTGATTACTTTTCATGAAATTAAACAGCATTTACCTAGCCCCCATTCTACTTACCACCGAAAAGCTCTCGGATTGAGGCAAAGAACCCCTTAGGTTTTATTTTTAGACTAAGGAAAGGTACGTTTTCTCCTAACACTCTTCTGGTAATGTTGCTCATTGCTTGTCCTGCTAGCGAATCTTTTTCATTTATTACAGGTTCGCCACGGTTTGTAGATATTACTATATAATCATCATTAGGTATTACTCCCACAAGCTTTATTGCCAAGATATCACAAACATCTTCTACAGATAACATATTTCCCTGTTCAATAAGCTCTGGTCTTACACGATTAAGAATTAAACCAACATCATTAATTCCTTTAGACTCAACTAAACCAATAACCCGGTCAGCATCACGTACAGCTGATACCTCTGGAGTAGTAACAATTAGTACTTTATTTGCACCAGCTACAGCATTTTTAAATCCTTGCTCTATGCCAGCGGGGCAATCAATTATTACATAATCATGGTCTTTTTTAAGTTCCTCACAAAGATCTATCATTTGCTGTGGAGACACCGCATCCTTTTCTCTTGTTTGGGCCGCTGGCAAGAGGTATAATCCCTCAAAGCGTTTATCTCTAATTAAGGCTGATCGTAGCTTGCATTTGCCTTCTACATAATCAACTATGTCAAATACTATTCTATTCTCAAGCCCTAATACTACGTCTAGGTTTCTTAATCCTATATCTGCATCTATTAATACTACTGATTTACCCATTTGAGCCAATCCAGCACCTAAATTCGCAGTGGTTGTTGTTTTACCAACTCCTCCTTTACCCGAAGTAATGGTAATTATTTGTCCCATGGTTATCCCCCTCAGCGTTACCTTTATTCTTTAGTCAGTACTACTATATTATCATCTTCTATGCGGGCAATCTCTAATCCTGCCGTATTTTTAATATTGCTTTCTTTTTCTGCCCTTACAATTAAGTCAGCTATGCGTATTTGAGCTTGTGGGGCATCAAACTTTTTACAGCTAATAAAAGTCTCCTTATCTCCATTAATCCCAGCATGAACTGTACCCCTAATTACACCCATAACACAAATATTACCGTCTGCTTCAACTTGAGCACCACTATTTAAATCACCCATTACCACTACATTACCTTTATGTTTTAGGTATTGCCCAGAGCGTATGTTTCCCATGTGAAATTGAGTTGGCAGTACTATATATTTTTCTTTTACTTCATTAGTTAATTTTGGTACACTATTAAGGTACTGTTGATAATTGTTAATACTTGCTATTGATGTGTTATTAGCCATTGCACTAGCTATGATTTTAAACTGCCCTTCATTTATTATTTCGAGTGTATTGCTCTCTAACTTTATAGCTGCACCCTTAAAAAACTTAGTATTTTGAATAAATTTCTTCTCTAAGTCTTGTAAAATTTCATTAAATGTAAATGTAGCGTTAATTAAGATTATAATTCCGCATTTTCCACCTTTAATAGTTAAAGCCTGTGTTGCCAAATTTACTCACCTTCCATTTAATATACATTGTTCTTAATTTTATTTTGATGCAATATATGCTGCAATCTCTTCTTTAAAGTATTCCTCATAAATTTGGCGGGCTACAGGGGCAACTGTTCTACCTCCAGATAAACCCTGCTCCATTAAAACAACTACCGCAATCTCTGGTTTTTCATAGGGAGCATATGAGATAAACCAACCGTGGTTTTCCCAACCATAATCTTGGGCTGTTCCTGTTTTTCCAGCAACTTCAAATGGCAATATCTGCTTATAACCTAGCCTATAATCATATTTATGAAATGCCCAAAAACCAGATCCTGTATGTCCATCAGCACCACCCTTTTCTTGGGTTACTTTACGCATACCCTCTCTAACTAAATCTAGGGCTTTTTTTTCTATTGTTTGTTTGTCTAATACTTCAGGTTCTGCTTGGTAAATTATTTCACCGTTAGTATTTGTAACTTTATCAACAATGTATGGTTTATTTCTAAATACTGTGTAGGTTCCATCTTCTTGCAACGTACCATTTGCCAACATAGATGTATAAGTGGCAATTTGCAAAGGTGTTACTCGATAGTCACCTTGGCCAATTCCAGCCTGAGCAAGTTGCCCTCCAGTAGGTTTGCTTTTATGAATATCTATAAACTTCTCTAAATCTACTACTAAGCCTTTGCTTAAACTAGTAGCATTAGCTATACTCTCCTCACCATCACTATTGACTGTTTTATATGTTAAATCTGTAAACTCAGGTGATACTCCAAAACCAAATTTACTATAATATGTTCCAATATTCTCTATTCCTAACTTTTCACCCAGTGGGTAGAAGTAGAGATTGCATGAGTTTTTTAGTCCAGCAGTTAAGTCAATAGGCCCTCCATGACCAGATTTATCCCAGCAAAAAAGTCTTGAACCACGCCAGTTATTATATAAACCTCGATAAACAGCATTACAGTATATAGTGGTATTTTCATCGATAACTCCCGTTTCAATTCCAGCTATACCGATTAAAGGTTTTAAGATTGATCCAGGTGGCCTTGAAGCACCAGTAGCTCTGTTTGTACCTGGCTTAAATCTTTTAACGAAGGGGTCGTCCTCATTCCAAATATCTGCATAGTTATCTCTATCTACCTGTGGAAAAGAAGCTATAGCCTTAATTGCTCCGGTATTCACATCCATAACTACAACTGCTCCCGAATAAGGCAAATCTTTTTCGGCAGTGGAGTAACGTTTATATTTAGCCTCTCTTAGTATACGATCACGGGTTTCTTGCATAGCATCTAGCAAAGCATCTTCGGCAACCTTTTGCAGATCTTTATCTAAGGTTAAATGTAAATTATCTCCTTGCTCAGGAGGAATTACCTCAAGTTCATTGGTTGGCCTGTTGTATCTATTTACCTCTACTAAACGCTTGCCATCTTTACCCTTTAAATACTCATCATAGGATTTTTCTAAACCCTCTCTACCAACTCTATCTATTTCATTTATGCCTCCTAAAATATGAAAGCCATAGTTGCCTAATTTATACTGTCGTTCAGGGTATACCTCTACCATAATATTAGGTAGATCTGCACGCATACCCTCAATTGAGGCAACTATTTCAAGCGAAATATGATTAACTGTTTTACGATTAATGGGTGCTAGCCTAATTGGCTCAAATTGTCTAAATAATCTACGAGCCTCGGCTATTTCAACCATAGTGTCTATTAACTCTTGTAAAAGGCGTTGCTCATTAGCTAGTTTATAAGCACTTAAGCTTTGTTCCTTATTAATATTGCTTGCTGGATCTTCCTTGTATTGTTTTTCGAATTCCTCAGTTATTTTTTGAGGCAATAGTATTTTAGCTATTTGCTCAATTGATTTTAGGTTTTCTTCGGCGTTTACATAGGTCATAGAAATTACATATCCACTTTTACTATTAACTATTACTTCGCCCTTGGCATCATATATTACCCCACGACTTGCAGGTATAGTTAATTGACGAACACTCCTATTTCTAGCTTTATCTGCATTCGCTTTACCATTAATTAGTTGAAGCCAAATAAGGCCCCCAATTAAATAGGCGCCTACAAAAAAAATTATGAGGATTAAAACTCTCCATCTTTGTTTTTCTATATTATTTTCTTTCATCTTCTGACCACATCTTTACTTTAGTTAAAACAAAATGAATAAGAATACAAATTAAAACATTATATAAAATTGTAAAAAATATAACTTTTATATTTATCATATTAAAATTAACACTTATAAATATTTGAAAAATTTTTATAAATAAATATTTAAGTGTAGTTGATACAATTGTAAATACTAGTGCTATTTGCACGTTTGAATAAAAAAAATTATGTCTAAAATAACCAATTACATAACCTACAGTTACATAAAATATACTATATAAACCAATGTAATCGGCAAAAAGTATGTCGTACATTAATCCTACAACTAAACCTGTTATTAAGGCCGGCTTATTTCCTTGTTGTAGTGCTAAACATACTATGTAAACTAAAACTAAGTCTGGGACAACTCCATTAATTTCAAAAAGCTGACCCAAATAGGTTTGAACTACGGCAATAAAAAAGCCTATTAATACATAATATCTTTGCTTCATTACTATTGTCCTACTACTTTTTGGGGTTTAGGGTTGGTAATTATGATAACTTCTTGTAATCTGCCTAAATCTATATGGGGTTTAATAATAGCCCTCTGAAGCAATCCGTAGGCATCCTTTTTTAGTTCTTTAACCACACCTACTGGTATATCTGGTATGTAATAGCCTCCTAAGCCTGTAGTCACTACCGTAGAGCCAAGCTCAATTTGAGCCTCGTGAGTAAGATAAATCATCTCCATCATACCTGGGTTTTTTGTACTACCTTCAATTACTCCTTGGTACCACAATATGGGCTCTTCTTTTGGTACATCTGGCACTGCTTCTTCATCTGTTACCATAGAAGGATTTGGCTTATCAGCTATTTTAGTTGGTAAAACTTTATTGGACACATGTGCGGCAGCCGCAATGTTTTTAGCTGGGTCAACTAATAAATGTACTTTAGAGGTGTACTTATACACCTCTTCTACAATACCTACTAATCCAATTTGTTTATCTTGTATAGAAACTACAGTCATACCTTTAGTTATGCCTGAGGAGCTTCCTATATCTACGGTTACACCTTTATACCAATCTGAGGGATCACGCATAACTACGCGAGAGAAGGCCATAGTTAACTCTGTATTTTTTTGCTTATAATTTAAGGCCTCTAACAGGCTTTTGTTTTCCCTTTTAAGCTCTTGATTTTCGCTCTGAAACTTCTTTAACTGTGCTATTTCAAAAAGCAATTCATCTCGCTGATTTTGAACATTTTTAAAGTCTTTAATATTTTGCATAGTTTTAGTTCCAAAGTTACTAATGCTTTTAAATATCACTTGAATAGGATAAAAAGCTCTATCGGCAACACTAGCTATACCTCTGTGATAATTACTGCCTATAGTAAGCACCATTAACACCAAAAGTATAGAAATACTAATAATAATTGTTATATGTTTTTTCCACTTCTCCCACATAGTATACTCCAAATTTTATTTTTCAGATTTTTTACCCTTTGAAACATAATCTAAATATTTACCAGCTCCAATAGCTACTGCAGTTAAAGGGTTTTCGGCTAAAAACACAGGCATATGAGTAGTCTCACTTATGCGTATGTCTAAACCTTTTAGTAATGATCCACCACCACTTAGTAGTAAACCTCTATCCATTAAATCCGCGGCTAATTCAGGTGGGGTACGTTCAAGAGTAAATTTTACAGCATCAATTATTGACTCTATACACCAGTCAAGGGCTTCTCTAATATCTTTTGAAGTGACCTGTATTGTTTTAGGTAATCCTGTAAGTAAATCTCTACCCCTTACATTCATTTCAATATTCTCTTCGTTTTCTACGGGTATTGCTGAACCAATACTTATCTTAATATTTTCTGCAGTTCTGGCACCTATGGCTAAGTTAAAGTTACGTTTAATATAACTAATTATGGCTTCGTCCATCTTATCTCCGCCAACACGTACAGAACGAAACTTAACAATGCCTCCAAGTGATATTAAGGCAACCTCAGTTGTTCCACCGCCTATATCTATTACCAAATTACCTTCTGCTTCCATAACTGGCAAATTAGCTCCAATTGCTGCAGCCATAGGTTCTTCTATTGTTAAGGCCTCTCGTGCACCGGCTTGAACAACAGCCTCTTTCACGGCACGCTCTTCTACCTCTGTGATTCCACATGGTACACACACCACTACTCGTGGTTTTACAAATCCTCTATTTTTATAAACTTTTTTTATAAAGTCAGCAATCATTTTTTGGGTAACATCAAAGTCTGCTATTACACCATCTACCAAAGGTCTTATTGCTGTTATGTTACCAGGAGTTCTACCAATCATTTTTTTGGCATCGTTTCCTACAGCCATTATCTCTCCGGTGTTTTTTCTTATTGCTATAACTGAAGGCTCTTGTAAGACAATACCCTTACCATGTACATACACTAGAGTATTGGCAGTTCCTAAATCTATACTAATATCTTTCGAAAAACTGTTTAAAAAACTCATTATGGTTGGGCTCCTTTCTGTGACTGATATACTATAGTATGCCCTCCCTTTTAAAACTTAAAAAGGAGTTATGCCCAATTATTAAATGATCTATTATGTTTATTCCTATTATTTCGCCAACTTGTACTAATCTTCTTGTAATACCTAAATCTTCACCGCTTGGAGTGGTATCTCCACTAGGGTGATTGTGTGCCAAAATACAGGATACAGCGCTATGACGAATAGCCTCTCTAAACACCTCTCGAGGATGTACTAACGAGGCATTTACTGTTCCAACATGAACCTCACAACATTTTATAACCTTATTTTTTGAGTCTAATAAAACTGCTAAAAAGTACTCTTTAGCTCTGTACCTCAAACGTGGTATCAAAAAATTTGCTGCTGATTCAGGACTTGTTATTGCATATTGGTCTGCTTCTGTTTTGATTGCAATTCGGCGAGAAATCTCTAAAGCTGCTTTTAAACGAGTAGCTTTAGCTACACCTACACCATGTATTTCTAAAAGTTCAGGCACTGTAACATTTATAAGATCAGATAAACTATATTTTGCTAATATATGATTAGCTAAATCTAAAGCAGTTACACGCTCATTATTGTGTCTTGACCCAGCAGTTAGTACTAGGGCAATTAACTCAGAGTCTTTTAAATACTGTTCACCTAACTTAACCATACGTTCTCGTGGTCTTTCATCAGGCACCATGTCTTTAATTGTATAATGCATATTTTGTGCTATTTCTTTTGATGCCATTGTGAAAATACCTCGAAATTAAATTTTTTTAACATCTCCCCAACAGTCTCAACTGGTAATCCAACAACATTACTATATGACCCAGTTATACTTTTAACAAAAACACCCGCTAAACACTGTATGCCATATGCACCAGCTTTATCGTATGGCTCATCAGTATTTAAATAAGCCTCTATTTCATTGTGATTTATCTCTCTCATTTCAACTAAAGTTTCAACAGCAGCTGCTAGGTGCTGTGATGTACTTTTATCTATAACACACACCCCCGTTAAAACAGAATGCTGTTTACCACTTAACACTTTTAAAGTTTCATAAGCATTTTTTCTACAAGTAGGTTTACCTAATATTCTATTTTGATAAACCACAATTGTATCAGCTGCAATAATAAGCGAATTCTTAGTAGATATATTCTGTGATGCTGCTTTTGCTTTACCTACAGCGTTATCTATAACAATTTGCTTCGGCGTTAATTTACCACCCATATTTTCATTAAAATCTGCAACCACAACCTCTGGTTCGATACCTATTTGTTTTAATAGTTGTAATCTTCGTGGTGACGCTGAAGCTAAATATATTTTTTTCATATTAAATCCACCTAAGCTCAGAAATAAAATAATGTACAATCTACTATTTATTTTACCAATAATTCAACAAATAAAACAGTAATTTTTGTATGAATATTAAATTTATTTAAATTTAATAATAGTTAAATTTTGGTAAAATTCCAAATTATATTAAGAGATAATTATTATGCTCTTAAACCTTAGCTATATTGAGTCAAAAAAAACTATTGATTTTATAAATTTAATTTGTTAGAATTAACTAAATAAACATTCAGCTAGTTAAAATATATTACGAGATAGATTCAAAAAAGGAGAAAAAAAATGAAAGCACTATACCAAGAGGCAGTTCATAAAGCTGTACTTAAAGATGTTGAAAAGCCTGTTCTAAAAAGCGAAAAGGATGTATTAGTTAAAATTACCTCAACAACTATTTGCGGTAGTGATGTACATATAATTGAGGGTGTTATACCTACTAAACCAGGCTTTGTATTAGGCCATGAGTATGTTGGTGTTATAGAAGAAGTTGGTTCAGAGGTTAAAAAGTTTAAGATTGGTGATAGAGTTACTGGTCCCCCTGCCCCTTATTGTGGTGAGTGTATAAATTGTAAAAGAGGCAACGTTGCTCATTGTTTAAATGGCGGTATACATGGCAGTGGAGAGGCTATGGGTGGCCTCGATGGTACACATGCTGAATATATGAGTGTTCCACATGCAGACAACTGTTTGTTAAAGCTACCAGCTAATATTACTGACGAACAGGCTATTTTTGTATCAGATATTGCTGCAACAGGTTACTCAGCGGCCGTTCATTTTGGGGTAAAAAACACAGATAATGTTGTTGTTTTTGGTTGCGGACCAGTAGGTTTATCTGCAATAGCTACAACAAAGTTGCACAATCCTAAAACCATAATTGCTGTTGAAAAATCAAAAAATAGGTTAAAAAAAGCGTTTGAAATGGGCGCTACACATGGCGTTGTTGTTGGAGAAGACAATGTTTTGGCCAAAATAGCTGAATACACCAATAATTTTGGAGCTGATTTAGTAATTGATGCTGTAGGCCTAGAGGTTACAATAAACCAAGGGTTAGAGTGTTTAGGTATTAATGGTAATCTATATATGGTTGGTATACCAGCAAAGCCAGTAGCGATTGATCCTAAACACTTCTTTAAGAATATTACCTTTGCTATGGGTCTTGGTAACTTAACCATTATAGAAACATTATTAAATAAAGTTATTGAAGGTAAACTTGATTTAACGCCCCTTATTACTCATACAATGAAGCTTACAGAGATTGAAAAAGCCCTAGATATGTTTATGAATAATCCTGATGAGGTTGTTAAGATTATAATAAAACCTTAAAATGTCTATATATACCTATAACATGATTAACAATCTGCTATAATACATATAGTAGATTGTTAATTTGTGTAAAGGGGAACATAATGACTATAGAGAAGAAGCGAAATGCAGAGGTTTCTATAAAAAAAATTATAGAAGCAGCCCAAAATTTATTTGCTGAAAAGGGGTTTAAGGCTACTACCTTAACCGAAATCGGCGAACATAGCGGTTTATCGCGTACAACACCATCTTATTTTTTTAAAAATAAAGAATTATTGTACAAAAGTGCAGTGCAAGCATTAATAGCAGATGAACAACGATTTGTTGAAACTTTGAATTACGATGATGAAGTTAGTATACCAATATTAAAAGATTTGTTATTTAGACACATTTTTTACACCTACAAAAATCCCAACTTAGCTAAAATACTTGTGCGCGAATCCATGTCTAAAAACCCTCATGATTGGATTTATGAATATGTTCCAGGTACAGTATCCTGGAGTCATCAATATTTAGTAAAAGCTCAGGAAGTTGGAATTATAAGGCCAGATTTAGATACCTTTATAGTGTGGCTTGATGCTATGGCCATGGCTTGGTTACCTATTATTACTCAAAATACCTTTTTTAAATCATTAAATACAGATGTTTTTAGTGACGAATTTATTGAAAAACAAGTTAAGCAAATGACTACCTTATTATTCGAGTCTATAATTAGTAAATAAAATTACTACATATATAATCTTTAACTAGGGGTATATTTAATACTGCCTAGTTTTTTCATTTAATTATATATGTATTTTTTTTACTTTTATGTAATTTATAATAATTAACCATACTCAAGAATCTCTTTCCATAAACATAATTTAATTAGTATTAGCTAATACAACAAAGTAAATAAATTATTTGTATTTTTTTAGCTATTTCAAAGCTCACAAATTAAGCGTAATTTACATACTATAAAAATTAAGAGGAAGGAGGTTTAAAATGTTAACGAGTGTTCATTTCATTTACATAGCTTTTATTGTAATAACTTTAGTAACTATGGCTTTAAAAAGAGACACCTTAATACCATGTATATTAGGCATTTTTTTCATTAGCTTATGTGCTAGTGGTAACATTATTTTCTCTATTGCAGCCATTTTCACTTCATTTTTGGTTGCTACTAAAGAGCTCATAACTATTATTTTAGTAATCTCACTCATTGTTGCTTTATCTAAAGCTCTTGAAGAAATAAATGCAACCCAAGTTATGGTATCTCCCTTTATAAAAGTAATTAAAAATAGAACAAGTGCATTTTTTGCTGTTGGTTTTGTAATGCTAATTTTATCTTGGTTTTTTTGGCCATCTCCTGCTACCGCACTAGTTGGTGCTATATTTTTACCAATAGCCTTAAAAGCTGGATTACCGGCAATTGGAGTAGCTATGGCTATTAACTTGTTTGGCCATGGTTTGGCTTTATCCTCTGACTTTGTTATCCAAGGAGCCCCTACTATTACTGCTGCCGCTGCTGGGGTAAGCGTTTTTGATATAATGGTAGATGGCATGATTTTGTACTGGGTAATGGCAATTGTGTCTATTGCTATTGCTTTTTTTATGTTAAACAGAGACATGAAAAAAGGTAAACTACAGGCTACACAACAGGTTAAGCTTAATAAAAACATTAAAAGCAATAAACAGACCGTAATATCAGCATTTTTAGTACCTTTTGCATTTTTAACAGACATTGTTTGTATGTATGCTTTTAATCTTAAAGGTGGAGAAGCAACGGCCTTAATAGGCGGAACAGCTGTATTACTGTTAGTTATTATTTCATTTATAAACTTTAAACAAAAATCACTTGAAAAAGTAACTCAATTTTTGCAAAGTGGTTTTAAGTTTGGCATAGAAATATTTAGCCCAATAATACCTATTGCCGCTTTTTTTTACTTAGGTCAGTTAGGTCCATTTAGTGCTACAATTGGAGCATCTTTTTTACCAGCCACTTCTCATGGAATTTTATCTGATATAGGAATTGCTTTATCTCAAGCTATACCTATGAATAAGATTATTGCTTGCTCGCTACAGAGTACTGTTGGTGCTATTACAGGCTTAGATGGCTCAGGATTCTCAGGCATTTCACTTGCTGGAGGTTTAGCCAAAGTATTTGCTGAGGCTATCCATGTTAAGGCATCTGTATTAGCTGCTTTAGGTCAAATTTCTGCCATATGGGTTGGGGGAGGAACAATTGTTCCTTGGGGTTTAATTCCTGCTGCTGCCATTTGCCGAGTTTCTCCTATAGAGTTGGCTAAACGAAATTTTATACCGGTTGTAATTGGATTACTGGTTACTACTATTGTTGCAATATTTATATTATAGGTTTTTAAATAATGTGAGTTTACTCACTAAGCTCACACAATTAACTTTATAATTTTATACCCTAACTTGTAGTTGGTTAAGATAACTCTGCCTATACTAATCCTATTACCTATATGACGAACGCTGGGGACGGGTGATTTTGTTCGGAAAACGAACGAATACACCCGTCCCCAGCGTTCGTTAAATAACAATTCACTACTCTTTACTCACTTCAATAGAACAAACTTTACCTCTAAAAAGCAGTATATAGTTTTTACCATTTAGATTAAATGATGCTTTCATATCACCATAATAAATTTTCTTATCTACAGAATAAACAGTCATCTCTTCTATCCATGCATCAGATAAGAATATTTTCACACTATACATCATCTCTGTTTTGCGTTTCATAATCTGCCTAGTATTAGAGAAAACTACATTATCATGCTTATATGTATTGATTATATACTGTATTTCATCTTTATTATTATATACAATTTCTTCATTATTAATATGATTATATACAACAATAGATTCAATTTTATCAGTGTTTACAAAAAACTCATAAATACTTAGAAGTTTTTTTTCATTTTCTTTTTGGCATATATGGATAACAGTTAATAAAATTAGAGATATAATAACTATAGAATTAAATAAAAGTTTTTTTCCTCTTCTAGACAATTGCATTCTTTCACCTCTCATAAATCTTATCAACAATATAAAACATCATCTTTATAATGGATAGCCCTTAAGCAGTGCTTACGAACGCTGGGGACGGGTGATTTTGTTCGGAAAACGAACGAATGCACCCGTCCCCAGCGTTCGTTAATCAACATATTAAATGTACATAAAATAAATAATATGATAATATTAGTAATCATTACATGAAATTTATTAGCTATACATAATCTCGCTCTGTCATCTTTAAGATTTTTATTATATTTAATTTTACATGCCTATTTTTTAGTTTAATATATTACAGCTGGAGGTAACACATGAATGCATTAAGTAAAAAAATACATAGTAATCTAAGCCTATTAAAGGTACTTCTTCTTGTTTTTTTACCAACATCAATCTTAACACTACTCTATATTTTAGCAGGTTATTTAAACAAAACGATACCATCACTTTTAATGTTTTGCATTTTAGCCATGTGTATACTAATGCCAATCCAGTTATGGATTATATTACGAGCAAGTAAAAAAGAATATGGAAAGTATGGCTTAAAAAGTGCCTTTACTAATCACCAAAAACTACGGTGGTGGATTATATTGTTATATGGGTCGTTACTATTTGCTTTTGCTGGTATTATGTCCGCAATAATAGCTCCCCTAGAAAACACATTATTTTCACCAATTTCAAGTCAACTTACGCGTGTTATTCCAACATACTTTCACTGGAGCAATATAGAATATTTAAAACAATACTCAAATAGTATAGTGCTTATAACCTGTATTGTATATTTTATTTTTAATGGTTTTATTGGACCAGTTATTGAAGAGATGTTTTTTAGAGGTTACCTCACATCAAAAATAAGCAGATACGGTAAGTATGCACCAATCATTATAACAGTACTATTTTCCTTGTACCATTTTTGGCTTCCGTTTAATAACATATTTAGAATTGTGGTGTTTTTGCCTGCGGCTTATTTAGCATGGAAAAAGAAAAACATTTATATTTCAATTGTTTTTCATAGCTTAAGTAATATATTTTCAGTAATTAGCTTTATTGTTGCAGTATATGCAGCTTAATAGACTACGTTTAGGGGTAGGTTTTCATGCTACCTACCCATTTTTACTTTAAGTCCACCACAAAACAACCAAAAGTCGCTGCCTAGCTATAGTTTTAGTTATTAGAGACAAACTTTAATTATGCAAGTGTTAATTTATACAAGATAATATAATTTTATAGAATTGCTCTTTGGCCCATCTCTCAACCCAAGGTGTATGACCACATTTTTTTAATTCATAAAAGGTAAAATCTTTAACTATATTTTTTAGTGAATCACGTATTCCTTCTATTGGGTGTGAATCATAATCTCCATGAATAGCTATCACAGGGCAATTTATTTGCTTGCCCATTTTTGCCATTTCTCCACTTTTGCGCATAGCATGAGCCTGTGGCCAAACTTTATTAAATATTTCATAACTGATCATGCTAGTATTTTTTTCTGTTTCTACAGAATCATAAGTATCGAGTTTGCCCATTAGTTTACCAAACCGAGCAAAGATTTCATTCATGTTTTTATTACTAGTTGGATTACTAAATTTCTTTTTTAAACAACTAAGCTCTTCTCGCTCCGCCTCTGTTAAACGATCTTCTCTATTTTGGCATAGATCTGGATAATACTTTTCCTCAACAGCTCCACTACTTACCATAATAATTTTCTTTACTAAATGTTTATGTTTAGCTGCAAACATATAAATTAGCATTGCACCCCAAGAGTGGCCAATAAGAGTAATAGGCTCTTTACAGTTTTCTTCTAGTACTTGCATTAATTCTGTTATTTGACCCTCTACAGACATAGCTGTTTGTAAAGGCTCTAATACCCCAAAATACTTGCTTAATTCTAAGGCAACAGGCTTCATAGATCCTGCCCCACCTGGCCCACCATGAACTACAGCTACTTTATAGGGAGCAGTTCCATATTTTCTTAGGTTCATTTTACTGTCCTCCTTTATTATTTAACGAATCTTACTTTAGTTCTGTAATTTATGTTCATAAAAAGTTATTTTTTTATCTAAAAACTTAATAGCCTGCTGTAATTCATTAAAATCTGCTATTAGTTTTGCACGGCATTTTTTTGTAACAGCTAAGCGTAACTTAAAGTCTTCATTTTGAGAGTAATATAAATCAGCGTATTGGCTAATTTCTGCTAATGAAAGTCTGGCATTTTTCATAGCTACTAAAAACTTAATCCACTTATAGTCGTCTTCAGTATAATCCCTTAAACCCTGTTTATTTCTATGAACGTTTCTAATTAAATTTTGCTTTTCATAGTATCTTAATGCAGAAATAGTTAGCCCAGCTCTTTTTGCTATGTCTCCAATTTTCATTATTAATACCTCCCAAATAAATGATAATACCTAAACCATGGTTGAGGTCAAATAATTATTATTTTTTTACTATAATGTGATATCTAAATAGCTCTTTACAAACACAACCCTAAAAGTAATCATTTAAAAAAATTTGCGAACGCTGGGGACGGGTGATTTTGTTCGGAAAACGAACAAATGTACCCGTCCCCAGCGTTCGTAATTACTGTATTTTTAACAGTTTAGTTTTATATTTTATATATTCATTATCCCAGCCTGTTGTATTGTGTGAATAGCATATTGTAAAATCTGCATCACAGTTTTCAAAAATGTTATATGTTATTCCGTTTGGTGCGTCTCCTAAAAATATTGCCTGCTTTAAGTTAACACAGTCAGCAAATGCTTGTTGTAAAATATCAGTTAAGCTAGCTGGTATTTTTATGGTCTCTAACAAAACACATGATTTAAATGCATCATAACCTATTTTCTTAACTGCTTTTAACTCAACATTTACTAAGCCAAAACAGTTTTCAAAAGAGCCTGTATTAATTACTTTTATTGATTCTGGTAGCTTTAATTCTTTTAAACTAATACAATTCATAAAAGCATGCTCACCAATTTCTTGTAGTTCTTGAGGAAATACCATACTCTTTAATGCTCTACAGTTCTCAAAAGTATCTTTGTTTATTACTTTAATATTATCTGCTAAAATAATATTTTCAATAAATAAACTATTCTTAAAACCATATTCTAAAATTGTTTTGGTTTGTTGAGGAATATTATAGCTTTTATCTTCTTTACCCTCGGGATACTTTATTAAATCAGCTTTATTCTTAGTAAATAAAACACCATAATCTGATTCATAGTTTTCATTATTGTTATCAACAGTTATCTTAAATAAACTTTTGCTGTTTTCAAATACATTATCGTATATTTTGCTAACATTTGCAGCTATAAATATCTCTTTTAAATTCTTACAATCATTAAATGAGTAAGAATTTAAGTGTTTTACATGGTCACCTACATTATAAATTTCATCTGCTTTATTTGGTGGATATTTCATCAATACTGTTGCATCTTTATTTAGCAATACCCCATCACTTGAGCTATAGTGTTTATTATTTTTGTCTACATCTATGCTTTCGAGCATTAAACAACCTTTAAATACATAATCTTCTATACGTTCAACATTTTTAGGAATAAATATATTTATAAGATTTTTACAACCTGTAAAAGCAGATTGTTTAATATGTGTTACTTCATTAGGTATTGTAATATTTGTTAAAGAAGAACATTTATAAAATACATACTCACCAATAGTTGTTAAGCTTTTAGGTAACTGTACTGATGTAAGGTTTATACAATCTTCGAACAAATAATTATAAAGTTCTGTTAAGTTACTAGGTAAAACTATGCTAGTAAGTGAGCTACAACCATTAAAGACTGCTCCTCCTACATAGTTAATACTATTAGGTAAGTAAATGCTTTTTAACTTTTCACAATTTATAAAACTTCCACGCTCAATCTTCTGTAAACCATCTGGAATTTCTATGTTCTCAAGATAGCTACAGTAACTAAAAGCATCTTCACCTATTTCAGTAACTGCATTTGGTATTATTATTTTTTTTAATGATTTGCAATTACTAAATAACTGTCTTGTAATTTTAGTTAAACCCTTAGGTAATGTAATACTTGTTAAAGACTCACAATACTCAAAAGCTTGGTCTTTAATTGTAGTTACTGTACTAGGTATATTTATATTAACTAGAGAAATACAATTATAAAAACTTGAATTTTCAATTATTTGCAAACCCTCTGGTAAAGAAATACTGGTGATTGATGTTGCATCACTAAATGCTGCTCTACCTATTTCTGTAACAGTATCTGGAACAACTACCTCTTGTAATTGAGTACATTGTGAAAAAGCATCTTCCTCTATTTTATTAACGCTTTTTGGTATAACATACTTTTTTAATTTTTTAGCAGGTGGATATTTTATTAGTGTGGTTATATCATCATTAAAAAGAATGCCATCTATTGAAGTATAATAAGTATTTTGAGAGTCAACTGCTATTGACTGAAGATTTTTACAATCTATAAATGCATCAAGATTAATATTGCTCACATTTTTAGGTATATCAATTGTTTTTAGTGATGTACAACAAGCAAATGCATAGTTCTCTATACTTACTAAACTATTAGGCAGAATTACAGTTGCTAGTGATGAATCTCCTAAAAAAGTTTCTCTACCAATAGTTGTTATACCTTCCTTAAAGCTGACACTTTTAATAAAAGTTCTATCAAAAAAAGATCGCTCTCCTGTTTTTAAAACAGCTACCCCATCTATAACACTAGGTACTAAAATTTCTGTTTTTTCTGCATTATAGTATAAAATTGTATTACTAGGTTTATCAAAAGCATATTCATCATTCTCATAAAACATATTACTATCAATAATATCATTAATATCTGCTAGCTTTTTTAGGTTGTTATCACTATTGTTACAGCCAGCCACTAAAAACATAACAATTAAAATTATTAGTGTTTTAAATTTATTAGCTTTTATCATAAAATTATCTCCCTTTTTTTAGTTATCTTGTTTAATATTTAACTAACTATTTAAACGGCTCGTTTATAATATACTTTAGCTTAATATTAGGAGCAGACAAGTACTTTTGCACTTGCCTTTCTCACAAAATTATTACTTAATTTAACACACCTATTTCTTTTAATAATGCAATACAGTCTTTATAGCCCTGTAGGTAAATATCTTCATTTTGGTTTACTTCAACTAAGAGCTTTTTTTCTATATAGTTATCTGTAAAAGCTCTGTCATGATCGTTTAGGCTCTCAATAACTTCATTAAACTTATGTTCATAAACAGTTAAGTAGTTCTCTAATTCTAGAGTTTCCCGATTTTGTTTCTTTAACTCTTGATATACCTTTTGAACCATTAAAGCTGTAAAATTTTTAAAATCATATGTAAAATTGTTCATGGTAAAACCTCTCTTTATTGTTTTACTATCTTGAACAAGGTATAATAAATTTACCACTGTTTAAGATAGTGGTGGTTATGAAGAGGCGGTTTGTTTTCTTGTTTGGAGAAGGCCGCTTCTTTTCATAAAATTTTTTAGTCTCCACTGTTTACTTCACCTTTAACTCACTCGCAATTCTTTCTATTCCCTTACGAACAATATCAGAACGAGTGCTATTAAGCTTTTCAGCACATTCATCAAGTGTATTCATAGTATCTTGACTTACTCTTATTTGCAGCTTAATATTTTTAGGATTTTCAACAGGTGGACGACCAACTTTTTTCGGCATTTAAGCTTCACCTCTCTTATTTATGCCATTACATATATTATTATAATATTTGTCATTACAAAAATCAATATATAAGTGTTAGATTTTCTATAATTGTAATAAAAAAAATACCTAGTTTACGAGGTATTTTGAGTTATAAATATTCTTCAAGCTTTTTAATGCCATGTCTTAACGCTTTAAGGTCTTCTATTACATTAAATTTAAATATATTCTTAAACTATTCTCTACTTCTTGTTCAACCATAACTATAAAATCAGTATAATCACCCAATGTATGTGCTTTATCTAATGATTCATAGTAATTAACTCTTTCATCATTCTTAATAACTATAGGAGGATAACCGCTCTTCATTAATTCTAAGTTTAATAATAGCCTTGCTGTACGACCATTTCCATGGCTAAACGGATGAATCTTAACAAATTCACCATGCACTTTTGCTGCCCTCTCAATAGGGTGCATATTTCCGGCGTCTTGTGATCTGTACCACCCTATAAATTTATGCATTTCATCAATTAAAATGAACTGATTTGGCGGTATATGTTTTGCTCCGGAAATGATAACATTTTGCTTTCTATATCGCCCAGCGTTCTCATCATCTATTCCTTTTAAAACCAAACGATGAATATTTTTTATCTGCAACTCTGTTAGCTCTTCTTTATTGCTCACAATTTCTTCTACATAAAGTATAGCATCTTGATGATTTATAACTTCAAGGTGTTCTCTTAATCTTTTTCCACCTATAGTTATTCCTTCTAATACTACTTTAGTTTCAATTAACGTTAGGGTGTTTCCTTCTATAGCATTTGAATTATAGGTCCAATCTAACATTAGCTTATCTCTTATGCTCTGAACTGTATAAGAAGGAAGTGGTCTTAAAGAGTCTAATTCTTCTTTCATTTTTGAAGCTTTATCAAACATACTTACACCACCTTACCCTAGATTTATATACTCCATTTGTAGTGTATCATATTAAACCAAGAATTAACAACGCTAACATACTAAAGTATATGCTCAAACTTTTATACCATGATCACACTCATATTTATATTGAGTTAACCTAATCTAAACAATCAACCTTTCATTTAGCTTATCAACAACTTTAATTATTTCTCTGGCAACATCTAATTTGCCAGTAAATAAATTAACTATGTTACCTCGTTTGTTAAATGGGTGTTCGTTAATTATTTCTTTTTCGATACTACCGTTTTTAATAATATAATTTACTATTAGCTTTACAAACTCCATTTGCTTAACATTTAGGTTTTCATCTGTTAAAAATTCTGAGAATATTTCATTGGCTGTTTGAGGTTCTAGTCCTACTATTCTACTAACCATTTTCAGCAGTGGCTCATCGCCATACTCTCTTTGGTAGTCTTCTTTAGTACCTAGCTCTTGCCAGAGCAATGTTTCAAGATGTTTTAAGTCTTTTTGCTGTAACTCTTTATTGTTACGTAGTTTATATACAGCTAAATCTTCACTATGTTGTTTAAGGTATTGGTTAACTTTTTTTCGGTAGCTTTGCATTTCGTTAACAGTGTATATTGCTTCACCATCTTTTATCTCTATTATTTCATCTTGAAAATTAGTGTAGTAAATATTTTTTTTCTCTTTCTCTATTGTTTTTATTAAATCACGAAATGCCTCTCTTACTTGCTCGTATTCTTTTACAGTAGCATTTTGCCAAAACTCTTCAGTTTGAACGGCTTTTATTAGCTCTGCGTGAGCCTGTATTTGCTCAACCCTACCTTTTTTAGCTAGGTTTTCTGCTGTTATAATTACCTTTTGTTTTGGCATTGAGTAGTTTAAACCTTTAAGGTCGGCATACTCAATGGTGTACATTAGATAATCGAATCTCTTTGCCATTTCATCACCTTGAATAGGTGGAACTAAGGGTGCAACATGATCCTCTAGCTCTTTTACTTGGCTATCTTGCAGAGTGTAAAGTGACTCTTTTTTATTGTATTTATGGATATACTCGATTTTTAATCGGGCATAAAATTTTGATTCATCTATAACTTTTATTGCTTGACTTAGACCTGTTATTAGCTCATTACTATAGCTAATATAATAATCGTTTTGATAGTTTAAGTGCTGTAGTTCTTTAACTATATTAAGCTTTACATTAAACAGCTTTTCAGTTAGGGTTTTACTAATTTTAACTTCTTTGCCGTTTTTATTGGCTCTAAAAAACTCGAAGTTACCACAGTAATCGAAGATTCTAAAGCCTTCTTTATGCAAACCTACTCCAAAAAGATCAAGGCAAAGCCGTGTACCTCTACCAACCATTTGCCAAAACTTTGTTTTAGAGCGAATTTTTTTAAAGAATACAAGGTTAACAACCTCGGGTATATCAATACCTGTATCGAGCATATCTACCGATACTGCAATTTGAGGTAGTTTTTCTTTTACCTCAAAGTCACTCATAGTGCTTTCTACGTACTTAATTCCTGTGTAAACAGGTTTAGCTAACTGACCTTTATATTTAGGGTAAAGAATATTAAACCTATCTATTATAAACTCAGCATGGCGCTTATTTTTGGCAAAAATGATTGTTTTACCAATTTTATCTCCACCCTCTACTTTAATACCATGGTTCATTAGGTTTTGAATTACTTTATCTATTGTATCTTTATTAAATAAAAACTCGTTTAAAGCCTCGCTACTTATGTCAGTTACACCCTCATCAAAGGTATTCTCGAACTCTTCTTGTTCTTCGGGTGATAAATCATCGTAGTGTATACCCTCTTCTAAAAACTTGGTTTTAACCTCATAGGTATGATAAGGCACAAGGTATTTATCTTCAATCGCCTCACTAAGCTCATAGGCAAAGGTTGGCACATTGTTCTCAAGCTCAAATACCTCATAGGTGTTTTTATCGATATCGCTTTTGGGGGTAGCTGTTAAACCAAGTAACATAGCATCAAAGTAGTTAAAAATAGCCTGATACTTTTTATAGATACTTCGGTGACTTTCATCTATAATAATTAAATCGAAATGCCCACTGGTAAAGAGCTTTTCATTGTGTTTATTTTTGATATTATCTATAGCATTCATCATGGTTGGGTAAGTCGAAAACACCATTCTACTCTCAGGACTATCTTTACTATCGAGTAAATTGCAAAGAGATAAGTTTGGTAATAGGTTTTTAAAATTCTTTTTGCCTGTTTTACTAAAGCGGTTCTATCAGCTAAAAATAAAATATTTTTTACCCAGCCTCTGCTAATTAAAACATCAACCAATGATATAGCAGTACGTGTTTTGCCAGAGCCAGTTGCCATTACTAACAATGCCTTTCGGCTTTTGTCCATAAATGTTTCACATACAGCATTAATAGCCATCTTTTGATAGGGTCGGTCGGTAATATGGTCTTTTATAGTAGGGTTATGCAGTGGCTGTTTATTAGTTCTTTTATATAACAGCCATTCAAGCTCTTCTTTGGTGTAAATGCCCGATACTTTACGCTCGGGGTAATTATTATCATCCCATAAATAATACTCAAAACCATTAGTGTAAAAAATAATTGGTCTTACACCATACTGTTGCTCTAAACAATCGGCATATCTTAAAGCCTGTACCTGACCTATACGGGGGCTGACACTTGTTTTTTTAGCCTCTACTAAAGCCAGTGGTTTGCCATTATCAGCATAAAGTACATAGTCAACAAAACCTACACCAGAGCTATTAGGCATGCCTGTTACTTCTACTTCTTCAAGACAATTATCTCCTCTTACCCAGTTATTAAGCTCGAGCTCTAAATCTATGTATAGCTTACGAGTTTTAAACTCCGAAATCTCTTTAACCTCAAATGCTCTACTCTGTTTATTCTTAACTCGTTTTTCTGCATTTAGCTTACGAAGCTCTTCATTCTCTTTAATTACTTCTTCGAGTTTACGGTCTTTAGAGCCTAGTCGCTCGTATAAATCCTGTAGCTCTTTACGAGTTTTCTTTTCTTGCTCATTATTAGCTAAGAGATTTTCATTAAAATCAATATTATGTAACTCAGTAGAGTAACAGTAATCTATCCACGATACAAACTCATATAAATTATGCAAAGCCAAAACAGCCTGCTCTTTATTTATAGGAGACGCTGAATGAACAGCTTTATTGCCAAGCTGTTGAATATACCTTAACTTAGGAAATAAGTTAATATCTATAATATTTTTAAAGGTATGGTCATGGATTAAAGTAGCTAAATTATCTTGATAAGGTACAATTAAATCTTCATCGAAACTATAAACCCATTTTATAGTTAGCTCCAAAGCACGCCTAGTAAGTATGGCTGTAGTAGCATACGACACAACCATACTCTTTTCTGCTTCAATACAGGCATTGGTGAATGAATTATATTTTTCTTCTTTTTTTAGGAAGGTGAAGTTGTTGTGCATATGTTTTAACTCCTAATCTTTTATAGCATTATATATTTCCAGGGCTAATTCGTCATTATGGTCATAGTCTCCATTAAAAATTGATGTCATTATTTTATGTAAAAGTTTCTTATTTATCTTTCCAGCAGCTACATGATAACTAATATTCTCTAACTTATGTATAAATTTTGTTTCTACCACTCGTAATTAAAGGTTTCCAATGAGGCAACTCTTCAAAATTCTTAAAAATCTTATCTACTTCCCAGTTATTAAGTTTTCTGTTGAGCTTTTCTGATTCAGTTTTGAGTAGCTCAGCTAAGCCACATTCGTATGAAGCAACTAAATCTAAAATTTCTGAATAAAACGTATCTCTCACTCTATCTTTACTCTTTAGGTTTAAAATAGCTCGGTATTCTTTAGCCTTTTCTTTAAAAATGCTCTGATAAATTTTATCGGTATAACGTGCGTACTTAAATTTATCCATATCTACATAATCTCTTAAAACATCAGTAAATTCTCTTCTATAGTTTTCTTCTTGTAAAAATGCTCCCAAGAAACTTCGGTCTCTTTGATTTATATACTTTGTAGCTCCACCAGTTTTTTGGTTAATTGTATCTATGACAATATCTAATATCATCTTACGTAAAACTCTGGAGTTATCGCTTTCTACTAAGAGCATTCCTATGTTTAAAAAACACTTAAAATTAAGTACTGCTAATACAGTAGTTTTGGTACCGACATTGATGTCGCTACCAAAAAATTTTTTCAACTCAACTAAAAACAGTTTAAGTCTCTTACCCTTTAATAATTGATATCCATTGCTATTTAATTCATCAGAATTTTTTGAGATATATCTTTCTATTGTTCTTATATCTACCTCAAAAAAATCTGCTACCATCTCTTTTGTAAAAGTAAGCTCCTGTTCAAAAATAACACCTTTTATACTGGCTGACTTTCGTATTTCAGTTAGGGCAATTTCATTATTTAAAATATTTTGCCTATCTAGTTGAGAGTTAGTTAGGTTTTTATTCATGTTTACACCTCTCTTCCTTTATATATTTATTTAATAAATTATTAGTTCACGGTTTAAATAAAGATAACATCATCTCATATAACTATATGATAGAACCAAACTCTTTTCTGCTTTCAATACAGGCATTGGTGAATGAAATATATTTATCTTCTTTTTTTAGGAATGTGAAGTTGTTCTTCATGTTTTTTCTCCTGTTGTTTAATGCTAAATATTTTTAAACATATTAAAAAAATGCTTAGAAACAGGCTCATCTTCAAATAAAATGAATTTATCACTTGGTATGTCCTTTATAATGAAAAAATCATTATTACTGTATCTATCTATCTTTTTAACATCTAAAGCTAAAACAAAATCTATATTAGGATAATGTTGTGGTAATGATTTATCTAAAATATATGAATCTAAATAGTCATCATACCTATAGCCAAACTTTTTTAACATATTCCTCTTTTGAATTTTATAGCTATAACAGAACAAACCTACTTTTAAACCGAAACTATTATTTAACTTTTTCATCTCATTTGCAATTTGATTAAGCTTCTTTAGGTCGCATGTATCTGCACAGCTTTTTACTTCTAAGACAATTTCAGCATATTTAATATCAACAATTGAGTGAGAGCCAAAAACTTCATTTGGAGCATTTTCTTTAGTAACGATTATATCTAATTGGCTTGATTGATAGCCTTTATCGTCATCAATAATTACACCCTTTCTAAAATCAAGAGCCTTGAATCTTTTGATAACTTGATCTTTTAAAAACTCTTCTCTTATTTCGCCTCTAGTTAATTTATGATTTATTATTTCAGATGCATTATATTGAACAAGTAATAATCTTTCAATATAATCGTTGTATTTATCAAAAAATTTCATTTTCTAACCACAAATAATCACCACTAAAAGCTTTCTTGAGTATGCAGTTATAGTAATTTCTACATTCTGTTAGAGATTTTTGCACTTGCTCTTTTAGTAGATGTATTCTTCTTACCTGTATTTCATAATTATCTTGAACTGCCATTGCAGGTACAATAACATTAAAGTTTTTAATTTCTTTTAAATGTAAATCTGGAACCCCAATTCCCTTAATTGATTTTATAGCTTGCCTAAATACATAGGGAGTTTTCATCATTTCTTTGAGAAAAACACTATTTAAATACTCTTTTTTTGGCTTTAATAATGCAACACTAACATATATACTAAACTCTATATTGTTATCTACTATTGCAGGAACTCCATATCTTGCTCCTACTTTGGTATATAAAATATCACCTCTTTCTGGCTTACATCTAGATGTATACTTTGTATGTGAATTAATTGAGATATATTTACAATCATCAAAAACAAGAGTTCCATTACTAATATTTTTAACAGATATAAATGGTATACCATCCTGTGTGTAGTTGGGCTTTTGATGAACTCCATCAGTAATTCTATTTGTTACATCACTTAGTTTTCTAATCTCCCACCCCTTAGGATTAGTCACAGGGTCACCAAACATATCATAGAAGATTGATTGAGTTAGCTCATCGAGTAGCCTTATTTGCTCTTTTCGGGCATCGATTAGGCTTTGGGCTTTATCTAAAACTTCAACAATTTTCTTTTGGGTTGGTAGTGGTGGTAGTGGGATTTTTATATCACTCAATATCGACTTATTAATAGACTTAAATGTGCTTCCAGTACCTAAGCTTATTATTTTATCCTTATTTTTTAATAGAAAATAAAATAAATATTTGAAATATAGCTTTTCATCTTCGCATCGTATGGCTGCTAGACCTCTACCTATACAATATTCTTGATCTGATATGTTAACATCACCTACTGGTGCCCTCACAGATATCAATAGGTCATTCTTAATCGATAATTTTTTTGGAGAACTACAGTATGTCCTAGCTTTTGGATTTACTTTACCAAAATCAGCTTTTCCCTGTAGAAATCTATACCCTTTACTAGCTTTATTATATGTTGAAGATGGTGGAGATTGACCCATTATTAATTCTGCAATATCTTTTAACTTTACACATTTCATTACTACACCATCCTCTCAAGTTCATCTAAACCCTCAAGGATTTGTTTTTCAAGTTTTTTTATTTTTTCAATTATTACTTTTGGCTTTTCATACTCTACTTCTTCATAAACTATTTCTTTATATCGGTTAATAGATAAGTCGTAGTCATTATCTACAATTTCTTTTTTATTAACTAGGAAAGACTGCTCGGTACACTCCCTGTTCTCTTCGTCTTTTAAGTTGTGATACCTAGCAATAATATCGGGTATATCATTTTGCTCGGTAGGTTGGCGTTTATCATCGAGTGAAAAACCATCTGCCTGCATATCGTAAAACCAGACTTTATCTGTACCACCTACCCCTGTTTTGGTAAAAATCATTATGGCTGTAGATACCCCTGCATAGGGCTTAAATACACCACTTGGCATTGAGATAATAGCATGTAAATGATGGTTTTCGATTATCTCTTTACGAATTGATTTATGGGCTTTTGAGCTACCAAATAAAACACCATCGGGCACTATTGAAGCACAGCGACCGCCAATTTTTAAGGAACGCAAAAATAAAGCTAAGAATAATAGCTCGGTTTTTTTAGTTTTAGTTACTTTTAGTAAATCTGCTGATACACTATCGTAATCGAGTGAACCTTTAAATGGAGGGTTGGCTAGTACTAAAGTGTATTTTTCGTTATCTTTGTTTTGTTCCGATAAGGAATCTTTGTATTCTATATTGGGTTTATCTACTCCATGTAACATCATATTCATGGCACCAATACGTAACATGGTTCGATCCATATCGTAGCCATAAAACATGGTATTGTGGTAGTGCTGTTTTAGCTCATTTACGTTAAATAAATCTTCATTATGGTTTTGTAAATACTCACCTGCTGCTACTAAAAAACCTGCTGAACCGGCAGCTGGGTCAATTATTAAATCGGATACAGTGGGTTTCATTAGCTTTACCATCATTTTTATGATGTGACGAGGCGTACGAAACTGCCCATTAGTGCCCGATGAAGCAACCTTAGAGAGTAAATACTCATATAAATCACCCTTAGTGTCACCACCCTTTAACGGTAGGTTATCGATATTGGTAATTATTTTTTCTAATAATTGAGGGGTAGGTATCATAAAAATAGCGTCATCCATGTACTTAGTAAAGGCAGAGTCTTTATCTCCGTGCATGTTTTTAATAAATGGAAATGCCTTGCGAGATACCACATCGTACATAGCAATAGCACTTAGCTGTTTAAAATTGCTCCAACGAATATCTTGTTGCTTATTATTAAAGATTTTTTGAGGTTTAATGCCTAATATTTCTGCATTTTTTTCGAGGTCAGTCTGTTTATCATCGAGTCCTTTAATGAATAATAAATATGTAAATTGCTCAATAACTGAAAGAGGATTAGTTATGCCCCCTGTCCAGAATATCTCCCAAATTTTATCTACTTTGCTTCTTAACTCCCCAGTAATCATGCTGTTTCCTCCCGTTGTTTTTAAGTATATATATTTATATAAATTATAAAGAAAACAATTAATTAATACTTTATTATTTTAACATATTTTAAGTAGGTAATTTTACATTTTTTTATAGGATTTTATTAGATTTTAGGTTGTATGTGTTGAACTGGGTTGCGATGTGAAATGGTATATGCGATAAGGGAAGTAAGTAGCTTAAAGAGGAGATTTTTTGGGAGAGAGAACCTCTCCCATTGCAGTATAATCACACACTAACAAACTTTTTGAAACAAATCCACACAATAATCTTTTATATCAGTCTCATTTATCATATTATATTTTTCATATATTTTATTATAGTATTCTTTTATTAATGTTTTTTCAATAATTCTATTAGATGGTTCACTATCATTAAGACCCACTCTAGTTATTTGCCACGATCTTTCACTATGAGTCATTGCTTCGAGAACTTTACCACTATAACAGCCAAAGGTATTAGTTATTACGTTTATTATATTTAATGAGGCGAACGCTGGGGACGGGTGATTTTGTTCGTTTTCCGAACGATTATCCCGTCCCCAGCGTTCTCATAAACTCATAACATAATTGTCAGTTCTAGAATTATAACCAGCTTTGATAGTAGTATTGCGGGAGAGATAACCTCCAATGTCATTAAGTTAAGAAATAAATTAAAATACTAATAGATTATGAGAGAGGTTTTAATAAAAACTTCTTTTTTTTTGCAAGAATCCTTGACAAATAGTTCAAAAAATGTGGCGCAGCCCTTTAGATGAAATATTTTTAAGGAGGCGCCCTATGTCTAACTACCCTTGTTTTATTAAGAGCAAACTAACATCAATTATTAATGGAATGTCACTAAATAAAGACCAGTATGTCAGAAATCCTAAATCGGATTTTACTCGTAAAAGAAAGATTTCTTTTGAAACAGTATTAAACCTGCTAATATCTATGGGGGGAAGTAATTTAAATTCAGAGTTATTAAACTACTATTCCTTTAACACTAATACTCCCACTTCTTCTGCCTTTGTTCAACAACGTAATAAGGTATTACCAAAAGCTTTGGAACATATTTTTAATGTATTTACACAATCTTTCAATAACTTAAAAACCTATGATGGATATCGTTTATTGGCCTTCGATGGCTCAGATTTGCATATTCATCATAACCCAAAAAATCCTTTAACATATTGTCAGACAAAAGTAACTTCTAGAGGCTATAATTTGTTGCATCTTAATACTATGTATGATCTTAAAAATAAGATGTATTTAGATGCAATTATACAACCTATTGGTATATATGATGAGCATAAGGCTTTAATTAGCATGATTGACCGCTCACAAATAAAAAGGGTCTTATGCATCGTTGATCGTGGATTAGAAAGTTATAATAATATCGCCCATATGGATAGAAAAGGGTGGAAATACCTTGCCAGAGTCAAAGGTCCTACAAGTAATGGCATACTCAAGGGCTTAAAATTACCATCTTCTGATGAATTTGACGTTGAGTTTAATTTAATACTAACTAGAAAATTATCAAAAGTTAGAGCCAATTCAAAGCTATATAAATATATACATCACACCTCTAGCTTTAGCTACTTTGATGAAGATAAATGTCACTTCTATCCTTTTTCCTTTAGGGTTGTTCGAGTGCAAATTGAAAAAGATGTGTATCATAGTTTCATTACCAATCTTCCGACCGATGAGTTTCCCAAGTCTAAGATTAAAATGCTTTATCATATGCGTTGGGGTATTGAAACTTCTTTTCGTGAACTAAAATATTCTATTGGATTAACTGCTTTCCATGCTAAAAAGATGGATTCCATCATCCAAGAAATTTTTGCTAGACTTACTATGTATAATTTCTGTGCTATCATTACTCTCCACACAATAATAAAACAGAAGCTTAGCAATAAACACTATTATCAAATCAATTTTACTCAAGCTATATACATTTGCAAGCGCTTTTTCTCTTGGAAAGATGAGAATCCACCTGATGTTGAAACACTTATAAAAAGATATGTTCAACCAATACGTTTAGACCGCAAGTTTTCTCGTAATGTTAAGAAAAAATCTTTTATAAGTTTCATTTATAGGATAGCTTAATTATTGTAAATGGTCAAAATATTTTAGACAGATTTTAAATCTGTCTCATTAGCATACCTTTAATTATTTAATCGACACTATCATTCATTATTCTTTTCGCATCTTTACCTAACCTTTTTACAAACTTAATGACATTGAGATAACCTCTCCCCTACGTTGTTATCGTAACGTATTCTTTATGCGTGGAACTACAGGGGTGTTGGTTGTTTGACTTAGTATTAGGTAGGCTCCCACCACGGTGCAAAGTAAGAGAAAGTTTATGCTGTAAATTTATTTTAAAATATTGAGTTAAGAAATGCCCCTTGTTACAGGCTGTTGATACGCTTTTGGGTTGAGATTGTACTATAAGTATTTGTAATGCCCAGCAATTGAACGACACAGAGGTCGTTCACTACAGTTGTAGTCTTATCCTAATATTGTTGTTGTTTCAGTTTCAAAAACTATAACCAACTACCAGTCATGCATTACGTGGCTCACAGAATTTAGCCTAGATTAATGATTTTTCTATGCAACGCAGAGCTAGGCATGATTTTTGGTAACAAAATATCATACCTAAAACATCAGTTATTACAATTAATTATGGGAGCAACCGTGGAAAGAAATTTAACCCCAAACAAAAAACTGCCACACATTCGTGTGACAGTTTTATTAATACTATCTTTCTCTCTCAACATAATGAGTATGCAACAACTCGTGAGACTTATGTCCGTTAGGTTTACCTAACCACTTTTCATAAAGCTCTTGAACTGCTGGGTTCTCGTGAGATTTACGTAGTTTCATTTCTTTATCACCAGTGTAAATACCTGCGATTCTCTTTTCTATTACATCTGGATCTTTAGAGCGAGGTTGTCCGCCTCCACCAATACATCCACCTGGGCAAGCCATAATTTCTATAAAGTGAAGATCATCGATTTCGCCACTCTGAATTTTTTCCATTAACTCGCGAGCTTTTGCTAAGCTGTGAGCAACAGCTACATTAACTGTTAAGTCACCAATTTGAATTGATGCTCTCTTAACGCCTTCTACACCACGAAGCATCTCGAAGTCTAATTTAGCTAAGGTTTCGCCAGTAATGATTTCGTAAGCTGTACGTAAAGCAGCTTCCATAACACCACCAGTTGCACCAAAGATAAGTCCAGCACCTGTAGAGATTCCTAATGGAGCATCATACTCTTCATCAGCTAAGGTTGCTAAATCTATACCTGCAGATTTAATTAATTTAGCTAATTCTCTAGTTGTTAATACTGCATCAACGTCTTGATATCCGCTACTATCCATACCTGGACGAGTGATTTCAAACTTTTTAGCAGTACATGGCATAATAGATACTGAGTAAATTTCTTTTGGATCAATACCTTGTGATTCTGGATAATAAGTTTTAGCTAATGCACCAAACATTTGTTGTGGTGATTTGCAAGTAGATAAGTTAGGAAGCATAGTTGGGAAGTTATGCTCAATAAACTTAATCCAACCAGGACTACAAGATGTAATCATTGGTAATACTCCACCGTTTGTTAAACGATCGATTAACTCAGTTCCTTCTTCCATAATTGTTAAGTCAGCAGTAAAGTCTGTATCAAATACAGCATCAAATCCTAACTGACGTAAAGCAGCAACCATTCTACCTTTTACATTTGCACCTGGCTCGAAACCAAACTCTTCACCTAAAGCTACACGGGTAGCTGGAGCAGTTTGTACAACTACATGTTTGTTAGGATTAGCTAAAGCACGAGATACTCTGGTAACATGGTTAACTTCTGTTAAAGCACCAGTAGGACATACTAAGGTACATTGACCACAATTTACACAACTAATATCAGCTAAAGGTTTATGTTGTGCAGGAACAATTGCAGATTCAAAACCACGATCAGCAGCTCCAAGTGCATGTACACCTTGAATTTGAGCACAAACTGCAATACATCTACGGCAGTTAATGCATTTGCTTGGATCACGGAAAATTGATTCACTTGAATTATCTATAGGAATATTATTTTTAGCACCCTCAAATCGGTATTCTCTAATACCTAAACGAGCGGCTAAAGATTGCAATTCACAATTATTATTGCGATCACATACTAAACAATCATGAGCATGGTCAGATAAAATTAACTCGGTGTTTATTTTGCGAGCTGCTCTAGCTCTAGGTGAGTTGGTTTTAACTACCATACCTTCTCTAACTTTATATATACAAGATGGCTCTAAATTGCGAGCGCCTTCTATTTCTACAACACATACTCGGCAAGCACCAATTTCGTTTATCTTCGGAAGATAACAAAGTGTTGGAATATCTATACCTAACTGTTTAGCTGCCTCAAGAACAGTAGTGCCAGCAGGTACAGTAACTTGTCGACCATCAATGGTTAAGGTTACGTTTTGCATTCTTTACACCTCCGCTTCAAAGTTCCAATTAATGCTTGCTAATTGCATCAAATGGGCAGCTTTCAATACATAAACCGCAACGTGTACATTTTTCGTTATCAACAGAGTATGGCACGCCTCTTTCGCCAGTAATAGCATTAACTGGGCAAATACGAGCACAGATACCACAACTACGGCATTTGTCTTGATCGATTTCTACGTTTAATAATCCTTTACAAATACCAGCTGTACACTTTTTATTATAAATATGGTTTTCATATTCATCACGGAAGAATCTTAATGTACTTAACACTGGGTTTGGTGCAGCCTTACCTAAGCCACAAAAAGCTGAATCTTTAATAGCAAGTGCTAACTCTTCTAACTTTTCGATATCACCAGGTTGGCCATGACCTTCTGTTATTCTCTCAAGGATTTCAAGCATACGTTTTGTACCTATACGACAAGGTGTACACTTACCACAGCTCTCTTCTTGAGTAAAGTCAAGGAAGAAACGGGCTAGGTCTACCATACAAGTATCTTCATCCATTACAATTAGCCCACCAGAACCCATCATGGCTCCTAAACTAATTAAACTGTCATAGGTAATTGGTGTATCAAGATATTCGGCTGGAATACATCCACCAGCAGGTCCACCAATTTGAACAGCTTTAAATTTCTTACCATTAGGAACACCACCACAAATATCAAAGATAACTGTACGTAAAGTTGTTCCTAATTCTACTTCTACTAAACCTGTATTTACAATGTTACCAGCTACTGCAAATACTTTAGTTCCTTTATTCTTTTCTACTCCAAATTTATTAAACCAATCAGAACCCTTTAATACAATTTGAGGTAGGTTAGCTATTGATTCTACATTGTTAATAGCAGTTGGTTTACCAAATACACCAGCATCTGTTGGGAATGGTGGTTTTGGAGTAGGCTCGCCACGTAAACCTTCTATTGAATGCATTAAAGCAGTTTCTTCACCACATACAAATGCACCAGCACCTACGCGTAAGTCTAATTCAAAATCAAAACCAGATCCAAAGATATCTTTTCCTAATAAACCATACTCTTTAGCTTGTTTAATAGCGTGAGTTAAACGCTCAACAGCTAAGGGATACTCAGCACGAACATATACATAACCCTGGCTTGCTCCAATAGCATAACCAGCTAAAATCATACCTTCAATAACGGCATGAGGATCACCCTCTAAAAGGCTACGATCCATAAATGCACCTGGATCTCCTTCATCAGCATTACAAATCATGTACTTTTCGTCGCCAGGAGATTTATGTCCTAACTCAAGTTTTAGACCAGTAGGGAATCCTCCACCACCACGTCCACGTAAACCTGATTTTTTTACTTCTTCAACAACATCTATAGCCTTCATTTCTGTTAAAGCCTTAGCTGCTGCTTGGTAACCGTCACGAGCAATATACTCATCAATTATTGTTGGATCAATAATACCAGTGTTTCTTAATACAACACGTGTTTGACGGTTAAAAAATTCTATATCATAATATTTTTCAATAAAATTAGCTATTTCAGAGGTTTTATCCTGATACATTAAACGATTAACAGGACGACCTTTTAATAGATGTTCTTCAACAATTTCAGCAACATCTTCAACTTGAACTTTTTGATAGAAGATTGCCTCAGGGTAAACCATAATAATAGGACCTATATCACAGGTACCAACACATCCAGTAACTATTACATTTATTTCATTAGCTAGGTCGTAGTTATCAATCTGCTTTTCAAGTTCTGCTTTAACATCTTGACAGCCAGAAGTTACACAACCTGTACCCCCACAAACGAGTACATGAGCTCGGTATAATTGCATTATTCTCCCCTCCAGTTCCTATAATGCATCACTTACCAATACTGCAACCGCAGTTAACGACCCATTCGTCAAGTACAACATTGTTAATAACATGCTTGTTAACAATACGACGGGCTTTTTCTTCATCAATATGTCCATACATTACTGAGCCTTCACCTTTAATTTCTACCTCAACTAATGGCTCATGCTCACAAAGGCCAATACAACCTTTTTGTAATACTTCTACATCACTAATATCATTTTTTCCTAATTCATCGAGTATTGCAGTCATAACTTTACGTGCTCCAGCAGCTATACCACAGGTACCCATATAAACACGAACTTGGGTGCGTTCGCCAGATTCTCTTAAAGAAATATTGTGACGAGCTTTGTCACGAATTTTTTTTAGATCAGCGATAGATTTCATTAAAAAGCTCCTTTCTGTTTTAGTTGTTCTTCGTTTTCAAGGATGTAGTCACGTATCCAATTTAAAACTGAAGGTGTCGTTATAGACACACCATCTAATTCAGTTTTAATGTCTTTTGAGTTAAATACAAAAGTGTTGCTACCAATAACACGAGTATATTTAATATCAAATCCACTACCATAACATAATAACGTGACTATGGTGTCAGCCATATCCCCTAATGGAGGTCGATCAATGTTATCTCTCTCCATGTCAACTATGATTTCAGTTCCCAAATTGGGTTCCGATTTTAGCACTAAATGACCCGCACAGCGCTTGGCTGTTGCTGCAAACATGGGCAAACCAAGTCCAACTGATCTAGTAGTTCTCTCTGTTGTAAAAGGATCAAGTACTTTTCTGGCGTATTCTTCACTCATACCACAGCCATTATCAGTAACTTTTACAATTAATTTATTATTAATTAAATCTTCCTCTACTAGTATTTCAATTAAACTTGAATTAGCTCTTAATGAGTTTTCGGCGATATCTAAAATGTGTAAAGAGAGTTCACGCATCATACATTAAAAATATTTAGATAATATGCGTTGAACATCTTCTTGCTTAACACGACCATAAACATCTTCCCCAATTGTCATGAATGGTGCTAAGCTGCAAGCTCCTACACAGCGACTAAAGCGCAATGTGAACTTACCATCTTCTGTTGTTTCGTTAACTTTAATACTCAATAAGTTCTCAATTTCATGCTGAACATCTACTGCACCTTTTACATAACAGGCAGTACCCATGCATAACTCAATAATGTACTTGCCAGTTGGCTCAGTATGAAATAATGAGTAGAAAGTAATTACACCGTAAACATCTGCTACAGGAACATTAAGTCCATAGGCAACATGTTTTTGGGCCTCTTCTGGCAAATAACCAAAAATGTTCTGTACTTTTTGTAAAACAGGAATTAAAGAACCCTTTTGATCCTTAAACTCTTCAATAATCTTGTCTATCTGTTTTACATGATCTGCTGATAGTTTAGACATTATTCAAACCTCCTTGTTTAAATGATTGTGTTCTCGCTAAACGATTTTTAGACTACTACCACCTCATCAAAATTTTGCTTACTTTTGAGTTTGCTTAATATACATTTAGGGCTACAATCTGTAACCTTTAAGGCTGTAAAAGGTTCAGTATATAAATCCTGTATGCAATGTGCATCAGAGTTTACAACAATATTATAATGTGAAATTAATGATTCTTCAATATTTGCTAAATTGTAATTAGCTTTATGTACCTCTAATGTACTTACACACAAATTTGGGGGAATAAATCCTAAAACCGATATTATGCCATTAGCCTTTCTATATATATGTGAAGGAATTGGCACACCCCCTAACGATAACACTATATTAACTACTTTTTCAAGTGTTATTTGGGCTGATTGTGCTAGTAATTTTGGGTACTCGCCCATTACTCTATTATTTTTTGAGAATATTGTTTGGTAACCAAACACCTCAGTGTTATTAGAAATGTTGGGCAATAAAGCTTCTATAATTTTATTAAATTGGCTGAGTAAATTCATGTTTTCAAAAAGGGTTAAAACATGCACCCCTTCAATTGTTTCTACTTCCATGCCAGGTATAACAGTTAAATTATACTTTTTTCCGGCTTCTATGGCAGCTAAAACATTTAATGAGCTATTGTGATCAGTTATTGCAATTGCATTTAAGCCGCTCTTTTTAGCATGTTTAACTACATTTAAAGGAGTTAATTCAGCACTTGCACACGGTGATAAGGCAGTATGAATGTGTAAGTCAACAGCAATATAACTCTCTTCACTCATTATCTTTGCTGTAATAGCTGGTATAGCTTACCGCATACCTGATAACTTGTTAGTTTAGATGAAAAAAGTGCAACTTCTTTTTCTTGTGCTTTAGTAATTGTTGTTTCGTTTGGCATATAATCACCAGTTACAATAACTGCAGCTAAATCTTTTAAGATAGCTACTGCAACAATATTTTCATGCCCTTGTAAAGTAACCCAAATTTCGTTTTCTTCAGCATTAGCAATTACATCACTTAATAAGTCCGAAGAATAAGCTCCACTTACTTCTGCTTCACTATTAAAAGTAGTCAATGATTCCAGCTTTAACTCTGCAACTATTTTACTTAGTTTCATTGTTGTCCTCCTCATTTGAGTTCTCCTCCATAGTTGGAGGTAAATTTTCAGCAAAATCTAACATACGCTCGGCTAATTTTCTTACATCGTTCCTTAACTCAATAGTACAATAAGTTCTAGTTGCTAAACCCTGTACTATATCCTCAGCTAGTGCTCTACAAGTAGGAGAACCACAGGCACCACAATCTAACCCTGGCAAACTATCTGTTATTCTTTCAACATCTTCTACTTTTTTTAGTGCTTTATGAATATCATCATCTAATTTCATTATTTGACGAGCTTTTATATCGTTACTAAAATGCAGTACTCCTGCTTCATTTAGTTCTTGGTACCAGGCTTCATCTATCTCAGGTGTGTTTGTTCTATTATTTGCCATTTGATTTATATATACACGAGCCACAAAGGGATTCTCTACAGTTAGGGGCCCTCCCAAACAGCCTCCAGGACATGCTTGTAGCTCTAAAAAATCTACTTTTCGTAATTTGCCCATTTCAACTTGCTCTAAAACTTTTATAATATGGTCTATGCCTTGCACTTGTACATGTGAAATTTTGTCATGAAAACCTATAGACTCTCCACCAGGTCTAGCCCAGCGTAAACCTCCGCTAGAGGCTCTTGGATGTGATGTTTTAAGAAGTTCTGGGAAATGACGTAGTTTACTATAATTTCGAATAATAAGACCATATATTTCAGAAAAAGATATTATTCCGTCAACATTTGTGGCATTTGCCACAGGTTGTCTTACAGCAGTAACTTTTGCTGGACATGGACTAATAAAAAATACACCAACGTCTTTTGGGTTTATATTTTTTTTCTTAAGGAGTTCTTGTTTAGCAATATACGCTGCTACCTCCATTGGCGACTCGATTGGAATAATATGGGGTAATAATGTAGGAAATCTTACTTGAATAAGTCGTACTAATGCCGGACATGCTGAGCTTATAGCAGGGCGTAGGACATCTGGTTGTTCAAAATATTTGCGATAAGCCATAGAAACAAAATCTGCCCCCAATGCTACCTCAACTACATCATCAAAACCTAACATTTTGAGGGTTGCAATAATCTCAATATCACTTAGTTTTCCAGCAAACTGACCAAATAACGAAGGTGCAGGAATTGCAAGCCTGTATTTAAAATCACATAACATTTTAAAGGTATCGGTTATAGCAAATTTAGCGTGCTCAGGACAGACTCTAATGCACTCTCCACAATCAATACATCTCTCTTCAATTATGTGTGCTTTTCCATCTCTAACACGTATAGCTTCTGTTGGACACCTTTTTATACAATTGGTGCAACCTTTACATTTATCCTTATCTAAACGAACAGAATGGAAATACTCACCCATAGCTAACCCTCACTTTCAGTAAGGTTAAAGTGCATCGAAACAGTTGTTCCCGTACCAACTTTTGTATTGATATGTAATTCTCCGCAGCTTTTCTTGATGTTTGGAAGTCCCATTCCAGCACCGAAACCTTGACGGCGCACTTCTTCACTTGCGGTAGAAAAACCCTCTTGCATAGCTAAATCTAAGTCAGCAATTCCAGGCCCTTTATCCTCCGCTACAACTTTAATTTCATCAGCGTTAACACATAAAGTTAACTCACCTTCATACGCGTGAATAACAATATTCATTTCTGACTCGTAAGTAGCAATAGCTACCTTGCGAATTATATGTGAAGGTATTCCTATTTGTTTTAAAACTCTTTTTATCTTACTTGAAGCCTCACCAGCTTGTACAAAGTCATCACTGGCGACAGGAAAAGTAATTTTCATAATTCTCCTCCTACCTCATTTAATTACCAGCAACCGTTTAAGCCTAATTTATAAAGCTTACCGCAGGTATTAAACATATTTTCTTTTGTGCATAGTAAGGGCACACCAAAGTCTTCTGCCATCTCTACCATTTGTTGATTAGGTTTTTTGCCTCTTACAAAAATAATTGCAGACAATTCTACCATTTCTGCAGTTCGAATAACTTGGCTATTTGCTAAACTAGTTACTAAAAGAGTATTAGGTTCTATATCGCATGCTAAAACATCACTCATTAAATCAGCAGCACATGTCACATCTATTTCACGATTAATTAAATGATTACCGCATATAATCTGAGCCTGTACCTCTTCAATTATCTGGACTAATATCATAGCTACCCCTCCAGAACTCTTTGGATTATTTTAATTATTCAAACTTTTATAATTTTATATATTACACTAAGATATAATAACATATAAAATCCTTTTTTTCACGAATTATTACAAATTAAATTTGTCAATTCTAAGCAATTGTACTATCTCAAATACACACCATACTAAATAATGTATTCAATATTATTGTTTATGCGACTGATATATGCCAATACAATTTGATTTGGTGATTGGTTATACTATAATAAATAGGTGAAGTTATTAATAATAAACTTTATAGGAGTAATAAATGAAAATATTAATTATAGAAGATAATAAAAAGCTAGCTTTAGAATTAGCAAAGCTTTTACATAGATATAGTTACAAAGCAATTGTTGCCACTGATTATGAAAATATTATAGCCTTTGTAAAAACTGAAAAACCCCATTTAATATTGCTTGATATTAATCTACCATACTTTGATGGTTTTCATTTTTGCAGAGAAATTAGGCATTTTTCAAGTATACCAATTATTTTTTTAACAAGCAGAAATAGTAATATGGATGAAGCAATGGCTATTACAATTGGTGGCGATGATTTTATTACTAAGCCTTATAATAGTGAGGTTTTACTTGCCAGAATAAATGCTGTATTAAAAAGAAGCTATGGATCTAATAAATTACAAGAAATAGTTAAACACCATAACATAAGCCTTAATATTGCTGCTTCTACCCTTGTTTACAAAGACAAAAAAGTAGACCTAACTAAAAATGAGCTTAGAATTTTACATACTTTAATTCTTAATGCTGGCAGTATAGTTAGTAGAAATAGGATAATTGAAAAACTTTGGGACTCGGATTTATTTGTTGATGATAATACTTTAACTGTAAATATTAATAGGCTGAGAAAAAAGCTAACCGAGCTCGGACTAAATAATTGCATTTTAACAAAACGCGGACTAGGTTATTATATAAAATGAGATTAAAAGAGTATTTATACTGGAAAAGGTGGAAGTTAGCTTTAAGTATAGTAGGTGTATTTGTACTTAATTTGTTTTTAACAGCAGCTAAAGTAAGTGCCAATAATACCGTAGGCATATCTGTTACAATTCTATTTTGTTTTTTGATATTGCATATTTATGAATATTTAAAGGCTAATAGTTATTTTAAAGAGCTAACTGAAAATATTAATAGCCTAGATGAAGGCTATATTTCAGATTTTATTCCTACAGCATATAACCTAGAGACTTATTTATTTGAACAAGTTTTAAGGCAAAACATTGATACTTACAATAATGATATTTCGAAGTTGAGGATAAAAGAGCAGAGCTATAAAGAGTATATTGAACAGTGGGTTCACGAAATAAAACTACCTATTGCCACCATTAATTTAATAACCGATAATACCCAAGATGAGATAGATGAGAGTATTTTAGAGGAATTAGACAATATTGAATACTATGTGGAGCAGGTTTTGTTTTATGCAAAAAGTGAATATGTTGAAAAGGACTACATTATTAAACGTATCAATATTGCTGATGAAGTTAAATCAGCCTTAAAAAAGCATAAAAGACTGTTTATAAGTAGTAATGTTAATCTTAGTATTAATTTACAGGAGGCTTATGTTTTAAGTGATAGTAAATGGCTGGCTTTTATATTAGCTCAATTACTCACTAATGCTGTTAAGTATAGTGAACACCAAAATAAAAAAATAGCAATAAAGGTATCCAAACAGGACAATCCCCTAGTTTTATCTATTACTAATAATGGTGATACTATTCCTTTAGAGGATATTAAATATGTTTTTAATAAAGGATTTATAGGTAAAAACGGACGCAAAAATCAACGCAGCACAGGAATGGGTTTGTACCTAGTTAAGAATTTATGTCAGAAACTAGGTCATGATATTACAGTGAACTCTAAAAATGGAATTACGGAGTTTAAAATGGTGTTTTCGGAGTTTAATCAGTTTTAAGTTAGAATACTGATATAAAAACCGCAAGCCGTGGGCTTGCGGTTTAACTTTTATACACTACCTCACCTAGAAAAATTTTAATTAACTGTAGGTATTGCCATAAACCTTAATTGTAACACTATAAAGTAAGCCAAAAGTTTTTGGTGGCTGTTTTTTAGCATAAACCCGTCTAAACATACTGCACTTTATGAGGCTACAAAATAGGCACCCACACCTCAATATCTGCTATACCCTGCTCATTAACTTCTTCACCATACTTTACAAAATCATATTTTGCCTGATGATTAAGTTGATATGTTGAAGAAGGAAACCATTCTTTATAGATATAGTCTATAGTTAACTCAATTGAATCTTGTGGTTTAGCTCTTATAGAAAATACAACATAACGACTTTTTGGTAATTCTTTTACTACCATATTTTCTTTAACTCTATTTTTATCTTCAACTTCAATACAAGCATAATAATCAAAGCTTAAGCCTTTATCTTCTTTTTGCTCAGCGTTTTCGTAATCGTTAAAAGCAAATAGCCATGCCCTAGAAACCCGATTACTTATTTTATTTTTTGATTTGTGTAATTTTTTCCACAGTCTAGGTATAACAAATAACCCCTTTAGAATACATGAGCTATAACCAACTAATGTTATTTCACCACAGTCTTCTAGTCTAACATCCATAATACTTTCACCCTTTAAGCTACAAGATTTTTGATATTTAGCAGTCAATGAAAACTTTTTAATCTTAAACCTAAATATTTTAGGACTTGTATGAAATGTTTTTTTAAAGGCATCGGTAAACGCTTGTTGTGATTCATAGCCTGAGTTTAATGCTATGTCTATAATACTATGGTCTGTACATAATAGTTTTTTAGCAGCTTCACTTAGTCTTCTTTTTTTGATGTATTGATATAGTGGCATACCAACTATGTTAGTAAACATCTTATGCATATGATATTTTGAGTAACCTATTTCTTTTGCTAACATTTCCATAGAATAGTTTCTGCTTAAATCTTCTTCAATTAAGTCAACAATATATAGAACTCTGTCATAATTAGTTTTCATCTGAATACCTCCAATTCCATACTATCAAAATCTGCTTTTGTTTTCTTCATCATTCTTGTTAATAATAGTAACCTAACATTGTATATATTGTATCCTTACAAAACTGTAAGTCTACATATAAAACAGTAAGCTTAATCAATGTTTAATAAGCTGGCAAAGTTTTATGATTAACTCAAGATTAAAAAAAGGAGTAGTTAATTATGATTGTTAATCCATATAAATCTTTTGCAGGTAAGGTTAAAGGGATTTTAGAAAAAAAATTTCCAAACTTTACTAATAGATATGTTATGCCATCTAGTATGGCTATAATAGATACTGTTTATAAAAAGGCTAGTAGAAAAAAGAGCAAGCAATATTTATGTAAAAAGCAGTTTCCCATTTTTAGGAATATTGAAATTGAAACTATTAACCGCTGTAATGGCAAGTGCTCATTTTGTAATGTTAATGCTATGGTAGACCCCCGCCCCTTTAGGCTAATGGAGGAGAGTTTATTCAGTAGTATTATTGAGCAATTAGCTTTGATAAACTATACTGGCGAAATTGCCTTGTATTCTAATAATGAGCCCTTACTTGATAAGAGAATTTATAATTTTTTAGAACTAGCTACAAAGAGGTTACCTAATGCCACTCACTATTTGTACACAAATGGCACATTATTAACTAGGGAGAAATTTATTAGTTTAATGAAGTATTTAGATTTTTTAATTATAGACAATTATAACGACAACCTACAGCTTATTAAACCAGTTAACGATATTTATAATTTAATTAAAAGTAGAAAATATAGCAATAGGGTAATAATACTATTAAGAAAACAAAATGAATTATTGTGTAACAGAGCTGGTAGCACTGAAAACAGAGAAATAACTTCAAGAAAAGTATCTTCATGCTGTATGTATCCTTTTCAGCAAATGGTAGTGCGTCCCGATGGTAAGGTAAGTTTATGCTGTAATGACTCACTAGGTCAAATGACCCTAGGGGACCTCACCCAAACTAGTGTTATTAATGTTTGGAACAATGAAAAATTTGCTAAAATAAGAAGTGCAATGTCAGGCGGCAGGCAAAATGTAAGTCTGTGTGCTAATTGCGATACAATAGTACCTAACGTTGTGGGCAGTAACCCACTACCCAAAAATTATCTTAAAAAGCTTTTTAAAACTGGTGAAGTAGGTGATATAAATGAGTGATTTAGTTTTAAAAGCAGAAGACATTAAAAAATACTACGGCAACAGAGGCAATATGACTAAAGCTATTGATGGCATTAATCTAAATATAACTAAAGGTGATTTTATAGGCATTATGGGTGCCTCTGGCAGCGGTAAAACTACCTTACTTAATGTTTTATCTACTATTGACACTGTAACAAACGGAAAAATTGTTATTGAAAGTAAAGATATAACTAAGCTATGCAGTGGTAAGCTAGCTAAGTTTCGCAGAGAGCAATTGGGATTTATTTTTCAGGACTTTAATTTGTTAGATAACTTAACTTTGG